>NZ_LRUC01000038.1 GCF_001550095.1 Celeribacter ethanolicus | reverse complement strand
TCATTTTTCTTTCAAAAACTGCTTGCGGGTTCTGAGCACTCGCCTTAGAACCCCCTTCACCGGCGGCGCAGACAGCGCGGCACGGGACGCCAGACGGAACGGACGGGACGCCAGAGAGGGGTTCTTGAGGGGAAGCGAGGCAGAAAATTTTGAGGCAGATCTGGGCGGGCGCGCCGCAAGTTAGGGCGCACTGGTCTGGTTTTTGTCTCTGGCTCTTTGAAATTGATAGATGAACGAAGAGATATGTGGGCGGTTTGGTCTTAACGACAAGAACGTCTGTATATCGCACTCCTAGGACTTGGGTTCGATGATGGAGTGTCAGCTTCACTGTTTGTCGGCTTTCGGTATCTTTGATACCAAGCACGAGAAACAGTTTCCTGGAACCCTAGCCGGTTTCAGGAGTGATGTGCAGAGGTTCGACGTCAAGGTTAGCATAGTAATATGCTTTCAACTTGAGAGTTTGATCCTGGCTCAGAACGAACGCTGGCGGCAGGCCTAACACATGCAAGTCGAGCGAAGCCTTCGGGTTTAGCGGCGGACGGGTTAGTAACGCGTGGGAACGTACCCTTCACTACGGAATAGTCCCGGGAAACTGGGTTTAATACCGTATACGCCCTTCGGGGGAAAGAATTTCGGTGAGGGATCGGCCCGCGTTAGATTAGGTAGTTGGTGGGGTAATGGCCTACCAAGCCTACGATCTATAGCTGGTTTGAGAGGATGATCAGCAACACTGGGACTGAGACACGGCCCAGACTCCTACGGGAGGCAGCAGTGGGGAATCTTAGACAATGGGGGCAACCCTGATCTAGCCATGCCGCGTGAGTGATGAAGGCCTTAGGGTCGTAAAGCTCTTTCGCCTGTGAAGATAATGACGGTAGCAGGTAAAGAAACCCCGGCTAACTCCGTGCCAGCAGCCGCGGTAATACGGAGGGGGTTAGCGTTGTTCGGAATTACTGGGCGTAAAGCGCACGTAGGCGGATTAGTCAGTCAGAGGTGAAATCCCAGGGCTCAACCCTGGAACTGCCTTTGATACTGCTAGTCTTGAGTTCGAGAGAGGTAAGTGGAATTCCGAGTGTAGAGGTGAAATTCGTAGATATTCGGAGGAACACCAGTGGCGAAGGCGGCTTACTGGCTCGATACTGACGCTGAGGTGCGAAAGTGTGGGGAGCAAACAGGATTAGATACCCTGGTAGTCCACACCGTAAACGATGAATGCCAGTCGTCGGCAAGTATACTTGTCGGTGACACACCTAACGGATTAAGCATTCCGCCTGGGGAGTACGGTCGCAAGATTAAAACTCAAAGGAATTGACGGGGGCCCGCACAAGCGGTGGAGCATGTGGTTTAATTCGAAGCAACGCGCAGAACCTTACCAACCCTTGACATCCTGATCGCGGTTACGAGAGATCGTTTCCTTCAGTTCGGCTGGATCAGTGACAGGTGCTGCATGGCTGTCGTCAGCTCGTGTCGTGAGATGTTCGGTTAAGTCCGGCAACGAGCGCAACCCACATCCTTAGTTACCAGCGGTTTGGCCGGGGACTCTAGGGAAACTGCCCGTGATAAGCGGGAGGAAGGTGTGGATGACGTCAAGTCCTCATGGCCCTTACGGGTTGGGCTACACACGTGCTACAATGGCATCTACAGTGAGTTAATCTCCAAAAGATGTCTCAGTTCGGATTGGGGTCTGCAACTCGTCCCCATGAAGTCGGAATCGCTAGTAATCGCGTAACAGCATGACGCGGTGAATACGTTCCCGGGCCTTGTACACACCGCCCGTCACACCATGGGAGTTGGGTCTACCCGACGGCCGTGCGCTAACTCTTCGGAGGGGCAGCGGACCACGGTAGGCTCAGCGACTGGGGTGAAGTCGTAACAAGGTAGCCGTAGGGGAACCTGCGGCTGGATCACCTCCTTTCTAAGGATGTTTCTAGCAGATTGGCTTGCCACTCTCGTGAAACACTTAGCAGCTACACGTCCTCAAGTAGCGCTCTGCGCGGTAGGACACTAAAATGTAGCATAGATCAACAATAGTTGATCAAACTCGGCCAGGCCGTCCTCATATCTCTTCGTAAAGTATCACAGACCTACCGGTCTGGACTTGGGTCGGTAGCTCAGGTGGTTAGAGCGCACGCCTGATAAGCGTGAGGTCGGAGGTTCAAGTCCTCCTCGACCCACCACTAATTCGCTGAAACAGCGAGTATGGGGCCTTAGCTCAGCTGGGAGAGCATCTGCTTTGCAAGCAGAGGGTCATCGGTTCGATCCCGATAGGCTCCACCATTACCACTAAGATTACATCAGCAAGCACTGAGATCAGTGTTTGCTCGTCTAATCTTAGACGACAATTGACATCGTATAGAGAGATTAAATGCAACATCGTTGATCGCCCAAGTGAGGGTTGATCTCGGTCGCTTCCGCAAGGAAGGCATTCAGCGGACCACATTCCCGGTCCAACGTCTGTATCGCGGCTGAAAAGATGATGTTGCCCAAGTCAAGTAAACTAACCAAGTTGCGGTTCTGCGGAACTGCAGCGCGTTTCCGATCCCATACAAGATCGGAAGCGGGAAAGTATGCTTTTGGTCCTGAAAGTATAGCTTCGCGTCTTTACCAGCTCGCGTTGCTCGCAAACTTCGTCCTCAAGTCGCCGACAGGCGGTAGGACATCATGTAGTTTTGCTCTTTCTGGATCAAATCAAGCGCGAGAAGGGCGTTTGGTGGATGCCTTGGCAGTAAGAGGCGATGAAGGACGTGATACTCTGCGATAAGCTATGGGGAGCCGAGAATAGGCTTTGATCCATGGATTTCCGAATGGGGGAACCCACCTGACAGTTCGATATAATAGCTTAGGCTGCTTATATCTTGCTGAAACAGGTACTTTTAACCTGAACACATAGGGTTTTAAGAGCAAACCCGGGGAACTGAAACATCTAAGTACCCGGAGGAAA
The DNA here is from genome assembly GCF_001550095.1 of Celeribacter ethanolicus. Classification (GTDB taxonomy): domain Bacteria; phylum Pseudomonadota; class Alphaproteobacteria; order Rhodobacterales; family Rhodobacteraceae; genus Celeribacter; species Celeribacter ethanolicus. The sequence goes on along the minus strand of NZ_LRUC01000038.1, from coordinate 27,488 downwards.
GGACATCAATAGAGACTTCCCTAGTAGCGGCGAGCGAACGGGAACCAGCCGAGCACGATGAGTGACTAGAACAGATTGGAAAGTCTGGCCATAGCGGGTGACAGCCCCGTATAGGAAGCTTTGAGTGACGTATTAAGTAGGGCGGAACACGTGAAATTCTGTCTGAAGATCGGGGGACCACCCCCGAAGGCTAAGTACTCCTTACTGACCGATAGCGAACCAGTACCGTGAGGGAAAGGTGAAAAGCACCCCGACGAGGGGAGTGAAACAGTTTCTGAAACCGGACGCCTACAAGCAGTCGGAGGGACCTCGAGTCCTGACGGCGTACCTTTTGTATAATGGGTCATCGACTTGGTCTTACGAGCAAGCTTAAGCCGTTAGGTGTAGGCGCAGCGAAAGCGAGTCTTAATAGGGCGCATGAGTTCGTGGGATCAGACCCGAAACCGAGTGATCTAGGCATGACCAGGATGAAGGTAAGGTAACACTTACTGGAGGTCCGAACCCACACCTGTTGAAAAAGGTCGGGATGAGTTGTGCCTAGGGGTGAAAGGCCAATCAAACTCGGAGATAGCTGGTTCTCTGCGAAATCTATTTAGGTAGAGCGTCATCCGAATACCCCGGGGGGTAGAGCACTGGATGGGTAATGGGGCCCCACAGGCTTACTGATCCTAACCAAACTCCGAATACCCGGGAGTACTAGATGGCAGACACACTGCGGGTGCTAACGCCCGTAGTGGAGAGGGAAACAACCCTGACCTCCGGCTAAGGCCCCTAATTCATGGCTAAGTGGGAAAGCAGGTGGGACGACCAAAACAACCAGGAGGTTGGCTTAGAAGCAGCCATCCTTTAAAGATAGCGTAACAGCTCACTGGTCTAGATAAGTTGTCCTGCGGCGAAGATGTAACGGGGCTCAAGCCATGAGCCGAAGCCGAGGATGCCGTAAGGCATGGTAGCAGAGCGTGGTGTGATATAGCTTCATGCCTCTTTCGATCCTCAAGGGGATCATTAGAGGCTCGAAGCTTTCTGTGAAGCGGGCGCGTGAGCGATCCCGTGGAGAGATCACCAGTGAGAATGATGACATGAGTAGCGACAAACAGGGTGAGAGACCCTGTCGCCGAAAGTCCAAGGGTTCCTGCTTAAAGCTAATCTGAGCAGGGTAAGCCGACCCCTAAGGCGAGGCCGAAAGGCGTAGTCGATGGGAACACTGTTAATATTCAGTGGCCAGAGAGAAGTGACGGATCGCAAAGGTCGTTCATCCTTATCGGATTGAATGGGCGGCTCAGCGGTCCCTGGAAATAGCCTCTCATTAGATCGTACCCTAAACCGACACAGGTGGACTGGTAGAGAATACCAAGGCGCTTGAGAGAACGATGTTGAAGGAACTCGGCAAAATACCTCCGTAAGTTCGCGAGAAGGAGGCCCAGTTTCTACGCAAGTATTGGCTGGGGGCACAAACCAGGGGGTGGCGACTGTTTACTAAAAACACAGGGCTCTGCGAAGTCGCAAGACGACGTATAGGGTCTGACGCCTGCCCGGTGCCTGAAGGTTAAAAGGAGGGGTGCAAGCTCTGAATTGAAGCCCAGGTAAACGGCGGCCGTAACTATAACGGTCCTAAGGTAGCGAAATTCCTTGTCGGGTAAGTTCCGACCTGCACGAATGGCGTAACGACTTCCCCGCTGTCTCCAACATCGACTCAGCGAAATTGAATTGCCTGTCAAGATGCAGGCTTCCCGCGGTTAGACGGAAAGACCCCGTGCACCTTTACTACAGCTTCACACTGGCATCAGGCACAACATGTGCAGGATAGGTGGTAGGCTTTGAAGCAGGAACGCCAGTTCCTGTGGAGCCTTCCTTGAGATACCACCCTTGTTCTGCTTGATGTCTAACCGCGACCCATTATCTGGGCCCGGGACCCTGTGTGGCGGGTAGTTTGACTGGGGCGGTCGCCTCCCAAAGAGTAACGGAGGCGCGCGAAGGTTGGCTCAGAGCGGTCGGAAATCGCTCGTTGAGTGCAATGGCAGAAGCCAGCCTGACTGCAAGACTGACAAGTCGAGCAGAGACGAAAGTCGGCCATAGTGATCCGGTGGTCCCGAGTGGAAGGGCCATCGCTCAACGGATAAAAGGTACGCCGGGGATAACAGGCTGATACTGCCCAAGAGTCCATATCGACGGCAGTGTTTGGCACCTCGATGTCGGCTCATCTCATCCTGGGGCTGGAGCAGGTCCCAAGGGTATGGCTGTTCGCCATTTAAAGAGGTACGTGAGCTGGGTTTAGAACGTCGTGAGACAGTTCGGTCCCTATCTGCCGTGGGTGTAGGATACTTGAGAGGAGTTGCCCCTAGTACGAGAGGACCGGGGTGAACGATCCACTGGTGGACCTGTTATCGTGCCAACGGTAGTGCAGGGTAGCTATGATCGGAAAGGATAACCGCTGAAGGCATCTAAGCGGGAAGCCCCCCTCAAAACAAGGTATCCCTGAGGGCCGTGGAAGACCACCACGTCGATAGGCTGGAGATGTAAGTGCAGCAATGCATTCAGTTGACCAGTACTAATTGCCCGATAGGCTTGATTTGATCCAGTAAAAGCAAAACTGCTCTTACTCGAACGAAATCAAAAGCATACACAACACTTACTTGACTTGGACATAAGCTCATTATTCGGTTTGGTGGTCACAGCGTCAGTGAAACACCCGATCCCTTCCCGAACTCGGCCGTTAAGCACGATTGCGCCAATGGTACTGCGTCTTAAGACGTGGGAGAGTAGGTCACCGCCAAACCTAATAATCAGCTTATTAATCTCTCATACGATGCTTAACACACATTCGACCCTGTCGCGGGATGGAGCAGCCCGGTAGCTCGTCAGGCTCATAACCTGAAGGTCGTAGGTTCAAATCCTACTCCCGCAACCAAGGTCGAATACAAAATTCCCATATAACACAAAACAATAGGCGCCTTCCGGGCGTTTCTTGCGTTTGGGCCGTAGCGTACCAAAAACCACGCTGGAAGCAAATGGGGCGAGCTCAACAGTGTGGTGGATAGGCAACCCGTCGAATTTCTTTGTTAACAAAGTTTAACAGAATTCGATTTCCGCAATGCCCTTTCCTCCAGAACGTACCACAAGCTCACCGTTTGCATGGCGAGGATGAAACATGTTCTTGTGTGCTCGGTTCAAGCCCACCGTTATCCTGATGACGGGATCTAGCCATAGGGTGAGAGGGGGCTGGGACGCAACTGACCGGTCGGTTGAGTGCTAAGCCTCGTGCGAAATTTCCGCGAGCCGGATCTCGATGCCAAGTTTCTCGCTCAAGAGACGACGTTCCGCTTCGATCGCCTCGGGGCCGGGGGCGGTCCAGCCCGTTGTGTCATTGATGTAGCCGGCTTCAACAAGCTTGCGCCCGAGCGTGGGGAAGTCCAGCTCCGCGTAAAGCTCGTTCGATTGTCCGGCTCCGTCGAACTGGTAATAGCGGCCATTGAGCGCATCCATCACGTTGATCTGCATCCTGGCAAACCATTGGTATTGCGTCAGATAGTCGTCGAGCACATCGGCCGGGCGGCGCTGGATGATCGCCAGGCGACTGTCGGGCCGGGCGAAGAAGGCTGCCATGTGCAGCGCGGAATTGTCGCTCGAGATGATCGTGTGGGCCGCGGCATATTGTGCCGCCTGCGCTTCGAGGTCATGGGTCTGCGGGTGGTAGATGTGATAGCCTTCGGCTTTCAGCAGCGCTTCGATCCGGTCCTCGGCGAAATAGCGACCGCGTTTCGAATACAGCTCCGTGCGGGAGATGTAGATCTTTTCGGGCCCTTCGGGTTTGACGCGATCTGCGAGCACCTTGTGGATGTGGGCGCGAAACTCCGGGCTCCCGGCGATCATGTCGCCGGTGCCAAACCCCTGTGGTGCCAGCACAAGACGCTCAACACGGGTCGGGGCCTTGATCCCCGCGAGCTTGCCGATGCCTCCGGCGAACATGTCGATCATCGGCGCCATCGGATCGATGAAACGACGCGGGCGGTTCACCTGTTTCTTCATCAGGAAGGCGACGTTTTCGACCTCCGGCATCACGCTGCGGGCCCAGAGCCGGGAGGTGGATTCCAGAAGCGCGTGACCGAAATGCTGATACAGCAGCCCGCCGAACAGCCATGTGCCCTTGAGCTCGTCCTCTGCCTCTGGGACCGGGCCTTTCGGCTCGGTGGTGGTGGCGGCGGAGGTGTTGCGGAAACACTGACTGAGCGGCTGATAGACCCCCTGTGCATCATAGACCCCGGCGGGCCGGGAAATGCCGCGCTTGCGCCCTTCTCCCCAAGGCACGATGAGCGCGTTTTCGAGTGTCACGATGTCATCTGTCAGGGGAGACTGGGGATTGAACACGGGGCGGGATCTCGTCACATTTTGACTTTTGCGGGAGACTAGCACAGATCGCCTTGTGCGCAATCGAGTTGCGGTGGTGCGGGTGGGCCAAGCACCGGGTTTCGCAAGATTTCTCGCGACTTTCCTCCTAGGCGGCCTGTGAGCGGCAATAGACAGGCCGGGGCGCTTGGGATAAGCTCCGCGAGAAAAGGGCAGAGACCCCGTTCATATGGTCAACCAGGGCAGAGAGTATCATTATGGAACTGAACCGTCGTCCCGTCGCCTCCCTGTGGATCGGCGACAAGCTGCAATATCTCAATCAGTTGTGTCTCAAATCGCACCTGCGGCACGGCCATCCGACGACGCTCTATTGCACCGACGAGGTGACGAACGCGCCCGAAGGCGTCGACATCCGCCCCGCCTCGGAGATCATGGACATCGACATGAGCGTGGTGGAGAACACCTCCGCTTCCTTCCTGTCGAATGTGTTCCGCTACAAGATGATCCAGAAGACCGGCGCGATCTGGATCGACTGCGATGCGTTCTGCCACAAGCCCTTCCCGGACGAATGGGAGCATATCTACGCGGGGCACGGCATGCGCGGGGCGCTCAACTGTGGTGTGGTCGGCATTCCGCAGACGGGCGAGCTGATGGACCGTCTGCTGGATTATTACGACAACCTGCCGGATTACCCGGCCTGGTGGAACAAGAACCAGCGCAAGAAGATGGACCGGCTCGACCCGTCCATTCCTCTGCCGGTTCGGATCTACAAGACCGAACGCACCGCCTTCGGTCCGCAGGCTTTCACCTATTTTGCCCAGCAGACTGGTGACATCAAACATGCGATGACCAACGACGTGCTCTACCCGGTGCCGTTCCAGTTGAACGACATCTTCTACGATCCTTACGGGCGTGTTGAAGGCTGGTTCACCGAGAACACGGTCAGCGTTCATCTCTACACCAACGGCACCAAACCGTGGTGGCGCAAGAACGTGCCGCTGGAGAATTCCTATGCCGATCGCATGTGCAAGGAAGTTGGGATCGACCCGTCTCTGGCGCTGGAGTAAGCGCGCGGCATGGATCTGAAGAAACATGTCAGCCCGCATGGCACGGTGATGGCCGTGTCGATGATGAAGGACGAAGCGCCCTATCTTCTGGAGTGGTTCGCCCATCATATGGCGGTCGGTTTTACCGATATTCTGGTCTATACCAACGACTGTAGCGACGGCACCGACGATATGCTGATCCGGCTCGAAGAGCTGGGCCTTGGCTATCACCGGCGCAACGACATCCCCGAAGGTATCAAGCCGCAGCCCTCCGCGCTCAACTATGCGCAGGAGGAGCCGCTGGTGGCGGCGGCGGATTGGGTGTTGGTGTTCGATGCCGATGAGTTTCTCTGCATCAAACATGGCGACGGCACGCTTGACGGCATGCTGAGCGAGGCGGAAGAGAAGGGTGCCAATGGCATCGTCATCACATGGCGCATTTTCGGGTCGGGCTATGTCGAGGACTGGTCGCGCGATCCGGTGACCGAGCAATATCTCTACGCCGCACCGCCTTTGTGGAACAAGGGCTGGGGTGTGAAGACCCTGTTCAAATTCGACCCGGAATATTGGAAGCTCGGCATTCACCGCCCGAAGATGAAGACCAAGCATCTCAAGGACGGCTATCCCGACACGGTGCATTGGCTCAACGGCTCGGGCGTGCCGATGGAGGATTATTTCAAGTTCCGCGGTTGGCGCTCGATCCGGCGCACGCTGGGCTATGACTGGGCGCAGATGAACCACTATGCGGTCAAGGGTATCGACGCCTATGCGATCCGCAAATTCCGCGGCAACGTGAACAACAAGAAAGACAAGTATAACGCGGATTACTGGGCGCTTCAGGACCGCAACGAGGTGAAAGACGACTCGATCCTGCGTCATGCGGCGCGGCGTGCGGAGATCATGGCAGAGCTGCTGAAGGACCCGGTTCTGAACCGGCTCCATTTCGCGGCCCTCGACCGGGTGGAGGCGCGTCTCAACGAGTACAAACAGACCGAAGCCTATGCCGAGATGAAGCGTGGGCTGATCGAGGCGGGCAAGGTGCCGATCAACAAGGTCGTCGCCAAACCGCCGCAGGCCCGCGATCCGGCCAAGATCGCTGCGCTCATGAGCGAGGTCGAAAAGACCACCTCCGACAAACCCAAAGAAGAGCGCCGCAACCCGGTGGCCGATGGCTGGCATGACGATTTCCTGCCGCCGAAGGTGAAATTGCAGGACAATCCGCATATCGACGTGGTCGCCAATCACGACATCATGATCCCGGCCGATGCCGCCGTGTTCGGCCCCGATGCGCTGGACCAGATCGCGGAGGGCAAATACGCGCGTCGTCACATGCGGTTCATCACCGCGCAGTTGCAGGCCGGGGATCGGTTTCTCAACATCGGCGGCGAGGCGGGGGTCGTGGTGCTTCAGGCGCTCAAGACCGTCCCCGATCTCATCGCCATGGCCCAGCACAGCCGCCCCGACATCGCGCGGGTGACCGAAGGCTTGGCACGGCGCAACGGTCTGATGGACAGCTCGCGGTTACGGGTCACCGACGGGCCGCTGGTGTTCGCCACGGACGGGACCGATGAGGCGAGCGGGTTTCTGGCCTATGCCAAGGATTTCCGGCCTTCCGTCTTGCGGCTTTGCGACCGGGATGTGACGCCGGGCGTGCTTGTGAACATGAAGCTCGACCGGTTGCGCCGGATCATCCTGCCGATGGAGCTGTTTTGTGAGGATGCGCCGCAAGAGGCTTATCAGGACGTGCTTGAAGGGCTCGGGTTTGCCCTTAACGAGGACTGGCAGGATCGCGGCATGCTGATTTTCGATCGGAGCCGAACGTGACGCAGGGCGGTCGTGACAGGGCCGGGTGACAGGGCAACACATTCCGGACTATCTTTGAAACAGGGTTCAGCAAGGGCAGGCAATGTCTTCCGACGAAAGACGTATCGAGCAAACGGGTGACGGGCGGGTGCTTTTGCGGGCGCGCAACGGCGATGTCATCCGCTATGACGACACCGGGCTGATCCTGAAACTGTCCGATCAGGTGGTGGCCGATCTGCGCCAGCGCCTTTTCGCGCCATTGGATGCCGAGCTTCTGGGCGATCTCGATGCGTGGAACCTGCGTGCGCTGGGAGATTGGCTGTTCTTTGACGCCAATCTTCCGGGCATGCCGGGGCCGCGCGGCTATCGGCGGGCCTTGGCAGGCGGAGCCATTCTGGCGGAAACGCCGGGGCCGGTTCTGGGCGTGTTGAGCCTTGGCGGCGCGCGACGCACGCGCGCCATTCCGGGGGCCGGGGCCTATCCCTATCATATCGTGGTGCCCGAGGATGACATCGGCGCGGTCGGCATGGCCGGGATCGAGGACGCGCCCGAAACCCATCGCGCCGAGGGGCTGCGCGAACAGACGCAGGACGCGCTTTTGGCCGAGGAAATGCTGCGGCTGCGGCAGGCTTCGGGGCGTGGGGTGCCCCTGATCCTTGCACGTTGCGAGACCGACCGCTCGGCGTCTCTGCCCGATCTGGCATCGGGCAAGGCCTTTGACAATCTGATGCGCGCGGCCGCCAATCTCAAGGCGCTGGCTGAGACCCTGAACAAACCCGCAAAGCTTGCCGCGCTGAGTGTCGATTTCGCGCTCGAAGACATTTTGACGCCGGAGGCCGAGTTTGCGCCTGCGATGCGCGCGCTTTTGGAGCGGCTCGCCAAGGCCTTCTGGGGCATCGACCTGCGGCCGGTTCCGGCGCTGATGGTGTTCGACACCACGGCCTCCGAGCCGGGGCGCGACCGGCGGGCGGCACAATGGGAGCTGGCGGTTTATGGTGGCGAGATGGGGCCGGTCTTTACGCTTCCGAGCTATGCGCTTGAGCTGGACGAGGCGCTGCGTCCGACCGAAGCGGCGATGCGCCTGCGCGCTCGCACGGAGGCGGCGGCATTGATGGAGATCGAAGCCGGGCGGGGATGGCATTGTCCGAGGGTCTTGTTGGCCGAATGGGAGGGCAAGCGCGCGATCCGCCTGCGCACCGATGCGGCGACGCCTCTGGTGCTGGAGGCTGACAATCCGTTTGGGGCCGTCGATGGCGGGCTGCGGATTGCGGGGCCGGAGGGTGCGATTGCGATTGCCTCGGTCACGGTAGATGCGGAGGAGCCGCGCGACATCCTGATCGAACTGGCGGAAAACGCCCCGCGTAAGGGGCTGATGCTGAACTACGCTTGGGGCGGCCCCGGTGCCTTGCGTGACAGTTGGACGTCTTCGCTTGCACCCGATGTGAAACGCTGGGCCTTGCCCGCCCGACTTGAGGTGCATGGCTGATGTTATATGTCGATATGGACCTGCCCCAAGGCGCGTTGCTGCCTGCTGCCGACGCGCAAGAAAACCCCGGGGGGATCGTGTTCGATGCGGCTGGTCTGGTGATCGAGGACGGACGTGTTAGCGGTTGGCGCGACCTGTCGGGCACCCGGGTTGCGCGCCCGGCGACCCCGAATGAGGGCCATGCGCGGCAAGAAACCCTTGGTGCCCGGCCCGTCTTGCGGCTGCGGGACGGGGTGAATTGCGGATTTGTCCTTGAAGAACTGGCGCTTCAGGCGCCCCGGTTCAGTGTGGCGGTGATGTTTGCCTCTCCGATGGGGCGGGCCAGTACGCTGATGACGCTGAACCCGCGCGAGGGGCGCGATTATCTTTTCCTCTCGGAAGCCGACGGGGTGGTTGAGCTGAAATTCCGCGATGGCGTGGCGGGTCTGACCCGACCCATGGCGCATTCGCAGGGGCGTTTCTCGCTGGTCTGTGCTTCGGTCGAGGGCGGCAAGATGAAATTGGCGGTCAATGGCGAGACGCCCGGCGGGCTGGCTGTGCCTTCGGGGCTGGAGGCCGGGTTTCATGACCTGTTCATCGGCTGTCGCAGCGACCGGGCGGGGATCAAAAAGACGCTGGGCGAGGCGCAGATCGCGCGGCTTTGGATCTGGCCGGGAGAAGATGTGTTTGCGGGGGAGGCCTATGGCAAGCTGACGGCGCTTTGGCAAAAGGAGGCGGCCTATGGGCTTTGATCGCGAGAGTATCCGGGGCGACAATCTTTGTGTCATCTGGATTGATGACATGATCGACATTTTCACATGGCGCAACGCCTTCGGGATCGAGATCAAGACGCCCAATATCGACCGGCTGATGGCCAGGGGCGCGCGCTTTGCGAATGCCTATGCCACCGTGCCGCTCTGCGCGCCCTGCCGCGCCGAACTGGCGACGGGGCTTTCGCCGTTTCGCACCGGGCTTGTCGATCTCAATCGGCTCTGGCGCGATCTTTTGCCGCCGACGGCGGCGTGGCAATACGATCTGCGCCGTGCCGGGTTCGAGACCTTCACCACCGGCAAGACCGATGGCAATTACAAAGCCATGCCGGAGGAGTACAAACGCCTGTTGTTCCACCACGACGTGGAGGCCAATGACAAGGGCGGGCGCAAGGGCGTCAAGGATTACCTCGACGGCAAGGGGCCGGGGGTTGCGGGGGTCAATCACCCGAATGACGACGGCTCGCAGGACGACCGGTTTTTCGATTTTTGGGTGGCGCAGAATGCCATCGACCATCTGGCGAAAATCGACCCGGAGCGGCGGCATCTCATCCAGCTCGGGTTCAAGCATCCGCATTACAATCTGGTGACGCCGGACCGGTTTTATCAGATGTATGACGTCGACAAGATCACATGGCCGGAAATTGCCGCCGAGGCGGATTATCATGGGCCGCAGCCGGGCATGGCTGTCTATGAGCTGGCCTATATCGTCAATGGTCAATGGACGCCGGAGCGGGCGGGAGACGAGGGCTGGCGGCAGGTGGTGCGGGCCTATTTCGCGGCCTGTTCGCATGTGGACCATGAGATCGGGCGGTTCCTCGATGCGCTGGAGGCCTCGGAGATTGGCGACAAGACCACGGTGATCTTGTTGTCGGACAACGGCTTCAACCTCGGTAATCACGACAGTTTCCACAAGATGAGCCAATGGGACAGCGCCGCCCATGTGCCGCTTTGCGTCTGGTCGCCGCGGATGGAGGCGGGGACGGAGGTCACGCTGCCGGTGTCGCTGCACAATGTGCCGAAAACGATCATGGATCTGGCGGGGCTGCCGTATCGGCCCGACTGGGTCTCGGGGCAGAGCCTTTTGCCGCTGATCGACGCGAGCTTTGGCACGTTCGACACGACGAAATCGCCGATCACCTGTGTGTTCGGCACGCTCTCTGTGCGGCCTTCGGTCGAGGGGCTGAGCCAGTATCGCTATTTCCGCTACCCGAATGGCGAGGAGCATGTTTATGACGTGGTGGCCGATCCGGGCGAGACCACGAACCTTGCCGAGACGGCACCTCTGGAGCGGCTGCGCGAGGAGCTTGTCAAAGGTGCTTTGAACCTCGGGCTGGACCTGCGCGGATTTGAGAACCCCGCCGACGGGGTCAACGCGATGATGGCGGTCGACGGCACGGTGGTGATGGCCGGGGGGCGCGGCGATAATGATTACTGGGCCTATGGCTCGGACGCCGAGAAGATCGTCGAGGACAAGGACGGCGGCACGGATACGCTTTGGTATATGGCGGGGCCGGACGATTACGTTTTGCATGCCCCTGCCAACATCGAAAAAATCCGCATCGCCACGGTGGTGTCGCGCAATGAGACCGCCAATGCGGATGGCTCGCGCGATGGCAAACGCCTGCGCATCGTGGCCCATCCCGACAGTCCGATCGAGTTTGAAACCTCGGAGCGGGTGACGATCGAGGTGCAGGGCTCGCTGGGCGACGATGTAATGATCGGGCCGAAATACGCGGGCGCTGAATTCCATGGCGGCGCGGGGAACGACCGGCTGATCGCGCGCTCGAAACGGCGCAAGGACCGCAACCGCTTCTTTGGCGGCGCGGGCAACGATTACCTCTGGGGCGGCGGCGGGCACGACCATTTGGATGGCGGCACCGGCGACGATGAGATTCACGGCAACGAAGGCCACAATACGATCTTCGGCGGGCATGGCAACGATCTGATCACCGACGGGCCGGGGTCTTCGGAGATCGACACAGGGCCGGGACGCAACAGGGTGATCTCCGAGGAAGGTGACGACACGATCCGCGTGGGCACCGGGGAGAACACGCTCACCGGCGGGCCGGGAAAGACCACCTATGTCATCGCCTATGGCGGGCTGAGCCGAATCACCGACTGGCATCCGGGCGTGACGCTCGATCTCACGGATTGGCCGGGGGTGCCGGAGATCGGCGGGAGTGCTGCGGGTGTCGAAATCCGGCTGGGGGCCTCCGTCGTGATCCTCGAAGGGGCGGCGGATGTCGGAGCCATTGTCGGGACGGTACGGGGCACCATGGACAAGGGGCGCTGATATGGCGAAGAAAAGCCGTTACATGATCGTGACGCCGATGAAGAACGAGGGACCCTATATCCTCGATTGGGTTGCGCATCACATGGCGCTGGGGTTCGATCATTTCTTTGTCGTGACCAACGATTGCGACGATGGCACCGACCGCATCCTCGACCGGCTGGCCGCGATGGGTCATGTCACCCATGTGCCCAATCCGCGCATGCTCAAACGCAGCCAGGGCGCGTGGCATGTCATGGCGTTGCGCTATGCTGCGCTGTTCAACATCTACCGCGATGCGGACTGGATCATGTTCTCCGACGTGGACGAATATCTCCAGGTCAACACCCGGACGAAAACCCTCGACGGGTTTCTCGATCGGGTGGGCAAGACGGATGTGATCTCCTTCACCTCGATTCCCTATAACAGCAATGGCCAGAAGGCTTTCGTCGATGCGCCGCTGGTCGGGCAGTTCACCGAGCGCAACAAGGGCTATAAGGCGGCGCGGGCGGCGGGGAAAACTCTGTCGAACGCGGTGAAGACGATGTTCCGCAACGAAGTCCCGTTCACGCGGCGGCGCAATCATCGGCCTCTGTTGGCGGAGTTCTCGCAGACCGGGTTTGTGTGGCGGGACGGCTCCGGCAGCGTGCTCGACGCGGACTATACCGATGGCGGGGCCAAGGCGATTGACGCCGTGAGCACCGTGCAATTCGCCCAGCTCAACCATTATGCCATCCGCAGCATGGAGGCGTTTCTGGTCAAGGTGGATCGCGGCGATGCGGTGTTGACGGAGCGACTGGGGGCCTCTGTGAACTATTGGAAAGGCTATAATACCCCGGGGGATGTGGACCTGCGCTATGTCACGCCGTCTCCTTTGACGCGCAAGATCCGCGCCGGGTTTGCCCGCGATCCGGAACTTGCGGAATGGCACGCGTTCGCGGTGGCGGCGCATAAGGCCAAGGTGGCGCAGATCCTCGGGACCGAAGAGGGCCGGATGATTGCCGAGAAAATCGGCTATTTCTCCTAGGCGCTGCGCAGGTCAGAGGCTCTCGCGATCCACGATGCGCACCCCGTCCGCAATCGTGTCGGCGGGATGCGGGATGACCTGATCTCCCTCACTGAGCCCGGAGAGCAGTTCGACCATGCGATCCGACTGGTGGCCGATCTCGACCGCCTTCTGCCGGGTCACGCCGCCGTCGTTGACGAAGACCGCCCAGCCGTCGCCGTCGCGGAACATCGCCGAGACCGGCATCATGAGCACATCCTCGGCCTCCCATTCCACCACCTTGAGAAACACGGCATATTGATGCCCGAGGCCGGGGCGATCCGTAGCGGGGGTAATGAGGTCGAAGACGGCGGAGACGCGCTGTTCCTCGATGCCCAGAGACGAGGTGTGGGTCTCGGCCTTGGGCGCGAGGCTCTTGAGGCGGGCTTCGAGTGCGGGCGTGCCGCCCCAGCGTTCGACCATGGCGCGGGCCCCGATCTCGAGGCCGACGGCGTCGGAGGAGAGCAGATCCGCTTCGATTTCGAGATCCGTCACATCGCCCAGCGACAACAAGGATGAGCCGACCGCGACCGCATGTTCGGAGACCTGGGTGATCGACAGGACCCTGCCCGAAATCGGGGCGGTGAGAGCGATGCAACAGCTCTCGCTTGTGCTCTCCTCGGTTCCCGGCTCGATCAGCGCTGCCTTGGCGCGGGCCAGGGAAGACTGGGCCATCTGGACATTCGACACGGCGGCGTCGCGGGCGGCGTTGCGGACAGAGAGGAGCTGTTGCGCGTCTTCCAGCGTTGTCACGGAGGAAACGCCGCGGGTCACAAGCGCCCTGGTCCGCTCGAACTGGCTTTGCGCATAGGACAGCTCTTCTTCGGATTGCCGCAATTGTGCCTGCGCGAGATCGGCCGCAGCGGCGGCTTCGCGGACGGCGGCCTCAAGCTGAACCCGGCTCCGGGCGTCGATCAAGGACGGGCTGAGGGGTTCGACGCGGGCAACCGTATCGCCCGCCGTCACCGCATCGCCCTCCTCGACCGGTGAGCGCAGCGCTGTGCCCGCAATGGGGGAGGAGACCTCATAGACATTGCGGATGCGGGTCTTGCCGTCGGCGTTGATCGTCACGGCCATATGGCCCCGCGTCACCTCCGTGAGATCGACCGCCACCGGATGCGGGCGGAAGGCGATGAACAGGAGCGCTGCCACGAGGGCCATGACAATCAGGCTCAAGAGCGATTTGCGGGATTTCGAAGTCATCAGGTCACTCCCGGGTTTTCATCACGGAGACAAGGTCGAGACGGTCCACGCGTTGCCGCACCACCATGACGGAGGTGAATGCGGTCGCCAAGACCACAAGCGAGGCGGTGGCATAGGCGGCGGGCGGCAGGACCATCGGAATGTTGTAGAGATCGGAGGTGAAACTCGCGGCCATGAGATGCCCGAGCCCGAAACCGATCAGCCAGCCCAGAGGCTGGGCAAGAGCCGCGATCAGCATGATTTCCCCGACCAGCACATAGGACACTTCCCAGTTCGAGAAGCCCAGAATGCGCAGGGAGGCCAGTTCGCGGGCGCGCTCGGACAGTTGGATGCGGGCGCTGTTATAGGTCAGCCCGACGGTGATCAGCACGGCGACGATGATGAACAACCCGTTCATGATCGAGATATTCTCGTCCAGCGTGGCCGCAAAAGAGGCCTTCATATCGGTGACCCGTACCGCGCCGGAGATCATTGGCGTGTCCTTGATCGCCATGTTGAAGGCCATGTCCTGGCTTGGGTCATGCGTGATATTCGCCACCGAGATTTGCGGTTGGCTGCGGGTGAGCCCGGCCATTTCGTCGCGGGTCATATAGGCCCCGAGGCCGAAGAACTGTTCGGTGATGGCGGCGACGCGCAGGATGTGGGTTTCCCGTCGTCCGGTCATGAATTCGACCTCGACCGTGTCGCCGGGAGAGAGGTTCAGCACCTCGGCGACACGCGTGGTGATCAGCAAGCCGGTGCCCTCCGCCTCGACCACATGGCCGGTCTCGTCAATCGAGCGCGCAAGCGTTGCCCCCGGCCCACGGGTGACGATGGAGAGCTGTTTCTCCAGATGCCCGTGGCGCAGTTTTGCGGGAGTGTAAAGCTCGCCCTCGACCTCCATCACGCCCGGCAGCTTGCGCACATCCTCAAGTGCGGAGAGCGCACGGTCCTTGGTGAACAAAAGCACCGTGTCCTCGCGGTTCGACTGATTGAAGGCGATGTCGGAAATCTTGTCCATCGAATAGGAAAAGAACCCGACCGAGATCATGATCGCCACGGCGAGGGACAGGCCCAGTGTCGACATGGCGGCACGCACGGGCCAGCGAAAGAGCGAGCGCCAGATCATCATCGAGGGCTGGCTGAGCCGGGCGCGCGACAATATCCGGTCGAACAGCGTGCGTTTGTAGCGTGGCGGTGCAGGCGGCGACATCGCGACGGCGGGTGGCAGGCGGGCGGCCCCCATGGCGGAGCGCAATGCTCCGACGGCGGCGGTCAGCAGGGCGAGAAAACCGGAGATCGCATAGGCGTCATAGGAGACGTTGAAGATCAGGTAGGGAAACTTGAAATACTGCGCATATTCCGCCGCCATCCAGCGCGCCGACAGCCCGCCGGTGACCCAGCCGATGGCGATGCCGAGAACGGCGGTGAGCCCGGCCATCAGCACATAATGCGCGGCAATGTGGAGATCGGTATAGCCGAGCGCCTTCAAGAGGCCGATTTCGGCGCGTTCAAGTGCGATGATCCGCCCGATTACCATGTTGACGAGAAAGGCGGAAATGCCAAAGAACACCGGCGGCAGGATGGTCGCCATATTCTTGAGCTGCTTGATCTCCGTGGAGACGAACGCATGCGAGGCCTGGTCGACCCGGCCATAAGCGCCAGTGCCGCCATAGGGCGACAAGAGGTCATCGAGCGCGTCGATCACCCGATCCTCGCTCGCGTCGCGCGACAGCGACAGCGTGACCGTGTTGAACGCGCCCGACATGTCGAACGCGGCGGCGAGCATGTGCTCGGGCATCCACATGACGCCGAAGCTCGCATCGTCGGGCATGAGCGTGCCGGGGCCGATCGCATAGACGAACTCGGGCGAGAGCGCCGTGCCGGTGATGGTGAGCGTCCGTTTCTGCCCCGACATCAGCGCATCGAACCTGTCGCCAAGGGCAAAGCCGTTCGCCTGCGCAAAAGGTTCGGTGACCAGAACCTCGTCGGTCGCCTGCGGATCGGGCAGGCGACCGGAACGCAGGATCGGCACGTTGAGCACGGGCATTTCGCCATTCTCCGGCAGGCTGAGCGCCAGCCCGGTGGCAGATTTCGCCCGGCCCGGAATGTCGAGCATGAGATATTCCTGCACCCGCACCTCCGCGCTCTGGACGCCCTCGATGGCGACGATCTCGCTCAGAAGCGGACGCGGGGCTTTCTCGGCGGTGGCCCAGACATCGGCAAACTCATTGCGCTCATAGAAGGCCTCCAGCGTATCGTCGAGCGCGCGGTACATGCCGAAAGCCGTCAAAAGGATCATCACCCCGCAGGCCAAAACCAAAGCGATGGCGAGCGACTGGCCCCAGAGCCGCCGGAAGTCGCGCAGGAGTTTCTTGTCGAGCGCATGCATGGCTTACCACACGATCTCGGAAGGTTTGATCCGGGTGGCGTTGGTGGCGACCGAGGAAATATTGCCGTCCTGAAACCGGACGACGCGATGCGCCATGGCCTGAATGGCGGCGTTGTGGGTGATGACGATGGCGGTGGTGCCGAGATCCTCGTTGATCTCCCGGATCGCCTCCAGAACCTGCACCCCGGTGGCGCTGTCGAGCGCGCCGGTCGGTTCGTCGCACAAAAGCACCTCGGGGCGCTTGGCGATGGCGCGGGCGATGGCGACGCGCTGTTGTTGACCGCCCGACAGCTCGGCGGGAAAGTGGTCGATCCGGTCGCTCATGCCGACGCGGGCCAAGGCCTCCTCGGCACTCATCGGGTTAGGGGCGATGTCTGTGACCATCTGGACGTTTTCGCGCGCGGTGAGAGACGGCACCAGATTGTAGAACTGAAACACGAAGCCGACATGATCGCGCCGGTAGCGGGTCAGTGCCCGGTCCGAGAGCGTGGTCAGATTGCGGCCACGGAACTCCACAAGGCCCGAGGTCGCATGATCGAGCCCGCCCAGGATGTTCAGAAGCGTCGATTTGCCGGAGCCGGACGGCCCCAGCAGAACGGTCAACTCGGAGGCGTAGAGATCGAGGTCGACACCGCTCAGGGCGTGCACCTCAGTGCCGCCGGTGTGATAGGTTTTCACAAGCTTTTCGGTATGAAAGACCGTCTCGGCCATGGCGTACCCCCTCATGGCGCCAGACTAACCCCATTTCACCTCATCGCCTTGAGACGGGTCAAGCCCGGCTCAGTAATCCCGTTCGAAGAACACGCCAACCCCGGTGTCGCCGTCCGAGCTTGCCGACCCCTTGACCGTCACATGGCGCGAGGCGTCGAGGTTGAGGTTGATCACCGACTGGCCGGCATTGTCGATGGTCACATCGGTGTAGATCTTGTCGGAAATATACTTGCCGAGCTTGAGTGAACTGCCCCCCTCCTCGGAGGTTTGCAGATCGAGATCGTCCAGCCCGAAACTGTCACGGATCGAGCCCACAAGCCCGCCACCGCCGCCGGTGAGGGTCGCCACCGCATCGGTCATCTGTGCCGCCTGAAAGGCCGAGATTTCGGTGAGATCCTTGCCGAAGAGCAGTTGGGCGAGGATTTCGTCCTGGGGCAGGGTGGGCGAGGAGCTGAGCGTCAGTTCGGGCGAACTGAGCGGGCCTTCGGTGATCAACTGCACAGTCATCGTCTCGGTCTCGGTCTCCGCCACAAGCCGCATCGTCGGGTCCAGCTCGCCCTGAAGCGTGACGGCGCCTTCCTTCATGGTGATGCGTTTGCCAAGGATCGACAGCCGCCCGCGGATGAGGGAGAACTGCCCGACCGGGATGACATCCGCCGTGGTGCCGCGCAGGCGGAGCTGGCCACCCAGCTCGGCATCGAGGCCGCGCCCGCGGATGAAGATCTGGTTCGGCGCGCGGAGCGCCAGGTCGAGCCCGTAGGCGGTCGTGCCGTCACCACCATTGGCGCTCGCGATCAGACCCGCGCGGTCGCGGGTCGTGGTGACGGCGGAGGAGGCCCCGACATGGGCGATCTCGGGAATGTCGCCGCCACTGCCAAGGGCCGAGGGCGAAACCGTGACATCGGTGCGCCCGAGAGTCAGCGTGCCTGCGATATTTCCGCCGCCCGCAAGCCCGCCGTCAAAGCTCAGATCGCCGTCGATCGTGGTGCTGTAAAGCTGCGGATCGGAGAGACCCAGCCCGTTCAGACCGATGTCGAGATTGGCGGGCAACGTGCCGGTGAGGCCGATCTGCCCGCTGGTGGTGAGACTGCCGCCGGTGTCGGCTCTGGCCGCGAAATCGAGCTGCGCCTGATCGCCATCGAGCGACACCACGCCGCGATCGACGGTCAACGCCAGCCCGGCGGAGGAGATCACCACGCGCGCCCCGGAATTGACCTGCACCTGGCCGCTGACCGAGGACAGGGCCAAAGGTCCGTTCACCGCCAGATCGAAACGGGTGGTGCCTTGTGTCAGCGCCGCGCTGGTCAGCCGGTTCGACAGGCCCAGCGGGGCCGATCCCGTGAGGGCGAGGGCTGCTGTCGCGAAATCCTGTGTCAGCGTACCGGAGAGCGCGGCGGTCGATCCGCCCGGCCCGGTCATGTCGGCTTGCGCCGTCCATGGTGTCTCCGTACCGGTGTGACGCATCTCGGTCTTGAGGTTCAGCGGGCCGCTCAGCGCGACACCGAGCCGAGCCACATCGTCGAGCTGCGCGGTGAGCGACAGCGCGCCGCTTTCCGTGGCCAGTTGCCCCTCGGCCGCCACGTCGAGCGCTCGGGTTTTCAAACGCGTCGGGCGCAAGGTGAGGCCGGTCGCATCGCGCTTCACCCCGACATTCAGCACGCTTTCGCCGCCGGTGAGCGCGTCGATCTGGTCGGTCCCGATTTTGAGATCGGTGCCGGTCGCCGCCATGTCGATGTCGAAAGTGCCGTTCAGCGGCGAGAGGCTGCCTTTTGCCGTGGCGCTCAGCGCGCCGGACAGGTCCTGCCCCGACAGGGCGGCAAAACGCGCAAGCCGCGGCGTGTCGAGGCTCATGCGCCCGGTGAATTCGAACCCGGCATCCAATCCGTCGATGCTGCCGGAGGCGGTGGCGCGGGTCGCGTCGGTGCGGGCTTCTAGGCTTTCGATTACAAAGGGCTCACCTTCGCGCCAGAACACCTGACCGGTGAGCGCGGGGGCGGTGCCGACGGCTTCTTGCAAGGCGGGGTCGTCGGAGGCAAATCCCTGAACCGCCAGGCCGAACCGGGCTTTGATCGCGCCCAGAACCGTACCTGCATCATCGCGATTTTGGGTGATCGTGCCCTGCGCGCCCAAACGTGCCGACCCGATGTCGAGCCCGTCCTGCGCATAGCCCGCGATATCGACCGAGGCCGACCAGCTCTGGCCGCGTGTGACGTCATAATTGGCGAGAATTTCGGCATGTTCGACCATGGAGCGCGCCGAGCCGAAGGGTAAAAGCACGGGCCGGTCATCGGGGCTCTCAAGCGTGCCGGAGAGCGAGAAGGCGGAGGGCCAGCCATCGGCGGCGATGGTCGTAGCGCCCACGAGCGACAGGGTCCGGGTCGAGAGCGCGAAGCGTTCGAGGTCGAAACCGCCTTCGGGATAGGAGACGCCCTGCGCGGTGAGCGTCGAGGACGGACCGAAGAACCGGGCGTATTCGGCGCTAAAGAGCGGGGTCAGATCGCCCGAGAGATCGGCGGAAAACCGGCGCGGCGCGGGGGCGTCGGGTGCCTCCTCATCGGGTTCTGCGGTGAGCGCCACACGACCCGTGAGCCGCTCTTCGCCCTGTGTCGCAAGCGTGATGTCGGTGGCAAAGCCGTCGAGCGGGCCGGAGCCTTTGGCGGTGAGCGCCAGAGAGGGGGAGCCGGGGAGGTTCGCAAGCGTTGAGACGATACCACCGGGCCCTTCGGCGAGCGAAAGGTCGAGCGACAGCTCTTCGGAGGTGTTGTCGAAGGCGGCGGCGAGGGAAAATGCGCCCTCCGTGCCGTCGATGCGGGTGATCTCGAGCGCCGTGTCGCCGGAACCGTCCTTGAGTGTTGCCGAGCCAGTGAGGCTGATTTCCACCGCTTCGCCGAGTTTGAGCACGGGGGCACCGAGATGCACGCGCTCCGCCTCGATGGCGCCGATGTCGATGGACACCGGCAGATCGGGCAGGGAAAACGGTTTGGCCTCCGGGGCGGGCAGATCGACGCCAGCATCCTCGCCCGCGACGGGCAGGCGGTCGAAGACGATCTCCCCTGCGGCGATCCGCGTCACCTCGAGCCGCCCGGCCAACAGCGCTTTGCGGCTCCAGTTCAGCTCGGCATCGCGGAGCGTGAACCAGACGCCGTCGGCGTCGGCGATGGTGAGTTCGTCCATCGTCGCGGTAGAAGACAGAAGCCCCTTGAAGCCTTCGATGCGAATGTCGCGCCCGGCACCCGACAGGTTGTCTTCGAGAAAGCCGACGATCATAGAACGGTCGCGCGCGGTCTCGGCCGAGTTGTCCGCTTCGTTCACACTGTCCTGCGCGGCAAGTGTAAGCGGCAGGGTGGCGGCGAGGGTGATGGGGAGAAGCTTTTTCAAAACGCCTGTCCGATCCCGATGTAGATTTGCACCCCGTCGCCGGTGTCGCCGGACACGGGGCCCGCGAGGTCGAAGCGGATCGGGCCGAAGCCGGTGTTGTAACGCAGGCCAAGCCCCGCCCCCGCATGCCATTCGGCGTCTTCGCCGGGCAGGGCGGAGGTGCCGATGCCGCCGAGATCGTAGAACCCCACGACAGAAATATTACCTTTGACCTTGGTGCGCAGCTCGCCGGAGAAGCCGAGGAAGCTCGCGCCTCCGGTTTCATCGCCACCGCCCAGATCGACGCCGAGCGATTGATAGGGTTGCCCCCGCACCGTCCCGCCGCCACCGGAGAAGAACAGCATGTCGGGCGGCACTTCGGTGTAATCGGCCCAGACGATCGAGCCGAGCTGCAACCGTGCGGCAAGGGTGAAGCGGTCATCCCCGCCAAAGGCGCGATAGGCGCGCCCGTCGGCGAAAAGCCGTGTGCCGGAGGCGGAGTCGCCGACCCCGATGAAGGGCAGGATTTCGGCCTCGAAATAGCTTCCGGAAGTCGGGTTCAACGCATTGTCACGCGTGTCGCGGCTGCCGTCGATGGGTAGGATGACATGCGAGAAACTGCGCGAACCGAGATCGTCCTCGACCTCGGAATAGCGATAGCCCAGCCCGGCGGAAAACGTCGAATTGGGCGAGGTCTCGACCTCGAAACCCAGAGTGAACTGTCCGCTGTCGGACAGGTAATCCGGTTCGTCGAGATGTTCGATCGTGGCGCCCAGAACCAGCGTGGTCTTGCGCGTCACGGTGGCCGGACGGCGATAGCTGGCCGACAGGGTCGCGTCCACGCCGGTGGTGCTGCCGAGCCCCGCGACTTCGCCTTCGAAACGCAGCCGGTCGGCATTGTCGGTGATGTTGCGATGCATCCAGTAGGCGCTCAGCGTGCCGCCCTCGAGCGAGGACAGCTCGGCGCCGAAACCGAGGCGGCGGGTCTTTTCATCGACCAGCGTGGCGGTGATGTCGAGACTGTTGTCGGAGTTCAGCTCGGCGGCCTCACGCAGGGTGATCGAGCGGAAGGTGCCGGTTTTTTGCAGCCGCTTGGTGACGAGGGCGAGCTTTTCCGGGCTGTAGTCGCTGCCGGTCGGCATGTTGGCGATGCGCCGCAGCCGGTCGTCGCGTACGGTCGTCTTGCCCGCGAAATGCAGCTCGCCAAAGGTGACTGCGGGGCCGGGGTCGATGGTCAGTTCGGCGTCGAGCGTCTCGTCGCGGTGATCGGCGACGATGGATTGGCCGGCGAGTTCCGCCTTGGCGTGCGAGGCGGCGCGCCAGCTGTCGATGGCGATGTCGGAGGCGTCGGCGATGAGGTTGGAATGGGCGACCTTGCCGCTTGCGAACCCCTCCGGCAATTCGGTGCCGGGAGCAAGCGGTGCGACACGCGCGGTGCCGAAGACGAAACGCGGTCCCGGAGTGACGCTGATGACCACGTTCTGAATGGAAGACGGCAGGGAAATCAGCGACATGGCGGCGCCTTCCTGACCGTCCACCCGGATTGAAATGCTGGGCCCGTAATAGCCTTCGCGATAGAGCGCGCCGATCAGGCTGCGATAATCGCTCTGCACGGCGGCAATGATTTCCTCAGGGGCGGTGACATCGGTGTCGGCGGCCTCGAGCACCGCGGAGGCGGCTTTGAGCTGGGCCTTGAGCTCGTCGCTCGCAGAGGTCTCAAGACGCGCATCGAAGGCCTGCGCCGTGGTCGCGCAAAGCAGCAGAATGGCGGATAGAGCAATTGATCTTGTGGCGTTCGGCACGGTCGAGTTTCCCTCGGAATTCCTCCGGACGGTTCCCCCGTCGCTGCGACTATGCGGATTTTGCGCGCCGGAGGAAAGGGGCTCCGGGTGGATTTTCTCCCCGTTTCCTTCCGTGTTTCCGGCGAGCGGCAGTTTGTCGCTTGCTCCGTTGTGCCCCGGGCCTTAGGGTCCGCGAAAAATGGAGGGCGAGATGGCCGAATGTGAGATTTGTGGGGCGTCGGGGCCTCTGACCGAAGTGGCGATGAGCCCGCGGACGGATGTGGTCGCCCTGTGCGAGACCTGTGCGGCGGGGCTCAAGGGTGAGCTGGTGCCTGAGGGCCATTGGCAGGCGTTGACGGGCTCCATGTGGTCTGAGCGCGATGCGGTCAAGGTTGTGTCCTGGCGTCTGCTCAACCGGTTCCGCGACGAGGCCTGGGCGGCGGATGCGCTCGAGATGCTCTATCTCGAACCGGAGGTCGAGGAGTGGGCCAAGGCCGCCGGTCCCGAAGTGATCCACCGCGACAGTGTCGGCGCGGTGTTGTCCTCGGGCGATACGGTGGTTCTGATCAAGGATCTGCCGGTCAAGGGCGGCGGGTTTACCGCAAAACGCGGCACGGCGGTGCGCGGGATTTCCCTGGTGCCGGACAACGCGGGCCATATCGAAGGCCGTGTCGAAGGTCAGCGCATCGTGATCCTGACCGAGTTCGTGAAAAAGCGCTGAACCCAGGTTAACGGGAAAATTGACAGGGTTTCAAAGGTGGCGTATCGGGCGCATGATGCACTTGGATGCAGCGTGCCGCCCGTCGCGTGGCCGGTCGACATTTTCGACACGGCAAATGAGCGGGCCCTTTTGAAAGATCCGGATCATGGCGGGGAGCGTGTTTTCCTCGGGAGACCTGACGGCGGACCGTCGGGCCTCTTTCGCCGAAACCCTTGCGCATCTGGGCGATCTCGCCGGGGCGATCGAAACCCTGTCGGGAGCGCTCGAGCTGGCGCCGGGTTGGGCCGCTGGCTGGTTTCGTTTGGGCGAGTTCATGGAGCTTGCGGGCGCGGAGGAGGCGGCCTGTGACGCCTGGGATAAGGCGGTTCTGGCCGATCCCGCGGACTCTCTGGGAGCCGGGTTGAAACGCGATCTGGCGCGGCGGGTGCCGGTGGCGGAGGCGATGCCATCCGCCTTCATCGAGCTGTTGTTCGATCAATACGCGCCACGGTTCGAACGCTCTCTGGTCGAAAAGCTTGGCTATCGCGGGCCGGAAATTCTTGTGGAGGCACTGAGGCTTGCCGGACGGACGCAGTTCGGGTCCGTGCTCGATCTCGGCTGTGGCACCGGGCTTATGGGGGCGGCTCTGCGCCCGATCTCGGCGTGGCTTGAAGGCTATGACATTTCCGACGGCATGCTGGTCGAGGCGGATCGCAAGGGCATCTACGATGTGCTCGAGAAACGCGACATCGCCCGGCTCGATGTGAGCGAGCGGCGCTATGAACTGATCGTTGCGGCCGACGTGTTCATCTATCTGGGCGCGCTGGAGCGCGTGATTGGCTGGTGCGCCGGATCGCTATCGGAGGGGGGCGTTTTGGCTTTTACCGTGGAACTGGGCGAGAGGCCGGTGCACCTGCGCGAGAGCCGTCGATTTGCCCATTCGCAGGCCTATGTCGAGGGGCTTTTGGCGGAGGCGGGGTTTGGCTCCGTGCGCCTGATGCCCTGTGTGATCCGTGAAGACCGCAGCGTACCGATCGACGGGCTGGCCGTCGTGGCGGGCGGTCTGAGGCTGCGCCATGACCGGGAAGGCGATGGCGATCTGATGGCGTTTGCCTGAGTAGTTCGCCTGAGGTTAGTCGACCGGGATGAAGGTGTAAAAGGTGAGCCCCGCGCCGATCTCGCGGGTGATGATGTAATCGCCGCTCAGACGGTACTGGATGACCCCGGTTCCGCCATGGGTCGGGTCCTGCCGCTCCGCCGTGCTTTTGAAGGTCACGACCACCCGGCCAAGACAGGACACATCCGCCGCAGGGTCCGGGCCGTTCTCGTCGAAATATGTGATAACCCGTTCTTCGCATTGGGTTTTATCGGTGATCGAGAGGGGCGTGTTGTAAATCTCGCCGGAGAGGAACCCGGGGTCCTCTCCGGGATAATTGACCTCGGTAAAGATCTGCTGAACCGCGGTCGACTGGCTCGCGTCCAGCGTCAGGTCGAGCGTGACAGGGCGGTCGAGATGCCTGTCGATCTCCGCAAGGAGGCTGGCATTGGAATAACCGGTCAGCGACAGCGTGCCTTCGAGCGTCTCCGCAAAAACGGGACTGGCGAAGCAGGCGAGCGTGAGGAGCAGGGGCAGGCGCATGGCGGTCTCCGACGAGGACTCGAACAGTGTAACGGCTTTGCGTGACCTGTCCACTTTCCTGATCTTTGCACATGAAAAAGGCCCGGGCGCGCGTAGCGTCCGGGCCGATTTGTTCCGCGTTTGCCTAAACTTAGGCGAGAACGAGGTTCACCGCAGATTCGCGACCGTCACGACCGGCTTCGATGTCGAAGGTGACCTTCGCGCCATCGGCCAGACCGGTGAGGCCAGAGCGCTCAACGGCAGAGATGTGCACGAACACGTCTTTGCTGCCGCCTTCCGGCTGAATGAAGCCGAAACCTTTGGTGGAATTGAACCATTTCACGGTGCCATTGGCCATCGTGTGTACTCCTGTTTGTCTTGTCGCTCGCGAAAGTGCAGCGACCCGGCGTCGTCGTAGTCGTTCGATGACTGTGGCCGGTTAGGGAGAACAGAAGGGTCGAAAGAGGTAACTTAGCGCGGCCCTTATGACAGGTTTTCAGGGGGTTGAATAGGGGGATTTTGCGCTGTCGGCAAAGCGTCGGTTTTGCGTCGGACTTCTGTCGGCCCCCGCGCGCGGTGGGATCAGGCGGGGTTAACCGGCATCTGTCAGCGTGAGGCATCGTTTTTGAGGAGAGTGCCATGCGAGAGAGTGCCATCAGACGCCCGACCAAAACCCAACGCCTCGCACAGGAGCGCCTGCAACGCCACGCGGAGGCGCTGGGCCGGCTCGATACGTTCGACTGGGACGTGGCGCAGATCGTGCCGGAGGCCTGGGCGACGCTGGAACAGGATCTGGATGTCACCGAGAAGAAGATGAAGGTGACGTTGCGACTGGATGAGAGTGTGGCGAAGTTTTTCCGGGCGCAGGGGCCGGGCTATCAGGCGCGGATCAACCATGTGCTTGGCACCTATGCGCAGATGAAGATCGCGGATGTGGCGGTGACGGAGCGCAAGGTGGAGGCTCTGGTGCGGGCGCGGAAGGCGGGGTTGAGTGAGGAGGAGCAGATGCGGGCTTGGCGGGAGGCGGAGTGAGGGAGTGTAAGGCGCTGGTTTGGAGAGGTCGTTTTGTCATGGGGACCAATCAAAGATGCGCAGCATCTTTGACGCGAGCCTTCGGCGCAGCCGAGGGCGTGGCTGGCAGCACATTGCAAAGCAATGTGTGAGAAGACGCCTTACCCTTCCCCCCGTCACGCCGGAGGCGTGCCGACTATGATCGGCGCACCTTTGGTGCGACGGGAAGGCGCGTTTCACACGCCTACCCCTAAAGGTCAGGCGCGGGGGTTGCCATAATCCACGCTTCGCATAAGCTATGCGCATATTTTAGTTATGGGGCTGTTAGATGAATAAAGAGGCTGCAAAAGCTGCAAAAGCCACCGACCCATCGTCGGAAACATCGAAGAAACTGACTTGCGGCATTGTAATGCCAATTTCAGAGATTGATGGTTGCCCGAGTTCACATTGGAGCGATGTACGATCAATAATAATCGAAGCAGCAGAAAATGCAGGTTTTGAAGCAAAGTTGGTGAGTGAGTCTGAGGATATTGGTGTTATCCAAGCGCGCATTGTTCAGAACATTTACGATGCTGACATCGTTGTCTGCGATGTCAGTGGGAAAAATGCCAATGTAATGTTTGAACTAGGGCTACGTCTAGCTTTCGATAAACCTGCAATTGTTCTTAAGGATGATCAAACCTCCTACAGTTTTGATACATCACCAATTGAACATCTCGAATACCCGCGTGACCTGCGTTACAATGAGATCATTGACCTGAAAAAGAAACTCGCATCGAGGCTTAAGGCCACGTTAGAAGCTAGCACAAAAGCGGAATATCAGTCGTTCTTAAAACACTTTGGTAAGTTCAAAGTTACAGGCCTCGAAACCAAAGAAATTGATAAGGAAGACTTTATTTTGGCGGAGTTGAAGTCCATGAAATCCATGATGGGCGATTTGCAGCGGAGTCCCGTTCACATTGTTGAATTTGGTACAGGCAAAGCATATCCTTCATCTTATACTTATAAAGGTTTAAAAACTTTCCCTTCCAAAGAAGTTAATTACAAGAATTCTCTTAAAAATGCGCTTCTCTCTGCCGTTGAGGATTTGGGCTATGGTTTTGGCGAGTTAAAAGAGCGTAAAGAAGAATTGATACTTCGGATGATGGAGGTGTCCCCCAGTATAGTTAGTCGGTATGGAGGTGAAGATAGTTTTCGAATGAAAGTTGAAAATTTAATTAACATATTGGCTGAAGAATTTTGAAATCCGTGAGTAGGAAGCATGCTTTCCACTCAAAAAATAAGGTTCCTTCAGGCACCTTATTTTCATGCCTTCGGTAATCCCCCCATTTTTAGAGGGGCGTATCAGTAGAATCTAAGCTGCTGTCAGTTTCTGTATCGGGGTCATGCCGCCGATGCCCATGTTTGGTCTTTCGTTGTTGTAAGTCCAGAGCCATTTCGTTGCGTGATCCTGCACGTCTTCAATGCTTTCGAAGTGGTATCGCCCGAGCCATTCGGTGCGAACTGTCCGATTGTAGCGCTCGATATAAGCGTTCTGCTGGGGCTTGCCCGGCTGGATGTAAAGCAGCCCGATCCCCGCCTTCTCGGCCCATGTTTGGAGCCTGCCACTGACATATTCCGGGCCGTTATCTACGCGAATGGCCAGAGGTTTGCCTCGCCAGGCGATGATCTGGTCCAGCGCCCGAACAACGCGCTCGGCGGGCAGTGAGAAGTCCACTTCGATGGCCAGGCCCTCGCGGTTGAAGTCATCAAGCACGTTCAATGTGCGGAATGCCCGACCGTCAGCCAGCTGATCGGCCATAAAGTCCATCGACCACACCTCATTCGGGGCCTCAGGCACGACCAGCGGTTCCGGTTTCTCGCGCTGCAGCCGCTTCCGAGGCTTGATCCGCATGTTCAGCTCCAACTCGCGGTAGATGCGGTACACGCGTTTGTGGTTCCAGCCAAAACCTTTGACGTTCCGCAGATGCAAAAAGCACAGACCAAACCCC
>NZ_LRUC01000037.1 GCF_001550095.1 Celeribacter ethanolicus | reverse complement strand
CACCGAGGAGCTCCGTGAGGATGTCAACCACGGTTTTATTGTGAAAAATCCGCTGGTTGCGACGGAGCGAGGCGAGCCAGAACCAGGGCTTGAGGGTCAGCCGATAACGATGGCCGTTTTCGCCCGCGCCCATCCAGCGCGCTTCGGAAATGATGCCATCGAAAGGCTTGTCCGAGCCGTCATGGGTGCGCAGCGTGACGGTGGCGTGGGTGCCCAAAAGCGCATCGAAATCAATATCATCGGCGGCAGCGAGACAGTCGACGTGGTAGCTGAAAAGCCCGTTGACCCGCTCCTCGCCTTCAAAGCGCATCAGGACCAAAACGTCCTCGCCAAGTGCGGTGGTCAGGCGACCCATGCGGGAGGTTTGAGAAAAGAATGACATGTGGGAATACCGGAATAATATGAATGAATTAGGGTGATCCTAGTTTTTAGAAGACTGAACTCAAGGGGAAAATGGAGAGAGTGGTGCCATGAGCGAGAGAACGTACTTGGTGTGAGCGGGCATATCCGCAAACCGGACATTCGTGCGCCGAGCAACGAAATTCCGGTTTCCGCCCTTGTAGTCGAGTTTAAGAACTCCACGCCCTAAATATCACCCATTCCCTCATCGAAGGTTTCGACCAAGTCGACCATCCGTGTGACGACACGCTCGGCCGAGGGTTTGCGCTGAAGAATGCCGGGAGCTTCGGTCATGATCGCAATCACCTCATCGGTCAGCGGGCGCTTGCCGGAGAACTGATATGCTTCCAGCAATCCGGCGAAACCTTGACGATCCAGTTTTTCTTCTGTGCAAATCGTTTGGAACGCCGCTTCGCGCTTCTCTGCCCAGAATTCCTCGAACGTCGCATTCGTTTGCTCGGCGCTTTTCATTGTCGGCAGGTAGGCCGTAATGAACTCCTCGATCAACTCGCGCTTGCTGCGCAGGCGGGGCTCTGACCCGAGCAGATCGAGAATGGTCTTGGTCTTGCTCGCAGTATCCAGTGCATCCTCGGCCTCCCGTTGTTCCGTGACGACGGAGGCCAGCAGAGCCAGAATATAGGCGACGTTGATGTTGTCGCGCCGGATCAACTCAAGCTCGAAATCGACCTCGTTGAGGATGGAAGCTTTCTGGTCGTCATCCTGATCCGATTTCATGCGGTCGT
Source organism: Celeribacter ethanolicus (assembly GCF_001550095.1). GTDB lineage: Bacteria > Pseudomonadota > Alphaproteobacteria > Rhodobacterales > Rhodobacteraceae > Celeribacter > Celeribacter ethanolicus. Next base: position 1,686 of record NZ_LRUC01000037.1, on the reverse strand, counting down.
GGATGTCGAGATACTTGCTCTTGAAGTCTTCGAAACGCTGTGCGTCCAGCGAGAGGTCGTCATCATTGAACTCGGTGAAACTGGTCAGCACGTTGCGGATGCGGATTAGCTCGCGGAAGGCCCGAACGAACGCGAGAATGTCGTCCTCTGAAACCAGCCTGTCGACGGCTGACGGCGTCGGAGCAATCTTAAGCAATTCCATCACCGCCTCGTTGAAGCGGTCAACGTACTCTTGGTAGGGCGCGATCAGGATTGTCTCGTCGGCATCCTTGTTCGAGAACAACGCAATGGCCTCGTCCACCTTGGCCTTGAGGTTGCGGAAGCAAACGATGTTGCCTTGCGACTTCTTCTGGCCGAGGATCCGGTTCGTGCGGGAAAATGCTTGAATCAGTCCATGATACCGCAAGTTCTTGTCGACATAGAGCGTGTTGCAGGTCTTGGCATCAAATCCGGTGAGAAACATGTTGACGACCAGCAGGATGTCAATGCCCTGACCGTCAATGAAATCTTTGCGGTCACGCCATTTCATGCGCTTCGCCAGCGCCTTGTAGTAGACGTAAAAGGCCTTCCCGTCCTTCACGCTATTGTTGGTGCCGAACATCGCGTTGTAATCAGCCACATAGCCAGCCAGCTTGTCCCGGCTGTGCTGGGTGGCCGCACTGACAGGGCCACCCGTCACATCCGGCTCGCCAATCAATCCGTTGGCATCTTCGTCTTCTTCATTGGCCGCGAAGGTAAAGATCGTGGCGACCTTCAGGTCATGCTTGCCCTCGGCCTTCTTGCGCTGAAACGCCTCATAGGTCTTGGTCAGCGCATCCACGGAACCAACACACATGATGGCCGAGAAATCGCGGCCATGCGTCTTGCGGTCATGGTTCTCGATGATCCAGTCGACCACACCGTCGATCCGTTTGTCGCTCTCGAAAAACTCCTTCAGATCGAGGCCGGAAACCTCTTCGTCCCCAATGAACGCCCCGTCCTTGCGACGCAGCTTGCCCCAATACTCCACCGGTAATCCCCCCATTTTTAGAGGGGCGTATCAGTAGAATCTAAGCTGCTGTCAGTTTCTGTATCGGGGTCATGCCGCCGATGCCCATGTTTGGTCTTTCGTTGTTGTAAGTCCAGAGCCATTTCGTTGCGTGATCCTGCACGTCTTCAATGCTTTCGAAGTGGTATCGCCCGAGCCATTCGGTGCGAACTGTCCGATTGTAGCGCTCGATATAAGCGTTCTGCTGGGGCTTGCCCGGCTGGATGTAAAGCAGCCCGATCCCCGCCTTCTCGGCCCATGTTTGGAGCCTGCCACTGACATATTCCGGGCCGTTATCTACGCGAATGGCCAGAGGTTTGCCTCGCCAGGCGATGATCTGGTCCAGCGCCCGAACAACGCGCTCGGCGGGCAGTGAGAAGTCCACTTCGATGGCCAGGCCCTCGCGGTTGAAGTCATCAAGCACGTTCAATGTGCGGAATGCCCGACCGTCAGCCAGCTGATCGGCCATAAAGTCCATCGACCACACCTCATTCGGGGCCTCAGGCACGACCAGCGGTTCCGGTTTCTCGCGCTGCAGCCGCTTCCGAGGCTTGATCCGCATGTTCAGCTCCAACTCGCGGTAGATGCGGTACACGCGTTTGTGGTTCCAGCCAAAACCTTTGACGTTCCGCAGATGCAAAAAGCACAGACCAAACCCC
>NZ_LRUC01000036.1 GCF_001550095.1 Celeribacter ethanolicus | reverse complement strand
GGAGTTTACGCATGAAGGTATTGGTACCTGTTAAACGCGTGATCGACTACAACGTGAAGGTCAAGGTTAAGACCGACGGCACGGGTGTCGATCTTGCGAACGTGAAGATGTCGATGAACCCGTTCGACGAGATCGCGGTCGAAGAGGCCATTCGTCTCAAGGAGGCCGGCGTGGCTTCCGAGGTGGTCGTGGTGTCGATCGGCGAGAAGAAATCCGTGGATACGATCCGCAACGCGCTCGCCATGGGCGCGGATCGCGGCATTCTGGTCGAAGAGGATCAGGGCGTCGAGATCGAGCCGCTGGCGGTGGCAAAGATCCTCGCCAAGATCGTCGCGGAGGAGGCGCCCGAACTGGTGATCCTCGGCAAGCAGGCGATCGACAACGACATGAACGCCACCGGTCAGATGCTCGCGGCGCTTCTCGGCTGGGGGCAGGCGACCTTTGCCTCCGAGGTGCTGATCTCCGAGGGCAAGGCGGTGGTGACCCGCGAGGTGGACGGCGGGTTGCAGACGATTTCCGTCACTCTTCCGGCCATCGTGACGACCGACCTGCGTCTCAACGAGCCGCGCTATGCCTCTTTGCCAAACATCATGAAGGCGAAGAAGAAGCCGCTCGACGAGAAGACCGCCGCCGATTACGGCGTCGACACCACGCCGCGCCTGACGGTCGTGAAAACCGAAGAACCCGCGGCGCGCGAAGCCGGGATCAAGGTCGGCTCGGTCGATGAACTCATTGCGAAACTCAAAGAGGGAGGTCTCGTCTGATGGCTGTTCTCTGTCTTGCGGATGTGGCGGGCGGCGCGGTCGCGCTCGACGCCACCGCGAAAGCCGTCTCGGCTTCGGCGAAACTGGGCGATGTGACGCTTCTCGTGTGCGGTGCGCCGGGCTACGAGGCCGCGAAGATCGACGGCGTGGCCAAGGTTCTGGTCGCCGATGACGCGGCCTATGCCCACGGGCTGGCGGAAAACCTTGCCGATCTGATCGTGTCTCTGGCGGGTGGCTACAGCCACATCACCGCCGCCGCGACGACGACGGGCAAGAACGTCCTGCCGCGGGTTGCGGCGCTTCTGGATGTGATGGTTCTGACCGATGTGACCTCCGTGGTGGATGCGGATACGTTCCAGCGCCCGGTCTATGCCGGCAACGCGATTCAGACGGTACGCTCGAAAGATGAAAAGAAGGTTATCACCTTCCGCACTTCGACCTTCGAGGCGGCGGGCAGCGGCGGTTCCGCGGCGGTCGAGGCGGCCTCGGGCGCGGGGGACACCGGCCTGTCGGCCTTTGTCGAGGACAAGGTGGCGGAAAGCGACCGCCCGGAACTGACCAGCGCGAAGATCGTCGTCTCGGGCGGGCGCGGTGTCGGTTCGGAAGAGAGCTTTGCGATCATCGAGGCGCTCGCCGACAAGCTCGGCGCGGCCGTGGGCGCGTCGCGTGCGGCGGTCGACAGCGGGTTTGCGCCGAACGACTGGCAGGTCGGCCAGACCGGCAAGGTGGTGGCGCCTGAGCTTTACATCGCCTGCGGCATCTCGGGTGCGATCCAGCACCTCGCGGGGATGAAGGATTCGAAGGTGATCGTCGCGATCAACAAGGACGAAGAAGCCCCGATCTTCCAGGTCGCAGACTTCGGCCTCGTCGCTGATCTCTTCGACGCCGTGCCAGAAATGACCGAGAAGCTTTAAGCAAAGCAGCACCATGACAACAAAAAGCCCGCCAAAACGGCGGGCTTTTTGCTGTCCGGCTCGCTCTTTCGTGTTTCACACATACGGAGCAAGCGCATCCTGAAGAGCTTCTGCAGCTCTGGAATGAACAACGGGGCCAAGCATCTCGCGCGCCGCCGGGGCGTCCAGGTCGGAATACACCATGAGGTCGTAGCCCTGTGCGATCTCATCGTGCGTGGCGACCACTTCCACCACATCTTTGACCAGAGGGCGGATCTCCTCAATCATCTCGCGATTGACGAACAACGGGTCGACGCCGATCGCATCGCAGGCCGCTCCGTCATCCGGAGAATGGTCGGAAATCCAGAGCAGCATCACATCCCCGTGCAGCTTCATGGCCATGGTGCGCATTCGCGCTACCCAGGCGTCACGCAATTCCTGACGCACCATGAAGAATTTCTCGTCGGAAACGTGAGCCAGCGTCTGCAACAGATGCCGCGTGAAATTGAAATCCGTGAAATCGACCTCACGATAGATCGTCCGTAGAAGGGTCGAGGCGCGCAGAAAACGGTCGTTGCGCCGCTGATGCACCGCATAGAAGCGGTTTGACATGTTCTGCGCGCCGGAGATTTGCAATACGGTCATTTTCGAGTGCTTGCAGATGTCGAGCACGGTTTCGTCGCTCAGAAACACATCGACACCGGCGTTGACGCAGCCGAGGTTCACGGTCTCGACCCCCGCACCGGCCTCGACCAGATCGGCAAAGGGCACCTCGACATATTTTCCATAGGTCTCGGTCCCGCCCAAAAAGGCGACATAGGGTTCATCGAGATCCTTTTGCGGCCCCCGAAAGAGAAGTTTCGATTTGCCGTAGCGGCAAGGCGTGTAGTTGAGGGCGCCTTCGCCCATATTCTGGTAAGCCATGTGTCCACCCACTGGTTCGTATTTTCACCCGAAGCTCAGAGTCGCAGAGACAAGTTTAGAAATCGCTAAACTGACAATTCGTCATGAATTTTACAGGTCAGCTTCGCTGCCTTACCCCTTGAACCAGGCCTCACCGGGCGCGTAAGCTCTGGCCAAATCGTTACAGCGAGAAGTGTCTGGGAGAAGCGGTATGGGCATCAGCAAAGTGGGCGTCGTCGGCGCCGGTCAGATGGGCAACGGGATCGCGCATGTCTTCGCGCTCGGGGGATATGAGGTGCTCCTCAATGACATCTCTCAGGACGCTCTGGACAAGGCCGTCGCAACCGTCACGCGGAATCTCGACCGGCAGGTCTCGCGCGAGAAAATCACGCAGGGCGAACGGGATGCCGCACTTGCACGGATCACCACGACACTCAAACTCGAGGAGCTTGGGAAGTCCGATCTGGTGATCGAAGCCGCGACCGAGCGCGAGGACGTCAAGAACGCGATTTTCGGACGCCTTCTGCCACATCTGAAACCCGAGACGATCCTGACTTCGAACACCTCGTCGATCTCGATCACCCGCCTTGCCTCGCGCACGGACCGACCGGAAAAATTCATGGGGTTCCACTTCATGAATCCGGTGCCGGTGATGAAACTCGTCGAGCTTATTCGCGGCATCGCCACCGATGAAGCAACCTACAAGACGCTTTTGGGTGTGGTCGAATCGCTCGGCAAAACCGCCGCCAGCGCCGAGGATTTCCCGGCCTTCATCGTGAACCGCATCCTGATGCCGATGATCAACGAGGCGGTTTATACGCTTTATGAGGGAGTCGGTTCGGTCAAATCCATCGACGAGTCGATGAAACTCGGGGCAAACCATCCAATGGGGCCGCTGGAGCTTGCCGATTTCATCGGGCTCGACACCTGTCTGGCGATCATGAACGTGTTGCACGACGGGTTGGCGGATACGAAATACCGGCCCTGTCCGCTTTTGACGAAATATGTCGAGGCCGGGTGGCTCGGGCGGAAAACCCAGCGGGGCTTCTACGATTACCGGGGCGAAACGCCGGTGCCGACGCGCTAAACTTGGCGCAAAACAAAGGGGCCTCAAGGGCCCCTTTTTCCTGTCGGATTTGCGTCGGACTTCTGTCGGACTTTTGTCGGGCAGTTTTTGCCCCGCCTCAGTCCGTGCGCCCGCCCAAAGCCAGCGTGTGCGAGCGCATCCAGTCCATGAACTCGCGGGTCTTCGATTGCCACGGTTCGAGATCGACGGGCGTCAGCGGATCGCCGATGACCGGCGACTGCGGCTTGTCGAGCGCATGAGCGATCTCATGCAGCAAGAGCCCCTGACGGAAGCTCGCCGCAATCTTGTCGGCGATCTGATAGAGCCGCGTGTTGCGCCCCGGGAAATAGATCGGCAACACGGTCGCGCCGGATTTCAACACCATCTTGGCGGTGAACGGGTTCCACGGTTTTTCCTTCACCGGCCCCCACCAGGTCTCCGACGAGGCCACGGCGCCGGCCGGGAAAAGGATGATCACGCCACCCGCCTTGAGGGTCGCCATCGCCTCGTTGCGCATCTTGATCGACTCGCGGTGGCTGTCGGGTTCGTGCGGAAACGGCACCGGCAACATGAACGGGTCGATTTCCTGAATGCCGGTCAGAAGCGAGCGGGTCAGGATCTTGTAATCGGTGCGCACCTGGCCGATCAGCTCAGCCATCACCAGACCGTCGACCAGACCGTGCGGGTGGTTGGCCACCACCACGAGCGGGCCGGTGGCGGGGATCTTGGCGATCTGTTCGGCGGGGGTCTTCACCTCGATCCCCATGACCTTGAGGGCCTGGGTAAAGAACGGCTGACCCATCGGCGTGCCCATCCGCTCAAACCGTCGAATGCGGCGCAGCAGGGGCAGTTTGCCTGTCACCCATTCGATGGTGCGGATCACGGCAACCTTGGACGGGTCGGAAAACGTCCCGGCATAAGACAGCTTGCGCCCGTCATAGCGCACGAAATCCGGGGCACCTGGTTTCGGGGCGTGGATCTCCGTCCCTTGGTCTTCGGGGTGAGACACTTTACATATCCTCGCCAAATCTGTCCTTGATCAGGGCCTCGATCGCATCGGCCAAAGCCGCCGCATCGGCACCCGTCGTGGTGACGTCAATAGTCGTTCCCTTCGAGGCTGCCAACATCAAAAGCCCCATGATGCTGTCGCCGCCGGTGCTCAGCCCGTCTTTTGAGACCTGGGCCTCGGCGTCGAACTCCTCGACGGTTTCCACGAATTTCGCCGACGCCCGGGCATGCAGCCCCTTCACGTTCACGATCTCATGTGTGCGTGTCACAGACGCCATGTGCCCTCCTCAAGACGTTTCGGCTCAGCGGCCCACTAGCGGCCCTGCACATCGAAACTGTCGATGTATTTACGGCCTGCATCCAATGCATTGCCGACCGCTTCCGCAACCGATTTGTGGCGCGATTTGGCGAGCTTGATCAGCATCGGCAGGTTCGCGCCGTAAATGATTTTCCTGTCGTCGTGATGACAGGCCATCAGGGACAGGTTCGACGGGCTGCCGCCGAACATGTCCGTAACGACAACCACACCGTCACCGGTGTCGACCTCGTCGGCCGCATCGCAAATCTCGCGCTGTTTCATGGAGCGGTCGTGATCGGGTTCGATGGAAATTGCCTCGATCCCCGTCTGTTTGCCCACGACATGTTCCACGGCGGCCAGATATTCCCGAGCCAACCCCCCATGCGCGACGATGACGATTCCGATCACGCCCATACCCCGATCAGTTGCCGCCCTGGCGGCGTTCAAGTTCCCTGTGTCTTATTGACACCGGCCAATTATGTTCCGCAAGGGCTTTGGAGAGAATTTCGGCCAGCGTGACCGATCTGTGTTGCCCACCAGTACAGCCAAACGCGATGGAGAGGTGCTTTTTGCCCTCTTCCTTGTAGGCCGGCAGCAGAAGCAACGTCAGTTCCAGCACCTTGTCGAAGAACGGCGCGAAGCGCGGGTCGTTTTGGACATAGTCCTGCACCCGCGCATCCGTGCCATTCAGACCGCGCAGGCTTTCGTCCCAATAGGGATTCGCCAGAAACCGCACGTCGAAGACCATATCGACACCGCGCGGCATGCCGCGTTTGTAAGAAAAACTGTGGACGGAGAGGGCCATCTCCGCCTCCCGCCCCTCGGCGAACCAACGCTCGATCTCGTCGCGAAGCTGATGTGGCGTCATCTCCGAAGTGTCGATGAGGATGTCGGCCCGCGTTCGGATCGGCACCAGCAGATCGACCTCGCGCGCCACGCCGTCTGTGACGGTTTCGGCAGGGGCCAGAGGGTGACGACGGCGGGTTTCGGAATAGCGACGGATCAGCACCTCCGGCGCGCAATCGAGATAGAGCACCTCGGCCTCACAGCCCGGATCGCGGCTCAGATCGTCGATCACCTCGATCAGCCCGTTGACGGAGAAATCGCGGTTGCGCACATCGAGACCGAGTGCCAACGGACGGCTCAGCCCTTCGCCTTCGAGAAGCCGCGGCAGGATCGACATCGGCAGGTTGTCGATCACCTCATAGCCGAGATCCTCCAGCGCGTTGATCGCGGTCGACCGTCCCGCGCCCGACGGGCCGGTGATCAGCACGACGCGCTGCGGTGTCTTGGTCTGGGTGATCTGGGTCTGGGCGATCTGGCCACCCTCGGGAGTGCTCACACGCACCGGCCTCCTTTGAGCCATTGGATCAGGGCGGGGGCGAAACCGGGGCCCTCGACCTTGAAAAGCATGGGAATCGAGACACCGATGAGAGCCGTTTCCCGCGCCGGAGGCAAGCGGTTGGGTTCAGATTGAGACAGATCGACCACCGCTCTGATGCGCGCATGTGACAGCGGCGTGGCAGAGAGAAGCCCGACCCCGCGCGCCTCGACCATACCGGAAATCGTTTTGGGAGCGCAGGCGATGAGGGCATCGCCGTCCCGCCGCAACTCCGTGCCGTCATCTGCGACCAGATGCGCGCCGAACCCCATGAGCGTGAGTGCCAGCGTGGATTTGCCGCAACCGGAGGGGCCGGTGATCAGCAGGCCGGAGGTCTCATCCAGCGCGACACAGGAAGCATGCAGGTTGAGCGGCGCGTCCTCGCTCTCCATCGCTCAGACCGGCAGACCGACGACGAAACGCGCCCCAAGCGGATCGGAGGTGATGTCAGCATCGGTCGGGCGGATGTTCTCGGCCCAGATCACGCCACCATGCGCCTCGACGATCTGTTTCGAGATCGCAAGACCGAGACCCGAGTTGTTGCCGAACTGACCTTCGGGGCGCTCCGAATAGAAGCGTTTGAAAATCTTGGTCAGCGCCTCTTCGGGAATGCCCGGCCCGGTGTCCTCGACCACGATCAGCACCCGGTGATCGCGTTTGCGGACCCAGACACGGATCGCATCACCATCCTCGCAGAACGAGACCGCATTGGTGATCAGATTGACGAAAACCTGCGCCAGACGCGCCTCAAGGCCGGAAATCACGATCGGCTTGTCGGGCATGTCGGAGATGAACTCGACGCCTTTCTCCTGCGCCTCCTGCGACAGATAGTCGATCAGGTTGGTCAGCATCTGGATCAGGTTGAACTCTTCCTCTTCCTCCTTCACCAACTCGCTGTCGAGCCGTGAGGCGTTGGAAATGTCGGAGACCAGACGGTCGAGGCGGCGCACATCATGTTCGATCACGTCGAGCAGTTTCGCGCGGTGCTCCTCTTTCTTGATCATGCGAAGCGAGCCGACGGCGGAGCGCAGCGAGGCCAGAGGGTTCTTGATCTCATGGGCCACATCGGCGGCGAATTGTTCGTTGGCGTCGATCCGGTCGTAAAGCGCCGAAACCATGCCACGCAGTGCCGAGGACAGGCGGCCGATCTCGTCGGGACGGCCCGACAGGTCGGGAATGCGCACGCGACCCGGCGCCACCTTGCGGCTGTTCCTGTCGCGCCCGATTTCGGCGGCGGCGGCCAGATCCGCAAGCGGGTTGGCGATGGTCGAGGCCAGAACGAGACTCAGACCGATGGAGACCAGAATGGCGATGACGAAGACCTGAAGGATCTGTTCACGTTCGACCCGCACCAGTTCGTCAATCTCGCCCTCGCCGGAGGTGAGCACGATTGCACCGATGGTCTGTTCACCCGCCTCCGTCGCGACGGTGACCGGCGCGGCGACTGTGAAAACCGTAAAGCCATCGGCACTGACGCTGGTGTTGACGTGAATTTCGTTGTTGAGCGCCTGGCTGGCGAGCCCGGCGATATGCTCCCCGGCGTCGGAAACCTGTTCGCCTTGCGGGCCTTTGGCAAGGGTCACGGCGGACCAGATCCCATTGAGAAAATCGGAAATAACGGTGGAGCGGTCATTGCGCTCGACCCCCGCGACCTGTGCCATCTCGGCACGGGTCATGCCCTCGGTCGAGGCGATCAGCCCCCCGGTCGCGTCGTAGACGAAGACATGTTCACGCAGCGGCAGTTCCAGCACTTCCAGCACGGAGGCGATGTCCTCTGCGCCGCCATCCGCGGTGAGCGCCCCGTCTTTCCCTGCCGTCAGCTCCATCATATCGGCCACCAGAGCGGCCTCGGTGACCATCGCCATCTCGCGCTGCACCACCAGGCTGTCGCGGAACGGGTTGAGATAGAGGATGCCAGCCACCATCAGGATGATCGCGACGAGATTGAAGGTGATGATCTTCTGCGCGAGGGGCGAGCGGTTCACGGCGATGAAACGACGGCGCTCCCGCTTGGCGCGCAAATCCGCATCGAGCGTGCGCGGCGCAACCCAGTCGTCGCCGAGCACGACATCGGTGTCCTCGGTGCCGCGCTTACCTGCGCGATCCATGCCGGAAGAAAACGACATTATTCCTCGTTATACCTGTAACCGATGCCGTAGAGCGTTTCGATGGCGGAGAAGTCGGGATCGGCGGAACGCATTTTCTTGCGCAGGCGCTTGATATGGCTGTCGATGGTGCGGTCGTCGACATAGACCTGATCGTCATAGGCGACATCCATCAACTGATCGCGGGATTTGACGAAACCGGGACGTTGCGCAAGTGCCTGAAGCAACAGGAATTCGGTGACGGTGAGCGTCACATCCTTGCCCTTCCAGGTCACCGCATGACGCAGCGGGTCCATTTCCAACTCGCCGCGCACCATGACCTTGGTGTCTTCGGTCTCGACCACGTCGATGCCCGCGATCGCCTCCTGACGGCGCAGAAGCGCACGGATACGTTCGACCAGCAGACGCTGGGAAAACGGTTTCTTGACGTAATCGTCGGCGCCCATGCGCAGCCCCAGAACCTCGTCGATCTCATCGTCCTTCGAGGTCAGAAAAATCACCGGCATGTTGGTTTTCTGGCGCACGCGCTGCAGCAGGTCCATCCCGTCCATGCGCGGCATCTTGATGTCGAACACGGCCATATCCGGCAGGCGCTTGTTGAACGCATCCAGGGCCGACTGCCCGTCATTGTAGGTTTCCACCTCGAAGCCTTCGGCCTCGAGCGTCATGGACACGGAGGTCAGGATATTCCGGTCGTCGTCAACCAAGGCGATACGAGACATGGTCGGTTCCCTTCAACTGCTCAACTGGTTCATTTTTTGTGCCATACTCCGCGTTTCCCAAGGTCAAATCAAGCGAAACCGCGAATCAGTTGCAGCACTGAAAGCCATGGAAAGGCAAAAAAGACAAGGAATGACTAATATGTCTCATCCGGCCATTCCGGCTGCATGGATTTTATGCCCGCAAAAGAAGGCGTTTGATCTGTTTGCGCTACCTCTTTCATGGTTGCGCTAACCTTGACCTGTGTCCTGTTTACGACAGCGACAACCGTGATATAGCACAACCGTCGGGCGCATGGCCGCCCCGGGCGCGAATGGCCCTTTCGCGCCGTAGAATGTTATCCACAGACGCCGTCAAGGACACGGCGAGGGAGCTTTGCATATGACGACCGGACGCGTGAACCCGGCTTTCACTCTTGAGGACCAAGGCATTACCGGGCTTGGCACTGTCTATTACAACTTGCTTGAGCCCGCGCTGATCCAGGAAGCGATCAAACGTGGCGAAGGCGAGCTTGGCCAGGGGGGGTCTTTCCTCGTGAGCACCGGTGAGCACACCGGCCGTTCCCCCAAGGACAAATTCGTTGTGCGCACGCCGGACGTGGAAGACACGATCTGGTGGGAAAACAACAAGCCGATGGATCCGGCGAAATTCGACGTGCTCTATGCCGATATGCTTGAGCACATGAAGGGCCGCGAGTTCTTCGTCGAGGATCTGTATGGCGGCGCCGACCCGGAAAATCGTCTCGATGTCCGCATGATCACCGAGCTCGCGTGGCACGGTCTGTTCTGCCGCACTATGCTGCGCCGTCCGGAACTGTCCGAACTGGACGATTTCACCGCCGATTTCACCGTGATCAACTGCCCGTCCTTCAAGGCCGATCCGGAACGTCACGGCTGCCGCTCCGAGACCGTCGTCGCGCTGAACTTCGAGAAAAAGCTGATCCTGATCGGCAACACCGAATATGCAGGCGAGAACAAGAAGGGCGTGTTCACGCTTCTCAACTACATCCTGCCGGGCAAAGGCATCATGGCGATGCACTGTTCCGCCAACCACGCGCCGAACAACCCGGTCGACACCGCGATCTTCTTCGGTCTGTCCGGCACCGGCAAGACGACGCTCTCCGCCGACCCTGCCCGCGTGCTGATCGGTGACGACGAGCACGGCTGGTCCGACAAGGGCACGTTCAACTTCGAAGGCGGCTGCTACGCGAAGACGATCAACCTCTCGGCCGAAGCCGAGCCGGAGATCTACGCCACGACCTTCAAATTCGGCACCGTGATCGAGAACATGGTCTACGACGAGCACACCAAAGTGCTCGACTTCAAGGACAGCTCGCTGACCGAGAACATGCGCTGCGCCTACCCGCTGGAGTATATCTCCAACGCGTCCGACACCGCGATGGGCGGCCATCCGAAGAACATCATTCTTCTGACCTGTGACGCCTTTGGCGTTCTGCCCCCGATCGCCCGTCTGACGCCGGCGCAGGCGATGTATCACTTCCTCTCCGGCTTCACCTCGAAGACTCCGGGCACGGAAGTGGGTGTCGTGGAACCGATCCCGACCTTCTCCACCTGCTTCGGCGCACCGTTCATGCCGCGTCGCCCGGAAGCCTATGGCAACCTGCTGCGCGAGAAGATCGCAAAGCACGGTGCGACCTGCTGGCTGGTGAACACCGGCTGGACCGGCGGTGCCTTCGGCTCCGGCTCGCGGATGCCGATCAAGGCAACCCGCAACCTGCTGCACGCCGCTCTCGACGGTTCGCTGCATGACGTCGAATTCCGCACCGACCCGAACTTCGGCTTCGAAGTGCCGGTCTCCGTGCCGGATGTGGCCGACGTCCTGCTCGACCCGCGCAAGACCTGGAGCGTGAACGAGGAATACGATGCGCAGGCTGAGAAGCTCGTGAAAATGTTCAAAGAGAACTTCGAGCAGTACCTGCCCTATATCGACGACGACGTGAAAGCCGCCGCGATCAAGTAAGCCTTGCCGCACTGCGACATTCAGCGCCCCGGTTTCGGCCGGGGCGTTTTCTTTTGTCCGTCACAAGGGTGTCACCGCGATCTGGCAAACAGGCGGCATGAAATACCTGTTCGCCCTTTGCCTTTTCCCCCTGCCCGGATTTGCCCAGGACACGGCCCTCACCGACCCCACGCTGATCGCGACGGGGCAACAGGCCTTTCTCGACTATTGCTCCGCCTGTCACGGCGAAGAGGCGCTTGGGGAAAACGGGCCGGACATTCAGGGCTCGATCCTGAAGGACGTGACAGAGGCGGTGAAGGGCATCGACCAGATGCCCGAGATCTGGCTGGAAGACGGTGAGCCGGAGGCCATTGCCGCCTTTCTCATGTCGCTGAACCCGAAGGTCGCCGAAATCAAGCTACGGCTTGAGGCGGCAAAGCAGGATTGAAACAGCCGCGCCGCTAAAACAGCCCGCGCCGGATCAGATTCGCGCCCGCGATCAAAAGGACGAACAGCGTCGCGCGTTTGAATTTCTTCTGATCCAGCCGGTCCTGCACCCATTGCCCCACGGCCATGCCCAGAATCGCCGGGAGCAGTAGCATGGCGGAGAGCGGAATGGTCTGGGCGTTGAGCACACCGGAGCGCAGATGCGCCAGAAGAAGCGTGATCGCCCCGGCGCCAAAGATCACCCCGGTGATCTTGATCTGGAGCTTTTTCGGCGTGTCCACGGCAGTGAGATAGGCGACGGTCAGCGGCCCCCAGACCCCGGCGATGCCACCGATCACACCGGAAATCGCACCGAGACCCAAATCGTAGAAACTCCGGTGATGCTCGGGAATGGTCAGCGCCCGCCCGATCAACAGGTAACTCGCCAACAGGACGACGATCACGCCGAGCGACAGGAAGACCACGGATTGCGGCAGGATCACCACGAGCTGCGCCGACAGCAGGATCATCACCAGCAGAGCGGCGATGTAGAGCTTGTAGCGCACAGCCGCCTCCACCGCCTCGCCGACACCGCCGCGCAACGCCTGCCAGACATTGGAAACGACGGTGGGAAAAATCAGCCCCGCCAGCGCCAGCTCCGGCGACAGGAAGGAGCCGAGCCCCGACAGGATGATCATCGGCATGGCAAAGCCCGTGGCGCCTTTGACAAAGCCGGCCAGGAGCGCGATGGCAAGGGCCGCGAGGACCTGCGGGAAGGAGAGAAGTGTCAGAAGGCTGTCGATCATGCCCCCCTGATAGGCCCCCGCCCCTGCCCCTGTACAGGGCCAAGCCTGTGCGCTCATGCGGCCAGCGGTCCGGTTTTATTAGTCCAGCGGGCAGGAATACCCCACCACGACACATTACGTCAAAATAAAGCAGAATGAGAAAATATTATTGCGCTGCAACTGCGAAATGATTAGACAGTCACAAGACCCCGAGGAGGAGAGAGTCCCATGGCCCTTGATCAACAGGAGCTGACCATGTCGAACCCGATTTTGCCCAACCTTCTGGCCCTGACAGCGGCCTCCGTCGGCCCCGCGGAGGCGCTTCTCGACCGCGCGCGCGCTGCCTTGCGCACGGAGTTTCTCGACGGTGACCGGATTTCCGGGCGCAAGCTTGAGGCCAATCAGACGGCGGCGCACGGGCTTGCCTGGCTTGCGACCTATGTCGAGAGCCTGCGGCAGATGCAGAAATGGGCCGAACGCCTGTCGGAAGACGGTAAGTTCGGCGAGATGGAACAGTTGATCCATCAGATCGCTTTCGGGGAATACCTCAGCCAGATTTACGGTGGCATCCCGATGAACCAGGGCGAGATTTGCCGCCCCGCCCACCTTGGCCTCGGCCTCGTGCAGCCGAGCCATAACGAGGTGGTCAAGCTGATGCTCGACGGCAATTCCATCGCCGCGCGCAGCCGTCTTGTCGAACTGATGCGGGACAATGCGGGTCACGCGACCTTTGGCGCCTCCGGTCTCGATGACGATCTGGAAATGATCCGCGATCAGTTCCGTCGCTTTGCCGACGAAAAGGTCGTGCCCTTTGCTCATGAGTGGCACCTGAAGGATGAATTCATCCCGATGGAGATCATCGAGGAACTGGCCGAGTTGGGCGTCTTCGGCCTCACCATTCCGGAGGAATACGGCGGGTTCGGCTTCCCGAAAGCGGCGATGGTCGTGGTCTCCGAGGAGCTGTCGCGCGGCTATATCGGTGTTGGCTCTTTGGGCACGCGCTCCGAGATTGCCGCCGAGCTGATCCTTGGCGGCGGCACGGAAGAGCAGAAACAGCAATGGCTGCCGAAACTCTCCTCCGCCGAAATCCTGCCGACCGCCGTGTTCACCGAACCGAACACCGGCTCCGATCTGGGCAGCCTCCGCACCCGCGCGGTGAAAGAGGGCGAAACCTACACGATCACCGGCAACAAAACCTGGATCACCCACGCCGCACGCACCCATGTGATGACGCTTCTGGCCCGCACCGATCCGAACACCACGGATTACAAAGGCCTGTCGATGTTCCTCGCCGAAAAAACGCCCGGCGACGACGAAAACCCCTTCCCCACCCCCGGCATGACCGGCGGTGAGATCGAGGTCTTGGGCTATCGCGGGATGAAAGAATACGAGCTGGGCTTTGACGGGTTCAAGGTGAAGGCCGAAAACCTTCTGGGCGGCGAGGAAGGTAAGGGCTTCAAACAGCTCATGGAGACCTTCGAGAGCGCCCGTATCCAGACCGCCGCGCGTGCGATCGGTGTGGCGCAGAACGCGCTCGAAGTCGGCATGCAATATGCCGAGGACCGCAAGCAGTTCGGCAAATCGCTGATCGAGTTCCCGCGCGTGTCGGGCAAGCTGGCGATGATGGCGGTCGAGATCATGGTGGCGCGTCAGCTCACCTATTTCTCCGCTTGGGAGAAAGATCACGGGCACCGGTGCGACCTTGAGGCCGGGATGGCGAAGCTTTTGGGCGCGCGGGTCGCTTGGGCTGCGGCGGACAATGCGCTTCAGATCCATGGCGGCAATGGGTTTGCACTCGAGTATCAGATTTCCCGCATCCTCTGCGATGCGCGGATTCTGAACATCTTCGAAGGCGCGGGCGAGATTCAGGCGCAGGTGATTGCGCGGCGTTTGCTGGGCTGAACCGAAGCCTTAAAGAACTTCAAAAAGGCGGTGCCTCCTGCGCCGCCTTTTTCGCGAGCCGATCGAGAAACCGGTTGCGCGCGGCAGGCAGGGCCTTGTCCGACAGCTCGGCGACGATCTTGGCAAGGAAGTGACCGGTGGTCTGTAATCCCTGCCCGATCTCTGTGAAATCCAAAGAGGACTGGCCGAGAAGACACTGCGGCAGCGGTAAAAGCCGGTCCGCCCAGTCGCCCGCCCCCTGCCGCGAGACGGCACGACCCGTCTTGGGCGAGACATAAATCAGATCGTCCGGCGAGCCGGTCACGGCACAGGACGAGAGGTCGAGACCGAAGCCCAGCTCCTCCAACAACGAGACCTCCCAATGCAGATAGGCCAAAGGCCACATCGGGTCGGTGCCGATGCGGTCGAACAGCGCGAGGCTGTCGACATAGAGATAGCCATGGGGTTCGCGCTCTGGCAAAAGCTGTGAGAGCATCGCGGTCATCGCCGTCATCCCGGCAAGCGCCATGGGATCATTCAGCACATGCGCGCGGCTTTTCACCGGCTCGAAAGTAAAGCTTCCGAGGTGATCCTCGATCCGCGCCTTCCAAGTGACCGCGACCTGCCCACCGGGCTGCAAATGCGGCGTCATCTTGCGCGAGATGCCCCCCCGTACTACCCCCGCGTGACGGCCGTGCTCCTGCGTAAACACCTCGACAATCACCGAGGTCTCGCCATGTTTGCGGACGGATAGAACCACCCCTTCATCGCGCCACTCGATCATGCGTCTTCCGGCTTTTCGTTGGCAAAAATACTCATAAAACACTGACCTGCGAAGGGCGCGGGGTCAATCACCGAGGCCCGGCTCATCCAAAAGCGTACGACCCAAACGGTCCTCCACCTCGATAATCCACAGATCGGGATCGAAAGATCGTTGTTTGGCGAGCGAAGCGTCTACCGCGCGTTCTTCGCCCTCGGCCAGAAGGCCCCATTCGCGGCGGTCTTCCATCAGGTTGAACTCGCGCTGAAACGCCTTGGCCTGCCCGTCCAGCGTGTTGAGCTTGACCATCACGGCGCCCGCCGTGGCGTCGCCTTTTTTCACCACAAAAGCCGGAATATCGGCAAGCCGCAGACGCGTCAGATAGGCCGAGACCCAGACATCTGCCGTCAGCCGCGCCATCAGTTGCCGTCTTTGAAATCGAGACCCATTTCGCCGTAGCGCTCGGCCTCTTCCAGCCAGTTCGGGCGCACTTTGACTTGCAAAAACAAATGCACCTTGCGACCCAGAAACTCCGCCAATTCCTCACGCGCGGCGCGTGAAATGCGTTTGATCGTTTCGCCACGCTTACCGAGAATGATGCCCTTGTGACCGTCACGCGACACGTAGATCACCTGATCGACGCGGGCGGAACCGTCCTTGCGCTCCTCCCATTGCTCGGTCTCGACGGTGAGCTGATAGGGCAGTTCCTGATGCAGGTTGAGGGTCAGCTTCTCGCGCGTGATCTCGGCGGCGATCATCCGCATCGGCAGATCGGCGATCTGATCCTCGGGATAGAGCCACGGCCCCTCCGGCAACTCGCGGGCGAGCCATTTGCGCAGATCGTCGACACCTTTGCCCTTCTCGGCGGAGATCATGAAAGTCTCCACGAAGCTGCGGCGTTCGTTCATGTCCTTGGCCAGGGCGAGGAGTTTCTCCACGTCCACCATGTCGATCTTATTGATCGCCAAGGCGATTTTCTGTTTCGGGTTCGAATGCTCGTCGAGCGCGGCCAGAATGGCCTCGACGCCTTCGGTGATGCCTTTGTGCGCCTCGATCAGCAACACGACGACATCGGCATCCGCAGCGCCGCCCCAGGCGGCAGAGACCATGGCGCGGTCCAGCCGACGTTTGGGTTTGAAAATCCCCGGCGTGTCGACGAAGACGATCTGGCTGTCGCCTTCCATCGCAACGCCGCGAATGCGGGCGCGTGTGGTCTGCACCTTATGGGTGACAATCGATACCTTGGCCCCGACCATACGGTTCAGAAGGGTGGATTTCCCGGCATTGGGTTCGCCGATCAGGGCAACAAAGCCCGCCCGGGTGGTCTCAGCCATGTGCGGCCTCCAGTTTTTGCAAAAGCGCCTTGGCGGCGGCTTGTTCGGCTTGTCGTTTGGAATTCGCCTCGGAGCGCTCCGCCTCGCCGCTTTCCAACGTCACCTCGATGGTGAACACCGGCGCATGATCCGGGCCCTTGCGGGAGACCTCGGTGTATTTCGGCGGCTTCTGCCCCCGAGCCTGCGCCCATTCCTGAAGCGCGGTTTTCGGATCGCGGGCGTCATCCTCGACCCGGTCGATGCGTTTGCCCCAAAGCCTGCGCACCAGAGCCTTCGCCACATCGAACCCGGCATCGCGGTAGACTGCGGCGATCACCGCCTCCATGGCGTCGGCGAGCAACGCCTCTTTGCGGCGCCCGCCCGACATCATCTCGGACCGGCCCAGCTTCAACACGGCGCCAAGGTCGATCTGGCGGGCCACGTCGGCACAGGTTTCCTTGCGCACCAGCGCGTTGAACCGGGGCGCGAGCTGACCTTCGGAGGCGGATTTGTCGGCCTCGAACAAAGCCTCCGCCATGGTCAGGCCCAGAACACGGTCGCCCAGGAATTCGAGACGCTGGTTGTCGGGACGGGTCGGCGAGGAGATCGAGCTGTGGGTGAGTGCGCGCAGAAGCAGTTCGGGCTGAGAGAACTCATGCCCGAGCCGCGCCTGGAACGCCTGGATATCGGCGGAGATCTTCACTGCAGCGCCTTGAAGAAACGGTCTTTGCGCCAGGTCCAGAAATAGACCAGACGTTTACCGGCTGCGGAGAACATCACGCGGTTGACCTTGCCCAGGAGGTATTCTTCGGGGACGAAACCGACACCGCGCGCCGATGGGGCCAGACGGCTGTCGGCGGAGTTGTCACGGTTGTCGCCCATGAAGAAGTAATTGCCTGCGGGCACGGTGTAGACCGCCGTGTTGTCGAGCGAGATGTCGCGGATGTTCAGGACCGAATGCTGACGCCCGCCGGGCAGTGTTTCGATGTATTTTTCCTTGATGCAATCGCCGCCTTCGCCGGGCGTGTTTGCACAGGCCGGGAAATGACCCGCGGCCCCCTGTCTTTCATAGGTCTCGACGAACACACCATCGGGCGTCTGCGGCACTTCCTCGCCATTGAGGAAGATCACCCCATCACGAAGCTGCACCTGATCGCCCGGCAGGCCGATCAGGCGTTTGACGAAGGTGCGGTGCTCGGTCGGATGTTCGAAGACGACGATGTCGCCGCGCTCAGGCTCGGAGCCGAGGATGCGGCCGGAAATCGGGCAGAGGAAATTCACGATCTTCGGACAGGACCATTGCGAATAGCCGTAGCTCATCTTGTTGACGAAGAGGAAATCCCCGATCAACAGCGTGTCCTTCATCGAAGACGAGGGAATAAAGAAGGGCTGAAAGAAGAAGGTGCGGAAAATCCCCGCGATCAACAGCGCATAGACCACTGTTTTGACGGTTTCGGTCAGGCTGTCCTTGGCGCTGCTCATCTGCTCTTCCTTTGGGGAACGGTTTTACCTTCTGCGGGATATGAAAGGCGCACGGAGGGGAGTCAAGGCAAACGCCCGTGAAGGCGGGGTTTTCGGGGTTATTCCGCGATCGGACGGGCCTCGATCACCACAAACGCCTGCGCCCAGGGGTGATCGTCGGTGAGCGTGACATGGATGATCGCCTCGTGCCCCGGCGGCGTCATCTCGTCGAGACGCTCTTTCGCCCAGCCCGTGACCTCCATCACCGGCTGCCCGGTACGCAGGTTCTTGACCGCCATGTCCTTCCACGAGATGCCCATGGCCAGTCCGGTGCCCAGCGCCTTGGAACAGGCTTCCTTGGCGGCCCAGCGCTTGGCATAGGTGCCCGCGACATCGCGGCGGCGTTCGGCCTTGGCCTGTTCGATCTCGGTGAACACACGGTTCTTGAAGCGCTCGCCAAAGCGGTCGAGCGTCGCGGAAATGCGGTCGATATTGGCGAGATCGGAGCCGATGCCGAGGATCATTCGACGCGAACCTCTTCGGAGACGAGAAGATCGGGCGCGCTTTGATCAATCCGCACGGTGAGGGTCACGGGCAGGGCCTCCTCCCCTTCATAGCGTTCCCCCGGCAGGTCCAGCGTCAGGCCCGTCGCGGGATCGTAATGCGCATTCAGCCCCGCGAAATCGAGCGAGAGATAGCCCATGTCTTGCGCCGCAGAGATCACATGGCACTGACGTTCGCCCAGCGCCGTGTAAGGCGGGGTCAGGATCAGGAGATGAAACGCGGCGGCTGCCGGTTCGACCGTGTCGAGCAGGGCCACGCGGATCGCGCCATTGGCGAAACTGCGGCTGTTGTCTTCCCAGGGCTCGACAAGAGCCGCGCTTGAGGCG
Source organism: Celeribacter ethanolicus (assembly GCF_001550095.1). Lineage (GTDB taxonomy): Bacteria > Pseudomonadota > Alphaproteobacteria > Rhodobacterales > Rhodobacteraceae > Celeribacter > Celeribacter ethanolicus. The sequence continues at coordinate 164,131 of NZ_LRUC01000036.1, read as the reverse complement.
CGCCAGTCGCAAGGCGCGATCTCCGCGGCAAAGGCGGGAGAGGCGACAAGGGGAAGGAGCAGAGCGAGCCGTTTCATACCGGTCAACCTATCCTGATGGAAACGCCAGACAAACGGCAAACTCAACCCTGCGACTTTGCGCGTTTCTTCGCGTCCGCCTTGAGCCAGTTCTTAGCGCTTTGGGCAAAGAACCAACCGCTGGCATAATAGACCACAAGAAGAAGCAGGACCGACAGAACGACCAGAGGCACAATCGCCATCGGATTGCGCAACTCCGGAATCGTGAATAACAAGCCCAGAAAGACAAGCGCACCAAACGCCAGATTGACCAGCGTCGCCATCCGGGCAAAGGCACGTTTCTCTGCTTTCTCAGGCACATGCCCCTCTTTCCTGGCGAAGAAATTCCCCTCGAAAGAGGCTGCCCCGATGACGGCGGCAATCCCGGCGGCGGTGCCGCCATTGAGCCCCAGCAGGTTCTCCAGAAGCGCAAGAACAATTCCGACCAGGATGGAGAGGCCAATCAGGATTCCCGTATAACGCAACACTTTCATCTCTTTACCCTTTCGACTTAACCCGCGCGCACCTCGTCCATCAGGCGCCGCATTTCCTGAATCGCCGGGATGATACCGCGGAAAATCGCCTCGCCAATGAGGAAATGGCCGATGTTCAGTTCGGCGATTTCCGGCAGGGCAGCAATGGGTTGCACGGTGTCATAGGTCAGACCGTGACCGGCATGGACCTCAAGCCCCAGCGAATGCGCAAAGGCCGCCATGTCCGTCAGGCGCTTGAGTTCGTCGTCTCGCTCGGCAAATTTGCCCTCCGCATGAAGATCGCAATAGGCGCCGGTGTGCAGTTCGACGACGGCGGCGCCGATGCGATGCGCGGCTTCGATCTGTGGCTGGTCAGCGGCGATGAAGATCGACACGCGAGAGCCCGCATCGCGCAGAGGCGCAATGAAATGCGCCAGCCGGTTTTCCTCGCGTGCCACTTCAAGCCCGCCTTCGGTGGTGCGCTCCTCGCGCTTCTCGGGCACGAGACAGATCGCATGCGGTTTGTGACGCAGGGCAATTTTCTGCATCTCGTCGGTGGCAGCCATCTCGAGGTTCAAGGGCACCGACAGGTTCGACACCAGCGCCTCAATGTCGGTATCGGTGATGTGGCGGCGGTCTTCGCGCAAATGGGCGGTGATGCCATCGGCCCCCGCCTCTTCGGCAAGTTTCGCGGCACGCACCGGGTCCGGGTAGGCCGAGCCGCGCGCATTGCGCACGGTGGCGACGTGGTCGATGTTCATGCCAAGACGGAGTTTCCCACTCATGATCCTATTCCCAGACGGTTTGCGTGTGGCCGGACCATAGCGCGCGGGCCGGGAAAGAAAACCGACAAATGCGAATGGCTTCGATCAAGGCTTGTGCGCGGTTTTCCTGGCCTGCTTCTTGCGGCGCAGCTCTTCGAGCTTGGCCTTGAGCTTGCCGCGACGCCGCGCCTGATAGGCGGTGATCATCGGCAGGGTGACATAATAGGCCGCAAGCCCCGCAATGAGACCGGGAATGATGCCGCCCACGAGATAGGGAAAGAAGATCTCGTGCAGAAAACGGATCAGCGCGTCCCAGTTGCTGTCACGATCGGTGAAAAGCGCGAGGAAATTGCGCCAGAAATCGTCGGCGGCATCAAAAAACTTGCCGATGAAACTGCGCTCGTGATGCGGATCGAACCGGGTGCCCAAGAGGAAATGCCCCATCTTGAGCGAGATCACCCCGATCGGCACATAGGTCAGCGGGTTGCCGACGAAGGTCGCGAGCAAGGCGGCGATCACATTGCCGCGCATCAGCTTGGCCAGAAGCGCCGCGATGATGAAATGCAGACCGAAGAACGGGGTGAAGACGGTAAAGACGCCAGCGAAAACGCCCCGGGCGATTTTGTGTGGCGTGTCGGGAAGACGGTGCAGCCGGTGTTTCATGTATTGCACGGCCCGCCCCCAGCCGCGCTTCGGCCAGAGGGCTTGCGCCAGCCATTGCTGCGGCGTCAGCTTATCCCGGCGTTTGAAAACCAACGTCTCTCCCGTGGCCGCTCAGGGCCGCCTGTCCAAGTTCCTGTACCGGCGCACCCGTGCCACATCACTTTCCGCCTCGAGCGCCAGCATCACCGCATGGAGATGCTCGACGTCCCGCAGGTCCACATCGACAATCAGCCGGTAGAAATCGGGCTTGCGATCCTCGAAGCGCAGGTCCGAGATATTTGCCTTTTGCTCGCCGATCAGCGTACAGATCCGCCCGAGCACCCCGGTGTCGTTCGAGATCGTGATGTCGAGCGAAACGGTATACTCCGGCGCATGCGGCCCGGAATGCCATTGCAGGTCGATCCAGCGGTTGGTCTCGGTCTCAAGCTCCTCGAGCGAGGGGCAGTCGATGGCGTGGATCACCACGCCCTTGCCGCGATAGGTGATACCGACGATGCGTTCGCCCGGAACCGGTTGGCAACATTGCGCACGGTTGTAGCTTTCGCCCTCGGAGAGGCCCAGAACCGCACGTTTCGAATCGATGGCTGAGCTTTCGCGCACCAGCTCCGGATAGACCGTGCGCACCACGTCGGAGGCGGCAAGCTCGGCAGACCCGAGCCGGGCCAGAAGCTCTTCGGCAGAGCCCAGAGACATCTGTTTCGCAGCCGTCGCCAGAGCCTTCTCGGACGCTTTCTTGCCAACATGCTCAAACGCCACGCGGGCCAGTTCGCGGCCCAGTTTGACGAAGCGTTCGCGGTCCTCTTCGCGCAGGGACTTGCGGATCGCCGCCTTGGCGCGACCGGTCACGACGATGTCAAGCCAGGTGCCCTGCGGACGCTGGCCCTCGGCCGTGAGAATTTCCACCGACTGGCCGTTTTTCAGCCGGGTCCAGAGCGGTACACGGATGCCGTCCACCTTGGCGCCCACGCAACTGTCGCCGATGCGGGTGTGGATCGAATAGGCGTAATCCAGTGGCGTTGCACCTTTCGGCAGGGACACCACCTCGCCCTTCGGCGTGAAGGTGAAGACCTTGTCGGAATACATCTCCAGCTTGACGTGCTCGAGGAATTCGGAGTGATCCTCCGCATTCTCGAAGCGCTCTGTGAGGCTGGCCAGCCATTTCGCCGGATCGACGGCAAAGGGGTTCTGCGCCCGCACACCGTCGCGATAGGACCAGTGCGCGGCCACGCCACTTTCGGCAACTTCGTGCATCTGCCGGGTGCGGATCTGCACCTCGACACGTTTGCCGTCGCGTCCCGACACGGTGGTGTGGATCGACCGGTAACCGTTGGATTTCGGCTGGGAGATGTAATCTTTGAACCGGGTCGGCACGGCGCGCCAGCGCTGGTGGATCACACCGAGGACACGGTAGCAATCCATCTCGGATCGGGTGATGACACGGAAACCGTAAATGTCGGAGAGACGGGAGAAACTCTGTTGCTTCTCCTCCATCTTGCGCCAGATCGAATAGGGTTTCTTGGCCCGTCCGAACACGTCGGCGTCGATGTCCTCGCGCTCCAACTCGGCACGGATGTCATTGGTGATCTTGTGAATCACATCGCCGGTTTCGCGTTGCAGCGTGATGAAGCGGCGGATGATCGAGTTGCGCGCCTCCGGGTTGATGACGCGGAAAGACAGATCCTCCAACTCCTCGCGCATCCATTGCATCCCCATGCGGCCCGCCAGAGGCGCATAGATGTCCATGGTCTCGCGCGCTTTCTGGAGCTGTTTCTCCGGGCGCATCGACTTGATCGTCCGCATGTTGTGCAGACGGTCGGCGAGTTTGACGAGGATCACCCGCAGGTCCTTCGACATCGCCATGAACAGCTTGCGGAAGTTTTCCGCCTGTTTGGTCTCTGTCGAGGAGAGTTGCAGGTTGGTAAGCTTCGTCACCCCATCGACCAGCTCCGCGATCTCTTCACCGAACTTGCGCGCGACCTCCTGATAAGAGGCGCGGGTGTCTTCGATCGTGTCGTGGAGAAGTGCCGTGATGATCGTCGCATCGTCGAGCGATTGCTCGGTCAGGATGGCGGCCACGGCGACGGGATGGGTGAAATAGGGCTCCCCGGAGCGGCGGAACTGCCCCTCATGCATCTCGCGCCCGTAGGCATAGGCCTCGCGGATCAGATCGGCATTTGTCTTGGGGTTGTAGTTGCGGACCAGTGCGATCAGGTCTTCGACGTCGATCATTTTGGTCCGCGAACTCCGTGGATTGGGGCCATAGGGCCCCGCATCTTAGTTTTGACCCTGCGCTTCCATCAGCGCGCGCAGCAGTTTCTCTTCGGACATGTCGTCCTCGACCGGCTTGTCGGCCTCTTGCCCCATGAGAAGCGCCATCTGATCGTCTTCCGGCTCATCGACCTCGATCTGGGTCTGATGGCTTTCGATCATCCGCTCGCGCAGCGCGTCGGCGGATTGGGTTTCCTCGGCGATCTCGCGCAGAGCGACGACCGGGTTCTTGTCGTTGTCGCGATCCACGGTCAGCGAGGAGCCTGCGGCGATTTCGCGGGCACGGTGTGCGGCGAGCATCACGAGCTCGAAGCGGTTCGGAACCTTGTCGACGCAATCTTCAACGGTCACGCGGGCCATGGGATCTCCAATCGTTCAGACGGGGGGTGCAATTCAAAGGCTCTATTTAGGCGCTCCCCCCGCCCTTGACAAGCGCCCTTTCCACTCATTCTACCCCTATTCGGGCAGGATTTCGAGGCCTGCGAGGGGTTTCACCTCGGATTTCTCCACCTCGGGACGGGACGCGAGCATCTCCGCCACGGTTTGTCCGAGGATCGGGTGACGCCAGTCGGGCGCGAGATCGGCGAAGGGAATCAGCATGAAAGCCCGGTCCTGAATGCGCGGATGCGGCAGGATCAGTTGGTCCGGGGCGCGCACGCTCTGCTCGGCCAAAGGCAGTGTGATCCAACTGTTCACAGAAGCGATGTCGGGCAGAACCTCGTCCTCCACCGCCATCAGATCGAGATCGATCGGACGCCCGGCCCAGCGGATCTTGCGCACCCGGCCGAAGGAATGCTCAACCTCATGGAGACGGGCAAGAAGCGCCTCCGGGGCGAGGCTTGTCTCGATCTCGGCGGCGAAATTGATGTAATCCGGCCCAGCCCCTTTCGGGAAACAGGGGGTCTCGTAAATGCCGCTCACCGCCGTGATCGCAAGATCTGCGTCCTTCAAATCGCGCACAGCCGCGCGCAATGTCTCGATCGGCGCGCCGGCGGTCGACGGCAGATTCGCCCCAAACGCAATCCATGCGCGCCTTTTTGCCCAGTTGTCGGTTTGTTTACCCACCTGACCCGTTCGCCCTATATATTTAGACAAGTGTTGATTTGGCCGGTTTCATACTATTTCACTGTGCAGAAAGCCAAGAACAACTGACGTGCCGCGTCCAGCGGTCGTCCAAAAAAGACAAGATAAAAGGACCTTTAGATGTTTTACAAAGATGAACGGCTTGCCTTGTTCATCGATGGTTCGAATCTTTATGCGGCAGCGAAATCGCTTGGATTCGATATCGATTACAAACTTCTCCGACAGGAATTCATGCGTCGCGGCAAACTTCTGCGCGCTTTTTACTACACCGCCCTTCTGGAAAACGACGACTATTCGCCGATCCGTCCGCTGGTCGACTGGCTGAACTACAACGGGTTCACCATGGTCACGAAGCCCGCCAAGGAGTTCACCGACTCGATGGGTCGCCGCAAGATCAAGGGCAACATGGACATCGAGCTCGCGGTGAATGCGATGGAGCTTGCGCCCCATGTCGATCACATCGTGATCTTCTCCGGCGACGGCGATTTCCGCCCGCTGGTCGAAAGCCTGCAACGCCAGGGCGTGCGCGTCTCCGTGGTCTCCACGATCAAGACCCAGCCGCCGATGATCGCCGATGAGCTGCGCCGCCAGGCCGACAATTTCATCGAGCTGAACGATCTCAAGGATGTGATCGGGCGCCCGCCGCGCGAGCCGCGCGACGACGACAGCTACGAGAACTGATCCCGAAAGCCCCCTTCCCCGAGGGGGCTTTTGCTTTCCCGGTCGTTGCACTCGGACACGTTCGCCGCTACCTCTGAAAAAGATCAGGAGCGCGCCATGACCGATACGACCCCCATGACCGAAACCACCCCCAAGCCCCCGTTGACCCTCTACCTCGCCGCCCCGCGCGGGTTCTGCGCCGGTGTCGACCGTGCGATCAAGATCGTCGAAATGGCGATCGAGAAATGGGGTCCGCCGGTCTATGTCCGTCATGAGATCGTCCACAACAAATTCGTTGTCGACGGTCTCAAGGCCAAGGGCGCGATCTTCGTCGAGGAACTGAGCGACTGTCCCGATGACCGCCCGGTGATCTTTTCCGCCCATGGCGTGCCGAAAGCCATACCGGCAGAGGCCGCCAAGCGCGAGATGGTCTATGTCGACGCCACCTGTCCGCTGGTGTCCAAGGTCCACATCGAGGCGGAGCGCCATCACGCCGACGGGCTTCAGATGATCATGATCGGTCATGCCGGCCACCCGGAGACCATCGGCACCATGGGGCAATTGCCCGAGGGCGAGGTTCTTCTGGTCGAAACGCCCGACGATGTGCCGGGGCTTGAGGTGCGTGATCCGGAGCGGATGGCCTTTATCACCCAGACGACATTGTCGGTGGATGATACGGTCGATGTGATCGCAGCGCTACGCGCGCGCTTCCCGAATATTGTCGGCCCACACAAGGAAGACATCTGTTATGCCACAACCAACCGGCAGGCGGCGGTCAAAGCGATTGCCTCACATATCGACGCCCTTCTGGTGATCGGGGCACCCAACAGTTCGAACAGCAAACGTCTGGTCGAAGTGGGCAAGGCCAATGGCTGCGCCTATTCCCAACTTGTGCAACGCGCGCCCGACATCGACTGGCGCGCGCTCGAAGGCATTACTTCTGTCGGCATCACCGCGGGCGCTTCAGCCCCCGAGGTGCTGGTCAACGAGGTGATCGACGCCTTTCGCGACCGGTACGATGTAACTGTCGATCTGGTGGAAACCGCGCAGGAAAACGTCGAATTCAAAGTGCCCCGTGTGCTGCGGGAGCCTGCATGAGCGGGGGCGATCCGACCATTGCGATCTACGATGCCCAGGCCGGGGCCTATGCTGCTCGCAATGCCGAGCTTTTTGAATTGCCGCAGGCGCAAGCCTTCGCAAACAAACTCCCCGAAGCCGCGCGTATTCTCGATTTCGGCTGCGGACCCGGACAATATTCCGGCTGGTTCGCCAACCAGGGATTTCACGTCGATGCCTGGGACGCATCCGCAGAAATGCTGCGCCTTGCTGCACAGCATAAGGGCATTATCACCCGTCTGGCACGGCTCAACGAGCTGTCCGAGACAGGCCGTTTTGATGGCGTCTGGGCCAATTTCAGCCTGCTCCATGCCGAACGCGCCGACCTGCCCGATCTGCTCACCCGCATTCACCATGCCTTGACGCCCAGCGGTGTGTTTCACATTGCAATGAAGCTCGGCACGGGCGCGGGACCGGACAAGATCGGGCGCTATTACACCTATTATGGTGAGGCCGAACTTGAGGACCTGCTCAGTGCAGCGGGCTTCAAGATCATGGAGAAACACCTGTTTGACGGTGTGGGGCTTGACGGCACAGCCGGGCACTATATCACCCTGCTTTGTCATGGCTGAATTCTACGCATATACCGACGGAGCCTGCTCTGGAAATCCCGGCCCGGGGGGCTGGGGGGCCTTGTTGCAGGCAAAGGACGGCGACACGGTCGTCAAGGAACGCGAGCTCAAGGGCGGCGAGGCGGAGACCACGAACAACCGCATGGAGTTGCTCGCGGCGATCTCGGCGCTCGAAACCCTCGGGCGACCGACCGCGATCACCATCGTCACCGACAGCGCCTATGTGAAAAACGGTGTCACCGGCTGGATTCACGGCTGGAAGCGCAACGGTTGGAAGACTGCGGCCAAGAAACCCGTGAAGAATGTCGATCTTTGGCAACGTATTGATGAGGCGCAAAAGCGGCATGATGTGACCTGGGAATGGGTCAAGGGCCACGCCGGGCATCCCGAAAACGAGCGCGCCGATGAGTTGGCCCGCGCGGGTATGGCGCCGTTCAAAAAGGGTGCCACATGACACCTCTGGCGGCCCTCGATTACGCCTCGGTCATCGTCTTTGCGATTTCCGGCGCTTTGGCCGCCTCCCGTGCTCAACTTGATCTCGTCGGATTCGCTTTCGTCGCCTGTCTGACCGCCGTGGGCGGGGGCACATTGCGCGATGTGCTGCTCAACCGAGATGCGGTGTTCTGGATCGCCGATCCGACCTATATCGTCATCGCCTGCCTTGTCGCGGCCGTTGTGTTTTTTACCGCGCACCTCTTTGAGAGCCGACAGAAAGCGCTGCTCTGGGCCGATGCGGTGGCGCTTTCCGTCGCCGTGGTGGCGGGTGCGGGGGTCGCGCTCAAGCTCGGTCAACCACCAGTGATCGTCGCCCTGATGGGGGTTGCGACCGGATGCTTTGGCGGCATGATGCGGGACGTGGTGTGCAATGAAGTGCCGTTGATCCTCAAGCACGGTGAACTTTATGCCTCGGCGGCGCTGGCCGGTCCGCTGGCGCTGCTTCTTGCATCTCATTTTGAGTTATCGCGCTTTTTGGGCTTTGCAATCTGCGCGATTGTGACATTCATTCTGCGCGCGGGCAGCCTCGCCTGGGGCTGGTCCCTGCCCGTCTACAAATCGCGACCACCGAAGAACTGAGGCGTCACACCTTGATGTACCAGGTTGCCGCCACTGCGAGGCAACACGCGACAAGCCAGCCTCCGGGGCGGAACATCAGCCAGAGCGCAAGGCTGAACAGGATGCGCGCAATCATGCCGGGGATGGAGAGAAGCCAGATCATTTCCGGGCACTCAGCGCTTTCCACACCCAGATCAGCAGCATCGCACCCAGGATCGCGCCGACGAAACCGGCAGCCACGCCGGAGAGCATCAACAGGAAACGCAGCACCAGCCCGCCGATCAAGGCACCGAACATACCGATGACCACGGTGGTGACCAGGTCGGTTTTCAGATCCATGATGCGGGTCGCGATAAAGCCCGCAGCGGCCCCGACGATGATCAGAAAGAGAACCGGCATGAGATCAGCGCCTCCGCCAATGGGTCGGCACGATGAGCAGCGCGCCGATTGAGGAGGCGATGGCATTCAGCCCCGGAGAGCCGAATCCGATGCCGAACATCAGCCGGATGAAATAGGCCAGAAACGCGCCACCAACGCAGATGATGATTGAGGGCAGGATGCCGTTGCGGGTGAAGCCGGTCCGCTCGCTGGCATAGCCGACGATGCCCGCGATCACGATGGTGCCGATCATCACTGGAAACATGGCTTTGCCCTCACTCGAACCGGCTACCCTCCGGCAGATCCAGCCCTTTCAAAATCTCCGCCACCGGCATAGCACGTTTGCCCTCGCGCTGCGCGGTGAGAATCTCGACGGCGGCGTCACCGCAAGCGATCGTGAAGGTGCCAATCACCTCGCCGGGAGTACCCTTGCCGTCGACCAGACGCGACATATGGAATTTGATCCGCTCGCCGTTCAGCGTGGCCCATGCGCCCGGAAAGGGCGAGAGGCCACGGATTTGCCGGTCGATTTCAACCGCCGGACGGGTCCAGTCGATCTTGGCCTCGGCTTTGTCAATCTTCTTGGCGTAGGTGACGCCGTCCTCCGGCTGCGGCTCCGGGACGAGTTGAACAAGCGTGTCAAGCGCCACGGTGATCGCATCCGCGCCCATCTCCGACAGGCGGTCATGCAGGATTGCGGTGGTATCCTCCGCCGTGATCTCGGTTTCCTGCCGCAGCAAAACGGGGCCGGTGTCGAGCCCCGCCTCCATCTGCATGATGCAGACGCCGGTCTTGTCGTCGCCTTCGAGGATCGCGCGATGGATCGGTGCGGCGCCCCGCCAACGCGGCAGGAGAGAGGCATGGATGTTGAGACAGCCCCGTTTGGGCGCATCGAGAATGCTCTGCGGCAACAGCAGACCATAGGCCACGACCACGGCAATCTCGGCATTCAGCGCCGCGAAGTCGGCGACATCCGCCGGGTCTTTGAAATTCACCGGATGGCGCACCGGCAGGCCAAGCTCCTCGGCGCGGGCTTGCACCGGGGTCGGGCGATCTTTCTTGCCGCGCCCCGCCGGACGCGGCGGCTGGCAATAGACGCAGGCGATCTCATGGCCCGCCTCGACCAGCGCGTCGAGCACCGGAACCGAAAACTCGGGGCTGCCCATGAAAACGATCTTCATTTCATCGCTCCGGTTTTCTTGGCCTTTTTCAGGAACATCTGACGCTTCACCGGCTTGAGATTGTCGAAATACATCTTGCCGTTCAGGTGGTCGATCTGGTGCTGCACCGAAGTCGCCCAGAGGCCGACGAAATCGCGCTCTTCCACCTCGCCCTCCTCGTTGAGAAACCGCACGGTGACAGCGCGCGGGCGGGAGATCACGGCGGCCATGCCGGGCAGGTTCGGCGAGGCTTCCTCGTGTTCGCGCGGCTGCACGGAGGCATGGAGCACTTCGGGATTGGCAAACTTGATCGCCTTGCCGCGCTCCTCCGAACAATCGACCACGGCCAATTGTTGCATCACGCCGATCTGCGGTCCGGCAAGACCGTAGCCCGGCATCGCGTCCATGGTCTCGACCATATCGGCCCAGATCGCGCGGATCTCGTCGGTGATCGCCTCGACCGGCGGCACCTTGGTTTTCAGGCGCTTGTCGGGATAGGGCACGAAGGGGCGGATGGTCATGCGTAAATCTCCTCGAGACGGGCGCGGGTCTTGGCGTCGAGCCGGTCGAAATGCACAAGTCCGTCGAGATGGTCGTATTCGTGCTGAATAATGCGCGCCTCGGCCCCGCTCATCTCGCGCGTGTGGCGCAAACCGTCGAGATCGGTCCATGAGAGCGTGATGCGCGCGGGGCGGGTGACGGTCGCGGTGATACCGGGGATCGAAAGACAGCCCTCGTCCATTTCGCAAGTGTCCTCAGACAGGTCGGTGATCTCGGGATTGATTGCGGCGAGAGGGGATTTCTCCCCTTCCTTCCACGTCGCATCCATCACGAAAAGCCGCAGCATCGCGCCAACCTGCGGCCCTGCGAGGCCCCGGCCGGGGGCGTTATACATCGTGTCGAACATGTCGGCCACCAAGGCGCGGATGTCCGCAGTGATCTCGGCAACCGGCGCGCAGGACGTGCTCAGCCGCGCATCCGGCCAGAGCAGGATCTCGCGCAGCGCCATCAGAGACGAGCCTTCTCGCGTTTGAACTTCTGCATCTTGCGGGTGATCATCTGACGCTTCAAAGGCTTGAGATAGTCGATGAACAGAACCCCGTCGAGATGGTCGATCTCATGCTGCACACAGGTCGCCCAAAGCTCGTCGAACTCCTGTTCATGCGCCTTGCCTTCAACGTCCTGCCATTTGACGCGCACCATTTTCGGGCGTTCCACCTCGGCATATTGGCCGGGGATGGAGAGACAGCCCTCCTCATAGACGTTCCGCTCGTCGCTTTTCCACGTCACCTCGGGGTTCACCAGAACCATCGGCTCCGGCCCGGCCTTGGTGTCCTTGGCGCAATCCATCACGAGCATACGTTTGATCAGCCCGACCTGCGGCGCGGCCAGACCGATACCGGGCGCATCGTACATGGTCTCGAGCATATCGTCGGCAAACCGTGCGAGATCCTTGTCAAACTCGGTGACGGGATCGCAATGCTTTTTCAGACGCGGGTCGGGGTGAATGAGGATCGGTTTCAGTGTCATGCCCTGCATGTAATCCCTGTGCCGATGCCGCGCAACTGTGCAGCGCCGAAAACGCGCAGCCCCATCTGCAGGATTTTCGGTTTTCCTTCGGCCAAGGGGGCGATTAGGCTCGCGGACAATGATTTCAGGGAGCCTTCCATGACCAATCCGCTGTTCGACCCGATCATCAACCGCTTCGGCACCCATTGCGCCAAATGGGATATGATGGAAAAGATCTATGGCGTCCCCGCCGAGGACGGCATCGCCATGTGGGTCGCGGATATGGATTTCCACCCGCCTGCCGTGGTGCAGAAGGCACTGGAGAACATGACTGCGCATGGGGTCTATGGCTATTTCGGCGATGAGCGCGAGTATCACGCCGCCATTCAATGGTGGATGAAAAATCGCCATGGTTGGGAGATCGACCCGACGTGGATCTTCACCACGCATGGGTTGGTGAACGGCACAGCGCTCTGCATCGACGCGTTTAGCGAGCCCGGCGACGGCATCGTCCTGATGACACCCGTTTATCATGCGTTCAGCCGGGTAATCAAAGCCGCCGGGCGCGAGATCGTCGAATGCCCACTGGCACTTGAGAGCGGCAGATACGTCATGGATTTCGATGCCTGGGATGCGCAGATGACCGGCACGGAAAAGATGCTGATCCTCTGCTCGCCGCACAATCCCGGCGGGCGCGTCTGGACCCGTGTAGAGCTGGAGGGCGTGGCCGCGTTCTGCAAACGCCATGACCTCATTCTGGTCTCCGACGAAATTCACCACGATCTGGTGATGCCCGGTCACACCCACACGCCGATGGCCCTGATCGAGGGCATCGCAGACCGGCTGATCATGATGTCGGCGACGACGAAGACCTTCAACATCGCCGGGACGCATTCGGGCAATGTGATCATCGCCGACGAGACATTGCGGGCAAAATTCGGCTCCCGCATGGCGGCCCTCGGCATTTCCGCGAACTCTTTCGGCCTTGAAATGGCCACCGCCGCCTATAGCCCGGAAGGGGCCGCCTGGGTCGACGAGCTGGTCGCCTATCTCGATGGCAACCGCCAGATTTTCGATGCTGCCATCGCGGACATCCCCGGCCTGACCTCCATGCCTCTGGAAGCCACCTATCTGGCCTGGGTCGATTTTTCCGGCACCGGCATGTCGCGCGAAGAGTTCACCGCGCGGGTCGAGAAAAGCGCGCATATCGCGCCGAACCACGGGCCGACCTTCGGCAAGGGTGGCGAGCTTTACCTGCGGTTCAACCTCGCCACCCCACGCAGCCTTGTCGAGACCGCCTGTTCCCGCCTCAAGGAGGCGTTCAGCGATCTTCAGTGATCAGCGGGGCAAAAGCGCGACCGGCGCGTCATCGGGCCGGTCGTAATCCAGAGGCGGCTTGTCCGTGGCACATGTGGCGCGCTTGAACTCGAAACTCATCTCGTGATCCTCTTCCTTGGAGGCCACGATCAGCGCCTGATAGAGATGTTTCGACCCGTCGAAGACATCGACCAAGCCACGCAAATGATCGGCATTGTCCCGGTCCAGAGCAAAGCCATTGTCCCATGTTCGCAGGATCGGATAGGTCGCATCCCCGACCTTCACCCGGAGCCGCGACCGCTTTTTCAGGTCACGTTTGCGGGCAAGTTCAAGCCCCTCAAGCACCTCTTTCGGCAAAACATCGGTCATGTCATCCTCCGTGACGGTCGTTCTGCGATAAGGATGGCACGGGATTGGTTTGCGTCAAGTTAACGTTAACGGCAGTTTCGTGCCTGAGGGCCAAACGTCACCCGATTGCCGCAGATCACCCTTTCACCCGGGGCCGCAAGACATGCGGCATGGCCGGATCGTAAAGCGCAGAGTCTTTGAACTCCGCCACTTCGCCAAGCGCAGGCCCGACGAGAATCAGCGCCGTGCGCGTGATCTTTGCAGCGCGAACCTTTTCGTGGATGTCCGAAAGCGAGCCCCGGATCAGCACCTGATCCGGCCAGCCGACCCGATACGCCACCGCCACCGGACAGTCCGCACCATAGTAGGGTGCAAGCTGACGCTCGATCTCGCGCAGGTTGCGAATGCCGAGATGAATGGCCAGCGTTGCGCCGGTGCGCGCAAAATTTTCAAGCGTTTCACCTTTTGGCATCGACGTCGACTTCATCGAGACCCGCGTCAGAACGATGCTCTGCGCGATCTCCGGGATGGTTAGTTCCTGCCCCAGCGCCGCCGCCGCCGCGGCATAGGCGGGGACACCGGGAATGATCTCATAGGGAATGCCATCGGCGCGCAAACGGCGGATCTGTTCAGCAATGGCCCCGTACAGGGAAGGATCTCCACTGTGCACACGCGCAACATCAAATCCGTTTTCCTGTGCCATTTTGATTTCAGCGTGGGTTTCATCGAGCGTCATAGGGGCCGTATCAAGCACCCGCGCGCCCTCCGGCGCACAAGCCACGACCTCCAGCGGCACCAGAGACCCGGCGTAAAGACAGACCGGACATTGACCGATGATCCGCTCCGCCTTTTTCGTCAAAAGCTCCGGATCGCCCGGGCCTGCTCCGATGAAATAGACCGTCATTGCATGTCCTCCAGATGGCGGTTGCCGACGCCTTGCAAATCGCCGTCGATGCGGCGGGCATAACCGCGCGGCGTGAACATCCTTGGGCCTTCGCCAAGATGCGCCAAACGTGTGTTGGACGACCCGACCAGCACGACGGTCAGCATGTCCACCTCATCGACCTCAAGCGCATCGAGACGCCGGTAGCGGACATGTTCCGTCGAGCGCCCGAGGTTCGAAGCCAGCATGACGGGCGTGTCCGCCGGGCGGTGTTTCAACAAGATCTCTCGCGCTTCGGCCAGGATCGTGCGGCGCTTTTTCGAGACGGGATTGTAGAAGGCGATGACGAAATCGCCCTCGGCGGCAGCTTTGAGGCGGCGCAGGATGTCGTCGCGCGGGGTCAGCAAGTCCGACAGAGAGATCGCGCAGAAATCATGGCCCAAGGGCGCCCCGGCCCGCGCCGCAGCGCCTTGCAGCGCCGACACGCCCGGCGAACAGATGACCTCGACCCGCCGTGCGGCATCGGAGACACCATGCTCTTCCGGCTTGCGAGCGAGCAATTCGAAGACCAGCGCGCCCATGGCGTAAATCCCCGCATCGCCGGAGCAGACCAGCGCGACATTCTTGCCTTGCGCCGCTTGCTCAAGCGCGTAACGGCAGCGATCCTCTTCGCCGCCCAGCGGAAAATCGCTGCGGATTTTGCCGGCGGCGAGCGAACCCAGAAGATCAATATAAAGGCCATAACCGACCAGTTCTTCGGCTTCCGAGATCAATTTCGACACTTCCGGCGTGCGCCAGCTCGCCTGTCCTGGCCCGATGCCGACGACCGAAAGCCGACCTCTGGCGCGGCCTTTCAGCGTGGTGAGAGGCACCTCCGACCGGGTCAGCGCACAAGTCGTGTTCGCCGTCTTGCGCTTTTCCGCAAACAGCGTTCCACCCGCCGCCAGCGCCGCGCCTTCCGCGACGCCGTGACAGCCGACTTCGGCGAAAACGACCTCCGACGGATTGGCCAGACGGTCGGCTTGCATCTCCAGCTCCGCCGCCGTGAAAAGCCGCAAAGGCACGCCAAGCCGCGTCGCCAAAACATTCATCGCCGGTTCGTCCGCCTTCAGATCAATGGTGTTGACCGAGGCAATCGCCCCAAGCGCAACCTCTTGATCCGAAAGCATATCCGAGACGTTTTGCCAAAGCTCTTCCGGGTCGGCATTGCGCGCGCAGCCGACGCCGAGGGCGTAGCGTTGCGGATGATAGACGAGGCGTTTCGGTCCCGGCACATCCGGGGCCTCGGTCACGGACAACACCACTTTGCCGCCCTGATCTGTCAGCTCAAAAATATTTTCCCCGGAGATAGATACCCCCTCTCCGGCGAGCAGAGCCGCCATGGCAGATTTGGCGTTCTCGGGGTTTGCGAGGCGATAGCCCAAGGGCGGTTCGTCCAGTGCGATGCCAAGTGCTACGTCTCCGGCGGTGGTGATTGCGGCTTTCGCATCAAGGAGTTGCGCGATCTGTTGCGCCAGACGATTGGCTCCGCGATGGCCACCGAGGAGCGGCACGACGACGGAGCCGTCATCGGAGACGGAGATCACCGGAGGCTCGGTTGTCTTGTCGTTCAAAAGCGGCGCGACGGCGCGGATCAGGATGCCGGAAGCGCAAACGCCGATCACCGGAATACCCGCTGCGAAGAGGTCGCGCACATGGTCTAACGCATTGGGAAAGTTGATTTTTGCGCTGGTCCGACCTTCCCGGCCATGCAGCTCGGCGCCGAGAGCGTCGGCAATTTTCGCGGCGGTTGTCTCGCCAGACGCGCTCAGCGCCACGACAACAGGGGTCACAGCCATGGATCGGCCCCTTTCACGATGAGGATCATGGAAAAATACGGTGCCTTTTCAGGCGCTTGAGAGAGCGGCATGACGCATTCATCGGGCGTCGAAGCGCGTTCGATATAGATCGCCTTGTCGATCAGACCCGCCCCCTCTATCGCGGCCCGCACGGCCTTGAGATGACGTCCGAGTTTCATCACCACAAGGGTGTCACAGGGCGGTAGGATTTGCGTCGGATTTGTGTCGGACAAACGTCGGGCAAGTTCCGGCGCGGGGAGGATGGTCACCACCTCGTTGCGCGCGGCAAGCGGCAGGCCCGCGACGGCGGCGCAACTCATGACGGAGCTGACGCCGGGGACCACCTCGACCGGATAATCGGCGCGCAGACGAGCGTAAAGATACATGAAAGAGCCGTAGAAAAACGGATCGCCTTCGCAGAGCACGACCACGTCATGACCGGCCTCCAATTCGGCCCGGATGGCGACGGCCCCGAGATCATAGGCGACCTGCGCCGGAGCGCGGTCGACGGTCATGGGAATGTCCATGACGATCTCGCGCACACCGGGTACGATGTGACCCGCCGCGATGGAGCGGGCGAAAGAGCTGCCGCCCGCGAGCGTCGGATAGGCGATGACTTTCGCGCCTCCAATGAGGCGCGCCGCTTTGAGGGTCATCAACTCGGGATCGCCGGGGCCGAGACCGACGCCGTAGAGTGTTCCGGTCATTTCGTGAGGCTCCATTGCGTGACAGGCATGAAGGGCTTCCAGCCCGAGAGGCAACCGACGGGTTTGGCACGGGACACCGACAGGCGAGAAAGCTCGCCGCCAAGTTCGCTGCGCAGCGCAAGGAGCATGGCCTCACCCTCCAGCGTCACCGCATTGGCGACGAGACGCCCGTGCGGCTTGAGCGCGGCGAAGGCAATCTCGGCCACCTCACGCGTGAGGCCGCCGCCGATGAACACCGCATCGGGAGCGGGCAAATCGGCGAGGCCGTCGGGTGCTTTGGCGTCGATGAGTTTGAGCGCGGGGGCACCAAGCGCCAAGGCGTTCTGTGCCGCCAAAGCGCGACGGTCGGCACGGTGTTCAATACCGATGGCACGGGCATCGCGGGCGGCGCGCATCCATTCGATGGCGACGGAGCCGGAGCCGCAACCGATGTCCCAGAGGAGACCGCCGCGCACCGGGCCGAGTTTGGCGAGGGTCACGGCGCGGACCTCTTGCTTGGTCATGTTGCCGTCTGAGAGAAAGGCATGGTCCGGGAGGCCGAAACGAGGAAGCAGCGTTGCGCCCTCTTCCGCGATCAGATCGACGGCGAGCGTGTGGAACTCCGGCACCTCATGCGACCAGTCGGCGGCAAGGCCGTCAAAGCGCGCCTCCTCTGTTCCGCCCATATGCGCGAGTACCGTCATGCGAGAGGGCGCAAAACCACGGTCACGCAAAATTTGCGCAACTTCTGGTGGGCTTTCTGACCCTTTTGTCAAAATCAGCAATTGCTGCGATGCAGCAAGGAAGGGGATGACCTGCTCCGCCGGGCGGCCGTGAATGGTGAGGGTTTCGCAATCGGCAAGCGACCAGCCCATGCGACAGGCGGCGAGTTGGAAGGCGGAGAGCTGGGGATGATAGAGGATTTCGGAGGGGTCGAGTTCGCGACCGATCCGAGCACCGACCGAGTACCAAAGCGGATCGCCGGTGGCGAGCACGGCGACGCGGCGGCCCCGCAGGGATTTCAGATCGGAGATCAGCGCATCGAAGGGCGAGGGCCAGGCGCGGCGCTCGGCAGTGAGGGGGGCCGTCAGAGCGTGATGACGGTCCGCGCCGAAGATCACTTCGGCATCTTCGAGCACCGTGCGGGTGGCGGGGGCGAGGCTGTCGAGACCGTTGTCACCGATGCCGATGACATGAAGCCAGGGCGCGCTCATTCGCCGATCTCCGGCAGACCGACGGCAAGCGCGTTGACGGCGGCGGAGGCGATGGCCGATCCGCCGCGCCGCCCGCGGAGCGCGATGAAATCGCAACCGCGCGGGTTGGCAGCCAGTTCGGCCTTGGATTCCGCAGCGCCGACGAAACCGACGGGGAAACCAAGGATCACGGCAGGTTTCGGAAAACCCTGTTCGATCCGCTCCAGAAGGTGGAACAACGCGGTCGGGGCATTGCCGATGGCGACCACCGCGCCTTCGAGATGCGGTTCCCAGAGATCGACGGCGGCGGCGGAGCGGGTGGTGCCGATCTCTTTGGCGCGTTCCGGCACGGAGGGAGCGTTGAGCGTGACGATCACCTCGTTCTCTGCCGGGAGATAGCGCCGGATGATCCCGGCCCCGGCCATTTCGCAATCGCAGAGGATCGGCGCGCCGGATGTCAGCGCTTCGTGCCCGGCAGCATAGGCACCCGGAGAGAAGGCGAGACGGTCCGCCACCTCGACCATGCCACAGGCATGGATCAGGCGGATCGCGAGGCGCTCCATGCCGGGATCGAACCGGTCCAGCCGGGCCTCGCGCCGCACGGTCGCGAAACTCTGGGCATAGATCGCCTGCGGGTCCTTTTCATAAGGGCGCATGGCTCAGCCTTTGGGTTTGCGCGCGGATTCGGGGCCGAGCGGGTGATTGGCGTGCGGATAGACCGGGTGGTGGTGATCATGGGCATGATCGTGGTGGTGGTGACCGTGATCATGCGGATGGTCATGATGATGGTGATGGCCGTGATCGCCATGGTGGTGGTGGTGATCGTGGTGGTGGTGATCATGATGACGATCCGCCGCCTCAAGCCGACACAGACCCGTGCAGAACGTGTCGCAGAGCGCGCAATCGGCCACGTTGGAGCCCGGGGCGGAGGCGCCCTGCCCTTCGACGTGGTGATGATGGCTTTCCTGCACCGCGCCCAGCTCGGCCTCAAAACCCAGCACCTCGGTGCGGTATTTGCAGAGAACACAGGTCGGCGGCGGCACCTCGCTCAGCGCCGGATGGCCCTTGCCATAGCGCGACAGATCGGCGCTGCGCTCGGTGGGAGTGATCCGGCGCGGGGCCTCCCCCTCGACCGAAAGAACCTGCGTGCGATAGGGGCAAATGCCGCAATTCGGCACGGGGATGTCACCATCCTGTTCGAGTACCCGTTGGGCGAAGGTCTCAAGCACCTTCGGATGGTCGTTGAGATAGCCCGCCTTGACGAATTGAATGTCAGGATATTCCGCCGCCACCTGATCGGTGAAGCCGTAGATGCGGTCGATCAGGATGCCGGTGAACAGGAAATAGGGGAAGACGATGACGCGTTTGTAGCCCAGTCTGGCGACATGTTGCAGGCAGGGTTCGACCAGCGGGAAGGTGACGCCGGAATAGCCGATCTCGCACCAGCCGAACCCCATGCCCTCCCAGAGCAGACGCGCGATCTTGGCGACATTGGCATTGGCGTCCGGGTCAGAGGCGCCGCGCCCGATGACCACGAGACAGGTGTCGTGTAGGGGCATCTCGCCGAGGGTGGCATTGGCCCGATCCACGGCCTCCTGCACACGACCTGCGGCGGCGGCGATCATTTTGGGATCGACACCCAGTTCACGGCCATAGGAGACTTCGATCCCGTGTTTGGCGGCATAGGTGTTGAGCACCGTCGGGATGTCGTTTTTCGCATGCATAGCGGCGAAAAGCATACCCGGCACGGCGAGGATACGGTCGCACCCGGCCTCGCGCAGACGGTCGAGACCGTCGCGCAGCACGGGGTTGGCGAATTCGAGATAGCCGTAGTCCACGAGCCAGTCGGAGGGCAGCAAGTCGGGGAGTTTCTCTGCCAGAACGGCAAACTCGTCCACCGCGGCCTGGCTGCGAGAGCCATGGCCACAAATCATCACACCGGTTTTCATGGCATCAGGCCTCTTGCGGCTCGGCCTCGACCTCGGCGTCCGCCGCCTCGGCCTCGTCTTCTTTCTTGCCCTTGATGGCGCCCCAGATCGCGATGGCGATGGCGGCCCCGATGGCCGCACCGGCGAGCCAGTGATTGTGGCCGGCCATTTCGCCGAGATGCCCCGGATGCGCGAGCGCCGGGGTGGCGAGCAGGGTGAAGATGAGTGCTAGACTGCGGGTCATGGCATTTCCTTGTCTGTGACCCGAAATCATGGGCCGTCGTGAATTCAAGGAGGCTGGGACGTCTGACGATGCTGCGCGTGATCCCCGGTATGGGTCGATCCGCCACTGCCAACCTCTCTGGTCCCGTATCGGGACGTCGTCATGAAACCTGTATAGGCAGGGGCTGCGGCACACGCAAATGCTTTCGCAACCGCAGCGCGAACATGTGCGCTGGCGCACCATCAATGCGCTCGCAGGCCTGTTTGCACAAAAGCCCGAAGTGATTAGGTCGGTGACAGACACAAAGGAGACCGCGATGGGCTATCTGCAAGACGGCACCTGGCACGACCAGTGGTACGACACCAAATCCTCCGGTGGCCGGTTCCAGCGGACCACCACAAAGTTTCGCAACTGGATCACCCCGGACGGTGCGCCGGGGCCTTCGGGCACAGGCGGCTTCGCGGCCGAGAGCGGGCGCTATCACCTCTATGTCTCCTACGCCTGCCCCTGGGCGCACCGGACACTGATCTTTCGTGCGCTCAAAGGGCTTGAGGATCATATTTCCGTCTCCGTCGTGCATCCGGACATGCTCAAGGACGGCTGGACCTTTGACACGGATTTCGACGGGGCGACCGGCGACACGCTTTTGGGCAAGAGCTTCCTGCGCCAGATCTACATCGAGGCGGAGCCGCAGATGTCCGGTCGCGTGACCGTGCCTGTGCTCTGGGACAAGACGCGGAACACCATCGTTTCCAACGAATCCGCCGAGATCATCCGCATGTTCAATTCAGCCTTCGACGGGATCACCGGCAATACGCTCGATTTCTGGCCCGAAGATCTGCACACAGAAATCGAGACTCTGAACGCCCGCATCTACGACACCGTCAACAACGGCGTCTACAAGGCCGGGTTCGCCACCACGCAGGAAGCCTATGACGAGGCCATCGGCCCGCTGTTCGACAGTCTCGACTGGCTCGAAGGTCGTCTTGCGGAAAACCGTTACCTCACCGGGGACCGCGTGACCGAAGCAGACTGGCGTCTGTTCACAACCCTGGTGCGCTTCGACAAGGTCTATCACACGCATTTCAAATGCAATCGGCGGATGCTGAAGGATTACCCGAACCTCTGGGGCTACACACGGGAGCTTTATCAGATGCCCGGCGTGCGTGAGACGACGCATTTCGACCATATCGTGTGGCACTACTACTATAGCCACGACACGATCAACCCGAACCGCATCGTGCCGGTCACGCCGGAGCTGGACTTTGACGCCCCGCACGGGCGCGGCTGATCGCCCGATCACTCAGGACGCGGCCTTGCCGTAATGCTCCACCATGGCGGTCAGGTCCTCCGGGTCGACTTCCTTGGGCAGAAAAGCACAGGCATTGGCAACATGCTGGAAGATCGAGCCATCGGAGAAGAAACTCGAATTGGTGGTGAAGATCACGCGCGTGTCCGGGTGGCGATAATTGGCATAATCGGCGATGGCGAAGGCCGACCCATCGCCCAAAACAAGATCGAGCACGATCAGATCCGGCGCAGTGGTTTGCAGTTTTTGAATCGCCTCGTCCTGCCCCGCCACCAAGGACACGGACATGCCCTGGCGCTCCAGATGGCGTTGCCAGAGACGCCCGATCTCCGGGCTGCTTTCGACGATCAATACCTGCATGTTTCTTATTGCCCTCGGCCCCTGCCGCAAGCTGCTCCGCTCAACGCTATGTGCATGTGTGTGAATCCGCGACAACACCCTAACGAAGCATGAACGACAGGGTCAATCGGGTCCGTCGCCGCAGCACAGCGGAAAAAGCTAAGATTTTATCTTGCACTCTGCACAGGCTGCGGCAAAACACGAAGCATGACAGAGAGCACCCCCATTTCCGCACCGACCTGGATCACGATTTGCGAAGGCTGCAAGCGCCCCGACTGGGCGGAACGCGGTGAGTCGCAGACCGATGGCGCACGTCTGGCCGATGCCATCGAACGCCGTGCCGCCCCGGCCGGGATCAAAACCCGACGGGTGAGTTGCACCATGGGCTGCGAGCGGGCCTGCAACGTGATCGTGCAAGGCGACAGAAAAATCGGCTATTCCCTTGGAATATTTGACGGAACCGAAGCGGATGCCGAAGCCATCGTGGCCTATGCCCGGATGCACGCAGGCTCCGCCACCGGTCAGGTGCCGTTCCGCGACTGGCCACAGGGCGTGAAGGGACATTTCGTCTCGCGGCAACTGCCTTTGCCGACCGAAAAGGATGAAGACAGATGAGTCACCGGCGCGATCATGGTGGCGGACTGGATGCCGCGGTGGCCCGTTGGGGCGGAGAAAAATCCGGCTGGATCGACCTCTCGACAGGCATCAATCCGGCGCCTTATCCGATCGGCGACATTCCGCCAAACGCCTGGACAGCACTGCCGGATGCCGCAGCGCAGGATGCGCTGGTGCAGGCGGCGCGCGGGTTCTGGCAGGTGCATCATGGCGCCGCCGTGCTGGCCGCACCGGGCGCGTCGAGCCTGATTGCACGCCTGCCTGCGCTCTGGCCGAAAGGCAGAGTGGAGATCCAGCCGCCGACCTATAATGAACATGCCGGGGCGTTTGGGGCGCAGGGCTGGGAGGTGATGACCTCGGACCCGACGCGCAAAGCAAGTGTGGCGGTCGCGGTGCATCCGAACAACCCGGACGGGCGTCTCTGGCGGGAGGAGGAATTCACCGCCCCCGTGACGATCATCGACGAGAGTTTCTGCGACGTCATACCAGAAGAAAGCCATATCGCGCGGGTCCGGGGCGGGCGCACCATCGTGCTCAAGAGCTTTGGCAAGTTCTGGGGGCTGGCGGGGATGCGGCTCGGCTTTGCCATCGGCGCACCGGATCTGATCGACCGCCTGGCCGCTCTGATCGGGCCATGGGCGGTGTCGGGACCGGCGCTGGCCATCGGCACGGCGGCGTTGAACGATCCGGTGTGGGCGATCCGCACGCGAATCCGACTGACGCAGGATGCGGCGCGTCTCGACGAGATGATGGAAGGCAAAGGCGCGAAACTTGTGGGTGGCACGACACTGTTCCGGCTTTATGACGTGGGCGACGCCCATGCGGTACAAAATCGTCTGGCGGAACATCATGTCTGGTCGCGGCTCTTCCCCTATTCCCGGCGTTGGCTGCGGTTTGGCCTGCCGCCGTCGGATCGGTGGGGGCAATTGGAAACGGCTCTGGAGCATGCGCTGTGAGCACCGCGCTGGCGCTTTGTCTGGCCATGGTGCTGGACGCTGTGTTCGGGGAGCCGAAATGGCTTTGGGACCGGGTGCCGCACCCGGCGGTTGTGATGGGGCGGTTGATCGGCGGGGCGGATCGGCGGTTCAATTGCGGCGCGGCACGCAAGGCCAAGGGCATTCTTTTGGTGATCGTGCTGGTGATCGGGGCGGCGGCGCTGGGGCTGGTGCTGCGGCAAATTCCCTTGGTTGAAATCCTGCTCGGTGCGGTGCTTTTGGCGCAGAAATCGCTGGTCGAGCATGTGAAGGCCGTGGCGCGCGGCTTGGAGCGCTCTCTGGCGGAGGGGCGTTATGCCGTGTCGATGATCGTCGGTCGGGACACCTCAGAGCTGGACGAAGCCGCCGTGGCGCGCGGGGCCATCGAGTCGGCGGCGGAGAATTTTTCCGACGGGGTGATCGCCCCTGCGTTTTGGTTCCTCGTCGCGGGTTTGCCGGGGATTCTCGTTTATAAAGTGGTGAACACCGGTGACAGCATGATCGGCTATCGCACAGAACGGCATCGGGAGTTCGGCTGGGCTGCGGCAAGGCTCGACGATGTGCTTAATCTGATCCCCGCGCGGCTGACCGCGCTTTTGCTGTTTCCATGGGGCAAGCCCCTGTCGCTCTGGCGGGAGATCGTCACCGAGGCGCGTCGGCACCGGTCGCCCAATGCCGGGTGGCCCGAGGCCGCTTTGTCGCGCAGTCTTGGCGTCGCGCTCTCCGGTCCCCGCGCCTATCACGGCGAAATGCGCGACTATCCATGGGTCAATCCGAACGGTCGCGAGGCCACGCCCCGCGACATCGACGCCGCCTGTGCGCGGCTCTGGGCCGCTTGGGCCTTTGTCCTGATCTGCGTCGCCGTTCTGTCATTTGCGTGACGCCGCGCGCCCCGCTATCGTGCCCTCAACATGACTTTAAAAGGTAAATCCATGCGTTCTCTCGGCCTCGTGCTCGCCCTCTCCCTTGCCTCTCCCGCCTTTGCGGATGTGCCCTGCGGCGGAAATTTCTCAAGCTTTGTCAACCAGATGAAGCAGTCCGCCCTACAGCAAGGCCATTCCAAATCCGCCGTCGATCAGTTCTTTACCGCCGCGCGTCAAGACCCGGCCGTGATCAAAGCCGACCGCGCGCAGGGCGTGTTTCAGAAGAATTTCATCGACTTCTCCCGCGCGCTGATCAGCCAGAACCGGATGCAGAACGGCGCGGCCAATGCGGCGAAATACAAGAGCGTCTTCGACCGGATTGAACGAGACTATGGTGTCTCGCGCGGAGTGCTTTTGGCCTTCTGGGCGCTGGAGACGGATTTCGGCCAGGTGCAGGGCAATTTCAACACGCTGAACGCGCTGATGACACTGAGCCACGATTGCCGCCGTCCCGAGCTGTTCCAGCCGCAGGTCTTCGCCGCGCTGACCCTGTTCGAACATGGCGATTTCGATCCGGCCACGACGCAAGGCGCATGGGCCGGGGAAATCGGCATGGTACAGATGCTGCCGAAAGACATTTTGCAGAACGGTGTCGATGGCGACGGCGACGGCCATGTGCGGCTCAAAACCTCCGCGCCCGATGCGCTGATGTCCGGGGCGAAAATGCTGCGCCATCTCGGATGGCGGGCGAATGAGCCGTGGCTTCAGGAGATCGTGGTGCCTTCGAACCTCGATTGGTCGAAAACCGGGCTGAACCATAAAATGACCGTCAGCCAATGGGCCAAACTGGGCGTCCAACCGCGTTCCGGCGCGCTCGGCAACGGCAATTTGCAGGCCTCTGTGTTGCTGCCGATGGGGCGCAACGGGCCGGCCTTCCTCGCCTATCCGAATTTCGAGGTCTATTTCGAGTGGAACAAAAGCTTCGTCTATGTGACCACGGCGGCCTATTTCGCCACTCGTCTCGAAGGCGCGCCGGTCTATAACGCGGGCAATCCCGATGCGGGGCTTTCGGGCGCGCAGATGCAGCAACTGCAACAAAAGCTGACCAAAATGGGCTACGATGTTGGCGGTATCGACGGCATTCTGGGCGAGAAAACCCGCGAGGCGGTGCAGAGCGTTCAGGAGAAACTCGTCCTGCCCGCCGACGCCTGGCCGACAGCCGCGCTTTTGTCGCGCCTATAAATCAGAGGCTTTGGGGCAAACATCCGAGATGCACAGGCCCTGTGTTTTTCGCGGGGCTTGCTTTTTCTGAGTAAAATAGTTTGTTTTGCGCAAACATCTGAATAACCAGTGAAAGCGACTCGTCATGACTGCCCCCACCATCCGCCGCATGCGGCACGAGCTGAAATTTCGCGAATTGACCGTGGCCAAGGCCGAACGGCTGACCCCGCATATGATCCGCGTGACGCTCAGCGGTGCGGATCTTGCGGATTTCGCCAGCGGATCGTTTGACGATCACCTCAAGGTTTTCGTACCCGGTGCGGACGGCATGGCGAAACGCGATTACACGCCGCGCCGGTTCGACACCGAGGCGCAGGAACTGGTGATCGACTTTGCCGATCATGGCGAAGGCCCGGCGGCGAGCTGGGCGCGGTCGGCACATCCCGGCAGCGCTGTTCAGATCGGCGGCCCGCGTGGCTCGCGGGTGATCGAAGGTGAGATTGCCCATTGGGTCCTGATCGGCGATGAAACCGCGCTTCCGGCGATGGGACGCAAGCTCGAGGAACTGCCCGCAGGCGTGAAGGTGACGATGCTCGCCGCCGTGCCCGGGCCGGAGGACGAGCAGGAGATCGAGAGTGCGGCGGATGCGACGATCCACTGGCTGCACCGCCCTCTGGATCAGGCCACGGAAGCCAAGCCGTTTCTCGATGCCCTGTCGCAGATCGAACTGACAGCGAACACCTTCGTCTGGATCGCGACGGAGGCCGGGATCGCCAAACAGTTGCGCGAGGCAGTATTGGCGATGGGCCATCCTTTACCCTGGCTCAAGGCGGCGGGCTATTGGATCAATGGCGAGGCGGAGGCTTCGATCAAGGATCTCGATGCGCCTGCCGGAGGGCATGGCGGCGGCATGGGTCAGGGTATGGGGCGCGGTTAACCATGTTTATTGCATATTCCCGAGCGCGCTTTACGGTTTGGTAAGGAATCTGTTAGAGTCTGAAACAGCGAAATGAGACATTCTGTGTCATCATCCAAATGACCCGGCAGAGTTGCAGCTCCGCCGGGTCTCTCTTTTTCGGGTTACAGCCCGATCCAGAGGCGGACGATTGTCACGGCGAGCGTTGCCGCCGCAATGATCACCATCCATTTGCGAAACGAGTGTTCTTCCAGTGTCATCACCTCCTGTCACCGTAATGGATTACGGCATCGTTAGGATTAGAGACGAATTGTTGGAAAAGTCTTAAGAGTCCGCACCACCAAAGACCGCGCAACACCGAAGTTACGCAACAAGTGCCTCGGCCTTTTTCAGGTCCACAGACACAAGTTGTGACACGCCCTGTTCCTGCATGGTGACGCCGAACAGGCGGTCCATGCGGGCCATGGTCACGGCGTGGTGGGTAATGACCAAAAACCGCGTATCGGTGCGCTGGGTCATCTCGTCGAGCATGTCGCAGAACCGCGTGACGTTGGCGTCGTCCAAGGGCGCGTCGACCTCGTCCAGCACACAGATCGGCGCCGGGTTCGCCATGAACACGGCAAAGATCAGCGCGAGTGCTGTGAGCGTTTGTTCACCACCTGAGAGCAGCGAGAGGGTCGACAATTTCTTGCCCGGCGGCTGGCACATGATCTCAAGCCCGGCCTCGAGAGGATCGTCGCTTTCGACCATCATGAGCCGCGCCTCACCACCGCCGAAAAGGTGGGTGAAAAGCATGGAGAAATTGCTGTTCACCTGCTCGAAAGCCGTGAGCAAGCGCTCCCGCCCCTCGCGGTTCAAAGAGGCAATCCCCGAGCGCAGCGTCTTGATTGCCTCTTCCAGATCCTGCTTTTCTTTCAAGAGGGTATCGTGTTCCTCACGCACCTCTTTCGCATCTTCTTCGGCCCGAAGGTTCACCGCGCCAAGACTGTCGCGCAGGCGTTTCAGGCGGTTCACATCCACCTCGATCTCGGCATGCGGCGGGATTTTTTCCGGGTCGACGGCAAGCTCCTCCAAAAGCTTCGCCGGCGTGGTTTCCAACTCCTCGCGGATGCGCTCGATCGCGGCCTCGACCGTCTCTTTCGCGGCATCCCGGCGAGCCTCTGCAGCGGCACGGGTTTCGCGCGCCTCGGAGGCCAGACGCTCCGCCTCGCGCTCTGCATGGACGGCCTCCCGCAGGCTCTCCTCGGCCACTGTGAGCGCCTCGGACGCGCGTTTGCGACGGTGCTCCGCCTCCTCGATCTGCGCCATCAGGGCCTCGCGTTTTTCGGCGATTTCCTCGGGTTGCGCAGCGGCCTCGTAAAGCTCTTCCTCGGTCGCTTCCTTGCGATCCTGAAGCTCGGCAATCCGTTTGCCCGCCGTATCGAGACGGTGCCGCCAGCCGGACAGCTCCTTGGTCACTTCCTGCGACCGCCTTGTGCGGGCCTCACCTTCGCGGCGAATTTCGTCATGCGATGAGCGCTTGGTCATCATGGTGATCCGCGCCGCCTCGACGGCGAGTTTCACCTCTTCGATGTCGGAACGCGCTGCGTCGAGATCGGGCAGATCTTTCACCGCCTTTTCCGCTTCGCGCAGGCGTTGCTCCGCGCCACGGGCCTCTTCCTCATGACGCGCCACGGCGAGGCCCAGGTTTTCGACTTTACCTTCGGCCAGGGTCTTTTCGTTCTCGACCTTCGACAGGGTCCGCGCCGCTTCCGACATCGCGCGATCCGCATCGCGACGCGCCTCGCGGGCCATGCGGTCAGCCTCGGTCAGACGGGTCAGTTCGGCCTTGAGATGCTCATGCGCCTGCGAGGCCCCCTCCGCCTTGGCCTCGGCCGCAACGAGTTCCTGTTTCAGATCTTCCAGCCGGTTGAGCTGTTGCAACCGCAGCGCGGCCGCCGACGGCGCATCTTCGGCCCCCGCGCGATAGCCGTCCCAGCGCCACATGTCGCCTTCCATGGACACCAAACGCTGGCCGGGTTCGAGATCGGCCTGCAACCGCGCGCCGTCTTCCGCCCGCACCAGGCCGATCTGCGACAGACGCCGCCCCAAAACGGCAGGCGCGGTGACGTAATCTTCCAGTGGTTCAACGCCATTCGGAAGGTCCTGATCGTCCGGGTAATCCGGCAGAGTGACCCAGCCGGAGGCCTGATAGGTCTCAATCGCAGGCTGTCGCAAATCATCGGAAAGCGCGGCACCGAGCGCTTTTTCATATCCTGATTTGACCTTGACCAAATCGAGCAATTGCTTGCCGCCGATCTGATCACGGTCGAGCATTTTCGCCAAGGCGGCCACTTCGGCCTTGAGGGCCCCCACCTCGCCTTCGGCCTCAGAGCGCGCCGCACGGGCCAGAGCCTCGCGCGATTGCGCCTCGGTCCGGGCCTCGTCGGCCTCGATCAGCATCGCCTCTGCTTCTTCGGCACGGGCGACGGCTTCTTCCTGCCCGGCTTCGGCCTCTTCCAGTGCTTCAGCGGAACGCACAAGCGTCGACCGCGCCTCGTCCACGGCCCCACGGGCGCGATCCGCCTCGCCGCGCGCGCGGTCCAGCGTTTTGCGATTGTCTTCGACCAAGCGATTCGCAGACTGGTGCCGCGCCGCGAGACGGGCGACGTCTTCGGTCATCTGGGTCAGAGCGGTTTCACGATCCGCCAAAATCTGACTGGCTTCAGAAGCCTCCGCCGCCGCTTCGAGCAGGCGCGGCTCATGGCCGTCTGCGGCTTTGATCAGCTCGCGCTGCTCCCATTCGAGCCGGGCGATGGTTTCGCCCGCGTCCTTGTTGAGCTGTTCCTCCCGCGCCATATCGGCGACCAGTTGGTCGATCCGGCGCGACAGGGTTTCGATCATCTCGCGCGCGCGGCGTTCCTCATCGGAAAGCTGATCCCGGGACACGGTGAGGCGCTGCAACACAGCGGCGGCAATCGCCTCCTCCTCGCGCAGGGGCGGCAGGGCCTCCTCGAAGCTTTCCCGTTGCTTGGCAGCATCGCGGGCGAGTCGTTCGGCCTCCGACGCCTGCCGCAACCGGGTGCGCAGGATGTCTTCGGCTTCTGCGCGGGCATGATCCGCATCGCGCCAGCGACGGTAATGCAAAAGCCCCTCGGCATGGCGCAGTTCAACGCCGATCTCGCGATAGCGCGCGGCTTGGCGGGCCTGACGGGCGAGCGAGGCCAGTTGGCTCGCGAGCTGTTCGATCACGTCATCGACGCGGGCAAGGTTGGTCTCCGCCCCTTTGAGTTTCAACTCCGCCTCATGACGGCGCTGATAGAGCCCGGAAATCCCGGCGGCCTCTTCGAGGATGCGACGGCGCGCCTTGGGCTTGGCGTTGATTAGCTCGGAGATTTGCCCCTGACGCACAAGCGCGGGCGAATGCGCGCCGGTGGAGGCATCGGCGAAGAGCATGGAGACGTCGCGAGCGCGGACATCCTTGGAGTTCACCTTATAGGCGGAGCCCGCGTCGCGGGTAATGCGGCGGATGATCTCGACCGAGTCGCTGTCGTTAAATCCCGCGGGCGCGAGGCGTTCGGAGTTGTCGATCATCAGGCAGACTTCGGCGAAATTGCGCGCCGGACGGGTCGAGGCGCCAGCGAAGATCACGTCTTCCATGCCCGCACCGCGCATCGCCTTAGGGCGGTTCTCGCCCATCACCCAGCGCAGCGCCTCCAGGAGGTTCGACTTGCCACAACCGTTCGGCCCGACAACCCCCGTCAGCCCATCCGCGATCACGAGATCGGTGGGGTCCACAAAGCTTTTGAAACCGTTGAGACGCAGACGGGTGAAACGCAAAGGGGCCTCTTCCTGATTCTTTCTGAAAGAAAACTGTTCGGGAGGCACGCGCGCGAGTCAACGGGTCTACCCCGAGATATGGGGAAAACGGCGAAGTTATCCACAAAATATCGCGCATTCACGGGGCTAGGGGGACCTGACCTTCCGGCAAGGCCCCGCAAAACGCTTGACCCTGCCATGCTGCACGCGCCAAATAGGCGCGTCATGGTTCCCCGAGACAGGCGCAAAAGCGTTCGGGGAGAAATGGGAATGTGGTGCGTGTGATCCATCCCGGAGCACAAGGCCACAGCCGCCCCCGCGACTGTAAGCGGTGAGTGCCCGTCGGCATACCACTGAGGGAAACCTTGGGAAGGTGACGAGAGCGCTTCGACCCGCGAGCCAGGAGACCAGCCCTGACCACATAACTCAACCCGCCGTCGGGGATGACGGCCATGGAGGATCATTCGATGCATATCGAACCCGGTATTGTCACCGGTGCGAAGATCGCACTGTCTTATGCCACCGCTGCGGGCGCTGGCCTTTACACTCTCAAGGAAAGCATCGGCGCGCTGCGCGATCAGGGCGTGGGGTCGTTTCTTGCCCGGACCGTGATTTCGACCGCCGCCGTTTTCGTGTTCTTTCAGGTCCTGCCGC
Source organism: Celeribacter ethanolicus (assembly GCF_001550095.1). GTDB lineage: Bacteria > Pseudomonadota > Alphaproteobacteria > Rhodobacterales > Rhodobacteraceae > Celeribacter > Celeribacter ethanolicus. The sequence continues at coordinate 133,271 of NZ_LRUC01000036.1, read as the reverse complement.
ATTACCCGGTGGGCGTCTCCGAGGTACACCTGATCCTCGGCTCGACACTGTTTCTGTTGTTCGGGGCGGCACCCGCCGCGCTGGGTCTGGCACTCGGGCTTTTGGCGCAGGGCGTGTTTTTCGCCCCCTTCGATCTGCCGCAATATGGCATGAACGTCACCACGCTTCTGGTGCCTTTGTTCGGCATCAAGGCCGTTGCACAGCGCATCATCGCGCCGGATACGGCCTATGCTGATGTGTCCTACAAACAGGCGCTGGCGCTTTCGACCACCTATCAGGCGGGGATCGTGATCTGGGTCGGGTTCTGGGCGTTTTACGGTCAGGGTTTCTCGGCCGAAAGCCTTGCCGCGGTCGGCATATTCGGCGGCGCCTATATGACCGTCATCATCCTTGAGCCGCTGGTGGATCTTGCCGTTCTGGCGGGTGCGAAAGCCATCAAGGGGCTGGGCAAGACCGGTCTCGTGTCCTCGCGCACGCTGTCGGCGTGAGCCGGTGCCGGGGCTTTGGCCCCGGCGTTTTTCAAAGGATACTGATATGGCAGCGAAAATTCCTGCAACCGTCGTGACGGGCTTTCTCGGCGCGGGCAAAACGACCCTGATCCGGCACATGTTGGCGAATGCCGAGGGCAAGCGCATTGCCCTGATCATCAACGAATTCGGCGATCTCGGCATTGATGGCGACATTCTCAAGGGGTGCGGCGACGCGACCTGTACGGATGAGGATGTGATGGAGCTGTCGAACGGCTGCATCTGTTGCACCGTGGCGGATGAATTTATCCCGACGATGCAGAAACTTCTGGCGCGCGAAGACAAGCCGGATCACATCGTGATTGAGACGTCCGGTCTTGCGTTGCCCCAGCCTTTGGTGCGCGCCTTCAACTGGCCGGAGATTTCGACACAGGTCACCGTCGATGGCGTCGTGACCGTGGTCGACGGCAAGGCGGTGGACGAGGGGCAGTTCGCCCATAACGTCGCCGCCGTGGATGCGCAGCGCAAGCTGGACGAGAACCTCGACCATGAGACACCACTGTCCGAATTGTTCGAGGATCAGATCGCCTGCGCCGACATGATCGTGGTGAACAAGGCGGATCTTTTGGGCGAGGATCAGGCGGAAGCACTGGTGCGCAAGCTCAAGGATGAGGCTCGACCGGGCGTGCATGTGCTGCGCGCGACCATGGGGGCTTTGCCGGTGGATGTGCTTTTGGGACAAGGGATCGGCGCCGAGGGCGATCTTGAGGCCCGCCACGAGGTGCATCACCACCATCACGACAATCATGATGATGACGACCACCACGACGATCATCCCCATAAGCACGGCCATGACGAGTTCGAGAGCTTCGTGGTGATCCGGGCCGAGATCGAGGACCCGAAAACCTTTGCCGAACAGGTCGCGCAGGTGATCCGGGATCACGACATCCTGCGGCTCAAGGGGTTTGTCGCAGTCCGGGACAAGCCGATGCGCCTGACGCTTCAGGCCGTGGGGCCGCGCGTCGACAGCTATTTCGATCAGCCCTTCGGCACCGCGCCCCGCCTGTCACGACTTGTCGTCATCGGCGAGGCTGGCCTCGACCGCACCGCGATCGAAGCCGCGTTGAAGGCGTAAAGGGAAGGTCGTCAGTCGGCCTTCTTCTTATCCGCAGCCGCTTTCATCCGCGCCAGAAGTTCGGCTTTCGGCGTTTGCTTGCCTTTCGGCTGCTGGCGTTTGTGCTCGCCATGTTTCGGCGCGCCGGAGAGCTTTTTCGGCCCGCCCATTTTCGAATAATCCATCGGAGACCTCTTTGGAGTTTTCCGAGCAATGCCCCGAAACGCGGGGCGTGACAAGGAGAAGCGATGCATCTGCTCGCCGCCACCCCCGGTTCGATCGACGACGGCAGCGAGGCCGTGGACCTTGGACAAAGCCCCGCCGATCTGGTGGTGATCTCGGCGGCGGACACCGAGCTTGCGCTTTTGTCTGAGGCCCGTGCCGCGATGACGGAGGCGCCGACGCTGCGGCTTGCCTCGCTCCTGCATCTGCGTCACCCGATGTCGGTCGATCTGCATCTCGACACATGCGCCACCAAATCCCGGATGGTGATCGCGCGCGTGCTGGGGGGCGCGGGCTATTGGAAATACGGGCTCGAACAATATGCCGCGCGGTTGCATGAGGCGGGCGTGGCCTTTGTCGCGCTTCCGGGCGATGACAAACCGGACGCGGAGCTTGCCGCGCTTTCGACCGTTTCGACCGAGGATTATCACCGGCTCTGGTCCTATCTGACCGAGGGCGGAGCGGAGAATGCGGTCGCGTTCCTGTCCTATGCCCGCGCCATGCTCGACGGTGGCGAGAAACCCGCCCCGGCCAAGCCGCTGTTGCGGGCGGGTCTCTATTGGCCGGGCAAGGGTGTTGCCGATCTCGGTCAGCTTGAGAATCTGTGGACCGAGGGCGCGCCTGTCGTACCGCTGGTGTTTTACCGCGCGCTGGTGCAGGGCGCGGGGCTTGGCCCGATCAATGGTCTGATCGAAGCGCTGATGGCACAGGGGCTTAACCCTCTGCCGGTCTTTGTCGCTTCGCTGAAAGACCCGGTGTCGGCCGCCACATTGGAGAGCCTGTTTCAGGAGGCACCGCCGGAGGTCATCCTCAATTGCACCGCCTTTGCCGTCGGCACGCCGGAAAGCGGCGGCACGGACACGCCCCTGAGCAACCCCGCGACCAATGGCGCGCCGGTGTTTCAGGTCGTGCTGGCAGGATCGTCGCATGAGGCATGGGAGACGGGGACGAGCGGGCTGTCGGCCCGGGACATCGCGATGAACGTCGCGCTGCCCGAGGTGGATGGCCGGGTGATGACCCGCGCGGTGTCGTTCAAGGGCGAGGCCTACCGCGACGACGCCACCGAATGCACCATCGCCACCTATCGCGCGGAGGAGAGCCGGATTGGCTTTGTCGCGGAGCTTGCCGCCAACTGGGCACGCCTGCGCCACATGCCGCGCGCCAAACGCAAAGTCGCGCTGGTTTTGGCGAACTATCCGAACAAGGACGGGCGGCTGGCGAATGGTGTCGGCCTCGACACCCCCGCCGCGACGGTGAACACACTGCACCGGTTGGCGGCGGAGGGCTATGTCGTCGACGCCCCGCCCCCCGACAGCGACGGTCTGATGCAACAGATTATGCGCGGCCCGACCAACTGGCTGACGGATCGCGCGGCACGGCAGGGCGGCGTGCGGATGGCGCTTGCCGACTATCGCGCGCGCTATGAGACCCTGCCCGAGCCGGTGCGGCAAAAGATCGAGGAGAGGTGGGGCCAGCCGGAGGACGATCCTTTCGTGACCGCGGAGGGTTTTGCCCTCTCGATCCTGACCTTCGGCAATGTCGTGGTGGGCGTGCAACCCGCGCGGGGCTATAACATCGACCCGACCGAGACCTACCATTCCCCGGACCTCGCGCCGCCGCACAATTACCTCGCCTTCTACCTCTACCTGCGGCACAGTTTCGGCGCGCAGGCCGTGGCCCACATGGGCAAGCATGGCAATATGGAATGGCTGCCAGGCAAGGCTGTGGCGCTGTCGGAGACCTGCCTGCCCGAGGCAGTGTTCGGCCCGATGCCGCATCTTTACCCGTTCATCGTCAACGATCCCGGCGAAGGGACGCAGGCCAAACGCCGGGCGCAGGCCGTGATCATCGACCACCTGACGCCCCCTCTCACCCGCGCGGAAACCTATGGTCCGTTGCGCGATCTGGAGGCTTTGGTGGACGAATATTTCGAAGCCGCAGGCGTCGATCCGCGCCGCATATCGACCCTGCGCCGGGAGATTTTGAGCCTGAGTTCCGTGACCGGTCTGGACCGCGACGTCGGCATGACCGGGACGGATGAGGACGGCGATCTGGCCAAGCTCGACGCCTATCTGTGCGAACTCAAGGAGGCACAGATCCGCGACGGGCTGCACATCTTCGGCACCGCCCCCGAAGGACGTCTGGCGCGCGATCTGGCGCTTGCGCTGGTGCGGGTGCCGCGCGGCGATGGCAAGGGGCGCAATGCGTCTCTGATCCGGGCGATTGCGCTGGATTTGGGTCTGAATTTCGATCCGCTCGACTGCGATATGACACAAGCCTGCGGGGATGAACGGCCTGAATGCCTGATCCAAACCAGCGCCGACATCTGGCGGACGCATGGCGATACGGTCGAGCGGATCGAGCTTTATTCCGCACAGCTTCTGGACGAGGGATTGGACGCCCCCGGCCCCGCGTCACAGGCCGTGCTTGAGAACTTGCGGGCGGAAGTTCTGCCCATGGTCGCCGCCTGTGGCTCCGCCGAGATGGAGGCGCTGCTGACCGGTCTTGACGGGCGCTTCGTCCCGCCCGGCCCCTCCGGTGCGCCGACGCGCGGACGGCTGGATGTACTGCCGACGGGGAAGAATTTCTATTCGGTCGATGCCCGCGCCGTGCCGACACAGACCGCGTGGCAGTTGGGATGGAAATCCGCCAATCTGCTGATCGAGCGGCATTTGCAAGAGCATGGCGACTGGCCGCGCAGCCTGCTGATCACCGCATGGGGCACGGCGAACATGCGCACCGGCGGCGATGACATTGCGCAGGCTCTGGCGCTGATGGGGGTCAAACCGACATGGGATACGATGTCGCGGCGCGTCACCGGGTTCGAGATTTTGCCTGCCTCCGTGCTGGGCCGCCCGCGGGTGGATGTGACACTTCGGGTATCGGGATTTTTCCGCGATGCCTTCCCGCAACTCATTGCTCTGGTCGACAGTGCGGCGCGGGCCGTTCAGGCCCTTGATGAGCCCGAGGAGGACAACCCGGCGGCAGCACGGGCGCGGCGGGGAGAGGGCAAATCCCGTGTGTTCGGGTCGAAACCGGGGGCTTACGGTGCCGGGCTTCAGGCGATGATCGACGAGCGGATCTGGACGGACAAGGCCGATCTGGCGGCGGCCTATCTCGAATGGGGCGGCTATGCTTACGGTGCTGCGCAGGAGGGTGTCAGGGACCGCGAAGGGTTCGAGGCGCGGCTTTCAGAGGTCGAGGCCATCGTGCAGAATCAGGACAACCGCGAACACGACCTGTTGGACAGCGACGATTATTATCAGTTCGAAGGCGGGGCGGCGGCGGCAGTTGCGACACTTCAGGGCCGTGATCGCCCGATCTACCACAACGACCATTCGCGACCGGAACGCCCGGTGATCCGCACGCTCGACGAGGAGATCGGTCGGGTGGTCCGGTCTCGCGTGGTCAATCCGAAATGGATCAATGGCGTCAAACGCCACGGCTACAAGGGCGCGTTCGAAATTGCCGCGACGGTGGATTACATGTTCGCCTTCGCCGCCACGACCCATGCAGTTAAGGACCATCATTTCGATCTGGTGCACGCCGCCTTTATCGAGGACGATGACACGCGCGACTTCATCGCCGAGCACAATGCGCCCGCGTTGCGCGAGATCGCGGAGCGGCTGATCGAGGCGATGGAGCGCGGCTTGTGGCGGCCCCGGTCGAATTCGGCGCGGGGGCTCTTGGAGAGGCTTCTATGACACCGGAACGGATTGCGCCGGAGGAGGCGCGTGTGACCGAGGCGCTGGATTTGATCAGGACGGCCTTTGCCGGAATGGAGGGGCGTGTCGACCCACCGTCCTCGATGCACCGGATGACGCTTGCGAGCCTGACGGACGACGCCCGCACGAAGGAGCTTTGGGGCATTGGCGCGCCGCTCATTGCCTGCGTGATCCTGACGGAAAAGCCCGGACGGCTCTACATCGGCAAGCTGGCGGTAGCGGAAGCCATGCAGGGCAAGGGATTGGCGCGCGCTCTGATCGGGATGGCAGAAGACCGCGCGCGCATTGGGGCTGGATCGGTTGGAATTGGAGACGCGCGTGGAGTTGACGGAGAACCATGCAGTGTTCACCCGGCTCGGATTTGTCGAAACCGGGCGCAATGCACATGCGGGCTATGATCGGCCGACCTCGATCACCTTTCAGAAACCAGTGTGACGCTCATCGCCAGGGACGCGTATCGCAGGTGCCGGGCACCCAGTCCTTGGCGCCAGGACCGTCGGAGCAGTCGATCTGGCCTTTCGACATCGCCTGATCGCCGATGAACGTGCCCTTCTTGATCCTGCACCCCGTCGTCTGCATCGCCGCAGTTTCCATCTGCGTCAGGATCAGCCTGCGCGAGGGCGGCGGGAAGACCATGTTGACGCGATGCACCTCGACACAATTGCGGGTTTCTTCGGTATAGACGCGATAGCTGTTGCCGCCGATCTCCACCGGATAAAACCCCGCGCGGGAATACCCCAGAGCGGGACTGTCCGCGACACAGCCGGTGAGAAGGAACAGGGTCAGGAGCACAAAGATCGGTTTCATGCCGACAGCTTCGCCCGACATGGTTAACGAAGGATTAACGCCGGTTCGAGGGGCGCGACAACCGGAGCCTCACGCGACCCGCCGCTTATGCCATGGGTTCAGCTAAAACGACTGCTCGCCACCGCGCTTCGGGTCGAGCATATTGGACGGACCGCGTTCCAGCACCTCGACCTCATCGCCGAGAACGATGCTGCCTTCTTCTTCGACGACCAGATTCTGGCCGAAGATGATCTTACCCGTGACCGCGCGGTGAAGGCGCCCCAGCGTCGCAAGCGGTTCACGCGGATGGGTCTGCTCGCCGGTCTGCGGATCCTGGGTGATCATGACACAGCGCTCGCAGGGCTTGACCACACGAAACACCGCAGAGCCGATGCGGATCACCCGCCAGGTGTCCTCGGACCAGGGCTCGATATCGCCGGCGATCACGACATTGGGGCGAAACCGCTGCATCTCCACCGGTGCGGCCAGTTCCGCGTTCAGCTCCGCCAGAGAGGCCATCGTGGTCAAGAGCAGCGGATAGCCATCGGAGAAGGCTGTGAAATACCCCTCGCCAGCATAGGCGCGGGACACCGGACGGCGGGCCGTCTCGGGAAACCATACGAGTCGCACCTCGCGTTCGAGCGCGGAGGACAGGAAATGCGAAGCGTAATTGCCCGCATCCTCGACACCCTCGATCAGGCAGGAAAACACCTTGACCGAACTCGGCGCACCGGAGGGGAAAGGCACATCGAGACGAGCGCCTTCAAAGGAAATCGAAATGCCATAGGAGGTGCAAACCGCGCTCAGATGTGCCATGCGCGGCAATTCCCGACGCGTCGCAACGATCCCGTTCGGATAGACAACCGCCCAGCGCCGATCGCCTTCGATGCCGATCGGCTGAACCTTGACGGCGGCATGATCCGACCCGGTCAGACTCTTGACCGGATAGGTTGTGATACGCGCCAGCTTCATTGTCCCCCCGATCAACAGGTTGCCATGCGGTCAACACCTAACGCTTTGTTTGCGGAAGGGCCAGTTGCCTCAAAAGACAGGCGGGATTTCATCAATGGCGCCCTTGCATTCGGCGCATTCTCGCCGATCCATTTCGTCGCGCGGCGTTTTGACATGTGTCCAGAATATATCTTTTCCCGAAAATACATTCGACAAACGGAATATATCTCAGGAGACCCTCATGAAACCGACACGTGCAGCGGACCATTACGTCCCGACGTACTTCCTCGCCTCGCTCGGCGCCGGTGGCCTCTCTGTCACCTTCTTCATGTATCTCATGTTCTGGGTGCCCCATCCGGGCCGCCCGGTGCCGGTGTTCGAAGACATTCTCACCGCCTTTTCCACCGGTGCCCTGCCGATGAAAATCGCCATTCTGGTGGCCTGGCTCGGCATTGCCGTCTTCGTCTTTCTCAACCTCAAATACCTGATCTGGAACCTCGGCCAATATGCGGCGCTTAAGAAAACCGAACGGTTTCAGGCGCTGCGCAATTCGAATGCGGAATCGACCATGCTGGCGATGCCGCTGGCACTCGCCATGTCGGTCAACGCGCTCTTCGTGGCGGGCATGGTCTATGTGCCGGGGCTGTGGCCCGTGGTGGAATATCTCTTTCCCTTCGCGATGATCGCCTTCGGTATCATCGGCTGGATCGCGCTGTCGATCATCGGCGATTTTCTCGGGCGGGTACTCGCCAAGGGTGGTGTGTTCGATGTGACATCGCATAACTCCTTCGCCCAGATGCTGCCAGCCTTCGCACTTTCCATGGTCGGCGTGGGCTTTGCCGCTCCTGCCGCCATGTCGCATGTGCCGTGGATCGTGGCGACCGGGCTTGTGCTTTCGACCTTCTTCGCGGTCGCGGCCCTGATCTATGCGCTGGTTGCACTGACCACGGCCTTCAACTCGATGCTGCACTACGGCACGCATGAGGAATCCGGCCCGACGCTTCTGATCGTGATTCCGATCGTCACCATCCTGTCGATCCTGTTCATGCGTCAGGCACACGGGCTGCACACGTTCGAGGGCCATTCCGATCCGGCCAGCACGATGATGTTCCTCGCCCGCATGCTGTCGCTTCAGGTTGTCTTTCTAGGCCTCGGCCTCGTCGTTTTGAAACGTCAGGGCTATTTCAAGGATTTCGTCTTCGGGTCGAAAACCTCTCCCGGCTCTTATGCTTTGGTCTGTCCGGGGGTAGCGCTTTCGGTGCTGATCCAGTTTTTCGTCAACGCCGGTCTGGTGCAGGCCGGGGTGATCGAAAAATTCAGCGTGATCTATTGGGCGATCACCGCCATCGCCTTTGGCTTCCAGTTCGCCATGATCGCGCTGGTGTTCCGCCTGAATGCCCAGCATTTCAGTCGCACGCAGGCGACGCCGGTTCCGGCAGAATAAAGCCTCGCGATCTGACGGGAAGGGCGCATCCGTGAGGGGTGCGCCTTTTTCATGTCCGCTATGCCTGATTTGCCCGGCCTTGTGTGCTTGCAGCGCGCCCGCAAGCGCGTAAAACTGCCTCCGCGTCATCCGGCGCAGCAACGAGGCACGCACATGATCCTGCATTTCGGCATTCTCCTCGGGTTTCAGCTTGTCGGTGAAATCCTCGCCCGCTCTTTTTCCTTGCCCCTGCCCGGCCCGGTGATCGGCATGGTTCTTCTGGCCATCCTGCTTCTGACCCGCCCCCGTGTTGGTCCGGCAATCGAAAAAACCGCAAGCGGACTGCTGTCGCATCTCTCGCTTCTGTTCGTGCCTGCGGGGGTCGGCATCGTGCAATATCTCGACCAGATGTCCACCATCGGCCTACCTCTGGCCGCCGCCCTCGTCGGATCGACGGTGCTCTCCATCGCGGCGGGAGCGCTGACGTTCAAATTCGTCAACCAGGCGCGTGGCTACAAGGATGAGCGGCAAAATGACTGAGATCCTAGACATCTGGAGCTATCTCTCCACCAGTCCGCTTTTGTGGCTGACGCTGACGCTTCTGGCTTATCTGATCGGACTCGGCGCGTTCAACCTTTCGGGGAACCGCCCTTTCGTGAACCCGGTGCTGATCTCGATGATCCTGCTGTCGACACTGTTGGTGACCACCAAGACCAGCTACACGACCTATTTCGAAGGCGCGCAATTCGTCCACTTCCTGCTCGGGCCGGCCACGGTGGCACTCGCCGTGCCGCTTTGGAAGAACTGGCAGCGGATCAAGAAAAGCGCCCTGCCGATGTTGGCTGCTCTCGTGGTCGGCGGACTCGTTGCCATGGTCTCGGCCACCGCCATCGGCTATGCTTGCGGGCTCAGAGGCGAGGTCTTGCTGTCGCTCGTACCCAAGGCGGTGACCTCGCCAGTCGCCATCGGTGTGTCCGAGACCATCGGCGGGTTGTCGACCCTGACCGTCGCTTTGGTCCTGATCACCGGAGTGATCGGCGCTGTCGTCACGACACCCCTTCTCAACCTCATCGGAGTGCGCGACTATCGGGCACGCGGCTTTGCCACCGGTGTGGCCGCGCACGGCATCGGCACGGCGCGCGCGTTTCAGGTCGATGGCACGGCGGGCGCGTTCGCCGGGATCGGCATGGTGCTCAACGCGATTTTCACCTCGTTGATCGCACCGATCTTCGTACAACTGTTTTTCTGACCGGGAGGACACATGTCAGACCAGAACGACCTTGACCGCCACGCCGCCAAGATGGCCAAGAAAAAGGCTGCCCGCGACAAGATCATGGCCACCAAGACCGATCAGAAGGGGCTGATCATCGTCCATACCGGCAAGGGCAAGGGCAAAAGCTCCGCCGCCTTCGGGATGATTTTCCGCTGTATCGCGCATCGGATGCCTTCTGCCGTGGTGCAATTCATCAAGGGCGGCATGGACTGTGGTGAGCGCGATCTGATCACAGAACATTTCTCTGACATCTGCCAGTTTTACACGATGGGTGAGGGCTTTACCTGGGAGACGCAGGACAAGGCCCGCGACATCGAAATGGCGAAAGCTGCGTGGGAGAAGGCCAAGGAGCTGATCCGCGATCCGGAGAACCGCATGGTGTTGCTCGACGAGATCAACATCGCGCTGCGTTATGACTATCTCGATGTGCAGGAGGTGGTGGATTTCTTCACCACGGAGAAACCGCCCCTGACCCATGTCGTCCTGACCGGGCGCAACGCCAAGGAGGAGATCATCGAGATCGCCGATCTGGTGACCGAGATGGAACTGGTGAAACACCCGTTCCGCTCCGGCGTGAAAGCGCAACAGGGGGTGGAGTTCTGATGCTCAAACTTCTCGGCATCTCGGGCGCGCTGCGGGCCGCCTCGACCAATACGAAACTCATGCATGAGGCGGTGCGGCTCTTTGGGCCCTGCGAGTTCACCGAGGCCAACCTGCGCCTGCCGCTTTATGACGCCGATCTGGAAGCAGAGGGCATTCCGTCCGAGGTCATGGTGCTGGCTGAGCAGATCCGCGATGCCGATGCGGTTGTGATGTCGACGCCGGAGTATAACAAGATGATCCCCGGTCTTCTCAAGAATGCCCTCGACTGGGTGAGCCGCACCGGGGTGAAACCCTGGGAGGGCAAACCCGTCGCGATCATGTCGGCGGCGGCGGGACGCGCGGGCGGGGAGCGCTCGCAATATAGTCTTCGCTGGGCGTTGACCCCGTTCAACGCACATCTGTTGCAAGCGCCGGAGGTTCTGGTGGCCGACAGCTCGCATGCCTTCGACCCTCAGGGGCGGTTGATCAATGAGCGCACCGTGGCCGGGCTTGAAAAGCTCATGACCGCCCTGCGTGAGGCCGCGTCAAAGCCGGTTTGACAGCTCAATCAGATTGCCGTCCGGGTCGCGCAGATAGATCGACAAAAGCGGCCCGGTCGCGCCGGTGCGGCTGACCGGACCTTCCTCGACGGAAATTCCTTTGTCCGACAGATGCCGCATCCAGTCGGCCACAGGCATATCCGTCAAAAAACACAGATCGCTCGAGCCCGCCTGCACATGGGCGGCTTTCGGTTCGAATTCCTGCCCGGCCTGATGCAAGTTGATCTTTTGCGCCCCAAAGCGCAGCGCATGGCGCGTGGTGCCATCGGACGGGTGGAATTTTTCCGACTCCATGCCCAGCGCCTCGGTGTAAAACGCCACGGTCGCCGGGATGTCGGCCACGGTCAGCACGAGGTGATCGAGAGAGGTCACTTTCATAGGCTCGCCTCCACGCGGAACTCTTCCGGAACAGCGTCGCGCCCCTCCAGCACAAGGTCAATCAAAACCTGTGCGGCAAGCGGCGCCATGCCATAGCCGATCTTGAACCCCCCGTTGGCGATGAAATGTCCCGCGCGTTCGGGCCATCCCCCCAGCATCGGCGCGCGGGATTTGGCACGCGGGCGTACCCCGGCCCAGCGGCGAATCTCGGGCGCATCCCGGAGTGCAGGCACGGTGTCGCGCGCGCGTGCCAAAAGCGCGTCGGCTTGCGCGTCCGTGGCGTCGGAACTGTCGAACTCGCGCTCAGACGTAGACCCGATCGCCGTGGTGCCGTCGGCATGCGGGATGACATGCAGGCTCTCGCCGTAAAGCTGCGGCGCTTCGGGGAGCGGCAACTCCAAAAGGATCGCCTGCCCCTTCACACCATTGCCGACCTCTTTGCCGAACGCCTCATTGAGCGCGCGGAGCCCCCACCAGCCGGAGGCATGGATCACCGCGCCCTCTTCGGGGCCTTCTGTGGCGACCTCGCCCCCCAATGCCGTGATCGCGGCGGCAAGCGAGGCGCAGGCCCGCCATGGGTTGAGCCGCGCCGAAAGCGTGTCGTGAATAAGATACCCGGTCGGGCTGATCGGCGCCCAATAGCCCGTCTCGCCCTGCGTCACGACACGCCACTCGGCCTTACCCTGCCAAAGCTCTTTTGCCTGATCTTCGCGCTCGCGGGCGAGTTGCAATTGGCGCTCGTCCTTGATGGCTTGCACGCGGCCCAGATTGCCATAGCCCGAAGACACGCCCCCCGTGGCTTCGACCTCCGGCCAATGGCTGCGCGCCAGGATCAGGCTTTGGAACTGAAATTCCTTCTTGGCATTCCAGCGCTCCGGCGTGTGCGGCGCAAGCGCCCCGACGATGCCACCCGAGGAGCCATGACCGACACCGTAAGGGTCGATCACCCGCACCTTCGCGCCGCGTTTCGCCGCCTCAAAGCCGCAGGACAGACCAAAGGCGCCCGCGCCATAAATCGTGATTTCCGCTCTGCCCATCTGCGTTTTTACCCGTTGCAAGTGACCACCGCTCAAAGCATGGTCTGCCAAACCCGCCCTCTCATAAGCCATCCCATGACCAACAACCAGACCGGCCACCAGATTGGCGGCCAGACAGCCAACATCGAATGGCGCGACGGGCAAATCCCCGTTTCGACCCGGTTCGACGACCCCTATTTCTCGCTCGGCAACGGGCTTGAGGAAACGCGACATGTTTTCCTTTCGGGCAATAACCTTCCCGCGCGGCTTCGGGACGGCTTTCAGATTGCTGAACTGGGTTTTGGCACCGGGCTCAACATGCTGGCACTGGCGCTGATCTGGCATGGGCCGAGCCTGGTACGGTTTACCTCGTTCGAGGCCTTCCCGATGACCGCCCCCGATATTGCCAAGGCACTTGCGGCCTTCCCTGAGGCCGAGGCGATTGCAGAGCCATTTCTCACCGCATGGGCGGAGGGCAAACGTGCCTTTCGGTTGGGGCAGATTGAAGTCGAGGTCAAAATCGGCGATGCGCGCGAGACGCTTGCCGGGTGGGACGGTCAGGCGGATGCCTGGTTCCTTGATGGGTTTTCTCCTGCGAAAAACCCCGAACTTTGGGGTGAGGAACTGATGCGTGAGGTCGGGCGTCACACAGCACAGGGCGGCACCTTCGCGACCTATACGGCGGCCGGCCATGTGCGCCAGAAACTCAGCGACGCGGGGTTCACCGTCGAACGCACGGCAGGCTTCGGGCGCAAACGCCACATGAGCCGCGGTATGAAAGCATGACGAACCAGACCCCGGCGCTCGGCATCTGGCTGATGGTCGCCGCGACCTTCATCTTTGCGATGCAGGACGGTATCTCCCGCCATCTCGCAGGGACGTATAACGTCTTCATGATCGTGATGATCCGCTATTGGGTCTTCGCAGGGTTTGTCCTGTTACTCGCGGCCCGCAAGGGTCGGCTCACCTCTGTGCTGCGCTCGGCGCGTCCGCGCCTGCAATTCTTTCGCGGTGCGCTTCTGGCCTTTGAAATACTGATCATGGTCACCGCTTTCGTCCGCATGGGGCTGGTGGATGCGCCCGCGATCTTTGCCGCCTACCCGCTTTTGATCACCGCGCTGTCCGGGCCGGTGCTGGGTGAACATATCGGCTGGCGGCGGTGGGCCTCGGTCGCGGTCGGGTTCATCGGCGTGATGATCATCATCCAGCCGGGCAGCGGCGTGTTTTCCCTCAACGCGGTCTTCCCCATCGCAGCCGCCTTCTGTTTTGCGCTCTACGGGCTTCTCAACCGCTATGTCGCGCGCTTCGACAGCGCCGATGTCACCTTTGTCTACACCGGCATCGCGGGGGCCGTGGTCACGACACTGATCGGCGTCTGGTACTGGCAGGCGATGCTTCCCACGGACTGGCTCTGGATGGGTCTCCTGTGCGTAACCTCGATCTCTTCGCATTACCTGCTGATCAAGGCCTATGAGCTGTCCGAAGCTTCCGCGATCCAGCCCTTTGCCTATCTGCAACTGCCGTTTTCCGCCATTCTCAGGCTGTTCGTCTTTGGCGATGTGATCCGCAACAATGTGGTGATCGGCGCGGCGGTCGTCGTGGCCGCCGGTGTATTCACCTTTCTGCGTGCCCGTCAGGTGCGGGGCGCTTAACCCCTTGAGGCTTAACGGGCCGCCAGTTCCTTCGACAGATGGATCGGCCCGGTCTCCCCGTGCAGGCGCGCGCGGTAAACCGGTAGACTTTCGGCCACACGCATCACGTAATTGCGGGTCTCGCGGAAGGGCAGATGTTCGATCCAGTCAACCGGATCGACCTTGCCCGTGCGGGGATCGCCATAACGGGTGATCCAGTCGCGGGCGCGCGACGGACCGGCGTTGTAGCCCACTGCGATCAGCATGACGTTGTTGCCGAATTCCTCTTCGAGCTGCGCCAGATAGGCGGAGCCGAGGCGTGCGTTGATGATCGGATCGAAAAGCTGACCGTCAGTATAGTCCTCAACCCCCAGCTTTTCCGCCATCGCGGCCCCGGTGCGTGGCATGAGCTGCATCAGCCCGCGCGCCCCGACGTGGCTCTGCGCCATGGGGTAGAATTCGCTTTCGCGCCGGGCAATGGCCATGGCAAGCTCCGGTTCGACCGGAAGATCGGCCTTCGCAAGCGCATGCAGCGGATAATAGGCGCGATTGAGCACGATGCCCTGATCGGCGGCGAATTTCGCCACCAGAACCGCAAGGTAGGGATCGTGATCGAGCGCCAGATCGCCCAATTGCCCCAACTCCTGCGGCGAGAGGCTTTCGCCCAGATGACGCATGAAACGCGCGGATTGCGGCAAATCGCCGGCCTCTTCAAGCAACAATGCGGCCTTGAGCACCGAGGATCCCATGAAGGACGCCTGTTTGTAATCGGCAAAGCGCATCTCACCGGTCAGGGCCGGATCGAGAGAACGACCGATTTTCTCGGCGGACAGAAGCCCGTAGAACGACGTCTGAAACTGCGCGCCAAAGGCATAGGCGGCGACGGCATCATCCTTGGCCCCCATCGCCTCAAGCGCCCGGCCCTCCCAATAGCCCGCACGGCCAAGGGAAATCGGCGTGCTCACCGCCATGCGAAACCGGTTG
Source organism: Celeribacter ethanolicus (assembly GCF_001550095.1). Classification (GTDB taxonomy): domain Bacteria; phylum Pseudomonadota; class Alphaproteobacteria; order Rhodobacterales; family Rhodobacteraceae; genus Celeribacter; species Celeribacter ethanolicus. The sequence continues at coordinate 118,159 of NZ_LRUC01000036.1, read as the reverse complement.
AAATGATCGAGCGCCTTTCCCGGCTCCTTGAGATACCGCAGCGCGACATAGCCCGCGAGCCATTCGAGATCGGCATAGTCGCTTTGATCCGGGGTCAGCCCGTGACGGGCGGCGACCGTATAGGCAATCTGCTCCTTGCCGTCGCGCATCATCTGACGCGCAAGCATGCGGCGCCGGTCGCTCCAGACCTCGGGCTTGCCCAAGCCCTCGGGCGTCGATTGTTGCAGCAAAAGCGTCACCGCATCCTCGTTGCGCCCTCTGCGCACCCGCCATTCGAACCGCGCATGGGCCAGAACCGGGTGATCGGCGAGACTTGCGGGGACGGCGGAAATCGCCTCGTCCACGCCCGCCTCGTCGCGCACCAGAACGGCGGTGGCGGCGATGAGTTTGTCCCAGCCCGCGGGCAGGTTTGGCACCATCCGCTCTGCGTCCCGGAACCGGTCCCGCCAAAGCAGCATCTCGGTGCGCGCCACATGGGAAGATTTCAGGATCGAGCCATAGCGCGCCAGAAGGGCCTGCTCCTCCTCCGCCTTCAAGGCCAGCGTGTTCCAGACCAGCGCCGCTTCGGCCTGGGCATCCGCGGACTGGCCAAGCGCCTCATAGGCCGCGATCAGACGCAACGCACCCGCGCCGGTTTGCGGCGGATAGGCGGTGAGATAGTCGATCACCGCGCGCGGATCGGCATCGGCGGGGATCGCCGCCTCGCCCTTTTCCGCCAGAAGCGGCAGGCCGGGCCAATCGGCATGACGTTTCAGGAAATCGCGATATTCCGCAAACGTCCCCCGACCCGCACGCAGATACTGCCAGTCGATGATGTCCCGCCCGATGCCGCGCGCCTCTTCGCGTGCAAGGGACCAATTGCCCTCCGCCCGTGCCGCATTGGCCCGCGACAGCGCATCCGATTCGGGCGACGCCGCGGCGGACATGGCGGAAAAAGCTGCAAATACAAATACGTAAGCCGTCTTCATGGCGGACTTCTGAAACATGATCGGGTCTGGACCTTCGGGATATCTTGTGGGGACTGCTCGGTTTTTCCCAAGGATGAACGCGCGCGCGGGGGACAGCAACACAGATTCTTGTGAACCGCGCCGAAGGCGGCTAGTTTCCGCCGGAACTTTCACGGGCGACTCAGGGCAAAATGCCTTGGGGCCCTTACTGCGAAAAGGAGCGTACGATGTTCAAAGGATCCATTCCTGCACTGGTGACGCCGTTCAAGAACGGCGAGCTGGATGTCGATACGCTCAAACGTCTGGTCGAATGGCATATCGCCGAGAGCTCATCGGGCCTCGTCCCCGTCGGCACCACGGGTGAATCCCCCACGCTCAGCCATGCCGAGCACCAGAAGGTGATCGAGATCGTCGTCGACACCGTCGCCGGTCGTATTCCGGTGATCGCGGGTGCCGGGTCGAACAACACCGCCGAGGGTCTGAACCTGATCCGGCATGCCGCAAAAGTCGGTGCGGACGCCGCCCTCGTGGTGACGCCCTATTACAACAAACCGACGCAGAAAGGCCTGATCGCGCATTTCACCGCAATGCATGACTCCGCCGACCTGCCGATCGTGATCTACAACATTCCGGGCCGTTCCGTGATCGACATGACCACAGCGACCATGGCGGAGCTTGCGAAACTGCCGCGTATCGTCGGCGTCAAGGATGCCACCGGCGATCTCTCGCGCGTGGCGAAAACCCGTATCGCCTGCGGGCCGGAGTTCTGTCAGCTCTCCGGCGAGGATGCCACGGCGCTTGGGTTCAACGCCCATGGCGGTGTCGGCTGTATCTCCGTGACCGCCAACGTCGCGCCGAAGCTTTGTGCCGAGATGCAGGCCGCGACACAGGCGGGCGATTACGCAACCGCGCTCGAGATCACCGACAAGCTGATGCCGCTGCACCTGGCGATCTTCCTTGAACCCGGTGTATGCGGCGCGAAATACGCGATGTCGCTTCTGGGACTGTGCTCCGACGAGGTACGCCTGCCGCTCACGCCGCTGTCGGATGAGACCAAAGCCGCGATCAAGGCGGCGATGGAACACGCCGGGCTGCTCTGAGCCTCGACACATTCGAATCGGAAAGGGGCCCTTTGCGGCCCCTTTTCGTTACATATGTCGGCTTTCGATCTGGGTGCGCCGCACATGGCGCAGCACTTCCATCAGAAGCGCGGTCATCATGCCGATGTTCAAAAGCCCGTTGGTTGCGGCAAAACCACTGAGAAGGCGCCATTTTTCCGGCAAGAGCAAATCGCCAAACCCCAGCGTCGTGAAGGATTCGAGAGAGAAATACAGCGCCTCCTCGAAATGCACGAACAGCCCGAGAGAACGAAAGGCGATGGCCCAGATCCACACCCCCGCCGTGATCATCCAAAGCACGGCCAGCACGGCACCGAACAGCACGAGCGCCAATTTCGGACGATGCGGTTCACGGATCAGCCAAGTGTGTGCCCGTTGCAGTACCAGTTCGAGCATCAGAAACCCCAAGGCGGCCACGAAGACCGACAGGAGAATAAGGCCGCTTCCGACAAGTATTTGGAGAAACATGGGGGCTCCGGTCATATTTCGTCGTGTTTTGCCAGATTTCCCCCTGCCGGACCAGTGGACAGATCGCCGCCGAACGCCTATCTGACGTTCCACTATGGCCAAGAAAAAACAGACCCCGGAAGAAAAGAACTACAAGGTGATCGCCGAGAACCGGCGCGCGCGCTACGACTATGCCATCGAGGATGACATAGAATGCGGCATCGCGCTCACCGGTTCCGAGGTCAAATCGCTGCGCACCGGGCAATCCAACATCGCCGAAAGCTATGCCTCGGTCGACGATGGCGAGCTTTGGCTGACCAACGCCTATATCGCGCCCTATGAACAGGCGATGTTCCCGCATGAAGAACGCCGCAAGCGCAAGTTGCTGGTGTCCCGGCGCGAGTTGGCCCGGCTTTGGCAGGCCACCGGGCGTCAGGGCATGACCCTCGTGCCGCTGGTGATGTATTTCAATCATCGCGGCAAGGTGAAGATCAAACTCGGCATCGCCAAGGGCAAGAAGAACGTCGACAAGCGCGAAACCGAAGCGAAACGCGACTGGGGCCGTCAGAAGCAACGGCTTTTGCGCCACGGCGACTGAGCGGTTTTTACGCCCGCACGGCATTTTGTGTCCCGGCAAACCGCCTGTGCTCATTGCATCGCTTGCACCCGTAAGCCGGTAACGCTAAGGCAGGAACGACTGTCTTCAGGACCGAAAGAGGTCACATGCCCGAGAGCGATCCGAAAACACTGGTGTCCACCGCCTGGCTTGCCGAAAACCTCAAGGCGCCGGAGTTGCGGCTCATCGACGCCAGTTGGTACATGCCCGCAGACAACCGCGATTGCCGCGCCGAATACGAGCGCGAACACATTCCCGGTGCGCGGTTTGTCGACATCGACGAGGTGGCCGATCTGCGGTCGAGCCTGCCGCATATGTTGCCGCCGGTGGAGAAATTCATGTCCCGCATGCGCGCGCTTGGCATCGGCGACGGACATCAGGTTGTGGTCTATGACACCTCCGGCATCTTCTCCGCGCCGCGCGTCTGGTGGATGTTCAAATATTTCGGCCAGGACAATGTGGCCGTTCTGGACGGCGGCCTGCCGAAATGGAAATCCGAAGGCCGTCCGGTCACCGACATCCCGCCCGTGATCCGCGACCGCCACATGGTGGTCGAGGAACGCCCCGAGCTTGTGCGCGATGTGACCCAGGTGGCCGCCTCTTCCAAACTCGGCGATTACGTCATTATCGACGCGCGTTCGTCCCGCCGGTTCAAGGGCGAAGAGCCGGAACCGCGCCCCGGCCTTGCCTCCGGCCATATCCCGAATTCCCGCAACGTGCCGTTTCCGGAGGTTCTGAACCCCGATGGCACATTGAAATCCAATGAGGCGCTGCGCCGTATTTTCGAAAACGCGGGCGTCGATCTGAACAAACCGGCGATCACCACCTGCGGGTCGGGGGCGAGCGCCGCTATTTTGGGCCTCGCGCTCACCCGTCTCGGCGTGCCTTTCTCGCTTTACGACGGGTCCTGGGCGGAATGGGGTATGTATGGCGACCTGAAAGTCGCAACTGGAGACGCGTAATGCTGAACAACCTGAAGCCGCAACCGGCGGATAAAATCCTTCAACTGATGCAGTTCTACCGCGAAGATCCGCGCGAGACCAAGATCGACCTTGGCGTCGGCGTCTACAAGGACGCGACCGGCCACACGCCCATCATGCGCGCGATCAAGGCGGCTGAGAAACAGCTCTGGGACGAGGAAACCACCAAGAGCTACACCGCACTCTCCGGCGATCCGGCCTTTGGCGCCGCGATGAAGACCATGGTTCTTGGCGACAGCGTGGATCACGCCCGCGTTGGCGCAATCGCGACCCCCGGCGGCACCGGTGCGGTGCGTCAGGCGCTTGAGCTCGCCAAGCTCGTCGATCCGGAGACCACCGTCTGGACCTCGAACCCGACCTGGCCGAACCATGTGTCGATCATCAAGTTCATGAAGCTGAACCACGCCGAATACGCCTATTTCGACGAGGCCTCCTGCACCGTCGATTTCGATGCGATGATGGACAGCCTCAAGGCGCTGAAAGCGGGCGATGTGGTGTTGCTGCATGGCTGCTGTCACAACCCGACGGGCGCGAACCTGACGCTCGAACAATACGGTCTGGTGGCCGATCTGATCGCCGAGAAAGGCGCGACCGCGCTTGTGGACATCGCCTATCAGGGCTTTGGCGACGGGCTTGAGGAGGACGCGGCGGCGACCCGTCTTCTGGCCTCCAAACTGCCGGAACTTCTGGTGGCGTCTTCCTGTTCGAAAAACTTCGGCATCTACCGCGAGCGCACCGGCTGCCTGATGGCGATCTCCGAGACAGCCGAGCAGACCCCGGTGACCCAAGGGACGCTCAACTACCTGAACCGTCAGAACTATTCCTTCCCGCCGGATCACGGCGCGCGTCTGGTGTCGATGATCCTCACCGACGAAGCGCTCAAGGCCGACTGGATGGCAGAACTCGAAGAAGTCCGCCTCGGGATGCTGGGGCTGCGCCAACAGCTCGCCGACGAGCTGAAACGCCTGACCAACAGCGACCGGTTCGATTTCATCGCCCGTCACCGCGGCATGTTCTCCCGCATCGGCGCTTCCCCGGAAGAGGTTCTCAAAATGCGCGAAGACTTCGGCATCTACATGGTCGGCGATTCGCGGATGAACATCGCGGGCCTCAATGCCGAGACCGTGCCGCTTCTGGCCGCTGCGATCGCCAAGACCTGCAAATAAGCACATGCAAAAATTTACGGTCAAAAGCGCGCTTCGGCGCGCTTTTTTCATATCTTCCGTGCTAAATTAAATGTGTCGCATCGCGTCACGATAAGATGACTTTTAAATGCAACTTATTCGCATATGTCTGGATACCGGACAGAACCACCAAAAGGAAACGCTATGAAAACCGAAACCAACGATGGGCTGACCTTCGAGACCTGGACCGTGGACGAGGTCGCCAAGGCTTTCGACGCCAACGAGATTGCCGTGATCGACGTGCGCACCCCGCAGGAATATGCCTTCGAACATATCGAAGGCGCGCTGCTGATGCCGCTGTCTTTCTTCTCCGCCGAGAAATTGCCGTCGCAGGAAGGCAAACGCATCATCTTCCATTGCGGCTCCGGCGTCCGCTCCGGCAAGGTCGCCATGGCCTGTGCCGCCGCAGGCATCAGCCCGGTCGGCCACATGGAAGGCGGCTTCGGCGCCTGGAAAGCGGCGGGCAAGGCCTACACCGGCACCGACATGGCAACCGGCGCGCCGAAAAAGGTCCCGGCCCAGTAAGAACCTCCCCCCCTGTCATTCAGACGAGCGCTCTCCGGGGCGCTCGTTTTCGTTTAACCGGGAAAAGCCTCCGCCATGGCCCGATCGAACTCTGCCCAGGAAATCGTCGCCTTGTTGCCTGCGTAGCCATGGTAATGCGACTTGCCCGACGTGGTCGGCAACCCGGCCCAGATCCGCGCCAGATTGTTCATGAAGCGCTGCCGGGTGATCTCGCCCGCGCGCAGTTCGTAAATCCCGGCATCGGCCAGCAGGATATCGGCCAGACGGTCCTGCACGGCAGGGGTAAAGATCACCTCCGGCCCGAGATCCAGTTCGGTGACCAGTGACGCCAGTGTCGAAGGAATGAACTGGTAGTAACCGATAGCATGAGGCTGGCCGGGCGTGGCGTCGATCCAGGCGAAAATCTCACCCAGCGTCATTTGCGTCGGTTTCTTCGCAGGCCTGCGCGTCGCCCCGTGCTGCACCGCATCGTAGCCGTCACGTGGACTTTCCGCCCGCCCGATCAAGGCGCGGATGCGAAGAATATCCGCAGACGCATGCATGACACCGCGAATGCGCGCACGGTCATCCGGGCGCGGCGGCAGAGGCTCGAAGAAACTGCCCTCCGCCCGTCCGGCAAACAGGCTCGGCCCAAAACTCTCCGCGCCGTTCAAAGGCGTGGACAGCGGCTGCGGCAGGCTGGCGACAAGAGGCTGGCGCTCGAGATCCCAGGCCTGCCCGCTGGGCCGCAACAGGGACACCGGCTCGGCCAGCAACGTATGCGGCCAGAGCAGAATGATCACCAGCAGAACGCACGTTTTGCGCGACATCGGGTCCTCGACGTTTTGAAAGGGTCGACGACCGGTCTAGGTCAGCTTGGTTGAGAAATCGTTAGGACCAAACTCCGGGCCTGAAAGAGGAGACATGAAAAAGCCCGGGCGCTTGTGACGCCCGGGCCTGTTTTTCAGACTGAGGAAGGGATCAGCCTTTGTAGAACTCCGGATAGGCTTCCATGCCAAGCTCGCCTTTGTCGAGACCCATGATCTCTTCTTCTTCGGAGACGCGGATGCCCATGACCATTTTCAGGATGAACCAGACGATGGCGGACACCACGAAGGTGAAGACACCGACGATCGCGATGGAGATCAACTGACCGCCAAGGGTGGCATCGGGGTTGGTGAAGACCACGGCGATGGTGCCGTAGATACCGCAGAAGAGGTGGACCGGAATGGCGCCGACGACATCGTCGATTTTCAGCTTGTCGAGCAGCGGCACGGCGAAGACCACGATGATACCGCCCACGGCACCGATCAGGGTAGCTGCACCCAGGGTCGGGGTCAGCGGTTCGGCGGTGATGGACACGAGACCGGCCAGCGAGCCGTTGAGCACCATGGTGAGGTCGACCTTGCCGTAGACAAGCTGGGTCACGATCAGAGCGGCAATCGCACCACCGGCAGCCGCGGTGTTGGTGTTCGCGAAGATGCGAGAGATGTCAGCCACGTTGCCAGCAGTGTCCATGTAGAGTTGGGAACCGCCGTTGAAACCGAACCAGCCGAGCCACAGGATGAACGTACCGAGCGTTGCGAGCGGCAGGTTGGAACCCGGGAAAGCGGTGACTTTGCCGTCTTTGTACTTGCCGATACGCGGACCGAGGATGAGGGCACCGGCCAGAGCGGCCCAGCCACCCACGGAGTGCACGACGGTGGAGCCAGCGAAATCGAGGAAGCCGTAGTTCGCATCGAGGAAACCGCCGCCCCATTTCCAGGAGGCCTGGATCGGGTAGATGAAGCCGGTGAGAACCACGGTGAAGACCAGGAACGGCCACAGTTTGATGCGCTCAGCGAGGGTCCCGGACACGATGGACGCGGTGGTGGCACAGAACATCAACTGGAAGAAGAAGTCGGAACCGACGGAGGCATAGGTCAGGTCGGTGTCGGGGGAACCGCCCACCGGCTCAAGCACGGTCATCGAGAAGGCGCCGAGCACGTTGGTGATGGACCAGGCATCGCCCGGGTACATCAGGTTGTAACCGATGATGTAGTACATCACGGCGGCGATCGCGAAGAGCGCGATGTTCTTGGTCAGCTGCATCGCCACGTTCTTGGAACGCACGAGCCCGGCTTCGAGCATGGAGAAGCCCGCGCCCATCCACATCACCAGGAAACCGGTGACGAGGAACATGAAAGTGGTGAAGATATAGCCGATTTCTTCGTTCGGCGGCGTCATGTCGGCCGCCATTTCGGCCTCTTGCGCAAACCCCATGGCCGGCAGCGCGACGAGCGCGGCGGCAAGGGGAAGATATTTGGTGAGTTTCATCTGTCTCAAGTCCCTTTCGTTTCGGGTAAGCGCGATTAGATCGCGTCGTCGTTGGTCTCGCCGGTACGGACGCGGGTCGCGCCTTCCACGTCGAGGACAAAAATCTTGCCGTCGCCGATCTTGTCGGTCTTGGCGGTGGTTGCGATGGTCTCCACCACCTGATCGGCCATGGCGTCGGCCACGACGATTTCGAGCTTCACCTTCGGCACGAAGTTCACGGCATATTCTGCGCCGCGATAAATCTCGGTGTGACCGGACTGCGAGCCAAAGCCCTTGATCTCCGTCACCATCATGCCGCGCACACCGATACCGGTGAGTGCTTCGCGGACTTCTTCAAGCTTGAACGGCTTGATTGCAGCAATAATGAGTTTCACGTTTTTCCCCTTCCGTTTGAGCGGGCGGCGTCCGAAAGACAGCCACGGGGTCAGCAAAACGGTGTTCAGAGTTGCTTCACAAGGAATCCGCGCTGGAATCCTGTGTCATTTTCAGGAGCTCCTGCTCAAAGATTATACATTTTGTGCGCGCAGATTAAAAAATGGGCGCAAAATAAAGAGGCAAAGGCGACTCATTTCGTCTTAACTTTCCCCTCAACATCCAGAGGCCAAGTCTTTACACTCACCGCAACCAAGAACGGATCGAGATCGAGCAAGAGACATGACCGGACCAAACCGGGGAAAGCCCAGGCTGGTGGCGGATAGACGCTATCCCGCGACCCAGAAGGCCCAGAAAAAACAGACAAAGCCCAAGGGACCGCAAAAGCCCAGGGCACCGAAAAAACCGCGCGCCAACCGCACGCGCAAGCGGTCGTCCAATATCTTCCTGCGCCTTATCGGCGGCCTCTGGCGGCTGATCTGGATCACCCTCACGCGGGCCGGAATCGCGCTTGCCGTGATCATCGGCATCGCGGTGTTCTACCTTTACTCGAGCCTGCCCCCCTATGACTCGCTTCTGGACGGGCGGGCGCGCGGCTCGGTCACCCTCCTGGATCGCGACGGATCGGTCTTTGCCTGGCGTGGCGAACAATTCGGCGGGCAAATCACCGCCGACACCGTGTCGCCCTATCTGAAAGAGGCGATCGTCGCCACGGAGGACAAACGCTTCTATCGCCATTTCGGCGTCAGCCCGCGCGGCATCGCCTCCGCCATCCGCATCAACCTCTCTGAGGGGCGCGGGCCACTGTCCGGGCACGGGGGATCGACCCTGACCCAGCAGACCGCGAAGCTTCTCTGTCTCGGCGTGCCCTACGATCCGAAGAAGTGGAAGACCCAAACCGAATACGAGGACGACTGCCGGGAAACCACGATTGCGCGCAAGCTCAAGGAAATGGTCTTCGCCATGGCGATGGAGGCGCGCTATTCCAAGAACGAGATCCTGTCGATCTACATGAACCGCGCCTATCTCGGCGCCGGCGCGAACGGCTTCGAAGCCGCCGCCCAGCGCTATTTCGGCAAATCCGCCGCCGAGGTGAACATCTCCGAGGCCGCCATGCTCGCGGGTCTGTTGCAGGCCCCCACGCGTTATGCCCCGACGAACAACCTGCAACGCTCGCAGGAACGGGCGGGGATCGTGCTCCTGCTGATGAACCAGCAGGGCTACATCACGGACGAGGAACGTGCCTATGCCAAGGCCCATCCCGCCGAACTGTCTGAAACGGCGGAAAAACGCGCGGGCGGCTATTTCGCCGATTGGGTGATGGGCGCGGGGCCGGATTTTCTCACCCGCGACACGACCGAGGACGTGGTGATTGAAACCACCTTCGACCAACGCATTCAGGCCGCGGCCGAAGAGGCGCTGATCTGGATTTTCGAGAACAAGGTCCGCGAAGGATCGGAGGCACAGGCCGCCATCGTGGTGATGTCCGCCGACGGCGCGGTCCGCGCCATGGTGGGCGGACGCAAACTCAAGGTTTCGGGCGCCTTCAACCGGGCGACACAGGCGAAACGCCAGCCCGGCTCCTCGTTCAAACCCTTCGTCTATGCCACGGCGCTCGACATGGGCTGGTCCTATGACGATGTGGTGGTGGACGAACCGATCACGCTCAACATCCCCGGCTCCGGCCCCTGGTCGCCGCAGAACTACGACCGCAAGTTCCACGGCGCCGTCACCCTGACCGACGCGCTCAAGCACAGCTACAACATCCCGGCAGTGGAACTGGCGATGGATGCGGGGCTTGAGAACGTGCGGACCGTGGCGTCGAGCTTCGGGATCGAAAGCGATCTGGCGCAAGGCCCGGCTCTGGCGCTCGGCGTGTCGGAAACCACACTGCTGGAGATGACCGGGGCCTATGCCGGGATCCTGAACGGCGGCTCTTCCGTGGCGCCCTACGGTCTCAAATCCCTGCGTCTCAAGGGCGACAACACACCGCTGATGGGGCAGGAAGGCGGGCTTGGCGAGCGGGTCATCACCCCGGACAGTGCCCAGCAACTCATCTACATGATGTATAACGGGGTTCAATCCGGCACCGGTGCGCGGGCACAAATTCCCGGCTATGAGGTCGCGGGCAAAACCGGCACGACGCAGGCCGCGCGCGATGCCTGGTTCATGGGCTTTACCGCCGATTACGTCGCGGGCGTCTGGATGGGATACGACGACAACTCGCCCTTGACCGGGGTAACCGGTGGCGGGCTCCCCGCCGAAATCTGGCAGCGGACCATGGCGCAGGTGCAAAGCGGCCTTGAGCCCAAACCTCTGCCGATGATCCGCCCCGCCGCCCCTCCCACGGTGCAACGTGCGCAACCCTCGGGCAACGGCCAGCGTGGCAACGACAAGGCCGACAACGTGCTGCTCGATCTTCTGGGGGCGATTTTCGGCAACGGCAACTGACAAAAAAACGCGCCTTCCGGGGCGCGTTTTTCCATTCACTCTTTCGGGGGCGGTCAGGCCAGCGATGCCGTCAGCTTGTCGATCGACCCACCGGCCTTGTCGAGCATCGCCCCGATCTCGGCGCGTTCGGATTTCAGAAGCGAAATCCCCTCGATCTGAAGGTCGATGAACTTGCCCGCCTTGTCATGCACGATGAACGAGATGTCGAAGGGGGCTTCGCCCTGCAGGATCGCGGTGCAGCGCACATCGTAGATCGAGTTGATCTTCTGGCTGCTGTTGACTTGGATCTTGCCACCGATGAATTCGCGGAAACGCGAACCGTATTTACGCGCAATATAGGTCTGGAACGCCTTGGTGAAGGCGCTCATCTGCGCCCCCGAGGCAGAGCGGGCGGGCGGGCCGAGCACCGAGCGGGCGATGTTGGGCATGTCGGCATAACGCACCAGCACCTTCTCGAACTCGACATACATCGCCGCTTCGGACCTGCCCGAATTGATGATGGTATTGATGTCCGCCACCGCCTTGCCGATCAGCGCCTCCGCCTGAGACGTGGAAAAGGCCAGCGCCGCGCGGGGCAGCACCAGAGCTGCGCCGAGCGCGCCGAGAGTCATGCGGCGGGTGAACCCGAAGTCACTCATAGAAGTCCTCATAAATATCATAGGTCGCGGCCTGATCCGCCCCCTCTTCGCCCGCGACGATAGGTGTGCCGAGCTCATAGCGGCGATTGTCGAGATAGGTCAGGCGCATCTGCGTATAGCTGTCGGCGCTGTCATACATCAGCGATTCATACAGGTCCGAGTAACGATAACGTGTGTCGGCCAGATCGGCGACTTTCAGCCCCGTCTTGTAGCTCGCCTCCGGGTTGCCCAGAAGGTTGCCCACCGGATCCAGCGCGATATCGACGATCAGGCCGAACGCATCGCGCTCCGTCGACGGCCCGTAGACCGGCAGCACGACATAGGCCCCTTCGCCCACACCCCAAGTGTAAAGCGTCTCGCCGAAATCGGAATCGCGTTCCTCAAGCCCCATCCCCGTCGCCGGATCGAACAGCCCGCCGATCCCCACGGTCGCGTTGACCGCGAAGCGCGCGGTGTTGTGCAGCGCATCCCCCAGTCGCAATTGCAGCACGTCGTTCACCACGGTGCCCGGAATGCTCAGCGTGTCGGAGACATTCGACAGCCCCTTGCGCAGCGGATCGGGCACCACCGTACCATAGGCGGTCGACACAGGTTTGATCACGCTGCGGTCGAGCGCCACGTTGGTCTCGTGCCAGCTGCGGTTCACCTCCTCGTAGGGATCGTTGATCCCGCCCCCTTGCGGCGCGGCGGTACATCCCACCAGCACTCCGAGGGAAAGGACCGCGATCAGCGGCAGGAACCGGGTTTGGAAAACTCGCATCATGGCAGACTTTCGGTTCAGAACGTAACAAGACATTCGCGTCGTGGGTATATGCCCAGATAGTATGACACGAATGAAAGCCCAATATTAACCCTCCGGGTGTTATGAGTCTGTGACATAGTTTCAACAAAGCGTGCACGGTTGCGCAGCCCTCCTGTCAAACCCCGCACATATCGCGAAAACCGGATAAGACAGCCACATGAGTGAACAAAACCGCATCGGACGAGGGGAGTTGATCGACGCCCGCGGAGAATCGCGTGGCCTGTTCTGGGCGGCGGGGCTGTTTTCCGTCTGCATCAACCTTCTGATGCTCACCGGTCCGCTTTTCATGTTGCAGGTCTACGACCGGGTGCTCGGCTCCGGATCCGAGGCCACCCTGCTCGCGCTGTTCTCGATCGTCGGTTTTCTCTACCTGATGATGGGCCTGCTCGACGGCACCCGTGCGCGGCTTCTGTCACGGATCGGGGCACGGTTTCAGAGCGCGCTCGAAGATCGGGTGTTCCACGCCGCTCTGGGTCATGCCGCACTGACCCCGCGCGAGGCAGGCAAGAGCCGCGCCATGGATCAGCTCTCCGCCCTGCGCCGGTTTTTCGGCTCCACGGCCTTTGCCGCGCTTTACGATCTGCCGTTCACCCCGATCTTTCTTCTGGGGATTTCTCTGTTTCATCCCTATCTCGGACTTCTGGCCACGGGAGGAGGTGCGGTTCTGGTCGCCGTTGCCCTCTGGCATCGCAGCCTCGCCAGACCCGCAAAGGACGCGATGATCCGCGCCGAAGCCGAAGCCAGCCAGACCGCCAGAAGCATGGGTGCATCCGCCGAGGCGCTCACCGCCCTTGGCATGCGCGAGGCCGCCTATCGGCGCTGGCTCAGGATGCGCGACACGGCCCTTGAAAAGACGGTCATCAGCGAGGACACGACCCACGGTTTCGCCGCCGCCTCCCGCACGCTGCGCCTGTTCCTGCAATCCGCCATACTGGCCATGGGGGCCTGGCTGGTGCTCGAACGTCAGGTCACACCGGGCGCAATGATCGCCAGCTCCATTCTGCTGGGCCGGGCGCTGCAACCGGTTGACCTTCTGATCGGACAATGGACCATCGTGCAACAGGCACAGCGTGGCTGGTCAGATCTTTCCGAGCTTCTGGGGAAGACGCCCCAAGCGAAGCCGCGCACCGAACTACCGCGACCTCATGCACAGCTAACGGTGTATCAGCTCTTCGTCATGCCCCCGGGCCAGCACCAAGCCGCGCTCCGGATGATCGGTTTCGATCTCGCCCCCGGCGAAGCGCTTGGCGTCATCGGCCCCTCGGGTGCCGGCAAGTCGACATTGGCGCGCGCCCTGACCGGGGTCTGGCAACCGGCCAGCGGCTCGATCCGGCTCGATGGCGCGACGCTGTCGCATTATGCCCCCGAAGCGCTCGGCAATTACATCGGCTACCTGCCGCAACAGGTGCAGCTTTTCGACGGCACCATCGCCGAGAACATCGCCAAACTGTCGTTGAGCCCCAATGCCGAGGCCGTCGTTGCTGCCGCGAAAAAAGCCGATGCGCATGATTTGATCCTGTCGCTGCCCGAGGGGTACGACACGCCGGTCGCTTCGGCAGGCGGGCTTCTGTCCGGTGGGCAGATGCAGCGCATCGGCCTGGCCCGCGCCTTTTACGGCGACCCGGTGATCGTCATTCTCGATGAGCCGAACGCCAACCTCGACAACACCGGTTCTCTGGCGCTGAACGCCGCCATCCGCCGCCACAAGAAGGACGGCGGCGCCGTGCTGATCATGGCGCACCGGCCTTCGGCGATTCAGGAATGCGAAAAGCTCCTCGTGCTGGATGGCGGCATGCGCCGTGCCTTCGGCCCGCGCGATCAGGTGCTGTCCGACATGGTGAAGAATTCCACCGAGATTCAGAAAGCCCGCACAGAGGCCGGGCCCCGAAGCGGCCCGACCTCCGGCATGGGGGGCGTGCAATGACCCCATCCACGGCCTGGCCCGCCCGCCGCATCGTGCTCTTCGGCCTGTTCTGTGTCACGCTCTTGCTCGGCGGCTTTGGTGGCTGGACTATTTTCGCCCGGATCGACGGGGCCGTCGTCGCTTCGGGTCAGGTGCAGGTCGAACAGAATCGACAAGCCGTGGCGCATCGCGACGGCGGGGAGGTGGCCGCCGTACATGTCTCCGAAGGGGACCCTGTGACCATGGGAGCGCTTCTGATCTCGCTGTCACCGGACGAATATCTCAGCGACCTAGCCCTGATCGAAACCCAGCTTTTCGAATATATCGCCCGCGCCGCGAGGCTTGAGGCCGAACGAGACGGGGCGGATACGCTGACCCTCGCACCGGAACTCGTGGCACGTATGGCGGAGGACCCGCAGGTGGCCCGTTCGGTGACCGGTCAGCGCGATCTGTTCACCGCACGGCGCGAGACCGCCCGCGCGGAAATCGACCAGCTCGGCAAACAACGCAGCCAGATCGAAGTGCAGATCGGCGGGCTTGGCCGCCAGAAAGCCGCCCTCTCCAAACAGCTTGACTTGCTCGAAGAAGACCTTGCCGCGCAAAATGCCCTGCTCGACCGCGGGCTGACCCAGCAAAGCCGGGTGATCGGGTTGCGCCGGGATGCGGTGAGCCTCGCCGCCGAAATCGGCCGCATCGACACGTCCGAGGCACAGGCACAGGTGCAGATCACCGAAATCGAGTTGCAAATCCTCAAGGCGGCCAGCGACCGGCGCGAAAGCGCCATCACCGAGCTGCGCGACATTCAGGCCGAGATCGGCAGCCTGCGCGAGCAACGCAGCGCGCTTGAAGCGCGGCTCGCCCGGCTCGACATCCGCGCCCCGGTGGCGGGCGTGGTCTATGGCCTGACGGTCTTCGGCCCCGGCGCCGTGGTACAACCCGCACAGCCCGTGCTGTTCATCGTGCCACAGGATCGTCCACTGATCATCACCGCCAGCATCAGCCCGACCCATGTCGATCAGGTCTACCCCGGACAACCGGTGCGGCTGCGCTTTACCTCCTTCGACCGCCGCGCGACGCCCGAGCTCGAAGGTCAGGTCATGCGCATCTCGCCGGACGCCTTCACCGACGAGGCCACGGGCGCGCGGTATTACCGTGCCGACATCCATATCCCCGAGGACCAGCGCGCCCGCTTGCCCGAAGGCTCCGTGCTCATTCCCGGCATGCCGGTCGAGGCCTATATGGCGACCGGAGAACGCTCGCCCATCGCCTATCTGACGAAACCGCTCACCGATTATTTCACCCGCGCCTTCCGCGAAGACTGAGGGTGTATTAAGACCACTTCAGACGACTCAGAACAAGGACTGACCATGGACCTCTCCGCCAAGCTTTCCGACCTCGGCCTCACCCTGCCCGATGCCCCGGCGCCCGCCGCCAATTACGTGCCCTTCGTGCAGAACGGCCAGCAGCTTTTCATCTCCGGTCAGATTTCCTCCGGCCCCGCCGGGCTGATCTGCGGCAAGCTCGGTGCGGATCTCGACACCGAAGCCGGGGCCAAGGCCGCCGAGCGCTGTGCTCTGGCGCTTCTGGCGCAGGCCAATGCCGCCGTCGGCGGGGATTTCTCCAAGGTGAAGCGGCTGGTGAAGCTGGTGGGCTTCGTCAATTCGACGCCCGAGTTCACCGAACAGCCGAAAGTGATCAACGGCGCTTCCAATCTCATGGTTGCCGTCATGGGTGAGGCCGGGCGTCATGCCCGCTCCGCCGTCTCCGCCGCCAGCCTGCCGCTGGGTGTCGCGGTCGAGATCGAAGCGATTTTCGAGCTGGTCTGATGCCCACTCTCGATCCTGCCTTTTTCAAGGCCCCGATTGCCCACCGCGCTCTGCACGATGGCAATCGAACCCGTGCCGAGAACAACATGAAAGCCATCGAATCCGCCATCGCCGGCGGATTCGGCATCGAGATTGACTTGCAACTTTCCTCTGACGGGGAGGCGATGGTGTTTCACGATTACAGCCTGCACCGGCTGACCGAGGGCTCCGGACCTTTTGCGCAACGCAATGTCACCGAACTTACGGAGCTGCGGTTCAAAACCGGCGAGGTCGGAGTTCCGACGCTGGAACAGGTGCTCGATGCCGTGGCCGGGCAAGTCCCGCTTTTGATCGAGGTAAAGGACCAGGACGGCGCCATGGGGCCTAAAGTGGGCCTTCTTGAGGAAGCTGCCGCGCGGGCACTTGCGGGCTATCAGGGGCCGGTGGCGCTGATGTCCTTCAACCCGTATTCGGTGGCCAAACTGGCCGAGCTCTGCCCGGAGATCCCGCGAGGCCTGACCACCAGCGCCTGGTCCGGGAACGGAGACAAGATGGTTCCGGAAAGCCGCCGTGCGGAACTCCGGGAGATCCCGGATTACCACCGGGTGGATGCCTGCTTCATTTCGCACCAATGGGACGACCTGTCTTCGCCGCGCGTGGCCGAGTTGAAATCGACGGGTGCGCATATTCTGTGCTGGACGATCAAAAGCCCGGAGGCCGAAGTACAGGCACGCCAGATTGCGGAGAATATCACCTTCGAGGGATACCTCCCGACTTGACGCCCGGAGCCTGCGTGCCAGTTTCTAGACGAACGTGGCGCGCGGGACTTCCATGACGGATCAGATCGAAATCAGCCTGATGAGCAGCCTCGACGCGATTGCGTCGAAGGACTGGGATGCCTGTGCCGCCCCCGGCGACGGACGGCCCGAGGACCCGTTTGTCACGTATCGGTTCCTGATGGCGCTTGAACGCTCCGCCTCGGTCGGTCCCGGCACCGGCTGGCAACCGAGCTACCTTGTGGCGCGGGCCGAGGAACGGGTGATCGCCGTCGCACCGATGTATGCCAAAAGCCACAGCCAGGGCGAATATGTGTTCGATCACAACTGGGCCCATGCCTACGAGCGCGCTGGCGGGCGGTATTACCCGAAACTCCAGATCGCCGTGCCTTTCACGCCGGTCACAGGACGTCGGCTGTTGACCCGCCCGGGGTTCGAGGACATCGGTCAAGCGGCACTGGTTCAGGGCGCGGTCGAGGTGGCGGATCAGAACCGGCTCAGCTCCCTGCATCTGACGTTTTGCACCGGAGAGGAGGTCGCCGCGGGCAAGGCCATGGGTTTGCTACATCGCACCGGGCAGCAGTTTCATTGGGACAACGCCGACTATACCACGTTCGACGATTTTCTCGCCGCGCTTTCGTCGCGCAAGCGCAAGAACATCCGCAAGGAACGCGCGCAGGCGCATGGATTTGGCGGCGAGATCATTCAGCTCACCGGCGACGACATCAAACCCGAACATTGGGATGCGTTCTGGGCATTTTATCAGGACACCGGCAGCCGCAAATGGGGCTCGCCTTACCTGACCCGGGCGTTTTTCGATGAGCTGCATGAGACCATGAGCGACGACGTTTTGCTGGTTCTGGCGCTCCGCGACGGGCACCCTGTTGCGGGCGCTTTGAATTTCATCGGGCGCGACCGGCTCTTCGGGCGCTATTGGGGCTGTACCGAATATCACCCGAGCCTGCATTTCGAACTCTGCTATTATCAGGCCATCGACTATGCCATCACCCAAGGCTTGAGCCGCGTCGAAGCAGGCGCGCAGGGCGAACACAAACTTGCGCGCGGCTATCTGCCCAACACGACGCATTCGCTGCACTGGATGCGCGATCCCGGGTTTGCTCGCGCCGTGGGCGAATATCTCGAAGCCGAACGCACCGCCGTGGCCGAGGAGGTCGAGGTTTTGACCGCCTACGGCCCGTTCAAATCCACCGCCGAGGAGGACGACCATGACTGAGCTTTTAAAAGGCACCGCCCGCGACAAGGCCCTTGCGCCGCTCGTTGCACAGGGTTGGACAGAGAATTCCGACGGAACCGCGATTGAAAAGCGTTTTGTATTCCGGAACTTCGTCGAGGCCTTCGCGTTCATGACACGGGTTGCGCTGCTCGCCGAGAAACGCGATCACCACCCGGATTGGCGCAATGTGTACCGCACGGTCGAGGTGACGCTTTCGACCCATGACGCGGGCGGATTGACCGTGAAAGACATCGAATTGGCACAGAAAATGAACGAGGCAGCCGCATATGTTTGAACAGATCCTGAACCACGAGATTTACAACGGGCACACCGTGGGCGACTACCTGTCGCTCGAATTCCTCGCGGGGATCGCCGGTTCCATCCTCGGCGCCTTGCTGCTTCTGGTCGCCGGGATGATGATTTCCGGCTGGATCGGACGGCGGATTCGCGCCATCGGGCTCAGATATCAAAGCCTCGACGACACGCTGTTCAATTTCCTCGCCAATATCGCACGCTATGCGGTTCTGGCCTTCACCGTCCTGATCATCCTCAACACCTTCGGCATCCAAACCACTTCCATCGTCGCCGTCATCGGTGCCGCCGGTCTCGCCATCGGTCTGGCACTTCAGGGCACGCTGTCGAATATTGCCGCCGGGGTGATGATCATCCTGTTCCGACCCTTCAAGATCGGCGATTTCGTCGAGGTTGCGGGCAAGTCCGGGACCGTAAAGGACATTTCACTGAACTATACCGAGCTTGCCGATCTCTCCAACGTGCAGGTGATCGTGCCGAATTCGCAGGTCTGGGGCAATATCATCACCAATTACTCCACCAACCAGACCCGGCGCGCGGAATGGACCTTTGGCGTGGGCTATGGCGCCAATCTCAAGACCGCCGAAGAGGTGATCCGCAAGACCATCATGTCCGACCCCCGCTCCCTCAGCGATCCGGAGCCCTTTATCCAGGTCAACAATCTCGGCGATTTCTCGGTCGATTTCCTCGTCCGGGTCTGGGTCAAATCCGCCGATTTCTTCCCGTATCAGGCCGACATGAAGCGCAAGGTCAAAGAAGCGCTGGACGAGGCCGGGGTGGACATTCCCTTCCCGACGCGAACGCTGATCAACACCGCTGCGGCCGCCGAATGACGAAAACGCCCGGGGTATCCCCCCGGGCGTTCATCTGTCAGAGTTTTTCCAGAAGCGACTCGCCTGCGGAAATCGTGCATTCACCCGGGCTGGCCTCGACCTCCAGAACTTTCACAACCCCGTCTTCGGCATAAAGCGCGAAGCGTTTGGAGCGGTTGATCAGCCCGGCAGGCGGCGCGGTGAAGTCGAGACCCAGCGCCTTGATGAACCCGGCCTCCGCATCGCCCAGCATGGTGATCCCGGCCACATCCGCGCCGGTGTCCTTGGCCCAGGCGCCCATCACGAACGGATCGTTGACGGAGACACAAATCACTTCATCCACACCCTTATCTTTGAACTGCGGCATGGTGCGAATGAAGCTCGGCACATGCGCCGTGGTGCACACGCCCGTATAGGCCCCCGGCAGACCGAAGAGCACAACCTTGCGCCCCTTGAACTTGTCCGCAAGCTCCACGTCCGCGGGTCCCTCCGCCGTCATTTCGAGCACGCTGCCGCCGGGCAGGCTGTCTCCAACCGAAATCGTCATCTTTGTGATCCTCTGTGCGTTGTCATTCTGTCTTTCGACGATATAGGGTCGGGGCGTTTCGCGACCAGAGGAAAGATCATGAGCCACTTCATCGTTATCGGAGCCGGGCAGGCAGGCCAGAGCATCGTCACCACCCTGCGCGGGCAAGGTTTCGAAGGCGAGATCACCCTGATCGGCGAAGAGCCCGTGCCGCCCTATCAGCGTCCTCCGCTGTCGAAGGCCTATCTCTTAGGCGAGATGGAATTGGATCGGCTGTTCCTCCGGCCCGAGAGCTATTACGCGGATGAAAACATCCGGCTGCGGATGGGCACCAAGGTGACCGGCATCGACCCGGTGGCGAAGACGGTGTCCATCGGTGATCAGACACTCAACTATGACAAGCTGGCTTTGACCACCGGCTCCGCCCCGCGTCTGTTGCCTGCCACCATCGGCGGCAATCTTGGCGGGGTTTACGCCATGCGCACCCTTGCCGATGCCGATGCGATCGAGCCCGAGTTTCGCGAGGGTGCCTCTGTTCTGATCGTCGGCGGAGGTTACATCGGGCTGGAGGCCGCAGCGGTCGCAGCCAAGAAGGGTCTCAAGGTCACGCTCGTCGAGATGGCCGACCGGATTTTGCAGCGCGTCGCTTCGAAGGAAACCTCCGACTATTTCCGCGCTCTGCATCAGGCGCATGGTGTCGACCTGCGCGAGGGCGTGGGGCTTGTGAAACTGACAGGTGAGGATCGCGTGAAATCCGCCGAGCTGACCGACGGCACCACACTCGACGTGGATTTCGTCATCGTCGGGGTCGGCATCACGCCTGGCACGGAACTGGCCGAGATGGCCGGGCTGGCCTTGGAGAACGGCATCAAGACCGATCTGCATGGCGCGACCTCCGATCCCGATATTTTCGCGGCGGGCGATTGCGCCTCCTTCCCGCATGAGGGCGCGCAAATTCGTCTCGAATCCGTCGGCAATGCGATTGATCAGGGGGAGGTGGTCGCGAAAAACATGCTGGGTCAGGATGTAACCTACGCGCCAAAACCGTGGTTTTGGTCGGATCAATATGACGTCAAACTTCAGATCGCGGGGCTGTCCACAGGCCACGACCGGGTTGTGATCCGCGAGGGCGAAGGCACGCATTCGCATTGGTATTACAAGGATGGCCAGCTCATCGCCATCGACGCGATGAACGATCCGCGCGGTTATATGGTCGCCAAGCGCCTCATTGAGAGCGGAAAAACCGCCGATCCCGACAAGGTGGCCGATCCCGCCACCGATCTCAAAGAGTTGATGCGCGGCTGATGCGGATCATTGCCGGAGAATTTCGCGGGCTGGCACTGGCCTCTGTCGGAAAAGGCGACGCGGGCGCGCATCTGCGCCCGACCACGGACCGCGTGCGCGAGAGCCTGTTTTCCGTTTTGACCGCCGGCAAATATGGTGATGCCGTCGAAGACGCGCGAGTTCTGGACCTCTTTGCGGGCACAGGCGCGCTCGGCCTTGAGGCCCTGTCGCGCGGGGCGGAGTGTGTCACCTTTGTCGATGACGGGCGCAAGGCGCAGAGCCTGATCACCGAGAACATCGGGAAATGCCGCGCTGAAGCCCGCTGCGATCTGATGCGGATGGATGCCACGCGTCTGCCCATGAACCCGTCTGAACCCTACGATCTGATCTTCCTTGATCCGCCCTATACCAAAGGCTTGGGCGAGGTGGCGATTGCCGCCGCAATTGCCGGGAACTGGCTGACAAAACGTGCGCTTGTGGTCTGGGAAGACAGTGCGGAAATCACACCACCTGATGCGCTTACTCTTCTGGACACGCGCAAATATGGCGACACAAAAATCAATTTTCTGGAGCCGAAATGACACCGAAAGCCGTGATTTTCGATTGTGACGGGGTCATCGTCGATAGCGAGCCGCCGCTTTTGGAGTTTCTGCAAAAGGACTTCGCGCGCTTTGGGCTCGACATCACGCTGCATGAGTTAGAGACCAAATATGTCGGCGGCACCATCGCGCTTGTCGGCGAGCGTGCACGCGCCGCAGGGGCCGCCCTGCCCGACGATTGGCAGGTCGAGGTTTACCCCCGCGTCTTCGACATGCTGCGCGCGGGCGTGCCGCTGATCCCCGGCGTTGAGGCCGCTTTCGACGCGCTGGACGCGGCGGGCATTCCCTATGCGGTCGGCTCCAACGGACCGATGGAGAAGATGGACGTGACGCTGGGCGCGCACCCCAAGGTCTTCGCCCGCCTCAAAGGTCGCATTCACTCTGCGCATACTTATGGGACCGCGAAACCCGAACCGGGGCTCTTCCTGATCGCCGCCGAACAGCTTGGCGTCTCCCCCGAAGACTGCGTGGTGATTGACGACAGCCCCTCCGGCTGTATCGCCGCACGTCGTGCCGGGATGCGCTGCTTTGGTTTTGACCCGCATGGCGACGGCGCGCGGCTGATCGAAGAGGGTGCCGAGCACCTCTCCGACATGCATGATCTGCCCACCCGTCTCGGCCTCTAAGTCTTCATTGCAGTCAAATACTCAAACAAAAAGGCCGCCCAAAGGCGGCCTTTTCTCAAATGATCACAGACATCATTCCGTGGCGATCGTATAAGCCGCGCCCCGCGCGTCGACCCAGGGGGCTGCATCCTGCGCATGCTCCATGGCCGCTTTCACATCCGCCACAAGCTTTTCACCATCGAAGCCCTTCTCATCCATCTCGGCGATCCAGTCGGCCACGACCTCGTCGCCCAAGGCGGTGATCTTCGCGGTCTCTTCCTCACTCAACACGTTCACCGCATTGTCGCTCGCCGCGATGACTTTCACGCCGTCGTCGTCGCCCATGTCATAGGCGATGCCGGACCAGCGCGAGGCCATCAGGCCGGAGTTGCGGTCGATCACCTCTTTCAGATCATCCGGCAGGCTATCGTATTTCGCCTTGTTCATCGCCCAGAGGAAATAGAGGTTGTAGAACGACCGATCCCCCGCCACGTCGGTTTCCGCATCGGTCAGCTCGTCGAGCTTCAGTGACGGCGACATGGCAAAGGTGATGATGCCACCGTCCAGAACGCCTTTGGACAGTGCTTCGGGGAAGGCCGGGACCGGCAGACCGACAGGCGTCGCGCCCATTTTTTCGAGCAAAAGCGTCGAAGTGCGGGTTGGCGCGCGGAGTTTCAGCCCTTCGAAATCCTCGACCTTGCGGATCGGATCGCCCTTCTTGTGAACCAGACCCTCACCATGGGTGTGAGCCGCCAGAATATGGATGTCTGCGAAATCATCCAGAAGGTGCTCCTGGGTGAATTCCCACGCCGCCATCGACGACAGTTCCGCCGATTTCAGCGAGACAAACGGCAGTTCGATGGCCTCGGTTTCCGGGAAACGCCCCGGCTGATAGCCCGGAATGATCCAGCCACCGTCGATGGCACCATCACGGATCAGATCGTACTGGTCCGGGGCCTTGCCACCAAGTTGCATCAGCGGGTAGATCTCGACCTTGATGCGACCACCGCTGTCCTTCTCGACCTTGCGGGCCCAAGGCTCCATGAAATAGGTGGCGGAGCCGGCTTTCGGGGAGACGAAATGCTGGAACCGGAGGGTGACCTCCTGTGCGGCCGCCGAAAGCGTCCCCGTGACAGACACAAGAGCCGCAAGGGCTAGGGTTTTCAAAAGGGAGTTCATGGGCAAGCCTCCTCGGGCAGTGAATGCGGCCCGGTCGGGCCGCAGCCTTGATGACGTGGCGATTTGCTATGATAGCTGAAAGTCGTTCGCAACAGGCAGAGCCCATCTTTTATCTGACCATCCGGTCAGCCAATTGAAATGCAAGTGAAAAAGGAAAAGGCGGGGAAGACCCCGCCCATCCGGAAATAGCTCAGGGAACCGGCGTTTTTCGCCTCAGACCTTGTAGGTCGGATGGAACAGACCGCCCGGCGACACGGTGAAAACCTCGCACCCGGTTGCGGTCACCCCCACGCAATGTTCATATTGCGCCGACAGTTTCTTGTCGCGCGTCACGGCGGTCCAGTCGTCAGAAAGCACCTTGGTTTCAGGGCGCCCGAGATTGACCATCGGCTCGATGGTAAAGATCATGCCCTCTTCAAGAACCGCGCCCATGCCCGGACGACCGTAATGCAGAACATTCGGCGGCGCGTGGAACACCCGCCCCACGCCATGACCACAGAAATCGCGCACCACGGACATGCCCTGATGCTCGACATGATTCTGGATCGCATAACCGATGTCGCCAAAGGTATTGCCCGGCTTGACCGCCTCGATGCCCAGCATGAGACTGTCATAGGTCACCTGGATCAAACGCTCCGCCTGACGGCTCGGCTTGCCCGCGACATACATGCGCGAGCTGTCCCCGAACCAACCGTCCTTGACCACGGTGACGTCGATATTGAGGATATCCCCGTCTTTGAGAACATCGTCCTGACGCCGCTTTTCCGGGTCTTTCGAGATGGTTTCATCGCTGCTTTTCGGGATCGGCGCGCCAGGGATGCCATGGCACACCACATGGTTCACAGAGATGCAGGAGGCGTGTTTGTATCCGTTATAACCGATCGTCGCAGAGGTCGTACCCAGCTCGACCACACGACGATTGATGAAATCGTCCAGCTCCCCCGTGGTCACACCCGGCTTCACCAGTGGCGCAACTTCGTCGAGAATCTGCGCCGTAACCTGACAGGCCGCACGAATACCCGGAAAATCCGCGTCCTCGTAGATGCGAATTCCGTCTTTGGTGATGCGGCCGCGATGCGTCTCGTCCAAGAGTCCAACTCCTTTGTCTGATCCGGCTCATATAAGCCCTTGAAGGCGAAAGGGCCAGTGCCGGAAGGTTAAAGCGCGTGCACAGGGGTTGCGTCGAAAGTCACCGCCTCGGATGTCGCCCGGATCGGAAAGATCATGACCTCGATCCCCGCCGCCTTTGCCATGCGCTCCGCCTCGGCATAGGTCGGATCAATGTCGGCGGCAGGGGCAAAGCGGGTGCAGTCGTCGCGGGACACCAGATAAAGCATCACGGCGCGGTCGCCCTCGGCCACCCGCGCGGCAAGCTCGCCCAGATGTTTCGCCCCGCGTGCGGTTCTGGCATCGGGAAATTCGGCAAGGCCGGGCTGGCGTGAGAGCGTCACGGATTTCACCTCGACCCAGATGTTCCGCCCGCCTTGGAGCACGAGGAAATCGGCCCGCGAGTTTTCGCCGTATTTCACCTCGGCCCGCACCTCGCCTTCGAGTCCGGGCACCTGCCCTGCCATCAAAGCTTCCTTCACCACACGGTTGGCGATGCCTGTATCGACCACCACCATCGCATCCGGCAACTCCACCAGACGCAGCCCATATTTGAGTTTCTTCTTCGGATCGTCATTCGGCTCAACCCAAACGCGCGTGCCGTCCTCCGCCAGCCCCATCATCGAGCCGGGGTTCGGGCAATGCGCCGTGACCTCGCGCCCGTCCGGCAGGCGGATGTCCGCGAGGAAGCGTTTGTACCGACGCAAAAGGGTGGCGGGGATCAGGTCCGATTGAAAGCGCATGGTCAGAGGCCTATACCGTTTGGGAAACAGTCTCAAGGAGACCGAGATGACCCGCACCGCCAACCCCACCGCCGCAATTTTGATCATCGGGGACGAGATCCTTTCCGGTCGCACCCGGGATGCAAACATGTATCACCTCTCGGGCGAGCTGACGCGGGTGGGGATCGACCTCAAAGAAGCGCGGGTCGTGCCAGACGATGCGCCGATGATCGTCGCCACGGTGCGCGAGCTTGCGGGAAAATACACCCATGTGTTCACTTCCGGCGGCATCGGGCCGACCCATGACGACATCACAGCCGATTGCATCGCCGAGGCCTTTGGTCTCCATATCGACATCCGCGACGACGCCCGCGCGCTTTTGACCGCGCATTACGAAGGGCGCGGCGTCGAGTTCAACGAGGCTCGCATGCGCATGGCCCGCATCCCCGACGGTGCGACGCTGATTGAGAACCCGGTGTCGATTGCGCCCGGTTTTTCGGTCGAAAACGTGCATGTCATGGCCGGGGTGCCGAATATTTTCGAGGCGATGGTGGCGGGGCTTTTGCCGACGCTCACAGGCGGCAAGCCCCTGCTGTCGCAGAGCTATCGCATCGACCGCCCCGAAAGCGCCGTGGCCGAACCGCTTGGCATGCTG
Source organism: Celeribacter ethanolicus (assembly GCF_001550095.1). Taxonomy (GTDB): domain Bacteria; phylum Pseudomonadota; class Alphaproteobacteria; order Rhodobacterales; family Rhodobacteraceae; genus Celeribacter; species Celeribacter ethanolicus. The sequence goes on along the minus strand of NZ_LRUC01000036.1, from coordinate 92,265 downwards.
GCGAAGAAATATCCGGAGCTGTCGATGGGCTCCTACCCGTTCAACCGCAACGGCGCCTTTGGCACCAATATCGTGATCCGCGGTCAGGACGGCGCAGAGATCGAAGCCGCGCTGCTTGAACTTGCCGCGCTGTTTCCCGTCGACGCCTGATGCCCGATCCCGCCGCCCTCTTTGCCGCTTTCGAGGCCACCTGGCCGCCTTTAACGCGCGAGGCGCTTGGCCCTTTCACCTATCGCTACGGGGCGGGAGGCGGCAGCCGGGTGTCGGCGGCCACGCTTGATGGGACGTTCTCGCCGGCGGCATTGGAGGCTGTCGAAACGCGGTTTGTCGCGGATGGTCGGGATGCCCTGTTCCAGATTCGCGACAGCGAAGAGGCGTTCGACGCAGAGCTGGAGAGACGCGGTTATCGCATGTTCGATCCGGTCGCCTGCCTGATCGCGCCGCTTGACGCCTTTCCCGCGTCGGACCCGAAAACCGGCTATGCCTGCTGGCCGCCAGTGGCGATTCAGCAAGAAATCTGGGCCGAAGGTGGGATTGGGCCTGCGCGGCTTGCGATCATGGAACGTGTCCCAAGCCCCAAATGCACCCTGCTCGGGCGCTTGGGCGATACGCCTGCGGGCACCGGATTCGTTGCGATCCATCAGGGTATCGCAGCCCTCCATGCGCTTGAAACCTCTGCTGCACACCGTCGCCAGGGCCTGGCCCGGGCGATGATGGCGCTCGCGGCCGATTGGGCCCGCGCACAGGGGGCAAACAGCCTCGCTCTGCAAGTTACCCGGGCCAACACCGGCGCTCTGGCTCTGTATTCTTCTCTTGGAATGCAGCAGGCGGGACAGTACCACTACCGCACGAAACCCCTTTCCGAGTTCCAATGATCCGCCCGATTTCATTCGCCTGTTTCCTCATCCTTGCTGGCGCGGCCTCGGCGCTCGACCTGCCCGGTGCGGCAAGCGAGACGGATCGGCGCGAGGAGTTCTCCTCCGCCCAGCCCTTCCCGAGCGGCGCGTTTCAGGGCACGGAAACGCCCCGGATCATGGCTGAGGGCGATATCGAACAGGTGGCCTACAAGCTCAACGGCACCTCGCTGACCAGCTACCAGATGATCGAACCGCTGCGCACCCAGCTTGAGCAGGACGGGTTCACGACGCTCTATGCCTGCGCCGACACAGAATGTGGCGGGTTCGACTTCCGCTATCTTCTCGACCTTCTGCCGGAGCCCGCGATGCATGTGGACCTCGGCGATTTTCAGTATCTCCTTAGCACCCATGCGGACGGGCGGTTCGTCTCCGTCCTGAGCAGCAAGGCACGGGATGCGGGCTACCTCCAGATCAGTACGGTGATCCCGTCTGACGCGCCCGAGGTCGAGTTGCACGCCCCCTCCGCGCCGGATGCGGGCGTGATGTCATCGACAAGCGAGGACCTGATTGCCCGGCTGGAAACCCGTGGGCGCGTGGTGCTGGAAGACCTGACGTTCGAGACCGGGGCCTCGAACCTCGGCGAAGGCCCCTTCGCCTCGCTGCGGCGCCTGTCCGAGTATCTGAAAACCCACCCCGAAGTGCGCATCGCCCTTGTCGGGCATACCGACACTGTCGGCGGGTTGGAGGGCAACACCGCGCTGTCGCGCAAGCGTGCCGAGGCGGTGCGACAGAGATTGATCCAGTCCTATGACATCGCCCCCGGCCAGCTCAGCGCCGAGGGCATCGGCTATCTCGCCCCGCGAACGTCGAACGCCACCGAGGAAGGTCGCGAAAAAAACAGAAGGGTCGAAGCGGTGATCGCCTCGACCCAGTAAAGGCTTTCGCCCTCTCTTCCACGAGAAGTCAGTCTACCACTTGTCCGGGCCTTTATCGGCAAAGGCATGGACGAGGAAGTCAATGAAGGCGCGCACCTTCGGCTGGGTGAACCGGCCCGGCGGGTAGACGGCGTAGATCCCCTGTGTTTCCGGCGGCAGATCGGGAATCGCCTCCTCGATCAGACCCTTTTCCATCGCATCGGCGTAGAGGAAGGAGGGCAGGTAGGCGATGCCGAGGCCGGAGATGCAGGCATTGAGCAGGGACTGCCCGTCATTCACCGTGAGCCAGCCTGCGGTACGGATCTGACGCTTTTCACCCGAGGGGGCGGTGAGTTTCCACACGGCACCATTGGCCTGATTGGAATAATGCAAAAGCTTGTGCTCGTTCAGATCGTCGATCTTCTGCGGGCGACCGTATTTCTCGAAATAGGCGGGGGCACCGACCATGCGCTTGGTGGTCTCGGTGAGCTTGCGGGCGCGCAGCGTGCTGTCTTCCAGTTCGCCGATGCGCACGGCCATATCGAAGCCTTCGGAAATCAGTTCGACATAGCGGTTGTTCAGCACCATGTTGACCTGAATGTCGGGGAATTCGGACAGGAATTCGCCCAGCACAGGGGAAAGATGGTTGACGCCGAAATCGGTGGCGACCGAAATACGCAACAGGCCCGAAGGCGCGGATTGCATCGAGGTCACGAGCGCATCGGCCTCTCCGGCATCGTTCAGGACCCGGCGCGCGCGGTCGTAATAGGCCAGACCGATCTCGGTCGGCGAGACCCGTCGCGTGGTACGATTCAGGAGACGGGCCCCCAGCCGGGCTTCAAGCGCAGAGACATGTTTGGAAACGGCGGACTTGGAAATCCCCATCTTCTTGGCTGCATCCGTGAAACCGCCCTGATCCACAACCGTGGCAAAGGCTTCCATTTCCGTCAGTCGGTCCATTTAATCTTACCTACAAATCTTGGCCCCTAGGGAAAGGGTTATCCCTCCGAAATCGGGCAAGAATGGGGAAGATGGGGGACAATAGCGTGGTCTCTCGGTGATCGTTTTGGGTCCGGAAACGCGGAAACAATCACGAGAGGCAGTGCATGTCCCGCCGAACGAGGCCTCCGGCGGGAGTATTTCTGCAACAAAGGAAACGGGTTAGAAGCTGGCTGCGAGGCGTGCGCCCTGGTCGATGGCACGTTTGGCGTCAAGCTCGGCGGCGACATCCGCGCCTCCGATGACATGGCAGGGTTTGCCCTGTGCCTCCAACGCTTCGGCAAGGCTGCGCTCCGAAAGCTGCCCGGCGCAGAGCACGATGGTGTCGGCCTCGATCAGCTGCGGCGTGTTGTCCTTGGTGATCCAGAGCCCTTCCGGCGTAATCCTGTCGTAGCTGACGCCGCCCATCATTTTTACGCCCTTCATCTGAAGCGTGGCACGGTGAATCCAACCGGTGGTCTTGCCAAGACGCTTGCCCGGCTTTTCCGCCTTGCGCTGCAACAGCGTGACCGCGCGCGCGGGCGCCTCCGGTTTCGGTCCGTCGGGCGACAGCCCGCCGCGATCTTGCACCGGATCGGTGATGCCCCATTCGGCCTTCCAGTCGGCAAGGGTCAGCGTCGGGCTTTCGGAGGTGGTCAGGTACTCGGCCACATCGAATCCGATGCCCCCGGCCCCGATGACGACAACGCGCGGCCCCGCGGTAACGCGGCCCGTCAGGATGTCGATATAGCTCACGGTGTTGCCATGCTCATTCTGACCGGGGATTTCCGGATCGCGCGGGGCGACACCGGTGGCGATCACCACCTCGTCGAACGACGCGAGCATGTCGGGCCTGGCCTCTGTCCCGAGTTTCAATTCGATGCCGGAGGTCGTCACCATGGTTTTGAACCAGTCGACGAGGCCGAAGAACTCTTCCTTGCCGGGCACCTGTTTCGCCATGTTGAGTTGACCGCCAATCTCGCTCACCTTGTCGAACAGCGTGACCTTGTGCCCGCGTTCAGTGGCGATGATGGCCGTCATGACACCGGCGGGACCGGCCCCGACCACCGCAACGGTTTTGACCACCTCCGCCGGAGCGTAGGTCAGATCGGTTTCGTGGCAGGCGCGCGGATTGACAAGACAGGAGGTCAGCTTGCCGGAGAACGTATGGTCCAGACAGGCCTGATTGCAGGCGATGCAGGGCGCGATCCGATCCGCCTTGCCCGCCGCCGCTTTGACGACAAAGTCGGGATCGGCAAGGAACGGCCGCGCCATGGAAACCATGTCGGCACAGCCCTCGGCCAACACATCTTCGGCAACCTGCGGATGGTTGATGCGGTTCGAGGTGATGACGGGGATCGAGACCTCCCCCATCATGCGCCGGGTCACATCGGCGAAAGCCGCGCGCGGCACGGAAGTCGCGATCGTCGGAACGCGGGCCTCGTGCCAGCCGATCCCGGTGTTGAGGATCGTCGCTCCAGCTTTCTCGATTTCTTTGGCGAGTTGTACGACCTCCTCCCAGGTCGAGCCATTGGGCACCAGATCGATCATGGAAATCCGGTAGATCACGATGAACTCCGGCCCGACCGCCTCCCGCACGCGCTTCACCACTTCGATGGGAAAGCGCATCCGGTTTTCATAGGACCCGCCCCAGCGATCTTCGCGCCGGTTGGTATGGGTGACGAGGAACTGGTTGATCAGATAGCCTTCGGAGCCCATCACCTCGACGCCATCGTACCCCGCTTGCTTGGCGCGGGCGGCAGCGGTCGCGTAATCGGCAATCTGTTTTTCGATCCCCGCCTCGTCCAGCTCGGTCGGCTTGAAGGGCGAAATCGGCGATTTGATCGCGGAGGGGGCAACACAGTTGGGGCCATAGGCATAGCGCCCGGCGTTGAGAATCTGCATCGCGATCTTGCCGCCCTCGGCATGAACACGCTCCGTCACCTTGCGGTGGTTTGCGATGTCCCGATCCGTAAACAGCCCCGCCGCACCGGGAAACACACCGCCTTCGACACTGGGGGCCATGCCTCCGGTGACGATGATCCCCGCCCCACCACGGGCGCGGGTGGCGTAGAATTCGGCCACCGCCTCCCAGTCGCCCCGCTCCTCGAGCCCGGTGTGCATCGACCCCATCAAGGTCCGGTTGCGCAGAGTGGTAAAGCCGAGATCGAGCGGCGCAAGAAGATGCGGATAGTGGGTCATGTGACGGGCCTCCCTTTGCGCGCCAAAATGCGCAAGGGGGGGACGCATGTCACGCAAGACGCCGCGTCAGATCAGTTCGAGCCGGTCTCGATGCAATGGCGGCGGAAGGCGCGTTTGAGCATGTCGAGTTCCTGACGCAACAGATCCATCTCGGCACGGATGTCCTCGGCCAGCACATCCCCCGCCATCAGGGTCAGGGAATTGAGCACCCGACCGCTCTCGCGATCCGAGAAGACGAAGGTCTGGACACCGTCGTTCAACAATTCGGAGGGCACGGCGAAACGAAAGAACCACACACCTTCGCGCTCCGCATCCTCGCTCAGCGTATGGCCCTGCACCGGCTGGTCGAGATAGGTCACCTCGATCTCGGGCAGCGCGCCGACCGCCTCCGGCACATGCAATTCGCCTTCCCAAATCCCTGCCTGGAGCCGGGTTTTGACCAGTGTCACCTCATCCATGTCCGTTCTCCGTCAAAATCGGCATCAAAGTTCCGCGCGCGGACGGCGCGAACAGGTCAGGTCCCGCAGGACGATCTGATTCATCTCCGGGTCTTCGAAAATCAGGTCGATCCAGAGCTTTTCCACCCGTTTCTCGTTGAGTTTCGTATAAGCCAGATCGAATTCGACATAGCCCTCGTCGGTATGCAGCGGCAGTTCGCGCACCACCTGCTCCATGTTCGGCCCGTGTTTCACGTTCAGCCGGGCAAAGATCTCGATGCCTTTTTCAAGGTCGATGGAATAGTCCATCCGCACGAGATGACGTTTGCTAAGGCCGTGACAGGCCTCGTCCGGCAATTCCACCGAAAGCGACAGGAAGGAGCCATCGAACCGGAACACGTCGAGACGCAGCCCGAAGGGCGAGAGGTCCTCTTCGGAGGTGTTGCGCACCTGACGATAGGTCAGTTCGGAGATCTGGCAGTCGTGATAAAGCGTCGCCTCGGACCCGATCAGCGTCTTGCTTGGCACCGCGGAGGCCCCCTTGAGCGGGATCGGCCCGCGCCAAAGCTCCGGGCGGTGCGACCAGTCGGTGTAGAGCGGCAATTGCATCGCATTCGACCCGATCAGCGGCAGTGCCAAGCGCCCGTCGGCCACGAAGAGAAACCGGTCGATCTCCCATCTGAGCCCACGCGCCTGTCCGCGCAACCGGCGCAGCGTCGGAAGCGACAGACCCTCGGCCATCGTCGCGCGTCGCGCCCAGCGCCGCGTGGCCAGCGCGTTGATCCGCGTTTCGATCATCTGCTTGAGTCGCCGCCGCATCGCGCAACCTTTTCCTGCTCTTCCGGGCCTTACTATGACCGACAAAGGTTTCCACTCAACAAACGCGGAAAAATTCCGCAGTTTGGTTCCATTTCAGCAACAGTTTCAGAGCTCAAGACGGGTTGCGGCGTTTCAGTTCGATGACGAAACGATCCAGCAGGGCACGCAACTGCCCCCCGGACATCGGTGCCTCGGCAAAGGGCGTGGCGGTTGCGGTAACAAGCCTACCGTCCAGAAGGAAAAGCGCGCGCCAATATTCCCGACCCTGCCCGCGCAGGGTCATCGGGGCGCTGTCGCGCACATGCAGGAGCACCATATCGCCCCGTGCCTCGCTTTCGATGAGCTGCACGGTCTTGGCCGATCCGCTGCGCGACAAAGCGCGGCGTCCGGTCTCGGAGGCGAAATAGGCCTCATAGCTCGGCGGATCGAACTCTTCCGTCTCCGTCATCGGCGGAGCAACCGAGAGGGTCAGGACGGCCGTCTTACCCTTCAGCGCGGGATTGTTGCGCCCGCTCAGACCGGTGCAATTGCCCAGAAGCGCGAAACTGCCCCTGGCGCTGTCACGCACCGAAACCGGATCGACGCAATAGCCCGAGGGCCCCGCGACGCTCACTCCGCTGAGCGGCAAGGTGACGGCACGCACCGGGCGGCGCGCCGGATCCACGGAGGTGCCAGTCGCCCCCATGTCCATCTCGCAGCCCGCAAGGCCGAGCATCACCCCCGCCGCAATCGCCACCTTCGCAACCGTTCTCGCCGGGCGCATCACCGATACCATGTCACTCTCCTCGCAGTCTGGCGTCGCCTATAGCGCGCGCTTCCGGCGCTTCCAAGTCAGGCGGGTTCACGGATCGGCGAGTTCCTGCGCGTTTCCGTCGCTTTCACACCGGGGCCGCGCATGCTACCTCTGCCCCGACATGACCGCGACGAGAGACAGCATGCCGCAACCGACGCACCCCTACGCCCCGATCATCGCCTCCGCGATGCGCCGTCCCGAACTTTGGCGAGTGGGGATCACGCTTCTGGCCGGACTGGTGATCAGCGTAGTGGTCACACCGCTGTTCTATCTCGTCGTCGGACGCCTTGCGCCCTCTCTCATGCCCTTTCAGTTCGGCGCCAACGGCCCCATGGTCGGCACCACCCCGGGCGGCTTGTTCACCATCCTTGCGGGGTTTGCCCTTTTACTCGTGGGCGCGATCAAACTGGCCGAACGGCTGCACGCCCGGCACCTGCGCGATCTGACCGGCCCCGCCCCCGTCTTGCGCGCGCAGTTCTTCGTGACGCTCAAATGGATCGCGGGCTTCACCTTTCTCACCCTGCTTTTGCCCTGGGACGGCCCCGCCGAACCGGTCGCAAACCTGCCGGGTGGGATGTGGCTGTTCTGGGTGCCCTTCGCGGTGCTGGGGCTGATGGTTCAGGTCACCGCCGAGGAGGTGTTCTTTCGCGGTTATCTGCAAAGCCAGATCGCCGGGGCCACGAACTCCTACGCGCTCGGTCTCGCCGCCTCCGCCGTGCTTTTCGGGCTGTTGCATCTGAGCGGGACGAACGAAGGCATCGCGGCCCTGTTCCCCGTGCTCTGGGCCATTGGCTTTGGCGTGCTCGCGGGCGATCTGACCATGCGCTCGGGCACGCTCGGCCCGGCCATTGCGCTGCATTTCATGAACAACTTCACCGCCATGCTGTTTGCCCCGCAACAGGACATGATGTCGGGTTTCGGACTGTTCATGCAGACCGACAGCCCGGAAGTGCTCTATTCCGACCCGAAAGCGCTGGTCTTCCAGAGCCTCTTGCTGGTCGTCACATGGCTCGTGGCGCGGCTTGCGATCAGGCGTTGATTGCAATTCGTGACAGAGGAGCTTATCTGAGGCCCCAAGTAACGTAACGTCCAAAGGCGCACCCATGAACTGGATCTCGAACTACGTCCGCCCGAAGATCAACTCGCTCTTCTCGAAACACGACACGCCGGACAATCTTTGGACGAAATGCCCGGAATGCGGCACCATGCTGTTTCACCGCGAGCTGGCCGAGAACCAGAACGTCTGCACCAATTGCGACCATCACATGCACATCACGCCGCGTGCGCGGTTCAAGGCGATGTTCGACGGCGGCATTTTCTCCGAGGTCAAGGTTCCCGAACCGATTGAAGACCCTCTGAAATTCCGCGATCAAAAGAAATACCCCGACCGCATGAAAGCGGCGCAGAAGTCGACGGGCGAGAAAGAAGCCATGCTGGTCGCCGAGGGTGAGATCGGTCGCACGCCGGTCGTCGCTGCGGCGCAGGATTTCTCCTTCATGGGGGGCTCCATGGGCATGTATGTCGGCAACGCCTTCATCAAGGGTGTCGAGCGCGCGATTGAGCTGAAACGTCCGTTCATCATGTTCTCCGCCGCCGGTGGTGCCCGGATGCAGGAGGGGATTCTCTCGCTCATGCAAATGCCGCGCACCACTGTGGCGATTGAAATGCTGAAAGAGGCGGGTCTCCCCTATATCGTCGTCCTGACCCACCCGACCACAGGTGGTGTGACGGCCTCTTACGCGATGCTGGGCGATGTCCAGATCGCCGAACCCAACGCGCTTATTTGTTTCGCCGGTCCCCGTGTGATCGAACAGACGATCCGCGAGAAACTGCCCGAAGGCTTCCAGCGCGCCGAATATCTTCTCGATCACGGCATGCTCGACCGCGTGACGCATCGCATGAAGATGAAGGACGAGCTGGTGACCATCCTGCGCATGCTGGGCAACCTGCCGCCCGCCGTGGTCGGAGACCTTCCGGCTCCCGCGCCGGAAGACAAAGGCGCTGCGCCGAAAATCGCCCCAGAGGCCGCAGTTCAGGCCAAAGTTTCCGCGAAGGACGCGAAAAAGTGACCACCCAGAATTCCGACGTCATCCTCGAGAGGCTGATGTCCCTGCATCCCAAGGTCATCGACCTTGTGCTCGACCGTGTCTGGCGCCTGCTCGATGCCCTCGATCATCCGGAGCGCAAATTGCCGCCGGTAATCCATATCGCGGGCACCAACGGCAAAGGCTCGACCCAAGCGATGATCCGTGCAGGATTAGAGGCCGCAGGCAAGACGGTTCATGCCTACACTTCGCCGCATCTGGCGCGGTTTCATGAACGTATCCGCCTGGCGGGCGAGCTGATTTCCGAGCCTGACCTGATGGCCGTGCTCGAAGAGTGCGAACGCGCCAATGGCGGCGAACCGATCACCTATTTCGAGATCACCACCGTGGCCGGCATCCTCGCCATGTCGCGCATGCCTGCGGATTACACCCTGTTGGAAGTGGGCCTCGGCGGGCGCCTCGACGCAACCAATGTCGTTGAGTCGCCTGCGCTGTCGATCATCACGCCGATTTCCATCGACCACACACAATTCCTCGGCGAAACGCTCACCGCGATTGCCACGGAGAAGGCCGGGATCATCAAGCGCGGTGTGCCCTGTGTCGTCGGACCGCAACCGGACGAGGCTTTGGACGTGATCGAAGCCACCGCCGCCCGTCTCGGCGCGCCTCTCCTGCGCCACGGACAGGAATGGCATGTCTGGGAAGAACGCGGGCGTCTGATTTTCCAGGATGAAACCGGACTCCGCGACCTTCCGATGCCGCGTCTGATCGGCCAGCATCAGGTTCACAACGCCGGGGCCGCCCTCGCAGCGCTGCGGCACATGGGCTATGACGACACCGCGCTCGAGGCCGCCATGACAGAGGCCTTCTGGCCCGCCCGCATGCAACGTCTCAAGACCGGGCCGCTCACGGACGCCGCTCCTGACGCAGAGCTCTGGCTCGATGGCGGTCACAATCCCGCGGCAGGGGAGGCGCTGGCGCTGGCGCTCGACACTTTGCCGGAACGTCCGACCTACATGGTTTGCGGCATGCTCAACACCAAGGACATCGCGGGCTATCTGCGTCCCTTGCAACGGCACGCCAGGGAACTCATCGCCGTGTCGATCCCGGAGGCGCAAGCCACCCTGCCCGCCTCAGAGACCGCGGCAGTGGCCCGGGCCGAAGGGTTCGATGCCATGGAAGCCGACAGCGTTCCCGACGCCATTGCGCAGATCGTCGCCGCGCATCCGCAGGCCCGCATCCTGATCTGTGGCTCGCTTTATCTCGCGGGACACATCTTGCAGACCAACGGCTAGACGAACAGACCCTGTGCGCCTGCGCGGGTTTTCCCGCCCCGGGCCCGTGCATATTTCGGGCCCGAAACAGGAGACTCGGATATGGCTTTGGAATTTGGCATCGACACGTTTGGCGACGTCACCTGGGATGCGGCGGGCAATGACCTGCCGCAGGGTCAGGTCATTCGCAACGTGATCAAGGAAGGCATTCTGGCCGATCGGGTCGGGATCGACGTTTACGGCATCGGCGAACATCACCGCCCCGATTTCGCTGTTTCCGCGATTGAGCCGGTGCTCGCGGCGATTGCGGCGCAGACCTCAAAGATCAAACTGACCTCTGCGGTGACGGTCCTGTCCTCTGACGATCCGATCCGGGTGTTTCAACGGTTCTCGACGATCCAAGCGATCTCGAACGGGCGCGCAGAGATCACGTTGGGGCGTGGGTCATTTACCGAAAGCTTCCCGCTGTTCGGCTATGATCTGGCGGATTACGAGATGCTGTTCGAAGAAAAATTCGACCTCTTCAAACGGCTTACGACCGAGGAGAAAGTCAGCTGGTCAGGGCGCCATCGTCCGCCGCTCGAGGCACAGACCGTCTATCCCCGCCCCGAACGTCCGATCCCGGTCTGGGTCGGTGTTGGCGGAAGCCCCGACTCGGTCGTGCGCGCCGCCACCAACGACGTCTCAATGACGCTCGCCATCATCGGTGGCAGCCCCGTACGGTTCAAACCCTTTGCCGACCTCTATCGCGACATCCGCGACAGGATGAGCGCGCCGCAATTGCCGATCGGTTGTCATTCGCCGGGCCATATCGCCGACACCGATGCAGAGGCACGGGAGCGCTATTTCGAGGGCTACCGGATCATGCATCAGCGCATCGGCCAGAGCCGTGGCTGGCCACCGCTGACTCGCGAGGCGTTTGAGCGCGAAGTGGATCACGGAGCCCTGTTCGTCGGGTCGCCCGAGACCGTCGCACAAAAGATTGCGGCAACTGTTGCGGTTCTGGGTCTCAACCGATTCGATCTGAAAATCTCGTCGGGCCCGGTGCCGCACGAGGCGCTGATGGACACCATACGGCTGTACGGCGAAGAGGTCGCGCCGCGCGTTCGGGAGATTTTGGCGAAGGGCTGATCAGTCTTTCGCCTGTATCATCCCCGGGGCTCCACCCGCTCGTCGCTGAAATCAGTCCCCCGGACTGATGTCCGGGCGCTTCAGTTCCGGGGCTGACGCCCGCAGCACGCACGAAAGGTCCCCCGGACCTTTCTTATTCTGCGTCCTCACCCCAATCCTTGTCCTGCATTTCCCGCAGACGCGATGCCGTGCGCTCGAACTCGAACGCACCCGCGCCTTCGATATAGAGCCGCTCCGGTTCGTCGACGGCAGAACAGACCGTGCGCACCTTGGCCTCGTAAAGCGCGTCGATCAGCGTGACGAAACGTTTGGCCTCGTTGAAATTGTTGCGCGTCAGGCGCGGAATGTCTTCTAGGATCAGAAGTTTGACCGCATCCGCGATAACAAGGTAATCGCCCGGCCCGAACATCTGACCGCAGAGATCCCAGAACGTCGCCCGCGCGATGCCGTTGTGAAACTTCGGCAAAACCACGTCGCGGCCTTTGACCTTCAGCGTCAGGCTTTCGGTCGCACCGCCCGTCAGATCGTTCCAGATGTCGTCCATCGTGGCGCGCACATCGGGCGTCACAGGGTGAAAGTAGACCGGCGTCCCGGTCAGACGGCCTTGGCGATAGTCCACCGGCGAGTGCAGGTGATGCACCTCGAGCCGCTGTTTGATGATCTCGATGAAAGGCAGGAACAGTTGCCGGTTCAGCCCGTCCTTGTAAAGGTCGTCCGGCACCCGGTTCGAGGTCGTGACCACGGTCACGCCCTTGGCGAACAGCCCCTCGAACAGGCGTCCGACGATCATCGCATCGGCAATATCCGTGATCTGCATCTCGTCGAAGCACAGAAGCCGGATGTCCTGTGCGATCTTTTCCACGACGGGCGCGATGGCATCGGCGGTTCCGGCCTTGCGCGCCGCCTCGATGCCGCCCTGCACCTCCTGCATGAAGGCATGGAAATGCACACGACGCGCGGGCACGGGCGCATGGTCGTAGAACAGGTCCATCAGCATGGATTTGCCACGCCCGACCCCGCCCCAGAGATAGAGCCCCTGCACCGCTTCGGGCTTTTTCCGTCCGCCGATCAGGGACAGGAGCCCCTTTTTCACCGGTTGTTGTGCCAGATCGGCGCGCACCCGCTCCAGAAGCGGCAAAACCGCAACCTGCGCCGGGTCTTCGCGCAACGTGCCTGCGGCCACCCGGGCCGCGTAGATGTCCATGAGCGTTTCCATGCTTCTCCCTTACTGCGCCGGATCGCATAAGGAAAGATGATGCGAGTCATTGCAATCATTCGATTGACCGCAGCAGGGCCATCCCGGAGGATGGCGCAAAGGAGACAGACATGTCCGACACGCGCACGCCCCTGTTCACCCCGGTTCTGCTTGCCGGTTGCATCGTCATCGTCGTGAGTTTCGCGATCCGCGCCTCCTTTGGCGTGTTCCAGATACCGATTGCCGAGGAATTCAACTGGCCACGGGCGGAATTTTCCCTGGCGATTGCGATCCAGAACCTGTTCTGGGGCATCGGTCAGCCGATCTTCGGCGCACTCGCAGAACGGATCGGCGATCGCAAGGCGATCATCCTTGGCGCCGTGACCTATGCGGCAGGGCTGGTTCTTTCGTCTTTCGCGGTCTCTCCTCAGGCGCATCAACTCTATGAAACTCTGGTGGGCTTCGGCATTGCCGGCACCGGGTTCGGCGTCATCCTCGCCGTCGTGGGCCGTGCCTCCTCGAATGAGAACCGCTCCATGTCGCTCGCCATCGCAACGGCTGCGGGATCGGCCGGGCAGGTGTTTGGCGCTCCTCTGGCGGAATGGCTCCTGAGCTTTATGTCCTGGCAAAACGTCTTCCTGCTCTTCGCTGTCGCCGTGCTCACAACCCTTCTGGCGCTGCCAATGATGCGCAGCCCTGCTCTGGCCTCCAAGGCGGAGTTGGAAGAGAGCCTCGGCGCGATCCTCGGCAAAGCCTTCCGCGATCCGACCTATACGCTCATTTTCCTCGGCTTCTTCTCCTGCGGTTATCAGCTTGCCTTCATCACCGCACATTTCCCGGCGATGGTGACGGAGATGTGTGGCGCCATCGACCCCTCCGGGACGCTCGCTTCTCTCGGGGTGTCGACCACCTCGGCTTTGGGAGCGATCTCGATCTCCCTCATCGGGCTTGCCAACATCGGCGGCACGTTGTTGGCGGGCTGGCTCGGCAACCGGTTTTCCAAGAAATACCTGCTCGCCGGAATTTACCTCGGGCGCACACTGGCCGCGGCCCTGTTCATCGCGCTGCCGATCACGCCGACCTCGGTGCTGATCTTCTCCGTCGTCATGGGCGCGCTGTGGCTCGCCAGCGTACCGCTGACCTCCGGTCTCGTCGCGCATATCTACGGGCTGCGCTACATGGGGACGCTTTACGGCATCGTATTCTTCTCTCACCAGCTCGGTGCATTCCTGGGCGTCTGGCTCGGCGGCCGGCTCTATGACCTCTACGGCGACTACACCGCCGTCTGGTGGGTCGGCGTCGGCATCGGCGCGTTTTCGGCCATCGTCCATCTTCCGGTGAAGGAAGTGCCGCTAGGCCAACGCGCCCTAAGCTGAGGCCTCACGCGGGGTCAAAAGCCCCTCCTCGACAAGGCGCCCGGCCCACCCCAGAGGCCCGTCGAACAGATGCGTCTGCCAGCCGCGTGCCTGCGCCGTGTCGATATTGTCCTGCCGGTCGTCGGTGAACAACAGGTTCTGCGGCGGAATTTTGCAATCCGCCTCGACCATCTCATAGATGATGGAATGCGGTTTGACACAGCCCATCCGCCCGGAGACATAGCGCCGGTCGAACTCGGTCAGGAACGGGTATTGCGTTTCGGCAAATTCGAAACTCTCGATGCCGAAATTGGTCAGCGCAAAGACCGGCACGCCTTTCTTGCGCAGCGCCCGCAGCAATTTCACGGAATGCGGAATCGCGGGCTGGGCCATCCTGATCCAGTCATAATACCACATCATGATTTCACTCTTGAATTCAGGATGTTGTGCTGCGGCGACCTCGATCGTCGCGCGAAAATCATAGCCCTGATCGACCAGATCGTTCATCGCGTGCAGATCGACCGTCTCGAACATGGTCTTGCGCCGCTCGACCCCGACCGTCGCATCGTAATGCCGTTCTGGCTGCCATTCGATCAACACGTTGCCGATGTCGAAAATCACCGCGTCTACAGTCATGCGTTCTCCCGTTTCGCGGCTTGAATCGCCCGCTCCAAGGCGTCCAGAAAGCGCGACCGGTCGGCTTTTGTAAAGGCCTTGCCGCCGCCTTGCCGAAACGGATCGGCGGCACGCAGATCGTACATCAGATCGCGCATCGCAAGCGCATTGCCGATATTGGCGGGGGTAAATGCCTCGCCATCATGTTTCAAAACCCGCGCCCCGGCCTCCACGGCCTTGGCGGCCAGGGGAATATCCCCCGTCACGACCACATCGCCCCGCCCGGCCCGCTCCGCGATCCATTTGTCGGCCTCGTCCGGCCCGTCAGGGACGATTACAAGCTCCATGAACGGGTTCTGCGAAGGCCGCAGCCCCCCATTGCAGACCAGAAGGCAGGGCAAACGATGCCGCGTTGCCACTTTTTCCGCCTCGGCCTTCACCGGGCAGGCATCTGCATCGACATAGATTTTCGTCACGACATCCGTCTTCTTCTTGGCAAAACTACTCGATCAGCCGCCGCCGATGAGCGCCCCCGCAGCGAACACCAATGCGCCACCCAGCACAACCTGGAAAACGGCTCTCAGGAACGGCGTTTCCATGAAACGGTTCTGAATCCAGGCAATCGCCCAGAGCTCGATAAAGACCACGGCAAAGGCGATGAAGGTCGCCGTCCAGAAATCCGGGATCAGATAGGGCAGCGCATGGCCCAGCCCGCCCACGGCAGTCATGATCCCCGAGGCCAATCCGCGCTTGATCGGCGAACCACGACCGGAAATGACACCATCATCATGCGCCGCTTCGGTGAAGCCCATGGAAATCCCGGCCCCGACGGAGGCCGCGAGACCGACGAGGAAGGTGGTATGGGTGTTTTGCGTGGCAAAAGCGGTGGCGAAGATCGGCGCGAGCGTCGAGACCGAACCATCCATCAACCCGGCCAGACCCGGCTGAACCCAGGTCAAAACGAACTGGCGATGCGCGTGCTTGTCTTCCTCCGAGCGGGTGTCGTCGTCGAGAAACTGGTTCTCCAACTCCTCGGCCCGCCGCTCGTGCCCGGCTTCCGCCGCCGCGAGGCGCCCCAGAAGCGCACGCGTGTCGGCATCCTGCGTGCGCTCGGCGGCCTTGCGGTAAAAGGCTTCGGCACTCTGCTCCATGGCCTGCGCCTCGTCGCGCATGCGTTCGAGGCCCAGATTCTCGATCAGCCACACCGGATTGCGGGCATAATAGCCCGACACATGTTCGCGCCGGATCAAGGGGATGACATCGCCAAAGCGGCGTTTGTGCAGGGAAATCAACGCCTCGCGATGTCCGTCCTCCTCAACGGCCATGCCGTCGAAAATTTTTGCGCTGTCGGGAAAATCCTTGCGCAGCTTTTCGGCATACTGGCGATAGATTCGAGCATCGTCTTCCTCGGACGAAATGGCGAGCGCGATGATTTCCTGTTCCGACAGATCAGAAAAACGTCTGCGATTGGCGAGTACCGGGAGCATGTTGGACCTCAATTTAGAACGGTTCTAAAATAGCGACCGCTTCGCTTTCTGCAACCCATTATATGCGATGCAGCATCTCTGTCATTGCGCTTACGCCTTGCCGAAGTGAACCATTCGGTTTAGATTGGCCCGAGCCGCGTGTCGTGTGCGGCCGATCGACATCCCTGTCGAGCACTGGGGCAGGCCGACGGCCTGCCTTTTTTCTGGCATTGGCGCGTCACTGCGAACACATTAAGCTCGGCCCATCGGGGAGAAAACCATGGACCAGACAGAGGCCATCATCAAGAAGGGCCGCAAATACGCCCAGGTGATCGAAGGTGCGCGAACCGTGTTTCTCAGGGACGGGTTCGAAGGCGCCTCGGTCGATGACATCGCCCGCGAAGCCAAAGTCTCGAAAGCCACGCTCTACAGTTATGTGCCCGACAAACGTGTGCTGTTTCTCGAGGTGGCCGCTCTCGAAGCCGCGCGTCAGGCCGACGCCTTCACCGAACGCATGGACGAAAACCAGCCACCACATACTTTGCTACCCTCCGCCGGGCGCAAGATTCTCGATTTCCTGCTCTCCGATTTCGGCACAGCCGTCTATCGTATCGCTGTGGCCGAAAGCCTTCGGTTTCCCGAGGTCGGCCAGCGGTTTTACGACAGCGGGCCGGGTCTCGTGAAAAAACGCCTGTCGCAATATCTCGCCAGCGCCACCGCGCGCGGCGAATTGCAGATTGACGACATCGAACTGGCGGCGGAACAGTTCGCCGAACTGTGCAAGGTCCGCCTCGTACCGATGCGCACGTTCCAGATGTCGTTCGAAATTGACGACACCCAGAAACAGGACATCGTCGACAGTGCCGTCGCCATGTTCCTTGCCCGCTACGGAGCCACGCAATGACCCGCCTTTCCAGCCTCCTCACGCTGTCCCTGCTTTCCTTGAGCGCCTGCAAGGAGAACGCTCCGAACGTGACCGAAAATACGCCCCCCGCAGAGGAAACCTGCGCCGCAGCTTTGATCACCCCACTGATCGGCGAACCGCAATCCGCGCTTGACGCTCTTACGGTCCCTGAACCTCTGCGCATCATCCTGCCCGGCATGACGGTGACCATGGATCACCGTCCCGAGCGGACCAATATCGAGGTAGATGACACGGGTCGCATCAGCCGTGTCTGGTGTGGCTGATCCCCGCCCCACAAAGGAAAAGCCGAGACAGATCAACTGCCTCGGCCGAGAAAGTTGGGTGAGCAAGATCCCCGGTGCCGCGAACTGGGTGGGGGCTGTTGAACCGCGACACCGGGGTAAAGCGTTCTCGCTCTGTCCCCATTTGTGACCTCAGAAGCAGGCCAAATGAGGGGTCGAGCAAGGAATATTCCGGGCGATTTCACGCCCGAAATGCGGCAATCCACAGGGCACTCACGAGTTTGCTTGATTTGCGCCGGAAATGCGCCCACTCTCGACCCATGAATGTACAAACGCCGACGCCCTTCCCGGGCCCTCAGCCACCCAGCCCACCGGACAAGGTCGCTTTCGACCGCCATGAGCTTGGGGCCATTCTCGGACTTTACGGGCGCATGGTCGCGGCGGGCGAATGGCGCGATTACGGCATGTCCTTTCTCAAGGATGTCGCGGTCTTCTCGGTGTTTCGCCGCACCGCCGAGCATCCGATCTATCGCATCGAAAAACGCCCGAAACTGCGCGGTCGACAGGGCATGTATGCCGTGATCGGCATGGATGGCCAAATCCTCAAACGCGGTGCCGATCTGCGCACCGTTCTGCGAGTCTTCGATCGCAAACTGATCCGTCCGGTTGAGTAATCACACCCGGCGATGCGCCGCCACCGGCCCGTCGCCCTGCGCCTCGATCCGCGTAATGGCGCGTTCGATCGGCTCGTAAGCCACTGCCATATGATGCGCATTCGCGTGGATCAAAACCTCCGCGTCGACGCACATCGCGACATGGCCTTTCCAAAACAAAAGATCGCCGCGCCGATACCCGCCTGTCGCCTCTGAGCCGAGGCTCATCTGCATGTCGCTGTCGCCGGGGCACATGACCCCACAGGCCAGCAAACCGGCCTGCACCGTGCCGGAACAATCAATGCCAAAGGCGGAGTTGCCGCCCCAGAGATAGGGCGTGCCGAAAAAGATCTGCGCAATGGTCACGGGATCGGAAAACGGTCGCCCGATAGGGCGTACATGCGCTTTCGGCACAAACAGCCCGCCCTCGATCTCCACAAATTTACGCCGCTCGTCGACCACCTTGATCCGCGAGCCGAAAGCCAGGCTGGTCACCGCCTCGGTCTTGAAATCGTCACGCGGATAAAGATGCGTGGCACGAGCGGAAATCGTGTGCGTCGGGGTCCGTTCCCGTTCCAGATCGGCTTCCTCGACATAACCGACATAGCCATCGCGTGCGGCAATGCCAAAGGCCCAGCCATCACGCAGTTCCAAAACATCGAACCCCTCGCCCCAGAGGAGTTGCCGGTCTCGCGCCCCCCCGGGAGACGCACGCAGATCGGCCACAGGCAAGGAAATGGTGTAACGCATCGGGGTGACTTCGGCCTGCCCGTTCAAGGCATGGCCGGAGAGAGCAACGCGCGCATTGACGGGGGTCAGACGACGATCGCTCATAGCTTCAGAAGCTCCGGAAGTGCGGCGAGAATCGCCCGCGCGCCCTGCCCCACCCCGCCTTTCGGACGGGCCGGAAGCGGCGATGGGCACCAGCCATAAATGTCGAAATGCATGTAGCGCGGCGTCTCGGTCACGAACCGGCGCAGGAACAATGCGGCGGTGATCGCCCCAGCCATGCCACCCGAAGGCGCATTGTCGAGATCGGCGATCCCCGGCTCGATCATCGTCTCATAGGGCTCCCAATAGGGCAATTGCCAGAGCGGATCAGCGACCTTTGCGGAGGCCTGCGACAGGGTCGCGGCATCCCGCATATCGGTGGCAAAGAACGGCGGTACGTCGGGACCGAGTGCCACGCGCGCAGCGCCGGTAAGCGTCGCCATGGAGATCATCAGATCGGGCGGCGTTTCATCGGCCAGTGCCAGAGCATCGGCCAGAACCAGACGCCCCTCCGCATCGGTGTTGTTGATCTCGACCGTCAGCCCCTTGCGCGAAGTCAGGATGTCCTGCGGACGGAAGGCGGAGCCGTCCACCGCATTCTCCACCGCAGGGATCAGCACCCGCAATTGTAGCGGCAGGTCGAGCGCCATGATCATCTTCGCGAGGCCAAGCACCGTGGCCGCACCGCCCATGTCCTTTTTCATCAACCCCATGGACGCACCCGGTTTGAGATTGAGCCCCCCGGTGTCGAAACACACACCTTTGCCCACAAGCGTCAGCTTCGGGCCGCTTTTCCCCCAGCGCATGTCGATCAGACGCGGATCGCGCGGAGAGGCACGCCCGACGGCGTGAATCATCGGGAAATTCCCGTCCAGCAACTCCGAACCCGTGGTCACGGCAATCTCTGCGCCATGCTCTTTTGCCAAAGCACGCGCGGCAAATTCAAGCTCCGCAGGCCCCATGTCGTTGGCGGGCGTATTGATCAGATCGCGGGTCAGCGCCTCACCCAGGGCAATCGTTTCAAGCCGCGCGGCATCGACACCTTCGGGGGCCAGAAGCTCCGCCTCCGGTGCGTTTTTTTGTGCATAAACATCAAAGACATATCCGGAGAACAGCCAACCGATAAGCTGTTCGTCGAGCGCGTCGTCCGCAAGCTCCGTTTCCAAACGATACGTCCCTTTCGGCAGTTTCGCCCGCACTGCCCCGAGGATGAATCTCTGACGCGCGCGCTCTTGCGAACGGCCCAGACCGGCCAGGGCACCCGCAATCCCGTCCGGCCCCGGCAGGAGGCACAGGGTCCCGGCGCTCGCATTGAACCCCTGCGCCCGGGCCCACTCCGCTTGAGCAGGGTCGAGACGCACCAGCGTCGCCTCAAGCTCTTCGGGCGCAATCAGATAAATCGGTAGGGAGGATGTGCCGGGTTTGGCAAAGGAAAGTGGCATCGGATGGGCCTTTCATGACGATCACGCCAAACTTAGCTCATCCGATGCCACCTGCAAGCCGAAGCGTCCGGGGACGTCTTTGAGTGCGGCAAGGGACATCCGCACCCGTCTCGCCCCTGACCCGCTTCAGAGAGAGGCCCCCTGCAAATCCCAGACCGCCAGAAGGGAATTCTCACCGATCCGCATCAGTCGCTCGACACAGGCGGCCAGCGCCGTGCTGTCATCGGTCAAGGCCAGTGCCTTCACATCCCCCGCGACCCGGGCGAAAGTGACCATGCCGATCTGTTCCGAGATCGCGATCATCGAACGCGCCGCCCGCTGCATCTCCGCGAACTGGCCCTTGCGATAGCTGCTGTCGACCTTGGCCAGTCGCACCGCCAGCTCTTCCATCGCGCGCGAGACAACGCCGTCCGCGCCGGAGGTTCCCAACTGACTGTACAATTGATCCAAACGATCACGATCCACCTCGACCGTCCCGTCCGGCCGCAACTTTGACACCACCATGTCTCTACCCCACAAATCTCATGCGCCCCCACGCGCTATGCAGAAACTTTGCAACAAGACCCTCAAGAAAAGGTTTAATGCAAAGCAGTTTCTCACTCGAATTCCCCGAAAACTCTCATTACATTCGCGGCAATTTGGCAGCAGACGTCTGAAAAGGAACGTTTCACCCGATGAAATACGCACGCCCCCTCCCGAACTACATGGTCCAACGCTATCACGGCTGGAAGGCCACGACCTTCAACGACAATCGCACCTGGTACAAGAAGCTCGCGGAAGAGGGACAGCGCCCCCGCGCCTTCATCATCGCGTGTTGCGATTCCCGTGTGCATGTGACCTCCATCTTCGGGGCGGATCAGGGCGAATTCTTCATTCACCGCAACATCGCGAACCTCGTGCCGCCCTTCACCAACGACGGCGACCACCACGGCACATCGGCGGCGGTGGAATACGCCGTCACCGCGCTGAAAGTGGCCCATATCGTGATCCTCGGGCATTCCAACTGCGGCGGCGTTCAGGGGTGCTATGACATGTGCTCGGGCCATGCGCCGGAACTTGAAGAAAAGTCCTCGTTTGTCGGTCGCTGGATGGACATCCTCCGCCCGGGTTACGAACGTGTCCTCGACGTGCCGGAAGAGCAACGCAAGGATGCTCTGGAAAAGGAATCCATCCTGATCTCGCTCGAGAACCTGATGAGCTTCCCCTTCGTCCGCGAGGCCGTCGAAACAGGCAAACTGACCCTGCACGGCCTCTGGACGGACATTGGCGACGGCGATCTTCTCCAATACGATCCCGAGACCAAATCCTTTATCCAAGTCTGATCCCCGCTCTGATCCCAACGGATCAGGCCACCAGACGCAGCACGTTTTCAACAGCGTGCTCTTCGGTCAATACGAAGGGCGCGTTGGCGACCTCTTCCGGGCGCGGCGCCTCGATCAGCGCACTGGGGTGCACGGAAACGGAGCGCACGAACATCGGTTTGCTCATCTGCGTCACCACATGACGACTCGTCGGACGCTCGGTCGAAACGATCTCATCGAGCTCTTCCGGAAAGAACATCACGGCACCGCTCTGATACAGGTTCAGCGCAATGATGCGGCCTTGGCGGGCTTTGGCGAAATAGTCGGTCATGGATCTGTCCTTTCTGAATGTCTGACGATCAGGCGGCCAGCGCGAGGCGGGCGCCGAGATCCGGGCGATAGTCCGGATCGTTACGATATCCCCCGAGCAGGACCACGTTCGAACGACGTGCCTCCCGTGTCAGGTTGTGATTGGCGGGACGGCCGGTCGCCTCAAGGACATGCACCTCCCAGTTGAAAAGGATCGCACCCTTGGCCTCGACGGACTGGCCTGTGGTCTTCATCAGCTTGATCATGTTTCCATCCTTTCGGTCCGTGCCCCCGGAACCCTTAGGACCATGGGAGCACAGCCACACCACCAGCGAAATTCAAGCATGGAAACAATTTAAGACAACTGCGGCGGGACGGCCGCTCATGGAATTTATTTTTTATGAAAAACAGACATTTAATCTTCTCGCACACGAGGATTTCCAAAAATTAAAATTCATCCCATCAGCGATGGGATGGTTAATTTCAATTGAGACCCGTGACGAGGGTCTGGCGGGGTCGAGGCAACTTTGGGGCAGCTTTGTGACGGCGCCCGCGTTCCCCTCGAATACCCCGAATCACAGCCCGACTAGGAGAAGAATATTCGCCCCTTGGTTGTGCCTAAACATCCCTCATTGCAGTTCCTTTCCCTCCGGCCAACGCAGGTTTTCGCCCAGAACGATCTCCTGTCGCGCCCCCGCATCAAGATCGAAATGCCAGGCCAGCACCCCGCGTTTATCGTCGCGCCCCTCGACATCCGGCGCGGGGCGGGCGGTCCAGTCGATCTTCAACTCGTCCTGTTCGGACACGGACACACGGTCCACGACCTCCACCGGCCAGCTCCGCCCCGTGTGGTTCTCCACGCTGATGCGCCATTCGCTCGCCGCCTCGTTAGACTTGGAAATCACGCCCCGGTCGCCCTCGTTGCGGGTCAGGAGAACGCGATCCACGGCAATGCCATCCACCGCCCCGAAGGCCATCTCGGTGTCCGCCCCGTTCACCACGGTCTCGAGCATCACTGTGCCAAGGCTTACCCCGTCCCGGATCAGCCGAACCTCGCCGGGCACCAGCATCTCGCCGGTGTCATTGGTGAAGCTGGCCATGAGATAGCCGGTGTTCTCATAGAGCGGCACGGCGCGCACAACGATCTCCGGCGACAGCGCCAGAGAGGCCAGCATGAATTCGCGCCCTTCCGTGTCGGAATAGAGACTGGCGGGTTCAGACGCCTCATAGGTCTGGCTCAGCCCCGTCAGATTAGCCCGCATCTTGACCATCGGCGCGGCCTCCATCACCGGTTCGGCATAGCCGTCCATCTCAACCGAAACACTTGCCGTGGCGCGCATCAACGGCTCAACGGGGCGCGGTTCATAGACCCGGCGCACATATTCGTAGACCTCGTTCGGAGCCGGTTTGCGGTTCGGATTGTCGGTCGCAAAGCGCAGCGCCACGTCGAACCACGGTTCCCGCGTGTTCTGTTCGACAAAGACCGAACGCACCAGTTCCATCGTACCCGCATCCGTGTCGAGCCGGGCGGTGTAACGCGGCTGCCAGGAAGCGTCTTCGGACATGTAGGTGAAACCGACCTGCACCTCGCCCGCCTGCTCCATACGGACCGGAAGCGTGATCGAAATCCGATCCTCAGTGCTCGGCACCAAAAGATCGAGGGCGATTTGCGCCTCCGTCAGTTCATGCTCAAGCGTTTCAAGCGCCTCATTCGCCGCATCGACACGACGTGACGCGTCGAGCCCTGCAAGACGCGCAGCAAGCGATTCCTCACGGATCATCCGGGCGGTCGCGGCGGTCTGTTCCGCATCCTCACCCGCATTCAGGCTCCCGAGATAGGCAAGAACATCCTGCGCCGCATCGTCTTCGAAACCGATCTTCATGATCTCACTGCGCCGCGCGCTGATCTCGTCCTCAAGCGCATCGACACGCGCCTTGGCGGCTTTCTCCGCCTCGGAGCGGAACAAAAGCGCCTCCGTGATCGGCGCGACACCATAGGACACGGGCCCGAGAGCGCCGCCGTCCACCCGGATCTGCAAACTCCGCTCGATCTCAAGCGGATCGTAGCCCTGCGGAATGTCGACAAAAACGATCTCGTGCTGGCCCGCTGGCAGGGTCACGGTCGCATTGCGGGTGATCATCGCGCCTTGCGGGTAGAGTGTCGCCTCGGTGACGAGGCTGCGCGCCTCGAACCGCTCCGCAAAGGCTGGCAGCGCAATCAGAGCGCTCCCCGCCAAACATGAAAGGGTCAGAATGGAACGGGTGCTGAATTTCGGGAACATGATTTCCTCCTTACCGGTCAGAGGAAAGGTCCAATGCAACGCCGCTCTGCGCAAGGGGAATTCAGCCCAAGGCAGGGCAACATCCCCAGCATGGCGAAAGCTCGCCGATCCCCCGACATCAGGTCAGGCGACCGTCTTGGTGTCGCGGTTGCACCCATCGTGAAACTTCTCGTGGAAGGTCCTGCACAGGTCTTCCTTGGTGAGCTGCGGATGGGGCTTGGCCAATTCCTCCGCCCAGTCGCCCAAACGATCTTCCAGACGGTCCGATGCCCCCGCGCCAGATTTTTTGATCTCGTGATGCCGCATGGCGCCAAGATCTATTTTCACTCGAAACATCACCCTACCCCTTCGTTGCATGGCTCTGTCGTCAGGCCGAACTAAGCATAACAGCGTCACATATGCGCCGCGTGTATGAATAAAGTTTAAAGTTAACACATGCCCCGAGCAACTCTACCAAGGATTTCAATACGATTTCAGTGGGTTGAATGTTTAAAAATAGCTGCTTTTCACGGCAGAACCCGCCCACAATACAGGCCGCTCCTTTCCGGTTTCCCGGAAACGCCGTGAACATGCCCTCAATTCGGCGAATCGACGCCACGAACCTCAATGAAAAAGGGCGCCCGCAAGCGCCCTTTCGTTAAGAGTTTAGTTACCCTCTTTCACCCAGGCCGGACGTCTCAGCCCTTCTTGAGCACCCGGCGACCGAGCAGTTCGGCAATCTGAACCGCGTTCAGCGCCGCGCCCTTGCGCAGGTTGTCGGAGACGCACCACAGATTCAGACCGTTCTCGACGGTCACATCCTGACGGATACGGGAAATGAAGGTCGCGAAATCGCCGACGCATTCGACCGGGGTCACGTAACCGCCGTTCTCGCGTTTATCGACCACGAGAATCCCCGGCGCGGTGCGCAGGATTTCACGGGCTTCATCCTCGTCGAGGAAGTCCTCGAACTCGATGTTAATGCTCTCGGAGTGACCGACGAAGACCGGCACGCGCACGCAGGTCGCGGTAACCTTGATCGCGGGATCAACGATCTTCTTGGTCTCGGCGACCATCTTCCACTCTTCTTTCGTGTCGCCCGAGTCCATGAAAACGTCGATATGCGGGATCACGTTGAAGGCAATCTGTTTGGTGAATTTCGACGGGGCGACTTCCTGACCCGGCACATACATGCCCTTGGTCTGGTCCCAAAGCTCGTCGATCCCCTCTTTGCCGGCGCCGGACACGGATTGATAGGTGGAGACCACAACGCGTTTGATCTTCGCACGGTCATGCAGCGGCTTCAGAGCCACAACCATCTGCGCGGTGGAACAGTTCGGGTTCGCGATGATGTTCTTGTTCTTGTACATCTCGATCGCATCCGGGTTCACTTCCGGCACGATCAGCGGAATCTCCGGATCGTAGCGATAGAGGGACGAGTTGTCGATCACGACACAGCCCGCCGCCGCCGCTTTGGGGGCGTAGGTTTTGGTGGCGTCGGAACCGACCGCAAACAGGGCGATGTCCCAACCGGAGAAATCGAACGTGTCGAGGTCCTTGGTGGTCAGGGTCTTGTCGCCAAAGCTCACTTCGGTGCCAAGAGATTTGCGCGACGCCAGCGCCACAATCTCATCGACAGGAAACTCGCGCTCGGCGAGGATGTTCAGCATTTCGCGGCCCACATTGCCCGTGGCGCCCGCGACGACGACCTTATAGCCCATTTGGCACTCCTCATTCGTCCAGGGTGACTGGCGCGGAGCCTTACTCGAAAGGGGCAGGAGAAGAAAGGGGGTTTAGCGCCGCGCGGCCGCTCTGGCGGCCTCAATTCGCGCTTGTGCGGCCTTTTGGTCGATCACGACACCCGCAATAGGGTCGTCCGATACATGCGGAAAATGGACCTGATCAAGATAGCTCATGAATGCCGCCCTGAGTTCGGGATCGAAGGACAGTGATTCCGCCTGATAGAGCGCGCCACTGAGGGCCTCTGCATTCCCGGCCACGCGAACGAGTCCCGGCAGGGCAAAGAACGCCTGCCCCAGAACGATCACCGGCTTGTCATAGAAAAACGCCTGCAACCCGACGGAAGAGTTGATGGTGATCACGCCCCGGCTCGCCCGGACCTGTTCGAATGTGTCGGTCTGGTTGTCGACCACGATCCGCCCCTTTGCCGCCTCGACGGCACGCGCCAATGGCCAGGCGAGCGAGGTCTTGGCAGAGGGATGTTCCTTGACACGGATATGCCAGCCTTCGGGCAGGGAAGACGCCGCTTTCGCCAGTTCGGCCAGCATGTTCGGCACCGATCCGACCCAGCCGGAAAACAGGGTGATCTGGCTGTCGTTCGGAACCTGCAACGGCACGAAGAGAAATTTCTCCCCGGCAAGATCGACGCCGGCCGCCTGCCCGACATCGGCACGCTTTGACGCCCGTGCCGTCAGATTGGCCCCCAGGTGCCGCCACCCGTCATCCTGCCGATCCGCACGCCCCGCCGCCCAGGAGGTATAGAACCGGGGATCGCACGGCAGGGAGCCAAGCGCATTGACCCCGCTGTGATCGAGCTGCATCCGCCCGGGAAAGGGCGCCAGTTCGGCGTAAAGCGTCGGAACGCCTGCGTCCTTTGCCCCCTCCATGAACACCCGCCGCGATCCGGTGATGCCGTTCCAGCACAGCGCCACCGTCTCGCGATGCCGCGTGAAATAGCGCCGCGATCCATTATATTGCAGCCGGATAAGCAGACGTTTGAGCGCACGCCCTATCGGCCCTCTCGGCTGACGTTTGGCGACCGCCAGCGCCGCATCGACACGCGCGCGGGTCTCCGTAAAATCACGCAGCGACATGGGGATCGTCCAAAGCACCTGAGCACCACCATCGGCCTCAGCCACGGAGGACATGAAACTGTCCTTCTTTTTCGCATAGCCCTTGAGATAGGTGATCATCGCGCCCCGCCTTTCTCTGTCCTCTACTCTTACCTATGCGAGCCGAGGTAAGGCGACAAGATCGGGCTGACGTCCGCTGGGCTCACAGGCCGGATCGCGCCATGGCTCGAACCCTCGTGGATGATCTCCTTACACGCCCCTTTCAGCGGTGCTTTGCGCATGGAAACCGTCGGCAACGTGCATGGGTCACGTTGCACGAAAACCGTTCCGGTTGTCTTCATCGCCTTGAAAGATCTAAACCGCCCGGTGCGTTGAGCTAGACGGCTCCAGTCCGAACCTCCCGCGTCGGGTCATGCCGGTGTGCGTACCCCATCACAATCCCGCGCAGTTTATCGCAATTAGCGGCCTCGATCGCCGCCTGGATCTCCCGCAACAGGCCGGCAACCTCGATCTGGCTCAGACAATGCTCCTCCGCCCGCAGAATTTTCGGGTGTGGCGTTTTGCGGAGATCGTCCAGATCGACAAACAGCTCCTCATAAAGCTTTTCGCCCGGACGCAGACCGATGATCCTGATCTCGATGTCGCCTTGCCCGGTCAGAGGGTCTTTGACACTGCGCCCGGAAAGCTGGATCAACTTGCGCGCCAGGTCCATGATCTTTTGCGGTTTGCCCATGTCGAGCACGAACACATCGCCACCTTCGGCATAGGCCCCGGCCAGAAGCACAAGCCGCGATGCCTCTGCAATGGTCATGAAGTACCGGCGCATCTCGGGATGGGTGACCGTCACGGGCCCACCGCTTTCGATCTGGGCCTGAAACAGCGGCAAGACCGATCCGGACGAGCCCAGAACATTGCCAAACCGGACCATCGAGAATTTGGTGCGGGGCGCGCGGCTCTGAATGTCCTGAACGATCAGTTCGGAAATCCGCTTCGTCGCCCCCATGACGCTGCTCGGCCGCACAGCCTTGTCGGTCGACACGAGAATGAAGCGCTCGACCCCTTCCTGCACCGCCATATCGGCAAGGATTTTCGTCCCCATGACGTTGTTGCGTGTGCCTTCGATCTCGTTGTTTTCGACCAGGGGAACATGTTTGTAGGCGGCCGCGTGCAAGACGATCTCCACCCCGTGCTGGCGCATAACATGGCGCAGGCGCCCGGCATCCGTCACCGTGCCAAGGCAGGGCAGAATCTCGATGTCGCGGGCCAGGGCGCGGGATCGCAACTCGAGATCGAGCGCGTAAAGATTGTATTCGTTCTGCTCGAACAGGACGATCTTGTTCGGCTGGCAATTGAGCAACTGGCGACAAAGCTCCGACCCGATGGAGCCCCCGGCCCCCGTCACCATGATCACCCGTCCGGCATAGCTCTTGACCATCTCAGGCGTATCCAGATCGACCTTGCCACGCCCCAGCACCTCGTCGGGGTCCACCGTCCGCAATCGCGCATTCCCGCGCTCGACCAGCATATCAATGAAAGAAGGCAGAATCTGGACCGGGATATCGACCCGCTCACACAGATCGACAATCGTATCACGCCGCTTGCGGGCACTGTCCGGCAGGGCAATCATCACCTCGGAAATCGCATTGCGAAAGACATCCTGCACCAGATTCCCGGAGGGCAGAACCGGTATCCCTCCGATGTCCATGCCCTGCATTGCAGGATTGTCATCGAAGAAGGCCACCACCCGTCGATCCGGCGATTGCCCCATGGCCGACGCAAGCTGCACCCCCGCAGCACCGGCCCCGAAAATCGCCACGCTCTTGCGCCTGTGCAAATGCTCGCGCAGTCCGCTGAGGATCGAAACCGCGATGGCACGCGAGACCACCAGACCCGCAAAGACGAAGATGCCGAAAGTCAACACCGCGGCCCCGGAATGCGGCACGCCGAGCGCAACGCTCGCAGCCCAGAGCACCAGGGCGATGCCGAGGCTGAACCGAAAGATGGTCATCAGGTCCCGTGAGTTCAGCATGACCAGTTTGATCCGATCCAATCGGAATATCACATTCAGCAACAGCCCCCCGGTCATCAGCGCACCGCAAAGCCAAAGCAGGGTCACGTTGTCTCCGGCCACCTCCATTCCAGGCAAAAGCTGCAGGCTCAGGAGAAGCGAGAGCGTCAGTACCAGAAAATCGGACATCAGGATCACCGCGCGGATCACATTGCGCGGCAGAGACGTCAAACCTACGATAAGTACTTTCCTGTACACGACCAACTCGCCTTACAGTGTGTTTCCATCCCACTTTTCTCAAATTAGTCAGAGTAAAGTTAACAAGCCAATAACAGCGCCGAAAACGTCTGACGGAAATCGAGGCATCGTCAGCGGCATGCCAAAACGGCGCTACCTCAGCACGCCAAGCAAAGTTTTTATAATAATCTTCACGTCAAAACAAATGCTTGCGTTTTTCTTATAGAGCAAATCCAGACGTGCTTTCCGGGGCACGCATCTGCGGGAATAGACCGCATCCGTCGCCTCAGGTGTAACGCAATCGACCAAAAGACGCGCCTCGTGGGCATGAAACGTCAGGGTTGCAAGCCCTGTCACCCCCGGCCTGTTCTGCAACACGGTCCGGTAAAGTTCCGGGTGACGCTCGACATAGAGCCGCAGGGGAGGACGTGGCCCGACAAAGGACATGTCACCTCTGAGGATGTTCCAGAGCTGTGGCAGTTCATCGAGCCGGGTGCGACGCAGAAACCCGCCTGTGCGGGTGATGCGATCTGTCTTGTCGCCACCGGACACACCGCTGTCGGTCGCCGAAAGGGTCATGGTGCGAAACTTGACCAACTGAAAGCCCTGTTCCGGCGTTTTCATCCGCTCGGACAGGAAAAACACCGGTCGCCCGTCGCGCAGCAGGATCACTGCGGCCAGAACTCCGATCACCGGCAGCGACAGCAGCCCGAGACACACAGCCAGCGACAGATCGAACAGGCGTTTTCCAAAGCTCATGTTCCGGCCCTCACAGCATTCCATTCGGCAACAATCTCTTGCGCCGAGGCTTTCAGTTCAATCTCGGGGCACAGCCGCGCCAGACGGGATGTCGCCAGGGAAATCTTCTGATGTCCGGCATCGGTCCTCGGGCGCGCAGTCCAAGGCACCCCCGCCGCATCAAGCAGATCGGACATGGCCACAGGGCGCGCGCCCGCAAGATTGAGCACCGGCGGGAGGCTCTGGAGCGTACTCAAGGCACGCAACACGCGCAGCAGCGTCACCGGGCCGATATAAGACCGCTCAGGGCTGTGCCCATCCGGGAAGATATCGAGCGACAGGCTGGCACCCGCACGAGACCGGGCATTGCCCAAAAGCATATCCGCCCCGGCGACATTGCCGATCCGCAGAGCACAAATCTCGATCCCCTCCATCGCGGCGCGACGGGTGCAGAGGGTTTCCATCTCGGCCTTGGCATGGCCATAGGCATTGATCGGCGCGAGGAGATCCTCTTCGCGAAACGGTTTGCCCCGGCCCGGGCCATAGACGGCGGAAGACGAGGCCACAAGAAAGCGTGACACCCCGGCACGCAGCCCCGCCGTGATCGCATGATCGACAGTGGTGACATGGACTCGCATCGAATCTGGATCGTCTTTATCCCCGCTTGCGCCAGAAAATATCAAAATACAATCGAAACCATGCTGGCTCCGCGCAGCAACCAAAGGCGCGGGGTCGCGGAAGTCCGACCAAAGGAATGAGTTCTCAGTGCACGAGTCCGCAGCGCGGTATTGCCAGAGACATCCTGGGGCGTCCTCCGGAAATAGCCGTTCCGCCACGCGAAGAAGCCCCCCGATCCGGCCGGAAGCCCCGAGATAAGCGGCACGATGGTCTGGCATGGCGGCTCCCGTGGAAAGCGTCCGCATCATGCTAGACGCTTAACCCCCATCAGACCAGTGCCCTCGGCTCAGCCAGAGAATCTGATCGGCAGGCTCATCGGATAGCTGGCGTCGGTCAACTCCGCTGGCGCCGCCGGGAAGCGGCCAGCCCGTTTCACCGCCTCGACCGCCGCCGCGTCGAGAGCCGGATTGCCCGAGCTTTTCGCCACACCGACGCTCAGCAAAGCGCCCTCGCGGCTGACCCGGAAACTCACGGTCACGATCCCCGCGCCGGCCCCACGCGGCGCCCGCTTGCGACGTTCGATGCGTGAGCGGATGCTTGCCCCCCAGCTCGACAGGGCCGACTGGCGCTTGGCCGCACTGAGCCCCGCACCTTGCGACGCACGGGCCTCGCCCGCCTGCTGTCCTCCGCCACGACCTGCGGCACGGGCTTCCTCGCTGGAGC
Organism: Celeribacter ethanolicus; assembly: GCF_001550095.1. Taxonomy (GTDB): domain Bacteria; phylum Pseudomonadota; class Alphaproteobacteria; order Rhodobacterales; family Rhodobacteraceae; genus Celeribacter; species Celeribacter ethanolicus. The sequence continues at coordinate 61,164 of NZ_LRUC01000036.1, read as the reverse complement.
GATCGCTACCCTGCACAGCGCGTTGCGCCTGCTGCGACTGTTGTGCTTTCGGAGCGGGTTTCGGTTCCGGCTTCGGCGGTTCCGGGGCTTTCGGCGGTTCCGGCGCATCAAACGCATCCGCCTGTTCCACGGGCTGCATCGGCACCGGAAGCGCCATGGCGTTCGGAGCCAGATCGAGTTCGGGAATATCCTCCAGAGCCTCCATGACCGGTTTGGGCGGTTCCGGAGCCCTCGGCAGATCGGGGGCCATTTCCGGCACCTCTTCCCAACGCTCGACCATGGCCGCCAGCGCCACGTTCGAGGCCTGAAGCGACAGGAGATCCTCACCGCCTTCGCCAGAGGCCGCCGTGCCAGCGGAATGATCCATCAATGCCACAGCGGCGACCGCAAGATGCGCACCGAGCGCGAGCGAGACAAAGAGCGTGCCGGTCAGAACACGGTTCATGCCCCACCTCCTGCCCGGGTCACCAGTTCCACCTTTGGAAACCCGAGTGCCGCCAGTTTCGGCAGAAGCGCGGCCAGTGTCGCGGCCGAGACCTCGCGATCCGCACTCATGGCAATCGACGGCCCGCTCGCGCCCTCACAACCGCCATCGGCACAAAGCGCGATGCGTTCCAACTCGAGCGCCCGCAACACCGCCTCCTCGCCCTGCACATCCCGGAAAGCGAGCGTGCCGTCCCTGCCCAAATAAAGCGGCAGGGGGGCGGTGATTTCGGCCTCGACGCCAGCGTCCGGCAGATCGAGTTCAAGCGGATCGGGTGGCGCGATTTCCGCGGTCATCAGGAAGAAGATCAGCAGCAGGAAGACGACGTTGATCATCGGAACGACGCTCTCAGAGGCCTGCGGGCGGGGCGTTTCAGAGAAATCCATCGCTCACTCCACCAGAACCAGATTGGTGAACCCGGCCTCGCCCAACCATTCCATCACACTCACAAGCCTTTGCAGCGGAACCTCGGCATCGTCGGGTCGCAGCACCACGATATCCTCCGGGCTATCCACCAACTCCTGCAAACGGGCGACCAGCGCCTCTTCGTCCTCAACCGCACCGTTGAGTTTCAACTCTTCCGCACCGACACGCACCAGACGCGGCGGACCGGAATAGCCCTGCGCCGCGCCGCCGCCGAGCGTCAGGGACAATTGCGCCGGAGAACCAAAACGCGAGGCCAGCATGAAGAACACCAGAAGCAAGAAGACCACGTCGATCATCGGCGTGAGCGACATGCGGTGCTTGCGCCGGGGTGCGCCGAACTCCATGGGTCACTCCGCCGCTTGCGCCATCGGGACCGGTTGCTGCGCCACGTCGCGCGGGCGCAGGTAGATGCGGGTCGCCATATCCTCGAACTCGTGACGCAGACGGTCGGCAACCGCCTCGAAGCCGGTAAACGCGATGGAGGCCGGGATTGCCACGGCCATCCCGGCGGCGGTGGTCAGAAGCGCCTCCCAGATGCCACCCGCAAGCAGCGCCGGATCGGCCTTGGCCCCCGCTTCCTGAAGCGTCTGGAAGGCGGAGATCATACCGAGCACGGTGCCAAGAAGACCCAGAAGAGGCGCAATGGTTGCGATCAGTTCGAGCGGACGCAGACCGGACCGCGCACGGGCGAGAAAGCCCTTTGCGATCCGCGTTGTTTCCGCCTCAGCCCCGGTATCGTCATAGGCGGAATTGCCATGGGCCTCGAAAGCGGCACGGATGAAGCGCGAACGCAGCCCCTTACGCCCGGCCAGACGGGCTTCGGCTCCGGCGACGTCACCTCTGGCCCAGAGAGCAATCGCCTCTTCTCCGGCGGACGTGCTGCGCCAGGCCCCGAGATAGGCCAGATCCCAGAGCTTCCAGAAGATCAGCGCCAGCGTGATCACCGACAGCGCCGCGATCGCCCAGATCGAGGGACCGCCCTTGGCAAGAAAGTCGAACAGAGAGGCAAAGAGAGCCGAATCATCCATGTCAGTCACCATACTATGCGTGTAGCTGGCTGATCCATTCAGCTGGCGTTTGCCCTCGGATAGATTATCCTAGTTTTTTAGTCAAGATATGTGCACTCATTCCCGGCTCAGCGCCACCACCGGATCGAGCCGTGCGGCATTGCGGGCTGGCAGGAAGCCGAAGGTCACGCCGATCAGGGTCGACGACAGAAATGCCACGACAATCGCGGTGGTCGAGAAACTCAACCGCACGCTGGAGGCGAATTCCTCAATCAGATAGCCGCCGGTCAGCGCGCCTAGAATACCGAGCACACCGCCGACGAGACAGACCATGACCGCTTCGATCAGGAACTGGCTGACGATATCCGAACGCCTGGCACCAATGGCGATGCGCACGCCGATTTCCTTGGTCCGTTCGGTGACGGAGACGAGCATGATGTTCATCACGCCGATACCGCCGACAACAAGGGAAATCACCGCGATCATCGCCACGAGATAGGTCAGCGTCTGAGTCGTCGACGTGATGGTTTCGCGAATCGTGTCGGAGTTCGACAGGAAGAAATCCTTGGTGCCGTGACGTGCGGTCAGAAGCGCGGTGATTTCCACCTCGGCCTGATCCATGTCGTAATCGTCGGCAACCCGGACACCGATGCTGCTCAGGTTATCCTGGCCGGAGACCCGCGCCATAGCCGTGGTATAGGGCACCCAGACATTGAGCGACGAAGGGCCGAAGGTTGCGCCGGTGGAGCGCACGATGCCGATCACCCGAACCGGCACGTTGCCGAGGAAAATCACCTCGCCGAGCGGATCGGTGCCTTCATCGAAAAACGTGTCCTCTGTGTCCTCGTCGATCACGGCAACCTGCGTGTAGCCCTCGATGTCCTCATCGCCGAACGCGGAGCCTAGGATCGTCTCATAGGCATGCACCTGAAAGTAATCGCCGGACACGCCATTGATCGACGCCGAGGCTTCGGTATTGCGATAACGCACCGTCGCGGAGGACGAGACGGCAGGCGAAACGCTGTCGGCAAGATCCATGAGCGCCAGCGCATCGGCATCCGACGGCACGAGCGTCTCGATCCGTCCCTGATCCCGCGCCCCGAAACCGGAGCCTGCCCGCACGGTGATCGTGTTCGTCCCGAGCGAGGAGATGTTCTCCAGCACCTTCTCCTGCGACCCGTTTCCGAGCGCCACCACCAGAACCACCGAGGCGATGCCGATGATAATGCCCAGCATGGTCAGGAAAGACCGCGTGCGATGGGCCAGCATGGCTTTGAGCGAGATGTTGAAGGCTTCGGTCAGGCGCCGGAAAGAGGCGCCCAGCCCGGCGGCCTGTTTCATGGGACGTTCGATTGTGGCCCGTGACGATGCGCCATCTTCCTTGCGCGTGTCGGAAATGATCCGCCCGTCGCTGATCTCGACGATCCGATGGGCGTGTTCGGCCACCTTTGGATCGTGTGTCACCATGACGATGGTGTGGCCCTTGGCATTCAGTTCCAGAAGCAGGTTGATCAGGTCTTCGCCGCTTTTGCTGTCGAGCGCACCTGTGGGCTCGTCGGCGAGGATCACCTCACCGCCGTTCATCAGAGCGCGCGCAACAGAGACCCGCTGTTGCTGGCCACCCGACAATTCAGAAGGCCTGTGATCGAGGCGGGTGTCGAGCCCCAACTGGGTCAGAAGCTCTTTCGCATGCTCGCGCCGCGCCGCCCGACCGGCCCCGGCGTAGATCGCGGGGACTTCCACGTTGCCCACGGCATCGAGATCGGGAAGCAGTTGATAGCGCTGGAAGATAAAACCAAAATGTTCGCGCCGGAGCTGCGCCAACTCGTCGGGTTCGAGATCGCTCACATCCTTGCCACTGAAACTGTAGGTCCCGGAACTGGCCCGATCGAGACAGCCAAGGATATTCATCAGCGTCGACTTCCCCGACCCCGAAGCGCCGATGATCGCGACCATCTCGCCCGGATAAATGTCGATATCGACATCGCGCAGCACGGTGATGGTTTCGTCCCCGGCCTGAAACGAGCGGCTGATGCCACGCGCGGAAATAAGCGGTTCGGTCATCTCAGAACATCCCTCCCGGCCCCATCCGGGTGCTGCCGGTCGCGGCGCTCACCGCCGCACCTGTCACCACGAGATCGCCCTCGTTCAGGCCCGACGTGATTTCCGCGATTACCTTGTTGTTCAGGCCAACCTCGACCTGCCGGGCTTGGCGCGTGTTGTCGGCTGCGTCGTAAATCTCGACCGTGTAACGCCCGTCCGCCCCGCCGCTCAGCGCCGAAGACGGCACGGTCAGCACATCGACCGCCTCGTCCAGCACGATGGACACTTCGGTCGTCATGCCGATGCGCAACAGATGGTCGGGGTTCTCAACCTCGAGCCGCCCGTTGTAATAGATCGCCTCATCCGTGCTGATCGTGTCGCTGTCCTCAATCTCGGACGGCGCAGGCTCGACGTCACGCACGGTGGCCTCGAACGCCTTGTCCGGTTCGCCCAGGATGGTGAAGCTAACCCTCTGCCCCGGCGCGACATGCACGACATCGGCCTCGGAAATCTCCGCCTTGACGATCATCTTGTCGAGATTGGCAAGCTTCACAATGGTCGGGGCATCCATGCTGGCGTTCACCGTCTGGCCCGCGTCCACCACAACGGCGACCACCGTTCCGGCCATGGGCGCGGTCACTTTCGTCCGGTCCAGCGCGATCTGCGCTGTCGAAACCTTGACCTCAGCACTGGATCTTTGCGCGTTCAAGGCATCGAGTTCGGCCTGATAGACCTCAAGCGTCGCCTCGGCCGCCTCGACATCTTCCTGCGACGCGTAATTCTGGGCATGAAGGCTGGTGACCCGGGTCAGGCTCAGTTCCGCCTGTTTGATATTGGCGCGCTTCGCCGCGATCTGTGCCTCGATATTGGCGAGATCCGCCTGCGCCTGCAAAAGGTCGTTCTGCTGATCTTCGCTGTCGATCTGCGCGATCAGATCGCCTGCCGCCACGGTATCGCCCAAGGCAACCGCCAGTTCCTCGATCTGACCCGAGGTCCGCGCGCCGACGCTGACCAGTTGGCTCGCCTCAATCACACCGGAGGCCAGGACGGTTTGCTGCACCGTGCCGCGGGCCACCTCCGCCGTCTGCGGTGGCGCAACTTCGGCATCCCCCCTGTACCAGGTCCAACCGAAATATCCGGCCACAACCACAAGAGCGACGATCAGCAGGCGCAACGGGGTTTTCATGACAAACCTTTCAAGCGAAACAGAAACGGGCCGTGAAACCCGCATTTAAGACATGATACGCAGATAGGCGCACACTCCGTCGCGTCCACCGGAAAATCATCACGAAAAACCGCCGGAACCCGAAGTCCCGGCGGTTTTGTCTCATGCCCATGCGTCACTTCATCCCGCAGGAACAAGCTGTGCCAAAGGTTCATAGGTTTCCTCGTAATGATCGAGCTCCGCCTCGAACCAAGCCGTACCCCGGGTCGCACCGCCCAGGGACTGGAACAGCTCCCCCTCGGCCATGGCGGGCAGGAGCGCGTTGAACACATCCCAGCCAGCGGCATCGGGATGGGCGTCAAAGCCGAGCACCTGCCCTTTGAGCCCGGTCACCATCGGCATCAACCCGCCGGAATAGACGCTCGGCACGTGAATCGCGATCTTGTCGATCGGTTGCAGCACCACCGGTTTGCACGCGGCCAAGGCCTCGCGCACCGCCGCCTTCGCCGCCGTCCGGAAGGCGAAGTCTGAACTGTCCACGGCATGATGCTTGCCATCGGTGAGCGTGACTTTCACATCGACGACCGGCAGACCGTTCGGTCCTTCGGCCAGCGCATCGCGCACCCCCGCCTCGACGGCGGACATGTAGTTGCGCGGCACGGCGCCGCCTTTCACGACTTCCTCGAAGACAAAGCCTTCGCCACGGGCCAGCGGCGCGACCTCGATCACCACATCGGCGAACTGCCCGGCACCGCCGGATTGTTTGCGGTGGCGATAATGCGTGCCGCCGGGTTTCGAGATGGTCTCCCGCAACGCGGGCGGGATAGGTTGGGTGTCGACGGGAACACCGAACACCTCGGTGAGTTTTTCGAGCACACGCCGCTGATGCAACGCCCCCTGGGTGGCCAGAACCGCCTTGCCGCTTTGCGCATCCTGTTCAATGGCCAGACCGGGGTCGATGTCCGCCAGCTTGCCGAGCGCCGCCGAAAGCCGCGCCTCGTCGCGTTCGTTTTGCGGCGCCAAAAGCACCCGGTTCTTCGGTTTGTGCGGCACGGCCCAGTCGGGCGTGTCGATGGCCTCCGAGGCGCCATAGATCGGCGCGCGCAAGCCGAGATGATCAGTTTTCACGGTCAGCCCGATGGCTCCCGGAGCCAATTTGGAGAGCGCGGTTTTCGTGTCGATGTCGACCAGTGATCCAATGGTTTCCCCCATCAGCACAGAGCCCGGTTTCAACGTCTCACCCACGGCACGGATCAGAACGGTCTTGCCAAGGTGTTTGATCTGATCGGCAAAAATCCCGACGGCCACCGGCGTCGCACCGAAGCGTTCGGTGAGTGTATCCACCGCAGGCACCTCGTGACGCAGGCTTTTCATCAGCCGCGTCAGCCCGTTGGCCCCCGTCGCGGAGCCGAGAAAGGCGGGGATCAGGTCATGATGCTGCAACACTTTCGTCGCCACGTCGTAAAGCTCATCGGACATCGGTTTCTGATCTTCGATCAGCTCTTCGAGCAGTCGATCATCGAAATCGGCGAGATGTTCCAAAAGCTCGGCGCGGGCCTCCGCTTCGCGCGCGCGGGCGGAATCCGGCATTTCGACCAAAGCCGAACGCTCGCCTTCCTTGAAGGCCCAGGCGCGTTCGGAAATCAGATCGACCATGCCGGTGATCTCGCCATTTTCGCGGATCGGCACTTCGCGCAACACGATGCCATGGGCAGAATAGGCCTGAAGCGCCGCTGCAATCTCGGCGGTGCGGTCGGTGGCGGCATCCACCTTGTTGATGAAAACAAGCGTCGGCAGGCCGGACGCCTCCAGCAGCCGCAAATACGGCGCAGCCAGAACCGCCGCCTCGGCTTCCGCCGGAACGCAAAGCACGGCAGCGTCGCTCACGGCAAGCGCCGCACCGGCCTGCGCCAACCCTTCGGCCCCGCCAGGGCAATCGAGAAGCGCCCAATCCTCATCGAGATAACGAAACAGGGTCACCGCGGTCTCGCCGAACAGGCTCAGAGAACGGGGCTTGCCCGTATCGAGCCCGGCAAGCGCCGCGGCCAATGCCGATTTGCCGGATTGTGACGGTCCTAGAATGGTGACGGTTTTCATGGCTATGTCTCCCGAGCTGCCCCGCGGACCCCGAATGGGCCCGCAATGGGTCGTGTCGGAGTGAAGCTACAGGTCAGGATGCGCCCTGACCTTGGCTCAGGTCAAGTTTGCGGGTTTTCTTCCGTCCCGTTCGCCAACCCGCCGGTGCGTCGGAAATCCACCAAAGCAAAGTCGATCAGCGCCCGCACCTTGCGCGGCAGGGTGCGCCCTTCGAGATAGACGACGCTGACCGGATGCTGAGGCCCGACACTCTCCGGCATCAAGGCCACAAGTCGCCCCGCCTCGAGATCGTCGCCCAGAACGAAGGTCGGACAAAAGGCGACGCCATGCCCGGCAACCGCCAGATCGCGGGCGGCGCGGGCACTGTTGACCATAAACCGCCCCGGCACCTGTATGAACACCTCCTGCCCCTCCGGCCCGAAAGGCCAGCGCATCGGATTGCGCCGGTTGGTATCGAGAATGCATTGGTGATCTATCAGGTCTTCGGGCTTTTCCGGAATGCCCTGGGCGTCGAGATAGGCCGGGGACGCCACGAGCACCGAGCTCAGCATGCCGAGTTTGCGACGTTTGAGCGAGGACACGGCCGAGGCCCCGATCCGAAAGGCCAGATCAATGCCCCCGGACGCGAGATCGACATAGGCGTCGCTCAGCCGCAGGTCGATGATCAGTTCCGGATGCGGCGCTGCAAAGCGCGCCAGCAGATCCTTGACGTAGACCTCGCCAAAGGTGACGGGAGCCGAAATGCGGATCGTACCGGAAAATCCGCGCGTGTCTTCGGTGACCTCACCCAGCATGGCGTCGAGATCGTCGAGAAGCGCCGGCGCACGGGACAGGAGATCTTCCCCCGAAGAGGTCAGCCCCACTCGTCGCGTGGTTCGCTGCAACAGGCGCACGCCAAGGCGCTCTTCCAATTCGGCCACATATTTCGAGGTCAGCCGGTTGGAGATCCCAAGCCGGTCCGCCGCCCCGGTAAAAGACCCGGTCTCCGCCGTGGCGACAAAGGCGCGCAATCCGTCGATCAGATCCATGGCATCCTCATTAAGAACAATATGGAGAAAGTTATTCCACACCTTCGCCATTCTATTCGATCCGCGCAAGTGCCATCTTCTATGCAAGACATCAGACCGCTCGCGCCCCGATCCCAGATCGGAAGAGCGATGAAAGGAGACGACCATGAGCATCGTACAACAGCTTCGTCAGCTCAAAGACAGCCTGAAATCCTCCGACCGCATGCCGGTCGTGTTCCTCGGCCATGGCAGCCCGATGAACGCCATCGAAGACAACGAATATTCCCGCAGCTGGTCTGCGCTCGGCAATGCCCTGCCGCATCCACAGGCGATCCTCGTGGTCTCCGCGCACTGGATGACCCGGGGCTCGACGCTGGTGGATATTTCGCGCATGCCGAAAACCATCCATGATTTCTATGGCTTCCCGGACGAGCTTTTCGCCCAGCAATACCCTGCCCCCGGTGCGCCCGATGTGGCGAAAGAAGTGGTGAGCCTGCTGGCCAGCCACCATGCCGCAGGCGACGACACTTGGGGGCTTGATCACGGCGCGTGGTCGGTGTTGAAATTCCTCTATCCGGGCGCCGATGTGCCGGTGTTCCAACTGTCGATCGACATGACCAAGGACCTGCCGCATCATCTTGAGATCGGACAGGCACTCAAGGAGCTGCGCAATCGCGGCGTGCTGATTCTGGGTTCCGGCAACGTGGTTCACAACCTGCGCACCATGCGTTGGGGCGGCAAGCCCTATGACTGGGCCGAAGAATTCGACGATCTCTTTGCCGACCGTCTGCAAATGCGCGACCACGCCACGCTGAGCGACCGGCAAGGGCTCGGCAATCTGTTGAAAATGGCGCACCCGTCGCTTGATCACTACCTGCCTGCGCTCACCATCGCGGGGGCTTCGGACAAAGACGACCATCTGCTGTTCATGAACGACTCGATCGACATCGGCTCCGTCTCGATGCGCAGCTTCGTCTATTACTGAGAGGGCCGATCATGCTTGTTGAAGGCGTTTGGACGAAAAACTGGACCCCGGTTCAGAAGGCCGACAAGAAAGGCCGCTTCGTGCGGCAAGTGTCGAGCTTTCGCAACTGGATCACGCCGGACGGCTCTGCGGGGCCGACGGGTGTGGGCGGTTTCAAGGCGGAAGCCGGGCGTTACCGGCTTTTCGTCGCCTATATCTGCCCCTGGGCCTCGCGCACTCTGATGGCGCGGGCCCTCAAAGGGCTCGAAGAAATCATTCCCGTGACGGTGCTGAACCCGACGCTGACCGATCAGGGGTGGCAATTCGGCGGCTATCCGGGCGCCGACGTGGCCAATCCGCTGTATGGGGCCGCCTATCTTCACGAGCTTTACACCCGCGCCGATCCGCATGTGTCAGGGCGGGCCACGGTGCCGGTTCTGTGGGACACCAAGACGGAAACCATCGTCAACAACGAGAGCGCCGACATCATCCGCATGCTCGACACCGCGTTTGAACATCTCGTGCCCTCGGATGTCCGGCTCTACCCGGAGGAGCTCGCAGGCGAGATCGACGCGCTGAACCCGCAGATCTACGACAAGCTCAACAACGGGGTCTACAAGGCAGGGTTTGCCTCTTCGCAGGAGGCTTACGATGAGGCGGTCGAGGGCGTGTTCGAGATGCTGGAAGCGTTGGAAGACCGGCTCACCGGCACCTACCAGTTCGGCGAACATCTGACCGAAACGGATATTCGCACCTTCGTGACCCTGATCCGCTTTGATGCCGCCTATCACGGCATCTTCAAATGTAATCGCAAACAGATCGCGGATTACCCTCGCCTCTCGGCCTATATGGAGCGCATTCTGCGCCTTCCGGGCATCCGGGCAACGGTGAATATGGATCACATCACGCGAGGCTATTATTCGATCAAGGCGCTCAATCCCACCGGCATTCGCCCCACAGGGCCGGCGCATATCGAAGCCCTTCTGGCGTCGGTCTAAGCCGCGCCTTCTTCGATCGGCAGCACATCGACCGCCTGTGAGGTTTCATGCCCGCCGGAGGTGCGCATCGCGCCCCGGACGGGGGCCACGTCCTCGTAATCGCGGCCATAGCCGATGGTGATGTAATCCGTCCCGGCGAACTGATTGTTCGTCGGGTCGAATTCAATCCAGCCCAATTGGTTGCCAACCCAGGCGCGCACCCAGGCATGCATCGCATCCGCGCCTTCGAGCCTCGGCTGACCCGGCGGCGGGAAGGTGCGCAGAAAACCCGAAACGTACCCCGCCGGAATGCCAATGCCGCGCAGGGCCGCAATCATCACATGGGCGAAATCCTGACAGACGCCGTGGCGTTTCTCAAACGCCTCCTCGGGCGGCGTATCGACATCGGTCGCCTCCGGATCGAAAGCCATGTCGCGATTGAGCGCCCGCCCAACGGCCTCGACCGCACCCAAGGCGGTCACGCCTTCGTTCAGGCACTCCCAGGCATACTCCGTAATCGCCCCCGAAAGCGCGACGCGCGGCGAGGCGGCGATGAAATGATGCGGCGCTTCCGGGGCGAGAGACGGCACCATCAACAGCTCATGATGCAACTCGTCGAGCGGCGGTGAGAAGTCGAAAATCGGTGCCGGTTCAAACCGTTCGATCCGGGCGGTCAGTTGCAGTTTCAGCGCGTCAATCGGCCGGTGCCACGCCACCATACTGGTTTCGTTGAGGAAAAAATCGCGCCCGTCGCGGCGCTCCTGCGGGCGCGGATGGACCGTTAGCAGTCTTTGCCGCACGGTCTGCACGCCGGGGATATCGGAGGGCAAAAGCCGCAGGATGTTACGCGTCCGGTCGGAGGCGGCATCATAGCTATAGTCGATGGTCAGGCTGACATCATAAAGCATGGCTTACCTCAAATAGATCGAGGACAGCAGATCGGAGATGCGCGCCAACTCGCCCCGGATCGCATTGAACCGCGCCACCGTCATTTCCTCGGTCCGGGCACAGGCGATCCCGGTCTCAAGCGGCAGGATCACCCGGAGCAATTCCGACGGACGGCCATGCAGCTGTGCGTTGGGAAAAGCCTCGGCATGTTTGCGCAGTTCCCGCACGAGGAACAACAACCCGCGCGGGTTGTCGGCATCGAGCGCCAGAAGATCGACCACCGTGTCGCGATTGCTCTCAACACGATACCGACGCTGGTGGGTGATGATCGAATCGCCCACCTCGACCGCAAGATCGAGCGAGCCTTCGGGCGCTTTCGGATCGGAAAACGCCGCCAGAAGGGCGGCCATCGCATCGGCACGTTCAAGGGCACGCCCGAAACTCAGAAACCGCCAGCCCGCAAAGCGATACATGTTTTCATGCACGAGCCCGGTGATCCCGGCGATCTTGCGCACCAAAACCGACATAGCCCGCGCACTGTCATCGCCGGGCTGAACCGTTTCAAGCATCCGCGTCGCGGTTTTCAACAGATCGCCAAGCGCCGACATGCCATCGGTCGAGAACCGGTCCCGCACCCGCATGGCACAATTGCGCGCCGCCGCGATCCGGGTGATCAGAGCTTCGGGCATGGGCTGAGCAAGGTCGATACCGAAGCCTTCGAGATAGTCGCGCAACATCTTCAGACGCGGATCGTTGCGGTTGTCGGTCGCTGCCAGCCGCAGATGATAGGCCCGTACCAGACGCGCGGCATCCTCGGTCCGCTCCATATAGCGCCCGAGCCAATACAGATTGTCGGCGGCGCGCGCCGGAAGCACGCCGGGGCTGACGCGGCGATAATTGCCTTCCACCTGACGCTTCGGACCTTCCTTCGGCAGAGGCCGGTCGGAGACCACCCAAACGTCGGCCACGGACCCGCCGCGCTGCATCGCAAGCGCCGTGGCGTCGTCGGAACTGCCGATCCGCGCGTAGCCGCCCTTCATGAAATGCCAACCCAGCGCAGTCCGCGCCGCAAAGACCCGCACGGTCATCGGACGCGGCACGAGGCTTCCGCTTTCACCATCGTCATCCCAAGCTGGGGTGGTCGAGAGCGTCACCGCCTCCTGTCCCACCAACCGGTCGCCTTCGCGATCGAGCCAGTCAGCAATAGACCCCATAGCCGTGCCGCGGAACTCGCCGCCCAGCGCCGTGGTCGCGCCAAGATCAAAGGGCAAGTCCACCGCATCCGCCGGGCTGATCAGCATGTTTTGGGCATTGTCTCGCACATAGTTGCGCTCGTTCACACCACCGCACCACCACGTCGCGATGTTCGGCAGTTTGAGAGCCTCCCCCATCAGCACCTCGCTGATCCGGGGCAGAAACGCCATCATCGCCCGCATTTCCAAGACACCCGAGCCAAACGCATTGGCCATCGCCAGATGCCCGGTGCGGACGGCCTCCATCAGACCGGGCGTGCCGATCTGCGAGGTGGGGTTGAATTCCAGCGGATCGGCGAACAGGGCGTCGATCCGGCGCCAGAGCATGCCAAGCGGCTGCAACCCCTCGATGGTCCGCACCATGGCCTCACCATTCTCGACCACGATGTCCTCGCCTTCGAGCAGCATCATGCCGAGGTAGCGCGCGATATAGGTATGTTCGTAATAGGTGTCGTTCGACGGTCCGGGCGTCAGGATGCCGCTCATGCGCGGGTGTTTGTAGGACGGCGAAGCCAGCTCCTCGGTCGCCTCGCGGAAGGCGCTGAAGAACCCGGCCAGTTTGTGAATATGCGCGCGCGGGAAGCGTTCGGGGAAAATCCGCCCCGTCGCCATCCGGTTTTCAAGCGCAAAGCCCGCCCCCGAAGGTGCCTGCGTGCGATCGCCCAAAACGAACCACGAGCCATCCGGCGAGCGCCCGATCTCGAAGGCGATGAAATGCAGATAATGCCCGCCGCGCGGCTCAACCCCCACCATCGGGCGCAACCATTGCGGCGAGCGCGCCACCAGTTCCGCGGGCAAGTGGCCGTCACTGACAAGGCTGCCGGGGCCGTAAAGATCGGCCATCACTCGTTCGAGCAGATCGGCGCGTTGCGTCAGACCCGCGCAGATATGCTCCCATTCCAGCTCATGCAGGATCACCGGAATATGCGACAGCGGCCAGGCGCGTTCGGCGAGGGGATCGTTGGAATATTGCCGAAAAAACACGCCCGCATCGCGCAGGTATTGATCCCCGCGCTCAAAGCGGGCGCGGATGTCTTCAGGAGACAGCCGGGAAAACCGATCGACAAAACGGCGCCACACGGGCCGCATCTGGCCCGTGGCGTCGAACAGCTCGTCGGCCACACCGGAGGTTTGCCCATAGGAGGCAAACAGGTCCGGCTGGGCGGAGACCCGTATCGGGTTTTGCGTCATTGCGAAAGTCCGGTCTCGTCGTCAGATACCTCAGATGAGCCCAATGGGCCGTCTGAGGTCAAGCGTCAAGGGGAACTCCGGGTGCGGCACTTCGGTTCCCGGCGTATAGCTTCCGGGGGTATGGCCATAAGGTTCGAACCGCGCCAGACGCCGCGCCTCTGCCTCGTTACCATTGACGGGGAAGGTGTCGTAGTTCCGCCCGCCAGGGTGCGCGACGTGATAGGTACAGCCCGCAATCGGACGCCCGCTCCAATCGTCATAAATGTCGAAATGCAGCGGCGCATTGACCGGCAACACCGGGTGCAGCGCTTCAGGCGGTTGCCAGGCTTTGAACCGAACGCCCGCGACCGAAACACCGGAGGTTTGGGTTTTCGCCAAAGGCACGGGGCGGCGGTTGCACATGATCCGATAGCGGTCCTGATGCAGCGTCGTCATCTTGACCTGAAGTCGCTCGACGGAGCTGTCCGTGTAACGCACCGTGCCGCCGATGGCGCCGGTTTCGCCCAGCACATGCCAAGGCTCAAGTGCTTGGCGGACCTCAAGATGCACGCCTTCCGCTTCGATCTGACCGCAGAAGGGGAAACGGAACTCGGCCTGCGCCTTGTACCATTCCGGGTCCATGTCGAACCCGTGATGTTTGAGATCGGCCAGAAGCGAGAGCAGGTCATCCCAGAGGTAATGCGGCAACATGAAGCGGTCGTGCAGCACCGTGCCCCAGCGCACCGGCTTGCCCTCAATGGGCACATTCCAACAGCGCGCGATGATGGCGCGCAACAGAAGCTGCTGCGCCAGAGACATGCGCGGGTCCGGCGGCATCTCGAAACCGCGGAATTCGACAAGGCCCAGACGGCCGGTCGGCCCATCGGGGGAGAACAGTTTGTCGATGCAAATTTCTGCCCGGTGGGTGTTGCCGGTCACATCGGTGAGCATGTTGCGCAAGAGACGGTCGACCAGCCACGCGGGCGGCACGGCGGCCTCGGAGGGCGGTTTGATCTGCGACAGCGCGATTTCCAGCTCGTAGAGCGTGTCGTGGCGGGCTTCGTCGATGCGCGGGGCCTGAGAGGTCGGGCCGATGAACAGACCCGAGAACAGGTAGGACAGCGACGGGTGCCGTTGCCAGATCAGGATCAGCGACTTGAGCAAATCCGGACGCCGCAGGAAAGGCGAGTCCGACGGCGTCGCGCCACCGACCACAACGTGGTTGCCGCCGCCTGTGCCGGTGTGCCGCCCGTCGATCATGAACTTGTCGGCGCCAAGCCGCGACTGGCGCGCCTCTTCATAGATCGCTTCGGTCGTCGCCACACAATCGTCCCAGCTATGGGCCGGATGAATGTTCACCTCGATCACACCCGGATCGGGGGCGACGCGAATGACATTGAGACGCGGATCGTGCGGCGGGGAATAGCCCTCGATATGGATCGGCAGGCCAAGCTCCTCGGCGGTGGTTTCCGCCGTGGCGAGCAGTTCGAGATAATCCTCCAACGTCTCACAGGGCGGCATGAACAGGCACAAACGTCCGTCGCGCGGCTCGATGGTGATCGCGGTCCGCACCTGACCGCCTTTCGGATCGACGCCCTGCGCCATGATCCTTTGCCGTTCCACACCGTCGCTCTGCGCCTCGGACACCGGCTGACTGCGCTCGCCCGTGGTTTCGGGCAGCATCTCGGCGCGCTCCTTGGCCTCCAATGCGATGCGCGCGGCCTCTTCCCGTTCCATCTGGGCGATCTCTTCGCGCACCTTTTTGCGGCGTTCGTCGAGTGCGGCATGGAAATCCGGCAGAGGCGCGTGATCCATCATCGGATCGGCGGGGTAGGAATAGGGATAGGCGGCGGGCGGGATATAGGGCAAGGCATTGAGCGGCAGGCGGAAGCCCACCGGGCTGTCACCGGGGATCAGAAACAGATGCCCGCGTCGGGTTTTCCAAAGCTCGGAGAGCCAGCTCGACCCCGCTTTCGATTGCCACCGCTGGATCGGCAAAACATAGCCCGACGGTTCTGTCAGGCCACGGGAGAACACGCGGGCGAAACGCGCGCGATCTTCGGGGTTTTTGAGCTTGTTGTTCTCCGGCGTGACGTTTTCCGGCAGGAGCGATTCCTTCAAAATCCACTCGCCGGGGTCCTCATAAGCAGGCTGGGCATTCTCCGGATCGACGCCAAGGTTCGCCGCAAAGCTTTTCATGAAATCGCCCGCTTCTTTCGCCCCGGCGGGGGCAGGCGTGTCTTCCTTGGCGATCAGATCGGGATTCTTCCAGACCGGTTTGCCGTCATGACGCCAATAGAGTGAAAAGGTCCACCGCGGCAGGCTTTCGCCCGGATACCATTTGCCCTGCCCGTAATGCAGGAAACCACCGGGCGCAAAGCGATCCCTGAGACGCCGGATCAGCTTGTCGGCCAATCCGCGTTTTTGCGGCCCGACGGCGGCGGTATTCCATTCATCGCTCTCGAAATCGTCGATCGACACAAAGGTCGGCTCGCCGCCCATGGTCAGGCGCACGTCGCCCTCTTTCAGCGCCTCGTCCACCTTGTGTCCCAGCGCGTTGAGCCGATCCCAGCTTTCCTCCGAGAAGGGTTTGGTGATCCGGGGATGTTCGGCCACGCGTTTGACCTGCATGTCGAAATCGAAGGTGACCTCGGGCGTGCCGACCGAGGAAAAGCCCCCGGCGATGGGCGCTGCGTTGCGATAATGCGGCGTCGCAGCCAGAGGAATATGGCTTTCCCCGGTCAAAAGCCCGGAAGTCGGATCGAGCCCGATCCAGCCCGCACCGGGAAGGAAGACTTCGCACCAGGCGTGCAGGTCTGTGAAATCGTGATCCGTACCGGAGGGCCCATCGAGCGCCTCAAGATCGGGTTTGAGCTGAATGAGATAACCGGAGACGAAGCGCGCGGCAAAACCCAGATGGCGCAGCACCTGCACCAGCAACCAGGAACTGTCGCGGCACGACCCGGATTTGCACGACAGCGTCTCATCCGGCGTCTGCACCCCCGGTTCCATGCGGATGGTGTAATCCACGAAATCGGAAATCCTGGCGTTCAGCCCGACAAGGAAATCGACCGTGCGGACCTTTTCCCCATCTTTCGGGAAATCGAGCGCGCCCATGAATTGCGCCAAAAGCGGACCTTCGGGCTCCGGCGTGCGGTAGATCACCAGATCGTCCTTGAGATCGTCCGGGTATTCGAACGGCCAATGTTCCGCACTTTCCTCGACGAAGAAATCGAACGGGTTATAGACGGTCATATCCGCGACCAGATCGACCTCGATCTTGAATTCGCGCACCGGTTCCGGGAAGACGAAGCGGGACTGCCAGTTGCCGTAAGGGTCTTGCTGGTGGTTCACGAAATGCCCGGCGGGCGTCACCTTGAGCGAATGCGAAATCACCCGGGTGCGCGAATGCGGCGCGGGGCGCAGGCGGATGATCTGGGGGCCAAGCTCGACGTTGCGATCGTATTTGTAATGGGTGACGTGATGAATGGATGCGTAGATCGCCATAGTCCTGCCTTCGCCCTTTCGCAGTCTGGTTTGCAGCCAGATTAGAAGGCGGTCCCGATGGCTTCACGGCGAAAACGCAACGCCCTGCCGGAATCGCGGGAGATTCGGGCAGGGCGCCTAATTTTTCATCGCCACTTTCGTCGACGGTCTCACCTCAGAGATCGAAACTCTGCCCCACGGTGGGCATCTCGATCTCCGGCACATCCAGCGTCTCGGCAAAGGCCTTCATCGCGCGGGCCTCGCCATGGACGAGGAACACACGTTCCGGCGTGCCGGTCTGCCCCAGCCAGTGCCGAAGATCGTCGGCATCGGCATGGGCGGAAAATCCGTTGATCGTATGGATTTGCGCCCGCACAGGGATCATCTCGCCGAAGAGTTTCACCTCTTTCGCCCCGTCGATGATGATCCGCGCCAAAGTGCCCTCGGCGGCGTAGCCCACGAAAATCACGGAACAATCCGCCTGTGACAGGTTATGACGCAGGTGGTGACGCACCCGCCCGCCAGTGCACATGCCCGACCCCGCCATGATCACCGCACCGGAACGGATGCGGTTGAGCGCCATCGAATCCTGCGCCTCACGGGTGAAATGCAGCTCCGGCAGATCGAACGGGTCCTTGCCCGCGCGAAACTGATCGCGCAGCTCCGGGCGCATGACATCCTGATGGCGTTTGAAAATCCGCGTCGCAGAGATCGCCATCGGCGAGTCGAGGAACACCGCCATCGAGCGCCGGATGCGCCCCTTGGTCATACCGTCGCGAAGAAACCAGAGCAATTCCTGCGCCCGTTCCAAAGCAAAGGTCGGGATGATGACATTGCCGCCACGGGCATCCGCCGCATTGACCGCATCGTAGAACTCCTCGACCGAGGCCTCCAGACTGCGGTGATCACGATCGCCGTAAGTGGTCTCCATGATCACCACGTCGACATCGTCCGGCGGCACCGGGTTGTTCAGAAGCGGACGCTCCTGTGGTCCGAGATCGCCCGAGAACAGCACAACCTTGCGCCGCCCGTTCTCCGACAGCTCCAATCGGATTGAGGCGGAGCCAAGGATATGGCCCGCGTCGAAATAGGTCGCCGTGATGCCGGGAAAGAGATGAATCGGCTGGCGATAGGCCGCGTTGCGCCCGAACAGGTCGACCGCATCGAGCGCATCCATCGTGTCATAGAGCGGCTCGTTGTGACCGCCCCGCTCGCCATGACGATGGTGCCGCCGCGCCTCTTCTTCGTGGAGATGCGCGGAATCCATCATCACAAGCCGCGCCAGATCGCGGGTGGCCGATGTGGCGATGATCTCGCCGTCAAAGCCGCGTTTCACCAGCAAGGGCAAACGCCCGCAGTGGTCGAGATGGGCATGGGTCAGCAACACCACGTCGATGTCTTTCGGATTGAATCCGAACTCCGCGGCATTATCGTCATGAAGCTCATGCCCACCCTGAAACATGCCGCAATCGACAAGGATCTTCTTGCCCCCGCATTCGATCAGATGGCACGAGCCCGTCACCTCGCGGGCGGCTCCGTGGAAGGAAATTTTCATTCCGGTCTCCTTTCAGGCGGGGCGACGAGATCGCGCCCGGTGCGCGCATACCAGCGCAGGATGTCGTCCCAGATCTCCTGCGCCTCTTCCGCGAACCAGAACAGATCGCGGTCTTCAGGGTCGATCACGCCTTCCTCCATGAGGAAATCGACATCGAACACCCGGCTCCAATAGTCCCGCCCAACGAGGATCACCGGTACGGGGCGGATTTTCCGGGTCTGGATCAGGGTCAGCGTCTCGAACAGCTCATCGAGCGTGCCATAGCCGCCAGGAAACACCACCAATGCCCGGGCGCGCAGCAGGAAATGCAGCTTGCGCAGGGCGAAATAGCGGAACCGGAAACACAGGCCCGGCGTGATATAGGGATTCGGGAATTGTTCGCGCGGCAGGTTGATATTGAGACCCACGGTGCGCGACCCGGCCTCGCTTGCGCCGCGGTTCGCCGCCTCCATCATCCCCGGCCCGCCGCCCGTGACGACGACAAGACGGTTGCCGTGCGGTCCTTCCTCGGCACCGACGAGACGCCCAAAGTCGCGCGCCACGTCGTAATACCGGCTTTTCGCCGCCACCCGCTCGGCAATCGCGAGTTTCTGTTTCAGCTCCGCATCCCCGGGACAGGCCGCACATTCGCGTCGCAGTTCATCCACCCTCGCTCGCGCCACGTAGGGCTCCGGAATGCGCGTCCCGCCAAAGACCACGATGGAATGGGCAATGCCCTGCTCCTGCAACAGCATTTCCGCCTTCTGATAGTCGAGCATCAGCCGCGCGCCGCGCATCTCGTCTTCGTTGAGGAAATCCACGTCCTCGTCCGCCAGGCGATAGTTCGGACTAGCCATGATGCGGCGGATCAGCTCCGGCGCCTGCACGTCCTCCTGCTCCGATTTCGGCAGGCACTCCGGCAGTTCGATCTCCCGCATGTCCTCCCGCACGGGCAAGGGTTTGCGCGCGCGGATGTCCTCTGTCTTGGCCATCGGCCCTCCTCCTCAGGCCTGCATGAGGCTTGCGGTCGCAAGCTCCACGATCTCGCCTGTAATCTCTTCCTGCCGAAGCCGCCGCGAGGTCTTGATCATCTCTTCCAGCGTCTCCTCGGTGTTTTCCTGCGCCGCGATCATCGCCCGCATCCGGGCCTCGTTCTCCGCCGCGAAGGAGAGCATCACCGCCTCGCTTAACTCGGAAAAAATGTATTCTTCCACAAGGCTTTGCAAGAGTTTCCCCGGCGGCAGGGTGATCTCCGGTGCCACCCGTGTCTTGGGTTCTGGAAAGCGCCCGTAATCGAAGGGCACCAGGGTTTTGATCGCAATCTTCATCTCTTCCGTGCCCCCGGGACAGGCATGGATCAGACTGACGCGCGTGAGCCCCTGTTCGGCAAAGATCGCCTCCGTGATCTTCGTGGCCAGCGTCGCGGTCTGGGCCGCATGCAGGATCATCGGCGCGGACCAAGCGACGCTCAGCCCCCGGTCCTCCGCCACCGACAGGCCACGATCCCCGATCAGGAACAACTCCGCCTCCTCCGAAAGCGCCCCTTTCGCCACGTCGAACACCCGCTCGGAATAGGTCCCGGCAAACCCCTGCTCGGCAGCGAACACCAGAACCGCGTTACGGCCCGTCCTGCCCGCACTGCCCCCGGCATCGGGCGGCGGCAGAAGCGTCAACGCCTGTCCGATCGCCGCGCCGATGGTGGCGGCATAGGTTCGGATGCTGTCAAGATGCTGATGCGCGTCCTGCACCCGCGAGGCCGCGATCCCGCGCATCGCCGTGATCACCGACGACAGCTTGTGAACCGTCTCGATCCGCGCGGAAATCTCGGCAAAGCGTTCACTCATGACGGGACCTCGAGTGTCTGCACTAACGCCTTGACCGCCGCCACCAGAGGGCCACGCACCTCCTCGTCGAGCTTGCCACTTTGCATCACCGCCGTGACCTGTTCCGGCGCTGTCCGGTCGAGCCAACCGGGAAGCTGCGACTTGAACACCGGGATTGCCTCCGGTGCAATCTCGTCCAAGGCGCCATCGGCCAGGGAGGCCAGCAAGGCCACCTGATCGGCCAACCGCAAGCCGCTGTAGCGCGGTTGGGTGAGAAGGCCGCGGATGCGTTCCCCGCGCGCGATCTGTGCCTTGACCCGCGCATTGGAAATCCCGCCGAACCGGGTGAACATTTCGAGTTCCAGAAACTGCGCATAATCGAGCCGAACCCGGCCCGATACCGCCCGAAGTGCAGGTTTCTGCGCCTTGCCGCCGACCCGGCTGACCGACAACCCGACATCGACGGCGGGACGTTGGTTGGCGGAGAACAGATGGGTGTTCAGAACGATCTGACCGTCGGTGATCGAGATCAGGTTGGTCGGAATATAGGCCGACAAGTTGCCCGCATCGGTCTGGGCGATGGGAAGCGCCGTGATCGACCCGCCGCCAAGCTCGGGCGACAGTTTCGCCGCCCGTTCCAGAAGCCGGGCGTGGAGGTAGAAGATGTCCCCGGGATAGGCCTCCCGCCCCGGCGGTTCGCGGGTGAGCAAAGCCAGTTCGCGGTGTGTCGCGGCATGCAGCGTCAGATCGTCGATCACGATCAAAACGTCCTCCCCCTTGTCGCGGAAATATTCCGCCATGGTCATGCCCGCAAACGGCGCCATCCATTGCAGACCCGCCGGGGCAGAGGACGTGCCGACCATGAAGATACACCGCTCCGGCGCGCCATGTTCGCGCACTGCGGAGACGACCCGCTCGACCGCCGTGGCGCGCTGACCGACGGCGACGTAGATGCAGATTACATCGGTGTTCTTCTGGTTCACGATAGCATCAACGGCGAGCGCGGTCTTGCCCGTCGCGTGATCGCCGACGATCAGCTCACGTTGACCCCGGCCCAGCGCAAACAGGCTGTCGACCACCAGAACGCCGGTTTCCAGCGGCTCGGAGACCAGATCGCGCTCGATGATCTCCGGCGCAGGGCGTTCGACCGGCAGGGTTTCCGTGGTCTGCGGCGCGGGGCGACCGTCCATCGGGCGCCCCAATGGGTCGATGACACGCCCCAAAAGCGCCTCTCCCACCGGCACACGCAGCACATCGCCGGTGTCGGACACCCGTTCACCCACCGCCACCAAGGCGGTATCGTCGAGCAGGACAGCCGCGATTTCGTCACGATCGAGACTATGCGCAAAGGCATAGCCGCCGTTCTCGAACCGCAAGAGAGCGCCCAACGCGACATCCGGCAGGCCGGTGACCTGCGCAATGCCGTCGGCGACACGAGCGACCCAGCCGACGGGCTCGGCCTCCGGCGCCAGAGCGGTCTGCGCCAGTCTCACACGTTTCTCGTCGAGCCAGTTCTCCGGGGTCTCAGTCATGCTTGCGCACCTCCGCCGTGATACGATCCAGATCGGCGCGGAAATGGTTGCGCACGATGGCCGTGGCCGTGTCGAGTTCGAGACCGGCAATCAGTTCGGGAGCCTCCGTCACTTCGATCTCGACCGCGCGCCCAAGGGTCGTGTCAAGCCCAGCGCGCAGTTGGGCGATCTCTGCCTCCGTCGGCATCTGCGCCGCCCGAAGCGGCACCGGACCGTGCAACCCGATCCCTGCCCGCGTGCTCTCCGGCAATTGCGCCACGGCCTCCACAAGCCCGTCGATGAACCCCGCCACGCGCGCCTCTTTCGGCAGACGCGCCAAAAGCCGGTCGGCAATGTCACCGGCCAGCACCCCGGCCTGTTCCGACAGCGCCTCTTGCTGTGCCCTGCCTTGGCGCGCCAGCTCGTCTTTCGCCTGCCCGCGCGCCTTGTCCAGTTCGGCCTGGACCTCTGCCATGAGGCGCTGTTTCTCGGCCTCGGCGTCCTTGCGCACCTCGGCGATTTTCTCCGCACGCTCCCTCAGAACCGCCTGCCTGGCGGCCTCCGCTTCGGCACGGGCGGCTTCTGCGGCGTGTTTCGCCGCCTCGGCCTCATCCAGCGCCGCATGCGCGGCAGCCTGACGCTCCGCGATGATCTTCGCCACGGGACGGAACAGGAACCGCGCCAGAATCCACAAAAGGATCAGGACGTTGACGGTCTGAAGACCTAAGGTCCACCAGTCGATGGTCATAAAATGCCCCTCAGACGAAGGGGTTGGCGAACAGCACCAGAAGCGCGATCACCAGCGCGTAGATGGCCATGGTCTCGATCATCGCGAGACCGACGAACAGTGTTCGGCTGAGCGTCCCTGCGGCTTCGGGCTGACGGGCGATGGCGTCCATCGCGGCGGCCACCGCGCGGCCTTCGCCCAAAGCGGGACCGATAGAGCCGAGACCGACGGCAATGGCCGCGGCCAGAACCGAGGCGACTTCGATGAGATTTTCGGTCATTGGGATATGTCCTCCTTTGACTGGGGGGATGGAGTCTCGGCGACGGCCGCGCCGATGAAGACCGTGGCGAGAATGGCGAAGATATAGGCCTGCACCGTGCCAGTGAGCAGATCGAGCGCCATGAGCGGGATCGGCACAAACAGACCGGCAAGAGAAAGCACGATGCTGATCACGAAGACCCCACTCATGACATTGCCGAAAAGGCGCACGATGAGGGAAAAGGTGCGGGTGATCTGTTCGACGATGTTGAGCGGGATCATCACCCAGGTGGGCTCTGCGAAGGTGGCGAGATAGCCCCTGACCCCGCGCGACCCGATGCCGAACCTGAGAATGGCGACGAAAACGATGAGCGCCAGTGCGGCGTCGGTTTCGATATGCGCCGTGGGCGGCTCGATCCCCGGAATGAGCGAGGACCAGTTGGCCACAAGAATGAACAGGAATATCGTCCCGATCAACGTGCGATAGGGTTTCGGATCGCCATTCATCACATCGCGCACCTGCCCCTCGATGGTGGTGACGAAAAGCTCCAGAACGGTCTGGGTTTTCGTGGGGACGATCCTGAGATGCCGCGTGGCGACATAGGAAAACACCCCAAGCGCCAGCATGATCGCCCATGTGACCACGACCGGCTGGGTGATGGGCACCGGGCCGATGTGGAAAAGCGGCTCAATGGAAAGCGGGTTGTCCATCATCCCTCCTTCCGGCTGCGGCGCAGGATGACGATGCGGGCAAGGAGCAGCCCCCCCGCCCCGGCCAGCAAGGGCAGCGCGCCTTTCAGCGCAAGGAACACGAGCAGAGCGGCAACCAGAACGAGGCGCCCAAGTTGCAGAATGATCGCGCGCGCCGTGGAGGTGCCCGACAGATACATCGCCGTCACGCGTCTGAGCGAGGCGAAATGCAGAAGACCAACGGCAAAGCCGAGAAGCAGGCCGAGAAGGATATAGGTTTGCTCGGTCATTGGCTGTGCATCCATTTCCATGCGCTGTAAAACCCGATGCCTGCACCGATAAAGATCGCGGGCGCGGTAAAGAAAATCCCCGTCTCGAAATGCCGATCCGCAAGGCGTCCCAAAACGATACCGATCAGGATCGGCGTCACGATGGCCCAGCCGAGAATGCCGATCTGCCCCAAACGGGCGCCGAGCGAGGGTTCCGGCACGGCGCGGCCCATTTTCTCGCGTGCGACGGCGCGGCGGGCGGCCTGTTCGACATCGTCATGCGGGGGGCGGGGGGCGGTCATGTCTCGCCCCCTGTCGGTGTCACGGAAGGCGGATGGTCGAGCACACCGGGCCGGTCGGGGCGCAGGAAGCGCATCATCTGGCGCACGGCATTGGCATGAAGCCGCATCTGTTCGACACGCGCCTGACGATCCGCCTCCGTCTCTCCTTGCTTGAAATGCCGAACCTCCTGCTCGAGCACCTCCAGCGCCTCTCCTGGGATCGCCTTGCGGCAGGCAATATCGACCCGGTCTCCACCGGAAACGGTCAAAAGACCGGGGCCGACGGCACAGAACCCCGCCTGTCCTTCGGCGGTTTTCCAGCGCAGCACGGAGGCGGTCAGAACGGTCAGGACATCGCTGTGACCGGGCAGAATGCCGAAACTGCCACTTGCGTCCTCGGCCCGCAGAGAACGCACCGGCAGATGATCGACCAGCACCTCCATCGGGGTCGTGATCGTCAGTTCGAGCGTCATGCGGCACTCTGCCCCTTGCGGGCAGCCTCCTCTTTTTCGCGCGCCTCTTCGATGGTGCCGATCATGTAAAGCGACGCCTCGTCCCACTCGTCCGCCTCGCCGTCGAGAATGGCACGACATCCGGCGATGGTGTCCTTGAGATCGACGGAACGCCCCTTCATGCCGGTGAAGGCCTCGGTGACGGAAAACGGCTGGGTCAGGAAACGTTGCAACCGTCTGGCACGCTCGACGATGCGGCGATCTTCGCGGCCCAGCTCCTCCATGCCCAAAAGCGAGATCACATCCTGCAATTCGCGGTAATGTTCGATGGCGCGACGCACATCCGTCGCCACCGCAACATGGTCCTCGCCCAGCAAAAGCGGATCGAGCAACACGGACGAAGAGGCAATCGGATCGACCGCCGGGTACATGCCATCGGCGGCCATCGCGCGCGACAACACCACCATGGAATCCACATGCCCCGCGATGGTCGTCACCGCTGGGTCGGTGAAATCGTCGGCGGGCACATAGACGGCCTCGACAGCGGTCACGGCGGCACTGCCCACGGAGGCGATCCGCTCCTGCAACTGCGCCACTTCGGTCGCGAGCGTCGGTTGATAGCCCACACGCGACGGCAGACGCCCCAAAAGCCCCGAGACCTCGGAGCCCGCCTGCACAAAGCGGAACACATTGTCCATCAACAGGAGCACATTCTTTTGCTCCTCATCCCGGAAATGCTCGGCAATGGTCAGCGCCGTCAAAGGCACCCGCCAGCGCGCGCCGGGCGGTTCGTTCATCTGTCCATAGACGAGGACAGTCCGATCCAGAACTCCGGTCTGGGTCATTTCCAGCAACATCTCATGGCCTTCGCGCGACCGCTCGCCAATGCCGGAGAACACCGAAATCCCGTTGTAGCCCGCAACCATGGCGCGGATCAGTTCCATGACCAAAACGGTCTTGCCGACGCCCGCCCCCCCGAACATCGCAGCCTTGCCGCCCTGCGCCAGAGGGGTCAGAAGGTCGATAACCTTGATGCCCGTCCGGAAAATCTCCGCCGCACCGGCCTCGGCGCGAAACGGCGGAGGATTTCTGTGAATGGGTTTGCGAGGCGCATTGTCGGGCAGCGGCTCTTTCTTGTCCCCGGCCTTGCCCGTGACATCGAGCAGACGCCCAAGCACGGCCTCCCCCACAGGCACCTCGATCGGCCCTCCGAGCGCCAGAGCGTCCGCCCCCCGCCGCAAGCCGTTGGTCGATTGCAGCGCGATACAGCGCACGGTTTCATCGTCGAGCTGCGATTGAACTTCGAGGATCAAGGCCGGATCGTCGATACGCAGGGCGTCGTTGAGGGCAGGCAGCGCCGCCTTCGGAAAAGCGACATCCACAACCGCCCCGCGGACAGCCACCACAGTCCCTGTCACAGTCTGGCCTGTTTCGCCCAGTTCACCGGTCATCGCGCGACCTCCAAAGCCCGAGTCTTTGGTAACTATATGGGGAGGTTTCAGAATTTCACACTGTTTCCTCCGCGTCCGACCTGCGCAAAAATGGAGCAACTGAGGTAAAATACTCGTGAATTGACGCACGTCATACCTCGAAAACCGGAACTCTGCTATGGTCCCACCCGAAAAGACGGGAGGAAGATCATGACCTATTCTGATGTGAAATCGACCAGCGACACGCTCATATGGCTTGAACATCTCAAACGCGGCGATGTCGCCAAGGTTGGGGGCAAAAACTCATCTTTGGGCGAAATGCTGCACTCCCTGAGCGCGGCGGACATTCGTGTGCCACCGGGGTTTGCCACCACCGCAGAGGCCTATCGCATGTTCCTCGGGGCCAATAATTTCGGTGACAAGCTTGAGCAAGAGCTTGGCAAACTGGCCGATGGGCGGTCGACCCTGGCCGAAGCCGGGAGTGCGATCCGGGCGATCATCCGCTCCGGGTCTTGGCCGAAACAGATCGAGACTGACATTCGCGAGGCCTATCGTGAGTTGGGGCGTCGTGTCGGGCGCGAGAACCCGTCGGTCGCGGTGCGGTCCTCTGCGACCGCCGAAGACCTTCCGGACGCGAGTTTCGCCGGGCAACAGGAAACCTTCCTGAACGTTGTCGGTGAAGAGGCGCTTCTGTCGGCCTGTCGACGGTGTTACGCCTCGCTGTTCACCGACCGCGCGATCACCTATCGCGAACTCAAGGGGTTCGACCATCTCGATGTCGCGCTCTCCGTCGGCGTGCAACTCATGGTGCGCTCTGACATCGGCGGCTCGGGCGTGATGTTCTCGCTCGACACCGAAAGCGGCTTCGACAAGGTCGCGCTCATCACCGCCGCTTGGGGGCTTGGCGAGAATGTGGTGCAAGGGGCCGTGAGCCCGGACGAATATCAGGTCTACAAACCCTTCCTCGACAAGAAAGGCACCACGCCGATCATCCACAAGGCGCTCGGAGCGAAAGAGATCAAGATGATCTACGGCACAGGAAAGGACAGCGGCAAGAATGCCGCCACGCGCAATGTGCCAACCTCGCTTGCGGAGCGGGAAAGCTTTGTGCTGAACGACGCTGAAATCCTCGAACTCGCGCGCATGGCGACGACCATCGAGGCACATTACGGATGTCCGATGGACATGGAATGGGCGCGTGACGGCGAGGACGGCACACTCTACATTGTGCAGGCGCGTCCCGAAACCGTACAGTCGCATGCCAAGGCCGGGGCGATGAAATCCTACAAGGTCGGCGATCATGGCAAGGTACTCGCCAAAGGTCTCAGCGTCGGGGAGGCGGTTGCCACCGGCGAGGTCTGCATCATCAAGAGTGCCGAACATATCGACCGTTTCGTCGACGGATCGGTGCTTGTGACCTCGACGACCGACCCCGACTGGGTGCCGATCATGAAACGCGCGTCCGCCATTGTGACGGACCATGGCGGACGGACCTCGCATGCCGCGATCATCAGCCGCGAACTGGGGGTTCCGGCCATTGTCGGCACGGGCGATGCGACCCGTGTGCTGCACGACGGTCAAAGCATCACCGTTTCCTGCGCCGAGGGCGAGGACGGGGTGATTTACGAGGGCAAAGCCGAGGTCTCCGTCAGTGAGATTCATCTCGACGACGTGCCCGAAACGAAAACCCGCGTCATGCTCAACCTCGCCAACCCGGCCGCCGCAATGCGGTGGTGGCGGCTGCCTGCGGAGGGCGTGGGTCTCGCACGGATGGAATTCGTCATCAACAACGAGGTGAAGGTCCACCCGCTCGCGCTCACCCGCTACGACCAGCTCCCGACCAAAGAGGTCAAGGCGCAGATCGACGCGCTGACCTGCGGCTATGCCGACCGGACGGAATATTTCGTCGACAAGCTCGCCATGGGCCTCTCGCGGATTGCCGCCGTCTATTATCCGACGCCGACCATCATCCGCATGAGCGATTTCAAGACCAACGAATATGCCGACCTTCTGGGCGGCGCGACGTTCGAGCCCAAGGAAAGCAACCCGATGATCGGGTTCCGGGGCGCATCGCGGTATTATTCGGACGCCTACAAGGACGGTTTCGCGCTTGAATGCAAAGCGATCAAAAAACTTCGCGAAGACATGGGGTTCGATAATGTGATCGTGATGATCCCGTTCTGCCGCACCCTCGACGAGGCCGACAAGGTGCTTGCCGTCATGGAAGAAAACGGGCTGAAACGCGGCGAAAACGGGCTTCAGGTCTATGTGATGTGCGAAATCCCCTCGAACGTCATCAGCGCCGATGCCTTTGCCGACCGGTTCGACGGCTTCTCCATCGGATCGAACGACCTGACGCAGCTCACCCTCGGCATCGACCGCGATTCGGAGGCGCTCGCAGATCAGTTCGACGAACGCGATCCTGCGGTGCTCTGGATGATCCGCACGGTGATCGAGAAAGCCCATGCCAAAGGGCGCAAGGTCGGTCTCTGCGGTCAGGCGCCGAGCAACGATCCGGGCTTTGCGCGGCTTTTGGTCGAGGCGGGGATCGACACGATTTCCGTCACACCGGACAGCTTCCTGTCGGTGAAAGCCAATGTGAAAGCGGCGGAAGACACCGGGAGTTGAAACCGGCTTTGACCACGACAAAGGGTACCGAAACCGGTGCCCTTTTCATGTGCAATGAAGGCCGGATCGGGCTGGTGCTGCACGCCCCCCCCCCAAAGAAACACCAGACGGGCGGTGCCTGACATCGCCCGTCAGCGTCCCGTCAATGCGCGACCATCACATGACGCACGACCGAATAGTCTTCGAGCGCGTAAGACGACATATCCTTGCCATAGCCCGATTGCTTCATGCCCCCGTGCGGCATTTCGTTGGCGAGCATGAAATGGGTATTCACCCAGGTGCAACCGTACTGAAGCTTGGCCGCGACCTGCATGCCCTTGGAGACATCCTTGGTCCAGACCGAGGAGGCGAGGCCGTAATCGCTGTCATTCGCCCATTTGATCGCCTCTTCCGGCTCGTCAAACCGGGTGACGGACACCACTGGACCAAACACCTCGCGCCGCACAATCTCGTCGGTTTGGAGCGCACCAGCGACCACGGTCGGTTTGTAGTAATAGCCCGGACCCTCGGGAATCTCGCCGCCGGTGGTGATCTCGATATGATTGGCCTCGCGCGCACGCGCCACGAAACTCGCCACCCGGTCGCGTTGCCGCAAGGAAATCAGCGGGCCGATCTCGTTGAGGCTGTCGTCCTCGTTGCCAAAGGGAATGTCGGCGACCGTGTCGGTCAGATCGGCGACGAATTTGTCGTAAACCTCGCCTTGAACATAAATGCGGCAGGCGGCAGTACAGTCCTGACCCGCATTGTAGAAGCTGAACGCACGAAGCCCCGCCACCGTAGCCTCAAGATCGGCATCGTTGAACACGATGACCGGCGCTTTGCCGCCCAGTTCGAGATGGGTGCGTTTGATCGTCTTGTTCGCGGCTTCCAAAATCTTGCGCCCTGTCGCGATGTCGCCAGTGAGCGAAATCATGGCCACTTTCGGGTGGTTGATCAGAGCGGAACCGACCGTCTCACCACGTCCGAGAATGATATTCACCACACCTTCCGGCAGGACCTCGGCAAAGATTTTCGCCATGGCAAGGGCTGTCAACGGGGTCTGCTCGGAGGGTTTGAACACCACCGTGTTGCCCGCCCCGATGGCGGGCGCGATTTTCCATGCCATCATCATCAGCGGATAGTTCCACGGCGCGATGGAGGCGACGATCCCGATGGGGTCACGGCGGATCATCGAGGTATGGCCCGCAAGATATTCGCCAGCCACAGGCCCGGTCATGCAGCGCACAGCACCTGCGAAAAACCGGAAACAGTCGATGATCGCGGGCAACTCGTCGCCCAGCGCCATAGGACCGGGTTTGCCGCAGTTGAGCGCTTCGAGCGCGGCGAGGTTTTCCGCCTCCGCCTCGATCTTATCGGCGATCTTCAACAGATAGCCGGAGCGCTCGGCGGGCGTGGTGCGGGACCAGCCTTCAAAGGCCTTCTCGGCCGCCGAAACCGCCTCTTCGACCTGCGCCAGCGAGGCCTCCGGCAGGGTCGTGATGATCTCTCCCGTGCGCGGATTGAGGATGTTTTCCTCGGTCTCGGTGCCGGAAACGAGTTTCGCGCCGATCAGCATTTGCGTGCTCATGAGGGTCGTCATGGGGGTGTCTCCCTGTTCTTATTTCTCGGAACCGGCGGTGTGTTCGCCGTCTTTGGTCAGATAATAGGCCGCAAGGATCGGAAGGACCGTCACGATCACGACCGCCATGGCGACCACATTGGTCACAGGGCGTTGGCGCGGGCGGACGAGCTCTTCGAGCATCCAGATCGGCAAGGTGGTCTGGTTGCCGGCGGTGAATGTGGTGACGATGACCTCATCGAAACTGAGGGCAAAGGCCAGCATCCCCCCCGCCAGCAAAGCGGTTGCGATATTGGGCAGGATCACGAGGCGGAAGGTCTGCAAGCCATCCGCCCCCAAATCCATAGAGGCGTCGATCAGCGCGCCGGAGGTCCGCCGGAACCGGGCCACCGCGTTGTTGTAGACGATCACGATACAAAAGGTCGCGTGCCCCAAAACGATGGTCCAAGTGCTGAACGGAATGTCCAGAAGCGAAAACGCGGACCGCAGTGAAATCCCGGTGATGATCCCCGGCAAAGCGATGGGGAGGATCACCAGAAGCGAAATGGTTTCGCGTCCGAAGAATTTGGACCGGGCCACAGCGGCAGCAGTCAGCGTGCCGAGGAGAAGCGCCAGAACGGTCGAGATCGCGGCAACTTTGACGGAAAGTCCCATGGCCTGCCACACATCCGCGCGCCCCAAGGTGACGCCGATCCATTTGGTGGTGAAACCGGGCGGCGGCCATTGAAAGCTCTTTTCTTCGGTCGAAAACGCATAGAGGAAGATGAGCGCGATGGGAGCGAGGAGAAAGAACAAGCCTCCGAAGGCGGCAATTTTCAGGCCCAGAGGTGAACGGGTGTCAGAGTGCATCGAAAGCCCCCATTTTGCGCGCGCCCCAGAGATAAATCCCCATGATCACGATCGGCACCACGGTGAAAGCGGCGGCGAGCGGGATGTTCCCGGCGGTGCCCTGTTGGGTATAGACCGCCTGCCCGATGAAGAGGCGCGAGTTGCCGACGATCTGCGGCACGATGTAATCGCCGAGCGTCAGGGAAAAGGTGAAGATGGAACCCGCCACAACACCCGGAAGTGCGAGCGGAAACAGCACCATGCGAAAGCTTTGCTTGGGCGTCGCGCCCAGATCGGCGGCGGCTTCGGTCAGGTCTTTGGACACACGTTCCAGAGAGGCCTGCACCGGGATGATCATATAGGGCAGCCAGATGTAGAGAAACACGAGGAAGGTGCCGATATAGCTCACGGACAGGGAATTGCCGCCAATCACCGGGATCGACAGGACCCCGTCCAAAAGCCAGGTCAGATGCAGCTTGGCAAAGACCCAGTTCAGAATGCCCTCCTTCGCGAGCACAAGTTTCCAAGCGTAGACCTTCACGAGATAGCTTGACCACAGGGGCAGCATCACGCCGATATAGAACAGCGCCTTCCATTTCCCCTTGGCGTAACGCGCCGCGAAATAGGCGATGGGAAAGGCGACAATCGCGGCGGCTACAGTAACGGCCGCGGCCATGCCAACCGTGCGCAGGATGATGTCGAGGTTATAGGGCCGCAAAAGCTCGCCATAGGTCTTGAGCGTGACCTCATGCACGATGATGCCGGAGAACTCGTCGATGGAGAAGAAACTCTGGATCAGAAGCGCGATCAGAGCCCCGATATAGACGATGCCCAACCAAAGCGTGATCGGCAGCACCATGAGGAAGGTGAACATCCGCGGGTGACGGATGATCCAGTCGACCGTGCGCGCCAGCGGGCCGGAACGCGGGGCAAAAATGGCCGCATTTGAGGAGAGATCGCTCATGCGCCCTGCCCCATCACATGCACGCGGGCCGGGTCCCAGGAAATCTTTGTCGTCTCACCGATCTCGGGCGCATCCTCCCGGGCCGGGATCAGGGCGGTGAGGCTCTGGCCCGCCAGATCCAGCGAGAGCTTCGTGACACGCCCGTGGAAATAACGCCCCGTCACCGTGGCTTCACGCCCGGAGGCATCAAGCACAACATCTTCAGGACGCAGAGAGGCCCATTGCCCCGACGCGCCCGCCCCCACCAGATCAGCGGGAAGCACATTCGACGAGCCGACGAAATCCGCCACGAAGCGGGTGTTGGGACGGCGATAGATGTCCTCGGAGGTGCCGACCTGCTGGATTTTACCCTCGGCAAACACCGCGACACGATCGGCCATCGACAGGGCCTCGTCCTGATCGTGGGTGACGAACACGAAGGTCAACCCCAAAGCGCGCTGCAATTTCCGCAGCTCTTCCTGCATCTGTTCGCGCAGCTTGAGATCGAGCGCGCCCAGAGGTTCGTCGAGCAAAACGACGCGCGGTTTGTTGACCAGCGCACGGGCCAGAGCCACGCGTTGACGCTGCCCGCCCGAAAGCTCGCCTGCACGACGATTGCCATAGCCGCCCAGCTCGACAAGCTCCAAAGCCTCTTCCGCGGCACGGTGACGTTCGGCGCGGCCGACGCCCTTGACCCGAAGCCCGAAGGCCACGTTGTCGCGCACATTCATATGCGGGAAGAGCGCGTAGTTCTGGAACACAGTGTTCACATTGCGCAGGTAAGGCGGCACACCCTCGGCGCGTTCGCCGAAAATCTCGATATGGCCCGCGGTCGGCTGTTCGAAGCCAGCGATCAGGCGCAGGCAGGTGGTCTTGCCGGAGCCCGACGGCCCGAGCATGGCAAAAAACTCGCCATCGCGGATCGAGAGATCCACCTCATCCACGGCTTTCACAATTCCGAAATGGCGCGACACGCCCCGGAAGGTTACTGCATCAGTCATCTTTGGTCTTTCAGGGAGGGCGCCCGGACCGCTCCTGGGTCCGGGCGGTTTTAAGATCAGCGGCCGCCGATCACACCGATGTAGTCGGAGACCCAGCGGTAATAAGGCACACAGCTACCCTGGCTTTCACAGCTCGACACAGGAGTTTGCCAGAAGCGGATCTTGTCGAAATCGTCGAGGCCGTTCTCGGAACAGCCCTCGGCGGTCTGCATGCCCGAACCGTCGGCACAGGCCTCCGGCACGGACGGTACGGCGCCGAACCAGACGGAAAGGTCGGATTGCAGGTTGGAGTTCAGGGAGTGCTCCATGAACATATAGGCACAGTTCGGATGCGCCGCCTCGCTATGCAGCATGAGCGTATCGGCCCAGCCCGTCGCGCCCTCTTCCGGGATCACGGAGGCGACCGCCACACCGTCAGCCTTCAAGAGATTGACCATGAAGGGCCAGGACGACGAAGCAACCATACCTTCGTTCTTGAAGTCATCAATCTGGATGAAGGCGTCATGCCAGTAGCGCGACACCAGTGTGCGCTGGGTGCGGAGAAGATCGAGTGCTGCGGCGTATTGATCTTCATTGAGTTCATAGGGGCTGGTGATGCCCAGCTCCGGCTGATGCGCCATCAGGTACATCGCGGCGTCGGCCACATAGATCGGCCCGTCATAGGCCTGCACCCGGCCCTTGTTGCTTTCGCCATCGGCAAGAGTCATCTCTTCGAACACCACGCTCCAGCTCGTCGGCGCTTCGGGGAAGGCTTCGGTGTTGTACATCAACACATTCGGCCCCCACATGAAGGGTGTGCCGTAATGCGTGCCTTTGACGGTGTGCCAGGGCGCATCTTTCAGGCGGTCATCGACCCGCGCCCAGCTCGGGATCAGATCAGTGTTGATCGACTGAACCCGCCCGCCCGCGATGAGGCGCAGCGAGGCGTCGCCGGAGGCGGTCACAAGGTCGAACCCGCCTTCGTTCATCAGTGCGACCATCTCGTCGGAGGTGTTCGCGGTCTTGATCTCGACCTTACAGCTGGTGGCCTCTTCGAATTTGGTCACCCAGTCAAAGGCCGGATCGGTTTCACCGCGCTCGATATAGCCCGGCCAGGCGACGATGGAGACGGCGCCTTCGCCCGTTCCAAGCTCGGTCATCATATCGGCGGCCTGGAGCGGAACGGCGGTGGCCGCGGTGAGCGCGAGGCCCGACACGCAGGCCTTGAAAATCTGTGTCATCATGGCTTTCCCTGTTGCGATGGGAGGTTGCTCTCCCTTGCGCACAAGCCTGTGAAACTCTTATCGGTTTCACAAATTCAATTCTCAGGTTTTGGGTATCGGAAATTTTGATACCGTAATTTTACTTTGTGTTTTTATGGGTTTGTGCCGCCAGAATAAATTCGCGCGTCACCCGCGTGAGGGGCGCCCCCTTGCGCCAGACGATTCCAACCTGCACAACAGGTAGGCTTCCCGAGACATCTCTGGACACAATGCGGTCCCCTTCGAGAGACCAGCGGCGATACACCATCTCCGGCAAAAGCGCGATTCCCGCCCCCGTCGCGACCAGCGACCGCACCGCCTCCACCGACCGGGTGCGAAACGCCACGCGCGGACGCGCCCCGAAAGCCGACAGGAGTTTGCGCGTCGCCTCCTCGATCTCGTCGATCCTGAGCATGATCATCGGCTCATCCGTCAGGTCCTCAATCGACACTGATGGACGAGTCGTCAACTCATGCCCGTTCGGCAGCCAGAGCTGATAGGGCGAGGTGTCGATGATCTCGGTCTGAAGCGCCATGCGGTCGCGCATATTGGTGGTCACCATCACCGCCACATCCAACTCGCCACCGACCAAAAGGTGCTCAAGATAGTCGCCCGTATCCTCCAGCGCCGTCACCTCCACCTGCGGGTTGGCGCGGCGAAATCGCGCGAGAATATCCGACAGGACATAGCCCGCCACGAGCGAAGTTACCCCGACATGAAGCGTCCCCGTCAGGTCTTCACTCTCCTGCGTCAGGGCGTGGCGCGCATCCGACACGCCCGCCAGAATCCCGGTCGCGTGACGCAGGAACTGATGCCCCTTGTGGGTGATGTCGAGACCGCGCGGATGGCGAGTGAAGAGCGGCACACCGAGATCCGCCTCCAGCTCCCGGATCGCCTCCGTGACGGCGGATTGCGAAATTGCGAGCGCCTGGGCCGCACCCGACACGGTGCCGCTCTCGGCGACCGCGATGAAATAGCGAAGCTGTTTGAGTGTGAAGGCCATGCGATGTCCTTAACGCGCGCCGGACCGCCCTGTCTATTGCCTTGGCGGAAAGCAAACGGTCGCGAAGGGATCTCTCCCGTCGCGACCGCCCATCATATCCGTGAAACCAGCGGAATGAGGCTTATGCCTCCGGAACCGCCGGTTTTTCGGCGGCTGTCGGCGCGGGCGTCACAGGCGCTGGCACGTCGAGCACATCCGCCACCATCTGGCCCATGCCCTTTTCCATGTTCAAGCCGACCTGCTTGCCGATCGCATCGAGCGCCGGAAGCTGGAACGCCATCTTGCGCATCTCGTCGAAGGCCTGATTGACCAGCCCGTCGCCCCCGGATTTCGGCGCCTCGACACCCGAGACCCCGCCACCGGTCAGGCCGTCGACCTTGTGAATGGTGATACCGCCGATTTTCTCCGCCGGTTTCACCATTTCGGCGACGATCTGCGGCATGGCTTCAAGCCGCGCCTTGGCGAGACGGAAGTCGATGATCGCCGCCGACAAGCCGTTTTCCGCCTCGGCCAGCGCCCGCGTCCCTTCGGCCTCGGCGAGTTTCTGGGCGCGCATCCCGTCGGCCTGGGCAAGCTGTTCGGCCTTTTCGGCCTCGGCGCGGATCGTCACCTTGTCGGCTTCCGCCTGCGCCAGTTCGCGCATCGCCGCCGCCCGGTCGTCCGCCGCTTCGCGTTCGGCCTTCGCCGCCACCCGGATCGAGGTCGCGTTTCTCTCGGCCTCTTCCTCTGCGGCAAGGATGGTCAGGCGTTTCTGACGCTCCCCTTCCGCCACGCGACGCTCCGTTTCGATGGATTCGGTCGCCTTGATCGCATCGGCCTTCGCCAGATCGGCGCGCGCGCGGGCCTGGCTTTCGGCCTCGGATTTCTCGGCCACCGCGATCTGACGCTCCTGTTCGGCGATCTCAATCGCCTTGCGGCGCTCCTGCTCGGCGATCTCGATGGATTTCTCGCGCGCAATCCGGGCCTGTTCGGCGGCTGTCGCGGCTTCTTCATGCTTGCGGGCTTTCTCGGCAGCTTCTCGCGCGCCGAGTTCTTCCATTTTCACACGCTGGGCAACGCGGGCCTCTTCCTGCTCACGCTCGACCTCGTAGCGTTTGACCTCCGCTTCCTGACGCGAGCGTGCCACGGCAACCTCAGCCTCCGCCTCAATGGCCGCACGCTGTTTGCGGCTGTCGGCGATACGCTCCGCCTGGTTCTTCAAACCTTCGGCGTTGAACACGTTGTTCTCATCAAGCCCATCGAGCGGAGTCTGATCGAGCGCGGTCAGCGACACGGATTCGAGTTCGAGACCGTTCTTGCGCAGGTCTTCGGTGACCGTCTGCTGCACCTGCTGGACAAAATTCGCCCGATTCTCGTGCAGATCGTCGAGATCCATCTTGGCCGCCACGGCACGCAGACCATCGACCAGCTTGCCCTCGACCATCTCGCGCAGCGCGCGTTCGTCGAACGTCCGGTCGCCCAGCGTCTGGGCGGCGCGCGCGATGCCCTCTTCGGTCGCCTGCACCGTGACGTAGAATTCCACGCCGACATCGACCCGCATACGGTCCTTGGTGATCAGAGCGGAATTGCCGTCGCGGCGCACCTCAAGCCGGGTGGTCCGCATGTTGATACGGGTGACCTCATGCAACACCGGCACCACCAGAGTGCCGCCGTCGATGATCACCTTGCGCCCGCCCGTACCGGTTTTCACAAGGCTGACCTCGCGGGTGGAGCGTTTGTACATGCGCGCGAAGGCCAGCGCCACGACGAGGAACGCGACGATGATGAGCAGGAAGGGCATGGCAACGCCAAGAATGAGATTCATCTGGAATATCCTGTTTCAAGAGTGTGGTGGGTCATAAGTCTGAGGATGTGTCACCCGAGCTGAACGAGGCGCAACTCTCCACCGCGCGGTCGCAGGACGAGCACTTCCGCCCCTTGCGGGATTTCGTCCCTGTCGGAGAGCGGCTCCAGCATGGCGTAATGAGTGTTGCCGTAACCGTCGGTAATCCGCACCTGCGCCGGACTGCCGCGCCGGGCGGTCCCGACGATGACGGTGCCGCGTCGGCGCCCGAGGCTGCGCTCGGAAATCGCGGCGGTTTCATCGCGCGGGATCAGACGTGCCAGTGCGCCGGAGAGGGTCCGGGTGAGCCCAAGCGCGGGGATGAGCGCCAGCGGCACGGCGGCGAGGCGCGGCAACATCTGACCGAATACGGCCATCATCCCGGATTGCAGCGCAAGCCCCGTCCCCGCGAAGAGCGCGAGGAAAATCGCCAGCCAGATGGTCAGGGGTTGCTTGCGCAGTCCGAGAAAATCGGGAAGCCCACCGGAAGACGGGACCGAGGCGCCCTCACCGGACACTTCGGGAAGCTCTGCCTCAGCCAGTCCGATCTCGATCTCGGCGGCCAGATCGACCGGCACCTCCAGTTCGGCCGCCAACTCCGGCGCACTCATCCCGGCAAGGTCCACATCGAGATCCGGCATCTCGCCCAATTCCGCCGCGGGCGCCCCGCTCGACAGGCCGGTTGTCAGCAACAGAAGTTCGAGGACCAGAAGAAACAGGACAAGCCCGGCAGCGATCAGAAAGGGGAAAATCTCGGGTTCGAGAAAAGACATATGAAACAGCACCATCCTAGCGTCGGCCCAGCGCAATGGGAGCCTGACGGTCTGCGTTGAAGTTATGGTCTCGGCAGGCCGCAATCAAGCTGCGATCGACCGTGCTTCGGAACCCGGCCGCCGTGCCGCGCGTTGTGATGCAAAATGGAGACCATAATATGACGCGAAGCGCGCGAGGGCATTGGGCCTTGATCATCTTGACGCTCATTGCCGTGATCGCGGCACTTGATCTGTCGCAAGCCCTGCTTGCGCCCTTCGTCCTAGCTTTTGTCTGTGCCGTGGTGCTCTCGCCGGTCTCCGCCTTCTGGAAACGTCTCGGTGTGCCGCCGGCGATGGGCGCGCTGATGAGTTTTGCCTCCGTGCTGGCACTGATCGCGGCCCTGTTCTTTCTGGCCGAACCGGTGGTCGAACAGGCCTATGCGCAAATCCCGAGTATCAAATACGAGTTGAGAGAGGGCCTCAGCCACCTGCGCCAGGTGTTTCGCGGGATCAGCGACGTGACCAAGGAGGTGCAGGACACGATCGCGCCCGACACCTCCGGCTCGGACGGGGCACAATCCGTGGCCCTGCCCTCACTCGGAGATGCGCTCTTTGCCGCCCCCTCGCTGATCGCCCAGATTCTGCTCTTTGCCGGTGCGCTGTTCTTCATCCTTCTGTCGCGGGACGAGGTTTACGCGGGGCTTGCAAAACTGCATCCCGAAGGACCGTCGCTCGATTGTCTGCACGATGCGGACGCGCGGGTATCGCGCTATTTCCTGACCATCACGTTGATCAACACCTGTTTCGGAGCGATCGTCGCCGGGGCCTTTGCGGCCATGGGCCTTCCGGGCGCACTGCTCTGGGGTGTCGTTGCAGCACTGATGAATTTCATCCTCTATATCGGCCCGGCGATGGTCGCCGTATCGCTGCTGATCGCGGGCATCATGGCCTTTGACGGAGCCGCATCATTGCTGCCGCCGCTGACATTCGTCGCGCTGAACACCCTCGAAGGGCAATTCGTTACGCCGACACTTGTCGGACGACATATGCAGGTCAATCCGCTCCTGGTGTTTCTGTCGCTGTGCTTCTGGCTCTGGCTCTG
This sequence comes from Celeribacter ethanolicus, assembly GCF_001550095.1. GTDB lineage: Bacteria > Pseudomonadota > Alphaproteobacteria > Rhodobacterales > Rhodobacteraceae > Celeribacter > Celeribacter ethanolicus. Next base: position 22,344 of record NZ_LRUC01000036.1, on the reverse strand, counting down.
GGGGCCGGTCGGCGGGTTTATCGCCATTCCGCTTCTGGTCTGGGGATTGGCGGTGTTCCGGGGGCTTGGACCCGAAACACCGTACACGTCCTGAGGCGCCCGGTTCAGCGCGCAGCCTCCGTGGCTCAGTCCACTTCGACGATCTCGCTGTCCCTTTGCGCCTCGTCAAAGGAAGCAATCGGGAAATCCACGACGACGCTAAAGAAAACATCACCGTCCTCGACCTCCAGCTTGCCGCCAAGCTGCTGGGCGAACGCCTTGATCAGATTGGTGCCAAGCCCTGTGCCGCTCACCTGTTCGGGTGGCAAAAGCGGCGTCCCCTTGGTATTGGACACGATCAAACGCGCAGTGCCCGGTTCGAGCGTCTTCAGCCGCACCTCGATCCTGGGCATGCCCTCCTCAGGGCGACCGATGTATTTCAGCGCATTGGTCGTGGCCTCGGTGGCCAACAGGGACAAAGGCACCGCCTGATCGGGATAGAGCACGACCGGATCATACTCCTCCGTGCTTTTCAGATGCGCCTCATTGGCGACGCTGGCGCTGACCAGCTTGCCGATGGTACTGCGCATCAGCTCGTCGGCGCGCACCCGGCCTTCGGTCGTGGTCTCATACAGACTACGGTGCACCGTCGCGATGCTCATCACACGGCCCTGCACCTCCTTGAGGGCAAAGCGCGCCTCGGGGGTTTTCGCCTTGCGCACCTTCATGTTCACGATGGAGGCGATCAGTTGCAGGTTGTTCTTGACCCGGTGATGGACCTCCTTGAGCAACACGGATTTGTCGTGAATCGTGTCCTCGAGCTCCGCCTCGTCCCTTATCACGGTTTCCGCCAGATTGTGCCAGGTTTGGTCGATTTCGCGCAGCTCACGCGGCAGTCCGGTGTCCCGGGAACGCTGTTCGTGGCGCCGCGTGACGGCGAAATCGCGCATGTCACGGCTCAGGCGACGGATCGGCTTGATCACCAGCCGGTGCACCGCGAAATAGGCCACACCGAGACTGGTCAGCCACATGGCGATCGGAAAGAACATCGGCGAAGCAATGGACAGACCCGGCGCAACCGAGAGCCGCTCCTGCGGCCAACTGCCGATGGCGTAAACCTGATCGCGCAGGATCGGAACCACGGCAAAGACCCGCTCCTCGCCATCGTTGGTCTGACCTGTGAAGGAAAAGCGATACTGCCCGGCCAAACCGACGAGCGGACGCCCGGCGGGTAATTCCCCGACCACGCCCTGCAATCCTCCGGCCGCACTCAAAATTTCGCCCTCATTGTTGAAGGTGATGAGATCCACCGGTCGGTCGACCGGCTGGTTCTCCAGCTTCATTCGGGTTTCGTTATGTGGCAGGGAAACGGTCACATAGCCATCGAAGGCGCCGTCGCGATAGACCGGCGCGGACAGGACGATGACCGATGTCTTGCTGATCGGCGCATTGAAAATCAGATCGCTGCGCGGGCCGGGATGCTGCATCATGCCCTGATAGACTTCGCGCCCCTTGAAATCGTAACCGACCGCGCTCGATCCGCATTTCAGGATACCATCCGTCCCGACATAGCCGGCAAAGGAAAACGCCTGATTATCGGCAATGAAATCCACGAAAATCCGATTGCAGGCCGACGTGTCGGCCTCGATCGACGGGATCACCGCCGCGAGCGCATCCGTGGAACCGAAGCCGGTGCGGATCAAGGCCTCCTCCCCCGCTGCGGCCTGCGCCGTCAGCGCCAGCAGGTTGCTTTGCGCCCGCTCGTCTGCGGCCTCGGAAAACTGATGCGTGATCGAAACGGCGATCAAACCGATCGGGAACAGCGCAATCGACAGCAGCGCCGCGATGCGCAATCCCAAACCGTCGACGTAACCACGCCAGTTTTTCGCCGTCACGCAGCAGTCCCCCGGCTCGGCACGGCGGAACTCATCACGGCCATGGTCTCCTGATCGGTCAACTCAAGGGTTTCACCTTCTTCGAGTTCCATCAGTTCCGTAAGCCGCTGCCGCGCGCGGTTGACCCGGCTCTTGATCGTGCCCACCGCCACGTCACAGGTCTCGGCGGCTTCCTCATAGGAAAAGCCCATCGCGCCCACAAGCATCAGTGCCTCACGCTGTTCGGCCTTGAGCTGCACGAAGGCGGCTTCGAAATCGGCCATTGCGAGGCGCCCGTCATGATCCGGCTTCTTGGCAAGCGTGGCCGCGAAGACGCCATCCGTGTCCTGCACCTCGCGCTTTCTCTTGCGCCGGTCGGAATAGAAAGTGTTGCGCAGGATGGTGAAAAGCCAGGCCCGCATGTTGGTGCCGACCTGAAAGGACGACAGGTTCTTCCAGGCCTTGATCACCGCATCCTGCACAAGATCGTCCGCTTGCGACGGATTCCGGGTAAGGCTGAGGGCAAAGGCACGCATTGCGGGCAGATGGGTGACGATCTCCTCGCGCGGATCGAGTGCGGCGCCGTTATCAAGGCCACTCCGGGTCGAACTGTCCTCACTGGTCATTCTGGGCATCCTGTTCCTTGAGTTTCTCAAGCAGGTCAAGAAACCGGTCAGGAATCTCTTCTTCCAGCGTCTTTTGATAAACTCTTTTGAGGTTTGCCTCGATTTGCTCGTCGAGCTCGTGTTTTGATCTGTGCTGCGCCATTGTCTTTCCCGTCTCGGGCCACCTTGGGAGATGACATCCCGAAAAAATTAACACCCTTTTGGGAACCAAACGCGTCTCCTTTGCGTTCGGTTCCGAGAAAATCGAAAAAAGGACGAAATTTATGTCGACAGCTCCGACAGAGAAGAAACTGTCCCTGGTTGTGGCCAGCCTTCTACCCTATCTGCGCCGCTATGCGCGTGCGTTGACCGGAGACCAGCAGACCGGGGACAAATACGCGGCGACCACGCTTGAGGCGCTGCTGAGCGATCGTTCGGTGTTCGATCAGATCGAAAGCCCGAAAGTGGCTTTGTTCCACGCATTTCACCTGATCTGGTCGAGTGCCGGTGCGCCGACGGGCGAGGACGAGACAGGGCTCGCCAAACGCGCCCAGGCCCACCTGCGCCGCCTGACGCCCAACACCCGCGAGGCGCTTTTGCTACACACAATCGAGGAATTCACCCTCGACGAGGTGGCCGAAATCATGGGCACCGATGCCGATGAGGTCGAACACCTGTTGAGTGTCGCGGAAACGGAAATGGTCGACAGCATTCAGGGCCGCGTCATGGTGATCGAGGACGAAGCCATCATCGCGCTCGATCTTCAGGGCATCGTGGCGGACATGGGCCATCAGATCACCGGTGTGGCCAGCATCGCCAGCGAAGCGGTGAAACTTGCTGCGGAAACCCGCCCCGATCTGATCCTTTCCGACATCCAGCTCGCCGATGGCTCGTCGGGCATCGACGCCGTGAACGACATCCTCAAGAGCGCCGCCGACATTCCGGTGATCTTCATCACCGCCTTCCCCGAACGTCTTCTGACCGGCGAACGCCCGGAACCGGCTTTCGTCATCACCAAACCCTACAGCGAGGAACAGGTGCGCTCCGCCGTGTCGCAGGCAATGTTCTTTTCGAGCACGGAAACCCTGGTGTCCTGAGCGACACCGATCCGTTCGACATGAAAACGCCCCGTCGGTCTCCCGGCGGGGCGTTTGTTATGACAGGCGTTCAGGACGTTACGATTTCGCAATCGCCCGAAGCATCCAGGCCGCTTTCTCATGAAATGCCGCGCGCGCGGTCGCCAGATCGGCCGTCACATCGTCATCATGCTCTTCCGCGAGCTTGATCAGCTTGTGCATCTGGGCCGCGAGATGTTCGTGGTCGGACGCCAAATCGGCCACCATGTCATGGGCGCTCGGCGACTTGGGCGCGTCCTTGAGTTTCGCGCCCCCCAGAACATCGCTCACCGACATCGGCGCCAGTTGCCCAAGCGCGCGGATGCGTTCGGCCAACTCGTCGGTCGCCGCGAACAGTGCATCGTATTGTTCCTCGGTCAGCGTGTGAATGCTGTAGAACAACGGGCCTTCGACGTTCCAGTGATAGATATGGGTCTTCAGGAGCAGCGTGTAGGTGTCCGTCAGCACCTGCGCGAGACCCGTTGCCACGGGTTTCGGGGATTTCACCCCGGTTTTGACCGATGTCGCTGCGGGAGTTGTTTCAAGAATATCTGCCATGATGCGTTCCTTTCAAATGTGATGTTGGCGAAGGGGGACAGGGGTGCACCGGATCAAACCGGCGGCTTGCCCCGAACCGCACGCGCGACCATCGCCAGAAGGAACAGGGCGATGAAGATGAAGAACAGGATTTGCGCGATCCCGGCGGATGCGCTTGCGATGCCACCGAAGCCAAAAACCCCGGCGATAATCGCGACGATCAGAAAAGTAAGTGCCCAGCCAAGCATGGGAGCCTCCTAAGTTGCGATTGTTTGGTGCGTCAACTGACGCGGTCTGGGGAGTCAACGCAGGCTTTCATGGATTGGTTCCGAACGGGTTTCCCGGAACATTCTGATCGGTCTGCGCGTTGGGTCGGCAACATGGAAACGAAAAGGAGACTGATCATGGCTCGCGTTCAAACCAATGATGCCGTCGAACAAACGTCTGCAGATCTTTCGGCTCAACTCGAAACCCTGAAAGCCGATGTGGCGGCGCTGACCAGCACGCTGGCAGACTATGGCCGCGCTCAGAAAGAGCAGATCGGCGCCACCGCGGAAGAGACCTATGAAGCCGCGAAGAAGAAAGGCGCGGAAACCGCCCAGCACGCCCGCAAACAGGCCCGCGACGCCTATACCGGCGCGGAACAGGCAGTGCGTGCCAATCCGGCGGCCTCGGTCGGAATCGCGGCGGGTGTCGGCTTTCTCGTCGGCCTTCTGACCGCGCGTCGCTGAGGCCTCTCATGCTGAACGCCGTTCACACAAGAGTGGCCCGGGGCGCACGTCGTGCGGCCTGGGCCTCGGTCGGACTGCTCCTGCTTTTGGTCGGGACCGGTTTTCTGACCGTCGCAGCCTGGCTCGTGCTTTCCGCCCTGCACGGCGCACAATTCGCCGCTCTCGTGATCGGGCTGCTTTACGTCGGCGCCGGCCTCATGGCCCTGGCTCTCGCCACGAAACGTCAGACGCCCCCGACACCGCTCGCGTCCCCCTCCGGTCCAACGCAACAAGATCTCTTCGCACGTATCGCTCTGGCGTTCGGAGAAGGGGTCCAGGCCGGCAGATCCATGCGCAGATGAACGCTCAAGAGGCTCCGACGCATCACTGCGCTCGGGCCTGCACGAATTCGACATGGCCGTCGGCGATCAACGCTGCCGTCAAACGCCCCGTCGCATAGGCCCCGGTGTCTATGGAAATGACACCGTTCTTCTCCTGTGGCAGATCGACGATTGTATGGCCATGCACGACCCAGACACCGTCTTTGCGGGCCTGCTGCCCAAAAGCGCGGTGCCCCCATGTCAGGGACTGATCCTTTTGCAATCCCATCGGCGTCGCGGGATCGGCCCCGGCGTGCACCACGGCCACATTGCCGCTTTCGAACCACCGCGGTCGCCCGGCGAGCCAGGTCTGCAACCCCTCGGGCATGACCTCCACAAGCCGGTCCCGCGCGACGCGCAACGCCTCGGGCGCATTTTGCACCCCAAGCTGGAACGACCCGAAACTTGCCATGGTCTGCAATCCGCCATGGCGCATCCAGCGGTTCCCAGCCTGTTCAGGGTCCCTCAGGAAAGCCAGCATCATCTCTTCGTGGTTGCCGAGGAGGAACACCGTGTCGGGACGGTCCGATTCGAGCGTCCTGAGACGGTCGAGGACCTCGGCGCTGTGGTCCCCGCGATCAATGAAATCACCGACGAAAATCCAGCGCGACGATCCGGCGCGCTCGGACAGTTGGTCGATCATCCTGTCCAGACAGGCAAGCTGGCCATGAAGATCCCCGACAATGGCCAGCGCCCCCTCGGGCACCGGAGCGCCCCCATCGAAACGCTGCGGGAGCGGCGCCTCCGTCATCTGGGGCCTGCTGCGGCGGAACAAATGTCTGAGCACTAGGGCGGTCCTTTCAGCTCGGCTTTCGACGGGGCAGCCCCCATCGCCTTCTGCCTGCAAAAGCTATGGTCTCTGCGCACGGGTTTCCAGAGGTCCTTTCCCCTGTTTCAACACCGGGCGCGCCCCCCCTGCCGCAGACGCCAACGACATTTCTCCGCTGAATTTAAGAGCGAAAAAGCGCCGACCGATGCAAATGACACAATATGACCTGTTTGACGGCACATCCTCTGCCGCACAATATAGAGGAGAGTTTTCATGTCGGGTCAGGCAAGCTATACGACTCCAAAAGCTTGAGGTGCGGAGTGACGTTTCATAAATATTTTCATGGGCTTTGGGTCTCCGCAGCCATGTCCGCCACACCCGCTCTGAGCCAGGATGTGGAACTCAAGTTTCCGGTCTCCGAGTTCGGTACTCCCGGTCTCATCGACATGCCCTCCGGCGATGTCTTCGAAGATGGCACCCTGCAACTGTCGACGGCTTTCCATAGCGGCACGCAGAAGTACAACCTCAGTTTTCAGATCACGCCTCGGGTTTTCGGGAGTTTCCGTTATGCGATTGTCGACGCCTTCGATGGGGCGGGCACCACGCGATACGACCGGAGCTTCGATCTGGGCTATCTTTTCGCCGTGGAAACCGAGCTGCGCCCTTCGATGGTGATCGGCCTCCGCGACTTCGGGGGCACCGGGCTATACGGGTCGGAATATATCGCGGCCACCAAACATTTCATGGACGACCGCCTGGCGGTCACCGGCGGGATCGGTTGGGGGCGTCTGGGCAGCTATGGCGGCTTTTCGAACCCTCTGGGCGCGCTCTCCGACAGTTTCAAGACCCGTTCTGAGGTGCAAGGCGCAGGTGGCGACACCGGGCAGCTCGACGTGGACCAGTGGTTCCATGGCGATGCGGCGCTGTTTGGCGGGCTGGCCTATCAGATCAATCCACGCCTGTCCTTCAAACTGGAATATTCCTCCGATGCCTATGAAACCGAGGTCGCGAATGCCGGTTTCCAGCACAAGACCCCCGTCAATGCCGCGCTGTCCTACGGGTTCGACAACGGGGCGGATCTGACGGTCTATGCGCTGCACGGCTCCGAGATCGGCTTCATGGCCAGCCTGCCGATCAACCCACGGACCCCCGCCTATGCCAGCGGCATCGAAGAAGCCCCGCCAGCCCTCATGCCGCGCCAGAGCGCCGCGGCGCTGTCTTGGAATGAAGGCAGTGTTCAGACCGGCAACAGCCCCCTGTCCGCCGCGCTCCGGGATCAGGGCATCACGCTCGAAGGCATCACGGTCGAGGGCGCGACCGCCACGGTGCGCATTGCCAACGGGCGTTATCCGGCCGAGGCCCAGACGCTCGGCCGCACGGCCCGGGTTCTGGCCAATCATCTGCCCGAGACGGTGACGACCTTTCGCGTGGAAAGCACCGCGAACGGGATGACCACCGCGCGCACCACCCTGCGCCGCGACGATCTCGAAGCGCTGGAATACGATCTCGATGGCAGTTGGCGCAGCTATGCCCGCGCCGGTTTCGAGGACGCGCCCCGTACGGAGGCTGCGACGATTACCGGGACCTATCCCAAATTCGACTGGCGTCTGAGCCCCTATCTCGACCCCGCGCTGTTCGACCCCGACAGCCCCCTGCGCGCCGATCTGGGTCTTCAGGCCGAAGCCGCCTTCAAGCCGATGCGCGGGCTGATCTTTTCCGGGGCAATCCGGCAGCCGGTCATCGGCAACCTCGACGAAAGCACCCGTCCGTCCAATTCGGTCCTGCCCCATGTGCGCACCGATATCGTCGAATATGCCAAGCAATCCGATCTGGAGATCAAGCATCTCACGGCGGAATATTTCTTCCGCCCCGGCAAAAACCTCTTTGGCCGGGTGACCGCGGGTTATCTGGAAACCATGTATGGGGGCCTGTCCACGGAACTGCTCTGGAAACCGGTCAACGGTCCGCTCGCGCTTGGTGCCGAAGTGAACTACGCGAAACAGAGGGAATTCGATCAGCTCTTCGGATTTCAGGAGTACGACATCGTGACCGGCCATGCCTCGGTCTATTACGATTTCGGTCGCGGCTATCTCGGCCAGGTCGATGTCGGGCGCTATCTCGCCGGGGATTATGGCGCGACGTTTTCTCTCGACCGCGAATTCGACAATGGCTTCCGGGTCGGCGCCTTTTTCACCCTCACCGATGTCTCCTTCGACGATTTCGGCGAAGGCTCCTTCGACAAGGGGATTCGCTTCACCGTCCCGATCGACTGGCTGAGCGGCGCGCCGGTGCAAGGCGGCTATGGCACGACCATCCGCCCGGTCCAGCGCGACGGAGGTGCGCGGCTCGATGTGCGCAACCGGCTTTACGAGGTGGTCAGGGCCAGCCAGACAAACGAGCTGGAAGACCGTTGGGGGAGGTTCTGGAGATGAGCGTGAAGACCCGCATCGCACTCCTGCTCGGCTTTGTCGCGGTGCTGAGCGGCTGTTCGTCGGACCCGAACCAGTCCGCGCTCGCCCAGCAATTCTTCAACCGTTCCAAAGGGTTCGAACCCGGAGCCGACTTTCTCGCGGCCCAACGCTCAGGAGCCCCGGGCTATGTGGCCGGGCTTCAGAACGGCGAAAACGCCTACACGATCTTCCTGCGCCAGACGGTCAATGCCAGGGGCGAGGAAACCTGGATTTCTCCGGACCGGCTGTCTCTTGGGATGAAGGACGGGATGTTGATTGCCACGCGCGGCTTCGGCGACGATCAGCTCGCGGCGGATGCGCGAGCCACGCGGGCGGCCCTCACATCCGGGCGGGAAACTGTCACCGAACGTTTCGTCACCCTGCTCACCGAAGGAAGCACCGCCGAGACCTTTGCCTTCCGCTGTCAGATCACCCGCGAGAAACAGGAACCCGTTCAGCTCAGCGAAAGTTACACCGCGGACACAGAGCTGTTTTATGAAACCTGCCGGAACGGCCAGATGGCTTTTCGCAATCTGTTCTGGGTGGAGCGCGGCACCCGGACCATCGTACAGTCACGTCAGTGGGTCAGTACGGAGACCGGTGAATTGGCCCTCCGGCTCATCAAACCTTGAAACTCAGTCCTGCGACAAAAAGGGGTATGGCCGAAACACAGTTGCCGTCCTCTCGGTTTTCGGATTGATCTCAAAAAGTATCATGTAAAAGGAACAAGTTAGCGTTGCCCTCCTCCCCGAACATCTCCGACGACGACGTGATCGACCTTGGCGCCTTGCTCAGCGTGCTCTGGCGCAAGAAACTGTGGATTCTCGCAAGCATCGTGGCTTGCGCCCTGATTGGTGCCGTTTACGCATTTGCAATTGCGACCCCGAAATATCGGGCCACCTCCGTGATCCTGCTCGATTCCTCTGGTGAACAGTTGCTGGATCTCGGCGCGGTCTTGCCAAGCCTCGGAACCGATTCCGAAGCCATCAACACCGAAGTCGAGGTGCTCAAAAGCCGCCGCCTGCTCGAGCGCGTCGTCACTGCCGCGAAGCTGACGGAAGACCCCGAGTTCAACGCCACCCTTGTGCCACCCGGCCTGAAAACCAGGCTCAGGAATGTTCTGACCGGCTCGGAGCGCGACAGGCCGACGCAAGACCAGCAGACCACTCTGGCAATCAACGCCATGCTGGAACGCATGTCCGTGCGCAACGTGCCCAATACCTATGTCCTGCAAGTCACGGTCGAAACCGAAGCTGCGGAGAAATCCGCCCTGCTCGCCGATACGATCGCGGAACAATACATTCTCTATCAGATGGATGTGAAATTCGAAGCGACCCGCGATGCCTCAGAATGGCTCACGACACGGGTCGCGGACCTCAAACTGGAGCTGGAACAGGCCGAAGCGCGTGTCTCGGAATTCTCGGCCAATTCGGAAGTCGTCAGCATCGAAACCGTCCAGGCGCTCGAACGTCAGCTCAAGGAGTTGCGCGAGCGGCTTCAGACCATGCGCACCTCCCTGCAAAGCGAAACCGCACGGCTGGACGCGTTGAACGCGGCGAAAACGGCCTCCGCCGGACAGAAAGCCGAAGTTGCGGGCGATCCTCGTCTGGCGACACTGTATCACGAAACGGGTGAGGGCGCCGCGTTCGACGCCCGGTTCAACCAGCTTGTGATGCAAGCCTCCACGCAGGTGCAGCGCACAGAGGCACAGGTGCAATCCCTCGAAACCAGCATCGCGATGCGTGAGGCGGATATCGCCAGGCAAAGCGACGAGCTGATCCAGCTTCAGCAGTTGACCCGCGAAGCCGAGGCCAGCCGGTTGCTGTACGAATATTTCCTGAGCCGCCTCAAGGAGACATCGGCACAGGAAGGCATTCAACAGGCGGACAGCCGTATTCTGTCCAACGCGGTATTGCCCGACGGACCTTCAGAGCCACGCAAATCGCTCATTCTGGCCATGTCGATTATTCTTGGCGCCATGATCGGCGCGGCTTTGGCCTTGCTGTGGGAAATGCGGCAACACGGCTACCGGCAGGCCTCCGATCTTGAGGCGGAAACCGGCCTGTCCGTGATGGGACAAATCCCGCTTCTGCCCTCGAACAACCGTCGCGAAGGGTTGGAATATCTTGCGGACAAACCGGCCTCTGCGGCGGCCGAGGCGGTCCGCAACCTTCGAACCTCCGTGATGTTGTCCGGGCTGGACAAGACACCGCAAATCATCATGCTGAGCTCCTCTCTGCCCGGTGAAGGGAAAACCACGGTTTCCTTCGCGCTGGCCCAGAATTTCGTCGGGCTCGGGAAAAAGGTCCTGCTGATCGAAGGCGATATCCGACGCCGTGTGTTCAGCCAGTATCTCGACGTCAAGGACGCCAAGGGGATCATGGCCGTTCTCGCCGGGGAGATCTCCCTCGAGGAGGCCGTCATGCACGATCCGGTGATGAAGGCCGACATCCTCATCAGCGAACCCTCGAACGTCAATGCCGCAGATATCCTGTCCTCCGAGAGATTCGCAGACTTCCTTGAAACCGCGCGCAAAGCCTATGACATGGTCATTATCGACACGCCGCCGGTCCTCGTCGTCCCCGATGCGCGGGTTGTCGCTCAACATGCCGATACGGTGCTCTTCACCGTCCATTGGGACAAGACCACGAAGACCCAGGTGCGGGACGCGCTGCGGATGTTCGAGACTGTCGGAGTGAGTGTCACCGGGCTGGTGCTCAACCAGATCGACCCGAAAGGCATGAAACACTATGGCTACGGGGACTCCTATGGGGCCTACGGCTCTTATGGCGCCAAGTATTACACAAACTGACCGAATCTCAGGACATCTCCCATGATCTGCCTCGGTTTCGAGGCGCCTGACGCGCTTCCCCATCGCCAAAAGGAAAACCGAATGGTTGCGCGCGTTATTTTTCGTTATGACAGCTCTAAGCTGTGCATTTGAACAAGGACTGACCCGTTGCGTATCGCCGTTGCTTTCATCACGACCCTGGCACTCTCCTCCTGTGGTGCCGCATATCACAGTCAACGCGTGGTTTCGGGCACCACAGATGAGGCCAAGGTTCGGGTGGTGCAGGTCACGCCACAATCCGTGTTGGTCGCCAACCGCTCCGCCTACACCCCCCATGACCTTCCCGCCGCCTTCAAGGCGACGGCAGGCACGGGTAGCGGTCTGCGCGGAACGGGGGCCGTCCCGGAACCGGCCTATACGGCGCAGAACCGCCCCGATGCGCTTGAGACACGTCTGCCCCCGTCCGTGACGCCCCAGCCTTACAAGATCGGCATTGGCGATGTGGTGCTGCTGGCGACCCCCGCAGGCACATCCGTCGCAGAACTCTCCGGCCTCCTGGCCGCCCAGAACAGCCGCCAAGGGTATACGGTGCAGGATGACGGCAGCATCGCCATTCCCGATGTGGGCCGGGTCGCCATTGCCGGGCTGACGCTCGAGGAGGCGGAAGCGACCCTGTTCCAAAGCCTGGTCGCCGCACAAATCGAACCGACATTCAGCCTTGAGATTTCACAGTTCAACTCCAAGAAGGTCTCGATCGGCGGCGCGGTCTCCACGCCCGGCGTGATCCCGGTCACGCTGACACCGCTGTATCTCGATGAGGCACTGGCTCAGGTTGGGGGCACCACGGCCGCAAATCTCGATTACACCTCCGTACGGATTTACCGCAACGGCACGATCTATCAGGTGCCGCTCGAATCGCTTTACGCCAACAGTCGCATCCAGAAGATCCCGCTGCTGGCCGGCGACAGTGTCTTTGTCGATGACGCCTATCAGCTGGACCAGGCCTCCGCCTATTTCGCCCAGCAGATTCAACTCGCCGAATACCGCCAGAATGCCCGCACCGCTGCCCTGTCGCAATTGCAAACCGAGGTCGCCCTACGCCGCGATCAGCTAGAGGAAGCCCGGAGCAATTATCAGGCACAGGTCGCGCTGGATGCCACGGATCGGGACTATGTCTACCTGACGGGCGAGGTCAAACAACAGGGGCGTTTTATCCTGCCCCTCGGCCGACAAGCCAGCCTCGCCGACGCGCTTTATGAGGGCGGCAAGGGGCTTGCGATTCAAACTGCGGATCCGCGGCACATCTACGTGCTGCGCACCTCGGACGATCCGATGGAATTCGATGCGCTCACCGCATGGCAGTTGAACGTCAAGAACGCGGCAGAGCTGGCCCTGGCCGCGCGGTTCGAGTTGCGCCCGAATGACATCGTCTTTGTCGCTGAACAGCCGGTCACCAAATGGAACCGCACGATCAGCCAAATCACCCCCTCCCTGATCACAACAGGGATTGCCGCAATCGACTAAGCATCGCGAAACATCATCGGCCAGGCCTGTGCTAGTTTTTACGCACACTCGGCAAAACGGCACCGAAATAAACGAACCATAAGTTTTTTCGATGTAATCTGACGCTGAGTCGCGTATGCTATCGTTAAAGTTGAACTGTTTCCCTGATCATTCCGGGGGACTTCCATCAATATAGTGAGTACACCATGTCCAAATATGCAATTTTGCTGATGTCCGCCCTCGCTGTCACCGCGCCCGCAGCCTTCGCTCAGGAGGCGACCGGCGACGAGCAGGTGACTCTGCCGCCCGCAGGCGATGTGCAGAACTTCCTCCCCCTGCTTGCGCCAACCATCGGTCTTCTGGGGGTGGCGCTGGCGAGCGGAGGCGGCAGCTCGTCGACCAGCACCACCAGCACCACCTCAACGAACTAAGTCACTCGAGACGCTTTCAGAGAAGATAGAAAAAAGCACTCCAGCCGGAGTGCTTTTTTCTTTGCGGCCCCTGCAACCAGAGGCTCAATACTTCTTTAGGTTTTCTCTGCTCTAATCTCACCTGAACCGATGGGGATCGGTGTTCCGGGGTGAGAACACCCCAGGCTTGTCACGTGGGGTGATTTTCATGTTTTCCAATCGAACCGGTCGTGCGCTCGCAGCGCGCGCCCAAGACTTATACGCGTGTATGGCGCCCTTTCTCGCCATCTCCCTTTGCCTCTCCATCTGGGGCACGGAGGCCAATGCCGCCCGGCCAAGATCGCAACAGCCAGGTGCGACAATTGTCATCAATGGCGATCCCGGGGGAAGCGTCCGCGCCCGTCACGACGAGATCGAGGAGATCAACAGGCTCGGGCAACGTGTCGAAATCCGCCGAGGCACCTGCATGTCGAGCTGCACGATGTTTCTCGGCGCCGATAACGTCTGTGTCTCGCCACAGACCAGCTTCGGCTTTCACGGCCCCTACAGGTTCGGCGAGAAACTCAGTCAGACCGAGTTCGATCAATGGTCCCGCATCATTGCCTCTTATTACCCCGCAGCGGTCAGGGACTGGTATATGACGAAAGCCCGCTACAAAATCTACACAGCCACACGACTTTCCGGCGCAGAGCTGATACGCTTAGGTGTTCCGAGATGCCCATGATCATCACAACCTACACAGGAAGTAGTCAGGCGGGTCGCAGCTCATCTGCCAAACCATTACTTGGTCACACTGGATCACATGCACGGGACATGCGCCCGGAAGAGACAGCAGAATGATGGTGATCCCGGCAGGATTCGAACCTGCAACCTGCCCCTTAGGAGGGGGCTGCTCTATCCAGTTGAGCCACGGGACCACACGGGACTTACTTAGCCGGGCGCGGGGTTTGGAGACAAGAGGCGAAGCGCGAAATGTGAAAAGGGGGAGCAAGTTGGCCCACCGCTCCCCCTTTTGCGATCCGCATATTCCCTCCGCGACGAAGCGTGGGTGACATGCAAATATTTTGCACGACTGAGAGCCATTCGCCACCTCGTTCAGCCAGAATGCGCACAATCAAATTTTTTAGCGATAACATACCGCGTGCACAACGCGTGGACAAGGCCGTTTTATGATGTAAACTTAAGGAAATAATTCAAAACATTCAGGAGGGTCACGTCATGTCGCAGGGTTCCGGAAATACGCCCCCCAAGCGCCCATTGACGTTGCGCGACGTGTCCGAGGCCTCCGGCGTGTCCGAAATGACGGTCAGCCGGGTGCTGCGTAACCGTGGCGATGTTTCGGAAAGCACCCGGGCCAAGGTGCTCGAAGCCGCACGAGAGCTTGGCTATGTGCCGAACAAGATCGCTGGCGCACTGGCATCTTCACGCGTCAACCTCGTTGCGGTGATCATTCCCTCCATGTCGAACATGGTCTTCCCCGAGGTGATGACCGGGATCAACGATGTGCTTGAGGAAACAGAGCTTCAACCCGTTGTCGGCATCACCAATTACAAACCGGAGCGCGAAGAGGCGGTGCTCTATCAGATGCTGTCCTGGCGTCCCTCCGGCGTGATCATTGCCGGGCTTGAGCATACAGAAGCCGCCAAGGCGATGCTCGGCGCCGCGGGCATTCCGATTGTCGAGATTATGGACACGGACGGCGAACCGATCGACTCGGCCGTGGGGATTTCACATCGTCGCGCCGGACGCAAAATGGCGCAGGCCATCATTGATGCCGGATACAAACGCATCGGCTTCCTCGGCACCAAGATGCCGCTCGACCACCGTGCCCGGAAACGCTTCGAAGGTTTCACCGAGGTGCTGGCCAAAGCGAAACTTGAGATCGCCGACAGCGAATTCTACTCGGGCGGCTCCGCGCTCAAGAAGGGGCGAGAGATGACCGAGGCGATCCTCAAGCGTAACGAGGAGAACCCTCTGGATTTTCTCTATTATTCCAACGACATGATCGGGGCGGGCGGGCTGATGTATTGCCTAGACAACGGCATCGACGTGCCGGGGCAGATCGGGTTGGCCGGGTTCAACGGCATTGAGTTCCTCGACGGCTTGCCGCGCAAACTTGCCACGATGGACGCCTGCCGTCTGGAGATCGGGCGCGCCGCTGCGGAAATCATTGCCAAACGGGTCGAAACCCCTGACGCGCCCGGCGGCGAGGTGGTCACGCTCGAACCCTCCCTTGCCTATGGTGACACGCTTAAGCGCAAGAAAAAGCCGATCTGATCCCTTCCAGGAGGGTTTTCAGCAACTTTATTCAAGATCGCACAGGCCATCGTGACTGGAAATGACGCTCCGAAAGATTTAAGGAGCGTCAACGCCCGTTTTGCCGGGCGATCAGTCGTAGCGGAAAGAACAGAAGATGCCACATTACAGATCCCGTCGCTCCACCCATGGTCGCAACATGGCCGGCGCCCGCGGCCTTTGGCGCGCAACCGGCATGACCGACAGCGATTTCGGCAAGCCGATCATCGCCGTGGTGAACTCGTTTACGCAATTCGTCCCCGGTCACGTCCATCTCAAGGACCTCGGGCAGATGGTGGCGCGCGAGATCGAGAAAGCCGGTGGTGTGGCAAAAGAGTTCAACACCATCGCGGTGGATGACGGCATCGCCATGGGCCATGACGGCATGCTCTACTCCCTGCCCTCCCGCGAAGTGATCGCGGATTCGGTCGAGTATATGGTCAACGCACATTGCGCCGATGCCATGGTCTGTATCTCCAACTGCGACAAGATCACCCCCGGCATGATGATGGCCGCGATGCGCCTCAACATCCCGGTGATCTTCGTCTCCGGCGGCCCGATGGAAGCTGGCAAGGTGCAGATCGGCGATCTGGAACGCGCCGTCGACCTCGTGGACGCCATGGTTGCCGCCGCCGACGATCAATACACCGACGAACAGGTGGATGCGTTCGAACAGAATGCTTGCCCGACCTGTGGCTCCTGTTCCGGGATGTTCACCGCGAACTCGATGAACTGTCTCGCCGAGGCGCTGGGTCTGGCGTTGCCGGGCAACGGGTCGACCTTGGCAACACATGCGGATCGCAAGAACCTCTTCCTTGAGGCCGGGCGCAAGATCGTTGAGATCACCAAGCGTCACTATGACGATGAGGAAAAGGGGCTTCTGCCGCGCGAGATTGCGACGTTCGAAGCCTTTGAAAACGCCATGTCCCTCGACATCGCGATGGGCGGGTCGACCAACACGGTTCTGCACCTTTTGGCCATTGCGCATGAGGGCGAGGTGGATTTCACCATGCAGGACATCGACCGTCTGTCGCGCAAAGTGCCGGGCATCTGCAAGGTCGCGCCGAACATTCACAACGTCCATATGGAAGACGTCCACCGCGCCGGGGGTATCTTTGGCATTCTGGGCGAGCTCTATCGTGGCGGGTTGCTGCACGGCGATGTGCGCACGGTGCATTCCGATACGATGGCGCAGGCGATCTCCAAATGGGACGTGACAGTTGCCAATGACCCCGAAGTCGAAACCTTCTTCCGTGCGGCCCCCGGTGGCGTCCGCACGACACAGGCGTTTTCGACCGAGAACCGCTATAAGGAACTCGACACCGACCGTGAAAACGGCGTGATCCGTTCCGTTGAACATGCGTTCTCGAAAGACGGCGGTCTCGCGGTTCTGTTCGGCAATATTGCGGAACGTGGCTGTATCGTGAAAACGGCGGGTGTCGATGACAGCATCCTGAAATTCTCCGGCCCGGCGCATGTGTTCGAGTCTCAGGACGACGCCGTTGAAGGCATTCTGACGCGCAAAGTCGAGGCCGGTGAGGTCGTCATCATCCGCTATGAAGGCCCACAGGGTGGTCCGGGGATGCAGGAAATGCTCTACCCGACATCTTATTTGAAATCCAAAGGTCTGGGCAAGAAATGCGCGCTTCTGACCGATGGGCGGTTCTCCGGCGGCACCTCTGGCCTGTCGATCGGCCACGTCTCTCCCGAGGCGGCTGAGGGCGGTCTGATCGGTCTGGTGGAAACCGGCGATATCGTCGAAATCGACATCCCGAACCGCTCGATCAACCTCAAGGTGGATGACGCCACTCTGGCGGCCCGTCGCGAGGCCAAAGGCCCGCTGCCGTGGAAACCCGCTGCGCCGCGCCCGCGTGCCGTTTCGACCGCGCTCAAGGCCTATGCGATGTTCGCATCGTCGGCGGACAAAGGCGGGGTGCGCATCCTGCCCGACGAGGCAAAATAAGGCTCTGATCCAGCCCAAAAGACACGAAACGCCGCTCCATCCGGGGCGGCGTTTGCATTTAGCGGCGGGCGGTGATCACCGCCTCGTCGAGGCCATAGAGCACCAGCGCCCCGGTCTCGTCGATGTCGAACCGATCCACGGTGGACAGCAGCTCGAAATAGCGGGCTTCCTGCACCATCAGCGCCTCCGGACACATCATCCGGGTCGATGCCAGCGGCCCGAATGTCAGCCCCTCTCCGGTCAACTCCACCCCGCCGGTATAACGATTGCAACCGGCCTGCCCCGACACCTGTCCTTCGGGAGAGACAGTCAACGTCACATCGCTCGCGTCAATCACGCCCTGTCCGGCAATATCCTCGATACGCCAGCCCGATCCGCTCAAAAGCGCGAGAGGTGCACCGCCGCACCCGCGCAGCACCTGTTCACCACGTTTCAGTGTCACGCTTTCGGGATAGGGCATGCCCGTCATGTCGTCATGGCAAAGGGTCGGACGCAGAAACAGGGCCAAATCCGGCCAATCGTACCACAATGCGCCGTCGAAAAGCCGGGCCTCAGGCAGGTCCTTGTCAAAACCGGTTTCGCCATAATCGAGAAGCGCCTCAAGTCGCCCCTCCGTCACACCGATCCGCCAGCCTGGCTCATTGCCACCGGCCGTCCAACCCAAAGCCTCCAGGCTCAGAAGACACGCCTGCTCCGTCCCGCCAGCGACCAAAGAGGCCTCATCCCCCTTGATCCAGAACACCAGATCGCCCGCTTCGGTTTCATATTTCGCTCCCGACGCCGAAACCGACTGATGCAGGTGGGAAACCTCCCCTCCCAGATCGAGAACCGCCGCTCCCTCGACGAACCCGACACGCCCGGCGACCGTTTCGCATGCGACCTGTGTCGAAAAACCGAAAGGAAGGTCGCCGGAAAAAGCCGGAGAAGCCGACAGTACGGCAATAAGGAAAACAGATTCTCTGAACAACATGACACAATCTCCATTACAACTTGGCGCCATCACAGTGACGTGGTCCCGGTTTTTCGGACAGTTTCGCAGCGTTTCTAAGGTGGATCGGGTTTAGGTTTCATGCTGCTTTTTGCTTTGCCAAGCCAGCCCAATATGCGTCGTCCAGAGTTCGCCGATCAAGAGCGGAATGAGGTCGCTTGGTATTGTAGAACATCGTCCAATCCTTGATTACGTGACGGACCTAGAAACCATCACTGATCTCTTCGAGATAGACTGCTTCCTGCTTCAATGACCGTCACAGACGCTCGATGAAGATGTTGCCGAGATAACGCCTGCGTCCGTCCATTGAAATGCGCACGCCCGCTTCGGCACCTCTTGTCGCATTGCAGACGACAACCGGTGCTCTGGATTCGGATAGCGTTTCCCCAGCCAGATTTGCGCAAAGCGCACCGCCGGGCAGGAGAGGGCAGCATCTGGCGACCCGCGGTCTTCCCCGCTCTTTCGGCGGGGTTCCCCCAGAGGGGGGCTATCTTGAC
This sequence comes from Celeribacter ethanolicus, assembly GCF_001550095.1. Taxonomy (GTDB): domain Bacteria; phylum Pseudomonadota; class Alphaproteobacteria; order Rhodobacterales; family Rhodobacteraceae; genus Celeribacter; species Celeribacter ethanolicus. Next base: position 3,478 of record NZ_LRUC01000036.1, on the reverse strand, counting down.
GAAAAAGGAAGCAAACCATGCTAAAAAGGAAACTAATCCTGATTAGTCACAATAATGGTGTGACGAATCAAGATTTCATGCGGGCAGGCCGTGCTTATGCGCAAGGCCACGGAACTGGGCGTAACGAACCTCGATGTGGTGCTCTTCGCGCTGGCCGATTACGGTATCGCCAGGGAATATGTGGCGTGAACGGGTGCGATGGCGCGGTTTCTGGTCTGGAGCGACCTGCATGACGAATTCTGGGGTGGCTTCGAACTGCCCGACCTGTCCGCGCCGGTGGACGGAGTTCTGATCGCGGGCGATACGCACACGCGGGGCCGCCATCTGGAGATCCCGGCGCGGGCGCCGCGCAAATACGACTGCCCTGCCATCGTGATCTGGGGCAACCATGAACCCTATGGCTCGGTCTGGTCGGAACTGTTGGCGGACGAAGAGCACCAGCTTGCCGTTTTGCGCGCCGAAAGCCTCGATATCCGCGTCTGCATGGCGCGACCACCGAGATCGCGGGTGTACGCATCATTGGTGCAACGCTCTGGACGGACCTGCGGCTCTATCCAGAGTTCGACGACCTCGCGGGGATCATGGTCTCGGCCGACATGCAGGACTACCGCGCCATTCGCACCGCGCCCGATACCTGTTTTACCATTGACGATATGCTGGAACGTCATGCGCAGAACAAGGCTGCGATCCTCGCCGCCCTGCGCACGCCATATGAAGGCCCAACCGTGGTCATGACCCACCACCTGCCGCTGCGCGAGCTGATCGCCCCGTGGCGCATCATCGGCGGCCACGAGAAGCGCGCGATGAATAACGGGTTTGCCTGCGATCTCTGGGACGAAATACGGGGCCTCGATATCCACGCATGGATCTGGGGGCACAGCCACGAGGGAGAAAGTCGAACGCTCGAAGCCGACCACGGTCCGATCCGCTTTGTCACGAACCAGCGGGGATATCCAGACGAGGAGGTCGAATTCGATCCGGCCTTCGTACTAGAGTTCTGAGCCCCACCCCACGACTACCCCTGGCGCGTTTTGTTCTTTCGTTGAAGGTTGGTGAAGAGGTATATCTTCAGACATACTCGCTGATCACGAACCCACCGAACAGGAAAACAAATTGTACCCGGAAATGGGAATGAACCACTTTTTTCATATTCCGCGCACACTGCTCGTTGGGGATAAGTCGATTTCGGAAGAGGTTCTTTTTGCGGATTTCAAAGTAGTCGTCGTTTTAGCCGAACCGGGCGGCGGCAAGACATCTCTTCTGGAGCATATTGCTCGCCAAAAAGGTGTGGGCGTGCGCTATGGCCCGCGACAGGTCAGCATCGGACGCACCGGCTTCTGCGTCGATATTCTGGCCCCTGAGTTTGAACTGACGCCGGAGAACTTTGTGATCCACAGCCACACGAACCGGGCGGATCATTTGACGCCCGAAGACCACACGCGCAGTAATGGAAAATCCTGGCGCTTCACCTCTGTCACCGTTGGCAAAATGCCGGGGCGACAGGTCACCATCTATGACAAGCGTCTCGAAGTCACCGACAAGCGCAAGCCGATCTGGTGGGAATTGTGGAATGCCAATCTCAATTCCGAGGGCTTACCCCCTCTGGACCCGAAAGACCGTTCAGAGAGCCAAATCTGGCGCGTGGAAGTGCGGGCGGGCAAGCGGATCATGAAAGATCGCTGGGGCATCACCACATGAGAGGATTTCGACGCCAAATTCGGCGACGTGATCGCGGAAGCCTTTGAGAAAATCCGCTATTGCGAACCGGACCCGATGGACACGAACCGCGCCCGCTGGCCGAACCACGCGATTTGGGACTTGGCAAAGGTGGACGCCGACAAAGACCTGACCGAGCTGCGCAGCCATGTGGGCGCCAGCGCCGTGAAGGAAGTCCACAAGGCCGATCAGATCAAAATGATCCTCGCCCTTACCTTGGGCAATTGCACCACCCTATCCGTCTACGACGTATCGCACGAGGATTTCCGTCAGCTCATCATCCGTAAATACGGCAAGTGCTTCGGAAGGGTAGTCGCCACGCTCTACGACATTTGAGAACGTCCGACCTGACAACCAAGGCATCAGTTGGACGCCGAAGGTTCTGAAAACACGTTCCACGGTGGCCCGCATTTCGGCGAGTCCGGCAGGAGGGGTTTCGACAGTTGCGCCAAGATCGGTCACGGCGGTGCGAAACAGGTCGGAAACGAAGGAGGGCCCTTGGTCCGACAGCAAAGCGCCGAAACCTCCAAACTGATCCCAAGGCGACTCACAACCGGCAGCGTCAGAGATGGCCGTCTTGTCGACGGTGATGAGCTCCAGAGAGCGAACCGCGTCCTCGGGTGTTGGATTCTCGCAAAGCCGCATCGAGAGGATGCAGCGTGTGGCAACATCAATGGCGACATAGAGCCAGCGACGTCCTACCCGAAAACGATCCCTCAACCCCGATGGGGCGCCGTCAAATGCCCCTCCTTCATCAAGGAGCGTCATAAGATCAATGCGCCACTCGTCCATCTCGATCCGTTCCAGTGGAGCTAGCGTCGAGACACCGGTCCGATAGGGCCGAAATTTCTTACGAGCACCCACCAGTGTCAAGACTTCGATAGCTCATCCACCGAAACTTTCATTGCGGCTAAGCAACATCCCCTGTTGTGGCTATCTACCCCCCTGACCCAGCCCCCTGAAATCGGGCTGCTGAGTTGTTAGTGTTCTGTTCGAGAAGAAGCTGCGCGTTTTGAGGATGAGAATGCTCGGCTGATGCGGCTTCTTGCCCTGGAGAGGTTCGCAGTGGACCATTAGAAGCTGTTCGGTAATCCCCCCATTTTTAGAGGGGCGTATCAGTAGAATCTAAGCTGCTGTCAGTTTCTGTATCGGGGTCATGCCGCCGATGCCCATGTTTGGTCTTTCGTTGTTGTAAGTCCAGAGCCATTTCGTTGCGTGATCCTGCACGTCTTCAATGCTTTCGAAGTGGTATCGCCCGAGCCATTCGGTGCGAACTGTCCGATTGTAGCGCTCGATATAAGCGTTCTGCTGGGGCTTGCCCGGCTGGATGTAAAGCAGCCCGATCCCCGCCTTCTCGGCCCATGTTTGGAGCCTGCCACTGACATATTCCGGGCCGTTATCTACGCGAATGGCCAGAGGTTTGCCTCGCCAGGCGATGATCTGGTCCAGCGCCCGAACAACGCGCTCGGCGGGCAGTGAGAAGTCCACTTCGATGGCCAGGCCCTCGCGGTTGAAGTCATCAAGCACGTTCAATGTGCGGAATGCCCGACCGTCAGCCAGCTGATCGGCCATAAAGTCCATCGACCACACCTCATTCGGGGCCTCAGGCACGACCAGCGGTTCCGGTTTCTCGCGCTGCAGCCGCTTCCGAGGCTTGATCCGCATGTTCAGCTCCAACTCGCGGTAGATGCGGTACACGCGTTTGTGGTTCCAGCCAAAACCTTTGACGTTCCGCAGATGCAAAAAGCACAGACCAAACCCC
>NZ_LRUC01000035.1 GCF_001550095.1 Celeribacter ethanolicus | reverse complement strand
CGCAACCAGCGGATTTTTCACAATAAAACCGTGGTTGACATCCTCACGGAGCTCCTCGGTGCCTATGCCTCGGCAGGCAAGATGGAGACCCGGCTGACGCTCGATTACCCGGAACTCGAATACACCGTTCAATACCGAGAAAGCGACATGGATTTCGCCGCGCGCCTCATGGAACGGCACGGGATTTCCTATCATTTTGAACAGGATAGCGGCTCTCACCTGATGGTTCTGACCGACATTGTCGAGAGCCATGCGACCATCGGCGAGCGCCCGTTCAAGCCCTATGATGGCCACCACCAGGAGGAAATCGAGCACTTCTGGGAATGGCGGCCAGCGCGGCGGATCACGACGGGGGCGGTGCGGCTCACGGATTACAATTTCAAGACGCCGACCGCGGCGATGGAAACCAATTCTTCATCTTCTTCGCGCTATGCTCAGGGCCAGATCGAAAGTTTTGACTGGCCGGGGGATTACCTCGACCAGGGCCGTGGCGATGTGGTCGCGCGGCTGCGGTCGGAGGGTGAGACCGGCCAGGACCGGCGCTTTGAGGCGCAGGGCGATATTCCTGCGCTTGGCGCGGGGCTGGGCATGCGGTCAGTCAATTTAAGCGAGAAGCCATACTATCGCTATTTTGATTGTCCTGACTACATACGCGAGTTACCCAGCATCTATAGTGAGGTTCCTGATTATGTCGTCGAGCTGGGTAAAGACTATGCGGAAAGAGAAGAAACATGGCGGTAAATTTGAATTTAAGTAAATTCCTCGCAGGATTAGTGTTTGTTTTTCCCGTTTCAGCGTGTTCTGAGACCAGCGATTTAGTTCCAGTGGCTATTGCCGCCGAGGAAGATCTTGAAGAGTTGGACGCGCTTCTGGCCTCAATGTCCATGTGTCACCCAAATCGCTCCTACGAAGATCTTCGTCAGGATGCCGCCAAAATTGATATGGTGATAGGTCATTCGAGATGGGCTTGGTCCTGCGTTGATGTGCATGAAGAAAACTGGACGTTTCCTGAAAAACGATTGGACGCGGCTTGGCCAAACAAGGATCAGATATTTGATGCGGCGGTCGCATTGCGAGACCGCAATGACGGTCTGTTTGAAGGGTGGTCGTCGTCTGATTTATATCGAGCATGGCCATCCGGTGCATTCACTCATTACGAAATGACGATTGATATTCTTCTGCATGACGTTCGTGTGGTGAAGGCGGGTATTGGATATACAGGCCTCGACGGAAGATATTTGGCTTTCAACGCAAATACTGACGGAAGAATAAATGCCGTGAATAAAACATTGATAGAATGCCGAGAGATGACCGGCGATATTTGCGTTCCCGCCTTTTTCTCTGACGCTGCGACTATATATCCAACTATTTACAGGCAGAAATAGACGTGATTTTGGGAAAAACTCTAGACCAGATATTTCTCCCTGCATTCCTGTGGTTCGTCTTGCACAAAAATGCGGAAGATTGGGCAAGGCAATTCAATTCCGGACATTCCCCGGCCGCGCTAACTGGGTTGGACGCAGAAGATCGGAAGCACTGCAAATCGCTCATTTCCGTGAAGGGGAAAAAATGGTTATCGCTCTGTGATGCTCTCGGCATGACCGTCTACGGTGCCATCGCCCTCTCCTGGTGCAAAGACGCCGAACTTTCACAGGTCTGGGAAGGCTGGCACGCCTCCGGTTTTCCCCTCAAACCCAGCCCCGAATTCGAACGCCCAGCCCGCTTCATCAACCCCGCGCTCATGCCGGTGAGCGACAGCCTGCACGACATCCTCAACGCCGAGGCGCGCAAGCACGAGGACCCCGAAATCCACACCCTCGCCATCTGCGCCCGCATCGCCGCCATGCAGGGCCCGCTCAAATTCGACATCCCGCTCGACAGCTTGAAAACCGCCCCGCCACAGATCGCGGCGTTTCTCAAATCGCGAACGCTCGAAAAACCGGATCGCACAGCGGAAGAGAACGCTCTGATCGCGACGTGGTCGGCGACGATCAAAGGCACGGAATTCGACATCTGGGAGGACGCATAATGCCAGCAGCAGGACGCAAGGGCGACACAGGATCGGACCACGACGGCTTCCCGCCAACGCCCGCCACATCGGGGAGCGGTGACGTGTACATCAATGGCCAACCTGCGCTCCGACAAGGCGACAGCTTCGTGCCGCATTCCAAACCCAAACACCCACCGCACGGACGCAGCCTCTCGGGCGGGTCTGGCTCTGTCTTCATTAACGGCAAACCGGCTGGCCGTGTCGGCGACGCCATCGACTGTGGGGGCAGTGTGTCGAGTGGGTCGGGGGATGTGTCGATTGGGGGTTGAGGTGCTGCAAACTCCAAAGCGGATATTTGTTACGAAAGATTCGAGTGTCAGCTCCGGGCCGAAGTAGCCTTCGCTCAGGGACTATCACCAGAGCAAGGTTTCGATAGTTTTGCGATCAGCAAGTTTGAGGGATGATACTGATAAGATGACCGAATTGACCTTTGATCGAAATCAAGCCGAAGAGGCCATCGACCGTGTGAAAGCCGAAGGGCTAGCTTGGCTGTATGAAAATTATCCCAAGCCAAATGGGCAGATGCGAAAGTCCAGTACCGGCTTCTTAATGCATGAAGGTGTGGCTTACCCTGTGAAGCCATTAGGTCGTCTTGCTAATGAGCTCGCCGGAAATCCCATGACCAATAACCCTATCACAAACGTTTTTCGAAGGTACTTCGAGAAACTTGGGTTTCAACTGATCGAAAATGCGAGCAACGAGGCTGAGATCGCAGCAGAGCGGCAACGCAGACTAGCCGACGTCTGGCAGCGACCACGGCAAGCTAAGTTTCGACGTGAGGTGTTCGAGATGTTTGGTGCGCGTTGTCTGATTTCTGGATGCGAGACCTTGGCAGTTTTGGAGGCCGCACACATAATACCTGTATCTTGCGGTGGTAGGGATGAGGCTTGGAATGGTATCCCTCTCCGAGCAGACCTACATCGACTATTTGACGCTGGAAGCATTATTCTTGATACTGAAAACTGGACGATCAGCATCGAAGAAACTGCGCGCAAGGACTACGGCATTTACAACGGAAATAGTTTCTCTGAGCTCATCTCAAAGATTGAATTGAAGTCAGAGGTTGCAGCGGCCCTAAAGAAGCGGATGAGCTTGATATCTGCGGTAAAGTGAACGGCTGCTTTGCGTAAGCTGCAATGCTGCATTTTGGGCTATGGGCAATGGCGACTATGGGCCGTTCACGTTATCCCGCACTGAACAGTTCCGCCACAGGCACCCCGAGAGCCTCGGCGATCCTCAGGATCGTCTTAAGGCCCGGATTACGTTCCCCGCGTTCAATCCCGCCGATGTAGGTTCGGTCAACCGCGCGCCTTTCGCGTGCGCCGGATCGCTTCACCGATCTGTTCGGCAGTTCTCGCTGAGAGGTCCATGATGCGGCTCCTTTTACTGCAAAGCGTAAATCATACATCAAGCTCCCGCCCGCGATCCGCCAAGCGCCGATAGACAGGTTCCGCCGCTCGCAACTCCTCGGCCTCGCACTCCGCACGCGCTTCCAGATCGACCAGCTCCGCCGATCCCAAACACAGCCGCGCGGTGGTGACATCCCATTTATGCCCGCCATCCTCGCGCGTCCAATAGCGCAACAGATGCACATCGACGGCCTGAACGATGCGCTGCAACAGCCGCCGCATCAGCTTTGAAATCCGCTGGATCATGTCGAGGCCGATGCTCGCGCCGCTGACTTCCTCGGTCATCATCAACGTGTCGGTCGGTTGCAGCGTCTTGATCAGATCGCCGACATCCCCTTCCAGCTTGTCGCGCGGGATCGACTTACCATAGGCCTCACAGCTTTTGGTCTGGCAGAGATAATACGGATAGTGTCCGCCATTTCCGTAACAAAAGACATTGCCTCTGCAACCGGCATAGCGCTTGAGGTGTTGCTGAATACGGCACTGGGACAGCCTTCCGATCATAACTGGGCGATATGGCCAATCTGCGCAATGGCAAGCTTGCACGGGATAAAAGCCAAAAGCTCTACGACTATCGTTTCCCCTTGGGTAATCCCCCCATTTTTAGAGGGGCGTATCAGTAGAATCTAAGCTGCTGTCAGTTTCTGTATCGGGGTCATGCCGCCGATGCCCATGTTTGGTCTTTCGTTGTTGTAAGTCCAGAGCCATTTCGTTGCGTGATCCTGCACGTCTTCAATGCTTTCGAAGTGGTATCGCCCGAGCCATTCGGTGCGAACTGTCCGATTGTAGCGCTCGATATAAGCGTTCTGCTGGGGCTTGCCCGGCTGGATGTAAAGCAGCCCGATCCCCGCCTTCTCGGCCCATGTTTGGAGCCTGCCACTGACATATTCCGGGCCGTTATCTACGCGAATGGCCAGAGGTTTGCCTCGCCAGGCGATGATCTGGTCCAGCGCCCGAACAACGCGCTCGGCGGGCAGTGAGAAGTCCACTTCGATGGCCAGGCCCTCGCGGTTGAAGTCATCAAGCACGTTCAATGTGCGGAATGCCCGACCGTCAGCCAGCTGATCGGCCATAAAGTCCATCGACCACACCTCATTCGGGGCCTCAGGCACGACCAGCGGTTCCGGTTTCTCGCGCTGCAGCCGCTTCCGAGGCTTGATCCGCATGTTCAGCTCCAACTCGCGGTAGATGCGGTACACGCGTTTGTGGTTCCAGCCAAAACCTTTGACGTTCCGCAGATGCAAAAAGCACAGACCAAACCCC
>NZ_LRUC01000034.1 GCF_001550095.1 Celeribacter ethanolicus | reverse complement strand
GGTAATCCCCCCGAAATTTAGGGGCGTTTGAAAGTAGAATTTTCTCGAAAGATAAAAGAGGAGATTCTGATGAAGAAATCGAAATACAGCGACGCTCAGATCATGAGTATTTTGAAACAGGCCGAAGGCGGTGTGCCGGTTGCGGATCTGTGCCGTGAGCATGGGATGAGTTCGGCGAGCTTTTACAAATGGCGCTCGAAGTATGGCGGCATGGATGCGAGCCTGATGGCGCGGATGAAAGAGCTCGACGAGGAAAACAAGCGCCTCAAGCGCATGTATGCCGAGAAGAGCATGCAAAACGACCTGTTGAAGGAAGCGCTTGGAAAAAAGTGGTAAGGCCGTCTCAACGCAGAGAGATGGCCGAGTGGGCGGTTCGGCACCGGTCCGTCAGCATTGCTTTGGCCTGCCGAGCATTCAGCATCAGTGAGACGTGCTATCGATATCAGCCGACGCTCAGAGCTGAGAACGAGCTGATCGCCGATTGGCTTGTCGCGCTGACAACGGCCAAGAGGAGTTGGGGGTTTGGTCTGTGCTTTTTGCATCTGCGGAACGTCAAAGGTTTTGGCTGGAACCACAAACGCGTGTACCGCATCTACCGCGAGTTGGAGCTGAACATGCGGATCAAGCCTCGGAAGCGGCTGCAGCGCGAGAAACCGGAACCGCTGGTCGTGCCTGAGGCCCCGAATGAGGTGTGGTCGATGGACTTTATGGCCGATCAGCTGGCTGACGGTCGGGCATTCCGCACATTGAACGTGCTTGATGACTTCAACCGCGAGGGCCTGGCCATCGAAGTGGACTTCTCACTGCCCGCCGAGCGCGTTGTTCGGGCGCTGGACCAGATCATCGCCTGGCGAGGCAAACCTCTGGCCATTCGCGTAGATAACGGCCCGGAATATGTCAGTGGCAGGCTCCAAACATGGGCCGAGAAGGCGGGGATCGGGCTGCTTTACATCCAGCCGGGCAAGCCCCAGCAGAACGCTTATATCGAGCGCTACAATCGGACAGTTCGCACCGAATGGCTCGGGCGATACCACTTCGAAAGCATTGAAGACGTGCAGGATCACGCAACGAAATGGCTCTGGACTTACAACAACGAAAGACCAAACATGGGCATCGGCGGCATGACCCCGATACAGAAACTGACAGCAGCTTAGATTCTACTGATACGCCCCTCTAAAAATGGGGGGATTACC
>NZ_LRUC01000033.1 GCF_001550095.1 Celeribacter ethanolicus | reverse complement strand
GCGCCGAGAACGGCGGCCCGCAGCCAGCCGATGCGATGCACCATGTGGATTTCGGAATGCGAGAGGCGGCTCATGGCGTGGCTCCTTGCGCGATGTCATCCTGCGCGGAGGAGACAGCCTTTGGTTCCGGAGTGGTGGGTTTATGGGGCGCGATGCGCAGCGCGCGGAGGGCGTTCAGGATCACTGCAACGTCGATGACCTCCTGCAGGAGCGCCCCCTGCACCGGAGTAAGATAGCCGAAAGCCGCCGCGATCATGCCCATGACTGACAGGCCGATCCCGGCGACAACGCTTTCGACAGCGATGCGGCGCGCGCCGCGCGCGATCTCGATCCCTAGCCCGAGCCGGTCGATACGGTCGACAAGCAGCACGACATCCGCCGCCTCCGCCGATGCTGCGGCCCCGCGTGCGCCCATCGCGACACCCACATCGGCCGCCGCAAGCGCGGGCGCGTCGTTCACGCCGTCGCCCACCATCATGACGGGCCCGTGCTTGCGCTCGCTGAGGACGAGCAGGACCTTCTGGTCCGGCGTCAGCCCGGCCCTCAGACCGTCGAGCCCAAGCCCCTCGGTGACACGCTCGGCCACGTCGGCGCGGTCTCCGGTCGCGAGCAGGATCCGCGCGATCCCCTCGCGGCGCAGGCCTTCCAGCATGGCGCCCGCGCCGTCGCGCAACGGGTCGGACATCACCAGATACCCCGCCAGATGACCGTCCACTGCCACAGCGACCAGGACCGATCCTGCGCCTTTGGCGGGGTGATCGTCTCCCATTCGCCCAACGCGGGACACAACGAAACCGTCGCCGCCGACGATCACGCTGTGGCCCTCGACATGACCCGCGACCCCTTCACCCGGAAACTCGGCAACCTCGGATGGCACGGGCAACGAGAAGCCCCGCGCCTTCGCGGCCGCAACGATGGCCTGCGCGACAGGGTGCTTGGAGGCCTGATCGAGCGCGGCAGCGAAGCGCAGGATGTCGCCCTCGGCCATGCCGTCATGGCTGTCGATCGAGACGATTTGCGGCCGGCCGTCCGTCAGCGTGCCGGTCTTGTCGAGGATCAGCGTGCGGATGCGCGCCATCGTCTCGAGCGGTCCCGCGCCTTTGATCAGCACCCCGAAATGCGCCGCGCGCGACAGGCCTGCGACCAGCGCGACCGGCACGGCCAGGATCAGGGGACATGGCGTTGCGACGACGAGCACGGCGACGGCCCGGATCGGATCGCCCGTGAACCACCAGGCAGCGAAGGCAATGCTGACCGTGACCGCCAGAAACCCCAGCGACCAACGGTCGGCCAGCCGCGACATCGGCGCCTTGGAGGCCTGCGCCTCTTCCACCAGCCGGACGATCCCGGCATAGGTGCTGTCCTTGGCCTCGTGAGTTGCGATCAGGTCGAAGGCTTCGCCCGCATTGGTCGATCCGCTCATGGCCTCGGCGCCGTAACGGAGCCGGACGGGCAGGGATTCCCCCGTCAGCGCCGAGGTATCGACGAAGGCCGTCTCTGAGCTCACGGTGCCATCCACCGGCACCACGTCGCCCTGCCGGATCAGAAGGCGGTCGCCGGGCGCAATTTCGTTCAGCGGCACTTCCTCCAGCCCGCCATTCCGGTGTCTTGTCGCGGTCCGAGGCACACGGGACAGCAGGTCGTGCATTTCACGGCGGGCACGCCCTTCCGCGAAGGCTTCGAGGAAGGTGCCGCCGGAATACATTACGGCGACCACCGCCGCGGCGAGGGTCTCGCCGAAGACGAGCGCCGCCGACATGGAGAGCGCGGCGACAATATCGAGGCCCACTTCGCCGGAACGCAGGCTGCGCAGGATCTCGACCACGAGCGCGGCGAGCGCGGGAACGACGCCCGCGATCCAGACCGCGTTCGCGACGTCGGGTTCGCCGGAAAAGTAGAAGGCAAGTCCCGCAATCAGGCCGGTCGCGGCAATGAGCAGGATAGCGGTCTTGAAGCGGTCGGTCCGTGTCGTTTCCATGCGGCTCATCTCCCCTCGGCTGAGGCGATTGCCGCTGGCTCTTCGGAAAATAGTCGTCCGACTCCCACGCCCCTTACGTTGACAACATCATCGCGCAAGAGGAACAGGGCGTCGAGGCCGCTTTGTTTTGCGAGCGTCGCGCCTTTGACCGGCCCAAGCACCATGAGGGCCGTCGCCCAGGCATCTGCCTCTGCACAGCTGCGGGCCACGACCGTGATGGAGGCCGGCGACGCGATCAGCGGCGCTCCCCGCCTCGGGTCCATCGTGTGCGACAGGCGGCGCCCCTGCACCTCGACCCAGTGACGGTAGTCGCCCGAGGTCGCGACGGCGGCATCCTGAAGCGCGAGGATCGAATGCGGCGTCCGGCGCTCGGCGTCCGGCGCCTCGACCGCGATGGTCCAGGCTTCACCGTCCGGCCTGAGGCCCATTGCACGCATCTCGCCATCGATCCCGACGAGTCCGTCGGATATGCCTTGATTGCGGAGGATTTCGGCCAGTCGATCCACGCCGTAGCCCTTGGCGATGCCATTCAGGTCCAGCGCGATGGGTGCGGCCTTGCGCACGTGTTCGCCGTTGATCTCGAGCACGTCATGCGCCGGGCGGCGCGAGGCGGCCATCGCGGTGCGGATGCCATCCGGCGCGGCGGCCTCCGGTCCGAAGCCCCAGGCCATCACCGCGTCGCCCATGCCGATGTCGAAGGCTCCGCCAGAGGCGCGGCCAATTTCCAGGCCGAGGCGTAGCACCTCGAGCAATCGTGCAGGAACAGCGATCCATTCACCGATCGGTGCCGCGTTGAGCCGCATAAGGTCGCTGTCCGGCTTCCAGGTCGACATCTGTCCGTCCACCTCATCCACGGCCGCCTGCAATGCCGAGCGGACCGGCCCCGGGTCGAAACCGGGGTCCGCGAATAACAGCGCCGACCACCTCGTGCCCATCGTCGGCCCGTTCAGCGCGATGCGCGCCCGCTCAGTAGACATCTTCGACATACCGCCCCTCCGCCTTCAGGACTGCTGGTGTCAGCCCGGCCGGCGCGAGGATCTCGGCCAGCGCCTCGGCCACGCCGGCGGCCATGTCTCGTCCGCCGCAGACCATCACGCGCGCCCCATTGCGGATGAGCTCCGCGACCTGAGTGGCCTCGCTGCGCAGCGCGTCCTGGACGTAATGGGGACGCGCCCCGCGCGAGACGGCCGTGACCAGCCGGCTTACACGCCCTTCGTCCTGCCATCCGGGGAACTCCTCGCCGTAGAAGAAATCGCTGTCGGGATGGCGCATGCCGAAGAACAGGTGGATCGGCCTGCGGCGCGTATTGCCGCGCACAAAGCCCGCTAGCGGCCCGATGCCGGTCCCCGCGCCGATCAGGATCAGGGGCGCCCGGCTTCGGCCCGGACGGAAGCCGGGGTTGGGGCGCAGGAAGGCGCTCACCGTGTCGCCAGGTTCCAGCGCTGTGAGCTGACCCGAGCAGAGCCCGCCGGGATGCTTCTTGACCACGATCTCGATGAAGCCGTCGCGGCGCCCAGAGGCGAGCGAATAGAGCCGCGGGACGGTCCCGCCTTCGGGCAGAATGCCGATCAGGTCACCCGTCTGGAACCGTGCGAACCCGCCCCCGAGCAGCCGTTGCCCGAGCGAGACGCGGGGAAACGCGAAGCGGAGGATGGCGGTCGGGGCCTGCACCTCGGCGCCGTAGTCGCGGCGCGAGACGAGGGTCAGCGTGGTCGTTTGCGGCTGGACCGGCTGGTGCGTCAGTTCGAGTTCGATCCCGAGAGCGTCTCCGAGCGCCCCGCCCCAGCGCGCGAAATCCTGCGGCGATTGCCGGTCGATTGTGTCGAGCGGCAGAAGCTCGGGCCAGCCCTTCGCCTCTGCCGCAGTCGCGACGGACTTGGCGAAGGCGCAATAGGCCGGAAAGCTGCGGTCGCCGAAGCCGAGCACTGCCAGAGGAATGTCCGGCGCGCGGTCGGTCGCGTTCAGCCGGTCGAGAAAGCCCTTCGCCGAGGCCGGCGCCGCGCCGTCGCCATAGGTCGCGGCCAGCAGGATGATCCGCCGGGCGTTGGTGTAGCGCTCAGGGCCGAAGCCCGACATCGGGCCGACATGGACGCTCTGCCCGGCTTTCGTCAGCGCGGCGTGCAGCGTCGCGGCAAAGCCCCAGGTGCTGCCGCCCTCGCTGCCGACAAGCAAGATCGTCTCGGCGCGTCCGGCGGGCTGGTTGCCCCGGATGCGTGGTCGCCCGGGCCGCCCGGCGAGCCAGACCAGCACGCCGGTCGCGCCCATGGCCGGCACGCCGAGCGCCATGAGCCCCAGCACGAGCCCCAGCGTCGCCGCACCCTGTCCGGTGTGCAGCATGTAGATGGTCTCCGAGACGCGCTCCCACCCGGTCAGGTCGGCCCAGGCCAGCAGCGCCCCGTCGCCCTGATCGAGATATCCGGTGCCCCGGTCGGTCTTGAGCGTGAATACGTCTGTTGCGTCGCCGGGATAGGGAAAGCTCAGCTCGCGCAACTCGGCGACCGGCGTTCGCCGAAGCGTGGGCATCCGGCCCGGAGCGAAGCCGGTCTCCCCACTGACCTCGGCAGGGGCGACCGGCAGAACGCCTCCGTCCGGCAGGAGATCGAAGGTAGACGCCGTCATCCAAAGCGCGGTCGTGGAGGACAGGACGAGGCCGACAACGGCGATGCGTGCGATCTCGGCGTGCAGCCGCCCGGCAAGCGGTCCGCGCAAGGGTGAAAACCAGCGTCGCCAGCCGCCCACCCGCCGCGCGACCAGCGTCGCGCCGGAGAGCGAGAGGATCAGCATCGCGGCCGCCCCTGCGGCCATGGCGATGCGGCCGCCGTCCCCGAGGAACAGCGAGCGGTGCAGGTTGGTGAGCCAGCGTTCGGCCTGGTTCGGGTCGGCCGAGGCTACGCCCTCACCCGTCGCCGGGTTGATTACGGCGGCACCCGGCGCGCCCTGATCGAACCAGTAGGCAGTGATCCGACCGGAGGGCGACCGGCGGATCTGCTCGACGCCCGGATAGACGGCCTGGATGCGGTCCGCGAGAGCGGCTACGGTCAGTCCGGCTTCCGCCTGCGGCGCGGCGATGCGCTCGGCCGCAGGGAAGACCGACAGTGCCGCGCCGCTCAGGCCCAGGATGGTGACGAGCGCAAGGGCCAGAAGACCCGGCCAGCGATGGAGTGCACGGATCATGGCCCCACCCTTCACATGTCGTAGGCGAAGCTGGCGATGTACCGGCGCCCGCGCACCGGCGTGCCCGCGCCGTCGGTCGTGAGCGGTACGGCCACCTCGTTCGGACTGTCGCGCATGTCCTCGACGGCCGCGTCGATGTGGAGCGTGTAGCCCGCATCAAAGAGCGCGTCGGCGAGGTCGAGCGTGATCTCGAGCGTGCGGCCCGCGCCGACGCTGGCGCCGGTGATTCCGTTCACCTGCGCGGTGTCGCCGCCGGTGGCGCGGTACCAATCGCTGAGGTGCTCGTAGTACTTGGACTTGCCGCCAGCCATCCAGAGACTGCCGACATAGGCGCCCGAGGTGTCGGTGACGTAGAGCGCGAGATAGGCCCCGTCGCCGCCGTAATTGTTGAGGGTCGTGGTGAGCGTCACCGGCCGCGCCATGGCGAGGCCGGGGAGCGTCAGCGCGGTGGTGAGCGCGAGCGTTGCGAGAAGCGATTTCATCGGGTTGATCCTTGTTCGGAGAGGAGCTTGAGAGCGGTTCAGTTCACCTGAACCTGCGGCGGGGTGCCGTTCCCGAAGAGGCCGTTCTGCGGAGGGGCGACCG
Source organism: Celeribacter ethanolicus (assembly GCF_001550095.1). Lineage (GTDB taxonomy): Bacteria > Pseudomonadota > Alphaproteobacteria > Rhodobacterales > Rhodobacteraceae > Celeribacter > Celeribacter ethanolicus. Next base: position 132,471 of record NZ_LRUC01000033.1, on the reverse strand, counting down.
TGCCGGCGGGCGCGGGATTGCGGGCGCCGCCACGGTCGTCGTCCTCATCCTCGTAATCCATCTCGACGATCTGCAACGTCGCCGGATCGAGCTTCACCTCGATCTCCCGGCCATCCTGATCTCGGCCCTCGATCTCGTAGCAGCCATCGTCGATCTCGAAGTCGCGCACGGTCCAGCCGTTTTGCTCAGCCAGCTGCATCGCGGCCTCGCGCGGCTGCCACTGGTCACGGGGCACGCGGCACTCGTCGTCGTCGGCCAGGGCGGCGCCAGCGGGCAACAGGGCGATCAGGGCGAAGGCGGTCAGGGTCTTCTTCATGGCAGGGTCTCCTTGTCATCTGCTGAGGACAATCTGGAGACAGGACCTGAGGCCTTCCTGACGCGTCGGCGATTCCCGCTTCAGCTTGCCGTCAGGAAAATGGCCCCGCCGATGAGGGCGGGGCCAAAAAGGTGCGAGCGCAGGCCACAGGGCTGACATGGCGATGCGCCCTGCCCCGCGGTTAAGCGAATTCGAACTGCTCGAAACGCACACGGCGAGGCGTTTGGCCTTGTGCTTTCAAGCCCTTGAGGACCCCGTCCTTCAGGCCGGTTGGGCCACAGAACCACAGATCGGCTTGCCTGACTGCGAAAGGGGTGGCGCTGATCAGCCGCTCAGCCGTGAGCCTACCATCGCGCGCCGTGACGATCACCTCGAAACTGAATCTCGGATTGCGGGCGACCGCAGCGCGCAGCGTCTCGAGCCCGATCGCCTCGTCTTGCGTCCGAACACAGTGGACAAGGTGAATGTCGCGCCTTTCCGCCTCCGTCAGGCTTTCCGCCCAGGCGAGGAACGGCGTGATGCCAATGCCGCCGGCCAGCCAGATCTGGCGCGCACCGCCCTTGCGGAAATCGAAGCGGCCATAGGGGCCCTCAACCTGCACGCGCGTTCCGGTCCGCAAGGTTGCGGGAAGGCTCCGTGTCCAGCCACCCAGAGCCCGGATGGAGAACGTCAGGGTGCCATCAGGGCGCGGAGAACTGGCGATCGTGAACGGGTGCGGCTCGGACAGTCCAGCTTCCGGCGCTCGAACGAAAGCGAATTGCCCGGGCCGCCACCGCATGGCCCGGCCTCTGGGGGTTAGTGTCAAGGTGGTCGTGTCACCGGTCTGCCTGATCTGGCTGACGGTGAAGTCTCTACGCCGTAGGTGCGGAGCGAGCAACTCGGTGAAGATCCAGGCGACCACTCCGGCGATGCCGAAAGCATTCAGCACCAACATGAATGTCGGGTCTACCCCAGCAGGCATGTCGACAAAAAACTGGTGAAACACCACGATTGCAAAAAGGGCTCCCATGAAACGATGGCTGAACCGCCAGAGCTGATAGGGAATCTCGAGCCCGATGAAGGGCAATCTCCGGAACCAGCTGACAGCGACTAGGGCGAGAAGTGCGTTGAAGGCAAGTTCGCCCGCCTCTTCACCTAGGTCCCCAAGGGAGGTTTCACGCACCAAACGCTCGAAATCCGGCTCTATCTGCTGGTGCAGTATCATCAGGACCATCGCGGAAATGCCGAGCCATTTGTGGACCCGGTACATTCGATCGAGACCGCCGAACAATGGTTCCACCAGTGGCGGCCGTGCGGCGAGGATCAAGGTCTGTGCCATCGCGACAACTGCCGCGGCCCCGACGGCAATACCAAATGCTGCATCCGCACCATAAGGCGCATAGGTGTTCATCCCGAACAGAGCCGCCAGCAGGCATGGCAGCGCCACCAGCACCGGGCCCGTCAGGGCCAGAGGAGAGTTGAGGGAAAGCCGAGGGAGTGTGGGAAGGCCCGGCGCAGAGACATTACCATCACGATGCGCCGTATCAGTCATCGTCGCGTCTCTCGTGATCGCGGTCGCGACGATCATCATCGTCGTCCTCAAACTCGAACTCGATTACTTCCAACGTCGCCGGGTGGACCGTCACCTCGATCGCACGCCCTTGGGCATCCCGGCCGTCAATTTCGTAGCAGCCATCGTCGATCTTGATGCGGCGCACCGCCCAGCCATTTTCCTCGGCAAGACGGGCAACCGCGTCGCGCGGCTGCCAATCAGCCATCGGAACGAAGCAGTCGTCGTCAGCCAGCGCCGCGCCGGCCGGGAAGACCGCGAGAAAGCCGATAATTGTCAATGTCTTCTTCATGGGGCACACTCCTAGTGGCTCGCCTCTTGATGCACTTCATGCGCTGCGAAACTGACGACAGCCTGAACGGGCGCGACCCACAGGCTTCAGCTTCGTGTCAGCCAGACGGATCATGCAGGGACATCAGACAAGAACGGGTACGACCATGCGCATATTGCTGATCGAAGACGACACGACCCTCGGCGCTGCCGTGCGCGACCAGATCGCAGCCGATGGCCAGTCAGTGGATTGGGTTACGCGGTTGGATGCGGCAAGCGATGCCATGGCTGCTACGTCCTACGACTTAATCCTGCTCGACCTGATGCTGCCGGACGGGCGTGGCATCGGGTTCCTCAAGGTTTTGCGCACGCGGGGCGACGTGACGCCGGTCATCATTCTTACCGCACTCGACCAAGTGTCGGACCGCATCGAAGGCCTCAACGCGGGCGCAGACGACTACCTTGTGAAGCCTTTCGACCTGTCGGAACTGTCGGCGCGGATCGGATCGGTCGCGCGGCGCTACAGCGGCAACCCCAACCCGATCCTGACCCACGGACCGCTCGACATCGACCTTGCTGCGCGCAGCGTCCATCGGGATGGCAGACATGTGCCGCTGACGGCGCGGGAATGGGCGCTCTTCGAAGCCTTCCTCGCGCGCCCCGGGCAGCTCCTGTCCAAGGCGCAGTTGGAGGAGAAGCTCTACGCCTTCGACGCCGAGGTCGAGAGCAACACCATCGAGGTCCATGTCAGCCGCCTGCGGAAGAAACTGGGGAGCGCAATCATCGAAACCGAGCGCGGCATGGGCTACCGCCTGGGCAGGCCATGAGGTGGCCCGCAAGCCTTCAGGCGCGGCTCGGCCTATCCGTGGGGCTGGTGCTGACGGTGCTGTGGCTGCTGGCTGCGACGGTGACGGCCGTGATCGTCCGGGCCGAAATGGACGAGGTCTTCGACAGCGCGCTCCGTGAGACAGCGGAGCGGATCCTGCCGCTGGCAGTAACCGACATCGTCGGGCGGGAAGATCAGGGTGTGACCCAGCGGCTCGCCCCGATCCGTGCGCACGACGAGTTCTTCACCTATCTCGTGCGCGATGCCGAAGGCCGCATCCTGCTGCAATCGCATGCGGCGGACCCCACCGTGTTCCCCTCCTATGACGGGCCCGGGTTTCGCCAGACCGCGACGCACCGTCTCTACAGCGACGCGGCGCTTCAGGACACGATCCGCATCACAGTGGCCGAGCCGCTGGCCCACCGCATGTCGGTGGCTCGCGAAATCCAGATGGGTCTCGGCCTGCCCTTGCTGATCGTGCTTCCAGTGGCCTTGATCGCGATCATCCTGGCAGTTCGCTTCAGCCTTGATCCTCTGCGCCGGTTCCGCGCGCGGCTGGAAGCACGTGGCGCTCGCGACCTTTCGCAGGTTCCTCACGAGGGGCTTCCAACTGAAATCGGCCCGTTGGCTGATACGCTGAACAGCCTGCTGGCCAGATTACGTGAGGCGTTCGAGGCCGAGCGAAGCTTCGCCGCGAACGCCGCTCACGAGTTGCGCACACCACTCGCGGGAGCGATCGCGCAGGTGCAGAGGCTCAGGTCGGAAACCAAGGACCGAGCGGCTGCACAACGTGCGACCGACATCGAGGAGACGCTGAAAAGGCTGACGCGACGCACAGAACGCATGATGCAACTCGCGCGGGCAGAAGGCGGGCGATTGAGGATGGACAAAAGCTCGGATCTGAGGGGCGTTGCGAGAATTGTGGTGGACGATATTGGCCGCACGGGCACGCCAGATCGTATCAGGCTAAATCTTCCCGACATGGCTGTCATGTCAGATCTTGATCCCGACGCCTTCGCCATTCTGTGCCGGAACCTCGTGGAAAACGCTCTTCGTCATGGGGGACAGACTACCCCGGTCGACGTCACGCTGACCGCATCTGGCCAGTTCACCGTGGCAAATGACGGCCCTGTCGTGCCAGGCGAAACACTCGACCGGCTGACAGCGCGTTTCGAGCGGGCCTCTGCCACCTCCGACGGCAGCGGCCTGGGTCTTGCCATCGTCGCCGCAATCGCAGAGCGGATCAGCAGCCGCCTTGTCCTTCAATCGCCGCGGCCGGGCCGGACCACAGGTTTTCAAGTATCGCTCAGGTTGCCGATAGACGACAGCGAGTGACAGCGACATCCACTTTGGTTCCCAAAGGGTCAAATGCAGCCTTGGGATCAAGATCATCAGGGCCTGGCCTGGCGCGTCGGTTACCGTGCTATGCAGCGTCACGCTCGGAAAGGCAGCGCACAGCGCCAGCAGCCTGTTCGGAATGGACCCCGCGCTGATGAACGTCATGTAACCAGCGCTCACCATGAGGGTGACCGCTGTTTCCAGCATATAGGGATGGTCGACGAAAAGGCTTCCCGAACATGGTAGAAGCAGACTGTCGGAAGCGATTGTTAGCCGACTGACTATCCCCGGTCACGGGGGCATTACTAGGCCCAGGTGCACACCTGTGCCACGCCTGGGCCCTCGGGAAGTGAGGCCGAAGCTTCACCCGAACGGGTCGTATTCCGAGACGATCACGACCTCGTCGCCGTCGATTTCATCGGCGGGGACGGCACCATAGGTTCCATCACCTGCCTGGAAGACGACGATCGAGACCATGAGCGTGGCGGCGAGGGAAGCGGCGAAGGCGTGAGCATCTTTGCGGGACATCTGTTTGGCTCCTGTCTTGGAGGCGGAGGACCATCCCCCGCGCGACAGGACCCCGCAGGCCCGAAGACTGGCTGACATCACCGGGTGCGTTCGGCTCGTCCGAATCCACCCGGCGGCACGGGTTCGCCCGTAGTCCGACCCCTCGCGGGTTGATCTCGAAGACAGGATTCGGGGCAAGGAAGGGAATGGCGAGCGGGGGATGGTGCGACCGCTGACTGGAGCCGTATGTTCCACTGATGCTTTCGCTGCCAGCCTCCCGGGCAGGCTCTTGGATGACGATCCCTTTCCGTATTGGAATGGATCCTATGGTGCCCCGCGATCTCGCGGGACAGGGGCGTCATGGATGAGAGGCCCGCTCTTGGGCGGGCCCCTTGGGTTCTACATAGGCTCAGGCGGCAAGCTCCGCGTCCCCTGCCCTACCGGCGTCTTCTTCGCCGACAATCTCCAGCCGCGCGTTGCGATAGCCTTCTCTGGCGATCCAGAGTTCGGCAGCCGTGACGGACTCGGCCAGGTGGAGCAGCTCCGTGCAGCCGCCGAAATCCAGCACGACGCGCACCTGTCCGGGCTTCGGCTCCTCAGCCACTTCGAATGTCAACGCACTGTCAGCCGAATGAGTCCGCATGATGGTGACAAGAATGACCCCGTCCGAAGAGAAGTTCCCCTCGTGCAGCGTGAACGACGCCGGCGCCGTCCAGGTCGGATAGGGTCGCGGCGGCTCCTTCTTGACGAGACGGCCGACGCCGTTCGAGCGCTCCCAGGCCGCGAGCTTCTTTGTGAACCGGGCGGGCGGTTTCGTTGTGCTATCGGTGTAGCGAATGAGCGCGCCCAGGGGCGCGGTTTCGAGAATGGTGGTTGGAGACATGATTCCTCATCCTGAATGCGTCATTTTGCATTCATCTTATTGATATTGTTGTATTTTATGTGATTGAGCGCGGGTTTCCCCGCCCTCGGATGGAGCGGATCACTCCGCGGCCATCATCGACGCATCATCACCCGGCAGGTCAGCGGTGAGGAAGGCGGGCAGATCGACATCCTCGGACAACTCGGTGTCGGGAACGTCACCAGACGCCCCCTGCCCTTCTTCACCTTCGAGTGCCGCCAGATCGTGACGGCGAAGCACCTCCGGCAACCAGCCGCTGCCCTTCAGAAGGCGCTCGGCCTCGGTCGCCATCTCGGCCTTCTTCAGGTGATCGAGGAGCTGCGCCGTCCCCTCCCCTTTTGCCTCGCGCACGGCTTCAAGGATCCGGGCCTTGGGCACGCGGTTCAGGTAGGTATCGGCCGTCGGCTCCCAGCCAGCCTCGACCATATCGAGATCGACTGCCTGTGCAAGCAAGTCGGCCTGCGCCATCCGTCGGGTCAGACCACTGGCGGAGATACCGGCACCGTAGGGGTTCACCTTCTCGTGGAGCGCGTTGATCCCGAAGCTAAGGCAATGCGCGAGCAAGGACAGCCGGCTCACCTGATCGAGGGAGGTCAGGTATTCCCAGAGAGCGGCATCGTCGCCAAGCGGAAGGTCGGCCTCCCACTCCGCGTGGCGATCGTCCACCAGCTTGGCAACCACGCTGTCCTTCAGATCGCTGGCCTGCGCCGACATGTAGACGTGACGCACCGATGCCTCGCAGCACCCGCCTGAAGCGCTCGACATCCGGAAAGTGTCGTTGACGAGCTTCAGGAGCAGCAGCGTCAGCGCGATGTCGGGAGAACGCCCGACAGCTTCGCGCAATGCCAAGGTGCGGTACGCCGTCAGCTCCATGACCAGCCGCTCGGGCAAGGGCTTCAAGGCACCATCGTCTTCTTCGTCCGACAGACCCGCCCCGAGCGCTTGACCAGCAGAGGTGATCACCGTGCCATGGCCGATACCATCCACGTTGCTCGTCGCCGAAAGCTCAGCGCCCTGCCTGTCTGCCGCCTGTTCACCGCTGTGGACGTCGGCCTCTGTCCGAGGTTCATCCTCCGGCCGCACAAAGCCCCGATAGACGGAAAGCTCGCCAGAGCGATCAAGCGTCACAAAGGCCCCTGCCCGCGCGATCTCCTCCGCGTCGAAGATCAGCGGCCGCGTCTCGAGCTTCTCCATCGCGACTTCGAGTTCGCCAAGGCGGGCGTCGGTCTCTTCAGGGAATTCGTCCTGGCCCTCGTACTCCTCTTCGAACGCCCGGTATTCGGCGAGCAGCTTGGCATGGGCCGCGCCTTCGTCATCCGACATCGGCGCCGGATTACCGTTGAGCCGTCGCAGGCCGTGGCTGTAGCCATAGGGCAGGTCGAGCGAGACCTCGATCCATTTCCAACCTTCGGTCGCGATGGCTTCGGCTTCAGCCTGAAGCTTCTCGCTGACCAGGCGATCGAGCAGGGCAGGGTCTTCCAGCCATCCGCCGTCGTCGCCCTGGAAGAGGTCGTGCAACATGGTGCCGCCCGCCGCCTCGTAGGCCTCGACGCCGATAAAGACGGCGCGCCGGTCAGAGGCCCGCACGGAGGTTTCCGTCAGCATGCGCCGGATCTGATAGGGCTCCTTGTTCCAGGACGACTTGATCGCCTCCCAGACCTGAATCTGACGCTCGTGGTCCGGATTGACCGTGAAGGCCATCAGCTGCTCCAGCGTCATTTCATCCTCGGCATAGAGCTCGAGCAGGGCAGGGGCCACGGCGGCGAGTTTCAGGCGCTGTTTCACCACCTGCGGCGTGACGAAGAAGGCGGCTGCGATCTCTTCATCGCCTTGACCCTTCTCCCGAAGCGCCACGAAGGCGCGGAACTGGTCGAGCGGATGCAGGGCTGCGCGCTGCATGTTCTCAGCGAGCGAGTCGTCTTCGGCGAGGATCGCGGAAGTGGCATCCCGCACGATGCAGGGAATGGGCGTGGTCTTGGCCAAGCGTTTCTGCTTCACCAGGAGAGACAGGGCCTGGAAGCGCCGACCGCCAGCGGGGATTTCGAACTTGCCGGTCTCGGAACCATCATCCGCCAGAACGGGTCGAACGCTCAGGCTCTGCAGCAACCCGCGGCGGGCGATGTCTTCGGCCAGTTCCTCGATGGAGATGCCGGCCTTGATGCGCCGGACGTTGGACTGGCTCAGCACGAGTTTGTCGAAGGGAATGTCCCGGGACGGGGACAGGGTGACTTTCTGGGCAGATTTCGCCATCAGATCTTCTCCGCGACGGGCGCCGGAAGCCACTCTCCCGATCTCACTTCCCGTCACCCCTTTCACAGCCCATCTCTACCTCTCGACATGTCCACCGCGGTGGACATCACGCAGTTGCTGCCCCAGAACGAGAAAGCCTTTCCAACAACAGTGATGGGTTGAAGTCAGTTTCTCTGCGACCGAGCGTGATGCTGTGGAAATACGCTCCAAAGTCTCGGATGCGATTGCTCATCTGGAGAATTATGAAGATGGCGCATGATGCTTTTTGAGAGCCTATCTTCTTAGCAGCCTTTTCGAAGGTGCTTTCGTGGATTCCCATCATTGGAGCGAGCGTTCTCGCGTGGCTTTCGACATCGTGCCAGTTCCTAAGTGAGTTCGTTGCGAACGATGTAGCCTGGTCACAAACGGTTGTGAGCGTTTGCAGGGGAGGTGTTTGGCTGTTGGTCCCGCTTTCTAAATCTTTTTGTTCTTTTTTAGACTTAGAATGGTGGCGGACAGTTTGCCCGTCATTGGCGGGCAGTTTCATTGTTTCTGGTGCGTCCACCGCGGTGGACATCTGTTTGCATTGAGCCTCCAGTTCGCCGAGCAAAGTACGATACTCCGCGATCGAGAGCTTCCTCCGAAGAACTCGGCGTACCTGATGAGTGAGTTCGTTCTCGGGGTCAGCTTCGTCGATCTGAGCAAGTTTGGTTAGGATTTGCTTTCGCAAAAACACGCGATCCCGACGAGCGTTTTCCATCGCTTGGGCTGTCGCAAGTAGTTCGCCGGCACGCGCGAGCAACGGAGCCAGCGACAACCCATAGCTAATGGACTGACCTTCGGAGGACTTCACTCGGTATCTCTTGCGATTTGGGCTGTCGTGGCGCTTCATGAAACCGAGTTCAACAAAGCGATCGATGTGCCTACGGAGGGTTCGTTCATCGATCCCGCCAACTCGACGGCAGATCTCGTCGTTGGAAGCGAAGACTGTGTCTCCATGCCGAGGCTTGAGAAAGCTCAGCATCGCTTGGAGCGTTTGAACATGTCCTGGACGGAGACCGAACAGGCTGCGAGTATCTCTGAGCGCGCGGAAGACTGCCCAGATGTCGGTTTCAGGTGTTGACGTGGCGGGGGTGCCCTTGCCGACGCCAAAGGTCTGAACGGAAAGCTTTGTGAATGCCATGTTTGTTGAACGACGACCGTTGCGGCCCACAACTTCCCCGGCTCTTCCCGCTGTTTTTGGCGAGAAAAGGCAACAAAAAGACGTCCACCGAATCGGTGACTCTTGACCGGTATGTCGGAGATTGCTACATCACAGGTGCTAATCAGATGATGAGGGCTCTCCGGGGGAAACCTTGGGGGGCTCTTTTCTTTTTGGTCTTCGCCTTTCTCCTCTGCTCGTGTTTTTGGTTATGACCGGGGATCAGCTCCCCGAGCCTCTCTCATTCTGCCATTGTTCAAAAAGCTGTCGCAGCGTGGTTTCCGCGCGCTCTTCGAGCCATTGGCCGAATTCCGGGTTGTCCTTGCGGGTGATCTTGATAGCGATCGACTTGCCATCGACTGAAAGTGTGCCGACAGGGCTACCACTATTGTCCTTTACCACGGTCGTTTGGCCACGGGCGCTTTGGTCGGCTGCGCCACGCGCCTTGCTGGAGCAAGCAACATAGACGGCTTGAAACTTGTCCGAGCTTGGAGTGGTGTCAGGCAGAGAGGCAAGTGTCTCACGCGCAATGTCGACAAGCGGAACCTTCTCTGAAAGTGCAGCAAGATCACCCCATTGGCGTCGACCTACGCCATGAGCCGGGCCGATAAGCCGGACAAGTTCGTCAGGCAGCTGCTCGATGACTACACGATGGTTCGACACACCTTGCCGGGTGAGGCCTAGGGCGTCCTGAATGACGCCAGGCTTGTAACCGGCCTCCTGCATCTCTTTGATAAAAAGAGATTTTTCAATGAAGGACGGATCCAGCCGCAGGTTGTTTTCCTGACCTTGCGCGATCAGAGAAGCATCATCATCGAGCGTTCGAACGATCGCTTTGACGGTTCCACCAACTCTTCGAATGGCTGCAAGTCTGCGACGCCCGTAGATGATGCGGTATCGATCCGGTTGGTCAGAGGGGCGAACCATGATCGGCACTTGCTGACCATGCTTGCGAATGCTTTCGGCGAGATCTTCAATGCTACTATCTTCCAGGATCAGGCGATCCCGGAGGCCATCCATATCGATCCGGTCGGGTTCGATATCTCGGATTGAGTTGGCAGTGATTTCCCGGAGAGAGTCCCGCAATCCGCCAACCGAGCCAGGTAGCTTCGAGGATTTGACCGGGGCAGGGGAGGGGGCTGCCGACTCTTTCTCGTCTTTCGGTGGCTGGTTGAAGATATTTCGAGCCATCAGCGACGCCCCCATGCCATTTGGATTGTCTGCTCCAGCTCATCGGCAACGCTGTTCACGCTGGTCAAAGCCCGATCAATGGTCTTCCGAATGAGCTGGCTCGGGTCTACCTCATAGATGGTTTGCTGAGTCATGCCGGCGTCAGAAATGGCTGTCGACTTCAGCATCGGTTCAGTCATGACTTGGCCCGCAAGGATTGAACGTAGGTACCCGGCCATTTGCGTTTGTGGTCCGTCCGACGGCTCGTAGCGTGTGATCAGGAACTTTACGAAGTCCCAAGTGACATGTCGTCCAATCGCCTCTTCGACGGCTTTGACCGTTTCCGAAGCGAGTTTGAGGAACTGGCTCATCGAAGCGATGTCGAGCATGCCGGGGACGACCGTCACAAGTAAGCCCGTGGACGCTGCCAATGCTGTCAATGTCAGGAAGCCCAACTGCGGAGGGCAATCGATCAGCACGATGTCATAGTCTGAGTCGACTTCCTCTAGCGCCAGAGCAAGACGCTCTGCAAAAATCGGCTGAACCCTGCGCGCAAGGGCATTCGCTGTCTCGGTTTCGTACTCGGACAACATCAAGCCAGCCGGGACCATGTCGAGCTTGTGGAAGTATGTTTTCTGGATGACCTCCGAGAGCGGAACCTGATCATCGTATCTCAATGCGTCGTAGATTGTGCCGCCTTCGGCGAATTCGAGCTCAGGCCGGAAGCCGAAAAATGTCGTCAAACTGGCCTGCGGGTCGAGGTCCAGAACAAGCACGCGGTAGCCACGCAGGGCATACCTGTGTGCCAAATGGATTGTCGCTGTTGTCTTCGAGCTGCCGCCTTTGAAATTCACGACCGAAATGACCTGAAGACGGTCACCGTCTCGGCGGCCAGGTCTGTACGCGTCAGCATTTTTGCCTGTCCGCGCCAAAATGTTGCGGAGGTCGTCAACTTCTTCGGCCGTGTAGAACCTATGACCGCGACCGTCAGTGTGAACTTCTGGGAAGCTGCCATCTTTGTGGCGGTTGCGCAGGTTCGACGTACTAACGCGCAGCAACTCGGCGACCTCGGTCGAGCTGAAGCGGCGCAAGGACTTGCGTTCTTCTGGCTCGAACGCAACTTTCATCTGCCGGTCAAGCGACTCAGCAAGACTGTCTGCGAATGCTCCGATGTCAGAAGAGCCTATGCCTTGCGCGTAGCCCGTATTTCGATCATCCATGTTCTGCCGCCTCTCATGGCCTTTGCTAAGGCTCTTTGTCGTTCTGACGGTTAAAGCCACGTCTGACGCGTTTTGCCGTCAGAATGGAAATGCCACGAACATCTGAGTCCGGCAAGAAGAATCTAGATGTAGTGCAAAAGTTATCCACAGCACCAATTTGGCCGCGCGGGGCCCGCGCTATATAACGCATTGATTCCTAACGATAAAGGCCGCGTCTGGCGAAGCCGATACCCTTCGAGATATTTTCTGCTCGCGCGAACTAACCCCAAGGCTTTGTTGGATATTTACGTGGTTTTCGTCCAGTTGAGGCGATGATTCTGTAAGATTTTGGCCGAGTGACAGGAGTAGTTTGCCGACCATCGCCGCCTACAAAAGGCCGAGACGCTCTGCCCGCTCCAGCAGCATTCTGACTGAGGAAGGCTGCCAGCTGGTGCGACCGCGAGGGGTGCGCTCACGCATGGATTCCAGTCGGTCGCAGATTGCCTGCAAGGTGATCTCGGGGTCAGCACCTTTGATTGCGGCGACAATCGCAGGCAGGCGATCGTCGGTTTCGCGACGACCGGCGCGCCCAAGCACTTCAGCCGGCAGGAATCCGTCCGCCACGTATGCCTTCACGGCGCGGAGCAGGCGGCTTTGCGTCCAGCGCCGATCATGGGGCAGGGGGCCATTGATGATCCGCAGCACGTCTTCCCAAGCCATATCGGGGCGCAGGCGGCGCACATGGGGCACCCAATCCTGCGCGGTCTCGTTGAGGCGCTCCATGTAGCCATCCTGCCGCGCCAGCCGTACCTTGCGCAGCGCTTCAGGGTCCTTGGCGCGAAGACCTGGGTTGCCGCCGACGCGGCCCTTTGAGCGTGCCGAGGCAAGTCCGGCTTTGGTACGCTCGCGGATCAGAGCGCGTTCGAACTCAGCCGCAGCGCCCAGAACCTGCAACGTGAACTTGCCCTGGGGCAAGGCAGTGTCGATCGGGTCCTGGAGCGAGCGGAAGAACGCCCCCTTGCCCTCCAGTCTTTCGATCACCTCAAGCAAGTGCGACAGAGACCGCGCAAGCCGGTCGATCCGCACGACGACCAGCGTGTCGCCCTTGCCAATCCGCTCCAGCACACGTGCAAGCACCGGCCGCGCCCGATTGCCACCTGAGGCGTGCTCTTCAAAGATCTCTGCGCAACCCGCAGATTGAAGGGCCTCGGACTGGGGCAGGGGGGTTTGATCCTCTGTGGATACGCGCGCATAGCCTATCAGGGGCATGGAAAAGAGCCGTTTGCAATTTAAGATATCGCTAATAAACGACCGTTTGTAAACAGATGCAAGGGCGCTCTCTGTGGTGCCGCTCATCAAAAACCCCTTGGTTTTCATACGCTGAGCGCGATCAGAGAGATCTCGCAGACCACCGCGCGCGCGTGCTATATAAGGTGTACAGGCGCACCCTGACAAAACACTTGGGTAAACTGCAAAACTGCCATATTTTGCACATATGAAGCCTCAAGTAACTACGCAGTATAATAGTTTTGATGATCCTCTAGTGGATGCGGAGGGGCTTGAAGTGACGTCTGAGGACGATCTGTGGTTCCTGCCCGGTCCGATGGAAGTGGAGCCGGATTATCTGCCGCCCGGACCGAGGGCAGAGCTGCGTGAAACCGCAGTCCTCGACGACTGGCGGAAGGCAGAGGCAGGCAATGCCGCCCGTCTCGCCCGTGTGGCGGGCCGGATTGGCGCGCTGGATGACCGTCTGCACCGTGGCCCGGAGGGCTGGCGGCATAGGCTCGCGCTGATGGAGGCGGCAGACCTCAGCTGGTTTGTGGGCGACCGAATTGGCCCGGATCGGCTGGCCCTCTGGATATCCATGCGCCTGTCGGGTGTGCAGGACGACACCGCAGCACTCGCGCGTGTCGGATGGGCGGTGCGGCGTCTGACAGGCGGTCCCGGCCCAGAGGTGGACCTATCCGCTTTCCTCGATCGCCGTGACCCTGAAAACATGGCCAATGAAGCCGAGCCCTTTGCGGATCGCGCGGTCGGTTGGCTTGACCTGATGGCGCAAGCCGCCGACCTGCACTCGATCACACGCGCCTGCATGGGGTTTCACCTCTGGAACCTTGCGGGCCTCAGGCAACAGGGCGACCGGACGGAAGCAGCGGTTACCGCCGCACGCATTGCCGCGAGCGAAGGCCCGAATTCGAATCGCGGGGCCATCTTTGCGCCTCTGGCTATGCGCGGGGCAGGGGGGCTGCGCGCCAGTGGCCCACCTGCTGAGCGCTTGGAGCGTTGGCTCGAGGGAATGGAAACAGCATGCCTGACCGCGATGCGGCACCTCGACGATATCCAGGCATGGTCAGTGCGGGCGGAAGCCATGATGGCCCCGCTCTCTGGCAGGACACCACCTGCATTGCGCGCTGTGCTGACCGAATGGCCCCTCGTCTCCGCCCCAATGGCCGAGACCCTGACCGGTGCCAGCCGCGGCGCCGTCCAGCGCAACCTTGCTTGGATGGAAACGCGCGACCTGATCCGCGAGGTGACCGGGCAAGGGCGTTTCCGCATGTGGCGGGCGATGCCATGAAACACCTCTACAGAAGCACTCGTTTTGGTGCGTAACATCTGTTGATAGTTCAACGGAGGCGCTGAATCGTGACAGAATGAAAATATGAGACAGTCTATTTCGACGCGCGGCTCAGCAATAGTAGTCAGATGGATTTGCAGTGTTTTCACCTATCTGTGGGATCCTCTAGTCGCTCTAGCCTCAAATTCTTCATTTCGAAATCACGAAAGAATAAGTCTCTTGGGCGCACAAACTGGGGCACGAAAATTGCGATCTCCCCGTGGACACACGGGGTCAGTTTATAGAGTTGGGCGACCGCCCCATGAAGCCGAAACAGCCGATCACCGCTCAGATCTTGATCAATGCCTGTGAACGGCGGAGCAATACTTGGCCACGGTAGCGACGGCATAGTGTTGTCGCGGGCGGCGTAAAAGTCGTCCACTTTTGCCCTTTCGGATTTCGGGAGGGCTTGGGGATATACACCGTGGACTTGTATTTGAAGGTGCGTCACGCTCATTTCCAGGATGGATTGAGCGGGCGTCAGATTGCCCGGGATTTTGGGATCAGCCGGGACAGTGTTGCGAAGATGTTGGCCTATTCGGAACCGCCGGGATATCGGCGGACAGCGCCGATCAGGCGCCCGAAGCTGGATGCGTTCACCAGCCAGATGGACCAATGGCTTGCTGAAGACAGGAGCCGCCCTCGCAAGCAGCGTCACACCGCCAAGCGTATTTTCGAGCGGTTGCGGGACGAGTGCGGTTTTGATGGCAGCTACACCATCGTCAAGGATTACGTTCGAGACCGGAAGCGGACCGGCAAGGAGATGTTCGTGCCGCTGAGCCATCCGCCCGGTCATGCACAGGCCGATTTTGGTGAAGCGCTTGTCGTGATCGGCGGCGTCGAGCAGAAGGCACACTTCTTTGCCCTCGATCTGCCGCACAGCGACGCATGCTACATCCGGGCCTATCCTGCGGCCAATACCGAGACGTGGCTTGACGGCCATGTCCATGCCTTTGCGTTCTTCGGCGCGGTTCCCCAGTCGGTTCTTTATGACAATGACCGCTGCCTGGTAGCCCGGATTCTGCCGGATGGCTCCCGGCAAAGAACCCAGCGGTTCAGCGCGATGTTGTCGCATTACGTGATCCGGGACCGCTATGGCCGTCCCGGCAAGGGCAATGACAAAGGGGCCGTGGAGGGGCTGGTCGGCTACGGACGTCGCAACTTCATGGTGCCGATCCCGTCCTTTCCGGACTGGCACGCGTTCAACGCTCACCTGGAAGAGCAGTGCCGCAAGCGCCAGGGTGATGTTCTGCGTGGCCACAAGGTCAGCATCGGGGAACGGCTGAAGGCCGATCTCGCGGCGATGCGGGATTTGCCCGGCACCCCCTTTGAGGCCTGTGAGTTGCAAAGTGGCCAGGTCACATCGACATCGGTGGTGCGTTATCGCGGCAATGATTACTCGGTGCCGGTTGCCTGCGGCCACCGTGCGGTCTGGATCAAGGGCTTCGTGACCCGGGTTGTTATCGGCTGCGGCGCCGAGGTGATCGCTGAGCATTCGCGCTCCTATGACACCGGCGACATGGTGTTTGATCCACTGCATTACCTGGCGCTGATCGAACGCAAGATCATGTCCTTCGATCAGGCCGCGCCTCTGCAGGGCTGGGAGTTGCCCGAAGCGTTCAAAACCCTGCGCCGACTGCTGGAAGCCCGGCAGGGAAAGCCGGCAAGCGCGAGTATGTGCAGGTCCTGCGCCTTCTGGAGCGCTTCGAGATTGACGTGCTGCATCTTGCCGTCAAAGATGCCCTGCGAATGGGAGCGGTCAGCTTCGATGCAATCAAGCACCTGATCTTGTGCAGGGTCGAGCAAAGGCCTCCGAGGCTGGATCTGGATGTCTATCCCTTCCTGCCCAGAACCAACATCACCACCACCTCCGCCGCATCCTACATGAGCCTGCTGGCAGGAGGTGGGGCATGACGGATGCACCCGAACTGCTGCTGGCCCACCATCTCAAAACGCTTCGGCTGCCCACGTTCTTGCGTGAACATGACAAGCAGGCCCGTATCTGCGCCGCTGAAGGCGTAGATCACGTGCGTTACCTGGCCCGGCTGACCGAGCTGGAACTGATCGACCGGGAACGGCGCATGGTGGAACGCCGGATCAAGGCCGCAAAGTTCCCGACCATCAAAAGCCTGGACAGCTTCGACTTCAAGGCGATCCCGTCGCTCAACAAGATGATGGTGCTGGAGCTGGCGCGCTGCGAATGGATCGAACGCAAGGAGAATGTGATCGCGCTCGGTCCCTCCGGCACCGGCAAGACCCATGTCGCCCTCGGGCTGGGACTGGCTGCCTGCCAGAAAGGATTGCCTGTCGCCTTCGTGACCGCCGCAGCCCTCGTGCACGAGATGATGGAGGCCCGCGACGAAAAACGCCTCCTGCAACTCCAGCGCAAACTCGCCAAGGTCAAACTGCTGATCATCGACGAGCTGGGATTCGTCCCCTTGAGCAAAACCGGCGCCGAGCTTCTGTTCGAGCTGATCTCACAGCGCTACGAGCGAGGGTCGACCCTGATCACAAGCAACCTGCCCTTCGAGGAGTGGACCGAAACCTTCGGCACCGAACGCCTGACCGGCGCGCTGCTGGATCGGCTGACACACCACGTCAACATCCTCGAGATGAACGGCGAAAGCTACCGCCTCAATCAAAGCCGCGCCCGCCTCGCCGCCGCTAACAAATGAACCTCACAGAATTGGCCTGACGGCCAATGCGCCTTGGACCGGGCTTGCTATATGAGGGCCGCACGCTCCAAGGCGCTCGCCCCAAACTGGCCGACTTTTGCTCCGCCACAATGGCCGAATTTTACTCCGCCGTTGACACGTGCATGCGTTCACGAAAATTTGCCCTTGAACCTCTAGCCACTAGAAGTCCTATCTAGTCGACGAGAATGTATATCGTTCTTGCCATTGATCGCCGGTGGGAACCGAGAGGGTATGACATGCTGACAAGACGACACTTTATTCAAACGACAACAGCGCTCTTTTCGGCGACTGTGGCCAACCCTGTGTTTGCCGATAGCTGGCCCACCGAAGCGCAGAAGGCTGAATGGGACGCGCAAGTCAGCCCGCCCGGCTTCGATCCGGCCACGTCAAACCCTTGGGGGCTACACCCGCGCTTCTTGCCTCAGCGTGTGGACGCGAAGGACGGCCTCGTGCCAGGAGACATCCATGTCGATGCGGTTGCGCGATATCTCTACCACATTGAGGAGGGTGGAACCGCGATGCGCTACGGCGTGGCGATCGCGCGGGGCAACCTCTACGAGCCAGGTGTTTATAACATCAAGCGCAAGGTCAGGTGGCCGCACTGGACGCCGACACAGAACATGATCGAGCGGGATCCCGAAAACGCAAGATGGGCCGACGGGATGGAACCCGGCCCTCAAAACGCCTTGGGATCGCGGGCGCTCTATCTCTATGTCGGAGATCGCGACACCTATCTTCGGATACACGGCACACCCTATCCGAGAAGCATCGGAGGGCGCGCGAGTTCGGGTTGCGTGCGGATGGTTATGGCACACATCAACGAGCTTTATCCGAACGTCGAGATTGGATCGACAGCACATCTTTATTCGGCTGAGGACAGTGTTACCGCGAGAAGTTGAATGAGGTAATTAGCTTTGAGCGAAATGATGTGACGTGCGGGTCGTCGTCACGCTTCCCGCGCGACGCAGATCGGATTGCCGTTCGCCGTGCGCAGCGGCAGCAAGGTCGTTTCAACGGGGCCGCTGTGTTCGTACCAGTAGCACCCGTCTTCCGGCACCAAGCGCGCGGTTGCAACATCCTGATCCGGGGCAGCCATTGCAATCACAGCTTCGGGAACGTTGCCCCGCTGGTCTGCCGCGTCGCCCGGCCCAGTCGGCTGGACTGCGCACCCGGCCGTAAGCGATAGCGCCACTGCAACCATTATTTTTTGCTTCAGCATCAAAACCCGCATCAAGCTTCCTTTCGTGTCTGTTTTTCTTTGCATCGGCTTTTCATGCCTCAAGGAATGATAGAGCCGGTCACCGCACCCTCTAGCAATAAAACAAACTGAAATACCACCGTATTTTGCTCTTGAAGCTCTAGCTACTGTAGGGGCTATGTCATTACAAAGCACCCGAATCCAGAGGTCCATTCATGCCGTCCGACACCCATCGTCACGATCACGCCGAAGATGCCCAGACAAGCGGCGGCAGCTGCTGCGGGAGCGCCGGAACGTGCGGCGACATCGTTCCAACGACGCCCGCGCCAGCGGGCGGGCGCAGTTTTCAGGTGTCCGGCCTCGATTGCGCCGAGGAGGTAGCAATCCTGAACAAGGTGGTCGGCCCGAAGATCGGCGGGGCCGAGCATCTCGCGTTCGACGTGATCAATGGACGGATGACTATTCTCGACAGCGCCAAGAGTGTATCGGACGGCGAAATTGCAGAACTGGTCGCAAGCACCGGCATGACCGCCAAGCCCTGGGATGCCGAAAACGCGTCGGTCGACCAGGCGGCCCATCTTGCACGCCAGCGGCTGTTTACGGCGCTCAGTGGCGGCTTCTGGGCCGCGGGATTTCTGTGGCACATCATCGAGACCGGCATGGGGGGGGCACTCGGCCTCTTCGCAGGGCACGGCGAAGCGCCGATGCCACTGGTCGAGGCAGGGCTATTCGCGGTTGCGATCCTGTTCGGTGTCTGGCTCGTGGCACCCAAGGCATGGTCGTCTGCACGGAGGCTGTCGCCCGACATGAACCTGCTGATGGTCGTCGCAGTCGCGGGTGCAATTGGCCTCGGCGAATTTTTCGAGGCGGCGACGGTCGCGTTCTTCTTCTCGCTCTCGCTTTTCCTCGAAAGCTGGAGCGTCGGGCGTGCGAGGAATGCGGTTTCAGCTCTGCTCGACCTGGCGCCGCCGACGGCAAGAGTTCTTAATGATGACGGCTCGGAAGCGGACGTTCCGGCTTCTGCGGTTGCTATCAACGCACGTTTCGTCGTGCGCGGCGGAGACCGCATCCCATTGGATGGTGAGGTTGTCGATGGGGCAGGGGCCGTCGATCAGGCGCCAATCACCGGAGAGAGTGCGCTGGTCCCAAAGGAACGGGGCGACGAAGTCTATGCCGGTACGATCAACGGCGAAGGCACACTGACGGTGCGCGCCACGAAGGCCGCCTCGGATACCGTGTTGGCCAAGATCATCCGCATGGTCGGTGACGCCCATGCCCGCCGCGCGCCGGTGGAGCAGTGGGTGGCGAAGTTCGCCCGCATCTACACGCCTATCGTCATGGCTCTCGCCATTGCAATTGCCCTGCTGCCGCCGCTCATTTTCGGGGGGGCCTGGGATTATTGGTTCTACAATGCACTCGTGCTGCTGGTGATCGCTTGCCCATGCGCTCTGGTCATCTCGACACCGGTCTCCATCGTCGCTGCACTCACCGCCTCAGCGCGGGCCGGGGTGCTGATCAAGGGCGGTGCATATGTTGAGGCACCGGGCAAGACCACTGCACTGGCCATGGACAAGACCGGCACGATCACCATGGGCGAGCCCGAGGTGGCGGCGGTGCATCCGCTGGGCAAAGCATCGGCGCAAGATCTGATGACCCTCGCCGCTGGGCTGGAGGCACGTTCCTCGCATCCCTTGGCGCGCGCCATTCTTGCGCGGGCAGAAGCCGACGGCATCAAGGTATCCGCCGCGGAAGATACCCGAACCGTTCCGGGCAGGGGACTTGAAGGACGCACAGACGGCCGGTCGATCTGGCTGGGGTCGGACCGGTTTGCCGAGGAGAAGGGTTTCGGCGACGCCATTCCGAAGGATTTGCGCGACCGCATCGAAGGGGCTGGCAGCACCCTTGTTGCCGTGGGCGACGACACCGGTGTCACCGGCATCTTGGAATTGCGCGACCGTATCCGCCCGGATGCCAAAGGCATCGTGGCGCAGCTTCACGCGCAGGGTGTGAAGACCATCGTCATGCTGACCGGTGACAACGAGCGGACAGCGCGCGCTGTTGCAGCCGAGGTCGGCATCGACGAGGTCCGTGCCGAGCTTCTGCCCGAAGACAAGGTGACTGCCATCGAAGAACTGGTCGAAACGCATGACATGGTGGCCATGATCGGCGACGGGGTCAACGACGCCCCGGCCATGGCGCGCGCGCATTACGCCATCGCAATGGGTGCCGTTGGTTCGGACGCGGCAATCGAGACGGCGGATATAGCCCTGATGACCGACGATCTCGGCAAGGTGCCTTGGCTGATCGGTCATTCGCGCCGGACAATGTCGATTATCCGTCAGAACATCGGTATTTCCTTGGCGACCAAGGGCGTTTTCGTCGTCGCTACTGCGTTCGGAGTGGCATCGATGTGGGGCGCTATTGCAGCCGATGTAGGAGTGTCATTGCTGGTGGTGGCCAACGCCCTGCGCCTGCTGAACAGCCAAGAGGCCAAGGCACCGCCGTCCGGCGGTGAGCAGGTTGGCGAAGGCTTGGCCAAAGGGGCGCTGGCACATGGTCATTGAACTGGGAGAACCCGGAAAGGAGCCGAGACGAGACATGAGCGTGAAGGGCAGGATGATGTGTCCGGTTTGCGAGGTGCCCTTGAGCATGACCGACCGCCAGGGGATCGAGATCGACTTTTGTCCCGATTGCCGGGGTGTCTGGCTAGACCGGGGCGAACTGGACAAGATCATCGAGCGTTCGGCACCCGATGTGACGCCTCAGCGGGTGCCTGAGCCGCGCGGCTACGACGATGATCGCGGCTACCGGCGCGGAAAGCACGGCGGCGGCGACGGCAAGCACGGCTATCGCCGCAAATCCTGGCTTCACGAGTTGTTCGATTAAGGCTTGCCGTGGCCTCCCTGCCGGTCGCCCTCAAGGCGCTGCGGTAGGCCCGCAAGGCATTCAGCGGTGAGCAGGTTGGTCCAGAGATGGCAAAGGCCGCGCTTGCCCACGGACATTGATCACGCAGCATTTGCAAGGTAACGTAATGTCCATATCAGACCTCACGAAAGAGGCATCGAGCAGTGAAAACCATCCGATTTCCCCGCCGCGCCGTCCTGTTGGGCGGGTTGGCAGCGTTTTTGTCTGGCTGTGCCAGCAAGTTCCGCAGCTATGGCGGACCCGAGGTGACCCGTGTTCGGCTTTACAAGGGGCAGCGTTTGCTTGTTCTGGACGGAGCCGATCGCGTATTGCAAACCTATCCGGTCGGGCTGGGTTTCGCTCCTGAGGGTCACAAGCAATTCGAGGGAGACGGCCGGACCCCTGAGGGCGCTTACGTAGTCGATAAGCGCAACCCCGAAAGCACGTATCATCTTTCGGTTGGCATCTCCTATCCGAATGAGGCCGACATCGCCTTTGCTGAAGCGCAGGGCCTTTCCCCCGGCGGCGACATCTTCATCCATGGTGGTCCACGCCCAGGCATCGACCCAACGGACGTCCGCGACTGGACAGCTGGCTGCATCGCGGTCACAGATCGGCAGATCGAGGACATCTATGCAATGGTGAAAGACGGAACACCGATCGACATCTACGCCTGATGGGAGGAGATGATCTTCCGTCAAATCAGGCAAATCGTCGGCACAGGGCGACGTTGATCGCTTCGATGGCGATCACGGCCAAAGTGACGCTCGCCGCCGTGGGCCAGCGCAAGCACCCGGTACGCGTAAGGACACTACAATATGTGTCCAGCCGTGGCAGTGGCGAAACAGGCGGGCCCTAGCGGGGAAGAATACGTCTGGTATCATGTCGAATTCAATCTATCCGAGGGCATAGACGATGGTCACGACGGTAATCATGACAACCATGAACATGGCGAATGCGCCAAGGGCGAGGGTACGGCCCATGTCCCGGTTCGGCTTCTCTACTTTCAGACGCAGTTCCTCCGCGGTTTCCGGAAACTCGAGCGCCGCCGCATTCGATTGGCGCATCAGGTCGTAGCGGGACGTCCAGCGCCGTTCCTCCGCCGCGTTCCAGCCGTTGAGCACCAGGATGATTGCCACGATGAGAACCATCGACGACGGGACCCAGATTACGTAGCCGCCGATTGTCTCGTCAGCCAGGGCGCGAAGTCGACCACCGCTCGCTGCGATGATTTCTGATCCATAGAGGGGCACCTCCTTGAGCGTTGTCAGGGAGCCCAGAAAGATGTTGGAAACGATCACCACGAACCCTGACATCAGTCGAGCACCGCGCCGCGCTCCTTCAGGCGGATCACGCGGATCGAACAGCATAGCAAAGTACCAAAGCCCCGCCAGCACCATAGACAGATGTGCCAGCGCTTCCATCGCCGCAATACGTTGTGTAAGGGCGTAGATCATCGGGATCTGCCAGACGAAAAGCGCGCCAATCAACAGGGAGGTGGCAGATGCAGGAAGCGCCAAGAATCGCGGGATGCGCGCACGCCCAATCGCGGCAAGGCGTCGGCGCCATTCCCTTTTCAATCCGGCTTGAAGGCCAAGCCAGGGCTGAGAAACCGCGATAAGAAGCGGTCCTACCAGTCGCAGAAGAAGATGCTCGACCTGATGTACAGAAAACAGACTGTGCCCCAATGGCGGGAGCGGCCCATTCGTCGCGACGAGGACGACCGCGAGGCCGACAAAGAAGACGGTTCGACGCCAGCCAGAAACCCTTCCGAGACAGCGAACGTGTATTTTGAGCCCACGCAAAAACAGCCATGCTGTAAGGCCGACAACAATGAGCGACACCGGTGACAGCGCATCGCCGAAAGGGTCGTAAAGAAAGAAGAGGTTCGTGATCATTCGCTCTGGCCCTCGCTCATCCGAGGACTGTCCGAGGTAGCCGGTGTGAGTCGCGAGATCCCGGAAGCGCCGCCACGGGCCAGTGACAGATCGGTCGACATGGCCAGGTATTCGCCTCGTATCCAGGAGGGAAAGAGATTGTCGTAGAATCGAGATAGCGGATGTCCCGACTGTCCGGTGGGCGAGATGTAGTATGATCCCGCTGCTTCCGATATCGACATGACCGCCTGAAAATTGCTTCCGGCACTCACAAGGAATGGACGGTCTTCTTCGACACCAAATGATGTCAAGAATAGCGTATACGGATCGCCTGAAATCGGCGCTTGAAGGGACAGCAGGTCGGTCAGCAACCCACGTGAACTGATTGGCGACCACTGCATGTCCAATCTATGCTCCTCCCCCCAGGTCCACGTCGAGGGATCGCGCCCATATCGATCGACCAGCCAGCCAAGGGCATCATCCAGGGCCACGCGAACCTGCTCCTCACATGTCTCGCGAGGTGAGGATAGGCGGATGTCGCACCAGATCGCGCTACCGCGACGATCGCTGAGTACCGCATAAAGAAAGTTTGGGTTCGGACGGGTCCAGAGTTGCTCCGCTGTCGGAAACTCGTCCTTCAAAATGCGCTGCTGCAAAGCCCGGACCCAGGTCCAGAACAGCAGAGGTTCCGGTGAATAGCGATCCATTTCGCCATTCCACGAGGCAAGCCTGTCCAGAAGCTCACGACGAAGGCTGTCCGCATCGGTGCCTTCGATGCTGTCTCTGGACTGCACGAACCAAAGCTCTTTCGCCATCAGGGGCAGGAGGGTTCGCGCCACGGAACTTACGGTGTCCCTTTGAACACCGATGGCGCCTTCCGTCGAGAAGATCGATTGCCGCGCTTCAAGCTCCGCCAGTCGAATGTCGCGAAAAGACGACGCCCGTACGGCCTCCGCTCTTGGCCATCGGGCAACGGTCTCTCGGTCAATGGCCAATGCCTCCATGCCCTTCGGCAACATGTCTGCGGCAACTCCGATGGCATCGGTCGCGTCGGCCGAACGCGCGAACAGCTCCAGCATCGTCAGGAAACCTGCCGCCCGCACGGGTGACGGCCCCCTTGGTGCCTCCTCGTCTGGCACGGGAAATGACCGGAAGGCCCAGGCGACGCGCGCATTGCGACCGACAATAACGAAAGGTACGCCCGGTATTGTGGCCCCTATGGCCGGCCCTGTCGAAAATTGAAGATCTGCGAGATACCATTCCGAGGGAAGCGACAGGGAACCGCTGATATCGGCGGCTAGAATTGGCGTTCCGGTCGCTGTTCGGTCGCCGTCGATCGCCCATGCATCAAGGCGCTGCTCCGGATCAGTCGCAAACAGTTCGGGCACTCTCAGGCGATCCGCCGGTATAATGGCACCTGATATACTCGGCATTCCTTCCCGTGCGCTTCCCGGTCGCAGGCCATTCAGGAAAGACCGGGCAATCCTCAGGCTATCGCCGGGTGTCCAGGCCGCGATCGACCGTTCGTCTGCGATCAGCAGCTCCGGAGAGCCTCGGCCACGCCCGCCTTCCGACACTAGCTCCAGCCACGCATTAACGCCGGCGGCATAGGATGCGAGCGCGTCTGAGACCGCTGGCTCAAGGTCCAAGATCTCATCCGATGGCCACGAAGCTTCCGCTTTTCGCCTTGCCCTTAACAGTTGACCGAGCCTGTCTTGGGCGTGAACGAAGCCGATCGCGAAGTAAACATCCGCAGCGGAAGCTGCGGAGATGTGCGGGACTGCCGAAGAATCTCGCAGAATGTCGACCGGTCCGCCTAAGCCTGCGACCGTGAAGTCCTCGTCGTAATCGGGAACGGATGCGCTCAGCAGAAAATAGACCAACCCGGAACCAACCGATACCGTGATGCAGATTGCCAGAAACCCGTACAGCAATATGTTGAAAAGCCGTCTCATGTCGGTGCTGTTTCGAAACCCTTCTTAAAAAAGATGCGCAAGAGGACCACCGATATGAAATAGGTGAGAAGACCGAAGGCGATCGCCGAACTCGCCGCATACTGGAGGATATCCAGCCGGTTTCCTTTTCGGCGTCGCGCCAGATATCCACCCCAGATCGCACCCGCGACAATGCCCGCGATTACCAGCATGACTTTTTCTCCGTTCTTGTTCTCTTGTTGCACCGGTGTGTGCCGACCAGACCTGCAGCCAGTCCCACGGCCCAAGTAGTGAAGATGAGAGCCAGCAGCGCCCAGTCGCCGAAGCGCGCATAGAGCGTTGACGGATGAGCAGAGGGCAGAGCCGCATCTATGACACCGGTTTCTCCGTTGCCGAGCCGCGCGACGAGGTCACCGTTTGCGTCGATGATCGCGGAGATCCCTGTGTTTGCGGCCCGGACGATGGGAAGCCCTTCCTCGACAGCGCGCATGCGTGCGGAGGCGAGATGCTGCTCCGGTCCAATGCTGGTTCCGAACCAAGCATCGTTGGTCGCATTGAAAATCCAGTCCGGCCGGAACAGGTCGTCGACCACATGCCCTGGGAAGATGATCTCATAGCAGATCGCCACGGCGACCAGCGGCACACCCGGAAGCGCAAGCGTTCGCGGGCCCGGTCCGGGCGTAAAATCGCCCAGACCCGCCGTGAGCCGCTCGATGGGCAACCAGCCGCGGAATGGCACATATTCGCCGAAGGGTACGAGATGGTGTTTCGCGTATCCGGTCAGGATTTTGCCGGTCTCGCCAAAAGCCTGGACCGTGTTGAAATATTGGATCCCATCCTCACTCGGTACACGGTCCGGCACCCCGGTGAGCAGCACGCTGCCTTCCGGTAGCGCAGCGGCAATGCGGGCCTGTGCCTCCGTATCCTCATCGAGGAAACCCGGAAAGGCGGTTTCCGGCCAGAGAAGAACGTCGAAATCGCCGCGCCGGGTTGAAAGCTCAAGATAGCGCGCGAAGGTCGCCTCGCGGTTCTCGGGCGCCCATTTCTCCTCTTGTGGAATGTTGCCCTGGACGATGCGCAAATCGACACCGGGTGGCTGTTGTGCATCCGACTGGAGGCGAAGCGTGCCGACAGCCCACATCGTCGCTATGCCGGCCAGCGCCATGAGCGAAATGGTCAATCGTTGCCGCCCGGACGCCATGGCAGCCGCGCCGGGGAGTAACGCAACGAACACGGTGAGAAAGCTTAACCCATAGCTTCCGACCCAGGCGGCGGGCTGGCGAAAAGCGGCGTAATCGACCAGAGCGTAGCTGGCGAGGTTCCACGGAAATCCTGTCAAAACGTGACCTCGCAACCACTCGGCAGCGGTCCAGGAGGTCGCGAACAGGAGGCAGGCCAAGAGACTGCCCATGGCTCCGCGCCGCGCGATTTCGGCAAAAAGCGCGGCGGCAATGGCTGGGAAAATCGCGAGACCTGCGGACAATCCCGCGACCGCCGGGATCGCCATCGTCCCAAACCGCCCGGCCTCGACGTAGAAACTTTCCGCGATCCACGAAATCCCGAAACCGAACTGGCCAAGACCAAACGCCCAGCCGACGAGGAAAGCGCGCCCGAAGGAGAGATCGCGAAGACCGACAAACAACGCGGAATAGGCAATTGGAACAAGCAGGAGAAGCGAGAAGGGCGGGAAAGTCAGAACGGTCAGCGCCCCGGCGGCGAAACCAAGCGTCATCCGCGAAAGCAAACGGTGGCGCAGAGCGATGCGGTTCAGAATTTCCGGCTTCACGACTTGATCGAACGCCGCGCGCTGATCCATGGCGCGGCGAGCAAGAGCCCCACGCCACTGACGACAAATACATCGGCCAAGTTGAAGGCAGGCCAATGTGTTGTGCCAATGTAGAAATCGAGAAAGTCTGTTACAGCCCGATACCGCACACGATCGATGACATTGCCCAGGGCTCCGCCAATGATCGCACCGTAGGCAAGCGTTTCCACCGCATTGTCGGCGCGAAACAGCATAACCCCCAGCCAAACACAGATGGCAAGAGCGAAAGCGATGAGGCTCCACCACGGCGCGCCGCCCAACATCCCGAAAGTCACGCCGTCATTACGATAAAAGACGAGGTTGAATCCCGGAAACACGGGAATTCCGGCGCTTAAAGTGACGGCATTCGCAACGACAATGGCTTTGGTGATCTGATCGATCGCGAACGCAGCAAGTGCTGCGAAGACGCCGATCATCGGAGATACCTTGTTTAGTGACATTGCCTCATCCCAACCAGACATCAAGGAACAGCATCAGAACGAGCCCGACTGCGAGACCGAGCGTCGCCCTGTTCTGATGGCCGCTGCGATGGGTTTCGGGGATGATTTCGTGGCTAATGACGTAGAGCATTGCGCCCGCGGCAAAGGCCAGACCCCATGGAAGCAGCGGTTCCGACAGTGTGATGATGCCGGCCCCGAGCAAACCGCCAATCGGCTCGATCATGCCCGTCAGCGCCGCGATGCCCCAGGCGCGCAGCTTCGGATATCCCTCGCCCAGCAGAGATACAGCGACGGCCAATCCTTCGGGCGCATTCTGAAGCCCGATGCCGATGGCGAGCGGCAGACCGCCCTCCATACCTCCGGATCCGAAGCCGACCCCAACCGCAAGGCCTTCGGGGAAGTTGTGGATCGTGATTGCGATGATGAACAGCCAGACCCGCCGCAAAGACGCCGCTTCGGGCCCTTCGCGTCCCGTCTTGAAGTGCTCGTGCGGCAGCTTTTCGTTCATCAGGGCGACAGCCCCCATGCCCAGAAGAATCGAAACGCATACGATGGCCGCAGGCATCGCGCCGTTTTCGAACATCGGCTCCGCCGCATCCAATGCCGGGATGATCAGCGAAAAGAAAGAAGCGGCGAGCATCACACCGGCAGCGAAGCCGAGCGACAGATCGCGTGTGGCCCGAGACGGGATGCGCCCGAACAGCACGGGAACTGCTCCGACTGCTGTGAGCGATCCGGCGGCAAGACTTCCGAGAAAGCCGAGCATTATCGGAGACAGATTTTCCATGGGCGGGCCAGATTATCCTTCGGCGTAGCTCGAAAAGACTTCCGTCGACCCGTCCTTGCGGATGAGGAAGACATCATAGGCCTCGCGGTCGTCTTCTGGCCCCATGCCGGGCGAGCCATAGGGCATCCCCGGAACAGCGAGGCCGACGGCGTCCGGGCGCTCCTCGAGAAGGCGGCGGATGTCAGCGGCCGGTACATGGCCCTCGATCACGTAGCCGTCAATGAGCGCGGTGTGGCAGGAGACCATGCGCTGCGGCACGCCGTTGTCTAGCTTGAAGCGCACGAGAAGCCCGCCGAACATGTCCTGGCCGGTCGGCACAAACCCGTTCTCTTCGAGATGTTTCATCCACGAGAGGCAGCAGCCGCATCCGTTGGTCTTGCGGACGTCGATCGCCGTTGCCTCTGCGAGGGCCTGGGCCGCTGGGAACAGGGCGAGCGTGATGGCAAGAACTTGTGTCATGCGTTTCATGGGTCAGAGCCTTTCGGTTGTCGTTTTGGCAATCTCGCTGCCGAGGTTTTCATTCAGAAGCGCCCGCGCCTCGGCCAGACGCGAGAGCGCGGCGGTATCATCCGCATCGCTCTCGGCCGCTTCGGCGAGCCGGTCGTCAGAGAGGGGGTCAGTCGGGCGCCCATCCACGAGCACCTCATAGTGCAGGTTCGGACCTGTCGCCGTGCCAGTCGCGCCGACGCGGCCGATCACGTCTCCCGCCGCAACGCGTTGGCCTTGTGCCAAGTCTTCCGGCACGGCGCTCAGATGCGCGTAGCGCGTCATGGTGTCGGAGCCGTGCAAGATTTCGACCACGCGACCATATCCGCCGCGCCAGCCGATGAAATTGACCCGCCCCGGTGCCGTCGCTTGAACCGGTGTCCCACGTGCCGCTGCAAAATCGACGCCGGTGTGCATCCGGACGTTGCCAAAGACCGGATGCGTGCGGCGTCCGAACACCGAGCTGAGGCGCGCACCCTCTACCGGCTGTGCGAAGACGCGCAGCACCTCGCCATCGACGTAGATCGTCGCCTGACCGCTGCCGTCGTCCGGCCATACGATCTCGTAAAGCGAACCGCCGATCTCCAGTGCGGCGAAGGCGAGTTCGGGCTGTCCGATCCTGTCCTCTCCGACCCGCGCCTCACGCCAGAGAAGCCTTAGTGTTTCGCCACCGGCCATCTCGCGGCGGAAATCCACGGTCCCACCCAGCATCTGCGCAAGGTCCACGGAAAAACGGGCGGGTATGCCGGCTTCGTCGAGTGCCGCGAAGATCGAGCTGTCGATCATGGCTTCGCCGGCAAGGGTTACGATTTCCGGATCCGGAGCCACGACCTGCGTGGACATCTGCTCGCCGAAAACCACCTCGATCCGAACCCCGTCCTCGACGGCGAGTGAGACGGTGCGGGGGCTGCCGTCCACGGTCGAAGCGACAGTGACCGAGTGCCCCGGCCGCAGCCGTCGCAGATCGTATTCCGCACCAAGCGCGAGGGCAACTTCGGCTCTGTCAGGTGCCGCAAGACCGGCCTCTGACAGCAAGAAATCGAGCGTTTCGCCCGGAGCAATGTCGCGCGACCACGTCGACAGGGGTGGCTCGATCGCTTGCACCGGCCTGTCGGCAAACGCGGCCTGCAGAAGGGGCAGCGGGCTGAGGTCGGGTGCATCGTCTGCCCATGCCGCCGCGGGCAGCGTCACGGGGATGTCAACGTTCTGGGGGGCTTCAGGACCTTGGGGCATCCAGCTACCTGCCTGGGCAAGTTCCGGCGGCACGGGTTCTTTCGACATGGAATCAGAGATGGCGATAGCCGCTCCCGAAACCGTCCCCGCAATTGCGACACAAGCCGCCAAAGTTCTGAGCCTCATGTCGCCCCCTCCATTTCTTCTTCCAGCGCGCGGCGGATCTTCGGCACCGCGAATTCTTTGGGCTCGTGATAGTCGATCATGGTGACGAATCGCCCAGAGGCTGCGAACAGGAAGACGCTCGCGGTGTGGTTCATCGTGTAATCGCCGCTCTCCGCCGGTACTCGCTCGTAGGTGGCGCGGAAGCCGTCCGCGACGCGCGCTATCTGCTCTTCCGGTCCCGTCCAGCCGCGGATCGCCGGATGGAAGTAGCCGACATATTCGGCCATCGTTTCGACAGTGTCGCGCTCGGGATCGACCGTGATGAAAACCACGTTCATCTCGTCGGCCTCGTCTCCCAGATCGTCGAGCCATCCCGAAATGTCAGAAAGCGTGGTCGGGCAGACATCGGGACAGTAGGTGAAGCCGAAGAACGCCATCGTCGGGCGACCGATCAGGGTTTCCGGCCCGACCGCGTTGCCCTCATGATCCGTCAGACGGAAATCCATCTCGGTCAGGGCCACAGGCCGCTGCCCGACAGGTTCGGGTCCACCGGGTCCATCGACCTGCCACCAACCGACGAAGAGCATCAGGGCGACCGCCCCGACACCAGCCGCGCCGTACCCCAGGACCGCCCGTCGCCGCATCAGTCCTCTGGCCCCCGCGCGGCGATTCCGAGGATCGGCACCTTGACCGTCACTTCGCCTCCGTCGTCGAAAAGCAGGGTCAGCGGAAAGGTGTCCCCTTCCGTCATCGGTTCTTGTAGCCGCATCAGCATTGCGTGCAGGCCCCCCGGTTCGAGCGCGACGCTCTCGCCCGGGGCGATCGCGATCTCCCCCGCCGGGCTCATGGAGCTCACACCTTCGGCATTGGTCTTCGTCTCGTGGATTTCGGGCATCATCGCGAGCGGTGTTGTAAGGCCGATCAGCGTCACCGGCTCGTCGCCAGTGTTGCGGATCGTCATGTAAGCGGCCCCGGGACGGTTCATCCCGATGGAGGCGCGGGACCACGCGTTCTCGACGACAACATCCTCGGGTCCGGCCAGCGCGGGCACCGAGAGCCCTCCAAGGGTCAAAAGCGCGGCCAGTGTGCCAGTCAAAATATACTTTTTCATCGTTCTGATCCTGCCCTTTCCATTCAGCTTTGCGCGGCAGCGACTTCGGCGGCCACCAGACGACGCAACTCTGCCTCCCCGAATGGATCGAGCGGCTTGCCGTTCACAAAGAATGTGGGCGTCTGGCGAATTCCCACGGCCTCGACGTCAGCACGATCCTGGTTAAGGATCGCCACGACACCGGGTGCCAGCATTTGCGTGCGCGCGGCTTCGGCATCGAGTCCGGCCGTGGCGGCGATCTGAAGGATCAGGCCAGGCGCCGGGGCACCGTGCGACGCCCATCTCGGCTGTTCCCGCAGAACGGCCTCGAGCACCGGCACGTAAACGTCCTGCATGCGCGCCGCTTCGAGCACGCGGATGGCTTCCTCGGATGCCGCGCCGTGGAAGGGCGTGTAGCGGATCACGACGCGGACAGCTTCCCCATGCTCGGCCATGATGTCCTTCACGATGGGATGAAAGGCGCGACAGGCCTCGCAGGCCGGATCGAAGAATTCGACGATCGTGACGGGCGCATCCGCAGGCCCGAGGATGGGCGAGTAGGGGCGGATCATCGCCTCCGCAAGTTCCGGAGCAACGGGCTCCGCTTCGGCCACTGGGCCGGGGCGGATTGCAAACCAGGTGGCTCCGCCGAAACCGGCGGCGCCGAGGGCAAGAACGGACAGGATCAGGCCGCGTCGATTCATGTTCGTGTGTCCTTCAATGAAAGGGCCGACAGCGCCCCGATCAGCGCGAAGGCGGCGAGCGCCATCAGCGGGATAGGGATGCCGAAGACCAGTTGGTTGTCATCGGTGCAAGAGGGGCCGGTGGCCGTGCAGGGCTGGACGCGTTCGGGAACAAGACCGACGTACAGCCCCATGTGCCAGAGGGCGATTGCGCCGCCGCCAAGCGCCAATGCGATGCCGTAGCGCCCCACGCGGCCGTCCCGCCACCAAAGGCCGAGCCCGAGGACAATGGCCAAGGGGAACATGAAGGCGCGCTGGAACCAGCACAGCACACAGGGCGTCTGCCCCAGCACCTCGCCGACAAAAAGCACGGCAAGCGAGGCGACGAGCGCGATGATCCACGCCAGCCCGAGGGCTGTTTCTCCGGACATACGGTTCATGTCGGTCAGAACCTCTCTTCCAGATCGGCGAGTATCTCTTCGGCGGAGGTGCCGTAGGGCCACGAGTCGGCGAAGCCCGCGTCGGGATCGAAGAGGAACAAATGCGACGTGTGGCCCATCGTGTAACCATCCGGCGCCGCAGCCTCTTCGACGCGTTCAAAGAAGATCGGAAACGTCTCGGATGTGGCGGCGATCTGTTCCGGCGTGCCGGTCAGACCGATGATGCCCGCATCGAACAGCGGGACGTATTCGGCGAGTGCGGCGGGCGTGTCCCGTTCGGGGTCGATGGTGATGAAAATCGGCTGGACCTTGGCGGCATCGTCGCCCAGACCGTCCATCACCGCCGCGACCTCAGATAGGGTCGTCGGGCAGACGTCGGGGCAGTTGGTAAAGCCGAAAAAAACCAGCATCCAGCGCCCCGCAAAGTCCTCCTCGGTTTGAACCATACCCTGGTGGTCCGTCAGTTCGAACTCAGCGAAAAAAGGCGGCTCGGCGTCAGTTCGGGCGCTATCGGCACGATAATCGGACCATAGCAAGAGCCATACGAAGGCAAGCGCTGCCACGCCTGCCAAAACCCAAAGAAACTTCTGTGCCGATGTAAGGGACAATCCTGTTCGCCTGTTTTTGATTCTTATTGCAAGTGCGGATACATCCTCTAGCCGCTAGAGGTTCAAGCACGAAATCATGGTATAGCTTGAACTCACGCGTCTGTGAAACCGACACTTGTTTATTCCGACGGCAAAACCTACACAAACTGTATCTTTTTCATGGAGGCGAAAATGCTCACGATCGGTACTCTGTCAAAGAAGACTGGCACGAAGGTGCAGACCATCCGGTACTACGAACAGATTGGGCTCATGCCCGAACCTGGCAGGACCGAAGGCGGGCAGAGGCGCTACGACAATGCACAGCTCGACCGGCTGTCCTTCATCCGCCATTCGCGACAACTCGGTTTCTCGCTCGATGCGATCCGCGAGCTGCTCGACCTCAGCGACCATCCCAACCGGCCCTGTGATGAGGCTGATGCCATCGCGCGTCGCCAGCTCAAACAGGTGGAGCAGCGCATGGCCCGCCTGAAGGCGCTGCGCACGGAACTGAAACGCATGGTTCACGAATGCAGCGGCGGGCGGACGGGAGATTGCAAGGTGCTTGAGGTGTTGCGGGACCATTCGGAATGCTTGACCGAACACGAGGAAATCGGGGCCTGAAGGAATTCAGCCAACATTCCGGCTGGAACGCAGATCTGCCGCAGAAGTTAATGTGTCGTACAACACAAGCTGGAACCACAAAATGGCCGCTAGACAAGATTCAATGGAGAGACGGACGCTTTGGATCGTTCTGGCGCTCAATATCGGTTTGGCCGTGGCTTTTTTCGCAACAGGCGCCTTCGGCGACTCAAGTGCCCTGATCGCCAACGGGCTCGATAACCTCTCCGACAGCTTCGTCTACGCGATCAGCCTTTTCGCTTTGTCCCGATCCGCCAAATGGAAACGCGGGGCGGCGAACGTTTCCGGCGGGCTGCTGATCCTGTTCGCTGCAGGCATCCTCTACGATGCGTGGCGCCGCTACATCGGTGGGTCAGATCCGCTCGGGACGATCATGATTGCAATGGCCCTGATCGCGGCGGCTATCAACGCAGTCTGCGTTTGGCTGCTCGCTAAGCTCAAAAATCCAAACGTCAATATCCGCGCGGCCAACACCTTCAGTTACAACGATTTCGCCGCGAACCTCGGGATCGTCGTGGCCGGTGGCCTCGTCGCTTGGCTAGGAACCAACTGGCCGGACCTTGTCGTCGGTGTGATCGTCGCCGGGATCGCGGCCTGGGGCGGTATCGACATCCTGCGCGACGCACACGGCGAACACCACAAAGCGGTTCACACGGACAAATAGTTGCGGGAGATTCTTTCTGAAAGAAAGGATTGAAGCTATAGTGACTATAGCAATTAGTCTTGTTCCAAGACGATTCGAGGAGCGACCCGTTGCAGATGATCGACCCCCTACTTGTACCCACCAAACTACTGGATTTTGATGCCGCGCCTCTTGCGCGTCTAATTGAGAACCGCAGCTGGCGCGGCTTATCCGAATACGATCGGATCGGAGCTGCCTATGATTTCGTTCGGAATGAAATCGCGTTCGGATACAATCGAGCTGACGACATCCCCGCATCCGAAGTGCTTTCCGACGGCTATGGGCAGTGCAATACCAAAAGCACGCTCTTGATGGCGCTGCTGCGTGGTGTCGGCATTCGTTGCCGGTTGCATGGGTTTACGATCCACAAAGGCTTGCAGCGCGGTGTTGTCCCTGAGCTGGTGTATCCGCTTGCTCCGCAGGAAATTCTCCACTCATGGGTCGAGATCGAATTTCAAGGTGCCTGGATCAACCTTGAAGGCTTCATCCTGGATGACGCTTTCCTCGATGTCCTGCAAACGTCATTCTCGGACACAGAAAGTCTCTGCGGTTATGGCGCGGGCACGGATTGCCTTGGCGCGCCTCCCGTCGCCTGGAACGGAGAAGATACCTACATTCAGAAAACCGGCATCGTGCAGGATTTCGGCGTGTTTGATACGCCGGACGCCTTCTATTTTTCCCATGAGCAATCCTTTGGATGGCTGCGTGGTGCCCTTTACCGTCATATCATACGCCACTGGATGAATGCGCGCGTTCGTGGTTTCCGCAGCGACCGCCTCAAGACTGACCGACGCGCGACACACGCGCATGAGGAGCCTGCCAATGCCACATGACCACGGGCACGCGCATATCGATCCGGATTCTGGCGATCGGCGGGTTGCCATCGCGATCTGGGCGAACGGGCTTCTTACCGTTGCGCAAATCGTCGGGGGC
The DNA here is from genome assembly GCF_001550095.1 of Celeribacter ethanolicus. Classification (GTDB taxonomy): domain Bacteria; phylum Pseudomonadota; class Alphaproteobacteria; order Rhodobacterales; family Rhodobacteraceae; genus Celeribacter; species Celeribacter ethanolicus. The sequence continues at coordinate 97,812 of NZ_LRUC01000033.1, read as the reverse complement.
ATATTGTCGGGCAGCCTGGCACTGATCGCCGATGCGCTGCACAACTTTTCCGATATGGCCTCGCTTGTCATTGCCTTTGCCGCACGCAAGATCGCGCGCCGCCCGGCCGATGAGCGCATGACCTTCGGCTATGGCCGGGTCGAAATCGTCGCGGCCCTGATCAACTACACCACCCTCATCGTGATCGGCTTCTATCTGATCTACGAAGGTGGCATGCGCATGATTGATCCACCCGAAGTCATGGGGTGGACCGTCGTCATTCTCGGTGGAATCGCGCTTGTGGTCGACACGCTGACCGCAATGCTGACCTATTCGATGCAGAAGGGGAGCGTGAACATCCGTGCGCTTTTTCTCCACAACCTTTCGGATGCGCTTGCTTCGGTCGCGGTTATCGTCGCTGGGTCGCTGATCATCCTTTACGACATGCGTTGGGTCGATCCTGCCATCACCATCGGCATCGCGACCTACATCCTGTATCTGTCTTTCACTGAAATAGGCGGCCCAATCCGAACCCTGATGCTCGGGAGCCCGCCGGACATCGACAACGAGGCCGTCGTCGAAGCGATGCGGAAAGTCGAAGGCGTCGCCGACGTCCACCACGTCCATCTCTGGCAAATGCAAGAGCACGAGGCTGCGCTCGACTGTCATGTCGTCGTGGCAGCCGAGGGATGGTCGAAGATCGAAGAGATCAAGAGCGCGATCAAGGAGCGGCTGAAGGAAGAATTCGGCATCAGCCATTCCAGCCTCGAATTCGAGCACGAGGATCGCGCTCATCAGAACGCCGATCTCTACGGTCACGGCAACGCAAGTGAAAAGGAGAAGACCAATGTTCAAGGAAACGCTGACCGAGCGTGATGATGTCATCGGGCTCGTCTGCGAAGGCAAGTTGACGGAGACAGAATTCAAGTAAATGCACGCGCTGCTTCATGAGCGTCTTGGAACAACCGATAATCCGGGTCTGGTTCTCGACCTTACAAGTTTCGAGGGCTACGAAGAGCCTTCGGCGATGCTAGAAGATCTGAAGGTCGACACCGCCCACGCGAACGATTTCGGTCGCATAGCGGTTGTCGGAGAACGCAGATGGATGGAATGGGGCGCACGGGTGGTCAACCTATTGACGGGCTCCGAGATGCAGTGGTTCGAATCCAGCGATACCGAGTCCGCAATTGCGTGGGCGCGTGACGGGTAGCCAGCGATTCTGCAAGAAAAGGACTCTGGCCTGGAAATTGACATCACATCAGATGCTTCACGATTAATGGAGGAACGGAACGATCTAAATGTAGTCAGCAACATTTGTCTGCTCGGATGAAACAATCCGATGCAGTTTGATGTCGACTTTAGGCTGCATAATAAGTCCCTACGCGCTGAATTCTTCGAAATTTAACATAAACTTCACTATCGGAACTTGACATCTGTAGCGGGGCTTTCATGGACTCCAAGTCCGAGCAAGCGAAGCTACCGGGATATCTCCCCTTCCAGCACCGCTCGTCCGTGCACCGCCAAGGTTGCTGAAAACCTCTGGCACCCAAACTTGCGGATCACATCGAGTACCCGCGCTTCGTAGGCAGCGTGTCCGATCAAGCGACACAAGTCGGACGCGTGGAACTGGCGGTTCGCAGTTGGTGCGGCTTGCATCTGTCTCAGCAATTCGCGCTCTTTGGGATCCGTTATTGGTCTCGCGGGCGGCTTGACCGCGGGACGAGTTGGAGTTCCCCACGAATTTCGCCATCGGCGCATGAAGCCAAGCAGGAAGCCGGCCGGCACCCTGCCGTTGCCTCGGGACCGGTTGAAGGCAAGGAAGCGATCCCAGATGACCTGGGTGTCGATGTTCCAGCAGGGCAACGTGGCCTTCGCTGCTTTGATGAGCTCCGCCCAACTTGTCTGAAAAACGTTCGAACTCGTGGTGATATCGATCAGCCCTGAGAAGATAGTTTTGTTTTTATTATCTCTAGATAGTGATGTGTCGCCTTCACCTGACACGAGATCATGGGTTTCACTCTCCTCGTCGAAAGCGGAAAACCGAAAGATCCAGGGCGCGAACTTGCCATTCGGCTTCGCCCGCTCGAGCTGCAACTCCGAAGCCTCAAGTTCGCTCAGAAGAACCGCAAGATACTGCCGTGAGACACCCATCTTCTCCGCCAGGGCCGAGAGGGTGAAGGCTGCCGTTCCGCGCGACAAACCGTTGTAGCCATCCTTCCAGGCGATGGCATCGAGGATGAGGGTGGCAAGCTTGTGCGCTGCAACAGAGAGATTTGTCTGCGTGATCCGTCGCAGGATCAGGCCGGTCGTAGGTTCCATGGTCGAGGTCTCCTTGGAGATCCGACGCCATGTCGTGAGACAACAACATTCTTGCCAGCAAAACAACTTTGCTGGTTGCAGGTGTTTTAGCGGTGCGCTAGGAAACTCTTGTTCACGGAGTTTTCTAGCACGGCGTCAGGCTTCACGGTCTGGCGTCGTCTCCTTTTCGGGGGTTTTGCACAGCCTTCCGTGCGGGGTTGTCAGGACGCGCGCGGTAAAAACCGCGCGCAGATTTTGTCAGTAGCGAACTTCTTCAGAACCATAGTTCCCGGCGTGATCACGCCAGTCGACGAAGACGGAACGGTAAAAGTAGCTGCCACATCCATTCGGGATGCTCAGGCCAGATGCGGCTGGCACCTGGCCCACGGTGGATCTTGTCCATCGGTAGTCGCCCTGCACGCCGTAGGACCCCAATCGCGTCGAGTCGCTGCGATTGCAGTCGCCATCTCGGTTTTCGTGCTGGCGATACTGGATGTGATAGACCCGTATGCTGCGCACGAAATCAAAGGCGTCGCCCGAGATGTCGATGTCGGCTTGTTCATCCGCTTGGACGCGGACAAGGGGCATAGGAGTCGATTCCTGCGGTTCGGGCGGATCGCGGAACGTGATGTCATAAAGGCGTTCCATAGGCGACATTGGACTGGGGTCTTTGAACGACACACCCATTGGGCACCGCCAGATTTGTAAGGGCGGCTCGATCGGCCATGGCGTGATCCGCCGAATGAAGACCGCTCTGGCATGCGCGCAGGGCGCAGAGGCAGGCCAACCGCCCGCAAGGCAGAGGAGGATCGCACAATCCACCTGATAGGCCTGAGCCGGAGCTGACGAGGCCATTAGTCCGGATATGCTTATTGCCGTGGCTGTTGCCACGCCGTGGATCACGTGCTTCATGATGCCGACTCCATCTATAATGGTGCAGCGATACGAAACAACATTAATGATAGCAAGGAGATTTGATTGATGGTTGCGTGCGATTGTTCGCTTGTCTAGCTTGATGGCTTCCAAGAACTGACGTCGGTTCTGGCTGCTTCGGCGTCTTGAAAGTGGCCAAAATTGCGGACCTCTTTCATGTTAACTTTCACTCAAATATCTGTAACCAAATACAAATATGGCATTTCAATGCGGCCACGAAAGCGGTCATGGAAGAACAGGCCGCATGAGCCCGTCACACGGCGAGTCGCAGCGCTCATGGTCTCGGGAATGGCAGAACGGAAAACTGTCTCGCCTGGTTCCCCGGCGGGAATCCGGGCGCAGAAGGACGGGGTGGAGCAACGAGCCTATGTTGGGACCGAACATGACCTTGAAGATTTATGTCAGTATCTGATACGATTGAGCATGGATAGGAGAGTCTGATGCCAAACGTCCACCTGACCGAACCGATGCAGAAATATGTGCAGGCGCAGATCGAGTCCGGCGCTTACGCCAATCTGAGCGAAGTCGTGCGCGCCGGCGTGAGGATGCTGATGGAGAAGGACGGCGCGCGGCAGTTCTACGCCCTAAAGGCCGACCTCGAGATGGCAGCCACCCTGGCCGAAAATGGGGATTTCGCCGAGTTCGATGCTCATGCCTTCGAACCGGATGCATTTGATCGCTGACCCATATGATTATTCGACTTTCCGGTCGGGCCAGGGCCGACCTTGAAGAGATCCGTGCCTACACCGTCGAAACTTGGGGTAGGGACCAATGGCTCGTCTATTACCGCCAGTTGGTCAACGCCTTCGAGCAGATCACCGGGGATCCCGACCGGGGTCGGGACAGGAGTCTCTTCGTTCCGGGGTTGCGGTCCGTCAACTGCCAACGTCACGTGATCTTCTACAAGCGGCTAGATGCGGCGGATGGGGCGGCAGTCATCCTGCGCATCGTGCATCAGCGCCGCAACATGCCCGCGCTCGTCTACTACGAGGATCTCGACGGCGGTTAAGCCCTTGCGTTTCCTCATTTCAATGGCTCGACCAGTCTTCCATAGTCTTCACTGACCTCGTGAAACGCGCGTTGGCGCCCGCCATCGAGGCAACGAAAGTAGTCCTACACATCGGCAAAGTGGGTCTCAAAATCGCTCAAACCCGACCAATTTGAATGTTGGAAGCGCTAAGAATTACTGCTTCGATACCTGGTCATCACGCGAGCACTCAATGCCCATTGTGATCATGTTGATGTGGCTCGGTTTTTGTGCGCTGAAGAAACCAATGCTCAAAGATCAATACACAAGCCATGATCGCGAATGCGACCACTACAATCATTGGATCGCTCTGCCACTTTAGTGAAGCGAATACGGCAAGCACGATCGCGTCGAGACCGATTGCAGTCAACATGATCCATCCATGCGCAGAAAGCTCGGCCCTAAGGTTTCGGTACACTCCCCAGTGAATAACCATATCCATTACAAGGTAAAAGAAGGCCCCCATCGACGCTATTCGGCTAACGTCGAAGAGAATGGTCAGCAGGCTCGCAATCACTACTGTGTAGATCAGTGTATGGTCGCGGACTCCGCCTGACATCCCAAAATGACTGTGCGGGATCAATTTCATCTCTGTCAGCATTGCCAACATACGAGATACCGCAAAGATGCTGGCAATCACGCCTGATGCAGTTGCGATCAAAGCGAGCGCGACGGTCAGATAGAAGCCCGTTTCCCCAAGGGACGGTGCTGCCGCTTCCGCGAGCGCATAGTCTTTTGCTTCGACGATCTTGCCAAGCGGCAAGCTGCTTCCCACCGCAAATGCTACCAAGAGATACACCACTACGCAGACCGCCAATGAAATGATGATCGCGCGTCCGATGTTGCGGTGTGGGTCCACTATCTCGGCGCCGCTGTTGGTGATTGTCGTGAACCCTTTGAATGCCAGAATTGCCAACGCTGTGGCACCAACAAATCCGCTGAGACCCTGTGAAGCTGTTCCATCTCCTGTTGTGCCAAAAGTAAACCCGCCGGCCCAAAGCGCAGAGATCCCAAACAGAGTGATACCGCCAACCTTCAGTACCGCGAGCAACTGGGAAATCCAGCCTACAGAGCGGTTGCCCGAGATGTTGACGACATAGGCTGCGATAATGAGAGCAACGCCTATTGCCGGAACCAGTAAGCCATCTGGTGCAATGCCCAGTCCACGGAGCAAATAGTTTGCGAAGGTCCGTGCGACTAGGCTTTCGTTAATGACCATTGACAGAGCCATAAGCAAAGCCGCTGCAGCGGCTACGGCGGTTGGTCCATAGGCCTTTTGCAGGATCATTCCAATTCCGCCAGCTGACGGGTAGGCATTGGACATTCTTATGTAAGTGTAAGCGCTGAAGGCTGTAACGATGGCTCCAACGATGAACACAAGTGGAAAGGTAGGGCCGGCCAGTTCCGCAATTTGGCCTGTGAGTGCCAGAATTCCGGCGCCAATCATGACACCAGTCCCCATGGCGACGGCATCCCAAAGAGAAATGCTGCCCGCTTTATAGTCGCTATTCATCGTCGATCTGCTTTCTATTTTTGAGGGTCAAAAAGACAAAAGGCAGTGCTGTCACAACCCCAAGTCCTATCGTGATCCATTCAGCCGTTCCCCAATCCCCTGACATGGCCACAGCTCCAAAATGGGCAAGAACAAAACTCGCCGGCAAAATCCCGGCAAAAGTTGCCAGCATGAAGCGCCATAGATGAAGTTGGCTCAAGCCCGCAACATAGCTGATTGCATCGAAAGAAACGAATGGAAGCAGGCGGGACGCAAACACTGATAACATCAGAGCCTTTTGCGACCCCAACAGCCCGAACTCTGAATACTTACCCAAAAAACGCCGAACTGTGCTTCGACCGAGTTTTCGCGCGAAGACAAATGCGATTGTAGCACCGAGCTCCGAGCCTATGGCTACGTAGGCGGCTCCGAGATAGTGACCAAATGCAGCCCCGGCGGCAAGTGCGATTGGTGCGCTCGGTATGGGGCTTGCGACAATCGCGAGGGCCATGAGTGCAATAACCGCGAGGGGGCCAACGGCTCCGGCATTTTCAATATGGCGCTGCACTTCAGCCTGTGAAAAGGCGACCCCAAGATTGCTCAGAGAAACCGTGCCCGAAAAAAAACCGAAAGCTGCAAGAGACAGAACTGTTGCTATCGCCAAACAACCAATCAGGCGACCATATCCCCATGCTTGCACGATCATGTGACCGTGAACTGCGCCATCATTCCTCCATCTTCGTGTTCAAGGATGTGACAGTGATACATGAAGGGATTGGCGCGATCTGCCGTCTGCTCAAAGCTGACCAGGATATCGACTCGGCCATTTACGAGCACGGTATCCTTCCAGCCAGAATTTTGTATGCTTGGTTTCTTTCCGTTTTCGGCGAGCACCTGAAACCTCACGCCATGAACATGAAACGGGTGCATCATCATGTTTGAGGAGACTTGCCAAATCTCGGTCGCCCCCTTCGAAAGAGACAAGTCTATCCTCCCCATGTCGAAGGACTGCCCATTGATCGCAAACCGATCATTCGACCTACGCATCATCATGCCCATCCCCATTGGCATATCGAGTGTGATCTGACGTGTATTGACTGATCGGGCCTCACCGTCAGGCAGGACGCCGCCCAAGTCGGCGGGTATTTCCAGAATGCGGGCAGGAAGTCTCGCATCCACACCAAAGGGTACAACTACGAAGCTCCCCCCAGCAGTGCTCGCGCCGCCCATCATCCCACCCATCATCTGATTGGGATTTGCAGAGGATACCAGCGTGCCAGCCTCTCCTCCCGAAAAATCGACGAGGACTTCGTATCGTTCGCCGGGAGCGATCACGAGGGACTCAATGGCGACAGGTTGATTGAGATAGCCACTGTCCGTCGCGATGAGGTGCATCTCGCGACGGTCAGAAAACGATAGGGGATAAATCCTCGCGTTCGAGCCGTTGAGCAAGCGCAAACGGACAATACCGCGAGGGACGACAGCCTGGGTGCCTAGCTGACCGTTAACAAGAATGACATTGCCCATGAAACCCATCATCTGATCTGGCATAGACAGGCCATAATCGATGCGGCCCTGCCGGTCGAACCGGCGGTCTTGCAGAACCAAGGTCAAATCATCGACGCCGTATGAGATCGGGAGACCCCGAGCATCGTCCCGACCGTCATCAACGTGGATCACACCGGCCAATCCCCTTTGAACTTGTCGTCCGGTGTCACCATGAACGTGCGAGTGGTACCAAAGAGTAGCGGGTGGTTGTGTCAGATCCAGTTCGGGAAACCAAGTCGTGCCCGGTTCAATGGTCTGGTGTGGGCCGCCGTCAACTTCGCCGGGTATCAGCATACCGTGCCAGTGCACCGAGATTTTCTCTGACAGCGTATTGTCGATCTGTGCTTGCGTCGAAGCTCCTGCGGGAAGACGTAGCGTAGGCCCCAAAAAGGATTGGTTGAACCCCCAGGTCTCACCGCCGCCCAGTCCTGTAAAATCGGTCTTGCCCTTTTGGGCAGTCAGACGGAAATGCCGATCGCGGGTTGCGTCGAGCAATGGTGGCATAGCCAACGCCCTGACACTCCCCTGTGCGATGGCCGCCAGCGGACCTGTGGCGAACGGCAGGCCAGCCAAGCCGGCGATGAAGGCTCTACGATTTGTCATGGTATAGCTTGTGTCTCACGCTAGCTCACTTGGGAGGGCGGCCAGTGCGGCTTCTCTTGTTACTGTCGGCAGACCTTGCTCGATCCAGCCGGATCTCCCCGGGGCGCCAAGCATCCCGCCTACGGCGTCAACAAAGCCGGCAGCTTTCGCTTCACGCAACTTGCTCATTACGAGACCTGAGCGATGGCCGGTCCGACAAATCAGGGCGACCGGGCGTCCCGCAGCAAGATCGCGGGCGTCGAAGAGGCGCTCCCCGAACCGCGGATGGGTCATGTCGATTGGCCACGCCCCCTCCGCGACGCCGGTATCTTGCCATTCCTCGGGTCTGCGGATGTCCACAAGCCTTGCCAAATCGCTTTTCAGCGCATCATGGAGAGTATCGAGCGCCCATACGTCATGGTTGTCAGCCCAAGCTGGCGAATAGGCAAGCAAGGTGCTCGATGCGAACAGGCCAAAAGTTTGACGGCGGCTCAGCATGGTCTGCCTCCTCAGTTTAGTTTATGCATTATCAACCGCAGATCGCAGCATATCGCGCACCTGCGCGGCGACTTCGTGCAGCTTCTCATTCTCGACAGCGGCCATCGAAGCCACTGGATCAACAGCGCTGATTTCAGTGCCGTTTTCGACCGTCCGCAAGATCACATTGCAAGGCAGCATCGATCCTATACGGGGCTCCAGCCCAATGGCCTCCCATGCCATATGAGGGTTGCACGCACCCAGAATGCGGTATCCATCCATGTCGCGGTCAATCTTTTTCTTCATTGTTGCCTGTACGTCGATTTCGGTCAGTACACCAAATCCCTTTTCTTTCAGGGCTTCGCGCAGGCGCATCTCCGCATCATCAATCGCCGTATTGGGCAGATGTCTGTTGTAGGTATAACTCATTTTGAGCCCTCTCGATCTTGTTCAGGCAAACCCAAAGCACCGAACCGTTGACGGGCTTACCTGAATGGGGAATTTCTGAACGACGGGGTTCAGTTGTCTTCGTCCGTCATCATTCCGGGATTTGCGGCCATACCCTGTGCCATGTTGTCGGCAGGGGCGACCATTTCGCCTTGAGAAATCTGGCCGTCGCCATCAGCATCAAGCATCTGGAAACGATCGACCATGGTCTCGCGCATCGCCTTGGCGTGAAGCGACGCGAATTCGTCAATCGAGAGCGTGCCATTACCGTCGGCGTCATAGTCCGACAGCATCGACTGAAGGCCCTCATGCGCCTCTTCGGGAGACACCGCGCCGTTTCCATCCATATCGAACATTGACATCATGTTGCCCCCCATCATCGGGAACATACCTTGACCGGTTGTGCTTGGTCCCATCATGCTGCCGTTTCCGCTCATCATGCCCGAATGCATTTGCATCATCATGCGCATCATGCCGTGCATCATCTGAAGATGCTCGGCCATCTGACTGGGATCCATCATGCCGCCACCCATCATCATTCCGGGCCCGCCCGTCCCTGCCATCGGTTGAGCAAGTACATTGGGAGAGACGCTTTCACCGCCCGCAGCTTGGTGATGGCTGTCATCGGCGAGCGCAGCACCTGCTGTGAGAACGGCAACCAGAAGACCGGTAGAAACTTTTGTTGAGTAGGACATTTTGAAGCCTTTCCTTCTTTTGACCTCATACAACTTGGCATCAAACATTTGAATGTAAGGACGTACACCCGTGGATTTGTATCCGTCTGTCGCAATGGACAGGGGCTGATACAATTGGCGACAAAAAGGAACCTGACCGTCTGATTTCCAATGCTTTAGAAGGGCCCCATGCAACACGCGCCACATATTCTCGTCGTGGATGACCATGAACAGATCCGGAAAAGTGTAACCCGCTATCTGGAAAAGAATGGCATGCGAGCAACCGCTGCCAAGGATGCGGCGGAGATGGACGCGAAGCTGGCTGTCGGAAGCTTCGACCTACTGGTCCTGGATATCATGATGCCTGGCGAGGATGGCCTTTCCGTTTGCCAACGTCTGTCAAGCGAAGGGCGACTGCCGATCATCATGTTAACCGCGCTCGGTGAAGATGCGGACCGTATTGTCGGTTTGGAGATCGGTGCGGACGATTATCTTCCCAAGCCGTTTAATCCACGCGAACTCCTTGCGAGGATCAAAGCCGTCCTGCGAAGAAGCGAGCACAAAGAGGCCTTCACCGGATCTCTGAGCGGCCGCAAAGTCCGCTTTGCACACCTTACCTTGGATGTAGACCGGCAGGTGCTTCTCGACGACGCGGGACAAGAGACCGCTCTTACGGTCGCAGAATTCAAACTGCTGACGGTCCTTCTGGAGCGCCCTCGGATGGTGTTGAGCCGCGATCAGTTGCTAGATCTTTCTCAGGGCATTTCCGCTGGTCCGTTGGACAGGAAAATTGACAACCAGATTTCGCGCCTTCGGCGAAAGCTCGAGCCCGACATTCTCCGTCCACGTATTATCAAGACGATCAGAAGCGGCGGCTACTGCCTGTCGGTCGACGTCGAGGTGTCCGAATGATCTGGCGGCTCCTACGATCTCTCCGGGTCCAACTCGTTCTTCTCATCATTATCGCGTTGGGGATCGCACAGTTTGTCAGCCTGTGGCTCTTCGCCGATGAACGAAGCCTCGCCATACGGGCTGCTCTTGGGTTTGAGGCAGCTGGACGAGCGGCAAATGTTGCGCGCTTGATTGAAGAGGCACCCGCTGACCTGCGCCCATCAATTATCCGCGCGGCGAACTCGCCCCTTGTTCGCTTTGACCTCGGGACGAAGCCGCTTGTGCAACATAGCGACCATTCGGATGGCGGGTTGGTTGAAACCCGCGTCCGCGCACTCCTGAACGACAGCTACAGTCGCGACATTCGTGTGGAGCTTCACCAGATCCAAGGCGCGATCCTGCCGCTACCGAACCTTTCGCACGAAATGACCGAGATGCACTTGGCCATGATGCGAGGTGAACTGTCCGCAATCGAGATGAACCTTTCAATTTCGATCGCCGGCGGCCAGTGGTTGAACGTAAGTACGCGCTTTGAGCGTCCGCCGATCCAGTGGCCGCTTTATTCCATGCTGACATTTGGTCTGACGGCAATGGCCCTGTTGGTCGCAGTGAGCTGGTTTGTCATGACCGGACTGCTGGGCCCTCTGCGGCGATTGGCCTGGGCGTCGGAACGATTGGGGCGTGGAGAAGACATAGACGCGTTGCCAGAACGGGGACCCCAGGAGGTTCGGGAGCTGACCGCTGGTTTCAACCGTATGCAGGACAGGCTGACACGGTTCGTTGCCGACAGAACGAGGGTTCTGGCGGCCCTTGGACATGATCTTCGATCTCCGCTCACCGCAATGAGAGTACATTCAGAAATGGTAGAGGAAGACGAAACCCGAGAGAGTCTCGTCGCAACCGTCGAAGAAATGCAGTCGATGGTGGAAGCAACCCTTACCTTCGCGAAAGGTCTCTCAGGGAACGAACCAATGCAGGATGTTGACCTGCAATCGTTCCTAGAAGCTCTGCGGGGGGATATGGTCGTACCGTTTGTGCTCTCTGACGGCCCCGAAGTCACGGTTCGATTGCGCCCCAATGCCATTCGACGCGCATTGCGAAACGTGATCGAGAACGCGGTGCGCTACGGCGGGTCCGCAACCCTGGGCTGGATATCAGCCGAGGGGGAAATAGAAATTTCCGTCACTGACAGAGGGCCGGGGATTCCAACCGCAGAATTGGAACGCATATTTGACCCATTCTTCAGGCTTGAAGAAAGCCGATCTCTGGAAACCGGCGGGCATGGGCTGGGCCTGTCGATCGCAAGGTCCATTCTTCGTGCGCAGGGTGGGGAGATCAGTCTGGCGAACCACCCGGACGGGGGGCTTATCGCGACAATTCGATTGCCAGTTGCTGAAACATGAAATGACAGAAAAGGAAACCGACATGCTTAGACTTACCAACACAACCGCAGCATTCACACTGTTCGCGACGACCGCCATGGCGGACCCCGGCGGAGATTATTACGGCCACATGTGGGGCGGTGGATTTGGAATGCTGGGAGGGCTGATGATGATCGTGTTCTGGGGCGTGATTATTGCGCTGATATTCTTCGCCGTTCGCTGGTTCAGCGAAAAGGGCCGTGCCTCCGGGTCGAGCGCGCATGACATTCTCAGGGATCGCTTCGCGCGCGGTGAGATTGATGAAGAAGAGTATCGCAAGCGCAAAGCCGCTCTAGACGACTGAGAAAGTGATCACCAGTCGACCCCACTGCTAAAGATCGTGAGGCTCCTATGACCCCGGAACTCGGCCATTTTGTGCTGGCCCTCGCATTGGCGTTGGCCCTCGTCCAATCGACTATTCCTCTTTTCGGCGCGGCCCGGGGCAATCTTCTCTGGATGCGTTCGGCCCGGTCGACTGCTTTTGGGCAGGTCGTCTTCGTCGGACTTGCCTTTGCAGCCTTGATGCGCGCTTTTGTTGTCTCTGATTTCACTGTTTTGAACGTTGCGAACAATTCGCATTCGCTGAAACCAATGATCTTCAAAGTCGCGGCGACTTGGGGAAGTCATGAAGGATCGTTGCTTCTCTGGGTCTTCATTCTGACCATCTTCGGTGCTGCGGTTGCTGCTTTCGGCTCAAACCTACCGGAAACACTTCGAGCGCGAACTTTGGCAATGCAGGCATGGATCAGCGTCGGGTTCCTGTCCTTCCTTCTCTTCACATCCAATCCGTTCGAGCGCGTCTTTCCTCCGCCGCTTGATGGCGCTGACCTCAATCCTCTGCTCCAGGATATCGGCCTCGCGATGCACCCGCCTCTGCTGTATTTTGGATATGTCGGTTTCTCGATCGTCTTTTCGTTTGCAGCCGCAGCCTTGATCGAGGGACGGATCGACACAGCCTGGGCAAGATGGGTTCGACCCTGGACACTGGCCGCGTGGATCAGCCTGACTGCGGGGATAGCTCTGGGATCGTGGTGGGCATATTACGAACTGGGTTGGGGTGGATGGTGGTTCTGGGACCCGGTTGAAAATGTCAGTTTTATGCCCTGGCTTCTCGGGACAGCACTTCTCCATTCGGCGATTGTCACTGAAAAGCGTGACGCGTTCAAAAGCTGGACAATCCTACTCGCGATCTTGACGTTTTCGCTGTCACTCCTCGGCACATTTGTGGTTCGGTCTGGCTTGCTGACCTCTGTGCATGCTTTTGCCGTGGATCCGGAGCGAGGCCTATACATTCTTGGCCTGCTTGCGATTTCAATTGGTGGCTCACTTGCACTCTATGCGTGGCGGGCGCCAATGATGGAAGGTGGCGGGTTGTTTAAGCCGATTAGTCGAGAGGCAGGGTTGTTGCTAAACAACCTGATCCTGGCTACAGCGACTGGCACGGTTCTGTTCGGTACGCTTTATCCGCTGTTTCTCGAAGCCGTTTCTGGTGACAAGATTTCCGTCGGTCCGCCGTTCTTCAATGGCGCGTTCGTACCAATGATGCTCCCCTTGGTTTTTGTCATGGGTCTGGGGCCGTTTTTGTCCTGGAAACGAGCCGATCTCGTCGGAGTGCTTCAACGTGTCCGCTTCGTGGTGGTGCTGGCGGTGCTGGCAACGCTCGCAATTTGGTATTTCGCCAAAGGCGGGCCCGTGTTGGCATATCTTTCGATCCTCATCGCGCTTTGGTTGTTTTTTGCTTCCTTACGTGAATGGGCGCTGCGGGTTCGTTTGTTCGAGGTTCCGCTCCAGGAAAGCATCCGGCGTGCCCGCAATTTGCCCCGCGCGGCGCATGGAATGACGCTCGCTCATGCGGGAGTTGCGGTCTTGATGATCGGCATGATTGGCTCTTCGGTTTGGAAATCTGAAGAGATCGCATTTGTAGAGCCCGGCACGAGTGTCAACATTGCGGGATTTGATGTCACATTTGAAGGTGTGCAGCGCGTTCGTGGCCCGAACTATATTGCGGATCAGGGAACCCTGCGCGTCGAAAGGGGCGGCTCTTTCGTGACGGCTCTCAAACCTGAACGGCGCAGCTATCCGGTCGCACAAAGTACGACAACAGAATCGGCGATACGGTCAACCCTGGCGGGAGACCTATACGCTTCGATCACGGAACCCTCTCTGGACAAAGCCGAAGAGAGCGGTGCCTGGACTCTGCGTATTCTCTATGAGCCATTCGTCGGCTTGCTTTGGTTGGGTGCGGCCATGCTTGTCATAGGCGGCAGTCTGTCCTTGTCCGATCGCCGCTTCCGGGTCGGGGCACCCCAAAGCTCCAAGGCACGATCCACGAAACCGGTCGCAGCGGAGTGAGCAATGAAACGAGCTGTAGCGATTATTCCCTTGGTACTGGCAGTGATTGTCGGCGGATTTTTCTTGTGGGGCCTGAATCCCAATCGTGACCCAAGCGAGATTCCTTCGGTTCTCATTTCTCAGCCAGCTCCCTCGTTCATTCTCGGGCCGGTGCCGGGTCTTGATGTACAGGGACTGTCTCGGGAAAACCTGCTCGGAAACCCAACGCCAGTCGTCGTTAATGTGTTCGCTTCCTGGTGCGTTCCCTGTCGTGCCGAACACGCGGTTCTGAGCGCTTTGGTTGAGCGCGATGGCGTGCGTTTGTTCGGGATCAACTACAAGGATCAACCGGTAGACGCGGTCAATTGGCTTCAAAATCTCGGGAACCCGTACGAACGTATTGGCTTGGATCTGTCAGGTCGTGCCGGGATCGAGTGGGGGATTTCGGGTGTGCCCGAGACATTCATTGTCGGAGGCGATGGAACGGTGCTCTACCGATACGTCGGCCCGATCGTCGGTGAAGAGGCTGTATCAACCTTTCGCCAGGCTCTCCGACAAGCGGGTGTGTTAGAGGAGAGGAGCTGACATGCGTCGTTTTTTCCTTGTGTTGGCACTCATCATGCCAATGTCTGCGCAGGCTGTTGAGCCCGACGAAATCCTCTCCGATCCAATCCTCGAGGCTCGGGCACGGGAGGTTTCCAGGCAGCTTCGCTGCGTAGTTTGCCAAAATCAGGATATTGACAGCTCGAACGCCGGCGTTGCGCGCGACCTACGACTTTTGGTCCGGGAACGGTTGGTTGCGGGTGACACGAACGAAGATGCAATTGCTTTCATCCAAGCGAGATACGGCGATTACGTTCTACTGAAGCCTCCGTTTAAACCCGAGACCTACGCTCTCTGGTTTACCCCCCCACTCCTTGGGCTCTTGGCTCTGGGGATCGGTGGCGGCATCCTGATGGGCTCTCGAAAAAGAAAAAAAATCGCAGACCTGAGCGATGACGAGGAGGCCGAGGTCGCACGCATTTTCACTTCATCCAGCGAAGGGGACCACCGATGATATGGATTGCAATGGCAGTCCTCGCCTTGACTGCCTCAGGTATTGTTGCGGCTTCGGCGTGGAAGCCTGCCTTGGTGCAAGGTCCGGCCGAAGACAGGACTCTCGCAGTTTTGAAGGACCAGTTGTCTGAAGTCGATCGGGATGCTGAACGCGGCCTGCTTTCTGTCGCAGAGGCGCATGCGGAGCGACAGGAAATCAAGCGGCGGGTTCTCTCCGTGGGGAGAGTAAAAAACACCGGGGAATCCAACGGCGGCGGCAGGGTCATACTCATGGCTGCTGCGGTCTTTGTGCCGCTGTTCGCGGCGGGGTATTACAGTTTTGCTGGAGCGCCAAACCTATCCAGCATCGCTTTCGAGGATCGCCAGGCAGAGGTCGCGCAAAATCGTGAAATCGAAGCGTTGGCGCAGAAGCTATTGCAGCGGTTGCAGGCGGATTCAGAAGGCGGAGCCTTGGAGGGCTGGATGCTCCTTGGACAGACCTTCATGAAATTGGGCCGCGCTTCGGATGCCGCATCGGCCTACGAGCGTGCAACACAATCCATGAATGCCGATTCTGCTGTGTTTTCGATCTATGCGGAAGCTCTCATCGTTTCCGAACAGGGGATCGTGACACCCCAAGCGAAGCGGGCCATTGCAAGAGCACTTGAGCTCGATCCGACCAATCCTGCTGGAACTTTTTACGATGCTGTCGGGCTTGCGCAAGCGGGTGCGAATGAGCAGGCCTACAATCGTCTTCTCACGCGATTGGACGAAGTGGATGGGTTCGCACCCTGGATGGAAACATTTGTCGCGGAAGCAAACCGGATAGGTGCGGCACTGGGCCGAGCGCCTATCAGTTTGTCGGATTATGCTCCAGTAATGTCAGGCAATTCGCCCGGCCCCACTGCTGCAGATGTCGAAGCGGCCAGCCAGATGGATGATGTCGATCGAGATGCATTTATCCGATCCATGGTGGAACGTTTGGCAACACGCCTTGAGGCTGAACCAGACGATATCGATGGATGGATGCGTCTTGGCAGGGCCTACAGGGTGCTCGGCGAAACTGACCTCGCCTTGAACGCGTACAGTCGAGCCAAAGAGCTATTGGTGCCCGTTTCCTCCGAAGACCCGCGCCAAAGTGTCATTTTGCAGTCCTTGGAAGAACTCCAGTCGGGCCAATAGCCCGCGGAAGCTTCACTCGCGATGAACAAACCATGAGAGAGCACGAACGGCGTATGTGCACGATCCGACCTCACCCGAATGACTAGAAAGAATGTCCATGCCTTTGTCCGCACTTCCGTTCCCAAATATCGGGCCGGATATATTTTCGGTTGAGATCGGCACGTTTACGTTGACTCTCCGCTGGTATGCGTTGGCCTATATCATCGGCCTTCTCGTCGGCTGGAGAATTTGTGTTGCCACGGTCAAACGCGCCGCTCTGTGGCCTGCATCGGGCGCCCCGCTAACACCGCGCCAAATTGAGGATCTTTTGACCTGGATTATCATCGGGGTGATCGTTGGCGGGCGGTTAGGGTTCGTGATGTTCTATCAGCGCGGGTTCTATCTTGCCAATCCGTTAGAAATTCTGAAGGTCTGGCAAGGGGGAATGTCATTTCATGGTGGGTTTGCTGGCGTAACCATTGCCGCGCTTGTTTATGGCATCCGTCAGCGTATGCCGCTCCTGAGCATGGCTGACCTTCTCGCTCTGGCAACGCCTCCGGGCTTGTTCTTGGGCCGGATCGCAAATTTCATAAACAATGAACTATGGGGCCGCCCATCGGACATGCCCTGGGCCGTCATATTTCCCGGTGACGCAGCGCAATCATGCCCGGGAATAACCGACATTTGCGCACGGCATCCTTCGCAACTGTACGAAGCCCTTTTGGAAGGCCTGTTGCTTGGCTTCGCTCTCCTATTCCTTGCGTGGCGGCGCGGATGGCTTAGGACACCAGGGGCAATTTGCGGGCTCTTCCTGGCCGGATATGGTTTTGCGAGAAGTTTTGTAGAGTTGTTTCGCCAGCCCGACGCTCAATTCGCAGACGTGAACAATCCGATTGGGTATGTTGTGCAGTTTGGTGACTGGGGGCTTACGATGGGGCAATTCCTTTCCTTGCCGATGTTAGCCGCGGGATTTGGATTACTTTGGCTGGCGCAGAAGCGGTCCGCCATAGGATCGGCATCTTAGGGCGCAAATGAAACTTTCGACGCATTGCCTTATTCTACTGCGATATCCCCTGACGCTTCAGTCGTGATCCTCCTCACCCATTTGGTGCATCATTTCTTCAATCTTTTCGGGGATGTCGCCGGCAGAGAATGCCTTCTGTTCTTCGGAATCGTGAACGAACGCGATGATATCGGCAAGCTCCTGACCTGTGAATTCAATTTGCCCGCCGAGCTCATCCTCTTGGGCAGCGACCATCGCCGGCGCGCCGCGCCACATTCGGGCGGCAAATTCAAACGGGTTCATTGGCAGGTCCATATACGCTGCATCAAGGGCGGGGGCATCCTCGCCTCCGACCCCGTTGATAGAATGACAAACGACACAGCCTTTCGAGGCGAACAGCGCACGCCCCTTGGCTGCATCCATGTTTGGCAGGAACAGTCCGGAGCTCATCATCTGACTCATCGCCCCATTATCTGTCATATGCCCGCTGTCTTGGGCGCCGACTGGCAGCGCCCACACCACAGCAATGGCTAAGATCATCTGTCTGGAAATGTAGGTCATTTTGGTCTCCTTGGTTTGCAGGTGATTGTCTGAACGCTGTTGCCCCTTCTCCGGCGATGGATTGTACCCAATACTGTTTATTGAACGGTCTGATGGACCTCGCGATCGTTCTTGTTTCCCCTCAAATCTGCGCGCGCCGTAGCCGAAGGGAGTTTAGGACGACCGAGATTGAGGAAGCGCTCATGGCAAAGGCCGCAAACATCGGACTGATCAAGATCCCGAGGAATGGGAACAAGATCCCCGCAGCGACGGGCACGCCCGCAGTGTTGTAGATCAGAGCAAAGAACAGGTTCTGGCGTATGTTCCGCATGGTCGCGCGGGCGAGTTTGCGCGCACGCACGATACCGTCGAGGTTCCCTTTGACGAGCGTGAACCCTGCGCTCTCAATGGCCACATCGGCGCCGGTGCCCATGGCAATCCCGACATCGGCCTGAGCCAGGGCAGGTGCATCGTTGACACCGTCGCCGGCCATGGCAACCTTGTGCCCCTTGGCCTGAAGTTCCTTGATGATCTTCGCTTTGTCTTCCGGCATCACATCGGCGCGGATCTCGTCGATGCCTAGACTGGACGCGACGGCCCTAGCGGTACGCTCATTGTCTCCCGTCGCCATGATAATACGGAACCCAAGTGCGTGCAGTTCCTTCAGGGCGGCCGGTGTGGTCGCCTTTACCGGGTCTGCGACGCTGACAAGACCGGCAACGTCATTCTCGACGACGACAAACATAACCGTTTCGCCATTATCCCGACGGGCATCCGCCTTGTCCCGAAGCTCTGCTGCATCAAGTCCGAGGTCAGTCAGGAGTTTCACGTTGCCGAGCGCCACTACCCGCCCGTCCACCGTGCCTTTGACGCCCTTGCCGGTGACCGCCTCGAAGGCGTCGGCTTTTGCCAGGTCGACGCCACGCTCTTCAGCACCGCGTACGATGGCTTCCGCGAGAGGATGCTCGGAGCCGCGTTCCAGCGATGCGGCAAGCCGAAGCACTTCTACCTCATCGTGACCCGGTTCAGGGTAGACGCCGACAAGTTTCGGCTTGCCTTCCGTCAGCGTGCCGGTCTTGTCGACGATCAGGGTATCGACCTTCTCGAACCGTTCCAGTGCCTCTGCATTCCTGATCAGGACACCCGCCTGCGCGCCGCGCCCCGTCGCCGTCATGATAGACATCGGTGTCGCAAGGCCGAGGGCACAGGGACAAGCGATGATGAGAACGGCAACGGCCGCAATAAGAGCATAGGAAAGGGCCGGGACCGGGCCCCAAATGGCCCAGCCAATGAAGGCCAGCACGGCGATGCCAATAACTGCAGGCACGAAATATCCGGAGACCTTGTCGGCGTATTTCTGGATCGGCGCGCGAGACCGCTGCGCATTGGCCACCATCTCGACGATTTGGCTCAGCATCGTGTCGGCGCCGACGCGCGTCGCCTCCATGATCAGGCTGCCGGTTCCGTTGATCGTGGCACCCGTTACAGGGTCTCCTCCGACCTTTTCTACAGGTACCGGCTCGCCCGTGATCATGCTTTCGTCAACTGAGGACCTGCCTTCGACGACCATACCATCGACCGGCACCTTGTCACCGGGTCGCACACGTAGTCGGTCGCCGACCTGGACCTGTTCCAATGGAACCTCTTCCTCGCTTCCGTCGTCGCGGATAATACGTGCCGTCTTGGCGGCCATATCCAGAAGAGCACGGATCGCCTTGCCAGTGCCTTCGCGAGCGCGCAGCTCCATCACCTGTCCCACAAGGACCAGCGTGACGATCACAGCCGCCGCCTCGAAATAGACGCCGACATGCCCTTCGGCATCCCGGAACCCATCGGGGAATATGCCCGGTGCCAGGACGGCGATGATGCTGAACAGCCATGCGGCGCTTACACCCATGGCAATGAGACTGAACATATTGAGGTTCCTTGTCCGGAACGAGTTCCAGCCACGAACAAGGAAAGGCCAGCCGGACCAAAAGACAACGGGTGTCCCGAGCGCGAGTTCGACCCAGAGGGTGACGCGTTCTCCGAATATCTCGCGCACCCCGCTCAGGCCAAGATAGGGGCCCATGGTCAGCACAAGGAGCGGTACGGTCAAAATGGCCCCCACCCAGAAACGACGGCTGAAATCCACAAGCTCCGGGTTCGGGCCTTCCGCTTCCATGGCGGCCGATTCCAGTTCCAGCCCCATACCGCAGATCGGACAAGACCCGGGATGCGTCTGGCGCACCTGAGGGTGCATCGGACAGGTATAAACCGGGCCAGTGTAGTCGTTGGGAACCGAGTCCAAGTGGTTTGGCTCCACCGCGTCGCCCGTGTGCTGATGATGGGCGTGGTGTTGCGAGGGCTCGCCCTCCGGCACCAGATGCATCTGGCATTTCGGGCAATCTCCCGGTTCGGCGCGGCGTACCTCGGGGTGCATCGGGCAAGTGAAGACCGTGCCCGCGTAGCCAGAAGGAACTTGATCGTCAGATCCGTTGGCATGTTCGTGATGGTTGTTCATTCGGGGATCCTTTCCCGTATTTCTAGCTCATTGCCTCAAACCTAATTCTTCCAGTAACTGGAAGGTCAAGTGGCGCATTGAGCAACTTTCATTTCTGTCGCTAACAGCTCGCCGACGCAGACTGCGTTCGTTGAGTGTGGAATCGTATCGGTACTGACGATCCGCGCGGCACCGGCATGGCGGATTGCTTCCTCTGCGCCGTGTGCGAAAACCGCGTGGATAATTACGCAAGTCGCAGGTCGGGCACCGGCCTGCTCGAGTTGTTCGAGCGTTCGGATCAGCGTGTGTCCGGACGAGGCGATATCATCGAGGATCACGGGTGTCCCCTGTCGGAAAACGGCGCTGCCCGGCAGGCTGATCTCGACCTGCCGATCCCCGGAGCGATGTTTTGTCAGCACTTCGTAGGGGCGTCCGGCGAGCCTGGCGACTTCAGCCACCCATTGCTGGCTTTCGCTGTCAGGCCCAAGGAGCACGGCCTCTGGAACGTTCGCCGCAATCCAGTCGGCCAGCAGAGGGGCTGTGGCGACACGATATGCGGGAATGCGGAACAGCGCTGAAAGGCTCGGGTTGCGATGCAGATGGGGGTCAGCGGTCATCACCCAGTCGAAACATTCATCAAGAAATCCCGCGAAGATCGGGGCGCTCACAGCTTCGCGTGGATGAAACCGCTTGTCCTGGCGCATGTAGCCAAGATAGGGCGCGACCAGCCCCACACGCGCGGCCCCAAGTTCGCGCGCCGTCAGAGCTGCGAAACGCAGAGGCAACGCCAGCCGATCAGGATCGCGCAACGTGGCGAGGAAGGCGATTTCGCGTCCTGCAGGATCGCCGCCGAGCTTCACGAGGGTTTCACCATCGGGAAAATGGTGCAAGTCCACCGGCTGGATTTCGGCACCGGATGTCGCCGCCATTCTGCGCGCCAATGGCTCCATGCCGGGAAAGGGGGCGATAATGGTCATCAGTTTGCCTCCTCAATTGTGCAAAGTCCCAATTGCGCCTCGGCATAGGAGCGGGCGTATTCCAGTTCTCCCAGCGTTTCGGCGTGGATCTCGAACAGCGGCTTGCCAAATTCGATATGGTCACCGATCTGGACCAGAAGGCGCAGCCCTGCGAGCTGCTGCCGCGGTGCGCCGGCGAGTTTCGCTGTGCGCGCGATGCGACGATTGTCAATCGCAATGAGGCGCCCCGCCGTGCGGGAGGTGATCACCGCATGATAACGCGCCTCACCGGGCTCAGTGAAACCGCCTTGTGCATCGCAAATCGCCATGAACTTCGCCTCGGCAGCGCCGCTGTCGAGCAGCTGTGCGGCCACCTTTCGCCCTCCCGCGCTGCCCGTCTCGGGGACAAGGTCCAGCAGCGCTCCAGCGATGTCGAGTGCACGGTCGCGCAGGTCGACAGGGAAGTTCTCGTTGCGGCGTAGCACGGCAAGGACATCTTGGGCTTCAAGTGCGGGTCCAATTCCGCGGCCGACAGGTGCAGTCCCGTCGCTTTGATGGATCGAGAGCGTCAGGCCGATGGCCTTGCCAACGGCGCGGAGCCGCTCTGCCAGCGCAGCGGCGGTTTCCGCCGAGCGGACCTTGGCCGTTGGTCCGACGGGCACATCGATCAGCACGCGCTTCGCACCGACCGCAGCCTTCTTCGACAAGACGCTCGCCACCAGCTGTCCGTCGCTGTCGAAATCGAGTGGCCGTTCAATCCGGATCAGAACATCGTCCGCAGGGCTGAGAGCGAGGTTGCCCCCCCAAACGATGCACCCGCCCTCAGCCTCGACGACGCGTCTCAACGCGGGGATGTCGAGCGAGACGGGAGCCATGACCTCCATCGTGTCGGCCGTGCCTGCGGGGGAAGTGATCGCGCGAGAAGAGGTCTTGGGGATCATCAGCCCCGCCGCCGCGATGATCGAAACGATGATCGGCGTGGTGCGGTTTCCTGGAAGCCCCCCGACGCAATGCTTGTCGTAGATCTCGGCGCCGCCCCAATCCAGCGTTTCGCCCGCCGCCTGCATGGATCGGGTCAGTGCGATGGTTTCCGCAATCGAAAGCCGGTCGCCCGCGCAGGCGGTGATGAAGGCTGCCAGATCGAGATCGGAGAGACGATGATCGAGGACGTCACGAATGATTGCGTCGAACCTTTGCTGCTCAAGGGTTTCTCCATAGACCTTGGCGCGGATCGCTGAGACGGAGTCCGGTGGCTCCGGGTGCGTAAAACTTGCCCGGTCCCCCGGTTGGGGCTTCAGGGCGGCCCAGGCTTCTTCCGACAAGGCGGCAGTGTCGTCGGGCAGCCAGTCGCCATTGGTCAACACGTTCAGCGTGGCAATCACCGACCTGTCGCCGAGCGTGACCTCGATCCGGGTCAGGGCTGCGAAGCCTTCGGCGCGGCAGACGTGGCAGTCTTCGCGCATGAAGACAACGGGTTGCCGGTAAGTGTCGATCCCCGCGCGGGACAGGGCGAGCGTATTGTCGATTTCTGTCATTTTGGATTGTCCAGCCGGATCGTTTCGAGGTGTTCGGGGGCGCGGGCAGGCCAGCCGAGTTCATGTTCGATCCGCCAGCGCAGCCGGTCCGAGGCAGAAGGTTCGCCGTGAGTCACATAGGTCATGCGCGGCGCGCGATCCGACGCGCGCATCCAGGCCAGCAACTCTTCGGCATCGGCATGTCCGGAAAAGGCTTCGAGCTGGATCACCTCTGCCCTGATCGGGAAATCTCGACCGAACATGCGCAGACTGTCCGCGCCAGCGGCCAGTGCCGCCCCGCGGGTACCGCCAGCCTGAAAGCCCGACAGCAGGATTGCGTTGCGCGGGTCGCCGCCGAAGCTGGCGAGGTGATGCAGGATCCGCCCGCCGGTCAACATGCCGCTCGCCGAAATGATGATCATCGGGCCATGCTGCGTGTTCAGCTTCTTCGACTCCTCGACCGAAGTGACCCGCTTGGCGATCTGGAACATCGCAAGGCAATCCTCCCAGGCAACGTGATGTTCTTCGTGATGGCCGTGGTAGATTTCGGTCGCGTCGATCGCCATTGGCGAGTTGAGATAAACCGGCACATATGGGATCTCGCCGCGGTTTTGCAGGCGTGCAATGTGATACATAAGCCCCTGCGCGCGCCCAACCGCGAATGAGGGGATGAGAACCGTACCGCCCCGCCCGAAAACACGTTTCAGGATTGGCAGAAGCTCTTCCTCCGCGTCGATGGCTGCGTGATGGCGATTGCCATAGGTGGATTCACAAACCAACACGTCCGCACCTGAGAACGGTTGTGGTGGTCGCATCAGTGCGTCGTTCTGTCGGCCGAGGTCGCCACTGAAGTGGATTGTCCTTCCCGGCAGTCTGATACGGATCTGCGCCGCACCGAGCAAATGGCCCGCCGGGATGAACTCTGCGGATATTCCGTCACCAACATCGATTGTGCTGTTGAAGGGAACTCTGTGCAAATGCTCAAGCGCCGCCTGAGCATCTTTCAACGTGTAGAGCGGCTTGGGGTTCTTGTGCTTGGAGTATCGGTGCCTTTTGGCAAAACGTGCCTCCTCTTCCTGGATATGGCCGCTGTCCGGCAGGATCAGGCCGCAGAGTTCCTCCGTCGCTTCGGTACACATCACCTTCCCTCGATACCCGCCGCGGATCAGCGCAGGCAGATAGCCTGAGTGATCGAGATGCGCGTGCGTCAGAAGTACGGTGTCAATGGTGGAGGGGCGTACCGGAAACGCCTTGCGGTTGCGGTCCCGCAGCGATTTGAAGCCTTGAAACAAGCCACAATCAACTAGAATGCGGCGATCCCCGGTTTCAATCAGATAGCGCGATCCGGTTACTGTTCCGGCGGCTCCCAGAAAACGAAGTGTTGGGCGAGTGTCCTGTGCCATGATCCTGTGCCTTTCATTCCCATCGGCAGCCCTTCAGGGAAGCGCCACCATCTGATGTCCTTCTCCTTCGACAGAAACTGTTTCACGCGTTTGCAGTGAGCTGGTATCGATGAGCCAAACCACGGGCTCTGCACGGCTTGAGACATAAAGGATGTCGGAGCCTGGAATTACCGTCAGGTGGTAGGGTTCTGGTGCAAGCGTGGCTGTGCGCACTTCCCCGGTAGCGAGTGCAACTGAGGCGAGTTTGTCCTCTCCCCTACCCGCGACGAACAAAGTTGCCCCATCATTTGACAGCCCCAGTCCATGAATCTCGCCGCCAATTTCGAAGGTCCGCAGCTTTTCACCGGTACTCAAAGACAGTTCCAGAACCTGACCTGCGTCCGCGTCTGCCACAAAGAGTCGATCAGTTTCGGGCGAAACCGCCGTATGTTCCGGGGTGTCACCTGCAATGAAGTTGCGACGAACGATACCCCGCGACAGGTCTACTTCGCTGATCGTTCCGTTACCGGTGTTGGAGACGTAGACGAGATTGGGATCAGTTCCGAACGCTGCATAGTTCGGCATCGATCCAGTCGGGACAAATGCCGTCATGCCGAAAGTCGCCAGGTCAATCACCGATATTCCGTCACCTGCCGGATGGGTCGCAACGGCAAAGCGTCCATCAGGGGAAACTGCCGTATGATGTACGGCACCCGGCACCTCTATCCGACGCAGGATATCGCCACTTTTTGCGTCCAGAATCGAGAGAAGACTGATCCCGGCATCGGGTGGCCCCATTGGCGCGGCCTTTGGTGCGTGGTGCGCGGCGTGATCGTCTGCAGACACGGTGGAGGGCTTTTCTAGCGCCGCGACATCCTCGCGCGGGATCTCCGAATAGCTGCCGGCGACCAGATACGGCACGCCGGGTGCGCCTGCGAGACCGTGGACCGCCTCGACATCATTGATCCGACGCAGGACTTTTCCAGTCTCCGCCTGAACCATCAGGACTGAATTGGCGCTGCCCTCTGGAATGAAGACCGTAGGCGGAGCGGCCAAAGCTGGTGCTGACACGAACAAAGTGGCGAGCGTATAGGCGATGCGGGGCGACATGTTCATTTTTGGAACCTTTATCTGGTCGAGATCATGCGGTGGCCGTGGCGAGGGCAGAAAACCGGCGGATCCACGGTTAATAGGAGCGAATGAAGTGAGGAGCGCGGTCAGGCAGAATCCGGACATCCAGACTACGAGCCTGTCGAAAAACCTAAGCGTCACGATTGGCGTAAAAGCCGAAAGGGAGGCGCTTCGCTACCTCGCTGACTGGAATGCTCAGAAGAGAATGGGGACGTGTATGAATTCGTCATCGGCGAAAGACGCCGATTGCCGCCACGACATTACCATTCGCGTGCTACGGTTCGAAACTACTGCGCTGACAAGCCCGTTAGGGATCAGAGCAGCGGCGCAACCGGGATGAATTCCGCAATCCGCGTCCAGAATAACGTGGACGGAGGAATTTGCGTCGGTGACCTGAACAATCTGCGTCTCTAACCCGGCAGGCTCGCCCTCATGCGCATGCAAACCATCGGCAATGAGACCGAAAAACAAGGCTCCGATCAATATCAGGACGAAGCTGACGCGAATACGCGACACTCTTCTGACATCGATATGTGGCCTTGATCGCATGATTTGAGTCCTTCCTAGGTGATTATAACACGCTATCCAGATGGTGTGGTTGATCTAAATCAGGGCGTTAAATGCTGCCTGACTCGGCGTCCTTGATGCGCAGCTTAGGCGAAATTACTCAGTCGGCACTTTGCTCCAAAGTGTTTCCAAATCTGGAAACCTTCACATCGTCCTCGATGAGCGTTGCTTGAGCGGCCCCCGGACGCGCCGCGTGCAGAGCAGCAAGAACATCCTGAGTCGACAATATTTCAGACAGGATAATTCCTTCGGGAGCAGACGGCCCATAAACCGCGTTGAATGGAATGCCGTAACGGTTGTTGGTCTCCAAAAAACGGGTGATCGCGTCATCTGGGCGGGTCCAGTCGGCCAGCATCGGCGTGACACCAGAGCTGTTCAATGCCGAAAGAACCGGGTCGCGTTCAAGAACGAGCGCCTTGTTGGCTTTGCAGGTCAAACACCAATCGGCGGTTACATCGACAAAAACGACCTCTCCGCGTGAAACCCGACGGGCAATATCGCCGCGGTCAAATGTGACCCAGGCAATTTTTCCTGCTTGGGCATCGGGTGCGGCGGGTGTTGCCAAGAATGGCGCGGCCGCGACCGCGAGTGCCGCCAGCGCCAGCCCAAAGGGCCAGCGAAGAGATCTTGGCACCCAGGGCGATGCCGCTATGAAGAGCATAACCGCACCGAGAGATGCAACTGTTAGGGCCGCGCGCGATCCAGCAACGCCGAGCAGGACATAGAACAGCCATGCCGCGGTACCCATCAGGAGGATGCCAAGGCCGGCTTTCAAGGCGATCATCCAGCGGCCGGGCTTGGGCACGAACCGAACAACGTTCGGCACGATGGCCACCAACAGATATGGGCTGGCCAGACCTAACCCGAGAAAGGTGAAAACGACAGCGATGTCTATCACCCGCCCCGCAAGTGCGAATGCGATAGCTGTTCCAAGAAACGGCGCGGAGCAGGGAGTAGCCATGACCGCCCCGAAAAATCCGGTGGCAAAATCCGCTCCATAACCGGCCGTACCTCCTGCTTTCATCAACCGCGTTGTCAGGGCGGCTGGCAAAGAGAATTCGAACAGTCCAAACAGGTTTGCGGTGAACAGACCAAGGATCAGGAGCATCAGAACCAGGAACGTTGGGCTCTGGAACTGGAGCCCCCAACCGACGGCAACGCCAATCTTTTGCAATGCGAAGAGAACAGCCGCGAGTGCCCACATAAAGACCATGACTCCGGCGGCGGCGGCCAAGAAGCCTGCCCTGACTTGGGCATTGCCGCGTCCTTCGGATTTCAGGGCAGAAGATAACTTGATCGACAGAACAGGAAGCACGCAAGGCATGGCGTTCAGGATCAAGCCCCCAAGAAAAGCGATGATGGCGATCCAGATCACTTGATCAATGCCGGGGACCACCCGATCAATACTGAAAGGGGGAGTTGGGGCGGTTGTTGCCCGATCTGGCGTGACGGTGAGGGCGTGATCCGGCCCGTCCGTCACGGTTACCCGTGGCGGCGCGTCTGTATCTGCCATGTAGGCAAGAATTGGGAATTCAGCCCAAAGCGTTCGCCCGCTTGCCCCAAGGCGAATGTCGGGCTTCCCCAACGTGTTGCCATCACCAATTTCAGGAAAGACGTCCGGGGTTTTGAAGGCAGTCGTGGCAGCTATTTCTATCGTTAGGCGGGTGAAATCATCGTTTATATGGGATGTGGCGGCGGTCACGCCTGCCGCTCCTCCTTCCGCCGGAACGCGTGCGAGAAATGCCCCGATACGATTAGCCGAGACTTGATCGATTGAGTTCCCCTGAGGCAACGAAAGTGCCAAGTCAAAATCCTGGGGGACACAAACTGCTGAGCAGGTCAAGAGCTTGACGTTTGCTCTGAGTTCGACAGGTTCCCCAGGATCCTTCAGGGTGATCTGAAGTGGAAAGACAACCTCATCATGATAGCCGAAGTTTTCGATGCCAAAGGCAGTGAACCGCTCGGGCGCAGGCCATAGGAAATCAACGCCCGCGACATTCGTCGACCCGCTCCAGTCGATCTGTGGCGGAATGCCAACCTCGCCAGGCGAACGCCAATAGGTTTTCCATCCGTCAGCAAGGTTCAGATCCAGACCGGCGGAGAGCGTTTGAGCTTCGGCGGAAACGGCATCCTCGGCGGAGATCAGCCGCGCTTCCACCGCAGTGACCTTGTGGGCGACTGATACCTCGGCCGTTGCAGCAAAGGGGATCAAGAGCCAGAACATTGCGGCAGCGAGGGTACCGCAGAAAGCAAGACGGATTGGCGAGCGCCAGATGGTCATCGCACTATCTCCAGGCTTTGAACTTGAGTGGCAACAAAGCCTGATCGGCCGTTTACACAATCCAACTGGCCCACACCGTTGGAGATAGGCCCTGCCAGACGACATCCATTGGGCAGCTCCAGCTCTGGTGACTTTGTCGACAAAGTTGGCGGCGGGTTTGTCGGGCACAGGACTGGTCCGCCGGAACAAGCGCTCACGAAAATCGCTCCCAAGAAGACAGTCGCCAGCCGCGCTCTTGTTCTCATTTCGACTTACCGCCGGACGGCGCTGTCGGTCATATCTTCAATCGGCACTGGCTGGGGGGCGGTCTGCTTGTGCTCTTTGCTTCCATGGCATGAACGCCCCATCATCTTGTGCATCACAAAATGGGCGCCAACGCAGAGCACCAGAGGCGCAAAGACGGTAGCGTTTGCCCAAAGGCCTGCGACGGTGCCTCCGCCAATCAGGAAAGCTGCGATGGGTAGAAGCATGACAGCACAGCAAGCCATCATGCCCCAGTGCATCAACTTTCCGTGGCGATTGCCACCTGACTCGCTATCCTCTTGCATGGAATCCACCTCTGATTTTGGTCAACGCATCCTGTTTAGCTTGATCTCCCGCTGGAAGGTCAAGGATACACTTCGATACAAATCTTGCGGCCTGTTGCGGTTGAGATTCAGCCCCATCTGAGCAATGCCTGTCTCGTCCAATTGAGTAACCAAGGACGAACAAATGGCAGAGAGACCGAGTTTGAACAGGCGGAGCCTGATTGCAATTTCAGGCGCATTCTTGATGACCCCCCACACTCTTCGGGCGGAAGAGGCTGGTGTGGTAAGACGCAATATCTCGTCGTTCGTTCTCCACAATTGGCGTGATCACTTTGACCGTCTCGGGAAGGGCATCATCATTTCGGATACTGTCACAAAGGTGCTCCAACACTGGACAGAGGATGAAGAGATGCGGATTTACCCGACCTCTGTTCCCTTGACTGATGAATTGACGAAGCGCGGGTATACAGAAGTTGTCGAGAAACGGGAAAATCCAAGTTGGGCGCCGACCCCTTCAATGCGGGAACGCAATCCGGAATGGCCAGCCTATGTGCCTGGAGGAGATCCCTCCAATCCTCTGGGAACGCGTGCGCTCTATCTGTCGTGGCAATACTACCGGATCCACGGAACCCAAGACACGCGGAAAATCGGGCGTCGATCATCAAACGGCTGCATCGGCCTTTACAACGAACATATAGAAGAGGTCTTCGATCGCACGCCGGTCGGGACGCAGGTTAAGTTGATCTGAACGGATCACATGCAGGAGAGTAAAACACTATGAATTTCTGGGGATGGTTCGTTAGCGGGTTCTTCGTGCTCGGCCTTGGAGCGGTCGGTTGGCAAGCGTTGCAGCCGGCCCCGGCGCAGACCGCTCAAGGACACTCAATGGTTCCGCCGGACACGAGCGGCATTCCTCAGGGCGCGCCCATTGCCAATGTAATAATTCCCGCTGAGTTTTCGCCGCAAGCCCAAATGGGGCAACGCGCGTTCGAGGCAAAATGCGCCAGCTGTCATGGTGAAAATGCCGCAGGCCAGAATGGGGTCGCTCCTCCGCTTGTTCACAAAATCTACGAGCCGAACCACCATTCCGATGCCGCGTTCCTGAATGCGGCGCAAAACGGCGTCCAATCTCATCATTGGAATTTTGGCAATATGCCTCCCGTTGAAGGCCTCACCCAAGGTGATGTGAAGATGATTGCTGGATACGTGCGCGAACTGCAGCGCGCGAACGGGATCAACTGACTTTGGTCGTCAGGCTGAACATCTTCCGTAGCGCGATCCAGATTCTCCTGCTGGTCTCGATTGCGTTATTTGTCGTTCTCCCGGCGGGATCTCTCGATGCAATTGGCCATGAAACGGTCGCTGCCAAAGTTTCCGAACGAAGTGCGCAAAAACATCAGACCTCTCATGAGGAAGATGCAGATAATCTTCTCCCCGGGCATTGCGATCCGGGGCCGGACTGCTCGAAAAATATGGTAATTGTCATTTTATCAGCTCCGAGAGCTTCGACCAACTTGTCGCAATTGCCTCGCGAACATCCAGATCAGAGCTTTTCTAACCGGAATGTCCTAAGGGACACCCCGCCTCCCAAACACCTATCCTGACCTAGGGGCAACCACGCCTCATCAAATTAAATCTATCAAGCATGGAAATACAGGATACGGAACGATGAAAAGCAAACTGATGATCGGCCTCTTGGCAGGAACGACAATGGCCGCAGCTGCATTTGCACATGGTGGCGCGGAAGGCGTCGTCAAGGAACGCATGGACGGCATGATGGCCATGGGGCAATCGGTCAAAGAACTGGCTCCGATGATGCGTGGTGAAATCACCTATGATGCTGAAGCTGTTCGTGCGGGAGCACGCGTCTTTGTCGAACATAGCGAAGGCATGACCGAATTGTTTCCCGAAGGGTCTGCTGGGAAACCGTCGGAAGCAAAGCCCGAGATCTGGTCGGATTGGGAAGAATTCAGTGCGCTCGCAGAGCAGCTCAAGGTGGTTAGCGAAGGTCTTGCCAAAGCCGCCGACAACGGGCTTATGGCGTCAGCGGCGGGAATGGATGCAGGCTCTATGATGGGCACGCAATCCCCCGGTGGCATGATGGGAGCTTCGTCCATGATGGGAACTTCGTCAGGAAGCCCGATGATGGACTATGCCTCGATGCCCGCAGATGGGGCATTCAACATGGTGACCCAGACATGTTCGGCATGTCACGCGAAATTCCGCTACGAGGCGAAGTAAAGATGGGCCGGATGAAAAAACTGGTCTTTGCTGCAGGGGCGCTTGGCGCCCTTGTGGTCGGCGGCCTTGTGATCTGGCCGATTGGCAAGGTGCCCGCGTCGATCACGCAAACGGGTGATGTCCAGCGCGGCGCCTATTTGGCTCGCGTATCCGGGTGCATTTCATGCCACACCAATTCAGAGGCTGGCGGCGCCGCACTCGCAGGCGGCGCGGGGCTGGCGACAGATTTTGGCACGTTTTTTCCGCCCAATCTGACGACAGACAAAGAGAGCGGCATCGGGGGGTGGACGGTTGAGCAGTTCGCCAAGGCGGTTCGCCAGGGCATTAGTCCTAGCGGAGAGCCGTATTATCCCGCTTTTTCCTATCCGTTCTATGCGGATTTCACGGATCAGGACATTGCCGACCTTTGGGCAGCTTTCCAGACCGTGCCACCGGTCGCCGAGGCAGCGCTTGAGCATGATGTCAAGTTTCCTTTCGATCAGAGATGGGGCCTGAAGCTATGGCGGGCGGCCTATCTCTACGATCCACCCACGGAACCCATTGACGAGAAAAACGCACAATGGAACCGCGGTCGCGAGCTGGTTCGAGGTGCAGCACATTGCGGTGCTTGCCACACGCCACGCAATATCGGAGGCGGGCGCCTGCTTGACGCGGTTTTTGCTGGAAATGAGGCATTGCCAGGGGGGAGCAAGGCGCCTTCGATCACGCCGAACTCACTGGCGGAACGCGGCTGGACCGTTTCCAACCTCGCCTATGCGTTGCGTACTGGCGTGACGCCGTCAGGCGACGCTTTCGGCGGCAGCATGGTGGAGGTCGTGCAGGGCAATACGCGCTTTTTGTCCCCCGATGATCTGGAAGCGATGGCCGTGTACTTGCTTGATGGTGACGAACCTCGAGCCGACCGGGTCGCTCAGGGCGAGGGCGCCGCTGCTAATAAAGACATGTGACTGCAATAGAGACAATGTGTGAGCCAAAACTGGCTCGCACAACAAACGAGAACGAAATGACACACACCAGAAGAGCATTCATTCAATCGGGGTTGGCAATGAGTGCGTTGAGCGTCTTCCCTAAGGCTGGATCAGCAGCCACCCCTGAATTTCAGGTGATGACAGCGCAAAGTGGCGCCGTACAACTCGCCCCTCCGGACTACCCCAAGACGGAGATTTGGGGCTATGACGGAAAGTTTCCTGGCCCCGTGATCCGTGTTCGGCAGGGCGCGCGTCTTCAACGTCGGCTCGTCAACAAGTTGCCGCAGGCGACGTCCCTGCACTGGCATGGCGTGCGGATATCAAATGCGATGGACGGCGTGGCCGGGCTCACCCAAGATGCCATCCCCACAGGCGAAACCTTCGACTACGATTTTGCCGTTCCAGATGCAGGAACTTTTTGGTTTCACGCGCATAATCGCTCCGTCGAACAGGTCGCTCGTGGGCTCTACGGAGCGTTGATCGTCGAAGAACCGATAGCCCCGGATGTTGATCGCGATGAAGTCCTTATTCTTGACGATTGGCTCCTCAACCCGGAGACCGCACAACTCGACCCAGATTTTGAAGCCGTTCATGATCGTAGCCATGCAGGCCGACGTGGCAACTTTGTCGCCACCAACGGAAGCTTCAATTCTACGCTCAACGTGAGCCAGGGTGAGCGGATGCGGCTTCGGTTGATCAACGCGGCAAATGCCAGGATCTTTGTTTTGGGCCTGTCAGGTCTAAAGGGGTGGGTGATGGCGTTCGACGGAATGCCACTGGTGACGCCGAGTGAGATCAGCGAACCGATCATCCTTGGGCCGGGCCAACGAGCGGATTTGTTTGTCGACGTCATTGCGGATGAAGGGGAAAGTGCTCATCTGGTGCGGCTTGAAGACGGCCAGGGATTTGCCCAAACCGAGTTTCGCGTGACCGGCACTTTGGCCTCCGCTGTGCGGGATGTCCCCCAAGTTCTGCCACCGAACCCTAATATGGATGTGCCGGGACTGGAGCAGGCGAGACGCATCAGGCTCAACATGGAAGGCGGGGCAATGGGCAACCTTGACGCAGCCATACTTGAGGGTGAGCGAAAAACGTTCCGCCAACTGGTCGACGCGAACCAGTTCTGGGCTTTCAATGGTACCGTGGGCATGACCGAGAAGCCACTGGCTAGCCTGTCACGCGGTGAAACAGCGCGAGTGGAGATCTACAACGATACATCCTTCCCCCACGCCATGCATTTGCACGGGATGCATTTCCGGGAGGTGCTGGAGGGCGGTGAAGTTGGTCCCCTGCGGGATACCTTGCTGATGTTCGGTGGCGAGACTCGCGAGATCGCCTTCGTTGCCGACAATCCGGGAAAGTGGCTGTTTCACTGTCACATGCTCTCGCACGCGGCATCCGGCATGATGACGTGGCTGGAGGTCGCATGAGATCAGCTTACCTGGCGGTAATTTCATCCATTGGCCTGATTGGGCTAGGTGCAACCTGGTGGTTCAGCGGCAATGCCTCCCAGGGTTCTTCCCCGTTTGACGACGTCAATATCGAACTGGGGCAAGCTCTCTATTCTGAAAACTGTGCGTCCTGCCATGGCGCCAATCTCGAAGGGCAACCAGACTGGCGAAGCCCTGGTTCAGATGGCCGCCTGCCCGCGCCGCCGCATGATCGCAACGGTCATACCTGGCACCATAGTGACCAGATTTTGTTCTCCTACACCAAGCTCGGGGGGGCGGAACTGATGCGACAACAGGGCTCAGATTTCGATAGTGGCATGCCGGGCTTCGCCGGCAAACTCACAGATCAGGAAATTTGGAACATTCTCGGCTTCATTAAGTCGACCTGGCCAGAGCGAGAGCGCAATGCTCAGGCCGCACGCACAGCAGCAGAACAAGAGGGATAATGGACATGATTTTCAGAAATTTGATGCTCGTATCGTCATTTGCCTTACTTCCAATGGCAGTGCAGGCCGCAGACCTGGACGAAGCGCGGGTCAAGGAACTTGTATATGAGGCTATCCGCGAGAATCCGCAAATCATCATGGAAGCAGTCGAAATACTTCAACGTCAGGACGCCGAAGCCCAGGCACAAGCGCAGGCAACCGTCTTGCGCGATCAGCGACAATTGCTCGAGCAAGACCCGAATGCACCGGTTCTCGGCAATCCCGATGGGGATGTGACCGTTATCGAATTTTTCGATTACAACTGCCCATATTGTCGACGCGCTATGCCGGAAGTTCAGGCTCTGTTGGAGGCCGATCCTGATGTGCGTCTGGTCTATCGCGAATGGCCAATTCTCGGGGACGGGTCAGTGTTTGCAACCAAAGCTGCACTCGCATCGCGGCTGCAAGGCAAGTATGAGGCATTCCACTGGGCCCTAATGGGTATGAACGGCCGGGCGGAAGAGGCAAGCGTTCTCAGGATAGCACAAGAAGTTGGTCTCGACATCGAACGCCTTCAAACCGACATGGAGCGCCCCGAAATTGAAGAGCACATCGCGACCTCGATGCGGTTGACGCAGTCGCTCGGCTTCAGTGGCACGCCTTCATTTGTGATCGGCGACAATCTGGTTCCAGGCTTCGTGGAGAGCGATAAGCTCACGGAACTGGTCGACAACGTGCGGGCGTCGGCAAACTAGCACTCTGCGGTGGGTTCTGACATCACGCCCGATGAGCAATGATGCAGGCGAATGAGCCGGAGCCCCTACATACCAAAAGACCTAGGCACGGCCTACCACTGAAAGAGGCGGCGAGAAGATGACTTACCTTTGGTATCTTATTGCTGCCTTTGCCGAGATCGCCGGATGTTTTGCTTTCTGGGCATGGTTGCGGCTCGATCGTTCGCCACTTTTGGTCGGGCCAGGTCTGGTAAGTTTGGCACTCTTCGCATGGCTTTTGACGCGCGCAGAAAGCGAAATGGCCGGTCGGGCATATGCAGCTTACGGGGGCGTCTACATAGCGGCGTCCATGATCTGGATGTGGCTAGTGGAGGGGAGCCGACCGGACCGCTGGGACATTGCAGGCATTCTTCTTTGCCTCTTAGGCAGTGCTCTCATCCTGTTGCCTTCGCGCTCATGATCTGCGGAACCTCAGAAAACCAGGCAAATCCGTCGCTAGAAATCGCTAGGTCATCGCACCCGTCACGACGGGTGCGATGACCCATAGATTAGGCAGTCACGGTATTTTCGTACCCAGCT
Source organism: Celeribacter ethanolicus (assembly GCF_001550095.1). Taxonomy (GTDB): domain Bacteria; phylum Pseudomonadota; class Alphaproteobacteria; order Rhodobacterales; family Rhodobacteraceae; genus Celeribacter; species Celeribacter ethanolicus. The sequence continues at coordinate 62,735 of NZ_LRUC01000033.1, read as the reverse complement.
TCACGAAGCAGGGCCGTCAGCCGTTCTGTTGACAGTGCACCTTCAACAGAAACCGTGCGGGCCGGAATGTCGCAAGATACGCTCGCATTTGCGTCAGCTGCCTTGATCGCCTTTTCGATCGTACTGGTGCAATGACCACAACTCATGTCGGGAACGTTGAATTTCATGTCGATGTCTCCTCTGTGACAGCTTGTTCAGTGCAGATGGGGCTTCCAGTGGGGGGAAGGTCAAGGGTCTCCGTAGATTTTTAAAGCGAAGCCAGGAAAGTTCAAATTGGGTATTGACCTTCCAGTCACTGGAACTCCTATTTGGGGTGTCAAATGGGATTCCAGGAGACTGAAATGACAGATCAATCCAAAGTGACGCTCTCGATTGAAGGAATGTCTTGCGCCTCATGCGTAGGGCGCGTGGATCGGGGCCTAGCCGCGTTGAGGGGAATATCCGATGTCTCGGTGAACCTCGCGAACGAGACGGCGCGTTTCAGCGTGGATGGTTCGCCCCACCTGCAAGATGCGGTCCAAGCCCTGAAAGATCTCGGGTATCCAGCGCGAACGGCATCCGTGACGCTGAACATCGCGTCCATGTCATGTGCTTCTTGTGTCGGGCGCGTCGACAAGGCACTTGCCTTGGTTCCCGGCGTGTTGGAGGTCAACGTTAATCTTGCGGCGGAAAATGCGCGCATCACATATCTTGAGGGCATGACCGACCCTGTGGCCCTCATCCGTGCATCCGAGCAAGCCGGATATCCAGCCAGCGTGGCCGAGGCCACGGCAACACAGGATCGCACTTCGCGAAAAGAAGAGGAAGCGCGCGGGTTGGCACGCCGGGTGGCACTGGCCGCAGCACTCGCTTTGCCGGTTTTCCTGATGGAAATGGGCGGGCACCTGATCCCGGCCGTGCATATGGCGATCAACAATACCATAGGACAGCAGGCCAGCTGGTTGATCCAGTTCATCCTCACAACGGCTGTGCTCATTGGGCCCGGCCGACAGTTCTATCTGAAAGGGTTTCCGGCCTTGCTGAAAGGTGCTCCAGACATGAACAGTCTGGTCGCCGTCGGCACAGGCGCAGCTTATCTTTATTCAGTTGTCGCAACGTTCTTCCCGTCGCTGATGCCCGAGGCCGTCCGCGCTGTCTACTTCGAGGCCGCCGCGGTCATCGTGGTCCTGATCCTGATCGGGCGCTGGCTCGAAGCGCGAGCGAAAGGGCGAACAGGGGCTGCAATCGAGAAGCTGCTCGGCCTACAGGCTCGTACGGCGCGTATTTTGCGTGACGGCGATGCGGTCGAGGTCGAGATCGATGCCTTGCGCACCGGAGATCTGATTGTTGTGCGCCCCGGAGAACGACTCGCCGTGGACGGTGAGGTTGTGGACGGCGAAAGCCATGTCGATGAAAGCATGATCACCGGGGAACCCGTGCCGGTCGGCAAGTCGGCTGGTGATCCTGTCACGGGCGGTACGGTCAATGGCGCGGGCAGTCTGACCTATAAAGCAACGCGTGTTGGTGCGGATACCACGTTGTCCCAAATCATCCGCATGGTCGAAGATGCGCAGGGCGCCAAGCTCCCCATTCAAGGGTTGGTGGATCGGATCACGCTTTGGTTCGTCCCCGCTGTGATGACCCTCGCCGCCTTGACGATCCTTGTCTGGCTAATATTCGGCCCTGATCCCGCCCTCACCTATGCGCTGGTCGCGGGTGTCTCAGTTCTCATCATTGCTTGTCCCTGCGCGATGGGACTGGCGACGCCGACGTCGATCATGGTCGGGACCGGTCGCGCTGCTGAAATGGGCGTGTTGTTCCGCAAGGGGGATGCTCTGCAAGCATTGGGGGACGTCAAGGTTGTCGCTCTGGACAAGACCGGCACCGTCACCGCCGGACGTCCCGCGCTGACCGACCTTGTGCTGGCGGAAGGAGCCGAGCGCTGCACCGTTCTTGCGGCAGTCGCATCGGTCGAAGCCAGATCAGAACACCCGATCGCCGAAGCTATCGTGCGCGGCGCGCAGGCGGAAAACATCAGACTGTCGGAACCGAGCGCGTTTACTTCGATTACAGGGTATGGCGTGCGCGCCATCGTTGACGGGGCCGAGGTTGTTGTCGGAGCTGACCGAATGATGCAGCGCGAAGGGATCGATCTTGGTGAACTCGCAGAGGCTGAAACTATGCTCGCACGGCAAGGTCGCACCGCACTCTTCGCCGCAATCAATGGCAAGGCGGTGGCTGCGATTGGCGTCGCCGATCCGGTCAAACCCTCGAGCCGAGCCGCGATTGCCGCACTGCACAGTCTGGGTTTGAAGGTGGCAATGATTACCGGCGACAAACGCGAAACGGCAGAAGCAATTGCCGAAGAGACTGGTATCGACCACGTGATCGCGGGGGTCTTGCCCGACGGCAAGGTGGCGGCACTGGAAAATCTGCGCCAGCAGGGCACATTGGCCTTTGTTGGCGATGGCATCAACGATGCACCCGCGCTCGCCCACGCGGATGTTGGCATCGCCATCGGCACTGGCACGGATGTGGCGATCGAAAGCGCAGATGTCGTATTGATGTCCGGTGATCTTCGCGGCGTTGTGAACGCTTTCGAGATCTCGCGACACACCATGCGAAACATCAAACAGAACCTTGGTTGGGCCTTTGGTTACAATGTGGCTTTGATACCCTTGGCCGCCGGAGCGCTTTATCCGAGTTTCGCCGTGCTGCTGTCACCGGTCGTCGCTGCCGGTGCGATGGCACTTAGCTCGGTCTTTGTCTTGACGAACGCCTTGCGGCTGCGGCGCGTAAGACCGGCGATGGACGAGCGCCAAGAGTCTGGGCGGGTGGAGGACTTCGCCCCCGTCCCGGCCGAGTGAGAGGAGGCAGAAATGAACATTGGTGATGTTGCCGAGCGGTCAGGAGTGCCGGCCAAGACCATTCGCTACTATGAGGATATCGGTCTAGTAACACCTTTGCGCGCTGCAAACGGGTATCGAAGCTTCAGAGAGATCGATTTTCATAAGCTGGCATTCATCGGACGAGCGCGAGCCTTGGGATTTACAATCGAAGACTGCCGTACGCTTTTGGCGCTCTATAACGATGACAATCGAGAAAGTGCGCAGGTAAAGGCCGTCGCAGAGGTGCACCTGCGCCAGATTGATGAAAAGATCTCTAAACTCATGTCGATGAAAGAAACTCTTTCGTCTCTCGTGCACCAGTGTGCTGGCGATCACCGACCGGATTGTCCAATTCTTGCGGATCTTTCTGTCGTAGACGACGCAACTTTCTCATGATCTCCGACGACGAATGAAATCGCGCGCCCTGCGAGACAGGGCGCGCGACCTGTAGTTACTGCACCAGCTCTGTAATAGTCAGCTTGCCATTCACACGGTCGGCAACGAAGTTGATCTGTGCGCCTTCACTCAGCCCTTCCAGCATCGCGGGATCGGCGAGAACGAAGACCATTTTCATTGCTGGCATGTCGAGGTTTTCCAGCGGGCCATGGTCGACAGTAATCTTGTTCCACTTGGCATCGATCTTGGTCACCGTGCCCGAGGACATGGCACTATCGCTAGCAGCAATTGCAGTTCCAGCGGTCATCAGAAGGGCAGCGGCGAGCGTCAAAAATTTGGTCATGATTGGTTTCCTTTGATTTGAGATCAGTTGACAGTAAGGGCGCCGTGCATGCCGCCTTCATAGTGGCCGGGCAGCAGGCAGGCGAATTCGAAGTTGCCGGCCTTGTTGAAAGTCCAAAGGATCTCCGCCTCTTCACCTGGTTCAAGGCGCACAGCGTTAGGGTCGTCATGTTCCATCTCAGGGAACTTGGCCATCAGCTCTTTGTGTTCAGCGTTTTGTGCCATCGAATCCATCACGAACTCGTGGGTTTCCTCACCCATGTTCGTGATGCGCAGGCGCACGGTTTCACCCTCAGAAAAAGTCATTTCCGAGGAGGGTTCGAAGACGAACGGTGCGTCCTTGTCGTAGTCCTCACGCATTATCACATCGATGGTTCGCGTGGGTTCATGGCCATGCATCGCAGGCATGCCGATGGCCATTTGACCGTTGCCGTGCCCGGCGTCCGCAATTGCGAGGGCGGGAATCAGGGCCAGCCCCAATGTCAAAAGTGCAGTTTTCATGAGCGTGTTTCTCCTGTGCTCTGGCATCAGCCCTGCCGCACGCCGCCGCGCGGCGTGATCACGGTTTTCGGACTGGTGTTGTATGCATGTTCGGGCAGCTCGCCCGTCCATTCGTAGGCCTGTGTTCCGGGCGGGTTGTCGTACCAGCCAGGATCGCTGTAATCGTCGCGGTCGATGCCCTCGCGAACCTTCACCACGCTAAACATGCCACCCATTTCCAATGGGCCATGCGGCCCCCATCCGGTCATCATCGGCACGGTGTTCTCGGGGATCTCCATCGACATCTCGCCCATATCCGCCATACCCGCCGTGCCCATCGGCATGTAGCCAGGCTGCTGGCGGCGGATCATTTGGGTCAGGCGGGACTTGTCGGCGCCAATAAATGTAGGGATGTCGTGGCCCATAGCATTCATGGTGTGGTGCGACTTGTGGCAGTGGATCGCCCAGTCACCTTCGTGAATCGCGTCGAACTCGTAGGCGCGCATGGCGCCTACAGGAATGTCGATCGAGACCTCGGGCCAACGGGCACTTTCCGGCACCCAGCCTCCGTCAGTACAGGTGACCTGAAAGTCATAGCCATGCATGTGAATTGGGTGGTTGGTCATCGTCAGGTTGCCACAACGCACACGGACGCGGTCCCCCTTGTTGACCACCAGAGGATCGATGTCCGGGAAGATCCGGCTGTTCCAGGTCCACATGTTGAAATTGGTCATCTCGGCCACGCGCGGGATGTAGGTCCCCGGGTCGATGTCATAGGCCGCAAGGAGGAACGCGAAATCCCGGTCCACCGGCATGAACGCCGTGTCGCGCGGATGCACGATGAAGAGCCCCATCATGCCCATGGCCATCTGTACCATCTCGTCCGCATGCGGGTGGTACATGAAGGTGCCGGACTTGATGAGGTCGAACTCGTAGACGAAGGTCTTACCCGGCGGGATGCCGGGATGCGACAAACCACCAACTCCATCCATTCCCGATGGCAGGATCAGTCCGTGCCAATGCACGCTGGTATGTTCCGGAAGACGGTTGGTTACGTAAATACGCACCCGCTCGCCTTCGACCGCTTCGATTGTGGGTCCGGTGGATTGGCCATTGTAGCCCCAGAGCCGCGCAATCATCCCGTCCGCCATAATCCTTTCAACAGGCTCTGCAACGAGGTGGAACTCCTTTACATCTCCGTTCATGCGATACGGCAAAGACCATCCGTTCAGTGTTACAACGGGGTTGTAGTCGAACCGATCCGAAGGCCTTGGGGGAACTTGTGTATAGGGGCTGTCGGTAAAGGCGGCCTCGGGCAGATCGCGAAAGCGTGTTTGCGCGGCCCCGGCGTTCGCCAGCACAGCTCCAGCGCTCGCGGTCAATCCCGCGCCCAGTAATTGACGACGGTTCATCATTCTTCGCTACCTCCGGTCAGAGTAATTGCCCCGCCCCAAATCGCCGCGGTCGCGTCTGTTTCGGCAAGCCAGTAGTCACGTTTCGCTTCTGCGGCAGAGAGGCGCGAAGCGAGCCCCTCCTGGGCATCAGCGATCAATTCAAAGGTCGAGGTCAGCATGCCGTTGTAGGACAGCAGCGCTTCGTCATCGATCTGGCGTCGCAGAGGCAAAACAGAGTCGCGCCAATGCCGCGCGATGCTATGGCGACCGGTGATGGCCCTATAGGCCATGCGTGCGTCCGAACGCGCATCGACGGCCTGCTGGGCCAGCCTGTTCGCTGCCTGCAGATAGGCCATGCGGCCACGCTTCGACACCAGCGGACCGGTGTCGTAGAGCGGGATCTCGAAATCTAGAGCAAGCGCTGGATTGGCCTCGGTTTCTCCGGCTGCACGTTCCAGGTCGAAACCAGCCACCAACTGGACGTCCGAGACCATACGGGTTTGCCCGGTCAGACGGTAGTCCAGCGCGAGCGCCTCGAGTTCCAGCTTTCCAGATGCCAGGTCTACGCGGTTTGCCAGTGCCAGCTGTTCGATATTTCCTGCAACGCGCGGGCCACCAGGCAAGGCGGGCAGCGAGTCCGGCACGAATACAGTGGTGTCGCTACCCCAAAGCCCCATCAGCCGAAGCAGTTTTTCTTTGGCCAATTGCGCCTCCAATTGGGCGGCTGCACGTTCGGCGGCAAGCTCAGCAGTAAAGGCATGCTCTCTTGCTTGATCGGCCTTGCTCATCGCGCCGGTACGGCCCAGTTGCACAGCAAGTTCGGACGCTGCCTCGGCAGTGCCCTGAGTTTGAGCGATCAGTGCAGCGGCTTCGAAAGCGCCAACCGCCTCAATCCAGGCCCGGCGGGTTTCAACGGCCAAGTCTATCGTGTCGGCGAGCGCAGCAAGTTCGGATTGTCTGAAGCGAATCTCCGCAAGTTGGGTCCGCGGTGCGGATGTTGCCACGTCGAGCAGGGAGTTGATTAATGTTGCCTCAAGTGTGCGAGTGACATCGCCAGCCAACCCGGAGATTGACACACCGATCGAGGGCACCGGCCCCATAGCCACTTCCCATAAGTCAGTTGAGGACAGACCTAGCTCAGCGAAGCTGGCTTGAAGTGCGGGACTGTTTATCAGGGCAACCTGCACTGCGGTGTCGGCGCTGACGGTCTTACCATGCACCATGGCGTGAACCCTCTTGCGCGTTTCCTCAAGGTCCGCGGCAGACAGGTTCCAGATCGGTGTGGCCCCTAGAGCCTGGCGTGCACCCGTCTCGACACTGCCAAAGCCCGCGCGATCTGGTTTTGCGCGCTCAAGAACGGCAGGACTGGCGCAGGCGGACACCAGCAACATGGACCCCATGAGAAGAGGCAGTTTCATTCGCCACCCTCCCGTTGTTCATCATTCAGCGTCCGCCATTCGGCCGGTTCTCCGACCGAGTAGCCCGCGTAAGCAACAACAGGCCCGGGTTGCGCAGACGCGACCACAGGCGATGTAACCGCCGCCGTAAGCGCTGGCACGGTTTCAAGTTCAGGAAGCGCCGAGCAGGCGGCCCCGAACAGCGGCAAGGATGCCGCAAGCAGAATTTTCACTTAGATTTCCTCGAAATGTCAGATGCAGATGGTCGCAGTCAAACTGCGGCTACAGGTGCATCAGGCGCGAGGAGGGCGCCGCAAACCTTCGGGTGTGGCCGAACGGACTAGGGACGCAATATCCCAGGACCGGAGGGAAACATTAGCGGACTGCTTTGTGCAACTTTCGGCACCTACGAAGTCTCCGACCACGCAGATATGTGACGCACAGTGGTCTGCTCCATGGTCGATATCTGCAGCCGGAATGTCCGTTTCATGATGGTGGCGCTCGTTTGAAGACTCCTGGGCGAGTTGTTCAACAGAGCACGAAACCATGGCTGATGCATTGGACGGCATCAGGGTCACTGCCACCAATATGGAGGCAATCTGGAGTATCCCAAAAAAGGCCCGAATCCTGTACATCATTTTTGAAGCTGTATTGCTGAAACAAAATGTCGGCAAGTCACCAAAACGTGTGGGCCAATTTTTCATACATTCTTCGTAGAAGTCTGAACAAACTGCTGAAATCCTAATCGATCAATGAATGTGCGAGCGCGGATGTCGCAAGCGGTGACGACATGATCGCCCGCTTGAAAAACATCATTGCGTTAGAGACTGACGGAGCGTTGGTCTAACGGTTGATTTCTACTGGCGGCACAAACCCGTAGTCGCTTACTCGAGAGCATTCAGGAACCTGGCGTAGTCATCACTGACCTCCCTCGCCTCAACAAAGGCGCGAGCGCGCTCGGCGTCGAGACAACGAAAGTAGTCCTGCACATCGGCAATGTAGGTCTCGAAATCGCTTCTGATCAGATCGGCGTAGGCACGCATGTCGTCTTGCGACTGAGGCAAGAACGGTCGTTCGGGAGGTACGCAATCTGCTGCCGCGGCTATCGGCATGCTTCCAAGCAGGAACGCGAACAGCAACGGTGCGTTGCGCGCAATAAACAGCCGCAGGGCAAAACTCCTTTGCCGCCTTTAAGATTATCATTCTGTCGGCTATCACCGTTATCGGAGCAAGGCGAACTTCGTCAACACGTTATTATTGTCTTGCTATCATTAATGTTGTTTTGTATCGCTCACGGTGTTGCGACCCCGTGGGCCTGATACTGCACCCAGGCAGAACAAGGACCCAAGGGAAGGCCATGATTGAAGAAGCCCCGAATGTGGTTACAGAAGACGGACTGCGCGGCTTGCTCGCCGAGGGCTACCTCATTGAGGTGGTCTGCAAGGAGAGAGCAGAGAAGCGCCATAACAGCTGGTACGGCTCGTGGGTCATCCGCGCCGTCGCCACTGATGAGCGTGACGATAAGATGCTCGTCACCAGCCGAAGCGTCCTCAAGCTCCGCGACTTCAAAACCATCGTTGGCCTTGTCAGTTTCCTGGCCGACATGGGCTGTACGACCGCTAGCATCCCACTTGAAGAAGGTGGCCGCGAGCGCCACGCCGCGCCTCCGGTCAAAGGCAGCTGACCGCGCGACTGCGCTCGTCGTTGCTTTGGGTACAGGCGTTTGTTCCGCGCCCCCGGCCCTGGCCGACGGTTTCATCTTTTCGGTTGGCCCAGACGGCCAATTGATTTCCTCTTCTCAAGAGGCAAACGGGCGCCTTTTTCTCTTCGCAGAACCTCGCGTTCCTGACGCAACGAGCGAGACAGCGATCCCGGCTCGATCCGCCGCCCGCGCCACCCCAGAAATCCTCCATGCGATCGAGACCACGGCTCTGCGGTATGCCGGGCATGGTGCGCTGCGTCGCGCAGGGCTTTCAGTCACTGATTGGGCGCTCCTTTACCGGGCCAATATCGAAGTCGAGAGCGCATACAATCCGGCTGCACGTAGCCCTGTCGGTGCCATAGGCCTTGGCCAGCTTATGCCGGATACCGCCCGCGACCTCGGCGTGGACCCACATGACATTGCGCAGAACCTCGACGGATCAGCCCGCTACTTGCTGATGATGCTCGACCAGTTCGGTGAGGGTTCTCTGGCCCTTGCCGCGTACAACGCTGGCCCTGAGGCGGTCACACGCCACGGCGGCATCCCCCCTTTTCGAGAAACCCAAGGGCATGTGGCCCGTGTGACCGCCGTGTTTGAGCGGCTCAGAGGAGATCTTTCATGACATCGAGAAAACGTCAAAGCGTGCTCCGCACGCGGGCGATCACCGCGTTCGGCGCGATGGCCCTTATCGTGCTGGCGGGTCCAGCGCTTGCGCAAAGCATCGACCTCTCGCCGGTACAGACCCTGCTTCAAGGCATTGTCGATGCGATCACCGGTCCCTTGGGCATCGTGATTGGCACGCTCGCACTGATCGGTGTGTTTCTTTCCTGGCTCTTTGGCATCCTCGACTTTCGTCAGGCGCTTTGGGTCGTGGTTGCAATCGCGGGCATCGCCGCAGCACCCACCATCGTCGCCGCCATCTGGACCACCTGAGCAATCCCGGAGTTCTTGGCCATGGCTGACCAGTCCCGCGTGTTCATCGGCCTTCTCAGGCCACCCAAGCTGATGGGCTTGCCGATCATGTACGCCATGGTCTGGCTCTTCGGCTCGACGCTTCTGTTCCTCTGGGTGCAGAGCTGGGTGGTGGCTGTGTTCGCGGGGCTGGCCTGGCCGGCGCTCTGGAAGGCCGCAGACTGGGATCCGAACTTCCTCGATGTCCTTGTGATCACCCTGCAGGAAACCCCGCCCACGACGAACCGCAAGCTGCACGGAGGCGACAGCTATGCCCCGTGATGGACTTGCCGATGAGGTTGAGAACGCCATCGATCCGCTGACTGCGCTACCCTCATGGGTCAAGGGCGAGAAGCGGCTCTCAATGATGCTGCCTTATGTGAGCCTCGTGAACGACCGAACGATCCGGACACGCGGCAACGAGCTGATGCAATGCATCCGGCTCGAGGGGGTGAACAGCACCACGAGCGAGGACGGGCATCTCGACCGGATCGGAGGGTTGCTGGCTGGCATCGTGGCGCAGGTCGGGACCGAGTTCTCATTCTACTTGCACAAGGTCTCGAAAGCGGTCGACGTGACCCTGCCGCCCGTTCCGGGCGAAGGGTTTGCGGCCGCCGTCGACAAACGATGGCACGCGCATCTCGGCCGCGCGGGTTTGCGCGACAAGACGCTGACCCTGACGGTGCTGAAGCGACCTGAGACCGGCAGCCGCTTGCCATTCGGACTTGGGGCGTCTCGCTCGCGACATGCGGCCGACACCACCCGCCGCTTGCGCAAGCTCGACGAGGTTGTGGGGTTTCTGCTGTCCTCCTTCGATGAGCTGAAGCCCCGCCTGCTGGCCGCAAGCACCGGCGAGCTTCTGGGCTTCCTCGGTTCACTCAACACGGGCGAGGAGCACCCGCTCTTCCCCCGGTCGCGCCTCGGTGTGATCGCCGAGGACGTAGCCAATACCCGCGTCACCTTCCGCGGCACGACCATCGCACTCTCGGACGGTGCCGTCGGCGACAAGCACGGGGCGATCTTTGCGGTGAAGAACTACCCCGCCAAGACCGATAGCCTGATGCTCGACGAGTTGAATCTGCCCGTCGACATGGTGGTCACGCACTCTTTTGTGCCGATCAACGCCAACATCATGGCGGGCCGGATCAAGCGGCAGCTGCGGCTAATGCAGGCCGCCAATGACGGAGCCGTCAGTCTCGCCCAGGAACTGGAACTCGCGCAGGACGATCTGGAATCCAAACGCCTGATCTTCGGCGAGCACCACATGACCGTGGCCGTCTATGCCCGCACCCAGACGGCGCTTGACGACATCGCGGCCGAAATCCGCAACATCTCCGCCACTTCCGGGATCAACCTGATCTCGGAAGCCTTCGGGGCGCGGGCGCATTTCATGGCGCAGCATCCCGGGAACACAGGGGCGCGCAGCCGCAAGGCCGCAATCACGAACCACAACTTCGCCGATCTCGCTACCTTCCACCGCACCCCGCTCGGAAAGACAGGGCGGGAAGTCCCCTGGGGCGTGCCGATCACGCTCTTTCCGACACCCGAGCGCAGTGGTTTTCGCTTCAACTTCCACGAACAGGGCGCGCCAGATCGCGAGCCCACAGGTGGGCACACGCTGATCCTCGGCCGTCCCGGCTCCGGCAAATCCGTCCTGGCGGCTTTCCTGATGACCATGGCACGGCGGGCAGGTGCGCGGGTCTTCGTTTTCGACTATCGCGCGGGCATGGAGATGGCCGTCCGCGCGCTCGGCGGCAGCTATTCGACCGTGCGGGCGGGGCGCCCCACGGGCCTCAATCCGCTCCAGACCGAGATCGACGCCCGCGGGCAGGCCTGGCTTGCCGACTGGCTTGCAAGCGTCCTCGAGCGCCGCGATCGACCGCTGACCCCGGTTCAGACCAACCGACTGCAGGAAGTCGTGCGCCAGAACGCGAGCGCAGGACATGCGGGGCTGCGGAACTGGTCGGATTTCGCCTCGCTGCTGGTCTCGACCGATGACGAAGGCGATCTCTTCGAGCGTATGCAGGAATGGACGGCCGAGGGTCGCTACGGCTGGATCTTCGGGGCCAATGCCGAGGACAGTTTCAGCATCGACGGTGACGTCGCGGGCTTTGACCTCACCGGCATCCTCGATTCCGAGAGCGAGCGGGAACGCATGGCAGTCCTGTCCTACCTCTTCCGTCGGGTCGAACGGGTGATCGAGGACCGCAAGCCCACCATCATCGTCATCGACGAGGCATGGAAAGCCCTCGACAACGCCTACTTCGCAGAGCGGCTCTCAAACTGGCTGGTGACCGCCCGCAAGCAGAACGCCGTCGTCGTGATGATGACCCAATATGCCAGCCAGCTCGAGCGCACGCGCACCGGCAAGACCATCGTGGAAGCGGTGCCGACTCAGGTGCTCTTGCCCAACATTCGTGCTTCCGCCGCTGACTACGCGATGCTCGGCCTGACCGAGAAAGAGCTCGACGTGCTTCTGGGCGTCGGCTCGGCCTCGCGGCTCGCGCTTGTACGCGACGACCGTGGTTCCGTCGTGATCGATGCCGATCTCAGCGCGCTCGGCTCGCTCGTGACCATCCTTGGCGGAATGGAGAAGGGCGAAGCGCTTGTCGGCGCCGATTATCGCGAACGTCCTGATTTCTGGAGAGTGACATGACCCGTACCATCATTCGCAGCGTCGTGCTGCTCGGGCTCGGCCTGACGCTGACAGCCTGTGCGCAGCATAACGCCCCGCAAGCCAACTGCTTCAGTTTTCGCGGGGCTCCTGCGCAGGCAGGAACCGCCACCGCCACGATCTCGACCATGGGGGCGGAGGTCACGCGCCGCGAAACGGCCTGCGATTTCGTCCTCTTGGGGGCGGGTGGCTGAACCAATGCGGACCTGGCTTCCTCTCTCGATGATCGGCTTTGCGCTGGCAGGTCCCACGGCGGGGCCAGCGGTCGCCCAGGGCGTGCCGACCTTCGACCTGCGCCTCTTCGCAGAGCGGCAGGCCATCCTTGAGCAGACCGATCGGGACCTGGCATTGCAGCAGGACCGGCTAAGCCGCGAGGAGGAACTGGCCGAAATCGAGCGCCAGCAACTCGCCTCCTTTGAGTCGCTGATGGATGCGATGTCGCTTGGCGCTGGAGACGTGGCCGGAACCGTGGCGGGGCTCGAGGCGGGGCAGGGGGCGGTAGACGTCGAAAGCGCGGCCGCCAGTCTTTATGCGCCCGAGGACACCAATCCAGCGGCAGCGCGGATGTTCGGCGATGCCAGGGAGGGGATCGAGGAGCTGATCATCCGCGCAGCACGCGACACCCATAGTCTGTCCGGGGTCGCCCGTGCGGGCCTTTCGCTCGTGCAATGGCGCTGTCTCTTGCAGGCGCTGATCTGGCAGGAAAGCCGTTTCCAGATCGGGGCACGCTCACCCGTGGGGGCCTTCGGACTTACCCAGATCATGCCCGGCACCGCGGGCGATCTCGGGATCTACCCGGCCTATTACGACGATCCCTATCTGCAGGTCACCGGCGGTGCGCGATACCTCGCACAAATGCTGAACATGTTCGATGGCAACATTATCCATGCGCTCGCCGCCTATAACGCCGGGCCGGGCAATGTGCAGGATTATGGCGGTGTGCCACCCTTCACGGAAACCCAGCATTATGTCGTGGTGATCCCGCAGCAGTACAACAGCTACCTCGCGGCCGTAGGCGGCATCGATGCGCTCGGCACCATCGACCCTGTGCTCCTCGCCAACGCGAGTTTCAGCCTCTCGGCCCACGGCGCAGGGGTCTATGGCGACTATTCGCTGGTCTCGGTCCGTGCCGCCGCCCTGCGGGTTCAGGACATCATCACCCGCATTGGTGAGACCGAGGATCTCCACGAGGCCATCGCGCTCAACACCTATGCCCGGGCCGAACTGGCCCGGCTGGTCGCAATCCGGACCCGGATCAAGGCCGCCCGAACCGAGCCACTCAGCGCCGAGCAGATCGCCTTGGCGGCAGCGCAAGCTGCCGAACGGCAATACATGGATTTCAGTCAGGAGGATTTGCGTTGAACCTGCGCCTGCCCCGTTCCCTTTTCGCCGGGAGCATCGCTCTCGCGCTTGCCCTCAATGTCACCGGACCTGTCGCGGCACAGGGTGTGCCCACGGTGGACACTCAGAACATTGCTCAGGAAATCCGCCAGCTTCAACAGATGCTGCAGGATTTCGGGATCCAGACCGATCTTCTGGACAATGCGTTGGAGCAACTGGACATGCTGCAAAGCCAACTCGATCAGCTGAACGAGATGTATGCCTCGCTCACCGGGCCGCGCAGCATCCTCGGACTTGCCATGGGCGGGGACCTCGATACCTTGCTTGAGGCCAACTTCGAAGACATCCCCGGCCTGATCCGAGGCATCCAGGCGGGCGATTGGAGCGCGCTCATCGGGCCCAATGCCGGGCCCATGCGCACGCAGATGGAACAGGCGCTGGCAAGCGCCGGGTTCGACGAGGATTCACTCCGCGAAATCGCCACCAGCGGCAATCCGGGCGCCGAAGGCGTGGCCACGCGGGCCACCACAGGTGCTGTGATGTCGGCGGCGGCGCAGAACAGCCACGCAGAGGCGGAACAGTCTCTCGAACGGGTGGAACGTCTGGTCGAGATGATCCCCGACATGGAGGATCTCAAAGCCTCGATGGATCATAACACACGCGTCACGGCGGAACTCGCCATCGCCATGACCCGGATGTGGGAGCTGGAAGCGATCCAAACCCTAGGCGCAGGCAATGTAGGCGTGGTCGACGCCGCCATGGTTGCCGAAGAACGCCGCTACATGGACTTCACCTTGCCGGATCTTGAGCCATGAGTGGGGCAGGGGTGATGACTGCGCGCGAGCTCGTGGAAGAGGAACTTGTCTACGGTGCCCTGCGCCGGGAACAGCTTTGGCGGATGATCGGCATTTCTGGAGCAGGCTTTGGTGTATTCGGCTGTTTGACGGCTGCAGCTGTCGCGCTGATGGTCGAGACGCCGCCTCCCGTGGTTGTGCCCTACGATCCCGCGACCGGGATGGCGCTCCCCAATGCCACGGTTGAAACCGTGTCGCTCGCCGAACGGCCTGCCGTGATCGAAGCGCAAATCTACCGCTACATTTTTGACCGCGAGACCTACAACCAGCTCGACAACGACCTTCGTGTCCGCCGTGTCCTCGCACAGTCTTCCGGGTCGGCCGAGGCCAGCATGCGCGCGATGTGGACATCGGGTCAGGAGAACTATCCGCCGACGCGATACGGGCCTGCGGCCGAGATGGCTGTCGAGATCGCATCGATCACCCTTATTGGCGATAACCGCGCCCAAGTGCGGCTCAGAAAGCGCCTGACAAGCCCGCAAGGGGTACAGGATGGATCGTTCACTGCCACGTTGATGTTCGAGTTCCGGCCGGAGCGGACCCGCGCGATCGACGATGTCTGGCAAAACCCTTTCGGTTTCACCGTTACCCAATATGCCATCCGATCGGACCGTTCCGAATGACTCGCACTCTAATCTCTACGCTGTTGGCCGCCAGCATTCTCGCGTTCGCGGGAACAACTGCCTTGGCCGAGACCACCCCCCGCCCAGGCTCGCACGACAATCGTGTGCGCGTGGCGACCTGGACTGAGGGCCAGGTTTACCGTGTCGTCACGACTCTGACCCGCGTCACCACAGTCGAATTCGGTGAGGGTGAAACCATCCGCTCGATCATCGCCGGCGATACGGTCGGGTTTCAATTCGACGGTGTCCCGGGTGGCCGTGCCTTCGCCATCAAGCCGACAGTATCTGGCGTCGCCACCAACATCACCGTCTACACCAACCGCCGCTCCTACTACTTCCATGTCGTCGAAGCCCGGGAGACGCCGCATTATGTCGTGCAGTTCCGCTACCCTGAAAACCGCGTGCAACCCACCAGGGCGGTTGCGGCCGATGCGCCGAACGCGAACTATGCGGTCAGTGCCCGAGAAGAGTTCACGCCGACGGCCATCTGGGATGATGGTACCTTCACGTATTTCCGGTTCGCACGGAATGCGCCGGTGCCCGCCATCTTCCGATATTCGAACGGCAGGGAACGCGCGGTGAACAGCCAGGCCTTGAGTGACGGCGTCATCCGCGTGTCCGGCGTCGACCGACAATGGGTCCTTCGCCTTGGCGAAGAGGTGGTTTGCGTCCAGGACGCAGGACAGGCCACATCATGACCGAAGGTACGGAAGACCTCGCCGCGCGCCTCGCGGCTCTCGAAGGCTCGACAGGCAAAGCGAAGGCAAGCAAGCGGCCTGCGCCGCTTGCCGCGATCCTTGGGGTCGTCGGCATCGCGGCAGCAGGCGGTCTGGCATGGGCTGCCCTGCAGCCGTCAGCAGAAGCACCAATGGCGACCGCCGCGCCGGAGGAGTTCCAGACCAGCGGCCCCGGATTCGGAGATCTGGCGCCGATTTCTGCCCCGGAGCCCAGCCAAGCCCCGCCTGCTGACACTGGTCCGAGCGATTCGGAACTCGCGCTGATGGAAAGTCTTGCGACATTGAGAGCGGAACTCGAGGACCTGCGCGCAAGACCGGCCGAGGCCGCAGATAGCGGGGCGGAGCAGGCGATTGCGGACCTGACGGCGCAAATTGCCACCTTACAGGAAGCATCCGCCGAGGCTCAGCGTGCCCTCGAGCGGCAGCTGACCGAGCGGGATCGCGAATTGGATCAGCTCCGCATGGACTTGGAACTTGCACGGCTTGCACCACCAGAGCCGACCTCATTGGGACCAAGTGAAGAAGAATTGCGGCTGGCCGAACTCGAAAGGCGGCGCGCAGCCGAAGCCGAGGCCCGCGCAGAGCGTATCGCGTCTCCTATGATCGCGTTCTCCGGGATGGGCGCGGGTGCGGATAGGGAGAACACGCTGGAAGCCGCACGTTTGAATGCAGATGAAGCCTTTGTTCGTTCGGGCGCACAACCTGCGCAGGTGACACGTGCCGAAGTGATCGCGAACCCATCGAACACGGTTGTTCAGGGCACCATGATTCAGGCTGTGACAGAGACGGCTCTCGACAGCACACTGCCCGGCGCGATCCGCGCCATCGTCTCGGAAGACGTCCATTCTTTCGATGGAACGCGTATCCTGATCCCGCGCGGCGCGCGGCTGATCGGGCGCTACCGCTCCGATGTCGCACTCGCCCAATCGCGCGTCATGGTGGCATGGGACCGGATCATCTTGCCCGATAATCAGACCGTGCAGATCAGCGCCTTCGGTGGAGACGAACTCGGCCGTACTGGCACCACCGGGTTTGTCGACACCCGTTTCGTGCAACGCTTCGGCTCCGCCGCGCTGATCTCCTTGATCGGCGCCTTGCCTGCGGCTGCAGCGGGTCAAATCGACAGCGAGGCGGCGGCCGATGTTGCGAGTGATGTCGGCACCGACCTGCGCGATAGCACGCAAAGCGTGATGCAGGACTATCTGGCGATCCGGCCAGTGATACATGTCGATCAGGGTACACGGATCACGGTCATGGTCGATCGTGACCTCGAGATTTTCTGACATGGCTGCAAGTTATCTGGAAGCGTCGCTCGACCGTTTCGGCCCCGAGGTCCTGCGCGACGACACGATCGAGATCTGCATCAATCCCGACGGACAAGTCTGGGGCGAATTCCAGGGCGATCACTTCATGCGAGGTCTCGGCAGCCCGCTGAGCCAGACCGAGATCAAGGACCTCGGCAACCAGATCGCCTCCGCCGCCTCGACGACGCTCAGCACGAAGAAGCCCATTGTCTCGGTCTCGATCCTATATCGAGATCGCCCGATCCGCGCGCAGGTGATCCAGCCGCCGGCAGTCGAGGGCGGTTTCTCGATTTCTCTTAGGTTCTTCTCCTCCCTGCCGCTTGAGAAGATCAAACTCGGATTCCTTTTCGGCAAGGAACGCAGCCTTGAGGGTCTGCGCCGGGAACGGAACGCCGCGCTGCGCGATGTGGTGAGGTCCGGCGACATCGACGCCGCGCTGCGGTTTTGCGTCGAGAACAAGCTCAACATGATCGTCTCGGGCGGTACATCGACCGGCAAGACGGTCGCGGCGCGCAAGATCCTTTCGCTGATCCCGCCCGAAGAGCGGATCATCACCATCGAGGAGGCGGCCGAGCTGCGCCCCGAGCAGCCCAATGTCGTGACGTTGATCGCGGACCGGGACACGGATGCTCGCAGTGCCGATGTGCTCTTGGCCTCAACGCTTCGCATGAGACCTGACCGGATCGTCCTAGGCGAAGTCCGCGGGCGCGAGGCGATGACGTTTCTCGAGGCAATCAACACCGGCCACGGTGGATCGCTGACCACGCTGCATGCCGAGACCCCACAACTTGCTGTTCGCCGCCTCGCCATCGCCGCCCTGAAAACCGATGTGCCGATGACCTATGCCGACATGATCGATTACATTGAGGGCTCGATCGACGTGATCATTCAGGCAGGCCGCCATGAAGGCGCGCGCGGGATCACCGAGTTCTTTCTCCCGGGTCAAACCACAGATTTGAACCTCGACACGGTCGACGGCAGAGGCAACAAGAGCCCCTCCGTTGCCGCTGAGTAAAAAAGGAACCCCCCAGATGCGAAAACCAATTCTCGCACTCATGCTTGCCGCCTTGGCGGGCCCCCTTGTGGCGCAGACTTCGCCTCAGGTTTCAAACGATCTCACAGTCGATATGTCGCCTCAACAATACCGGATCTGCAACGATCGTCCGGCGCGACCGACCTGGATGGACGAAATCAATCCGCGTGAAGCTTACAAGGCGCTGACGTTGATGCGTCTCTACGAGTTGCGGTCATGGGAGACGATCAACGAAAGTGGCGATTGCGGCTGTGATGTGCGCTTCCCGTCTTGGGATGCCGCTTCGAGCGAGTACGAGGAACAGTTCGCGAGCAACACCCAAGCGGAGCATACTCAAGCCCAATTGGCCCTCCGCAACGAACAGAACCAGATCGCCCGCGCCGTCCAGGATATCTGCGAAGCGCAAGGCAACTGGTAATGAGCATCGTCAGCTGGATGGTTGGAACCGCCGACGGCTTCCTGGCCGATGCGGCCGAGTCCCAGTTCGGGGCCGTGGCGAGCAATACCGGCACGATCGTCCTGCTGATGGTCACGCTTTCGCTGATCGGCGTCTGCATCAACATGGCATTCCAGTTCCGCAGCATGGATGGGGCAAGTTTCTTCTGGTACCTGATCAAGCTGATGCTGATAGGAGTCTTCGCTTTCAACTGGGCCAACTTCAACGCTGTCGCAAATGCAGTCATTGGTGGGCTCGACTATGTTGCTGGAGCCCTGATTTCATCAGTCGGGGGCGGCGGGGCGGGCGCTACCTATTTCGCAGCCGAATTCGACCGACTGATTACAGAGTTCAGCCAATACCTTAACGCTATCGGCAACAACCTCAACTGGATGACCGGAGCGATCCTCGGCGGCATTGGTCTGGTGCTCCTCAGCCTTCTCGGCTTCATGACCGGCATCGTCCTCATATTCGCCAAGATGATGCTGACACTCATGCTCGGCCTCGCTCCGATCATGATCGCACTGTCGCTCTTTGACGCGACCAAAGATTTCTTCCACAGATGGGTCTCGACGACAGTCAGCTATGCCTTCTACCCCATCGTAATCGCAGCAATGTTCTCTACCGTCGTCGGCATGGCGAATTCTCTGCTCGCCCAACTCGGTGATCCGAACTCGGCAACCAACATCGGATCACTGGTGCCGTTCTTCGTGATGGTGTTCCTGGCCAAGGGCTTCGTCGCCGCAACGCCCCTGATCGTGCGGGGGATCTCGGGCAACTTGATGGTGGCAGCCGCGCCCGCCGTTGTCGCCGGATCGACCGGGATCATGCGGGGGATCTTCAATACCGACGGCGTGAAGGGCAGGGCGCGGATCGGGACGCTGACGACGGGTGAGGCGATTGGGCGCGGGGCGGTGAAAACACCCGCCGTCGTGCGGAGCGCTGCGACGACGGCGAGCGCGCAGGTGGTCAGGATGGCCGAGAGGGCGAAAAGGCTGGGGCGGTGAAGCACAGCGCGACTGAGCAACGGCTGATGATCCAGCTAGAGACCTGCTGCCTCGTAGCGCGTGTACACCTCGGTGCTGCCGTCATGAAGGATGAGGAACACGTCGTAAGCCTCGCGTTCGCTCTCCGGCCCCATGCCGGGGGAACCGTAGGGCATGCCCGGAACGGCCAGACCCACGGCGCTGGGACGCTCGGCCAGCAGCCGCCGGATATCAGCGGCCGGCACATGGCCCTCGATCATGTAGCCCTCGACTTGGCCGGTGTGACAGGAGACCATCTCTTGCGGGATGCCATTGTCGGACTTGTAGCGCATCAGCATCGTGCCCATGCTCGCCTCGGTCGTGACGGTGAAGCCATCACCCTCCAGGATCTCGATCCAGGCCGAGCAGCAGCCGCAATTCGGGTCCTTCAGGACGTGTATCGACGGTCCTCCGGATTGCGCCAGCGACAGTTGGGGGAGCCCTGCAAGAAGGGCCGCGCTGCCGATCAGCAGGCCGCGTCGGGTGAGGGTGTCTTGTGTCATGTCGTTCTCCATGGGTTGAAGTCAGGTGCGCTCAGAGGTCGATCCGCCTGAGCCGCAGCGCATTGGTGATGACCGAGACCGACGAGAGGCTCATCGCCGCCGCCGCGATCATCGGCGAGAGCAGGAGGCCGGTCAGGGGATAGAGCACCCCCGCGGCGACGGGCACGCCTGCGGCGTTGTAGACGAAGGCGAAGAACAGGTTCTGCTTGATGTTCCTGAGCGTCGCGACGGCCAGTTTCCGCGCGCGGACAAGCCCCACGAGATCGCCGCGCATGAGCGTGATCCCGGCACTTTCCACGGCCACGTCGGCGCCGGTGCTCATGGCGATGCCGACGTCCGCGGCCGCGAGCGCAGGAGCGTCGTTCACGCCATCACCGGCCATGGCGACCGACTTGCCCTTGGCGCGCAGTTCCTCGACCAGCTTCTGCTTGTCCTCCGGCAGGACGCCGGCGCGGACCTCGTCGATGCCGAGCTTTGAGGCCACCGCCTCGGCCGTTCGCCGGTTGTCGCCGGTGGCCATGATGACGGTGAGACCCAGCGCGTGCAGATCGCGGATCGCCGCTTCGGTCGTCTCCTTGATCGGGTCCGCCACGGCGACGATCCCGGCGAGCGTGCCATCCACGGCGACGAACATCGCTGTCTTGCCGTCCGCGCGCAGCGTGTCGGCCTCTGCCTCGGCCTCGTCCGTCGACAGCCCGAGATCGGTCATCATCGCCGCATTGCCGAGCGCGACCCTGCGTCCCCCGACAGTGCCGTGGACCCCTTTGCCGGTGACCGCCTCGAAGTCCTCCGCAGTCTCGAGCGACAGGCTGCGGTCCTTCGCCCCGGCCACGATCGCTTCGGCGAGCGGATGCTCCGACCCGCGCTCGAGCGCAGCGGCAAGGCCGAGTACCTCCGCCTCGTCGCCATGAAGCGCCACCACATCGGTCAGTCGCGGCTTGCCCTCGGTCAACGTGCCGGTCTTGTCGACGATCACCGTATCGACCCGCGCCATGCGTTCCAGCGCCTCGGCATCCTTGATCAAGACGCCCGCCTGCGCGCCCCGGCCGGCGGCCGTGGTGATGGAGATCGGCGTGGCGAGCCCCAGTGCGCAGGGGCAGGCGATGATCAGGACCGAAACGGCCGAGGCGATCGCGAAGGCCAGCGCCGGTTCGGGCCCGGCCCAGAGCCAGACGCCGAAGGCGATGATGGCTATCACAACGACGGTCGGCACGAAAACCGAGGAGACCTTGTCCGCGAGTCCCTGGATCGGCGCCCGCGACCGCCGCGCCCCGGCGACCATCTCTACGATCTGCGACAGCACCGTGTCAGCGCCCACCTGCGTCGCGCGCACCGCCAGCGTGCCGTTCTTGTTGATCGTGCCGCCGGTGACGCGGTCGCCCTCGACTTTCTCCACCGGGACCGGTTCGCCCGTGATCATGCTCTCGTCGACCGACGACCGGCCCTCGACCACCTCGCCGTCCACCGGCACGCTGTCTCCGGGCCGGACCCTCAGAAGGTCGCCCTCGACGATGTTCTCGAGCGGTGCGTCGTATTCCGACCCGTCTGCCAAAATGCGCCGCGCGGTCTTGGGCGCGAGGTCCAGAAGCGCGCGGATCGCGTCGCCCGTCCGCTCCCGCGCGCGTAGCTCCAGCACCTGACCGACGAAGATAAGCGCCACGATGACAACGGCCGCCTCGTAGTACGTACCGACGCCGTGGCCCATCCGGTATTCGGCCGGGAACACGCCCGGCGCGAAGGTCGCGACCAGCGAGTAGAGATAGGCCGCGCCGACGCCGAGCGAGATCAGCGTCCACATGTTCGGCGAGACATTGCGGATCGAGTCGATCCCGCGCCGGAAGAACGGCAGCGCGGCCCAGAGGATCACCGGGGTCGCCAGCACGAACTCAGCATAGACCGAGAGGCGGTGCCCCATCCACCCACGCACGTCTAGCCCGACGAGTTCGCCCATGGTGATGATGATGAGCGGCACCGCCGCCGCCGCCGAGATCCACATGCGTCGCGTGAAATCGACGAGCTCGTGACTCGGTTCGTCCGAAGGCACCATGGGTTCCAGCGCCATGCCGCAGATCGGGCAGCTCCCCGGCTCGTCACGCACGATCTCGGGGTGCATCGGGCAGGTGTATTGCGTGCCGGGCTGGGCCTTCTGTCCGGCCTTCTTCGCGTTGCCGGAGGCGTAGAAGTACGGATCGGCGTCGAACTTCTCCTGGCACCCGGCGGAGCAGAAGTGGAACGTCTCGCCGCCGTAGTCGCGCGTCCGCGCGCCCTCCTTGATCTCGACCTGCATCCCGCAGACTGGGTCGGTCGCGGTCTTTGCGCCGGTTTTGGTGTCGGAGGTAGCGTGATGGTGATGATGGTTGGCCATGGATTGATGTCCTTTCTGTCCCGGTGTGCGGCCTCCAGTCGTTGGAAGGTCAAGAGGTGGGCTCGTGTCTTTCTTCTTGTGCGGAATGGTGGCTGCCATGCGCCGGTTCGTGCGATGGCGGGTTGAGCGCGAGGAAGATGCGCTCGAACAGGAAAACGGCGGTCATGCCGGCGATCGCGATGACGACGATCAGCGGGTCGCTCTGCCATTTGAGCGCGGCGAAGGCCGCAAGGACCACCGCGTCCAGTCCGATCGCCGTCAGCAGGACCCATCCATGCGCGCCGATCTCCTCCCGCAGAGTCCGCCAGACACCCCAGTGGATCAGGATGTCCATCACGAGGTAGAAAAAGGCGCCAAGCGAGGCGATCCGGCTGAGGTCGAAGAAGATCGTCAGCGCGCTGGCGATCACCACCGTATAGACGAGCGTATGGTCGCGGATCGTGCCCGGCATACCGAAATGGCTGTGCGGGATCAGCTTCATGTCGGTCAGCATGGCCAGCATCCGCGACACAGCGAAGATGCTGGCGATCACGCCCGAGGCGGTCGCGACCAGTGCGAGCGCGACTGTCAGGTAGAAGCCGATCCGCCCGAGGGCGGGCTCGGCCGCTTCGGCGAGCGCGTAGTCCTTTGCCGCCACGATCCGATCGAGCGGCAGGCTGGCGCCGACGGCGAAGGCGACGAGAAGGTAGACGACGACACAGATCGCGATGGATATGATGATCGCTCGCCCGACGTTGCGGTGCGGGTCGGTGACCTCGGCGCCGCTGTTGGTGATCGTCGTGAAGCCCTTGAAGGCCAGGATCGCGAGCGCCACCGAGGCAAGGAAGCCCGCAACCGCACCGCCATCCGCGCCTTCCGCCGCCTCGAAAGAGAAGCCGCCGGCCCAGAGCGCGGCAATGCCGAAGGCCGCGATGCCGCCCACCTTGAGGACCGCCATGAGCTGCGACAGAAGACCCACGGAGCGGTTGCCTGCCGCATTCACGAGGTAGGCGAAGACGATGAGGCCCACGCCGATGGCAGGGACCAGCCAGCCCTCGGGCTTCAGATCGAGCCCCCGCAGGAGGTAGGTCGCAAATGTCCGCGCCACGAGGCTTTCGTTGATGACCATCGACAGCGCCATCAGCAGCGCGGCACCGGCCGCGACCGTCGTCGGACCGTAGGCCTTGGTCAGGATCATCCCGATCCCGCCCGCAGACGGCCAGGCGTTGGACATCTTGACGTAGGTATAGGCGCTGAATCCCGTCACCACGGCGCCAGCGACGAAGGCAAGGGGGAACAAGGGACCCGCAAGTTCTGCAATCTGCCCGGTCAGTGCGAGAATGCCCGCTCCGATCATCACGCCGGTTCCCATTGCCACTGTGTCGAAGAGCGACAGGCTGTTCTTCTGATACTGCTGGGCCATCACTTCTTCCTTTCTGCCTTCCCTCGCGTCGCGGCCCAGATCAGCGGCAGCCCGGTCACGAGGCCGAGACCGAGGACCGCCCATGTGGCCCGGCCAAGGTCACCGCTCACCGCCTCGCCGCCGAAATGCGCCAGCAGGAAGCTCGCCGGGATGATGCCGGCCAGTGTCGCCAGTGCGAAGCGCCAGGCATGCAGGCGGCTGAGCCCGGCGGCGTAGCTGATCATGTCGAAGGACACGAAGGGCATGAGACGGCTGGCGAACACCGTCGCCGTCAGGGCGGTCTGGGACCCCAGAAGCCCGGCATCGATCCTGTCCCCGAAGACGCGGCGGACCACGTCGTGCCCCAGAACCCGCGCAAGGCCGAAGGCGATCAACGCGCCAAGCTCGGCGCCGATCACGACCTGAACCGTGCCCCAGACATGTCCGTAGGCCGCACCCGCCGCCAGCGCGATCGGTGCGCTCGGGATCGGGCTGGCCACGACCGCGATTGTCATGAGCGTGACGACCAGCATCGGCCCCCAGAGACCCGCGCGCGCGACCAGCGCCTCCAGTCGCTCGGGCTCGAACCAGTCCCGGACCTCGGCAAGGGCCGAAGGCGCGATGAACCACACCCCGAGCAGGACGATCCCGAGGATCGCCAGACCAGTGAGAATGCCGGCGCGTAGGCTCATCTCAAACCGCCGCGACGGCCTTCGCCAGCAGGTCGCGGACCTGGCCTGCAACGGCGTGCAGCTCGGCGTTCTCGATGGCCTGCATGGACGCGACCGGGTCGATGGCGCCGACCTCCACGCCGCCCTCGACCTCCCGCAGGATGACGTTGCAGGGCAGCATTGCGCCCACCCGCGGCTCGATCCCGATGGCCTGCCAGGCCATCTTCGGGTTACAGGCGCCGAGGATGCGATAGGCCGGCATGTCGACGTCGAGCTTCTTTTTCATAGTCGCCTTGACGTCGATCTCGGTCAGAACGCCAAAACCGTGATCCGCCAGCGCCTCTCGCGCCCGAGCGTCGACGTCGTCGATACTTGCGTCGGGGATCATGCGATTGATTGTGTAGGTCATCGCGAAATCCTTTCTCCTATTTCCGAAGATATTTGATCAGCGCTGCTATGGCCAAAACCAGCAGCACAAGGATCAGCAGGCCGAACAGCCAGCCAAACCCCATACCCCAACTCATTCCGGCGCCCATGTCGTTCCAGTTCATGATGTCGTCCTCCTGTTTTCCGGGCTGCGAGAGGCCCGTCTCTGCGGATCTCGCGAGAAGGTTGTGGAGCGCGCCAACGCAGCAATCGGGACGTCGGGGCGCTCGAAGCGAACGCCCCGCCTGCGGTCAGACCGAAGCCGATACCGCGAACTCGGTCATCATGCCGGTCGCCAGGTGCGGCATGTGATGGCAATGGAGCATCCAGCGCGCGGCTTCGCCCGCGTCCAGCGCCAAGTCCACCATCGACATCGGCGGCACGTAGACCGTGTCGCGCAAGGCGCCTGCCACGCGGCGTCCGTTCAACCCGACGACCTGGAACACGTGGCCGTGCAGATGCATCGGGTGCCCCATCATCGACATGTTGTGAAAGGAGAGCACAACCCGCTCGCCTCTGCGCGCCGTGACCGGCTGGTGCTGGCCCCAGACGGCGCCGTTGATCGTCCAGACATAGGGCTGCATCGAGCCGCCCAGCATCAGCATCTGGCTGCGATCCACGGGGCGCTCCGGCAGGGCGTCCACCGCGATCAGCCGTGCTTCCTGCGCAAGATCGGTGTCGAACGCGGGCGCTTCAGCCTCCGCCACGGCATCGACGCGCCGCACCTCGGCACCGGGCGTGGCGAGGATCAGACCGGTGCGCTCCCTCGCCCCCTCGCGCAGCGCGAGGATCGGCCAGGCTCCGTTTTCGTTCGGCAGGTCGATCTCGAGATCGAGCCTCTGTCCCATGGCGAGCCCGAAACGGTTGCCGGAAAGCGGCTGCACCGCGTGACCGTCCGCCGCGACGAGGCGCGCCCCGGCCGCCCCGGTATCGATCCAGAACACCGTGGCCGCCGCGGCGTTGATGACGCGGAGCCGGATGCGACCGCCGCGCTCGACCTGCACCACGTCGGGGTCAGATAGCGTGCGATCGTTGGCGAGATAGGCGTCCCAGTCGTAGTCGTTCAGGTCCATGGCCATGCCGCCCATCTGGCCGCCCATGCCCATCATCCCGCCCATACCCGGCATCTGGTCCATTGGCATGCCGCCCATCGCGCCGTGATCCATGCCCGGCATGGCGCCCATGCCGCCCATGGGCGTCCCCTGCATGGGTTGAGCACCGCCGTGATGCGCGTGTGCGCCGTGGCCGCCGCCCGCGTGACCGCCGCTTATCTCGGCCAGAACCTCTTCCGGGGACTTGAACGAGAAGTCGTGCAGGAACATCACGACCTCCTGCCGGTCGGCGGCGACATCCTCGGCCGAGCGCACGATCAGCGGCGCGGCGAGCAGCTGCATCTCCTGGGTTGGCACATGGCTGTGCATCCAGTGCGTGCCGGGCCGCGCCTCGAAGTCGTAGGATCGGGTCTCGCCCGGCGCGAGCAGGGGCATCGGCATGTCGGGCACGCCGTCCTGCGCGTTGGGCGGGATCTGCCCATGCCAGTGTATGATCGTGCCGACGTCGAGATCGTTGGTCAGATCGACCCGGAACCGCTGTCCGGGATCGAGCACCAGTCCCTGGCCGCCGGAACCGGCAAGGCCGAAGACCGAAGCCGCGCGTCCGTCGATGTCGAGCGTGCGCGTGGCCGCGGCTAGGCGAAGTGAGTCAGGGGTTTGCGCAAGGGCAAACCGGGGCATGTGCGCAACTGCAACGGCGGCCGCGCTTGCGGCAAGAAAACCGCGTCGTGAAAGGGTGTTCATGGTCGTCTCCTCGGGACATTCCGTCCCGTACAAAAATGCCTATGGGGACGCCGCGGGCGTCGGCCCGGGCGCTATCAGAGGAGACGGAGCTTGGGAGGTCGTTCGTTCAGTCCTGGCATATGGCTGACGTGGACGGCCCCGGCGGGAGAGTCGTGGTCCGCGGGCTCGAAGGCGTGTCCGGTCTCCACCCCCGGCATCGCCAGGAAAACCGACAGACCTGTACAAACAAACTCGCAAATGGAGGCGTCGGTCGCTCCACAATGCTGGTTGCCGTCACAGGATGGATGAGCGTCGCCGGACGCGTGCATCATCGCACCAAGATGATCCGTATGGTCCAGCTGCATACCGCCCATTCGCGTAGCATGGGCTGCGCCGATCGTCGTAACCACGGCGATCGAGATTATGGCAAGCATGGAGAGGACTCGGGCGAACATGCCAGAAAGATAGACATTGCTCGCAAAAATGTCCAGTGCCGCCGGCGATACGTCTCTGGCTGATTCGGCCTCAGCGTGAAGGCGATAAATTACTAAAGCGATCGGGACCGAACACTTGAGAAGAGGCGTCCGAATAGCGGTGGCAGGTGTGACCGCTGGCGGCATTGTGATTGCGGGCTGGCACTATCGCATTGCTTCAACCAGCGGTATCGCCTCGGTAGAGGTCGTCTCGCAAGGACGGCAGATCTATTCCGATCAATGCGCCGCATGCCACGGAACGGATCTCGAAGGCCAGCCCGACTGGCGCTCCCCGCTTCCGTCTGGCCGATTGCCCGCACCGCCGCATGACGCCAGCGGCCACACCTGGCACCATCCCGACGACGTTTTGTTCCGCATCGTGAAAGAAGGCACGGCCGCGATTGTCGGTGGCGGCTACGAGAGTGACATGCCGGGCTTCGCCGACGTGCTGAGCGATCCGGAAATTCGCGCGGTGCTGGCCTACATCAAGAGCACATGGCCAGAGCGCGAGCGGAACTATCAAGAAAGCATGTCACAGGGAAACTAGATGCTCCAAGTAGAGCTGATGCGGGGCATGGTCACAACGTCAGTGGTAGGCGGAGCGTTTAGGGAAGCGATTCAGAAACAATAGTTTAACGTGGAGTTGGTTGGATATCGGGTCCATCCCGTCCTGCGGTCGCCAAGCAAATCGTTGTTGCAGGGAAACCTCGGATTTTTCTGGCAGATTGGACCGACTTCGCAACGACCTGTGACGGCGATGTGCGATCCGTGTGCACGTCTCTGGGAGCCAGCATAATACCGCCAGAGAGGCGGCGGCCATTAGTCATCCATGCGCTTCAATGATCGCCCGCGTCGTTTGCACTGCCGCTGCCAGTTCTGATCTGCCTGCATGGTTGAGACCCATTCCTGCGAGATCGAGCGACAGCTGTCCCTGGCCACCTCCGCTTGCAGCAGCACGAGCCGCGCGGCCGCGGGCCTTCGCTGCGCTGACAGGGTCAGTTTTCGATGCGTTAGGCGCATTGTGGCCGACTTCCCGCGGTCCCGCAGCCGCCCGCACTTCCTGCAGTTCTTGCTTCAACCTCTCCACCGTTTCCCGGGTCTCAGACATCTGCCGATCCCGCCGCAGCCCGTCCTCGTCCGGATACGGGAAACTCCCCGACTGCCCGGCGTGCAGCACTTTCAAAGCCGGGTCCTCGAAATACTTCACCCTTCTTGCCCGGATCGGCATCTGCGCGTCGATCACGAGGATGACCTCGTCGAGGTCCATGCGTCGGGCCTCATCCTCGGTCAGGAGCGGGGTATCTTCTGTCCTCTCCGAGACGCTGCGCCCTTCGAATGGATTGCGTCCAACAGCACGGGAGCGGGTCACCACACGCTTGGTGGTCTTGCCGACAGCCTGGCTCAATTCCTCGATGGTCTTCTGCTCGGACGGGGTGAGGTAGAGCTTTACCCCGGCGCCGCCCTGCAGCGACCTGCGGGTGTTTTCACCATAGATCTCGTCCAGCGCGGGGATGGTCTGGGTCACGATGGCGAGGTTGCCGCCGAAGGAACGCAGCGTTTTGATGCTCTCGGCGACGATTGGCATTTTCCCGAGCCGGTCAAACTCGTCGAGCATGATCATCACCGGCCAGGGCTCGTCATCGCCGGGTTCCTGTGCTTGCAGCGAGGCAATCAGGTCCGAAAAGAAGAGGCGGATCAGCGGGGCAAGCGGGCGGATCATCTCGGATTCGACCACAAGATAGATCGCATGCGGGCGGCGGCGGATGTCCCGGAACGAGAAGTCAGAGGTCGCGGTGGCCGCGTCGATCGCGCGGTTGTCCCAAGTGTCGAGACCCGATGTCATCAAGAGGGAGAGGTAGGACGTGAGGGTGTCGTTGTTGGTCGAAGCCATGCGCTCAAAGATCAGTTTGGCCGAGGTGTTCTTCACCTCCTGCGAACGCTTCAGGTATTCCTTCTGCTTGTCGCCCCCCGAGGCTGTGATGCGATAGATCTCGCCGATGGTCGGCACGCCGCGCTCGAAGGCCAGAAGACCTGACGCTACGAAGAGGTCGATACCCCCGGCCAAAAGCCCGCTCAGCTTTTCATTGTCGGTTTGCAGGAAGAGCTTGGCGGTGAGTTTCAACTCCATCTGCTGCCGGTCGGGGTTGGTCATGGCAGCAATGCGCGCCAGCGGATTATAGCGATGTGTCGGTCGGTCCCAGTCGGTCGGCGCGAAGCGGAAAACCTTGTCCCCCATGCTAGCGCGGAAGCGCGAGGTCTCGCGGAAGTTCTCGCCTTTCACGTCGAGCACCACGGCGGAGCCCTTGTAGGTCAGCAGGTTCGGGATCACGAACCCCACGCCCTTGCCCCGGCCTGTAGGCGCCACGATCAGCGCGTGGGGGAAGGTTTTTGAGACTAGGAACGGGCGCTTGGATTTCGGGGAGCCGAGCTTGCCCAGAAGGAAGCCGCCGCCGGGCTTGGCAAAGAAACCGTTCCTCTTCATCTCGCTGCGGGTCTGCCAATGCGTCGTCCCGAAGCGGGTCAATGCATCCCCCAGAAGCGTGACGCTCAGCATCAGCGATGCCAGGCCGAAGCCGCCAAGGATGAGGTTCACCCAGAGGAAGTCTTTTGGTGCGGACTGAGACAGACCCCGATATTCGCGGACAAGCAGGGTGACGTCGAAACGCGTGGGTGAGAGCCCATATCGGAACATGACAAAGCCGGTCGCCACGACATAGCCCATGGCGAGACCGACCAGCACGAGGCTCAACACACCGAGGGCAATCTTGCCTTTATCCATGGGTGATCCCCTTCTCACCATGTGCCGCGGCGTGGCGCGCGCGCTGCGCCTCGATCTGCTCTTCGGCCAGAGCATCGAGAACGCGCTCCATGGCCGGGCCATGCGCGGTGACCTCGCTGCTTTGAAGATAGGTCTTGGCGAGTTCCAGCTGGCGCAGCGGATCCTCGGTGAATGTGTCCAGGACGTCCGCGTTTCCGGCCCGCAGCGCGTCGATTGCGTCGGGGCTTAGTCGCTCGTTTATCTGCTGGACGATGTCCTGCTGCTCTGACTCGGAGAGTGGGCCCTCGACGTCGGCGTTTCGCACAAAGGCCATGACGGTTGGCGCTGTCTCCTCCAGATACCGGCGCTCGGCGTAGTCCTGTCGCGCCTGGTCCTCGATCTCGAAACTGCGTTCGCTGATATAGGCACGCGACGCGCCGAGCGAACGAAGGTGATTGATTTCGCCCCTAACGGCCTGCCCGAACTCGTCATCCGGCATCTCCGTGCGATAGCGGGCGAGGGTGCGGAGCTCTTCGGTGATCGGACCGAGATAATCCGAAGGATCCCGCAAGGCGAGGTCCATGTCGCCAGCATGAAGCGTGCGGTCCTGCTCCGATACCGCATATTGCGGCGGCATTCGACTGTCAGTCATCTGTTCCCAAGCCATCGAGGCCAATTCGGCATGTTGCGGAGATCTCTGCGCAAAGGCGTCGAACGCGACGCGGGCCTCTTCAACCTCCACGGCGCCGGCCCGCCTTACAGACGGGTCGTCGGAGAACGGATGATCGAAATCCGTCCGGCGGAACTGCGCCACCAGCGCTCTGAACGCCTGCCGCTCCGATGGGGCAAAAATGTCGGGCCCGTCCTTCACGAGATCACCCCCTGGTGCCGCCAACCGCTCACCGGGCACTTCCTCAGCGTCATCCACCTCGTCGACCTCGGTTGGCGGCACCAGGACGCGTACATCGGTCAGAACATCGCCCAACCGAACATGCGTGGCTTCCAGCCTGTCGAGCGCTTCTTCCCGGTCCGCAGATTTCTCCAGATCGAGGCCAACTTCTTTGGCAATCGCCTGAAGATCCTGTGCCAGCCACTGGCGTTCCAATGCGGCATTTCCTGCCCCTTCCCGGAGGCGCGCGGCCACAGCTCCGGCTTCAATGCCAGTGCCTTTCAACGCCTCGGCCAGTTTTGGTGTCACCTCTCCATCGTCAAGGCGCGCGAGGTGATCTTCACTTAAGTTCGGCCTTGCATAGATGCCGCCCCGCGACGGGGCATCGATCAAGGCGGCGGAGCGATCCCCGAGCGGGTTCAAATGCGCGACCGAGGCCAGCACGTCGGTCAGCTTGCGCTCGATCACCGGCCTCTCGACCGCCGGCGCCCTGTCGATCGCCGCCTCGATCTGGCGAATGTTCTGAGAAAACTCGGTGATCAGCGTGTCGAACGCTGCTTCGTCTTGGGACATGTAGATGGCTCCGTCAGATTGAATCTGACCGCCGCTGGCAAGGATGGTGCTGGCCCTCTCGAGCGCTTCGGCCACGTCTTCGAAATTCGAACGTGACGCCTCCGCCGCGAGCCCGCGATAGATCAACGCGTTGTGCCTGACGGTTTCCAGAGCGGCCGCCAGGTCAGCACCGGTTCTCTGGCGCTCGACTGGGGGACGACCTTCGTTGCGGGCCTTGTAGATTTCGAAGGTCTCGGCGGCGTAGGTCGTGACGCCGCGATCCAGACGACGCGTCGCCTCAAGGCGGATCCCATGAACCCGGGCCGCCTCGACCATCGCCTCGCGAAAGGCGTCGTAGTTGAAGTGATGATCCTTCCCGAGAAAGAACATTTCGCCATCCTTGCTGCGGCGGTTCAGAACGATATGCGCATGTGGATGCGCGCGATCTTGGTGTATTGCAGCAATATAGTCGAATTGCGACCCCTCACCTTGAAAGAACTTCTCGCAGACCGCCTGGGTGATATCGCGCACTTCGTCGCCGCTCGTTCCAACCGGGAATGCCATCAGCAGATGCGATGTGTGGCCGAGCTTGGGGCTGTGGCGCTCGTTCCACTGGTTCTCGAACCGCCGCGCCACTCGGTTGATCTCGGCTTCCGAGAGCTGCTTCTTCCCGTCATGGGTGCCGCGGCTGTCGAGGATATGGGTCGACTTCGTCGTGAGATATGTGAGCTGCGCCCGTAGCTGCGCTCCGGTGTGACAGCCCCCTTTCGAGATCGCCTTGAAGATCGCTGGCGAATAGCCGCGCGCGGCCCGAACCATCTGCGCGCCCCTGGAAAGCCCCTGCCAGGATCCCGAAACCCGGCTCCAGCCGCGGTCGAAGAGCGCCGGGTCGATGCCCCGGGCCCGATCACTCCGCGCCATGCGCATCCCTCCCGGCGAGGCCCGCCAGGGCAGAGCTGATCTCAAGGTCCAGCAGGCTGCGCCGCGCACGCGACATCTCCTGGACCTGATCGGCCAGATCGAAGACCAGACCCGCAAGGGCGCGGACGTCACGGTGACTTGAGGCCGGGTAGGACAGTCTCTCGCCCCGCACCTTGGCCTCGTTCAGACGTCGCGCGATCTGGTTCACGTTGTTGCCGACCCGGTTGAGCGCGGCGCCGAGATTGCGCAACTCGTCACACATCTCGTCGTCGGGCAGGAAGACACCTTCGGCCGCCAGCATCAGGCGGCGCATGGCATCCGAGCGGTGCGCAATCCCACGCCGCGACAGCGCCGCGTCGAACCGGCGCAGGTCGTCGTCCGAGACCCGGATCCCCACAACCCGCGATCGGCTGCCGTTCGCTGTCTGACGCTCATCCCGGTGGTTCACCACGTTGTAGATCGTCTTCAGGCTGACATCGTAGCGCGCGGCCAATGACGCCGCGGAGACGCCGTTCCGGCGCTCCTGGGCGATGGTCGATCGTTCGATCTCTGACAGTCTGCGACGGCGGGGCATTTTGAAGTTAACGTTCCTATTTCTTGCCAACTTCGTACAAGCCCACCGACTCCCAACGCAAGTGGAGTCGGCCATAAGGGCTTGTACTCAATGTAGAAAATCGCCCTGTAGGGGCGATTTCCCGTCCTTAGTCAAATGGATCGCGCTTCGCGCTCATTGCACCACGCGATGCGGTCCCCGCATCGCGCATCGCGTCTTTTGCACCCCGTCTCTTGCACCCCGCAAGACGGGTTTTGCTGCGTGCTGACCGTCTCGCGTCACCCGCAGAACGACATACGCGAGACTGCCTCCCGTCGTCTGGCGCGCGCTATCCGTCACCTGCATTCCGTCCGCAGTACATCGCCGAGCGCATCCCGACATTTGGAGGGTGTGCGGTGCCCCGCGACGAATGCTGAAGGCGCCACGGCAGACGTCGCACGGTCATCGCACAACGCCGCCCGCTGCATGCCAAACGCGGGTCGCATCCCGACTTCTGCTTGACCCCTCCGCCTCATGCGTTTAGCGACATTTTGGTATTATCGTTGCGATTCACTATTTTTGCGGAGGATCAGAATGCCGAACGAAAATCTTGTGGTGGTCGCAGCGATGGCCCGGAAAGGGGGCAGTGGAAAAACGACGCTTTCGCGCGCCTTGATCAGTGCCGCGATCGCCGCCAGACGCAGAGTGATGTTGATCGACACGGACAGCACGAGGGTACTCGGGGCCTGGCATGCTCGGGCGGAAGCCGGTGGGCTGAGTTCGCCGCTTCTCTGCTCGGCCACCGTCGAAAGCGTGGCGGGTGTCGAGGATCAGATCGATCAGGTCTACATGGCAGGCACGGCAGACTTCATCTTCATCGATACCGCAGGGGTCGGTGCCGAATGGTCAGACGGCATCGCGGTGCTTGCGGACCACATCGTGACGCCCGTCATGCTGTCGACGTCTGATTTCGATGTCGGAGCGCAGACAGCTGATTGGTTTGAGAAACTGAAATCCCGCGTTGACGACCCCTCCAGCCTTCCGCGCCACCACGTCGTCCTCAACATGGTCGACCCGAAAACGACCCGTGCTGACGCGGCCCTGATTGAAGAAGCGCTCACCCGTTTTCCGGTGATTGAGACCGTCATGATGCGACGGAATACTTACAAGGAGATGGACCAGAAGGGGCTTCTCCACGCCTTGGCGCTGGAAAAGCAATCTGATCCGAACCCGCTGATGCGCCCACATGTACGTCATGTCGTCGAGGCGCTAGAGGAGGCGACGGACATCCTCAACAACATTCTTGCGGCGTGAGGACAGGCGATTGCGCAAGAAAATCCCGACCATCACCAGGCCCGACCCAGCCTACGCCGCCACCCTGCAACAGGGTGACCGCGAGGTTCCCGGGAAGGAAGATGAGGCACAGGTCACAGCAACAAAGACTGGGACCCCAGCCGCTGACGTTGCCGCTGATCGGCACGAGTCAGAGCGTGTGCCAGAAGGTGCCGTGGCGCCGCACCAAGTCACCGCGGAAAGCTCTGACCCGCATACCAGCCTGAGAGCTCCCGTATCGGCGCGCGCATTGAGCCCGACCCGGAAGATCGACATCAGGGTCAACGCACTCGAACGACAGGAAGCAGCGCTGGAGACTTGTGGTGTTGAGCCAGCACATGTGGTGCGTGCCGCCCTGCGCCGTGCAGTCAAAGGCTGGCAACTATCGCCGGTCTTCGCCCCAGTCGCGGAGGAGCGACGCACTCGAAACACGCAGTGGCAGGCCCGTACATCTCTGGCAGTCGATGCGGCCAGCCTGGGTGTCCTCCTCCGGGACCACGACCCCCTCGACGTCTTGAGTAAATGGGCTCTGATCCGCGGCCAAGTGGAACCACGCATATGGGGCGAGATCGACAAAATCTTGGAAGAAATTGCGGTTCGCGCTGCATCGCCGCATGAGCAGCACACACCGTAAGAGACCTATCTGAAAAGATAACTTGCATTTCGCCGGTGGATTTTCGCCCACCGGCGGAAGCTCGCCTTGCGGTTGCGGAAAGCGTGGCGCTAATGAGCGTCATAGGGAATTTCAGACCTCAGTGGTGACGAGTTACGAGGTCCATTTAGGAGGAACGCATTATGAACACGAAGCCCCGCCTGACTGGCGAACCGATCATGCGCATCCTCTGCAAGACATCTGAAAATCTGGTTGGCTACCTGTACCAATGGAACAATGGTGACGTGCAGCCTGCCTGGTTCGACGGCGCCATGGCGGACGTTCGCTATGAACCATTCATTCAAGCGCCGGAACAAAACCCTGTCGATCCGAAGACCCTCAGAACGCGTCAGCAGGATCTGACGCACCTTGAAAAGGCCTAGCTCAAGATCTCGCGTCGGTTTGTGGGTCACCCCATCCCGCAGGTCCTTTGAGCGATAGAGTTGACTTCTATGCCTCAAAAGTGATCTATATATGAGTTATAGAAAGGATGTCTATAACTCATGGCTTGGAACTGGACGCTGCCTGATTGGCCGGATTTCCGGTATGACGCCTCTGCTCTCGAGCCGTTTGAGCAGACGTTCCTGCTGTCGTCCGGAGAAATCCTCGGCGCGGTCCATCATGTCAGCCAGCCGGAACGCGAGCAACTCCGCATCGAACTGCTCAGCGAGGAAGCGATGCAGACAAGCGCCATCGAGGGTGAAATCCTCGATCGGCTCAGTGTGCAATCTTCGCTGCGCCGCCATCTGGGCCTCGATCCGGACAGCTACCCTGCCAAACCGCGCGAACAGGGCGTCGCGGAAATGATGGTCGACGTCTATTCCAGTTTTGCAGAGCCGCTAGCCCATGAGACACTGTACCGCTGGCATCGGATGCTCCTGTCCCATGACCGTCGGTTGGAAACCATTGGGGCCTACCGACAACACGCCGAGGCGATGCAAATCGTTTCCGGCCGCCTTGACCGGCCCACGATCCATTTCGAAGCGCCGCCCTCGGAGCGGGTCATGCCTG
The DNA here is from genome assembly GCF_001550095.1 of Celeribacter ethanolicus. Classification (GTDB taxonomy): domain Bacteria; phylum Pseudomonadota; class Alphaproteobacteria; order Rhodobacterales; family Rhodobacteraceae; genus Celeribacter; species Celeribacter ethanolicus. The sequence goes on along the minus strand of NZ_LRUC01000033.1, from coordinate 26,938 downwards.
AGATGGAGCGATACGCGGATTGGTTCAACAAGACCGGGCCGGGGGGAGCAGAGCCGCTTCCAGCGCTGACGCGCGCAGGGCTAAGCCACCTCTGTTTCGAGAGTATCCACCCATTCGAAGACGGCAACGGCCGCTTGGGTCGCGCCCTCGCTGAAAAGTCGCTGGCGCAGAACATTGGCCAGCCGACCCTCATCTCGCTCGCCTTCACCATCGAGAAGGAGCGCAAGGGATACTACGATCAGCTCGAGCAGCATCAAAAAACGCTCGACGTGACCGATTGGCTCGTCTGGTTCGCAGAAGTTGTATTGAAGGCCCAACAGGCAACACTCGACCGCGTCGGCTTCTTCATCAGCAAGGCACACTTCTACGATCGTCACAGAGACCACTTGAACGAACGCCAGGCCAAGGCCATCGCTCGAATGTTTCAGGAAGGCCCTGGCGGTTTCAAAGGCGGCCTCAGCGCCGACAACTATCTCAAAATCACCCGAACTTCACGCGCAACCGCAACCCGCGATCTGCAGGATCTGGTCGAGAAAGGTGCGCTCAGCCGGACCGGTGAGCGACGCCATACGAGGTACTGGCTAATACTCTCAGAAACAACGACATCGCAGCTGTCGGCGAAACCCGAAAGAACACAGATCGAGCTGAACAAGGCACTGGATCTGAAGTCCCCTTAAAGCATCCGCTTGCCAACTGTGGATCAGGTTGAAAAGGGGCCGTCCAAGCAAATGTGATTGAATTCTTTAATGGAAGAATGGAAGATAAGTCATTATCCGCGAGGAGATGCCCAATGGGTGATGATGCCGCGAAACTTTCGAACCTAAATTTGAAGATCACCGAGGATGAGCGGTGGGCCTTCAAGGAGCTCTGTGTCCGGCACCGGATGAGTCAGGTCGACGGCTTCCGTTTGGCAGCACGATTATTGGAACAGCACCTTGAGACGAAAACGAATAGCAGTGAAGGCGCATAGATGAACACCCTGACGACGAACACCTCTCTCGCCGATTTCATCTGGAAGAACGCGGACGACCTTTGGGGGAACTTCAAGCACGTCGATTTCGGTAAGGTAATCCTGCCCTTCACCCTGCTGCGCCGCCTGGAATGCGTGCTGGAACCGACCCGGGACCAGGTGCGCGAAACCGTCAAGACCATGAAGGACAGCCCGATCGACCTGGGCGTGATCCTGCGGACCCAGACCGGGTACCCGTTCTACAACACCTCGAACTACGACCTGCGCAGCCTCGGCGCGACCCGGACCCGTCAGAACCTTGAGGATTACATCGCATCTTTCTCTGACAACGCGCGCGTCATCTTCGAACAGTTCGATTTCGCAAACACGCTGGCCCGGATGGACAAAGCCGGGGTCCTCTACAAGATCTGCCAGAACTTCGCCGCCATCGACCTCCACCCCGACGCAGTTCCGGAACGGATCATGTCGAACGTCTACGAACACCTGATCCGGCGCTTCGGCGCCGAGGTGAACGAGGCGGCCGAAGACTTCATGACCCCGCGCGACGTCGTTCATCTGGCCATCGAGCTGCTGCTCGACCCGGACGACCAGATGTTCATCGACAACCCCGGCCTGATCCGGACCCTTTATGACCCCACCTGCGGCACTGGCGGCTTCCTGTCGGACGGCATGGAGCATGTGAACGCCCTGCGCGACCGGTACTCGGTCGCCCCGGTCATCGTTCCCTACGGGCAGGAACTGGAGCCGGAGACCCACGCGGTCTGCCTCGCCTCGATGCTCCTCAAGACCGTCGAGTCCGATCCCGGCCGAGACCTGTCGAAGAACATCAAGCTGGGCAGCACCCTGTCCGACGACAAGCTGGCGAACGAACGGTTCCATTACTGCGTCTCGAATCCGCCCTTCGGCAAGAAGTGGGAGATGGATCAGGCCGCCGTGGTTCGGGAACATCAGGAAAAGGGGTTCGAGGGCCGGTTCGGCCCCAAGCTGCCGCGGGTTAGCGACGGGTCGATGCTGTTCCTCCTCCACCTCCTCAGCAAGCTGGAGGCGCCGGAGCGCGGCGGCGGGCGGGCGGCTATCGTCTTGTCCGGCTCGCCCCTCTTCAACGGGAACGCGGGGCAAGGGGAATCCGAAATCCGGCGCTACCTGCTGGAGGAGGACGTGGTCGAGGCGATTATCGCACTTCCGACCGAGATCTTCTTCCGGACCGGGATCGGCACCTACATCTGGCTCCTGTCGAACAACAAACCGGCCCACCGGAAGGGGCAGGTTCAGCTGATCGACGCGACTGCGCTGTTCGAGCCCATGCGCAAGAGCGAGGGGAACAAGCGTCGCCGGGTCGGGGATGACCAGATCCGCCAGATCGTCCAGATGTATTCCGACTTCGTCCAGACGAAGGAAAGCCGGATCTTCGACGCCCGCGACTTCGGCTATCGCCGGGTCAAGGTCCTGCGCCCGCTGCGCAAGAAGGTCGTGATCTCGCCCGAAGGGTTGGCCGCGCTGGCGGATGAAACCGCATGGGGCAAGCTCTCGCGCGAAGTGCAGACCGCCTGGACCACGCTCTTCGAGGCGGACATGGGCGAGGCGCATGGCTGGCACCGGTTCGAGGCCTGGGTCAAGAACGCGGCCAAGCGTGACCCGGGGCTGGGCCGCGTGAACGCCGCTCTGATCAAGGCGTTCCAGAAATCCTTCGGCGTGTGGGACCCAGACCTCGAACCGATCCTCGACAAGAAGGGTGAGGTCATCCCCGACGACGACCTGACGGATTTCGAGAACATCCCCCTCGGCACCGACATCCGGGACTATATGGCGCAGGAGGTGCTGCCCCATGCGCCCGACGCCTATGTGGACGAGGATTTCCGCGATGAATACGACGGGCAGGTGGGCGTCGTGGGGTACGAGATCAACTTCAACCGCTACTTCTATGAATACCAGCCGCCCCGCGATCTGGACGAGATCGACGCCGAGCTGAAGGCGGTCGAGGCGGAAATCGCGGCGGTGCTGGCGGAGGTCACTGCATGACAGAGATGCAAGTGATTTCCGGGACTGCTTTACCCATCGGCTGGAAGCATATCCCCCTGAAGCACAATCTTCGTCGCCTCTCTGAAAAATCCAAGAAGGGCGGGAAGGTCGTGGCTTTGGAGAATATCGAGAGCTGGACGGGGCGCGCTATTGAAACGGAGTCCGTCTTTGACGGGGATGGCGTTGATTTCAGACGAGGCGACATTCTTTTTGGGAAGCTGCGCCCTTATCTCGCGAAGGTTTATCTTGCTGAAAACGCGGGGGAAGCCGTGGGCGATCTTTGGGCGCTTCGACCTCAAGACCACATTGAGCCGCGATTTGCTGCTTATCAGCTTCTCGAGCCGGGCTTCATTGATCGAGTAAATGGGTCGACAACCGGCGCGAAGATGCCAAGGGCTGAGTGGGGGTTCGTTGGTTCCATAAAGGTGCCAACCCCTCCTATCGAAACACAAACCGCCATCGCTCGCTTCCTGGACCGCGAAACCGGTCTGATTGACGGCTTGATCGAGAAGAAGACCCGGTTCATCGCGCTGCTGAAGGAAAAGCGGGCGGCCGTGATCACCCATGCGGTGACCAAGGGCATCGACCCGGACGCGCCGATGAAGGACTCGGGCGTGGACTGGCTGGGCCGTGTGCCCGCCCATTGGGATGTGCTGCGCATCGCGGCCCTGTTCCGCGAGGTCTCGCGCCCGGCGGACCCGGCCCTGCCGGTCCTGTCCGTCTCCATCCACGACGGTGTGACGGACGGGGAACTGGCCGATGAGGACCGGGACCGGAAGGTCGCCCTCAGCGAGGACCGGACTAAATACCAGGGCGTCGCGCCCGGTGATCTGGTCTACAACATGATGCGCGCATGGCAGGGCGCGTTCGGGGCGGTCGCGGTCAAGGGGTTGGTCAGCCCAGCCTATGTGGTCGCTGCTCCTGTCACCAGGTTCCGGACCAAGTTCATCGAACACCTTCTGCACACTAAGAGCGCGGCCGAGGAAATCCGCAGGTTCTCGCGCGGCATCGCGGATTTCCGGATGCGCCTCTACTGGGATCACTTCCGGGCGCTGAAGGTCTGCCTGCCGCCGCTGGAGGAACAGGACCGCATCCTGTCTGAGATCGACGCGGAAACCGCCCGCATCGATGGCCTGATCACCCTGACCGAGCGTAGCATCGAGTTACTCCGCGAGAAGCGTTCGGCGCTGATCACCGCCGCCGTGACCGGGAAGATTGACGTGAGGGCGGCGGCATGACTTTTGGCGCGGACCGGTCGGTTTCTTATTGCTTTGGTAGGATTCCTGCCCTATCTAATGTCTCAACAAGACCCGCCACGCCTCGGACGGAACCTCGGTTTCGCACTGCGCACCCCGGCGGGTTACTTGTTTTCAGGGTATCGCTTTCGCGGCACGGGGGTGCCGCATGAAGTTTGAAAAACCCGCCGTTTCTGTGCCAGATCAGATCGAACTCCTCAAACGTCGCGGCATGATTGTAGGGGACGAAGCCCAGGCACAGCACTACCTCAGCTTCATCTCCTACTACAGGCTGCGGGCCTACTGGCTTCCCTTCGAGGTGCCCGCCGCGAACAACGGCGATCACGCCTTTCGTGACGGGACAACCTTCGAGGATGTGCTGACACTCTACATCTTCGACCGTGAATTGCGGCTGCTGGTCCTCGACGCCATCGAGCGGGTCGAAGTAGCCCTGCGCGCGCAATGGGCACATCACATGGCGATGACCTATGGGCCCCATGGCTATCTCGAACAGGGCAACTATGCCCATATCGGGCGTCATGCCTCTGCCGTTGCCGAGTTGAACAAGGAATTCAGCCGCTCGCGCGACACCTTCGCTACTCACTATCGCGACAAATACACCTCGCCGAAGCTGCCGCCGGTCTGGATGGCGGCAGAGGTCATGTCGTTCGGTCTACTTTCGAAATTCTACAGCGATCTGAAGTTGCGCGGCGATAGAAACGCCATTGCAGCCCTCTTCGCACTGGACGAAAGGGTCGTCACGTCTTTCGCCCACCATATCAGCCACGTGCGCAACATATGCGCCCACCATGGCAGGCTGTGGAACAAGCGCTTCACAGTGAAGATGACTGTTCCGAAATACCCCGCCAAGCTGCCCGTTGCGATGCGGGATGCCGATCCGCGCTATCTGCACAACACTCTGGTGATGCTCGATTACCTGCTGGCCCTGATCGCACCGGGCAATGAGTGGAAACAGCGCCTCGTTGCGCTGATCGACGGCTGCCCGTTGGCCGATCCTGCGAGTATGGGCTTTCCGGCGGATTGGCGCGCCAGAGCGGTATGGAAGATATGAGAATGCCGTTTTCAACCCGATCAGAGCTGGCAAGACTTATGAAAGAGGTGGCCGCATGACAACCGGAGAGACCTTCGGGCGTACCATCCAGCTTTTCCTGGTCGACGGGAAGCCAACGGGCCTGCGCAAGGCCACGATCCACGGCTGGACAGGCCTTTTGTTCGTCAGCGGAGCCTCGGCCTTCGGCGATTTGACAGCCCGGTCCGAGGTTGACCGGACCGGGGTCTACATACTGTCCGGCCCGGACCCGGACAAGCCCGGCGTGACGCGGGTTTATATCGGGTCGGGAAACTCCGTCTCCGAACGGATCGAACAGAGCGCGAAGAAGCGCGACTTCTGGGAAACCGCGATCACCGTCACCACCAGCGACGACGACCTGTCCAAGGGACATGCCGAATACCTCGAGGCGCGACTGATCCGCCTGACCGCGCAGGCGGGCCGGGTGACGCTGGATAACGGGACCCAGCCCGACACCGACCGTCGCCGCCTGCCCGAGGCGGATGTCGCGAACATGGAACAGTTCCTGTCGAACCTGAAGATCATCCTGCCGGTGATCGGGCTTGATATGCTCAAGCCACAGCCCCGGGCCGTGACGCAGGTCGAGAAACCCGCCGAAGACCGGACCGCCGAAGAGGTTCATTTCGAGATCCGTCACAAGAGCGGCGTTCAGGCGACCGCCGTCGAAGAAGACGGGGAGTTTGTCGTGCTGGAAGGTTCCGAGGCCCTGATCGGGACCGGATATGTTCAGCAGAGCTACGGCGGGCTGAAGGACAAGATGATCGCCGAGGGCGTCCTGATCCCGCACGCGGAGGACAGGATGCGTTTCGCGAGGCCTTGGCCGTTCAGCAGCCCCTCGGCCGCGGCGGCTGTCGTGCTGGACCGGAACAGCAACGGACGGCTTGAGTGGAAGGTCCGGGGTTCGAAGCTGAATTATCACGAGTGGCAGCAGGCGCAGGCCGGCGGTACGGAGGTGACGGAATGAGCGACCTGCATCACGAGAAGCACCTCGAGTCCTATATCGTCCAAAAGCTCGCAGCCGCAGGCTGGCTGATCGGCGCCTCCGACGCGTTTGATGCCGACCGCGCCATGTACCCGGAGGATCTGGAGGCCTGGCTGCGCGCCACCCAGCCCCAGAAATGGGACCGGCTTCAGGCGATGAACGGCGACAAGACCCTTACAGTGGTCATGGACCGGCTGGAGACCGCGCTGGAGAAACAGGGAATGGTACAGACCCTGCGCCGGGGCTTCTCGGTCGCTGGCGCCGGTCACATCGACCTGTCCGAGGCGGCCCCGGAGGACCAGCGCAACGAGAAGGTCATGCACCGCTACGCGTCGAACCGGCTGCGGGTCGTGCCGCAGCTGAAATATCACCCGGGCCGCGAGCTCGCCATAGACCTCGGGCTGTTCCTGAACGGCCTGCCGCTGGCGACGGTCGAGCTGAAGACTGATTTCACCCAGTCGGTCGAACACGCAAAGGCCCAGTACCGGCGCGACCGCTTGCCCGTAGACCCGGTCACGAAACGCAAGCATCCGCTTCTGACGCAGCATCGCGGCGCGGTTGTCCATTTCGCGATGTCCGACAGCGAGATCTGGATGACCACCAAGCTTGCGGGGGAGGACACCTTCTTTCTTCCCTTCAACAAGGGGAATGACGGTCGGGCTGGTAACGCGGCCCGGGCCGATGGGGAGTACCCAGTCGCCTACTTCTGGGAGGAGATCTGCCAGCCGGACGCGTTCCTGCGGATCTTCCACAGCTTCGTCTATGTCGAGAAGAAGAATGTGGTCGACTTGAAGGGGAACTGGTCGGTCAAAGAGACCCTGATCTTCCCCCGGTTCCACCAGTTCGACGCGGTCAACAAGATGATCGCAGACGCGAAGGTGAAGGGGCCGGGACATCCCTACCTTTGCGAGCACAGCGCCGGGTCCGGAAAAACCTCGACCATCGCATGGACGGCGCATGACCTGGTGAAGCTGCGCCGGGACGACGGGGCTCCGATCTTCGACACGGTGATCATCGTAACAGACCGGAACGTTCTGGACGGACAGCTACAGGACGCTGTCCAGCAGATCGACCACCAGAAGGGGCTGATCGCGGCGATCGATAGGGAGACGTCGTCGAAGTCGAAGAGCGAGCAGCTCAGCGAGGCAATGCTGAAGGGCACACCCATTATCGTGGTAACCATCCAGACCTTCCCCTTCGCGATGGAGGCGATCCTGACCGAAAAGTCCCTCCGGGACCGGAACTTCGCGGTGATCATCGACGAGGCGCATAATTCCCAGACTGGAAACACGGCCTCGAAACTGCAGGCAACACTGGCCCTGTCAGCCAAGCAGGATATGTCGGAGATGACGGTCGAGGACATCCTTCTGGAGGTCCAGCGGTCCCGGAAGCGCCCGGCGAACGTGTCCCATTTCGCCTTCACCGCGACCCCAAAACACTCGACCATGATGCTCTTTGGGCGCCCGGCGGACCCGACAAGGCCCGCCGCGGAGGACAACCTCCCGGTCTCGTTCCACAAATACGAGATGCGCCAGGCGATCGATGAAGGGTTCATCCTCGACGTGCTTCGCGGCTACGTCCCCTACAAGACGGCCTTCAACCTCGGGCAGGAGATCGTCGAGGAGAAGCGGGTTGATGGGAAGGCGGCGAAGCGGGCCTTGGCGAAGTGGATGACGCTGCACCCGACCAACGTCACACAGAAGGTCCGTTTCATCATCGAGCACTTCTCGAAGAACGTGGCCCACCTGCTGGACGGGAAAGCGAAGGCCATGGTGGTCACCAGCTCCCGGGCCTCTGCAGTCCGGTACAAGCGGGCGTTCGACGCCTTCATCGCGGCGAACCCGGAATACGGGTACATCCGGGCCCTCGTCGCCTTTTCGGGCAAACTGACCGGGCGAGAGGTCATGCACCCGAATGACGACCTATTGCAAGGGGATGCATTCGTCGTTGAGGAGGATGCGGAGTTTACCGAAGCGAACATGAACCCGGACGCGGGCGGCAAGGACCTGCGCCACGTCTTCGACCGGCCGGAATACCGGGTCATGCTGGTGGCGAACAAGTTCCAGACCGGATTCGACCAGCCGAAGCTAGTCGCAATGTATGTAGACAAGAAGATCGCGAACGCGGTCGAGATCGTCCAGACCTTCTCCCGTCTGAACCGGACCTTTCCCGGGAAGGACCAGACCTTCATCATCGACTTCATCAACGACCCGGAAGTGGTACGGGCCGCCTTCGCCCAGTATGACCGGGGCGCCAAGATCGAGGAGGTGCAGGACCTCAACGTCGTCTATGACCTGAAGGAGTTCCTCGACGATCAGGGGGTCTATGACGAGACACACGTCCTCGACTTCCAGAAGGCCCGGTTTCGGACAGCGACGGCCGCCGCCAGCGGCACGGATGACGAGGCGGCGCACAAGGCGATGTACGCCGCGACGCAGGAACCGACCGACGCCTATAACCATCGGCTCACGGAACTTCGAAACCGCGCCTCAGAGGCCGAGGACGCCTGGCAGAAGGCGAAGGCGACCGGGAACGAAGACGGGATGAAACGCGCCGATCATGAGCGCGAACAGGTCGAGACAGCGATCGTGTCGCTGACGGATTTCAAGGCAGGCCTAGCCCGGTTCGGACGCCTTTACGCCTATGTCGCGCAGTTGGTCGATCTCGGCGATCCGGACCTTGAGGTCTTCGCGGCCTTCTCGAAACTGCTCGCGAACCGACTGGATGGGGTTCCAGCGTCCGAGATCGACCTGCACGGAATCGCGCTGACCGGCTATGACATCGTGGAGCGAGAGGAGGCTAGCAACGGCGAGGATGAGGAGCCCCCCACCCTCGACCCCATAAAGGGCGGCGGCGGCGGGGGACGGCCCGGTGCCCTACCGGTCTACATGCAGGAGCTCATCGAACGCCTGAACAGCCTCTTTGGGGAGGCCACCCCGATCGAGGACCAGGTCGCCTTCGTGAACCAGGTTGCAGCGATTACCCGCCAGAACCCGGTTGTGATGGCTCAGATCGATAATAACAGTAAGGATCAAGCGATGAAGGGGAACCTCCCCGGCGCGGTGCAGGCGGCAGTGGTCCGGGCAATGTCTTCGCATAGTGCGCTCGCCACGCTTCTCCTTAGCAAGGATCGCCAGGCCCTTCCTATCCTCGAAGGGGTGATCTACGAGATACTAAAGCGGGGCGAGGCGTTGGACCTCACTTCCAATTGATCCAGCAGAACTCTAAATGCGATGAGAAAATGGCTGCGTCCAAGATCGATCACTGAACGTAACCCCTCCGCTTCTTCACCGCTGCCAGCTTCATCAACGCGGTGATGGCGTTGCCTTCATCAGGGTGCGTCTCGACCATCATCTGCCCTCGAAACCCGATACGGCCCCATTCCCGCACAAGGCATGCGCCGCCAAACAGGTCCGGCTGAACGCTCATTCGATAGAAGCGCCGCATGTTGAGAGACGGGTCGATCCGCTTGAGATCGACCGTCGTCGGGAACACTTCCATTTGCCGCGATATGTCGAACATGTTGTTGACGCCTCTCTCCAAACCACAATATCAAGCGCTCTTCGACGTTTCCACTATGTTCTATCCCGAAAAGAAAGAGGGGGCTCACGCCCCCTTCTCGAACTTCATGACCGGGATGCCCAGCTTTTTGGCCTTGTCGGCGAGGTTTTCCTGGATACCGGTTCCGGGGAAGACGAGGACCCCGACCGGGAGCACATCCAGCATCGCGTCGTTGCGCTTGAAGGGCGCGGCCTTGGCGTGCTTGGTCCAGTCGGGCTTGAAGGCCACCTGCGTCACGCCCCGGGCTTCGGCCCATTTGGCGGCGATGAGCTCTGCGCCCTTCGGGCTGCCACCGTGCAGGAGGACCATGTCGGGATACTTGGTCCGGACCTGGTCGAGCTTGCCCCAGATCAGGCGGTGATCGTTGAAATCGGTCCCGCCGGTGAGGGCGACCTTGGGGCCAGCGGGCAACATCACCTCGGTCTCTGCGCGGCGCTTGGCGGCCAGGAAATCGCGGCTGTCGATCAGGGCGGCGGTCATGTGCTGGCGGTTCACCATCGAGCCGGTGCGGGGGCGCCAGGTCGATCCCGTGTGCTGAACAAACTCGGATGCGGCGTGATCGCGCATCATGTCCATGCAGTTCCGCCGTTCGACGAGGGTCAGGCCTTCGGCCGTCAGGCGCTCGAGCTCGACGGATTTCACCTCCGAGCCGTCCTGCTCGCGTTGGAGGCGGCGCTGCGCCTGTTCGTTCTCATCGAGCGACCGCTCGATCCGGGCCGTGGCGCGGTGGAAAAGGTTGACCTGGCCCCAGAGCACCTCTTCGAGATCGGGTTCCATACGGGTGTCTTCCAGGGTCGCGACGAGGGCGTCGAAGATGTCGGCGACGGCGACCGCGAGGCGCTGCCCATCGGGCATCGGGCGCGGATCGGGCTCGTCGAAGGGGCGGTAGCCATACAGCTGCAGCTCGTCGAGCGCATGGGCGGTCTGGGATGCGCTATGGGCGGGTTCATACGCGTCGTCGTGGGTATGGATCGTCATCGGTTTCTTGCCTCCGGGCCTGTCTCGTCCGCGCGTCATCCCGCGCGGCCTTCATGGGCAGACCCGAGCCGTCGGGGCGGTTGCCCCTTCACCCCGGCTTCACCGGGGCCGGAACAGCGTGGAGGAGGTCGGCAGGGAAGCTATTTGTCTCGCGATGCAAAGGCGGCTTTGTCGCCGGCGGAAATAGGTTCCCTGCCGACCTTGCAGGGGCAACCGCTTTGACGGCCTGCCCATCTCTTGAAGGCCGCGCAGGGCTGACGGGTGGATGCGCAAAGCCCGGGGTGGGGTGAGGACGACGATCCAGAGCCACGACTAGGATGCAGGGACCCTGCCCCGCCCTCCCAGACCCCCCTTGCGCGATGCAGCTCAGGCCACCAGGCGATGCCGATCCTTCGGCCCAAACTGCCCTGCCAGATGCTGGCGCAGCGCGTCCTTGCCGTTCGCCCGAAGATCATCGTTGAAATCCCCGAGCCGCGGCTCCAGCACTTGGCAACCAATCCCGACCTCGGAGGCTCTGACGCTCAACCTCTCCGCCGCGCGTTGCCCTGCCGGATCGCGGTCGATGGCTATGTAGAGGCGCTGCAGCCCCTCCGGCAGCCGCACGGCCCCGAGGTGACCGGACGAGAGTGCCGCCCAGACGGGCAGACCTGGGATTGCCTCGGACAGGGACAGCATTGTCTCGATGCCTTCGCCGACGACGAGGATGTCATCCTGCGAGGTCAGCCTGACAGCATTGCCGAGGAGGTGACCCATAGCCCGACGCTGCGGATCGACATCTGCTTTGCCTTTTCCGTCAGGCGCCAGCCAGGTGCGATGCACGCCCTGCACGGCCCCTGCCCCATCGGTAACCGCCGCGATCATCGCCGGTCTGGGGATGCTCCGGGTCTGCCCCTCTTCCCGATGCCAGCACTTCGGGTGGAAGCGTAAGGCGCCGTTCGCCCCGAATTGGGTGATGCTTCGGGAACGGAGGTAAGTCTCAGCAAGCGTGCCTGTGATCGGGTTCGAGGCAGCAAACAAGCGCGCCGCCGCCGCAGGAGTGCCACCGGGCGCCTTGGCCTTCCTCGGCTCTTGCCTATCCGGGACGACCGGCTGCGGACGGCCAAGATGCGCTCGGGCCTCGGCGAGAAGGTCGGGGAAGCGCGTGATCCCCGTCCGGGCGCGGATGATGTCCAGGAGATCGCCATGCTCGCCTGTGGCCCCATCCGTAAACTTGCCCGCTGCCCCCGGCCCCGACGCAGGGCCCGTCAACCGCACGAAGAGCGACCGGCCGGGGTTGTTCTGCAGATCGCCGACGATCCAGTAGGATCCTTCCCGCCGTCCGGCGGGAAGGTAGGCACGACAGACGCCTTCGGCATTTTCTGCCAGATCGCGCACGAGGTCTTCGGTCTCGGAATACATGGGTCAACAACCTCCGCGATCATGTAGCCTTGCGACAGGACAACGTGCAAGCAGACGATCCAGTATCGCGACGCCATCGGCGTCGGTCGGGCAAAACAGCCGAAGCTTCCAACTGATGATCTCCGAGAAGAAGCCATCGGCCTTGAGCCGATCCTTGGCTGCCTCCGAGAAGCCCGACAGTTCGATCCGGTTCGCGCCCATGACGCGCGAGCGGTGCAATTCCATCCCTTCGGACAGGCACACCACGGTCTTGCCCTCCAGAACGAGGGCATGGACCTGCGCGGCCGAGAGCTTGGGCGCATCGGCGGCCAGCGTGGTCGCGACCCAGGCAGGCGAGACGCGGCGACCGATGATGCGCTGCCCGTCATCGGTCTGCAGGCGGTAGACGCGGGTTTCATCCTGGGGAAGCTGCTTCCAGATCGGCAGCAGCAGGCCTGCCACGATGTGCAGCGTGGCTTCGGAGAACTCCGGCACCTCGGCCAGTTCCGCGGTCCAGGCGGCGGAGAAGGCCGCGCGGTCGGCCTCGAGCCAGCGGGTGTCCTCCATGATCTTTGCCGGGACTGTGCTGGCATCGGTCGGGCGGATCAGGCGCAGGCGCGGCTCGATGGTCCCATCTTCCAGCATGTGACTAGTGGCGGGAACCTGCACGGCAGCCCGGCCCGAGCGGCTGTTGACCAGAAGCCGCGCCTGCGGGTCATCCAGCCATTCGAGCGCATCGGCCAGCGAGGTAGGCGTGTTGCGGCGCTTTTCCGCGATGGTCAGCAGCTGGGTTTTCGCGCCGGAGCCCGGATGGGTGTAGATGACCTGTACGTCGGTCACCCGGAAGCTCTCAGCACGGAGTGTCTCGAGCCCGAGATCATAGACCCCGGCGGCGATGGCGCCCTCAATTCGCTGATCGAGCAGCTCCTCGAAACCCGCGAACAGCACGGCCTGCATGTCGATCGTCAGCGCCAGCAGGCGATTGAGGAAGGTCGTGATCGGCGGCAGGTCATCCTTCAGCCCGTTATCATCGGTCAGGCTGAGCCCGGTCGCATCCTCGAAAGCCCCGAGCGAACATCCGGCCAGATCGCCGCGATAGATACGGCGGTAAAGCTGGCGCAGGGCGTCGCGGGCGTAGGGCGACTCGAGGTTGTCTTCGGGCCGGAACAGCCCTTGCCCGCCGGTCTGGCGCTGGCCGCGCGTTATAGCGCCAAGCGTGTCGAGACGTCGCGCGATGGTCGACAGGAACCGCTTCTCCGCTTTGACATCGGTGGCCACCGGCCGGAACAGCGGCGGCTGCGCCTGGTTGGTCCGGTTGGTGCGTCCGAGGCCCTGAATCGCCGAGTCTGCCTTCCAGCCGGGTTCCAAGAGGTAGTGGACCCGCAGGCGTTGGTTCTTCGCCCCGAGATCGGCGTGATAGCTGCGCCCGGTGCCGCCGGCATCCGAGAAGATCAGGATACGCTTTTCGTCATCCATGAAGGCTTGGGTTTCCGCGAGGTTCGCGGCTCCGGCCCGGTTCTCCACCACGAGCCGTGCCGAATGCCCTTCGCCCTTCCGCACGATGCGCCGCGAGCGCCCTGTGACTTCGGCCACGAGATCCGTGCCGAAGCGCTGGACGATCTGGTCGAGTGCACCCGGCACCGGCGGAAGCGAAGCCAGTTTCTCGATCAGCGCGTCACGACGCCGGACGGCTTCGCGGCACTCCACCGGTTGGCCGTCGCGCGTGACGGGGCGCGACGAGAGGTTGCCCTCGCTGTCGGTGAAAGGCTCGTAGAGCTGCACCGGGAAGGAATGGGCGAGGTAGTCCAGAACGTATTCCCTGGGTGTGATGTCACAACGGATATCATTCCATTCGTCGGTTGGGATCTCCGACAGGCGGCGTTCCATCAGCGCCTCACCCGTCGAGACGATCTGGATGACCGCCGCGTGGCCCGCAGCCAGATCGTCATCGATGGATGCGATCAGCGTGGGGGTCTTCATCGAGGTGAGCAAATGGCCGAAGAAGCGCTGTTTGGCGCTCTCGAAGGCTGACCGCGCTGCGGATTTCGCCTGGCGGTTCAGCGTGCCCGACCCGCTCGGCCCGTCGGCCGCGCCGGTAATGTTCGCCGCCTCCAGCGCCGCGGTCAGGTTGTTGTGGATGATGGCGAAGGCCCCGGCATAGGCATCATAAATGCCACGCTGCTCGGGGCTGAGAACATGTTCCAGCATCTCGTATTCGACACCGTCATAGGACAGCGACCGCGCCGTGTAGAGACCAAGCGCCCGGAGGTCGCGGGCCAAAACCTCCATCGCCGCGACACCGCCAGCCTCAATGGCTTCCACGAATTCCGACCGGGTCTGAAAGGGGAAATCCTCCCCGCCCCAGAGACCGAGACGCTGAGCATAAGCGAGATTGTGGACCGTCGTCGCGCCCGTGGCCGAGACATAGACCACGCGGGCGTTGGGCAGCTTGTGCTGCAGGCGCAGGCCCGCCCTGCCCTGCTGCGAGGCCATGGTATCACCCCGCTCGCCTTTGCCCCCGGCAGCATTCGCCATGGCATGGCTTTCGTCGAAGAGGATCACCCCGTCGAAATCCGCCCCGAGCCAGTCGACGATCTGGTCGACGCGGGATTTCTTCGATCCGCGCTCTTCGGAGCGCAAGGTCGCGTAGGTGGTGAAGAGAATGCCCTCGGTCAGAGGGATGTCGCGGCCTTGGGCAAAGCGCGAGAGCGGCGTCACCAAAAGCCGCTCCTGGCCAAGGGCCGACCAGTCGCGCTGCGCATCCTCTAGGAGTTTGTCACTCTTCGATATCCAGAGCGCCTTGCGTCTTCCTCGGGCCCAGTTGTCGAGCAGTATCCCGGCAGACTGCCGGCCTTTGCCCGCGCCGGTGCCATCGCCGAGGAAGAAACCCCGGCGGAAGCGGTCGGCGTCAACGGCATCGTCCGGTGCAGCGGAGACCACGTCTCCGGTCTCATCGACGGTCCAAGACCCAGTGAGATGCGCGCCATGCGCCTCCCCCGCGTAGATAACGGTCTCGAGCTGCGCGTCGGACAGCAGGCCGTCGCGCAGGACGGCCGGGGGTAGCTTGGGGCGGTACGTGGGTTTCGGAGGTGCGACAGAGGCCATGGCCGCCGATTGCACAAGCTTGGTCGGGTGCGATGCGGCGTCTGGGATGTCGATAGCCTGCAGACGGAAGGTCTCGTAGATCGCGTCGGACAGCCGTGCGGCGTCTTCTTCCTCGGCGGCGTCGCGGAGAGCATAGTCCAGTTCCTCGGCCTCAATCGGCGTTTCGGGTTTCGCCATTTGAGCCGCAGAGGTCGCGCGCGATCGGCTGGTGGTTGTGTGAGTGGCGCGGGCAGGACTTCCCGGGAAGAGGGAAGAATGGAACAGACCCGCATTTACTGCCTGTTCCAGTTCGAGGCGCGGCGGAACCTCTGCAGTGACCCGCGACATCAGATGCGCCACGTCCGGAGACAGGGGCTGGCGCAGGTCGGCGGTGATGCCGCCCGGCTCGCCGCCGCAGCATTTATCGAAGACAGAAATCCGCGTCTCGAAGCTGGTGCCGTGCTTGGCGAAAGCGGCGCCCGACACCGCGCCGGTGAAGACGAGATGGGCGGTCTCGGTCAGACGGCCGAAGGTCTCGGCCCAGGCAGGCGCAACCGGCGCGAAACCGGCTCCGGTGATGGCGACGAGCCGTCCGCCGGGGGCCAGACGCGCGAGGGCCGAGCGCAGATGCCGGGCCGTCGCCTCGGTCGACCGACCATCGACATTGGCTTGGGCCGAGAAGGGCGGGTTCATCATGATGACGCTCGGGCTTGAGCAGGCATCGAGATGATCGTCGATCTGCGCGGCATCGAACCGGGTGACCGGTCGGGCCGGGAACAGCAGGCGCAGAAGATCGGCGCGGGTGTCCGCCAACTCGTTCAGCGCGAGGCTGCCGCCCGCGATCTCTGCGAGGATCGCCAGAAGCCCGGTCCCGGCGGACGGCTCCAAGACCAAATCGCGGGGCGTGATCTGTGCTGCCGCCAGTGCCGCGAGCCCCATGGGCAAGGGCGTCGAGAATTGCTGAAAGCGCTCCATCTCTTCCGACCGCCGGGTGTGCGTGGGCAAAAGGCCCGCCACCTTGGCGAGGATGGGCAACAGCGCCGCAGGCGAGCCGGCCCGGGCCAGCAGCGCACGACCGAATTTCCGCAAGAACAGAACCAGCGCCACCTCGCCGGCCTCATAGGCGAGCTTCCAGTCCCAGGCACCGGTCGCATCGGAACCGCCAAAGGCACGCTCCATCTCGAAGCGCAGGCGCAGCGCGTCGATCTGAAGCCCTTGCGCCAGATCGGGCTGCAGCGCTTCGGCAACAGCAACGATCGCAGGGGCGGGATTTGCTGCCAACGAGACAATGGGCGCAGGCAAGGACGCCTGCGCAACAGGGGCAAGATGGGTCATCGGGAAACTCCGGAATGAAGGACAGGATCAGGCCCGTACACCCTCTCTCGGGCAGCCTCGGACCTGATCTTTCCCGGCCCCTCTCTCCCTCTCGCACCAAGGTGTTCCCGACGCTTGGCTTGATTTTGTTCTTGTTATGTTCTATGTTCAGAGCCAAGCCAGAATGGGGGTTCCACCATGGAAAGCACCAAGCACGCCCTGCCCGTAACGCCCAAGCAGATCGCCTATGCGCGGTCGCTCGTCCTGCGCAACCGGACGCTCCTGCCCTGGGAAGTTCAGCAAGACCGGAGATCTTTGAGCGGTTGGATCGAGGCTCAGGCCCGGCTGAAGCCGGTATCGGACATGGACCGTCTGCCGACCTCGAAGCAGGTAGCCTTCGCGGAGAAGCTTGCCCGGATCAAACGGCGCGCCGTTCCGGAGGAATGTTTCCGTGACAAGGGGCTCATGTCGAAATGGATCGACGGGAACAAGTGATCCCGGCACTGGCTAGCTCCGGCCTTCCGGAGCTTCTGCCATACCGTGGCTTGGCAAACCGAGCGTAGTTGCCAACCTGTAGATTGGCAGATTGGACCTTCGGGACGTCAGCCTCGGTCAAACTCCTGTCCGAAGGACACCGAAGGGCCAAGGTCTGGTCGCGGCGGCACACCAGGAGGTACACCACTGCGACCTTCGGCAACCACTGCAAGTCGTTGCCGTCTTTCGACCCAGCGCCTTCAGATCTCCCTCCACGTGGGACTAGTCCATAAATTCTTTGGAAATGGTGAGATTGGAGCGTCCACAACGCTGGAAAAGCAACCTCATCGAAGAAAACTATAGTGGTCTTTTGGGGCAGAGACGTCGCCGTGTGCCAGTTTCATGTCTTCGGACCCCGCCAAACAGGCGCTTGCGCCGCAACGCGTCAGCCGACGGCCGTAAGCGAGTAGTGCGGTGTCCCATCCCAAACAAGATCCCAAGACGCGCCAGGCCGGACGTTCTGGATGGCGTGGGGCTCGAAGCAGACGAGGCAATTCCCGCCCGGCGCGGGAGCCCGAACTGAGGGGTAGATCAGGCCACGCGATCCAGCCCGGCGCAGATGCTGGGCGAGGCTTTGGCCCTCGGGATATCCGACAGCCGGATCCGGATGCAGTGCGGGATGGCCCGGCTCGTCGGTCATGTCATCGAAGACGCCGATGAAATCCGCCAGCAATTCCACATAGCGGGCGCTGTCATGGAAACTGCCGGTAAAGCCGAGTTCGCGTGTTCGGTGCCAGGCCACTTCGCTGACGGACACCATGACATCCCATGCGCAATACCAGGCGCCGCGCTCCTCGGTGTTGAAGCGGTTTCCGCCGGCGCGGGTATAGGTGAAGGCGGCGTTGACATGGCTGTCGCCGTAGATGCGCAGATCTTGGCTCCGGCGCTGCCAGGCAAGCTCGCGCGGGTCCAGATGGGGATTGCGGCCACGTTCCGCCAGAAGACGACCGCTGGTCAGGCCCTCGATCTCTGCCAGGATCTCCATCTCGTCATCGGAATCGACGAGACCGCGCAGCGACGGTGGCTTGTGGTAAGTGGCGGGCAGGAGACGAACGAGACCGCGATCGGAAATCTCGGTCTGCTTCATGCCCCACCACGCAACGCATCAAGATAGGTCCGAACCGCGAGGATCTGCGGCAAACCCCCGTCGATGGCGGTGTCGACTGGTCGGCTTCCACCAAAGAGCGGCCCCTTGTTCGGTCGGGTGAACCAGCTTTTTGCCAGAGGCTCCGAGAAGTAGAGTTCGAGCGACTTGAAGATGCCAATTACAGCGCTGAGCCGCAGCAGTTGGTCCTTGGTGAGCTCTCCGGCGAAATCCGGCTTCTTGGCGCGCTTCCACGTGCTCTCTGACATGTCAGCAAGGCCAGCCGCTTCCTTCAAGTTGAGGCCCCAGGCATCAACCACGCGCGCGTAAGCCTTCAACGCAACGGCGTTGACCTGTGCGGGTTCCCGGATTTTCTCTGCAACGTACATGGCGTCCTCCATTGGCCTCAATATAGTCCATATGGACTTACTGTAAAGATCAAATGAACCTTACGCTTTGATCACTGTTATCCGAACCGCCGCCCTCCTTCCGTGAACGTATACGCGTTGACGATGATCCCCTCCTCGATGGCCTCGTCCGAGGTGAGGTGGTCGTATTCGGCCTCAAGCCGGCGGTAGAGCCAGCGGGCCAAATCCCGCAGCGCCTCGGTCACGATCTCTTCGGCGTCCTCGGTGGGCGGCTGCCACGTCGGACTGTCGCGCGCCACGTCCACGGACATGCAGTATTCGTGGTAGTAACGGCCACGATGGCTGACCTCGGCAGCAAGCTGGTAGAAGTTGCGCCGCTGAACGGCCTGCAGACGGTCGGCGATGCCATGGAGCGGCGCATCGGTCGGGGCGTAGTCCCGGATGCGCGCGGCCGCGCCCTTGGCGTGGGACCAGTAGCCTTCGAAACAGGCCCCGTCGCCCTGGCTCCAGAAGCCGGAAAACCAGATGCAGGGCTTGGCCCGCGTCCCGCCGCCCATCAGACGGACGGGCGTGGTTTTCAGACGGATACCGAGGATCTCACAGACTCGCTCGAAATCCTCATAGACCGCGTCCCACCAGTCGTCGTGGGGTCCGAGGTCGCGATACCAGTTGCGGGCCTTCTCCTTGGCGGCATCCGACAGCTCGGGGAACTGGTAGACGGTGGTGCAAATGATCTCAGGCATCGACGTCCTCCCCGTTCAGCGCCGCGACCAACCATTCTTGCGTGCTGGACCAGCCGATGGATTTACGAGCGCCGAGATCGATGGCATGCGCGCCGCCGCCAAAGGCGTCGAGCCGCGGCCGAGAGCAGGTCAGAGCATACTGGAACCCCCAAAGGCCGGTGAGGCCGAGGTCTTCGGCGAGCCGCAGCACGAAGCGGATGACGGCTTCGACATCGCCGTGTTCGTCGTCATGGATCCAGAGGCTGCTGCCCTCGGGGGCATCCTGGTGCACGAGATCGAAGCCAGCGATATCCGGGTCGTCGGCGTCCTGATCCGCAGCGCGCAGATCGTGAAACAGCGCGAGTGCTCGGGCCGCCTTTTCGGGAGTGCCGACGTCGAGCAGGCACGAGAAATGGGTGAAGTAATCCGCCATGGGGACCTCCTGAATGGGGAAGACCCGGCCAGGAGGCCGGGCGATCGATTGGGATGAAGGGGTAGTTGGGAACGATCAGCCGGTCGGCGTGTCGCCCGCCGCCTGTCGTGCGGCATGAGCGCAGAGCATATGCCGGTAGAAGCGCTTGCGCGCCAGCCGGAGACCGCAAACAGCGCGCGTGTCGGGATGTAGCGACCGGACCGCCGCGCGAACCACTGCCAGTGGCGAAGCGGTCGGCGGCAAGCCAAGACGTCGATAAGTGGGATCGGTCATTTCACGTGACCTCGACCACGGGCGAGACGAGATGCGGATCGACCTGTGCCTCGATCCGTTCGGTCCGCCCCATCCAAAGCTCGGGCCGAATGGCCTTCACCCAATCGGCGAAGCTCGGGATGAAGCCGAGGTCCTCCTTAACATGCTGCTCGCCGACCCAGCGGGTCGGGATGACGCGCCCGGTCGAGAGCGTGAGGGTCGGGCCGAAAATCGTCTCGGCCATGAAGATGCCCTCCGCATGGTGGCGCAGCGCCCGGTGCCGAAAGTCGGCTGTGATCTCCTTGCTCTGGTCGAACCAGGAATGCACGGCGAGGTAGTCGTCGACCGTGCCGCCCCATTTCTTCACCGAGGACAGGGCGTGGTGATACGGATGTGCCATCGCCGCCCCCTCAGAAATCGTGGGTATAGAGTTCGGACGAGGTGAAGCGCTCGTTGAACTCGAGGTGG
This sequence comes from Celeribacter ethanolicus, assembly GCF_001550095.1. Classification (GTDB taxonomy): domain Bacteria; phylum Pseudomonadota; class Alphaproteobacteria; order Rhodobacterales; family Rhodobacteraceae; genus Celeribacter; species Celeribacter ethanolicus. Next base: position 6,467 of record NZ_LRUC01000033.1, on the reverse strand, counting down.
ATGGAGCGAGCGCTCGCGTCGAAACAGAACTCGCCCCAGGCACCGTCGTTGTTCTCCCAGCCACCATGGGTGTCGGAGAGGAAGTCGTAGGCCAGTTGCTCGACGACATCTTCGAGCGAGAGCTGCCGCATCTCGACCTGGGGGTCGTCCCAAGTCAGTGCGGCATAGGCGATCTGGGTCTTGGGGAAAGCAACCTCAGTCTCGCCCGCGTAGGCTTCGATGCTTTCAACCTGGCCGCTATCGCCATAACCGTCGAAGCTCACGGTAACATGGGTGATGCCTGCGGCAGTCAGGCCATCGAAGAGGCGCTCCTTGTTGGCCGGACGCAAAGCTGCGATCCGCGCGTCACGCTCGGCCTGGCGGGCCAGCACGGCGGTGAAATCGATCCTGGACGGCGCCATCGGCGCGGCCAGGGTGGGTTCGATCTTGGACATTGGAAACTCCGAAATGAGGGAAAGGATCTGAACCCCGAGGCTCTCTCTCGTCCTCCTAGGCTCACATCCTCCCCTGCCCTTCTCTGACTCTCGGGCGTCACGCCGCGATCTGCAGGGCGCGAGACGCGAAGACACGCCAGAGCGGATCGACAAGACGGGCATCGAGAACGTCGGCGTGGTGCCGCAGCCGTCGCGCGAGGCTATGTTCATGCCACTCGGCCGCCCGCATGGCCTGCGCGCGGGTCTGGCTGGCCTCGGACACGACGGCGCGGGCTTCGGCGGCATCCGAGACCGGGTGGCACCATGCGACCCCGCCATCACAGGTAGCTCCGGCCAGAACGAGACGGCCCTCCCGATCGAGGATTGCCAGGATGCGCGGAGCGTCTTCAGGTGTGATATCTTCGGCGTGAACGATTGCCCCCTGCATGGCCTCGGCCAGCGTGGCAAACCGCTCCAGTACCTTGGGGTGTGCCTGCCCGGACATGAGAGCTGCGGGCGCATGGCAAGCCGTCGTGAGTGCGAACGGCAAGTCTTGATCTGCAAAAACGGTCAGGAGGCTCGGCGGCAAACCTGTTTTCTGCGTTTCCGGCTGAGTTTGGAGAGGAAGGTCGAACATGGGCATATCTCCGACGGTGCGGAGAGCCTCTCTCCCCGCTTCAAACCGTCAAAGACCAAACCACCCCCTCGGACTCTCTGTCGCTGAACGGGTCGATCATTTCGGCGTTGGTAAATCGCTCCATCGAACCCGCAAGTAGCGCCCTTCGCGCTTTGGGAGATCTTTTCGGTCGATCATCCGACCCGAGACCTGAAAATCCTCGTTGATCTTTACAACCAAGAGCTTGTTGAAATGCCCATTTGTATCGACCACAACCACATCCTTTGTCTTGAATGGCGTAATGGTTTTGACCTCGACATGATCATTGCCAAGTCTTCCGTCAGCACCCTGGGCATAGGTCTTGTTCAGCTTGATACCATACGTGATAGCACCAAACAGCTCACCGATATCGCCGTAGACAGAGAGGTGAAGGCCGGTCTCGAGGTGGTAGCTTTCCGCGAGGGACAGGAGATCCTCAAAATATGGGATCATAGACCTAATCGCGTTCGGGTATTTTGCGCCCCACTCCTTGTAGCGAAGCTGCTCGTCGATTTCCGACCAGGTAACCCATTCGCCGTCATCATAAAATGCACGATCTGACCAATCGATTTCTTCCATGCGCGTACTTCCAACACCTAAACATTTCGGGCACGGTAGCAGATCGATGAAACAGGAACGAGACCGGAGGCGATATCGCCTCCGGTCGCCACATTAGCCAACGCGGTCGAGGAGCTTCTTGGCGCGCCCTTCCATGTCGAGGCGTGCATCCTGCTGAGTCTTGTCGCGAGCGAGCCGCGTGATGCCCTGCACGAAATCGAAGATGCTCTCGGGCGGGCGGCCTTCCTCCATCAGCACCTTCTCGATGATCTTGCCGGATTCGGCCTTCGAGAAACCGCGCTTGCGCAGGAAATCCGCGCGGTCCGCGTCGCTGCGCGCCACGATCTGCTGGCGCGCCGCCTTGATGCCGTTCACGAACCCCTGCGGCGAGGAATTGGCAAACCGCGTCAACGCGGGCGCGGCCTCATGTGCGAAGCGCGAAGCGGCGTATTTCGAGTGACGGATCTTGATCTCCTGGAAATCCTCGACGCCCCAGAGGTTGCGGTTCTGGCACACCGCCCGCAGATAGAAGCTCGCCATGCCGAGGGTCTTCGCGCCCACCTCGGAATTCCAGCAATAGAAGCCCCGGAAATAGAGATCGGGGGAGCCGTCCGCCAGCTTGCCCGCCTCGATCGGGTTGCGATCATCGACCAGGAACAGGAAGACATCGCGGTCCGAGGCGTAGAGCGTGGTCGTGTCGCGGCTGATTTCGACATCGGGGTTGTAGACCCCGGTCGACCAATCCAGCACACCCGGTACCTTCCAGCGCGTATCGCCCGTGCCATTGCCCGCGATGCGCTGAACCGCCTCGACAAGCTCGAAGTCATGGATGCGGCCGTAGTCGGGACCGGTCACGGCGCGCAGTTCCGTGCGGCCATCCTCGGTCTCGAAGGTCTTCACCTGCTCGGCGCGGTGGTTGGTCAAACCGTATTGCAGGTTGATCCCCGCCAGAGGCGCGGGAAGCTGCCGCAGGTAGGATGCCGGGGCACCGACGATGCTGGCAAGCTGGCCGAAGGCCCAGTGCGTGGGTGCGATCGGCTCATGCGCTTTCGGCAGGACCAAGTGCAGCCGCTCTGCACTGTCGCGCGCTGCCTCGACACGGATGTCGGCGGTTTGCACCACCCGGCTGCGGCTGCGCTCAGAGCGACCCTTCACATTGGCCCAGAGATCGTCGAGCGACAGGTACCGCTCGTCATCCGGCCTGTTGAACCATTCGGACGACACCCGCCCATTCCGGTCACCCCGGCTCACATCCACTTTCCAGCCACCAGCCCGCGTCGGCTGTACCGCATCCAGAACTTCCACAACGCCCATCGGCATTCCTCCGCGACAGGCGCCGGGAGCCACTCTCCCAGCCCTCAACCCGTCACCGGGAAACCGGCCAACCTCAAACTCTCTCGGGCAAACGGCGCTAAGTCGGAGGCGCCGCACGCCCGCAACTCGCTGGTGTTGACCTGCGTTCAAAAATGGCAGAGGTTAAACAAGGCCTTTCTCGCAGGCCGGTGTGCCCGCCACGCGAAGCTTTGCAGCGATCTTAATTTCGAACAGCAGACCTCATGCCATCGGCGGGTCTGATTAGCAGCGGGCACCTAGTCAGATCCGGCTTGGACATGGATCATGACAGAGAACACTAAGCTCAAGACTTTGAAACTACTGGCGAAGCGTTACGCTAGGGCGACGGGTCAACCACAGCACGTAGCGCTCGACTTTGTTGCCAGTCGAATGGGCTTTGCTCATTGGAATGCGTTGACAGGCAGCGCCAAAGGAGAGTGGGTTCCCTCCGAAGCACAAGTTGCCACGATCAAGGCCTTCGTGGAACGGATCACTTCCTACGAGGGTGCGACCTTCGACCATATCTTCGGAAGCCCCGATGCCGTCACTCGAGGAGAAGTACGGGGGCATCCATACGAACTGAAAACAATGCTTGGTGACGTCCGCATGGATGGTGAGGGTTGGCAGATCGTGCTGCCAGAAAACCCTTTGGCCGCCCCTCGTGTCGAGATCGACATCAAGCATGCCCAGACCAGCCCGATGAACGATCGCGTGCTACGTGAAGAAGCCATCGGGATTGCGAGGGAATTGATGCAGAGCGTCAAGGCGCGGCGATTTGCCGATTGGCCACGGCGCGCCACAAAGCCGGATGCGGAAGGAAATGTGCGGCACCCGTTCTTGGAGATGGAGGAATCGAACCTCTGGTACTGCCTTCACTGCAACTCAGAGATCACCGGCCCACAGATCGCTGGAAACCAATGGCACTGCCCCAGCTGCGGCGCATCACCAATCAACATTTTTCCAGAAGCCTTCTGGCTGGAACCGACCGATGAAAAACCAGTGCCAGTCCAATCCCGCGCCGAAAGGCAAGAGATTGAACCCATCGTGTCAATTATAGATCCGCGGCCAAGGCTTGACCTCAACAGTGACCAGGTGACCCATTTGATCCGGGCTGCCCTGTTCGAGGATGCGACCAATGCCAGCGAGCGCATGGGAGCGAGTCTGGCCGAAATCTGGGTTGATGACGATCTCGACGTGGTTGTTTCCTTCGAGGATCACTACTGGCCCGAGGACAAGGAGCCGACTGCTGCGATCGAAGTGGCCGCACTGCTTGGAATCGAGATTGAGTTGGAAGTTACTTGGTCGGATCCGTTGTTCGCATGGCCCGGTTTGGGCACCGTGACCCAGAGCACGGCCGAATATACGCGTTTGATGCTCGACGCGTATCGCAGTCACGGCGCGACCAGAACCAAAGACGAAATCTAGCTCGTGCGCACGTTGAACAATTAGGCGCATTCAAGGCGCTCAGCACCGGAAGGCAAGCGTGGATGCCTTTTCCAGTGGCCCGAAGAGACTTTTAGCCCGGCGGTTTAACCCGCCGGGCCGAGGGGGAGACCCCGCTCCTCAGAACGGGATCTCATCGTCGCGGTCGACCAACTCGGGGTTTTCGTTCTCGGCCGACTTCGGACGGCTCAGGAAGTCGACCTTCTCGGCGATGATCTCGCAGCCGTAGCGGTCGTTCCCCATGCTGTCGATCCACTTGGTGTAGTGAATGCGGCCGTGGACGAGGACCTTCATGCCCTTTTCGCAATGCTCGGCGACCGTCTTGCCGAGTCCGTTGAAGCAGGTGATGCGGTGCCATTCGGTGTCCATGACCCGGTAGCCGTTTTCGTCGCGCATCACACGGCCTTCCGAGAAGCGGGGACGCGAGGTGGCGAGGCTGAAGTTGGTGATCTTGGTGCCGCTCTGGGTGGTGCGGACTTCGGGGGTCTGACCGATGTTGCCGGCGAGGATGACGATGTTCTGCATGATAAGCTCCTGTTTTTCCTGTCTTCGGGACCGTCCCTTCGACAAGACCCTGAAAAAGCCCGTCGGGTGACGCGTGCACGGTGGACAGCATGGACACCGGACACCCCCAGAGGACCGGGGTGGAGCGGGCAGGACGCCAAAGGCAGCCAACACGGCCCGGACTGACGCGGGGTTGCGCGCAGGAGATCGAACGGGATTAGGGGATTGTCAGTCGAAGGGATGGCCCAGGAGACAGAGAGATACGGGGAGCCCATGCCAGACCATGTCCCCTTGCCCATCGGGACTGCTTTACCCCAAGCCCAGCACGCCGCTAGCGGCCCAAGTGGCTATCACCGGCTCTCGCCCCCCTGCCCTTCCGTGCTGCGGAATGCAGGGCCTTGCCGCGACGGGCTATCGATACCGGAATATTCAGGACACGGACCGCACCAACGGCTGCTTTCGATCTCGACGTACTGTCGCTCAGCGAGCTGAAGAAAATGCAGAATGACGTCGCCAAAGCGATTGCCACATTCGAAGATCGGCACAAGGTGGAAGCCCGCGCCAACGTGGAAGCTTCCGCCCGAGACCTCGGCTACTCCCTAGCCTACGGCGACCCCGAACAGCGCACCGACTCCAGCGGTCGCCGCCATGGCGAGTGCACCCCAGAGCGTGACCCTTGCAGCACCTCGAATAACACCAGCACCGCCAGCAGAAGCGCCTAATCCACCAAGAACCGCGAGGCCGAGGATCGTCGACACGGCGACCAAGAAAACGATCCGTGCATCCGGGACGACCAGTACGACGATCAAGGGCAGCACCGCACCCACGGCGAAGGTCAGCGCCGACACCAAGGCGGCCTGGATCGGGCGGGCTGTCACGGTCTCGGAGATGCCAAGCTCGTCGCGGGCATGCGATCCGAGCGCGTCACGTTCGGTCAGTTGCACGGCCACCTTTTCGGCAAGGTCTCGGTCCAGCCCTCGCTCGACATAGATTTGGGTAAGTTCTTCGAGTTCGGCCTCGGGTGTTTCCGCCAGTTCGCGGGTCTCGCGCGCAAGGTCAGCGTTTTCCGCGTCAGTCTGAGAACTGACTGAGACGTACTCGCCTGCCGCCATGGACATCGCGCCGGCCACGAGGCCAGCCAGCCCCGCTATAAGGACCTCCGGCTTTCCCGATCCTGCTGCGGCGACGCCGACCACGAGGCTTGCCGTCGACACCAGCCCGTCGTTCGCGCCGAGAACGGCGGCCCGCAGCCAGCCGATGCGATGCACCATGTGGATTTCGGAATGCGAGAGGCGGCTCATGGCGTGGCTCCTTGCGCGATGTCATCCTGCGCGGAGGAGACAGCCTTTGGTTCCGGAGTGGTGGGTTTATGGGGCGCGATGCGCAGCGCGCGGAGGGCGTTCAGGATCACTGCAACGTCGATGACCTCCTGCAGGAGCGCCCCCTGCACCGGAGTAAGATAGCCGAAAGCCGCCGCGATCATGCCCATGACTGACAGGCCGATCCCGGCGACAACGCTTTCGACAGCGATGCGGCGCGCGCCGCGCGCGATCTCGATCCCT
>NZ_LRUC01000032.1 GCF_001550095.1 Celeribacter ethanolicus | reverse complement strand
TGGACGTGTCACGGTTTGATGCCGCTCCTTTGATAGCCTTTACTGGAACAAAGGAGACTGACTATGGGACTGAAACGGACGGACGAATTTCGCCAAGATGCAGTGCGTATTGCGCTGACCAGCGGGTTGACGCGCAAGCAGGTGGCTGATGATCTGGGCGTTGGCATGTCGACGCTGAACAAATGGATCACAGCACACCGAGACACGAAGGTGGTTTCACAAGAGGATTTAGACCTCGCCAAAGAGAATGAGCGGCTTCGACGAGAGATCCGGCTTCTCAAGGAGGAGAGGGAAATCCTAAAAAAGGCCACCCAGTTCTTCGCGGGCCTAAAGCAATGAGATTTAGGTTTGTCGAGGAACACAGGAACCATTTTCCAGCCAACCGTTTATGCAGTGTCGTTGGCGTCAGCACACGTGGCTTGCGGGCCTTCCGTAGTCGCCCTGCCAGTCGCAGACAACGATCTGATATGGTCACGCTTGCACACATCAAAGAACAGTCCCGCCTGAGCCTTGGTAGCTACGGCAGGCCGCGAATGACCGAAGAGTTGAAGGAGATCGGTCTGGACGTCGGTCATCGCCGTGTGGGCCGCTTGATGCGCGAGAACGGCATCCGGGTCGAAAGATCGAAGAAATACAAGGTCACGACGGACAGCAACCATGCGTTCAACATCGGGCCAAACCTGCTGAACCGGGACTTCCACGCCGATCAACCGAACCAGAAGTGGGCGGGCGACATCAGCTATGTCTGGACGCGAGAAGGATGGCTCTACCTGGCTGTTATTCTTGACCTGCATTCTCGGCGGGTGATCGGCTGGGCAGTCAGCAATCGCATGAAACGCGACTTAGCGATCCGAGCATTGAACATGGCCATAGCTTTCCGGGCGCCGCCCAAAGGCTGCATTCATCATACGGATCGCGGGTCGCAATATTGTTCACATGACTATCAGAAGCTTCTGCGCCAGCATGGCTTCAAGGTGTCGATGAGCGGCAAGGGCAATTGCTACGACAATGCTGCTGTCGAAACGTTCTTCAAAACCATCAAAGCCGAACTGATCTGGCGCAAGTCATGGGAAACGCGGCGGCAAGCTGAAGTGGCGATCTTTGAATACATCAACGGGTTTTACAATCCGCGACGACGCCACTCAGCACTAGGCTGGAAAAGCCCCGTCGCATTCGAACGGAAAGTGGCTTAAACGAGCACATGGGGCGGCACGAAAACGGGACAGGTCCAATCAGCGTCGTAGCCACGATCGGCGAGCAACCAATCCGCCGTCGGCAGGCCGTCCAGGAGGGCCGCCGCGCCCGTGTAATCACTGACCTGACCAGCTGACATGAAAAACCTGATCGGGCGTCCGCTGGTGTCGGTCACGGCATGGAGTTTGGTATTCATGCCCCCTTTGGTGCGACCGATTAGCCTGCCGCGCCCCCCTTTTTTGACCGCAGGCTTGAGGCCGTGCGATGGGCTTTTAGGTAAGTCGCGTCGATCATGATCGTGGTTGGCTCCTCCACTTCGGACGCCAGCCCCTCGAAGATCCTGACAAATACACCCATCTCGCTCCACCGCTTCCAACGGTTATAGAGCGTCTTGGACGGTCCGTATGCCTTGGGTGCATCACACCAACGCAAGCCATTGCGATTGATGAAGATTATGCCACTCAGCACGCGCCGGTCATCGACACGCGGCTTGCCATGGCTCTTCGGAAAGAATGGCCTAAGTCGCGTCATCTGTTCGTCCGTCAGCCAAAAAAGATTGCTCATCGTGCTTCCCCTTCTGTCGGGACAGCGTGAATCACGGGACCAAGATCAGCGCAAGACGATTAATGGGTCCTGACGCTTGGCAAACGGTATGCGCGTGCGACGGCCATGGCACACACTGAAGCATTGAACGTTTTGGCCGCCGAGATGGGGTTCGCACACTGGAAGGAACTGACCGATGCAACTAAGGAGGGCTGGCTTCCGGGTGACGAGGATTTGGCAAAGGCGGGCGAATTTGTGCGCCAAGTAGGAGCCAAAACCGAGGCAACCGCATCCACCAGGGACTTCCAGCACAACGACGAGCCAACATCAGAAGAAGGTGAGCTTTGCGGCCATCAATTCCAGATTGGGGACTATCTTGGGGACGTTATCGTCTCAGGGGTGGGTTGGGAATTACGCATTCCGGAAGCCCCGTTTAAAGCACCTATCGTCGAAATTGATGAACGCTATGCAGAAACTAGCCCGGTCAGGGAACCCGAATTTCTGAGCAAACTACTCGATATCGCCAAAGAGCGCAGCAAACGAATCCGGGCGCAAATGGCAGTGGATTGGCCTCGACGATCAACAAAAGCCGATCTTGATGGCGTAGCACGCCACCCAATTGGAGGCGGGGAAGCGTCTGTCTGGTACTGCCATAGCTGCGATGTGCAGATTACAGGAACACAATTGGCGAAGAACTATTGGCACTGTCCAAACTGTGGCACACATCCTCTCAATATTCACATGGAGCCATTTGACAGTAAGTCTCCTGGGAAGCCGGCGGAGACGCCAAATGATGCGCAAAGAGAAACCCCAGAAGTGCGCATTGTGGAGCCTAGGCTCACACTTCACTTGAATGAGGAGACTGTCTCAGTGCTCATACGGTGTGCGCTCCTTGAGGATGCAACGTCAGTCAACGAACGCTTAGGCGCAATGCGCGCGGAAATCAGTCTCATAGATGGAGAAGAAGTCTGGATCACATTTGATGAGTTGCTGTGGCCGGAAGACAAAGAACCGACGTCAGCGCTGGCAGTCGCGGCAAAGCTTGGACTGGAAGTTGAGCAAGAGCTTTCCTTGTTCACAGAACCATTTGCTTGGCCGGACTTGGGCAGCGTGACTTCAAAGACCGAAGAGTTCACCGCAACACTGCTGAAGGCCTATGAGGAACACGGTGTGATCAAAAGGTAATCGTCTTGATGTTGCACGGGCTGGGTAGTTAGAGATGCAAAACTGCCCAGCTCTAGCGGACGTCTGTTTTCGGAAAGCTGCTGCGCAGCATACTGGGGTACCGGCAACGTCCGGAATGGGCCGAAATTTCCGCGACAATGCAGCAAAGCGTAGGCTCGCTTTGTCAGCTCTTAGCCTCGTCGACAATCTTTGGGTTCCAGACAGATTCCACGTTTTCATGAAGCGGCGCACCCGCGCGGCGGGTGCAGATAATGTGTTTGCCCTCTAGCGGCGGGCAAACCGAGCCAGGGCAAAACGGCGCTCAAAGGTCACATCGTGACGCGAAAGGACAAATGTCCTGACTATCGATAAGTTTGAATTGGTCGGAGCGAGAGGATTCGAACCTCCGGCCCCTGCCTCCCGAAGACAGTGCTCTACCAGGCTGAGCTACGCTCCGACCGTGACGGGCGGAATATAGGGGGGCGCGGCGATTTGCAAGAGCGAATTTCGTCTTTGCCACGAAAGACCGATAACATGCCCTGACCCATCTCCGTTTCCATGAAAAACAGGTTTTCCCACACACCCGGCACGGCTCAGCGGAGCTTCTCGCGCCGGACAAAAGGCGAAATTCGAAAGGACATCGCTGTCGAGGCCCGCGAGCGGGTCCTGAGCACCGGAGTATTCTCAGAATGACCGCCACGCGATTCGCGGAACACAATGTAGAGGCCCGACAGGATGATGATCCCGGCGCCAAGCACGGTGGCGCGGTCGACGCTCTCGCCAAAGATGAAATAACCATAAATCGTCGCCCAGATGATCTGGGAATATTGCATCGGCGCGACGATGGCCGCCTCGGAGGCACGATAGGCCAGGATGAGGACCACGCCACCTGTGAAGCCCAAGAGCGACACGGTTGCCACCCCGCCCAGATCCAGCAGCGGCAGGGGATGGTAGAAAAACGACATGGCCGTCCCCATAACGATGAAATTGGCGATCAGCGGGTAGAGCATCAGCACTTCGGTGCGCTCCTCCCGCCCGACCTTACGGACGACGACGGAGGCGAAAGCCCCGAAGAGCGCGCAGGAGAGTGCTGCGGCATGGCCAAGGGTCAGTTCGGTGCCTCCGGGGCGCAGAACGACCATCACTCCGATGAGGCCCAACACAACCGCCGCCCAGCGGTGAAAGCCGACCTTTTCGCCCAGCATCGGGATCGACAGGATGGTGATCACCAGAGGGGTGGCGAAGATCAGGGCGTAGACCTGCGCCAGCGGCAGGACGGAAAAGGCGTAGAAGGCCGCGACCGTGTTGATCATCGCGGCGAGCGTGCGGAACAGGGTCCACCACGGGTGAACCGGGCGCAGATGGCCGGGGTTGCGGTCGCGGATCAGCATGAACATGACCAGCGGGAAGGAAAACAGCGTGGAGAAGAAGATGATCTGGAACGGGGTGTAATGCCCGCCCAAGAATTTGATCACCACGTCATGGGTTGAGAAAATCGCGAAGGCGGCGAGCGCGTAGAAGGCTCCGGTGATGTTCATGCGGTCTGTCCTGTTGCTGGCCTGTTTGCTTGCGCTATCACGGTAGCACTCCGGAGAATGCTTTCAACGGGATCGGTCGGTTTGCCCTTGTTCCCGAGGAGACCCGACCCCATCTCATGATTCATGTATCGCACCCGGAAATCCGCAACCTGCTGTTATTGTGGCTCGAAAACCGTGCTGACGCTCGATGCGGCACGGCATGAGCTGAAATGTACCAATTGCGGCGCCCCCTTGTCGCGGATGAAGGCGTTGCGGGTGGACCATGTGGGTGAGACGGTTTCGCCCAAAGGCAAGACGGCGAAGAAGGCCCGCGCGCTAGCCTTGGAGAAGCCCCGTCAGAAAAAGAAGAAGCGCAAGGGCGTGGCGCATCGGTTGTTCGATGCCGCCGAGGATCTTTTCGATCTTTTCGACTGACACATTCGACCGATGCAAAAGGGCGCCCCAAGGGACGCCCTTTCGTCAATGTCAAAGCAGATCAGAGCGAGGCGTCGAGCGCTGCAAGGATCGCGTCGCCCATGCCGGAGGTGGACACCGGGGTGACACCTTCGCCCGCCAGCAGATCGCCGGTGCGGACACCGTCGGCCAGAACTTTCTCGATGGCTTTTTCCAGACGCGTAGCCTCTTCGCCTTCATTGAAGGAGTAGCGCAGCGCCATGGCGAAGGAGAGAATACAGGCGATCGGGTTCGCTTTGCCTTGACCCGCAATGTCCGGGGCCGAACCATGGACCGGCTCGTACATGGCTTTCGGACGACCGTTTTCCATCGGCGCGCCGAGGGAGGCAGACGGCAGCATGCCGAGCGACCCGGTGAGCATGGCGGCACAGTCGGACAGGATGTCGCCGAAGAGGTTGTCGGTCACGATCACGTCGAACTGTTTCGGCGCGCGCACGAGCTGCATCGCGCCGTTGTCGGCATACATGTGGCCCACTTCGACCTCGGGATAATCTGCGGCCACCTCGTTGACGACATCGCGCCACAGGATGCCGGATTCCATCACGTTGGCCTTTTCCATCGAGGTGAGCTTCTTGTTGCGTTTCATCGCCAGCTCGAAAGCGGCGATCGCAACACGACGGATCTCGGATTCGGTGTAACGCTGGGTGTTGATACCCACGCGCTCATTGCCTTCGGTGATGATGCCGCGCGGCTCGCCGAAATAGATACCGGAGGTCAGTTCGCGCACGATCATGATGTCGAGACCGGCCACCACGTCTTTTTTCAGCGAGGAGAAATCGGCCAGAGCGTCAAAACACTGCGCCGGACGCAGGTTGGCGAAGAGGTCCATTTCCTTGCGCAGACGCAGCAGGCCGCGTTCCGGCTTCACAGAGAAATCGAGAACGTCGTATTTCGGACCGCCGACGGCGCCGAGCAGGACGGCGTCCACTTCCTGGGCTTTCGCCATGGTTTCATCCGCGAGCGGCACTCCGTGCACGTCATAGGCGGCACCGCCGACGAGATCCGTGGTGACATCGAATTTCAGGCCGCGCTTGTCGCCGTACCAGTCGATGATCCGAACCACTTCGGCCATCACTTCGGGGCCAATACCGTCACCGGGGAGAATGAGAAGAGAAGGCGTGCTCATGTCGCGTCGAGTCCTTGTTTTCCTAAGGTTGGCTCGGGGTAACGGCTGCTTGCCCTGTCGTCAAGGAATGGCAGCGATATCAACCCAGACAAGCCCGTGCCGAAAGTCGTTTTTTTTCAAATTCACCTCCGGCCATGCGATGCCCGAGGCGACAATCGCCAGATCGGCTGAGGGCAGGACATAATCCACCCGCAGGTTTCCAGGCAGGGGATCGGTCCAGTCGGCGGTGTCCATCGCGGGATCGCCGCGCTGGCCGGGATTGGCGACCGGGGCGTTGGACGTTGCGCGAGAACGGGGGTCCTGTAGCCGGGGGTCAGCGAGCAGGTGCTGCATCTCTGCCCGGTCGCCATCGCCATCCATCGGGTCGAGGTTGCTGTCGCCCAAAACAACGAACGGGCCGTCGGGCGGTGAGGCCTCCAGCGCCCCGTCGAGATAAAGCGACCAGAACCGGGTCTCGTCGCTGTTGCGCCGCCCGTTGCGGTCTTCCGGCCCGTCGAACACCGGCGATGTCGCGGTATAGGCGAGGAGATGCAGCGGCTGGTCGTGCCAGAGCACGGGAATGTCCCAATGCGCATGGGACGACAGGCGCAGGACACCGAGATCCTCCGCATCGAAATACCCCTGCGGCAGGTTGGCCCCGGGCAGATCGCGCCACAGAAGGTCGGAGAAATCGTGGATGTCGCCCGCGACAATCGGCAGGCGGGACAGGAGCGCCATGCCGCCCTGACCGGTGAACTCGCCGTAGGATTGCGCATCCTCGGGCTCACCCAGCCGCCCGTCCTTGTCGAGATCGCGCCCGGTGGGGCGGCCGGAATTGCCGGGACGGGTGAAGAGATAAGGATAGTCCAGCGCCTCCGCGAAAGCGGTCAGCGTGTGGCCGTCGAGATCGGTGTCGAAGCCGGTCAGCAAGAGAATGTCGGGGGAGAGCACCCGGATATGCGCCTGTGCGGCCAGAACCTGCGGATCGTCGCCATCGAGGATGTCGCGCAGCAAAAGCCCCGGCCCCTTGCGCATGAGTTCCACAGTCCATGTGGCGACACGCAGCGTCTCCGCCGACATAGCAAAAGGCGCAAGCAGGAAGAGAGAAAGCAGCGCGCCCCGGATCACGCGTGGGCGTGATCGAGATCGGCGCGGGCGTAGGTCTGGCGACGCTTTTCTTCGATCATCGAAGCCACGCGCCCCATGGCGATGCCCCGCATGAAGAGAGAAGACGGCAGGAATGCCCATGCTGCGACGGCCCAGATCATGGATTGGTCATTGGTGACGCTCAGACCCCCGAAGAGATCGCCTGCCGATCTTAGCACCGCAGGGATCACGAAGGGCAAGGAAAAACCGATGATCGTGTTGACCCGCGCATCGCGTTTCAGCCGTTCGACCACATCGCCCCCGGCGGTCGGATCGAAGGTCGGCAGGTTGATCCAGACATTGAAGGAGCCGGATTTCGACGGCCAGTGGCCGATCCGCAGCACGATGAGAAAGATCGACAGCGCCATGAGCGAGATGAGATAGCTCATCCCCGCCGCTTCGCGCATCAATTCGATCTCACCCAGCGAGCTGGTGTCGGGCAGAGCGGTCAGCATCAGGCGCACCGGAGAATAGGGGAAATCGAGCACATAGCCGATCAGCGCGCCGATGGCGGTGACGAAATCCGTGACCACGGTCGGGGCGGCTTCGCCACGCACGATGAGGCTCAGGAGGATCACGGTGACGAAAAGCGATCCGAAGCGGACACGGTTGAACGGCGGCGCGTTGCGGAATTCCACGAGACCGGGATAGGCGGAGACATATTCGAAGAAGGTCAGAGCAGCGCCGAAGAAGGCGACGAGTGCCACGACCTGCGCGGAATCGGCGGAGACGTTCGGCAACAGCGCAGATGGCGCCGTGATCAGAATGACCACCAACGCAGCACGCAACAGCGCTCCCAGGACGCGATGAATCACTGCCCATTTCCCTTCAAACTGGCTGAAAGCGATGCGATGCCGCCCTCTTGTTCCATTTTGATCCCGCCAAATATGACGGATTGCCTCAATCTTGCCCAACTTTTGCCTTCTTTCATATCCGCCAGCAAGGAATGGTTAAGGTTAACCGCTGAAATCGGGCGGATTCGTGGACAAAGCGGTGCGTTTTTGCATCATTGTCGATGCCTCTTGTGGGGGGTCGCGCGAACAGCACAAAATGTGGGATGGCAAAAGGTGACATGCCGGGAACCGGGGGGGGGGGCGCTGCCCCCTAGCCCCTGGAGAATCCTTCAGAGCGATCAAGAGGGACATACCGTCCGCCCCGCCCTTCGCGCAGATCCTTGCCGGTTTTGACCGTCAAAATCCGCCGAAGTGCCGAAACCCGCCTAAAAACACGCGGCATTTCGCCCCCTTCCGGCAGTCAGGCGCGCAAAATCTTTGCAATGTTTCCAGCGCCTTGCGAGCTCGCCTCTCGGGCGTATCTCTCGGATCGACGGTGCAGAACCGTTCCGATTTGCCCGCAAGACGCGGGTGCCATCACAAGAAAGGACACATGAACATGAAATCTGTTGCACGGACCCTTGGCGCTCTGACCCTCCTTGCCGCCCCGGCTTTTGCGCAATCCACGCTGGTGGACAGCGACGGGAACGGCACGTTTTCCATGGCGGAAATGCGTGCGGTCTATCCCGATCTAAGCGAAGAGACCTTTGCGGCGATTGATGCCGATGCCAGCGGCGAAGTGTCGATCGAGGAACTGGCCGCGGCGCAAACCAACGGCCTGCTGCCGACGCTGGAATGACGCATGCGACGACGGCGGCCTCTCCGGCCGCCGTTTCAGGACCGGTGGTTGCGCAGGAACAGGCCGAAACCGATCAGACCGGCACCGTCGACCAATAGCTCAATGCCCAACAGCAAGCCCAGAAGCGACAGGGAAATCGCCGCAAAATTGCCGATGATGTAACCGGCCAGAAGCACGGTCACCGTCCCGGACAGCAACAGCGTCCAGAACAAGGGGCTTTCCCGCATCCGCCAGGCCATGAGCAAACGGATCAGCCCGGAGGCCACAAGGAAACCGGTCACCACCATGGTGAGCGACACCGTGCCCTCGACCGGGTTGGCGATGAAACTCACCCCGATCATCAGGCTCAAAAGCCCCCAGAGCAGGGAAAAGACCCGGTTGTCATGGGCCGCGCCGGAGAAGCCCGCCCAAAGCTGGGCAGCACCGGCGATGGCGAAGAGCGTACCGAGCATGATGGTGATCGCAAGCGAGGCGACCACCGTATTGCCCAGCGCGAGAAAGCCGAAAAGAAACGTCAGGACACCGATCCCGACCCAGATTTTCCAATTCGTCATAGCTGATCTCCTTTCGGCTGATCGCTTATGTCTCACAGGTAAACATGTGATTGTCACCATAGAAGACATGCACAGGGATTTTTTCCCATTGTGAATGAAACGTGATCTGCCAATAGTCCGGAGAAAGACGTTTTCGGAGTGTTATCATGCCAATATTGCTGGCCGTTCTCGGGGTTGCCATTACAGCGTTCTTCTACATGAACCGGGCGCGCAATGCCGCCAATGCCGCCTCCGATCTGATCGGGATGGCGGACGATCTCCGGCTCGCCGTGCGCCGTTTCGGCTTTACCCGCAAGTCGGGAACGCATCCCGTGGAGCAGATCGAAGATGCCCGGATCGCGGTGGCCGCTCTGGTCAAGGCGGTGATCGACGAAGCGGGCTATCCGACTTCGGAACTGATCCTGCAATATGTGATCCGGCTGCAAAAGGATCTGGATTTCAGCCTGACGGATGCGGAAGAGATCAAGACGCTCGCCGACTGGCTGATCGCATCCTGCAACGGGTCGAGCACTGCAATCACGCGGCTTGCGCGCAAGCTCTACAAGCTCGCGGGCTCCGACGGCTACGGCCCGGTCGAAGGCATCCTCCATTCCATCTATGCGGGCGTCGGACAAAAGCCGAATGCCAAGCAGTTGGACAGCCTTGCCGAAATTCGCCGCTTGATGCGTGCGAAGTGAACCCAATGCAAAACGGCGACCCAATGGCCGCCGTTTTCCGTTCTTGATCCGTGAACCTCAGACCCAGGGACGTTCCTGCGCCATCTTCGCCTCGTAGGCGTCGATATCCTTAACATGGGCCATGGTCAGGCCGATGTCGTCGAGCCCTTCGAGCAGACAGTGTTTCTTGAAAGCGTCCACTTCAAACGGGAAGCTTTCGCCGTCCGAGGTGGTCACGGTCTGCGCCTCCAGATCGACGACCATACGGGCGTTCGAGCCCTTCTCGGCGTCCTTCATCAACACATCCACAACCTCTTGCGGCATCACGATCGGCAGGATGCCGTTCTTGAAGCAGTTGTTGTAGAAAATGTCGGCGAACGACGTGGAGATCACGCATTTGATGCCGAAATCCGCAATCGCCCAGGGCGCGTGTTCACGCGACGAGCCACAGCCAAAGTTGTCGCCCGCCACGAGGATTTGCGTGTCGCGATACTGCGGTTTGTTCAGGACGAAATCGGGGATTTCATTGCCCTGACGATCATAGCGCATCTCGTCGAACAGGTTCACACCAAGGCCGGAGCGCTTGATGGTTTTCAGGAACACCTTGGGGATGATCATATCCGTGTCGATGTTCACCAGCGGCATGGGCGCCGCGATACCGGTCAGTTTTTCGAACTTTTCCATCTTTGCGGCTCCTTAAGCGGTCTCGGTTTCGGTCATCAGTTCGCGCACATCGGTCAGGTGACCGGTGACGGCGGCAGCGGCGGCCATGGCAGGCGACACGAGGTGCGTGCGGCCCTTATAACCCTGACGTCCCTCGAAGTTGCGGTTCGAGGTGGAGGCACAGCGCTCGCCCTCGGACAGCTGATCGGGGTTCATGGCGAGGCACATGGAGCACCCAGCCAAACGCCACTCAAAGCCCGCGTCGATAAAGATCTGCGCGATGCCTTCTTCCTCGGCCTGAGCCCGCACAAGACCCGACCCCGGCACGACCATGGCCCGTATGCCGTCCTTGATCTTCTTGCCTTTGAGGATTGCGGCGGCGGCGCGCAAATCCTCGATCCGGCCGTTGGTGCACGACCCGATAAAGACGGTGTCGATCTGGATGTCGGTCAGTTTTTGACCCACTTCGAGCCCCATGTATTCGATGGCGCGTTTCGCCGCGTCCACCTTGCCGCCTTTGAAGCTCTCGGGCGCAGGCACAACAGCGGAGATTGGCAGAACGTCCTCGGGAGAGGTGCCCCAGGTCACAACCGGCTCGATCTCTTCGCCTTTCAGCGTCACGACCTTGTCAAAATGCGCGCCCTCGTCGGTGTAGAGGGTTTTCCACCAATTCAGAGCGGCCTCGAACTGCGCGCCTTTCGGGGCGTGCGGGCGGCCTTTGACATACTCAAAGGTGGTTTCGTCCGGGGCGATGAGACCGGCGCGGGCGCCGCCTTCGATCGCCATGTTACAGACGGTCATACGGCCTTCCATCGACAGATCGCGGATAGCTTCGCCGCAATATTCGATGACATAGCCGGTGCCGCCAGCGGTGCCCGTTTCGCCGATCACGGCCAAGGTGATGTCCTTGGCGGTCACACCGGGGCGCAGCTTGCCGGTGATTTCGACCTTCATGTTCTTGGACTTCTTCTGGATCAGCGTTTGCGTTGCCAGAACGTGTTCCACCTCGGAGGTGCCGATGCCGTGGGCCAGCGCGCCGAACGCACCATGGGTGGCCGTGTGGCTATCCCCGCACACAACGGTCATGCCGGGCAGGGTCCAGCCCTGTTCCGGGCCGACGATGTGGACGATGCCCTGACGCACGTCAGAGACCGGGTAATAGTTGACGCCGAACTCTTTCGCGTTCTTGTCGAGCGCCTCGACCTGAATGCGGCTCTCTTCGTTGGCGATCACACCAGAGACGCGGTCCAGCGTGGTCGGCACGTTGTGATCCGGCACGGCGATGGTTTTTTCCGGCGCGCGCACCTTGCGGCCCGCCATGCGCAGACCTTCAAAGGCCTGAGGCGAGGTCACTTCGTGGACGAGGTGGCGGTCGATATAGAGCAGGCAGGTGCCGTCCTCTTGCTCATGGGCCACATGGGCGTCCCAGATTTTATCATAGAGTGTCTTCGGGGCGGTCATTTCGCTCTCCCGTGGATGTACTTTGGAATTATGAAAGATGTCAGCGGGCGTGCCGGGCACGCCAAAAGGCCCGGCTTCAAAGTCGGGCTAGTACGGAGTTCATCGCCCCGAAGAATCGCCAAGGCAAAAATGCCCGGTCAGCTATCTCAAACATGCGTTTCATGAGGCCTCACATATAGCTTGTCGGCGAGTCCCGCAAGAGAGATGCGCTTGCCCGATTGCTGTGCGCCGTGCCAAGCTTGTGAAAATGGGAGGCTAAAGGGAGACCAGTTTGGACCCAACCCAAATCACAAGCCTTTTGGGCGACACCGGCGGGCATGTACTTTCGTTTCTGGAAGGTTTGCTCCGGCGTTGGAACCTCTACCAAATCGGGATTTCGCTGGTCGCCTTCGCCATCGCGCTGTTCGTCGGGCGCAACCTGCGGGTCCGGATGCGCGATTGGATGCGCGGGCTTGAGGGCCGTCCGAAATGGCAGTTGCGCTGGCTTTTGGCGATTGAAAAGCGGCTGATCCTGATCGTCTGGGCGGTGCTGCTTTGGGGCATATTTCTCGTCATGCACGAGGTCACATGGCCCTCGCGATCTTACCTGATTGCCATCCTCGCCCGGATCGTCACCGCCTGGGTGGCGGTCGAACTGGTCGTGCAACTTGTCAAGAACCGCGCGCTCAGGCGGCTGATGCGCTGGGGGCTTTGGGCCTATGTGACGCTCTATTTCTTCGGCGCTGTCGAAGAAACCTCCGATTTCCTCGACACAATCGCGATCACCTTTGGCTCTTTCCGCCTCTCGGCGCTTTCGGTGCTCAAAGCGCTCGTCGTGACCGGGCTTCTCTTTACCTTCGCAAGGCTGATTTCGTCTCAAACTTCGACCCAAATCCGGCGCAACGAGGATATTTCGCCCTCGATGCGGGAACTGATCATCAAGGGCGTGCAACTCTCCCTCTATGGCGCGGCTTTCTTTATCGGATTGAAGGCCGTGGGCTTCGATCTAACCGGTTTGGCAGTGCTTTCAGGCGCGATTGGTGTCGGTTTGGGTTTCGGCCTTCAGAAGGTCGTGTCAAACCTCGTCTCGGGTGTAATCATCCTTCTGGACAAGTCGATCAAGCCCGGCGACGTGATTTCGCTGGGCGAAACATTCGGCTGGATCAACACGCTGGGCGCGCGTTACGCCTCGATCACCACGCGGGACGGCAAGGAATACCTGATCCCCAATGAGGACCTGATCACCGGGCAAGTGGTGAACTGGTCTCACACCAACGATTTCGTGCGACTCGATTTGTATTTCGGCACGTCTTATGGCGACGATCCGCATGCCGTGCGTAAGATTGCCGTCGAGGCGGCGCAGCGTGTGGATCGAGTGCTCACCCATAAACCGCCAGTGTGTCACATCGTCGGCTTCGGCGACTCGTCGGTCGATTACATCCTGCGGTTCTGGATCACCGACCCGACGGGCGGTCTGACGAATGTGCGGGGAAATGTCTATCTGGCGCTTTGGGATGCGTTCAAGACAAACGGCATTTCCATCCCCTTCCCGCAGCGCGAAGTTCGTGTGCTCGAAGGCTCGACTTTGACCACAAATCCGACGGCAAAAGCATTCGATTGATCTTTGGCGCACCAAACATTGAGATTTAAACAGTCCGATGCTACATTTGATCCATGCCCGGCGCCGGGGCGGAACGGCGTTTAACCTTTGGAGGACTATGTCCTGTCTCACGTACAGAGCGCGGCAGACGGTGCCGCACAGCCGGAGACGCCCATGATGGGTGCGATGCCGGACCAAATCGGAGGCGAGCGACTGCTCGATTTCGTAACCAACTCCCTTGATCAGGATAAAGCCGAAGACCTCGTGTCCATCGACCTGCGCGGCAAGTCGGAGGTTGCGGATTACATGGTGATCTGTTCGGGTCGTTCGACTCGTCAGGTGAGCGCCATGGCCGAGAAGCTGTCCGATGCGCTGAAACAGCAGTGCGGGATTTTCTCGCGTGTCGAGGGCAAGGATCAGGGCGACTGGGTTTTGATCGATGCAGGCGATGTGATCGTCCACATCTTCCGCCCGGAAGTGCGCGATTTCTATCAGCTCGAAAAGATGTGGATGTCGCCGGAAGAGGCGAAGGCCGCTCTGGCAGGGAAAACCACCGCAAGCTGACCGGCAAGCTGAGACGCTCATGAAGGTGCATATCTGTGCGGTCGGGCGCTTGCGCAAAGGGCCCGAAGCCGCTCTGATCGACGATTATACCACCCGGTTCGACCGCACCGGGCGCGCGCTTGGCCTCGGCCCTCTGACGATTGCGGAGGTCGAGGACAAGAAGGGCGGCGGTATGGTGGCGGAGGCGGCGCTATTGGAGCGCGCTTTGCCGAAAGGCAGCGTCATCGTCACCATGGACGAACGCGGTCAGGTGATCACGTCGCCTGAATTTGCCGAGAAACTCGCGGGCTGGCGCGATGCCGGGCGCTCCGACGTGGCTTTTGTCATCGGCGGCGCGGACGGAATCGACCCAAGCCTGCGGGCACAGGCGGATTTTTCCATTTCTCTGGGCAAAATGGTCTGGCCCCATATGCTGGCCCGCGCCATGTTGACCGAACAGCTTTACCGTGCCGCCTCGATATTGGCCGGATCGCCCTATCACCGGGTGTGATGTGAGTATTTTTTCAAAGAAGAAGAGCAAAGCGGTTCAAACGCGCGCAGCGGCGCGCTAGATAGGGGCAAAGAGTTCGCTCTGAGATTGAAAGGAGCCCGTCATGGCCGCGCCGAAACCTGTTGTTCTTTGCATTCTCGATGGTTGGGGCATCGGCCCGACGCCGGAAGCCAACGCGCCGGCTCTGGCCAACACGCCGAATTTCGACCGGCTGATGGCGGACTGTCCGCATAACACGCTGATCACCTTTGGCCCGGATGTGGGCTTGCCGACCGGACAGATGGGGAACTCCGAAGTGGGACACACCAACATCGGCGCGGGGCGCGTGGTGGCGATGGATCTGGGCCAGATCGACCTGGCCATCGAGGACGGGTCTTTTTTCAAGAACGAAGCCATCGTGAAATTCGCGGGCGATGTGAAAGCCGCAGGCGGCACGGCGCATCTCATGGGGGTGATTTCCGACGGTGGTGTGCACGGCCATATCGAACATACGCTGGCCGCCGCCAAAGCGGTCACCGATCTGGGGGTGCCGGTGATCATTCATGCGATCACCGACGGGCGCGATGTGGCGCCGCAATCCGCCGATAAATTCATCGCCGATTTCGTGGCGCGCCTGCCGGAGGGCGCCAAGGTCGGTACAGTGATCGGGCGCTATTACGCGATGGACCGCGACAACCGCTGGGAACGGGTATCGCAGGCCTATGATGCGATGATTCATGGCCAGGGCATCGAAACCGCGCCGGATGCTGTGACGGCTGTCACGGCCTCTTATGAGCGCGGCGATGTGGACGAGTTCATCAAGGCGACGGTGATCGACGGGTATGAGGGCGTGAAAGACGGCGACGGCTTTTTCTGCAACAACTTCCGCGCGGACCGCGCGCGGGAGATCCTGCGCGCCATTGGCGAGCCGGGGTTTACCGAATTCGACATCGGGGATCGCCCGACGTTTTCGGCGCTCTTGGGCATGGTCGAGTATTCCACCGGTCATAACGCCTATATGAAAACCGCCTATCCGCCGCGCGACATTCGCAACACGCTGGGCGAATGGGTCGCGAAACATGGGCTGAAACAATTCCGTCTGGCCGAGACCGAGAAATACCCGCATGTGACCTTCTTCCTCAATGGTGGCAAGGAAGTGCCGGAAGAGGGTGAAGATCGCTTCATGCCGAAATCACCGAAAGTCGCGACCTATGATCTTCAACCCGAAATGAGCGAGCCCGAGGTGGCGGAGAAATTCGTCTGGGCCATCGACGAGGGCTATGACCTGATCGTCACCAATTTCGCCAACCCGGACATGGTAGGTCACACCGGAATTCTGGAGGCCGCGATGGCCGCCTGCGAGGCGGTGGATGATGGTCTGGGCAAGGTGATCGCGGAGCTGGAGAAGGTCGGCGGCGCGATGTTGGTGATCGCGGATCACGGCAATTGCGAGACCATGGTCGATCCGGTGACCGGCGGGCCGCACACGGCGCATACGACGAACCCGGTGCCGGTGATCCTGTTCGGCGGGCCGAAAGGGGTCAAACTGCGCGATGGCGGGCGGCTTGCCGATGTGGCGCCGACGATCCTTGAGCTGATGCAATTGCCGCAGCCCGAGGAAATGACCGGCGTGAGCCTCATCGTCAAATGATGCGTCTCCGCGCGGCGGCGTTTTATCTGATCCTGGGCGGGGCTATTGCCAGCGGCCCTGTGCTAGCGCAGGAGAGCC
Organism: Celeribacter ethanolicus; assembly: GCF_001550095.1. Taxonomy (GTDB): domain Bacteria; phylum Pseudomonadota; class Alphaproteobacteria; order Rhodobacterales; family Rhodobacteraceae; genus Celeribacter; species Celeribacter ethanolicus. The sequence continues at coordinate 25,074 of NZ_LRUC01000032.1, read as the reverse complement.
CGGCGGATCTGGCAGAAGCCGCCCTGGCCCAGTTCAACGACGCTCATGGGGCGCTTCAGGCCGCGCAATCCTCGACCGACCGCGTCAAGGCACTCACCGGCGTGGTGCGCGCCTATGAGGATGGGCTCGAGGCGATGCGTGCCGGGCTTCGGCAGGTGGCGTTGCGCGAATCCGAATTGTCGCGGGAATTTGCCGATGAAAGCGGCCAGTTCGCGCAATTGCTCGGTGTGCTGATCGCGATGAAACCCGACGCTTCGCCGGAAGCGCTGGTGCATCCCGGCGGACCTTTGGGGCAGGCGCGTGCGGGGATGCTGGTCTCTGCCGTCACGCCGTCGATGCAGGCGGAGGTCGAGGACATTCGCGTGCGCCTTGAGGAAATGCAGATCCTGCGCGAATTGCAGAGTGAGGCGCTCGACACCCTGTCGCGTGGCTTGCAGGACGTGCAACAGGCGCGCACCGACCTGTCGCAGGCGATGTCCGACCGCACCGATCTGCCCCGCCGGTTCACCGCCGATCCCGAACGGATGCAGACCCTCTTGGACAGTTCAGAGACGCTCGAGGCCTTTGCCTCGGGTCTTGCGATCATGGATGTGGTCGACGGGGTGCCGCCAATCACCGATCCGAACAGCACCCGCGGCAACTGGCCGATGCCGGTGCCGGGCAAGATGTTGCGCGGCTATAACGAGGCGGACGCGGCGGGGGTCAAACGTCCCGGCTGGCTCTGGGCCACGCGGCCCTTGTCATTGGTGACCACACCCTGGCCCGCCACCGTGCGCTACAAGGGGCCGTTTCTCGACTACGGAAACGTGATCATCCTTGAGCCCGCAAATGACGTATTGCTGATTTTGGCGGGGCTCGATGAGGTCTATGGAGATGTTGGCGCGGTATTGCCCGCCGATACGGCCGTGGGCCTGATGGGCGGGGCGTCTCCCGATCTCGACGCCTTTGTCCGGAATGCCACACAAGGCACTGGCGCGGGTCTGTCGGAGACGCTTTATATAGAGGTCAGAGAGGGCGGGCAGCCCGTGAACCCGGAACGGTGGTTCGCAGGCGGTCCGCTTTGAGACGATCAAGGGTCACGCGGGCTGCGGACCGGAGAGAGGAATGAGATGAAGAAATACATGATGGCCGGGGTTGCCGGCATCCTTGCAGGCACGCTGATCTCGACGCAATTCGCCGGACCGCTTCTCGCTCAAGAGGCAGAGAAGACGACGAATGTCTATGAGCAGCTCGATCTCTTCGGGGACGTGTTCGAACGCATCCGCGCGCAATATGTCGAGGAGGTTGATGCCGAAGACCTGATCGAGGCCGCGATCAACGGCATGCTGTCCTCGCTCGACCCACATTCCTCCTATCTCTCGCCAAAAGACGCCGCCGACATGCGGGTGCAGACGTCGGGCTCCTTTGGGGGCTTGGGCATCGAAGTCACGCAGGAAGAGGGCTTCGTCAAGGTCGTTGCACCGATGGACGGCACACCCGCCGATATCGCCGGTGTCGAAGCCGGGGATTACATCACCGCGGTCGACGGCAAGAGTATCATGGGCATGACGCTTGACGATGCAGTCGAGCTGATGCGCGGGCCGGTCGGCTCCGAGATCATCGTGACCCTCGTGCGCGCGGGCGTCGACGATCCGTTCGACGTCTCGATCATCCGCGACACGATCAAACTGACCGCCGTGCGGTCGCGCGTCGAAGGCAAATCCATCGTGCTGCGGGTAACAACCTTCAACGACCAGACCTATCCGAACCTCGAACAGGGGCTCAAGGACGGGATCGAGGAACTGGGCGGCATCGAGAATGTCGACGGCATCGTCGTGGACCTGCGCAACAACCCCGGTGGTTTGCTCGATCAGGCGATCAAGGTGTCGGATGCGTTCCTCGACGAAGGCGAAATCGTCTCCACCCGTGGCCGCAACCCCGAAGACAGCACCCGCGTCAACGCCACCCCCGGCGATCTGGCACAGGGCAAACCGGTGGTCGTGCTGATCAACGGCGGGTCGGCTTCGGCTTCCGAGATCGTGTCCGGTGCGCTTCAGGATCACCATCGTGCCGTGGTCGTGGGCACGAAATCCTTCGGCAAAGGCTCGGTGCAGACCGTCATGCCACTGCGTTCCGACGGGGCGATGCGCCTGACCACCGCGCGGTATTACACGCCGTCGGGCCGCTCCATTCAGGCGCTCGGCATTTCTCCGGATATCGTCGTCGACCAGCCGCCGCGTCAGCCCGAAGCAACGGAGGGTGAAGATACACCGAAGTTCCGCTCCGAGGCCGATCTGCGCGGCGCGCTGAACAATGACAGCCTGACCGAGGACGAACGGGCCAAGATCGAGGAAGAACGCGCCGCCGCCGAAGAGGCCGCGAAACTGCGCGACGAGGACTTCCAACTGGCTTATGCGATCGACCTGCTCAAAGGCCTGTCGAAAATCGGCGACTGACACCAACCATGAGGGGCGCTTTGGCGCCTCTCTTTTCCAAAGGCTTCCCATGAGCAAAGACTTCTCCACCCTGCCCTATCGCCCCTGTGTCGGCATCATGCTGCTCGATGCGGAAGGGCGTATCTTCGTCGGTGAGCGCATCGACACGCCCGGCGCCTGGCAGATGCCGCAGGGTGGGATTGACGACGATGAAGAACCGCAAGAGGCCGCACTTCGCGAGCTTTGGGAAGAGATCGGTGTGACCGCCGATCTGGTCGAGGTGCTGGGTCATACCTCGGAGTGGCTGACCTATGATTTGCCGGATCACCTTCTGGGCAAGGTCTGGAAGGGCAAGTATCGCGGTCAGAAACAGCTCTGGTTCCTGCTGCGCTTCAAAGGCACGGACAAGGACATCGTGATTGAGACGGATCATCCCGAATTCAGCCACTGGAAATGGACGGATTCCGCCGGATTGGTGTCTGATATTGTGCCGTTCAAGCGCGACATTTACGAGGCGCTTGTGGCCGAGTTCAACGGCCACCTTGCTTAATTGCATTACCTAGTACTGGGCCTGATCACGCGTTTCAGCGCAAGAGTTTCAGGAATTCCTGCGACGGATAGCCATCCGGTGTCACCCCGACAGAGGTCTGATAGGCCCGGATTGCGTTGATCGTGTTCGGGCCAATGATCCCGTCCACCTTGTCGTCGAGAAAGCCTTTGCGCTTCAGAATGCGCTGCATCTGCTGTTTTTCCTTGAAGGATAGAGGCGCATAGCCACGCGGCCAGGTGGCCTGAATCTCCGCCCCGCCCTTAAGCCGATCGGACAGGTGACCGACGCCGATCACATAGGCATCCGCCTTGTTGTAGCGCTCCAGCACGGCAAAGTTGTCGAAGATCATGAAGGCCGCGCCCTGTGCCCCAGCGGGCAGGAGGATCGAGGCCCGACCATAATTCGGCACAGGTCGGCCATCGACCCCAACCACGCCCAAAGCGGCCCAGTCGCCGGGCGCGCGCATGTTGTCGCGGCGCGCGGACGTATAGTCGAACCCGCGCGGAAGGCGCACCTCGACCCCCCAGGGCTGGCCTTTGTTCCAACCGTGCCGCGCAAGATAGGCGGCGGTCGAAGCCAGTGCATCTGTCGGGTCGTTCGACCAGATGTCCCGCTTGCCGTCGCCGTCGCCATCGACCGCGAAGGCCTCGAACGAGGTCGGGATGAACTGGGTGTGGCCCATGGCCCCGGCCCAACTGCCTTTCATGTTGCGGGCATGGGTGTCGCCCTTCTGGAGGATTTTCAGCGCAGCAATGAGCTGTTGCTCAAAGAATTTACCGCGCCGCCCGTCATAGGCCAGCGTCGCCATCGCCTCGATCACATTGATGTCGCCACGGGTCGCACCATAGGCGCTCTCGACGCCCCAGATCGCCGCGACCACGTATTTATCGACCCCGAACCGGCGTTCAATGGCATCGAGCGTCTTCGCATGCTGACGCATCGCCTTCTGGCCGTTGGCCACACGGGTAGGCGAAGCCGCGCTGTCGAGATAGTCCCAGATCTGTTTGGTGAATTCGGATTGGTAGCGATCCTTGGCGATCACATCCGAATTGTACCGTACGCCTCGAAACGCCTCATTGAGGGTTGTTTCGGAGATCCCCTCGCGCCGCGCGCGCGTTTTGAAATTCTCGATCCAGGTCTCGAATCCCGCCTGAGAGGCCACGTTTTGCACCAATCCTGCTCCCGGAAGTTGCGGCACATCCTGTGCCATACGCGCAGAGCTCTGCGCGAAAGAGGGGCTGAGGCCAAGGCCGAAAACAACACTCACGGCGCCAATCACAAGGCTACGCATACCAAACTGCTCCATTTGCTTTTGCCTCAGCCTAAACCGAATCCCCGTATGGCTTGAACCGGACAAATGCTCTGACGGCAAATTTCCGCTGTCCGCATTCAACGTCTGTCCTTAGCGCCTGCGACGCTCGACCTTTTTGCGCAGCTTGTCCTTTTTCGCCTTACCTTTGTTATACTTGCGTGACACGACACGGCCCTTCGCCCGGCGCGGTCCGCGTGGCAGGCTGGCGCCGTCGATCGACAGGAGTTCCAATTCAAGCCCGCCGGTTACAGGCACCGCCTCGGCGATGCGCACCACGACCTTTTGGCCGATGGAAATCACCATGCCTGTATCGGCCCCCATCAGGGTCTGTTCCTTCGGGTCGTAATGGAAGAACTCCGCCCCCATGCTGCGCACCGGCACCAACCCATCTGCCCCCGTTTCATCGAGCTTCACGAAAGCGCCGAATTTCTGGATACCCGAAATATGCCCGGTCATCTCATTGCCCACGCGTTCGCTCAGGTAGGCGGCGAGATAGCGATCATTGGTGTCCCGCTCCGCCGTCATCGAACGACGCTCGGTCTCCGAGATATGTTTTGCGGTGGTTTCGAGCCTTTCCATGTCCTCCTCTGACAGCCCGTCCTTGCCCCAGCCATGGGCCGAAATCAGCCCGCGATGGACGATCAGATCGGCATAGCGCCGGATCGGCGAGGTGAAATGCGCGTACGATCGCAGAGCGAGGCCAAAGTGACCGTAATTCTCCGGATGGTAATAGGCCTGCGTCATCGAGCGCAGGGTCGAGATATTGATCAGTTCGTCGTGATCCGTGCCTTCGGCTTGGGCCAGCAACTTGTTGAGATGTGAGGTGTGAATCACCTGTCCCTTGGCCAGAGTGAAGCCGGACGCCTGCGCCACCTCGCGCAGGGCATCCAGTTTCTCGTCGGAAGGTTCCTCGTGCACCCGATACAAGAGCGGCCGATTGCGATGGAACAACTCCTCTGCCGCGGCGACGTTGGCGAGCACCATGAATTCTTCGATCAGCTTATGTGCATCATAGCGTTCGGCAAGGGCCACGGATTTCACCCGACCGTCATCGCCGAGGACGATTTTACGCTCGGGAAGATCCAAATCCAGCGGCTGACGAGCCTTGCGCGCCCGTGTGAGCGCCTCGTAGGCGCCATAGAGCGGCTCGATCACGCTTTCCATCAGCGGGCCGCATTTGTCACTGACCTGACCGTCACGCGCGGCCTGCACTTCGGCATAGTTCAGCGAAGCAACAGAGCGCATCAGCCCGCGCATGAAACGATGCGACAGCTTCTTGCCATCGGCGTCGATCACCATGCGCACGGCAAGGCAGGCGCGCGGCACGCCTTCGTGCAGGGAACAGAGATCACCGGAGAGCCGATCCGGCAGCATCGGCACCACACGGTCCGGGAAATAGGTCGAGTTGCCACGTTTCCACGCCTCGCGATCCAGCGCCGAACCGGGTGTCACGTAATAGGCCACATCGGCAATCGCGACCCAAAGGACAAAACCGCCTTCATTTTTGGGATCAAGGTCGAACTCGGCCCAAACCGCATCGTCGTGGTCGCGTGCATCCGCCGGGTCGATGGTCACGAGCGGCAGGTCGCGCAGGTCTTCGCGGCCCTTGAGACCCGCAGGCTTGGCCTTGTCAGCCTCGGTGATGACCTCGTCGGGGAAATCGTCGGGAATGCCGTGTTGATGGATGGCAATGAGCGACACCGCTTTCGGAGCACTCGGATCACCCAGACGAGTCACAATCCGGGCATTCGGCAGGCCCATGCGGTTCTTCGGCCCGGCCTGTTCCGCCTCGACCAACTCGCCGTCCTGTGCGCCATAGTCGTTTCCCGGGCGCACGAGGTAGTCTTTCTCATTGCCCTTGTCGATCGGAACGACTCGACCGCCCTCGGCGCCCTTGCGATAGATGCCAAGGATCTTGCGGGGATTGGAGCCGATTTTGCGGATCAGACGGGCGACATATTGGTGGTCGTCGGCTTTGACTTCCTGCAACTTGGCCAGGATGCGTTCGCCTTCCCCCACCGCCGGATCGCTCTCTCGCAGCGAGAGCAATACGCGCGGCTCTGGTCCCTCCCCCGCCCATTCGAGCGGCTTGGCGAACAGATCGCCATCCATGTCCGGTGCCAGAACCGCCAGAACGGAGACTGGCGGGAGCTTGTCGGGATCGCGATAGGTCTTGCGCTGTTTGCGCAGATGGCCCTCGTCCTCAAGCTCCTTGAGCACACGTTTGAGATCAATGCGCGCCGCGCCCTTGATGCCAAAGGCTTTCGCGATGTCGCGCTTCGCGGTCTGGGTCGGGTGGTCCGAAATCCATTGCAGGATTTCGTCCTTCGTCGGGATGCTGCTCATGGCTCGACGCTACCACGCGCCGCATCGCCTCACCACTGGCAAAGCGTAGTGTCGCGAGGAATTCATCTGCGATGTTTGAGACGCTCAAGATCCGCGCCCGTGTCCACATCCGAAAGCCTCGCACTCCGCCCCCATGTGAGCGACGGCGCAGAGGCCAACGTATCCTCCAGCGCGTGTTCCGTGGACCAGCGCACATTGCGCAGAAAGCCCCACGGCTGGCGCTTCGGGTGACGCAATCCGATCAGCCAGCAACCACCGTCCGTGGCCGGGCCGATCATTGCAGAATATGAGCCTAATCCCGCAAAAGAGGCTGCAATATCGTGCTTTTCAATCTGCGGGATATCCGATCCGATCAGGCAACAGGGCCCACCTCCGACAGAGGCAAGGCAACGTGACATGCGCGCGCCGAGATTGCCATTTCCCTGAGCAATGCGGGGCAGGTGCCCGGGCCAGATCGGGCTAAGAAGCCCGACGCGGTCCGGGCTGACGGCCAGGACGATACGCCAGCGCGGATCTTGCAGGGTTCGAAGCGTTCGCGCCACCTGATGACGATACCACCACGTCGCTTGAACCAGACCCAAATCCTGCCCAAGGCGGGTCTTTACACGCCCCAGACGCGGTTCCTTGACCATGACGATCAAGATTGGCGTCACAGCACGAGCACCATGTCGGTGTGCGGAATGCCGCCGTCCATGTAGACCTCGCCGATGGTCCGAAAGCCAAAGCGTTCGTAAAATCCGATCGCGTGGTTTTGCGCGCCGAGCTTGGCCTTTTTCAGATGTGGGCGGCTGCGGATTTCCGCGAGACAGGCTTCGATCAAGCGCGCCCCGAGACCGGTGCCGCGCAGCGTTTCCACGACACAAACCCGGCCGATCTTGCCGATTTCACCCTCTTCGAACACCCGCGCGGTGCCGACCGCAACCCCGGCCTCATCGCGTGCGAGAAAATGCGTGGCAATGTCGTCGAGATCGTCGATTTCCTCCTCGAAAGGGACTTTCTGTTCCTCGACGAAAACCTCAATCCGCAGTGCGATACAGGTCTTCACATCCTCGGTGGGGGCAATGGTCACAGTCATGCAAAATAGTCTCTGATCAGGCAGGAATAGACCCGTTTCAGGTCTTCGATATGCTGGATTTCGACATGTTCGTCGACCTTGTGCATGGTCTTGCCGACAAGGCCGAATTCGACCACCGGGCAGTGGTTTTTGATAAACCGCGCATCCGAGGTGCCGCCAGTGGTGGAGAGGATCGGTTTCTGCCCGGTGACCTGCTCAACAGCGCCTGCCACCAGATCAACGAAGCGGCCCGGCGGTGTCAGAAAGCTTTCCCCGGAAATCTGCAAGGTCACGTCGATCTCGATCCCGGTCTCCTCCGCCATGCGCGCCGCCTTCGCACGCATCCAGTCGCTGAGCGACGCACCGCTATGGGCATCGTTGAACCGGATGTTCACCGTGGCACTGGCCTGCGCAGGCACAACATTGGTGGCCGGGTTTCCAACGTCAAATGTGGTCACTTCGAGATTGCTCGGATCGAAATGTTTCGTGCCCTGATCCAGCGTATGGGCGGAAAGCTCCGCCATCAGCCGCGCCAGCACGGGCACCGGGTTGTGGGTTTGGTTCGGGTAGGCGACATGGCCCTGCACACCACGCGCGGTGAAATAGCCCGTGATCGAGCCGCGTCGGCCGATTTTCATCATCTCGCCCATGGTGTTGGGACAGGTCGGTTCGCCCACAATGCAATTGCTCATCGCCTCCCCCGCTTCGGTCATGTAGTCGAGAAGCGCGGTGGTGCCATCCGTGGCGTCGCCTTCTTCATCTCCCGTGATGGTAACGATGATTGCCGTGTCTTCGGGCCGGTTTTGGGCCGCATAATCGCAAGCCGCAGCAACAAAGGCGGCCACGCCCGTCTTCATATCCGTCGCGCCCCGCCCCCACAGGATACCGTCAGAGATCTCGCCGCCGAAAGGATCATGCGTCCATGCATCGGCGTCACCGACCGGCACCACATCCGTGTGGCCATTGAACCCCAGGGTCTTTGTCGCCCCCTTGTCGCCCCAGCGGGCAAACAGGTTTGGCGTACCGTTACGATCGACCCTAACACAGTCAAAACCCGCGCTTTCGAGCGTGGTTTGCAGCAGGATGAGCGCGCCACCTTCCGTGGGGGTCACACTCGGACAACGGATCAGGGCGGCAGACAGGTCAACGGGATCGAGCGGCATCAGGGTCTCCTTTTGCACCAGAATTATCGTCCTGCCGTGAGATGGGCAATGTCACTTGTGGCCCGGCGGTCACAAGCCTGGCGCGCTGCCATGCCAAACCCAGGGAAAAGATTAACAAATCTTCATAAACATGGTTTACATTCTGCAAAACAAGATGAGGCGGGCGGTTTCGAACAGCATCGGGTCAACCCGGGCGTTCCGAACAGCATTTAACAAGTGTTCTTGCGCAGAAATCCTGCGCGTTGTCGGCGTATCTCCCAAACCCGCGTCACAGAGGTGAACGGTTGCCCCCTTGTGGCGCGCAACCTTGTCGGAGGTGGATATGGCTTGGCTTGGCGCAGGGGCGACAGATCGCAAACCGGTTTACAATCCGCTCGGGTTGGACAAGGGCCTCTCGCGTGCAAAGGTGCCCGCGCGCCGCATATCTCAGGGCAGTTTGCTTCTGGAGACCGCCATTCCGGATCAGTTCCGGCAACCCCTCGATCTTCTGACCTTTGAACGCTTTGAGCGGTTTCGCCGCAGCCTGCATATTGTTCTCGGACCGAATGGCCGACTTTGGCTTGCGATCGAAAGCGATCTCGCACTCTCGGTCCTGTCTCTCGACCTGTCAGACTGGCGCAAAGATTCCCCCATTCGCATTCTCTACGGCTGGGATCTGAGCCGTGCGCGCTGTTGGCTGGGCGCCGAATGTCTCGACACAGGCGAGATGAAATCGGTGACTGGCGCAGAGCCTGCTGCGATCCATGAGGAAGATCTGGCCCGCGTGCTTTTTGCCGTCGGAGAGCCCTCTCTCGCGCCGGACGTAGGCTGTTTCGCCTTTGCCGATCACATCGAGCCTCTGGGCTATGCCGAGGGTCTTGCCCCCGGCGCGCTGGTCGAGACCGAATATGGCCCACGCGCTATCGAGGATCTGAGCCCCGGCACACTGATCGCTACCCAGACGGGGGGGCTTTCGCCCTTGCTCGCGAATGTCCGCTCGACCCTGCCCGCAGTTGGTCAGATGACACCGCTGCGTCTGCGGCGTCCATTCCAGAACCTGCGGCAGACCCTCGAGGCCACACCACGATGTGAAATCGTCACGCAAGGCATCGACACTTCCTACCTCTTCGGTGCAGAGCATGTCTCCGTCCGCGCCATGCATATTGCGTCCTTTCTGCCCGGTGCCTGCCCCTGTCTGAACCTTCTGTCGACACGGCACAATCTGGTTCTGGCCGAGCACAGCGCCTATCGGGTTGCGGGAATCGCGGTGATGCCACTTGCACGGAATCACCATGCCGAACATGGCGCTGCGACACGGTTGTCGCATCTGGAGACCGACGATATTCCCGCACGCACCGGCTCCGGCCCGGCAAGTTTGTTGCGTCACGAAGCCATCGCGCTTTTGTCCGAACGTTATCTTTGATCTTCGATTGAAAGCATCGCCCGCCCTATGCCATATGCCACAGGGAGATGAGGGGATAACATGAAACTTTTTTTTCGCTTTTTAGCGGCTCTATTTCTGTTTCTCAGTCCGGCCATGCTCTGGGCCGAGAGCCACAAGATCATGACCGTGACCCGCGTGCCCTTTTCCATGGAGGAAAACGGCCAGCAGACCGGATTCTCTCTCGAGCTTTGGGAGGCTCTGGCCAAGGATCTCGGCTGGGACTACGAGATTGAACGGGTCGACAGTTTCGCCGACATGCTCGGACCGATTGAGGCCGGTACTGCCGACGCCGCGATTGCCAATATCTCCATCACCGCGAACCGCGAGCTGGTCATGGATTTCACCCAGCCGATTTTCGAAGCCGGGCTTCAGATCATGACCGATACCGACGGCAGCAATGTGTCGATCTGGTCAGCCGTGATGTCACGGGACATGTTGATCGCCATCGCCGGGGCTTTTGCGCTCCTGTTCGGAGGCGGTATGTTGATGTGGTATTTCGAGAAACATCATCAGGACTATTTCAACATGCCCGCGCGCAAGGCAATGTTCCCGGCCTTCTGGTGGGCACTCAATCTTGTCGTCAACGGCGGTTTCGAGGAACGCCAGCCCCGCTCTCCGATGGGGCGTGTGTTCGGGGTGTTCCTAGTGATTTCATCTCTGTTTCTGGTCTCGGTCTTTGTCGCGCGCATCACCGCCGTTCTGACCATTGACGCCATTCAGTCGAATGTCTCGGGGATTGGCGATCTGTATGGAAAATCCATCGGCACGGTCGAATCCTCGACCGCTTCGGATTTCCTAACCCGGCGCGATCTGCGCTTTACCGGCTATGCCAACCCGACCGAAATGCTTGAGGCTTTCGAGGCCCGTGAGGTCGAAGCCATCGTGTTCGATGCTCCCATTTTGGCCTATTACGTGACACACGCTGGCAAGGGAAAGGCCCGACTGGTCGGCCCGATCTTCCTGCCGGAAAATTACGGCATCGCTCTGCCAACCAACTCCCCCTATGCCGATCAGATCAACCACAGCCTGTTGAAACTGCGCGAAGACGGCACTTATGACACGATCTATCGCAAATGGTTCGGGATAAAATAGAGACTGATCCGCAGGAAAACACCGCAAGATGTGTCAGTGACGGGTTCCGCCGTCGCCCTCATAGAAGGGCGTCATCTGTGCCACGATCACAGAATTTTCGTCGAGCGCACGTTGCATCAGCTCTTTTTCCTCATCGGAAATGTCGTGGCCTTCGGCCAGGCGTTCCTCAAGCGTGCCATAGCCTGTGACATCCAGCGGCGCGAGATCGGCCTGTTTCAGGATCGCAACGGTCTCGCGCACGGCCTCTGCCTCGTCCACACCCGAAGCGTAGATCATCAACGCCCCACCGGTGGCGTCTTTTGGCAAGCCATCGCCTTCCTTGCGGCCGATTTCGACCAGGAGCGTGTAGACTTTCTGACGGGAGGGTTTGGCTGTTTTCGACATAGCCTTCCTTTGCGGAGGGAGAGCGGGAAAGTCAAGCGCGGCATCGCAAGTGCAGCTTGACGTTATGTTATCACATATCTAAAAGTCGATCCCATCTCTCCACGAAGGATCTCGCACATGTCCGAACGCTTGCCCGTCACTGTCCTTTCCGGTTTTCTCGGCTCCGGCAAAACCACCCTGCTCAATCGCCTCCTGAACAACCGCGCCGGTCTGCGCGTGGCGGTGATCGTCAACGATATGTCGGAGGTGAACATCGACGCCGATCTCGTGCGCCAAGGCGGTGCCGATCTGTCCCGCACCGAGGAAACGCTCGTCGAGATGAGCAACGGCTGTATCTGCTGCACGCTCCGGGACGATTTGCTGACCGAGGTGCGCCGTCTCGCGGAGGCGGGGAAATACGACTACCTGCTGATCGAATCGACCGGCATCGCCGAGCCGCTTCCCGTCGCCGCCACATTTGCCTTCCGCGACGAGCATGGCGAGAGCCTCGACGACATTGCCCGTCTCGACACCATGGTCACCGTGGTGGACACGGTGAACATGTTGAACGATTACTCCAGCTTTGATTTCCTCGAAGATCGCGGCGAAGTGGCGGGCGAGGGCGACACGCGCCGGATCGTCGACCTGTTGGTCGATCAGATCGAATTTGCCGATGTCATCGTCCTGAACAAGGTCTCCGACGCGGGTCCCGACAAGGTTCTCGCCGCGCGCAAGATCGTTGCCGCGCTGAACCCCGACGCCAAGGTGATCGAGACGGATTTCTCCGAGGTCGCCACCGAAGAGGTGCTTGGCACCGGGCTCTTCGATTTCGACCATGCCCATGAGCACCCGCTCTGGGCCAAGGAACTCTATGGCTTTGCCGATCACGTTCCAGAAACCGACGAATACGATGTGACCTCCTTCGTCTACCGCGCACGGCGTCCGTTCGACCCCTCTGCGATCGAGACCGTTCTGAACGGTGATCTGCCGGGTGTGATCCGTGCGAAAGGTCATTTCTGGATGGCGACACGGCCCGAGTGGGCAGCGGAGTTCTCCATGGCCGGGGCGCTCAGCACCATCAAGCCGCTTGGCAATTGGTGGGCCGCCGTGCCGGAGAAATATTGGCCCAATCACCCGGAAGGCCGGGCGCAGATTGCGGAAGTTTGGGTCGATGGATTCGGCGATCGGCGCCAAGAGATCGTCTTTATCGGTTCGGGTATGGATGAAGCCCTGATCCGCGCGAAACTCGATTCCGCCCTGATCGGTCCGGAGGATAAAATCGACCCTAAGCTGGCCGAAACGCTCAAAGATCCCTTCCCGAAATGGGGTCGGGCCGCAGCATGAGCAATCTCAGTACCTCCCTTCGCAAACGCCGACGGTCGAGCGATCCGATGCGGGAGTTCGACCACCTGCCGCGAACTTTACGGCTCTGGTTGGCCGAGGCGGCTTTACCTTGGTCACCACGTTCTGTGCGCAGACTCTGGTCGAAGGCGTTGAAGCAAAGCGGAGGCTGCGAGGCCCGTGCCTTGGCGCATTTATCGGAAATCGAAGCCAAGCGCCTGATACATGACGCGCCCCGAATCTGGGGCGCGACGTTTCCTCAGGTCTAAAACCATTCCCGGCGCGGCTTACCGCAGGCGCCGGGCCAGCCAGATCAACAGGCTCGCCCCGAAAATCCCGACAATAAGTTGCGGCACCCAGCTATTTGCGGCGTAAATGCCGACGAGCGACAGGATCAGGTTGAGCACGAAAGCCCCCAAGATCCCCAGGAGAATATTGGCCAAAAGGCCCGTGTCGGCCTTCATGAAACTGCTGGCGATCCAGCCCGCAAGCCCGCCGACGATGATTGATGCGATAAGTCCAAGTCCCATGTTGGCCTCCTGTTTCTCTTTCGATCCAACGCAAACGGGCGCCGAAAGGTTCCCCCTCCAACGCCCGCAAGACCATATCGCGAAAATCAGTCCCGCAGCAGCTCGTTGATCCCGGTTTTCGAACGGGTCTTGGCGTCCACGCGTTTCACGATCACCGCGCAGTAGAGGCTCACGCCATTCTTCGACGGCATGCTGCCAGCGACGACGACGGAGTAGGGCGGCACTTCGCCGTAGAACACTTCGCCGGTTTCGCGATCGACGATCTTGGTCGACTGGCCGAGATAGACGCCCATGCCCAGCACAGAACCTTCGCGGACAATCACGCCCTCGGCCACTTCGGCCCGCGCACCGATGAAACAGTTGTCTTCGATGATCACCGGACCGGCTTGCAGCGGCTCAAGCACACCACCGATGCCAGCACCGCCGGAGAGGTGCACGTTCTTGCCGATCTGCGCACAGGAGCCGACGGTGGCCCAGGTGTCGACCATGGTGCCGCTGTCGACGTGCGCGCCGAGGTTCACGAAGGACGGCATCAACACGACGCCCGGCGCGATATAGGCGGATCTGCGGACCACTGCGTTCGGCACGGCACGGAAGCCCGCCTCTTTGAACTCGGCGGTGCCCCAGCCTTTGAATTTGCTGTCGACCTTGTCCCACCAGCCGGAGCCTTGCGGACCACCGTCGTGCAGCTCCATGTCCTTGATCCGGAAGCCCAGAAGCACGGCCTTTTTGGCCCACTGGTTCACATGCCAGTTGCCGTCTTCCTGTTTCTCGGCCACGCGAATCTCGCCCTTGTCCAGCGCGTTCAGCGTCGTCTCGATGGCTTCGCGGGTTTCGCCGCCGGTTGCAGGGGTGATCGTATCGCGCGCGTCCCACGCGGCTTCGATGGCGGCTTCGAGCTGTGCATTCGACATATTGGTCTCCGAGGTCGTCGTGGAATATTCGTTCCTGCAGGCTATAGTCGCTAGAGCACGTCCGCGCAACGCGCGAGACAGCACAGGCGACGAGACAAAACGACCTAAGAGGCACGCATGACCGATCAGCAACCGATGAACCGCCGCCACCCGCTTCGTGACAGCCGGGTGGATCAGGAGACCGCCCGCCATATTCCGGACACGCCGCAGACGCGCTCCCCCTCCTACCCGCTGGCCTTCACCGATGTCGACTTCATGCTGCGCGACGATCTGCGCCCGGTGCGCTTACAGCTCGAACTTCTGAAACCCGATCTGATGATGCAGGAATTCGGCGTCGAGAGCACCATCGTGATGTTCGGCGGCGCGCGCATCCCCTCGCCGGACAAGAAACATACAGCCAAGACGGAGACGCTGGCGGAACTGTCGAAATATTACGACGAGGCACGGGAGTTCGCCCGGATCATGACCGCGCGCAACAATGGCCACAGGGAAAACGTCATCGTCACCGGCGGTGGGCCCGGGGTCATGGAGGCAGGCAATCGCGGCGCGCAGGACGCGGGCGGGCTGTCGATCGGCCTCAACATCGTGCTGCCACACGAACAGGCACCGAACGAATATGTCACGCCGGAACTGTGTTTCAACTTCCACTATTTCGCCATTCGCAAGATGCATTTCCTGATGCGCGCCAAGGCCATCGTGGTCTTTCCGGGCGGGTTCGGCACGCTGGACGAGATGTTCGAAAGCCTGACGCTTATTCAGACCGGGCGGATGAACCGGGTGCCGTTCCTGTTGTTCGGCAAGGCGTTCTGGGAAAAGATCATCAACTGGGAGGCGCTGGCCGACGCGGGGACCATCGCGCACAAGGATCTTGAGCTGTTCAAATTCGTCGAGACCGCAGAGGAGGCGGTCAAGGCGATTGACGACTGGCCCAGCGCAGGACCGCGTCAGAGTCTCGAAGGGCGGTAATCAGAGCTTCTGTTGCAGCACGGTTCTCGCTAGATCCACCAGCACCGGGTTGGAGGCTTCCATCAGCCGGTGCATGTAACGGTCAAGCGCCATCTCCTGCACCATCGCGCCAATCGGCTGACCGGTTTCGCGGGCGAGGAGGTGGAGCATGCGCACCGTGCTTTCGGGCAGAAGCAGCGTCAGTTTTTCCATGGGGGTTTCCTGTCAGAGGGGCAGAATCCGTTGTCTCTGGTCGCGGGCGCACGCGGGCAAGCATGACCGGGAAAGGGCACGCCGAAGCGTTTCATGAGGCGGGAAGAAGGCTGGCCGATCTCGACAACCGTGCAAAGCCGCTCGCCCTCCGTGGTCTGAAGGATCAGTCCACCGCCACGCGCGGCGAGCTCATAGCCTTTCGCCCTAAGCACCGCTTGCAGATCGTCCCAAGCCGTCGCATTGGCGAAATCATGGGCCAGATAGGCCGTCAGGGCATGCGGCTTGCGCGGCCCCTTGTAGCCGAACGCCCCTTCGAGCGGGCGCGTGGCCACGTCGGGGCAGTTGTCTAATCTGATCTGTCTCCGGTCCATGCCGGACTGTGCCCCGGGCATGGTTAAAACGGCGTTACCAAGTTCACACCACGATGACGTGCCTGTGACATACCCCCGGGAATAATGCGCTCCTCCCGTCTGTATCTCTTCTGCGCACCCTCGCGCGATGCAGCATATTGGAGACCTCATGCGTATGCCCCTTCTCACCCTCGCCCTGTTCACCGCAGCCCCCGCGTTTGCCCAGGTCACGACGCTTTACGACCCCGCGATCCCCCATTCGCCGCAGGACGGCGTGGTGAAACTCTACGGTGCGGGCGGGCCGCACACGGCGTTCCAGAAGGTCGCGGATGTCTGGATGGAGAAGACCGGTCAGAAAATCGAGATCATCGCCGGGCCGGAAAGCAAATGGTCGCCCATGGCGCAGGCCGATGCCGATATTCTCTGGGGCACGTCCGAACAGTCGATGACCGCCTTTCTGGAGACCTACAAGACGTTCGCGTCGGATCAGGTCGAACCGATCTATATTCGCCCGACAGTGATCGCAGTGAAACACGGCAATCCGAAGGGCATCACCGGGTTTGACGACCTGCTTGCGCCGGGGATGAAGATCGTCGTAACCGAAGGCGCAGGCGTCTATAACACCTCCGGTACCGGTACCTGGGAAGACGTCGCTGGGCGTCTCGGCAAACTCGAAGACGTCACCGCCTTTCGCAAGAATATCGTGAGCTATGCCAAAGGCTCGGGCGCAAGTTTTCGGGCGTTCATCTCCGAAGATGCCGATGCCTGGATCACCTGGCCGAACTGGCCCGCAACCCATGACGAGTTGGATCAGATCGACCTGAGCCCGGAGCGCACCGTCTGGCGCGACGTGAACGTCGCGCTGTCACCGATGGCGGACCCGCAAGCGGCGGAATTTCTGGCGTTTCTCGTCACTGACGAGGCGCAGGCGCTGATGGCGACCGAAGGCTGGCAGCGCTAAAGGAAAGGGCCGGTTCAGCGCCGGCCCTTTTCATCAGATCGCCTGACCGGCTTCTTTCAGGATTTCCTTACGCGATTTGCGCGCGCGCTCGGTGGCGGATTTGAGCTGCCCGCAGGCGGCCATGATGTCCTCGCCCCGTGGCGTGCGGATCGGCGAGGCATAACCCGCCTGCATCAGGATCGTCGCAAAGGCGCGAATGCGGTTGTTCGACGAGCGTTGATAGGGCGCACCGGGCCATTCGTTGAAGGGAATGAGGTTCACTTTGGCCGGAATGCCGTCCAGAAGTTTCACCAGACGATGCGCATCCTCATCCGTGTCGTTTACATCCTTGAGCATCACATATTCAAAGGTGATGCGCTCGGAATTCGTCGCCTTCGGGTATTCGCGCAGCGCTTCGAGCAGTTTCTCGATGTTCCACTTCTTGTTGATCGGCACCAGGACATCGCGGATCTCATCGGTCGTCGCGTGGAAGGACACGGCCAGAAGACAGCCGATTTCCTGCGCGGTGCGGTGAATTTCCGGCACGACGCCAGAGGTCGAGAGCGTGATGCGCCGACGGCCGAGCTGAATCCCTTCGGCATCCATCACGATCTTCATCGCGTCGCGCACGTTCTCGAAATTGTAGAGAGGCTCGCCCATCCCCATCAGCACGATATTGGACAACAGCCGGGTCTCATCTTTGGGCGCGCCGCGCTCGGGCCATTCGTTCAGATCGTCACGCGCCATCATCACCTGACCGACAATCTCGCCCGCCGTCAGGTTGCGCACCAGTTTCTGCGTCCCCGTGTGACAGAAGGAACAGGTCAGCGTACAGCCCACCTGCGACGACACACAAAGCGTGCCGCGGCCCTCTTCGGGGATATACACCACCTCAACCTCATGCCCACCGTCGATGCGCACGAGATATTTGCGCGTTCCATCCTCGGAGACCTGTTTGGAAACAACCTCCGGCACACGCACTTCGAATTTCTCGGCCAACATGGCGCGGTAATCCTTGGCGAGGTTGGTCATCTCGGCGAAATCGCGCACGCCCCATTGGTAGATCCATTGCCAGATCTGGCCTGCGCGCATCTTGGCCTGCTTCTCCGGCGTGCCGTTTTCGATCAGGGTCTGACGCAGCGCATCGCGGGTCAGTCCGACAAGGTTGATCTTGTCAGACGGCATTTCCTTGCGCGGAAAGGTCATTACATCCTGCGTGATCGGTGCGCTGGGGTCCATGGCGGGTCTCTTCAAGTCGGTGATCAAGCGGCGCTTCTACAGGATTTCCCGTCGAAACGCCATATGAAAAGGCCCCGCGCTTGCAGGGCCTCGATCGCATCGCATGTTCAGACTTACTTGCCGCAGCGTTTCGCCGCTTCTTCGACAGACGCCGTGAAGCCCAGAAGCGAGAACGTGTCCTTGGTCACCGTTCCGCGCGAGGAATGCCCGGTCAGCGTCGCCGTCGCCCCGCGCTTCATCGCCGCGATGATTTTCGCGTCGTCCTCGGGCGTCACCGCCCAGGCGGTCTCGTCATCGGAATTGGTGAACAGCGCGAAACCTGTACCACCGATGTCGAGCGTCACTTCGGAGCCGGGCTCGAACGGATAGCCGCCAAGGAAAGACACCTGACCGTTGACCCCGTTGCCCGGCGCATAGGTCACGAACAAAAGAATGTCGGAACGCGTCACCGATTTCGGGCGCCCGGCACTGTCGGTGTTCAGGGTCTCTTTCGGAATCGACACAGCCCAACAGGTCTTGGTCGGGTTGCTTTCCTCATAGACGTACCAATCGGTGTTCGATCCCACCTGATTGGTACTCTGCTGCGCGACCACGGGCGCGGCCATTCCGACCAGCGCGGTCGCAAACAGGGTCTGTCTCACGAAAAAATTCATTGATCTCTCGCTGCCTCTCATTCACCGGCCAGTTTTGACCTCGTCCTCCGCTGTCTATAGCTGCGGTTTTTCGCCGGGGTCAGGCCATTTCCATCATCTTCGGGGCACAGTAACGTAAATCCGCCGATTTGGGAAAGGCCCTTGGCAGAAATTCGCTGAAACGTGAAAGCCCTGCGGTTACATCGGCTTTCCGATGGCTCAAATACTCAAAACCACTCGGAAATCAGCTTGAGCGCCAGTGCCGTGGAAGCGATCACCAGCACCGGCTTGATCAGCTTCGCCCCGACTTTCGTGGCGAGCGTCGAGCCCACATAAGCGCCTGCGATCTGCGCCGCGCCCATGGCGAGGCCGAGCATCCACAATGGCTTCGCCACCATCACAAACCCCACGAGGCCGCCGACATTCGAGGCAAAATTCAGAAGCTTCGTATGTGCGGTCGCCTTGAGGATGCCGTATCCCGCAAGACTGACGAAGCCCAGCATGAAAAACGCGCCAGCGCCCGGCCCCAAAAGCCCGTCATAGAATCCGATGAACGGCACGAACGTGGTGGCAAATAGCACCGGTGTGATACGCTGGGTCCGGTCCATGTCGTTGAGGCCGGGTTTGAAGGCGAAGAACAGCGCGATCGCAATCAGCAGCACCGGCAGGCCGAGGCGGATCACGTCGGTGGGCAGCGAGCTTGCCAGAAGCGCGCCGAAAACGGCGCCCATGAAGGACAAAAACGCCGGGCCGATCTGTTTGCGCAGGTCGACATGCCCCGCGCGGGCGTAGTTGATCGCAGCCATACCAGCGCCAAAGAGGCCCTGCACCTTGTTGGTCGCCAGCGCCTGCACCGGCGGAATGCCCGCAAGCATCAGGACCGGCACGGTGATCAGCCCACCACCCCCCGCAATACTGTCGACGAACCCAGCCGCAAAAGCCGCTGCGATGAGAATCAGCAGGAGGTCGAGAGAGACCTCAAACACCCGCGAACTCGGATTTGGCGTAGCCCTGCACGTAGAGGAGTGCGGAAAGGTCGCCATGATTGATGCGAATCTCGCATTCTGCCGCCACAGAAGGCTTCGCATGAAGCGCCACGCCAGCGCCCGCCAGTTTCAGCATGCCGAGATCGTTTGCCCCGTCGCCCACCGCGATCACATCGGAATGCGGGATGCCGAGACGCTCGGAAATGTCTTCGAGCGCCTGAACCTTGGCCGCACGGCCGAGAATCGGCAGGCCGGGTTTGCCGACCAGTTCGCCATTCTCGATCAGGAGCGTGTTGGCACGGTTCTCATCGAATCCGAGCGTGTCAGCCACATAACCGGTGAAGGCGGTGAAGCCCCCCGACACCAGCGCGCAATAGGCCCCGTCCCGTTTCATCGTCGCGAGCAAGGCCTTGCCGCCGGGCATGAAGGTGATGCGCTCGTCGATGACCTTCTGAATGACGCTTTGCGGCAGGCCTTTCAAAAGCCCGACCCGTTCGGTCAGCGCGCCTTCGAAATCCAGCTCACCGTTCATTGCCTTGGCAGTGATCTCCTTGACCCGATCGCCAACGCCCGCGACATCGGCCAGCTCGTCGATACATTCCTGTTGGATCATGGTCGAATCCATATCCGCCAGGAGCATTTTCTTGCGGCGGCCTTCGGTCGGAACGACGATCAGGTCGATGCCCTGCGTTTGCAACCCTTCCCAGACATCCCATTGATTCGATGGTACGGTCTCGACGGTGAACTCGGTCGCCTCTCCCAGTGCGAGCCATTTGAGATCGCCCCCGCCCCAGGCCGAGCGCAACGCATCGGCAGTGGTCAGATTGAGCGCCGGTGCGGCAGGATTTGTGAGCAGAATACAGGTGAACATGCATGGCCTCCGTTTGTCGCCTGTCTACGCAATGACATGCGGCGTTGCCAGCATTATGAGATCGGGCTTCGAGGGTTTTCCGCCAAGCGCGGTGAAGTTTCCAATCGGAAACGATCCAGCGCATTTGCGACGGATACCGGAGAAAAATGCGACAGATTTTTACGAATTCATATTGCTGTGCCCCGGGAAAGCCTCTAATTCGTCCCACGGGACACCTCTCCCCAACGAGAGGCATTTATCTGGAAGGATAGCATATATGGCTACCAAGCACCCGCAAACGCGTCCTGCAAACCCGCGTTTCTCCTCTGGCCCCTGCGCCAAAATCCCCAATTTCTCCGTCGAAATGCTGGCTGACGCGCCTCTGGGCCGTTCGCACCGTGCCAAGGTTGGCAAGGACAAGCTGAAAGCCGCCATCGAGACGACCCGCGAAATTCTGGACGTTCCCGCAGATTACAAGATCGGGATCGTGCCCGCCTCCGACACCGGCGCCGTCGAAATGGCGCTCTGGTCGCTGCTGGGTGCCCGCCAAGCCACCATGCTGGCTTGGGAATCCTTCGGCTCCGGCTGGGTCACCGATGTTGTGAAACAGCTCAAGATCGACGCCGAAGTGAAAACTGCCGACTACGGTCAAATCGTCGATTTCGCCGATGTCGATTTCAACACCGACGTCGTGTTCACCTGGAACGGCACCACCTCCGGTGTGCGCGTCCCGAATGGCGACAAGATCCCCACCGACCGCGAAGGTCTGACCATCTGTGACGCGACCTCCGCGGCCTTCGCGATGGACCTGCCCTGGGACAAGCTCGATGTCACCACCTTCTCGTGGCAGAAGGTGATGGGCGGCGAAGCGGCGCACGGGATGTTGATCCTCAGCCCGCGCGCTGTTGAGCGTCTCGAAAGCTACACCCCCGCATGGCCGATGCCGAAGATTTTCCGCATGACCAAAGGCGGCAAGCTGATCGAGGGCATCTTCGTCGGCGAAACGATCAACACGCCCTCCATGCTGGCGGTCGAGGATTACCTCGTGGCGCTGGAGTGGGCGCAAAAGATCGGTGGTCTGCCGAAGCTGATCGAACGCTCCACCACCAACGCGAAAGTGCTCTGGGACTTCTGCGACCGTCACGACTGGATCGCCAACCTCGCCGAGGATGACGCGACCCGTTCGAACACCTCTGTGTGTCTGAAGTTCACCGATGACCGCATCAAGGACGGTGCCGTGTTCGCAAAGGCCGTGGCAAAGAAACTCGAAGAGTATAACGCCGCTTACGACGTGGGAGCCTATCGTGACGCCCCTGCCGGTCTGCGCGTGTGGTGTGGCGCCACGGTCGAGTCCTCCGATATTGAGGCCCTGACGCTCTGGCTCAAATGGGCCTTTGAAGAGTGCATTGCCGAGCAATAATCGCTGATTTTTGAGGGTCGGCAAAGCGTCGGACTTTTGTCGGACTTTTGTCGGACCCCATTCAGGACCAAAGCGCCGGGCGACACCGCCCGGCTCCCAATCCCAACATATTCCCGAGGAGTGCCCGACATGGCCCCCAAAGTTCTCGTCTCCGACAAGCTGTCGGAAACCGCCGTCCAGATTTTCCGTGACCGCGGCATCGACGTCGATTTCCTGCCCGATCTTGGCAAAGACAAAGACAAGCTTGCCGAAGTGATCGGCAAATACGACGGTCTCGCGATCCGCTCCGCAACCAAAGTCACCCCGTCGCTGCTTGAGCATGCCACCAACCTCAAAGTGGTTGGCCGCGCAGGCATCGGCACCGACAACGTCGACAAGGAAGCCGCGTCGAAAAAAGGTGTGATCGTGATGAACACGCCGTTCGGCAACATGATCACCACGGCCGAGCACGCCATCGCGTTGATGTTCGCGGTCGCCCGCCAGATCCCCGCTGCCGACGCCTCCACGCAGGCCGGCAAATGGGAGAAATCCAAATTCATGGGTGTCGAGCTGACCGCCAAGACGCTGGGTGTCATCGGCGCCGGCAACATCGGGGGGATCGTCTGCAACCGTGCGCTCGGCCTGAAGATGAAAGTGGTCGCTTACGATCCGTTCCTCTCCGAAGAGCGCGCCGCCGAAATGGGTGTCGAGAAGGTCGAGCTCGACGAGCTGCTGAAACGCGCCGATTTCATCACGCTGCACGTGCCGCTGACCGACAGCACCCGCAACATCCTCTCGAAAGAGAATCTCGAGAAAACCAAGAAAGGCGTGCGCATCATCAACTGTGCCCGCGGCGGTCTTGTGGATGAGGTTGCCCTCGCCGAGCTGATCAAATCCGGTCATGTCGCTGGCGCCGCCTTCGACGTGTTCTCCGAAGAGCCTGCGACCGACAACCCGCTCTTCGGTCTTCCGAACGTGGTCTGCACCCCGCACCTCGGCGCCTCCACCACGGAAGCGCAGGAAAACGTGGCGCTTCAGGTGGCCGAACAGATGTCCAACTACCTGATGGACGGCGCCGTCGAAAACGCGCTGAACATGCCGTCGATGACCGCCGAAGAAGCCAAGGTCATGGGCCCCTGGGTGAAACTGGCCGAAAGCCTCGGCACGTTCATCGGTCAGGTCACCGAGGAAGCCATCGAGACGATCAACATCACCTATGATGGCGTCGCCTCCGAGATGAACCTCAAGGCGCTTGAAGCCGCCGTGATCGCAGGCATCATGCAGGCGGTGAACCCGGACGTGAACATGGTCTCCGCGCCGCTGATCGCGAAAGAGCGTGGCATTCAGATTTCGAAAACCACCCAAGATGCCTCCGGCGCCTTCGAAGGCTACATCAAGCTCGACATCCAGACCGTCGAGAAATACCGCACCATCGCGGGCACGGTGTTCTCGGACGGCAAGCCGCGCTTCATCCAGATCAAAGGCATCACCATCGATTCCGAGGTGGGCGAGCACATGCTCTACACCACCAACAAGGACGTGCCGGGCATCATCGGGAAACTCGGGACCCTTCTGGCACAGCACGAGGAAAACATCGCGAACTTCACGCTGGGCCGTGCCAAGGCGGGTGGCGATGCGATCGCCATGACCTTCCTCGACACGCCGATCAAACCGGAAACGGTCAAGGCGCTGAAAGACTCCGGGCTGTTCCAACGGGTGATCCCGCTGCACTTCAAAGCCTGACCGCACAGGCGGTCTTTGCAAATAATCGGACCGGGCCGCTGGACAAACCAGCGGCCCTTCGTATTTCTAAGGGCGAATCCGGCGCAGATGCGCCGTTCTGGAAGTTGCAGGCAGGGGCACTGCCGGAGAAAGAGGACGCGTTTATGAGAACGAAAGCCGCGGTTGCGCTTGAGGCCGGGAAACCGCTCGAGATAATGGAAGTGAACCTCGAAGGCCCGAAGAAGGGCGAGGTTCTGATCGAGATCAAGGCCACGGGTCTGTGTCACACGGACGAGTTCACCCGGTCGGGCGCCGATCCGGAGGGCATCTTCCCCTGCATCCTCGGCCACGAGGGCGCGGGCGTCGTGCTGGAGGTTGGCGAAGGCGTTACCACGCTGAAACCGGGCGATCACGTCATTCCGCTTTACACGCCCGAGTGCCGCGAATGCCCGTCCTGCCTCTCCGGCAAGACCAACCTCTGCACCGCGATCCGCAATACTCAGGGTCAGGGGCTGATGCCCGATGGCACCACGCGGTTTTCGATGCTCGACGGCACGCCGGTCTACCACTACATGGGCTGCTCGACCTTCGCGAACCACACCGTCATGCCGGAGATTGCATTGGCCAAGGTGCGTGACGACGCGCCCTTCGACAAGATCTGCTACATCGGCTGCGGCGTGACCACCGGCATCGGTGCTGTGATCAACACCGCGGGCGTCGAGATCGGCGCGACCGCCGCCGTCTTCGGTCTCGGCGGCATCGGTCTGAACGTGATCCAGGGCCTGCGCATGGCCGGGGCCGACATGATCATCGGTGTCGACCTGAACGATGACAAAGAGGAGATGGCCCGCAAATTCGGCCTGACCCATTTCATCAATCCGACGAAAATCGAAGGCACCGTGGTCGAGGAAATCGTCAACCTGACCAAACGTGGCGCGGATCAGATCGGCGGCGTGGACTATTCCTTCGATGCGACCGGCAACGTCAAGGTGATGCGCGACGCGCTGGAATGTTCGCACCGGGGCTGGGGCGTGTCCGTGGTGATCGGCGTGGCGCCGTCGGGGGCGGAGATTTCCACGCGTCCGTTCCAGTTGGTCACGGGCCGCGTCTGGAAAGGCACGGCGTTCGGCGGCGCGAAAGGCCGCACCGATGTGCCGAAATTCGTCGACTGGTACATGGACGGCAAGATCGAGATCGACCCGATGATCACGCACAAGCTGAAGCTTGAAGAGATCAACCACGGGTTCGATCTCATGCATGAGGGCAAGTCGATCCGCGCTGTCGTCGAGTTTTAAA
>NZ_LRUC01000031.1 GCF_001550095.1 Celeribacter ethanolicus | reverse complement strand
TTCTCGGTCATTTCTGGCACGGCGTCGAAGAGATCAGCGACGAGGCCGAAGTCTGCGACCTGGAAGATCGGGGCTTCTTCGTCCTTGTTGATCGCGACGATCACCTTCGAATCCTTCATCCCCGCGAGGTGCTGGATCGCACCCGAGATGCCGCAGGCGATGTAAAGCTCAGGCGCCACCACCTTGCCGGTCTGGCCGACCTGCCAGTCGTTCGGCGCAAACCCGCTGTCGACCGCCGCACGCGACGCGCCCACGGCCGCGCCGAGCTTGTCGGCGAGCGCCTCGATGATCGCAAAGCTCTCTTCCGAACCGACACCGCGCCCGCCCGAGACGACGATCTTCGCGCTGGTCAGTTCCGGGCGGTCGCTTTCCGCCACCTTGTCCTCGACAAAGGCCGACAGGCCGGTGTCCCCCGCGCCCGAGGCCGCCTCGACCGCCGCGGAACCGCCGCTGCCCGCCGCCTCGAAGGTCGAAGTGCGGAAGGTGATAACCTTCTTTTCATCTTTCGAGCGTACCGTCTGAATCGCGTTGCCGGCATAGACCGGGCGCTGGAACGTATCCGCATCCACCACGGAGGTCACATCGGTCAGAACCATCACATCCAGAAGCGCCGCAACCCGCGGCAGGA
This sequence comes from Celeribacter ethanolicus, assembly GCF_001550095.1. Taxonomy (GTDB): domain Bacteria; phylum Pseudomonadota; class Alphaproteobacteria; order Rhodobacterales; family Rhodobacteraceae; genus Celeribacter; species Celeribacter ethanolicus. The sequence continues at coordinate 10,684 of NZ_LRUC01000031.1, read as the reverse complement.
CGTTCTTGCCCGTCGTCGTCGCGGCGGCGGTGATGTGGCTGTAGCCACCCGCCAGAGACACGATCAGATCGGCAAGGTTTTCCGCCAGCCCGTGGGCATAGGCCGCGTCATCGGCGACCAGAACCTTGGCCACGCCGTCGATCTTCGCGGCCTCGTAGCCCGGCGCACCGCACACGAGAAGCGTCACATCGCCCAGTTTCGCCGAAGCCGAGACGGCTTTCGCGGTGGCGTCGAGCGCGACCGCGCCGCCCGCCACATCCGCAAGACAGAGAACAGCCATCAGACGAGACCTCCCTCTTTGAGTTTCGCAATGAGTTCATCGACCGAGCCGACCTTGATCCCGGCTTCGCGCGCCGCGGGTTCTTCGGTTTTCACGACCGTCAGGCGCGGCGTGGTGTCGACGCCGTAATCGGCGGCGGTCTTCTCGTCGAGCGGCTTCTTCTTCGCCTTCATGATGTTTGGCAAAGAGGCATAGCGCGGCTCGTTGAGACGCAGGTCGGTCGTCACGATGGCCGGAAGAGTGACGGAAATCGTCTGCAACCCGCCGTCCACCTCGCGGGTCACCACCGCCTTGCCCTCGGAGATCAGCACCTCGGAGGCAAAGGTCGCCTGCCCCCAGCCGAGAAGCGCCGCGAGCATCTGACCGGTGGCGTTCATGTCGTTGTCGATCGCCTGCTTGCCGAGGATCACCAGTTCGGGCGCCTCCTCCGCGACGATCTTGGCGAGGATCTTTGCCACCGCCAGCGGCTCGATCTCGACGCCCTGATCCTCTTCGACCAGAATGCCGCGATCCGCGCCCATGGCGAGCGCGTTGCGGATCGTATCCACGGATTTCTTCTCGCCGATCGACACCACGACCACCTCGGAAGCCACGCCGGCCTCCTTGAGACGAATGGCCTCTTCGACCGCGATCTCGTCGAACGGGTTCATCGACATCTTCACGTTCGCAAGATCGACACCCGTGCCGTCGGTCTTAACCTTGACCTTCACGTTGTAGTCGATCACGCGTTTAACAGGTACCAATACCTTCATGCGTAAACTCCCTATAGCTGTCTGCCCCTCAGGGCGCCCAAAAGCTCTCCGGCCCTGTTGTTAGCCGTTTGCTTGCGCAGAAAATAGCCCCCAACGGCAAAAAGACGCATCCCGAACGTCACGTTCGGGACATTTTGTGTCGCAGCGTCATTTGGGTGAAATGGCTTACCGGTTTGCCCCCGGCACCCAAAGCACATCCGCCCGGCCATCGTCATTCGCCATCCGTGCGGCACAGAACAGCCAGTCGGAGAGCCTGTTGAGATATTTGATCGCCGCCGGATTCACGTCGCCGTTTTCCTCCGCAGCCAGTTCGGTTGCGATCCGCTCGGCGCGCCGCGCCACGGTGCGGGCATGGTGCAGATGCGCCGACAGCGGGGAGCCGCCCGGCAGGATAAAGCTCTTGAGCGGTTCGAGCACGGCGGTCATGGCGTCAATCTCGGTTTCCAGCCGGTCGACCTGTGCGTCGATGATCCGCAGGACCGGGTAGCCGGCCTCGGAATCGGCGGCCATGTTCGGGCGTGCCAGATCGGCCCCCAGATCGAACAGGTCGTTTTGAATGCGGGACAGGGCCGCGTCGGTCTCGCCTTCTGCATGGAGCCGGGCAAGGCCGAGGATCGAATTGGTTTCGTCGACCGTGCCGTAAGAGGACACGCGGGTCGCATGTTTCGGGGCGCGGGACATATCGCCCAGAGAGGTGTCGCCCTTGTCGCCGGTGCGGGTGTAAATCTTGTTCAGAACAACCATGTCAGTTTCCAGATTTGCGCAGGGCCACGTAGATCACCACGAGGATCACCGCGCCCAATTGCGCGAGGATACGGGCCTGCATGAGTTTGTTGGAGCGTTTCGCCCCCTCGACTCCGCCGCGTCCGAACTGGGCGATGCCAAAGGCGAGAATCAGCACGACGACGAGACAGGCCGCGAAGATGACGGTGAGAAAAGTGTCGGACATGAGCGGCTCCTCCTCGCTGAGTTCCGTGTCGTTTGCCGTACCGAATTGCGGAACGTCTGTATCAGAGATAGCGCGTTTGCCGGCCGGAGCCTAGCCTTTCGCCATGATCCATTCGCTGAGCCGGGCGGGCAGGACGCGCAGGGCGAGCGCGGTGAACACGGTGACTTTGGTCACCGGGTAGCGCGCCTTCGGATTGCGATCTTCAAGTGCGCGCAGGAGCTTCGCCGTGACCGCTTCGGGACCGAGTTCGAAGGCGTCGGGTTTCGTCGTTTCAGCATAGAGACGCGTCGTGAGTTTGGTGTAACGGGCAGATTGCGGGCTGTTGCGCCAGTCAATCCAGCGGTCGAACTGCTTGCGCGAATTGAGCCGGAAATCGGTGCGGATCGGACCGGGCTGGATGAGCGAGACATGCACATCGGTGCCGCGCATCTCAAGTCGCAGCGCGGTGGTCAACGCCTCGAGCGCATGTTTCGTTGCCGAATAGGAGCCACGGAATTTCGTCGTCATGAAGCCCAGCACGGAGGAACATTGCACGATTCGCCCGTGTCCCTGTTCGCGCATCACGCGCACGGCGCGCTGCGTGAGGTCGTGCCAGCCAAAGAGATTGGCCTCGAAATGCTGACGCAGCGCCGCGACGGGCAGGTCCTCAATCAGCGCGGGGATTGCATAGGCGCCGTTGTTGAAGAGCGCATCGAGCGTGCCACCGGTGCGCGTCATGATCTCCGTCCAGGCCGCCTCAATTGAAGCCGAGTCTTCGTAATCGAGCCGCAGGCTCTCAAGCCCCTCGGCGCTCAGGCGGGTCACATCTTCTTCGGATCGGCAGGTGGCGAACACCCGCCAGCCCAGGGATTTCAGGTGATGGGCCGCATGATGGCCGATGCCGCTGGAGCAGCCGGTGATCAGAATGGTGCGCATGAAAAAGCCTTTCCCGGGAGATCCGGGAAAGGCTTATCTTATGAAAGACGTTGAGGGAAACGTCTTTCGCCTGATATTTCAGTGAGGCAGGTCGGCGAGGAATTTCGCGGACATGTACCCTTCGACCCCGTCGCCCTCGACAGAGATTTTGACCCAGCCGTTTTCGACCGGAGAAATCACGCGCACGATGTCCGCACGCACCACCTGGCCCAGAACCTCATTCATGGTCGAGGGGCCGGAGCGCACGTTGACGCGGCTCGCGGTGACCTGTTGGAGCAGCATGTCCGGTTCGGTGGAGGCGGTCAGCACGGCGGCCATCTTTTCCGGGTGGGTGACCGTGGTGGTGGCGATTTGCGGCATGTAAGTGGCGGGCTGTGCCGTCAGGCCGGAAATCTCATCGCCCGTCAGGCGGGCCTGATGGACAAGCGGCTGAGTGGCGTTCGGCTCTGGCGTCGCGGCTTTGAGTTCGGCCAGGGTCGGGACATACTCGCCCTGACGCGCGGGCGAACTGCCGAAGGCTGCGGTGAATGTGTCGGAGATCTGCGCCATGAGAGGCTCTTTCGCCGTCTGATGTGCGTCATAAGCGGCCTGTTCCGACGGGGACAAATCTCGACCGAAAACTATGAGGGCGGCCCACAGACCGCACAATGTGATCAAACTCAAACGCAGCATATCCAAGCCCCCCAGCTTGTTCCTCTTACTGTATCTCAGGTGTTAACGCCTGACATGGGGAAAAGTTCCGCGTTCTTCCACCTAACTTGGGTGCCGCGGTCGGGAGGGGATCAGATGCGCTTGCCCGGTCCGGGGCGGGCGGCTATTCATCGTTCCCATGAGCAGTGATTTGACCCAAGACCCCGAACACGAAGACGCGCCGCAAGGCGAGAGCTTCGAACCTTTGCGCCGTGCGATCGGCGAGCGCTATTTGCAATATGCGCTCTCGACGATCATGCACCGGGCGCTGCCCGATGCGCGCGACGGTTTGAAGCCCGTGCATCGGCGTATCCTTTACGCGATGCGCGAGTTGCGGCTGTCCGCCACCGGGGGATTCCGCAAATCCGCGAAAATCTCCGGCGACGTGATGGGCAACTATCACCCGCATGGCGACGCCGCGATTTACGATGCGATGGCGCGTCTGGCGCAGGATTTCAACGTCCGCTATCCGCTGGTCGACGGTCAGGGGAACTTTGGCAACATCGACGGCGATAACCCGGCGGCGTCCCGCTACACCGAGGCGCGGATGACCATTGCCGCCGAGGCGTTGCTCGAAGGCTTGAACGAAGATGCCGTCGATTATCGCGACAACTACGACGGCACGCTGCGCGAGCCTGAGGTGTTGCCCGCCGCCTTCCCGAATCTTCTGGCCAATGGCTCGTCGGGCATCGCGGTCGGCATGGCGACGAACATTCCGCCGCATAACATCGTCGAACTGATCGACGCCTCGCTGCATATGATCAAGACGCCGGATGTGCGTGACGAGACCCTTTTGAACTACGTCAAAGGCCCGGATTTCCCGACGGGTGGCATCATTGTCGAGCCGCGTGAAAGCATGGCGAAAACCTATGCCACGGGGCGCGGTTCGTTCCGCCTGCGCGCGAAATGGGAGGTCGAGGATCTGGGTCGCGGTGTCTGGCAGATCGTCGTGACCGAGATTCCCTATCAGGTTCAGAAATCGAAGCTGATCGAGAAACTCGCCGAGCTGATCCAGACCAAGAAAGTGCCGATTCTGGCCGACGTGCGCGATGAGAGCGCCGAGGACATTCGCGTGGTCCTTGAGCCGAAGTCGAAAAACGTCGATCCGGATGTGTTGATGAACACGCTGTTCCGCAACTCGGATCTGGAGACGCGATTCTCGCTCAACATGAACGTGCTGATCGACGGGCGGACGCCGAAAGTCTGTTCGCTCAAAGAGGTGCTGCGTGCCTGGCTCGATCACCGTCGTGTCGTGTTGCAACGCCGCTCGCAGCACCGTCTGGAAAAGATCGACCACCGTCTTGAGGTGCTCGAAGGCTTTATCATCGCCTTCCTCAATCTGGACCGCGTGATCGACATCATCCGCTACGACGACGACCCGAAAGCCGCTTTGATGGCGGAGATCTGGGGCCGCGACGTGCCGCGCGCGATGACGGAGAAGGATTACGTCAGCCCGCTGCCCGCCCCTGAAGGCCAGGGCGAGCTGACCGAGGTGCAGGCCGAGGCGATCCTCAACATGCGCCTGCGGTCCTTGCGCCGTCTCGAAGAGATCGAGCTGATCCGCGAACGCGATGCGCTTTTGGAAGAGAAGGCTGGGCTGGTCGAGTTGCTGGGATCGGAAGAGCTGCAATGGGTGCGCATTTCTGACGAGCTGAAAGAGACCAAGAAACGATTCGGCAAGGATTACGGCCCGCGCGGCGCACGTCTGACGCAATTCGCCGAAGCTGCCGAGATCGAGGATGTGCCTTTGGAGGCGATGATCGAGCGCGAGCCGGTCACTGTCGTGCTGTCGCAAATGGGCTGGATCCGGGCCATGTCGGGTCACATCGACCTGACCCGCGAGCTGAAATTCAAAGATGGCGACGGGCCGAGGTTCATTTTCCACGCCGAGACCACGGACAAGCTGATCCTGATGGGCTCGACCGGGCGGTTCTATACGCTGTCGGCCGCCAACCTCCCCGGCGGGCGCGGCATGGGCGAGCCTGTGCGGTTGATGATCGACCTGCCCAACGAGGTGGAGATCGTCGATATCTTCAAGCACGATCCGGAAGGCAAATTGCTTGTCGCTTCCAACGCAGGCAATGGCTTCCAGATCGCGGAAAAAGATGTTGTGGCCCAGACCCGCACCGGCAAACAGGTGCTGAACGTCAAGGACGACGAGAAGGCTACGGTGGTGCACCGGATCAAGGGCGATCACGTCGCCGTCTGTTCGCAGAACCGTCGCTTCCTTGTCTTCCCGCTCGATGAGGTGCCCGAACTTGGGCGCGGCAAGGGCGTGCGGTTGCAGAAATACAATCAGGCACGCGGCGCGCAGGGCATGCTGGAACTCGATGGCGGTTTGAGCGATCTGACGACCTTCGACTGGGAACAGGGGCTGAGCTGGACCATGGGCGGGGGCAATACCCGCAATGAGAAAGACATGACCCAATGGCTCGGCAAACGTGCCGGTGTCGGCAAGGCACCGCCGCATGGTTTCCCGCGGGACAACAAGTTTAGCTGAGATCCCGGCCAGTGATTTCAGGCCAGTGATTCCAGACAGGTGATTTGAATGGCGCAGTTGTTGAACACGGAATTCGAGGGGCGCATGGGGCCGGTCTTAAGGCTCTCGCTCTGGACCGCGATTCTCACCGTGTTCACGCTGGGCTTTTATCGCTTCTGGATGAAGACCCGGCTCAGGCGGCATTTCTGGGCCGCTGTGCGCCCGGACGGCACGCCGTTGGAATATGTCGGCAAGGGGATCGAGAAATTCACCGGTTTTCTCATCGCGCTTGTGGTTCTTGCGCTGTTGATCGGGGTGCTGGCGCTTCTGCTGGTCTATGCCTCCTACGTGCTCTTCAACGAGGATTTCGAGGCCTACCTGGTGGCGGCGGTGATTGCCCTGCCGCTTGTCTATTTCGCCTCCTACCGGGCCAAGCGTTATGTCTATGCCCGAACCCGCTGGCGGGGCATCCGCTTTGCGCTTGAGCCAGCGGCGGGAAGATATGCGCTGGTGGCCATGGGGCATCTTCTTCTGGCGCTCGTGAGCCTCGGCCTGATGTGGCCACGGATGACCTTCAAGCTGGAGAAATTCCGCACGGATCGCACGTTCTTCGGCGACCAGCGCCTGCACCAGGGCGGCAAATGGACCGAACTGCTGCGTCCCTTCCTGCCGGTTCTGATCAGTGTCTGGGGCTCTGCTGTGGCGGGCGGAATCATTGCGTGGCGGTTTGCCGAGAGTGCGAATGCCGAAAGCATCGTGATCGCCTTGCTGCCGCTGTTCATCTTTATCGGCATGCTCGGCGCCGCGTTTTTCTATACTCGCTACCGGGTCGTCGCCCTGCGCTACCTTGCCAATCACAAGACGGCGGGGGGCATCGGACTGATCTCGAACCTGTCCTTTCCGAGCATCCTCGGTATCAACATCGGCGGCTATATTCTCACCAACCTCGCGACTGCGGCGGCGACCTTTGCCGTGGGGGCGCTTGCCTCGCTCCTTCTCGTCGCGTTCTATCCGGGGCTTTCGCATCTCGGCATCTTCGCCTCGGGTGCGGTGTCCGATGGGACTTCCATCGGTGAGGAGGGCATGCCCTCCGCCGAGATTACCGTCTTTTTCGCATTGTTTCTCTATATGGTGACTTTCTTGTTCTTTTCCGTCTTTCGCCAATGTTTCGTCGTCTTTCCCACCTGGCGCCATTACGCCAGCACCCTGTCGCTCACCGGGGGCGAACACCTTGCCCAAATTCGTCAGCGCGACCGCGATGAGGCGGGGCAGGCGGAGGGCATCGCCGAAGCCTTCGATCTGGGGGCGGCGATATGAGTGCCGCGGGGCCCTGGGCGCCGATCCCGGACGGGGTGCGATGCGAGCTGGTCGATGGCAAGACGGCGGCGCGTCATGTGGTCTATGCGCTTCTGCGCGATGGCGCGCTCGATCTCTCCTACACGGATGAGGCGGGCATAGAGCTGCGCTGGAACTGGCCCTTGTCGCATCTGCGCCATGTCGAGGGGCAGGGCGATCTGACATGGGGCAAGGCGCCCTTGGGGGTGTACAGCAATGTGATGACCCCGACCGCGCGGCTCTATGTGCGCGACGGGCATCTGCGGGCGGCGCTTGAGGCGGAGGCACCAAATCTCAAACGCAAGACCCCGGTTACGGGGAGGGGGCGACTCATCGGGCTGATCGTGGGGGCGATGGCCTCCGTCGCCTTCATCGTCTTCGCGCTCATTCCGCTGATCGCCGATCAACTGGCCGCCGGTCTGCCGGTCGAAGGCGAGCGCGCGCTGGGCGACAAGACCTATCAGCAGGTGCGCGACAGTTTCGGGACGGTCTTTCCGCTGAACGAATGCACCGGGGCAGAGGGCGTTCTGGCGCTTGAGGAGATGGAAGCCAGGTTGCTTGAGGTTTCCGATCTCGACCGCGAGGCGGTGCAGCTCACGGTGCTCGATCACGACATGATCAATGCCTTTGCCCTGCCCGGGGGACGGATCGTCGTCATGCGCGGGCTGATCGAGGCCGCGGAAGCGCCCGAAGAGGTCGCCGCCGTGATCGCCCATGAGATGGGTCACGTTGCCCATCGTGATCCGACCCGCCATGCGTTGCGTTCGGTCGGCACCTTTGGGGTGCTGTCTCTGGTGTTCGGCGATTTCGCGGGGGGCACGGTGGTGCTTCTGGGCGTCAATCAGCTTGTGAATGCGCAATATTCCCAAGGCGCGGAAAGCGCTGCCGATGCCTATGCCCATGCGCTTTTGCCCAAGGCCGGGGTGTCGCCGGGCGCACTTGCGCCGCTGTTCGAACGGCTGAAGGCGAAATACGGCGATAGCGAAGGCCTTGCTGCCCATCTCGCCTCTCACCCGGCACTTGGCGACCGCGTCACGCGGGCCGAGGCGGCGGCGGCCGAGTTCGAAGGCGAGGAGCAGCCGTTGCTGTCTCCCCTCGCCTGGCGTGATTTGCAGGCGATCTGCGGCGATGACAAGGGAGATCGGAAGCGCAAAAGCAACAGCGTTGCGCCCTGAGCTCTTTGCCGTTACCAATTCCCCCCGACCATCAGGAGGATCTGTCCCGTGTTTCACATTGCCCGTCGCGTATTTCTCGGCCTCACGCTTCTTGCCCTGACCGCTTGCAGCGATGCCAAGGAGGTGACGGAAGAGACACCCCTGGTAAACCTCGGCGACTTTGCGTTTGGACATAACGTGGTGATCGCCAAGGATGCGACGAAGGCGCCGTTTTCGCGCACGGCCAGTGAAGATGAGATCGAAACCGAATTGAAATCCGCGATGCAGGCCCGTTTCGGCCGGTATGACGGCGACAAACTCTATCACATCGGCATCAAGGTGGACGCCTATGGGCTCGCGGCCCCCGGTATTCCGGTCTTGTTCACGCCGAAATCCGTGCTCGTGCTGTCCGTCAACATCTGGGACGATTCGAAAGGGGTGAAGCTGACGGAGAAACCCAAGCTTCTGACTGTGTTTGAAGGCGCCTCCGGGGCGACGCTGGTTGGGTCGGGCATCACGCGCACGAAAGAGGAGCAACTTGAGATCCTGAGCCGCAACGCAGCGCTGAAAGTCGAGCGTTGGTTGCAGGAAAACGGCCAATGGTTCGGGGTGGAACCGATCGCGCCGGAGAGCTCGGATGCGGAGGAAGCCAAGGCCGCGCTCGAAGTTCTCGCACCCGAAGCGGCAACAGAGGCCGCAAATGGCAACTGACGCTTGATTTTCCTGTTCGAAGCCACTACCTAGCCCGCGATGTTAATTTCGGGCCAGATTTCCGGCCCTTCAAACCAAGAGGCGCCTCGATATGGCTAAAGGTAAGTTTGAGCGTAACAAACCGCACGTCAACATCGGCACGATCGGCCACGTTGACCACGGCAAGACCACTCTGACGGCAGCGATCACCAAGTACTTCGGTGACTTCAAAGCCTATGACGAAATCGACGGTGCGCCGGAAGAGAAAGCCCGCGGGATCACGATCTCCACGGCCCACGTGGAATACGAGACCCCGAACCGCCACTACGCGCACGTCGACTGCCCCGGCCACGCCGACTACGTGAAGAACATGATCACCGGTGCGGCCCAGATGGACGGCGGTATCCTGGTTGTGAACGCGGCTGACGGTCCGATGCCGCAGACCCGTGAGCACATCCTGCTGGCCCGTCAGGTCGGCGTGCCGGCTCTGGTGGTGTTCCTGAACAAAGTGGACCAGGTCGACGACGAAGAACTCCTGGAGCTGGTCGAAATGGAAGTTCGCGAACTTCTGTCCGAATACGACTTCCCGGGCGACGATATTCCGATCATCGCGGGCTCCGCTCTGGCCGCTCTCGAAGGTCGTGACCCGGAAATCGGCGAGAACAAGATCCGCGAACTGATGGAAGCCGTCGACGCCTATATCCCGGAACCCGAGCGTGCGATCGACCAGCCGTTCCTGATGCCGATCGAAGACGTGTTCTCGATCTCCGGTCGTGGGACTGTTGTGACCGGCCGTGTGGAACGCGGTGTGATCAACGTGGGCGACGAGATCGAAATCGTCGGCATCCGCGACACCAAGAAAACCACCTGTACCGGTGTTGAAATGTTCCGCAAACTGCTCGACCGCGGTGAAGCCGGCGACAACATCGGCGCGCTGCTGCGCGGTGTGGACCGTGAAGGCGTCGAGCGTGGTCAGGTTCTGTGTAAACCGGGCTCCGTGAACCCGCACACCAAATTCGAATCCGAGGTCTACATTCTGACCAAGGAAGAAGGTGGCCGTCACACCCCGTTCTTCGCGAACTACCGTCCGCAGTTCTACTTCCGTACGACGGACGTGACCGGGACCGTTGTTCTGCCGGAAGGCACGGAGATGGTGATGCCGGGCGACAACCTGAAATTCACGGTTGAGCTGATCGCCCCGATCGCGATGGAAGAAGGTCTTCGCTTCGCCATCCGCGAAGGCGGCCGCACCGTGGGTTCGGGCGTGGTGTCCAAAATCATCGCCTGATCAGCTTTGCTGATTAAGAAATAGAAAGGGCCTCCATCGGGAGGCCCTTTTTGTTTCGGGGCGATGACAGCGACGGTGTTACCCGCAGAGCGACAGTGCAAGCGTCGGGTGGCAGTTGGCTTTGCAAGGCAAAGGCAATGAGAACCCAAGGC
>NZ_LRUC01000030.1 GCF_001550095.1 Celeribacter ethanolicus | reverse complement strand
TATGGCTAAAGGTAAGTTTGAGCGTAACAAACCGCACGTCAACATCGGCACGATCGGCCACGTTGACCACGGCAAGACCACTCTGACGGCAGCGATCACCAAGTACTTCGGTGACTTCAAAGCCTATGACGAAATCGACGGTGCGCCGGAAGAGAAAGCCCGCGGGATCACGATCTCCACGGCCCACGTGGAATACGAGACCCCGAACCGCCACTACGCGCACGTCGACTGCCCCGGCCACGCCGACTACGTGAAGAACATGATCACCGGTGCGGCCCAGATGGACGGCGGTATCCTGGTTGTGAACGCGGCTGACGGTCCGATGCCGCAGACCCGTGAGCACATCCTGCTGGCCCGTCAGGTCGGCGTGCCGGCTCTGGTGGTGTTCCTGAACAAAGTGGACCAGGTCGACGACGAAGAACTCCTGGAGCTGGTCGAAATGGAAGTTCGCGAACTTCTGTCCGAATACGACTTCCCGGGCGACGATATTCCGATCATCGCGGGCTCCGCTCTGGCCGCTCTCGAAGGTCGTGACCCGGAAATCGGCGAGAACAAGATCCGCGAACTGATGGAAGCCGTCGACGCCTATATCCCGGAACCCGAGCGTGCGATCGACCAGCCGTTCCTGATGCCGATCGAAGACGTGTTCTCGATCTCCGGTCGTGGGACTGTTGTGACCGGCCGTGTGGAACGCGGTGTGATCAACGTGGGCGACGAGATCGAAATCGTCGGCATCCGCGACACCAAGAAAACCACCTGTACCGGTGTTGAAATGTTCCGCAAACTGCTCGACCGCGGTGAAGCCGGCGACAACATCGGCGCGCTGCTGCGCGGTGTGGACCGTGAAGGCGTCGAGCGTGGTCAGGTTCTGTGTAAACCGGGCTCCGTGAACCCGCACACCAAATTCGAATCCGAGGTCTACATTCTGACCAAGGAAGAAGGTGGCCGTCACACCCCGTTCTTCGCGAACTACCGTCCGCAGTTCTACTTCCGTACGACGGACGTGACCGGGACCGTTGTTCTGCCGGAAGGCACGGAGATGGTGATGCCGGGCGACAACCTGAAATTCACGGTTGAGCTGATCGCCCCGATCGCGATGGAAGAAGGTCTTCGCTTCGCCATCCGCGAAGGCGGCCGCACCGTGGGTTCGGGCGTGGTGTCCAAAATCATCGCCTGATCAGCTTTGCTGATTAAGAAATAGAAAGGGCCTCCATCGGGAGGCCCTTTTTGTTTCGGGGCGATGACAGCGACGGTGTTACCCGCAGAGCGACAGTGCAAGCGTCGGGTGGCAGTTGGCTTTGCAAGGCAAAGGCAATGAGAACCCAAGGCTGGAGAGAAAGAAACTCTGACCGGTGGGAGGCAGTGTCTTTTGCTTGCAAAAGATCATGAGACCCCACCCCGGTTGAGAAAAGAGAAGGGCGTCCCATACCGGGCGCCCTTTTGTGTCGGTTCGAGGGGGGGGGCGACGGCGGCCGCGACGATGACGCTCTAGGTGTCGGGTGGTTGCGGTGCAGGTTGACGTTGGCGAGAGAGCTCAGGTAGCCTGATCGCGAACATTCTGGACGGCAGGTTATTTTGCGCATTCCATTTCGGCCAATCGTCACGCTCCCCGGTGCACTGGGGCTTTGCCTGTTGCTGTCGGCAGGACCGGCTGCGGCCTCTCCGCTGATCACCGGTTCAGAGGAGAATCATGCGCGGCTCTGTCTCGATTATAGTGATACGCTGGAGCGGATCGCGGCGAATTGTCAGGCCGCGCTCGATATGCCGGGGATCAGCGAGGCAACGCAATTCGACGTTCTGCTGACGCTGGCCTGGGCGCAATACGAGATGGACGAGATGAGTGCCGCGCGCGACGCGCTAAACCAGGCGCGGGGCATCCGGCCTGAGACGGCAGGGGGCTACAATCTCGACGGCTGGTTGCGCGAAGCGGAGGGGGATCTGGCGGGGGCGGAGGACAGTTTCCGCAAGGCCCTTGCCCTGTCGCCCGACGAAGAAGCCTATGCCGGGCTTGCGACCGTGATTTTCACCCAGGATATGGCGCGCGCGGAAGAAGCCATGGGGTATCTCGATCTCGCGCTGCTTTTGGCGCCGGAATATGGCTACGCGCTGCGGGAAAAAGGCTGGCAACTGTTCCAGACCGACGATTATGCGGGGGCGTTGCAGGCCTATGATCGGGCGCTGGGACTCGATCCCGACGACCTCAACGCGCTCTATGTGAAAGCGCGTGTGCTCTTGTCGCTCAATCAGCCCTTCGAGGCGATACAGCTGATTTCCCGCGCGCTCGAGCAGGCACCAGAGAGCGCCTTTCTCTACATGTACCGCGCCATGGCCTTCCGGATGCAGGATTTCAACATGGTGGCTCTGGCCAGTGCGGAAAAGGCAATCTCCCTGAACCCGGAGCTCACGGACGCCCATGTGGAAAAGGCGCGTGCGCTCATGGGGCTCTATCGCTACGGCGATGCGGTGGCGGCGCTGCAAGCGTTGATGGGGACGGAGATGGACAATGGCTATAGCCGCTACTGGTATGCGCTCGCCCTGGCCGATGACGAACAATACGAAGCGGCGGGGGAGGCGATCGAGGTGCTGACCGCCTCCGAGGCTGCCGTGGGAGCAGATTTCGAGCTGAAAGCCTTTGTCGCCATGGCGCTCGATCAGGACGACGTGGCGCAGGAGGCGGTGGAACGCGCCCTGAGTCTCAATCCCGAGCTGTCGCATGCCACCTATTACAAGGCGGTGCTTGCGGTGCGGGCTCATGAGGTGCAGGCGGGCATCGCGGCCTATCGCGCGGCCATGGAAATTGAACAGATCGGCTGGGCGAAAAAGGATTTCATCCGTGAGTTGATCTCGGCGGGCTATGAGGCGGAAGCGCTCGCGCTGGGGCAGAGCGAAGACGCGGCATGGGAAGGCGCGGCACAGTGATCTGCGTGCGAAAACCGCGACGGAAGGGTGTGAAACCCTCTTGCAAACCTTTTCGCCTTCGCGTAGGTCGTGGCTCGGCCTTAGGGGTATAGCTCAGCTGGTAGAGCGACGGTCTCCAAAACCGTAGGTCGCGGGTTCGAACCCTGCTGCCCCTGCCATTTCTCCGGACATTCCGCTCAATATGGACATGCGACGGGCATGCGGGCTTGAAATTGCCGTTCCGCTCGCGTATCTGCGCCGGGTAATCAGAGGTTCAGGACGAAAAGATGGCCACGAAAACCAACCCGATTCAGTTCATCCAGCAGGTGCGCGCAGAGGCGGCGAAGATCGTCTGGCCGACGCGTCGTGAGGTGATGCTGACCACGTTGATGGTGTTCATCATGGCCGCGCTGACCGCGACCTTCTTCTTCCTCGTGGATCTGATCATCCGCACCGGGCTCACCGGGTTCCTGAACCTGTTCGGCTAAGTGGATTTCGGCTATAGGTAAACTCTGGAGGAGTTTCCCATGGCCAAGTTTTTCAAGAGCATCACCGATCCTCTGCGCCGCGTTGTCGAGCGTCAGAGGATTTTCTTTGTGGCGACCGCCGCTGTAGGCGCGCGGGTGAACGTCTCGCCACGCCCGACCGCCGATACGCTCAGGATCACCGGGCCGAACGAGGCGATGTATCTCGACATGACGGGGTCGGGCGCGGAAACCGCGGCGCATCTGCGGGCGGACGGGCGGATGACGATGATGTTCTGTTCCTTCGACGAACAGCCGATGATCGTCCGCTTCTTCGGTACAGGGCGTTCGGTTTTGAAGGGTACGGAAGAGTTCGATACGCTTCTGTCGAATTATTTCGACGGCAAGGATCTTCCGGGCAGTCGCCAGATCGTCGTGATGGCGATCGAGGCAACGCAAAGCTCCTGCGGGTACGGTGTTCCCTTCTTCGACTATACCGGCGAGCGCCCGACCCTGCGCGACTGGAGCGCGCGCAAGGGCGATGCCGGAATTGCCGACTATCTCGCCGAGAAGAACCTCATGTCCCAGGACTGCCTGCCCACCGGGTTCGAGAGCGTGGTCGACGCCCTAAAGGGTTGAACTTGCGTCCGCGAGCGTATAGAGCGGGCGCACTCTCACGAGACGGGCGTGCAGCGATTCGAGTTGCGCGCCGCTTTATTGTTTCGGGGAGCCGTGCTGCAAGGCGCGATGGGAATTAACGAGACCCGGTGCAAACCGGGAAAAGCGAAAAGGCAAAGGCACCATGGCGAAGCGTTGGTATTCGGTGAGCGTTCTCTCGAACTTCGAGAAAAAAGTCGCCGAAGCGATCAAAACGGCCGTGGAAGAAAAAGGCCTTCAGGATCAGATCGAAGAAGTTCTGGTGCCGACCGAAGAGGTCATCGAGGTGCGCCGGGGCAAAAAAGTGACAACCGAACGTCGTTTCATGCCGGGCTATGTGCTCGTGCGCATGGAGATGACGGACCAGGGCTATCACCTGATCAACTCGATCAACCGGGTGACCGGGTTCCTCGGCTCCTTTGGCAAGCCGATGCCGATGCGCGACAGCGAGGTCCAGGCGATCCTGGGCCGTGTCGAGGAAAACGCGGAAACCCCGCGGACCACGATCACCTTCGAGGTCGGCGAGCAGGTCTCCGTCGCCGAGGGTGCTTTCGAGGGCTTCGACGGGATGGTCGAGGAGGTGGACGACGCAAACCAGCGTCTGAAGGTCTCCGTGTCGATCTTTGGCCGGGCCACCCCGGTCGAACTGGAATTCACTCAGGTCAACAAACGGGCCTGAATGAGCGCGGACCTTGTGGTCCGCATTGAGCCGTGGGAGGCGAGGGCGACGCGTCGTCCGGACCAGACCACACAACGAAAGACACTGTGAAACGCGTTTCACAGGAGTTGGAAAGGAAAAGGCCAATGGCTAAGAAACTCGCAGGCAAGATGAAGCTGCAAGTGCCCGCCGGTCAAGCGAACCCGTCCCCGCCCGTGGGTCCGGCACTCGGTCAGCGCGGTATCAACATCATGGAATTCTGCAAGGCGTTCAACGCCAAGACGCAGGATATGGAAGCCGGTGCGCCGTGCCCGACCGTGATCACTTACTACTCCGACAAATCCTTCTCGATGGACATCAAGACGCCGCCGGCGTCCTACTACCTCAAGAAGGCTGCCGGTCTCAAACCCGTCGGCAAACGCAACCGTCCCAAAGGCGCTGCGCTTCCGGGTCGTGAAACCATCGCTTCCGTGACCGTCGCGCAGGTGCGCGAAATCGCCGAAGCGAAGATGAAAGATCTCAACGCCACCGACATCGAAGGTGCAATGCAGATCATCGTCGGCTCCGCGAAATCCATGGGCATCGAGGTGAAGTGATGGCGAAACTTGGCAAACGTACCGTCGCTGCCCGCGCAGCTTTCGCTGGCAAAGAGAACGTCACCGTCGAGGAAGCCGTTGAGCTGATCAAAGCCAACGCGACCGCCAAATTCGACGAGACCGTTGAGATTGCGCTGAACCTCGGTGTTGACCCGCGCCACGCCGACCAGATGGTCCGCGGCGTTGTGACCCTGCCGAACGGCACCGGTAAATCCGTGCGCGTGGCCGTGTTCGCCCGTGGCCCGAAAGCCGACGAAGCGACCGCCGCCGGTGCGGACATCGTGGGCGCCGAAGACCTGATGGAAACCATCCAGGGCGGCACCATCGAGTTCGATCGCTGCATTGCGACCCCGGACATGATGCCGATCGTTGGCCGTCTGGGTAAGATCCTCGGCCCGCGCAACCTGATGCCGAACCCGAAAGTCGGCACCGTGACCATGGACGTCAAAGCGGCTGTCGAAGCTGCCAAAGGCGGCGAAGTGCAGTTCAAGGCTGAAAAAGCCGGTGTCGTGCACTGTGGCGTTGGCAAAGCATCCTTCGATGCCGCCAAACTGGCCGAAAACATCCGCGCTTTCGTGGATGCGGTTCAGAAAGCCCGTCCGACCGGCGCGAAAGGCACCTACATGAAGAAAGTCTCCCTTTCTTCGACGATGGGCCCGGGCATTTCGGTTTCCGTGGACTCCGCGACCGGCAACTAAGTCAGCGTCTCGCGAATGCGATACGCGACGGGCGAAAAGTGTATTTTGTAGAAATGCATGATCGCCTTTCCACTTAGGACAAGATTTGAAAGGCGCTCCGTTTGGGGCGCCTTTTGCTTTCTTGTGCTTTTCTTCGGGGAGAGGCATATCGGGGCCATTATGGCGAACAAAACTTCCCAGCGGCGCAGGCGCAAGCCTTATGAACCCTCGCGTTTCTTGACTTGGGCCATGACGCTTTTCACCCTGATTGGCGTGTTGTTCGCGGTCATCGGGGTCCGACTCCTGGGCGATCCTGCGCGCTTTAAGGCCCATGCGAGAGAGGTTCCGGTTGAAATCGTTGCCTTCATACCGCGCCCGACAACGGGGGCGAAGAATGCTTTCTCTCTTAAGCTGGCTGCCACAGGCCGAGATGGTGAACGTGTTGAGGTCTACGATAATTACGCTCGCATGCGTTGGCCTTATCGTGTGGGGCAGGTTGTCGATGGCTATATGGATGACGCAGACGGTCGGATTGAGACGCCTTTGACATTGTCTGGAGCAAGTCGTTTGGGCGGTGGGCTGTTCTTCTTTCTGGGGACGGGAGGCGCGCTGGTCTGTGGTTTTGTGTTGATCTATGATCTCCGCAACCGTCGGGTTTGGCGGCGAATGCGTCATTAAGCACCAGGCTCTCTCGGAAGGCTTGCACTCTCGATTAATCCCCTCTAAACACCCTCTTGCAGCCCAGCGTGCGATTCGTCGTGCGCTGTTTTGCATTTCGTCCAAGACGGTGGGTGACCGGGATATGCCGGTCATAATTCCTGCCTGAGACGGGAAGACGACAAGTTTCTCCGCAGGCTTGGCCTCGGGCGACTTTGGCGCAGCCCCGTAACGGACTTCGTGCCGGTTCTGGCCGGTAGAATTGAGCCGGGAGGGGAAACTCTCCCATACTTGGAGTAAAACTGTGGATAGAGCACAAAAAGAAAAAATGGTCGAAGAGCTCGGCCAGATCTTTGACAGCTCTGGCGTCGTTGTGGTTGCCCACTACGAAGGTCTCACGGTTGCTGAAATGCAGGACCTGCGCGCGCGTATGCGTGAAGCTGGCGGGTCCGTCCGCGTTGCCAAGAACAAGCTCGCCAAAATCGCCCTCGATGGAAAGCCCTGCGCAAGCGTTGCTGAATTCCTGACGGGCATGACCGTTCTCACCTATTCGGAAGATCCTGTGGCTGCGGCCAAGGTCGCCGATGCTTACGCCAAAGATAACGAGAAATTCGTGATCCTCGGCGGTGCAATGGGTGAAAACGCTCTCGACGTCGCCGGTGTGAAAGCCGTGGCACAGATGCCGTCCCGCGAGGAGCTTATTGCCTCCATCGTTGGCTGCATTGGTGCACCTGCTTCCAACATCGCTGGCGCGATTGGCGCTCCTGCTTCGAACATCGCTGGTATCCTGTCTACGATCGAAGACAAGGCTGCTGCATAAGCAATTAGAGGCCGACGTGGTTGTAAACACACGCGTTGGAACACATCTTAAACGAACGGAAACAGTACAATGGCTGATCTGAAGAAACTTGCAGAAGAGATCGTGGGTCTCACCCTTCTCGAAGCACAAGAACTGAAAACCATCCTCAAAGACGAGTATGGCATCGAGCCCGCCGCTGGCGGCGCCGTGATGATGGCTGGCCCGGCAGGCGACGCTGGTGCCGCTGCTGAAGAGAAGACCGAATTCGACGTCGTTCTCAAAGACGCTGGCGCTTCCAAAATCAACGTCATCAAAGAAGTCCGCGGCATCACCGGCCTGGGCCTCAAAGAAGCCAAAGAGCTCGTTGAAGCCGGCGGCAAAATCAAAGAAGGCATCGACAAAGCCGAAGCCGAAGACATCAAAGGCAAACTCGAAGCCGCTGGCGCGACCGTCGAGCTGGCCTAAGTGCCTCGGCCTCAGGGCCAATGAAATCATGGGCTGGACCGGGACTTTCCCGGTCCAGCTTAACCTGTCTTAGAAAGGGCCTTTGCGCATCCGGCGCGAGAGAAGGTCTTTTCTCAGGAGAGGTTCAAAGGTCGGGAGCCCCCTTTGGGTCGGGGGCAGGAATAGACCGAACCCCTCTGTTTCGTCAGGGCACAGTCTCCGGCACCCAACGGTGATTGTCGCTCGCGAAAATTCGAAAGGTTTAGACGCTTATGGCATCGTCCTTCCTTGGCCAGAAACGGCTCCGCCGCTCTTACGGCAAAATCCGCGAAGTCCTCGAAATGCCGAACCTCATCGAGGTTCAGAAATCTTCCTACGAACTGTTCCTGAAATCCGGTGACGCCGCCGAACCGCTTGACGGCGAAGGCATCAAGGGCGTGTTCCAGTCGGTTTTCCCGATCAAGGATTTCAACGAAACGGCTGTGCTCGAATTCGTGCGCTACGAACTCGAATCCCCGAAATACGACGTCGAAGAGTGCATGCAGCGCGACATGACCTACAGCGCCCCGCTGAAGGTCACGCTGCGTCTCATCGTGTTCGATGTGGACGAGGATACCGGCGCGAAATCCGTCAAGGACATCAAGGAACAGGACGTGTTCATGGGCGATATGCCCCTGATGACGCCGAACGGCACGTTCATCGTGAACGGCACCGAGCGCGTGATCGTGTCCCAGATGCACCGGTCCCCGGGCGTGTTCTTCGACCACGATAAGGGCAAGACCCATTCCTCGGGCAAACTGCTGTTCGCCTGCCGGATCATTCCGTACCGCGGCTCCTGGCTCGATTTCGAATTCGACGCCAAGGACATCGTCTTCGCCCGCATCGACCGTCGCCGCAAACTGCCGGTGACGACCCTGCTCTATGCGCTGGGTCTCGATCAGGAAGCGATCTGCGATGCCTATTACAATACCGTCGATTTCAAGTTGGAGAAGAACAAAGGTTGGGTGACCAAGTTCTTCCCCGAGCGTGTGCGCGGCACCCGTCCGACCTATGATCTCGTGGACGCCGCCACCGGTGAAGTGATCTGCAAAGCGGGCGACAAGATGACCCCGCGCGCGGTGAAGAAGATCATCGACGAAGCTCAGATCACCGAGCTTCTGGTGCCCTTCGAACACATCGTCGGCAAGTTCGTCGCGAAAGACATCATCAACGAAGAAAACGGCGCGATCTATGTCGAAGCCGGTGATGAGCTGACGCTCGAGATGGACAAGGACGGCGACGTGATCGGCGGCTCCCTCAAGGAGCTTCTGGATGCGGGCATCACCGACATTCCGGTTCTCGACATCGACGGCGTGAACGTCGGCCCGTACATCCGCAACACGATGGAAGCCGACAAGAACATGAACCGCGAAACCGCGCTCATGGACATCTACCGCGTCATGCGTCCGGGTGAACCGCCGACCGTTGAGGCCGCTTCGACCCTGTTCGACAGCCTGTTCTTCGACTCCGAGCGCTACGACCTCTCTGCCGTGGGCCGCGTGAAAATGAACATGCGTCTCGATCTGGATGCGCCGGACACCCAGCGCACCCTGCGTCGCGACGACATCATCGCCTGTATCAAGGGCCTCGTCGAACTGCGTGACGGCCATGGCGACGTGGACGACATCGACCACCTCGGCAACCGTCGTGTGCGTTCTGTCGGCGAGCTGATGGAAAACCAGTACCGCGTCGGCCTGCTGCGCATGGAACGTGCGATCAAGGAACGGATGTCCTCCGTCGAGATCGACACGGTCATGCCGCAGGATCTGATCAACGCGAAACCGGCCGCTGCTGCCGTGCGCGAGTTCTTCGGCTCCTCGCAGCTGTCGCAGTTCATGGACCAGACCAACCCGCTCTCCGAAGTGACGCACAAACGTCGTCTTTCGGCGCTCGGGCCGGGCGGTCTGACCCGCGAGCGTGCGGGCTTTGAGGTCCGCGACGTGCACGTGACCCACTACGGTCGCATGTGTCCTATCGAGACGCCGGAAGGGCCGAACATCGGTCTGATCAACTCGCTGGCTACCTTTGCCCGCGTGAACAAATACGGCTTCATCGAGACCCCGTATCGCAAGGTCATCGACGGTCATGTGACCGACGATGTGCAATACATGTCCGCGACCGAGGAAATGCGTCACACCGTGGCGCAGGCCAACGCTGCGCTCGACGCCGCCGGTAAATTCACCGACGATCTTGTGTCCACTCGTCAGTCGGGCGAACACGCGCTGAACCCGCCGTCTTCCGTCGACCTCATCGACGTGTCGCCGAAACAGCTGGTCTCTGTCGGTGCGGCGCTCATTCCGTTCCTTGAAAACGACGACGCCAACCGTGCTCTCATGGGCGCGAACATGCAACGTCAGGCCGTGCCGCTTCTACGCGCGGAAGCGCCGCTCGTCGGCACCGGGATGGAAGCCAAGGTCGCCATCGACTCCGGCGCCGCCATTCAGGCGAAACGTGCCGGGATCATCGACCAGGTCGACGCGACCCGGATCGTGATCCGCGCCACGTCTGACCTGGAGTTGGGTGATGCGGGCGTGGACATCTACCGTCTGCGCAAGTTCCAGCGCTCGAACCAGAACACCTGTATCAACCAGCGTCCGCTGGTGAATGTGGGGCAACGGGTCGAGAAGGGCGAAGTGATCGCTGACGGCCCGTCCACCGATATGGGGGAACTGGCGCTCGGCAAGAACATCATCGTCGCCTTCATGCCGTGGAACGGCTACAACTACGAAGACTCCATCCTGATCTCCGAACGCATCGCGCGTGACGACGTTTTCACCTCGGTTCACATCGAAGAATTCGAAGTCGCTGCTCGTGACACGAAGCTCGGGCCGGAAGAGATCACCCGCGACATTCCGAACGTCGGTGAGGAAGCTCTGCGCAACCTCGACGAGGCGGGCATCGTCTACATTGGTGCTCACGTCGAGCCGGGTGACATCCTTGTCGGGAAAATCACGCCGAAGGGCGAAAGCCCGATGACGCCGGAAGAAAAACTCCTGCGCGCCATCTTCGGTGAGAAAGCCTCCGACGTGCGGGACACCTCGCTGCGTGTGAAACCGGGTGACTACGGCACCGTGGTGGAAGTGCGCGTGTTCAACCGTCATGGCGTCGAGAAAGACGAGCGTTCGCTGCAAATCGAACGTGAGGAAGTCGAACGTCTGGCGCGTGACCGCGACGACGAAATGGCCATTCTGGACCGCAACATCTACGCGCGTCTGAAAGACCTGATCATGGGCAAAGTCATTGCCAAGGGTCCGAAAGGTGTCAAATCCGGTGTGACCGTGGATGACGAACTGCTCGGTCAGTTGTCCCGTGGCCAGTGGTGGCAGCTCGCCCTCGAAGACGAGGACGATGCCCAGATCGTCGAGGCCCTGAACGCTCAGTACGAGGCCCAGAAACGGGCGCTCGAGCACCGGTTCGAGGACAAGGTCGAGAAAGTCCGTCGTGGCGACGACCTGCCGCCGGGCGTGATGAAAATGGTCAAGGTCTTCATCGCCGTGAAGCGCAAGCTTCAGCCTGGCGACAAGATGGCCGGTCGTCACGGCAACAAAGGTGTGGTCTCGCGCGTCGTTCCGATGGAAGACATGCCGTTCCTCGCCGATGGGACCCCGGTCGACTTCTGTCTCAACCCGCTGGGTGTGCCGTCGCGGATGAACGTCGGTCAGATCCTCGAAATTCACATGGGCTGGGCCGCGCGCGGTCTGGGCATCCAGGTGGATGACGCTCTGTCTGAATACCGTCGTTCGGGTGACATGACCCCGGTGCGCGATGCGATGAAATTCGTCTATGGCGAAGAGGTCTACGAAGAGGGCATCGCCGGCATGGACGACGATCTCCTCATCGAGGCGGCGTCGAACATCGTCAACGGTGTGCCGATCGCGACCCCGGTCTTCGACGGTGCGAAAGAGGCGGATATCAACGACGCTCTGCGCCGTGCCGGTTTCGACACCTCCGGTCAGTCCGTCCTCT
This sequence comes from Celeribacter ethanolicus, assembly GCF_001550095.1. Taxonomy (GTDB): domain Bacteria; phylum Pseudomonadota; class Alphaproteobacteria; order Rhodobacterales; family Rhodobacteraceae; genus Celeribacter; species Celeribacter ethanolicus. The sequence continues at coordinate 11,480 of NZ_LRUC01000030.1, read as the reverse complement.
TCGACGGTCGCACCGGTGAGCAATTCGCCCGTAAGGTGACGGTTGGTAAGAAGTACATGCTGAAACTTCACCACCTCGTCGACGACAAAATCCACGCCCGTTCGACCGGGCCGTACTCCCTCGTCACCCAGCAGCCGCTCGGTGGTAAGGCGCAGTTCGGTGGTCAGCGGTTCGGGGAGATGGAAGTCTGGGCTCTCGAAGCGTATGGCGCCGCCTACACGCTGCAAGAGATGCTCACCGTCAAGTCGGATGACGTGGCCGGTCGTGCCAAGGTCTACGAGTCGATCGTCAAGGGCGAAGACAACTTTGAAGCCGGCGTGCCGGAATCCTTCAACGTGCTTGTCAAAGAAGTCCGCGGCCTCGGCCTCAACATGGAACTCCTGGACTCGGAGGGTGAGGAGTAAGGGCCTCGCGCCCTTACCCTCCCTCCCTTTCCGAGACACTCTGAGGAACTCAATAGATGAACCAGGAACTCACAACCAACCCGTTCAACCCGCTGGCGCAGCCGTCGACGTTTGACGAGATTAAGGTCTCCCTCGCGTCCCCGGAACGCATCCTGTCGTGGTCCTACGGGGAAATCAAAAAGCCCGAGACCATCAACTACCGGACCTTCAAGCCGGAGCGTGACGGTCTGTTCTGTGCGCGGATCTTTGGCCCGATCAAAGACTACGAATGTCTCTGTGGCAAATATAAGCGCATGAAATATCGCGGCGTTGTCTGCGAAAAATGTGGTGTTGAAGTCACCCTCCAGAAAGTGCGTCGCGAGCGCATGGGTCACATCGAGCTGGCCGCTCCCGTCGCGCACATCTGGTTCCTGAAATCGCTCCCGTCCCGGATCGGCCTCATGCTCGACATGACGCTGCGCGATCTGGAACGCGTGCTGTATTTCGAAAACTACGTGGTGATCGAGCCGGGTCTGACGGACCTCTCCTATGGTCAGATGATGACCGAAGAAGAGTACATGGACGCGCAAGACCTCTACGGTATGGACGCATTCGAAGCCGACATCGGCGCCGAAGCGATCCGCAAGATGCTTGCCAACATTGATCTGGAGTCCACCGCAGAACAACTGCGCGAAGACCTCAAAGAGGCAACCGGCGAGCTCAAGCCCAAGAAGATCATCAAGCGTCTGAAAATCGTCGAGTCCTTCCTCGAATCCGGCAACCGTCCGGAGTGGATGATCCTGACCGTGATCCCCGTGATCCCGCCGGAGCTTCGCCCGCTGGTGCCGCTCGATGGTGGCCGTTTCGCGACCTCCGATCTCAACGACCTTTACCGTCGTGTGATCAACCGGAACAACCGTCTGAAACGCCTGATCGAGCTGCGTGCGCCGGACATCATCGTCCGCAACGAAAAGCGGATGCTGCAAGAGTCGGTTGACGCTCTGTTCGACAACGGCCGTCGTGGCCGCGTCATCACCGGTGCGAACAAACGCCCGCTGAAGTCGCTCTCCGACATGCTGAAAGGCAAACAGGGTCGTTTCCGTCAGAACCTTTTGGGTAAACGCGTCGACTTCTCCGGTCGTTCGGTCATCGTGACCGGTCCGGAGCTGAAACTGCACCAATGTGGTCTGCCGAAGAAGATGGCGCTCGAACTGTTCAAGCCGTTCATCTACTCGCGGCTTGAGGCCAAAGGTCTGTCTTCGACCGTAAAACAGGCGAAGAAGCTGGTTGAAAAAGAACGTCCGGAAGTTTGGGACATCCTCGACGAGGTGATCCGCGAACACCCGGTGTTCCTCAACCGCGCTCCGACCCTGCACCGTCTCGGCATTCAGGCGTTCGAACCCACGCTGATCGAAGGCAAAGCCATTCAGCTGCACCCGCTCGTGTGTTCGGCCTTCAACGCCGACTTCGACGGGGACCAGATGGCTGTTCACGTGCCGCTGTCGCTGGAAGCTCAGCTTGAAGCCCGCGTCCTGATGATGTCGACGAACAACGTGCTGTCGCCGGCCAACGGCGCGCCGATCATCGTTCCGTCGCAGGATATGATCTTGGGCCTTTATTACATCACCATGCAGCGTGATGGGATGAAGGGCGAAGGCATGGTCTTCTCCGACATCGAGGAAGTCGAATACGCCCTGACCGCCGGCGAAGTGCACCTGCACGCCAAGATCACCGCGCGGATCAAGCAGATCGACGAGCACGGTCAGGAAGTTTGGGAGCGTCACGAGACGACCCCGGGCCGTCTGCGTCTCGGCACCCTGCTGCCTCTGAACGCAAAAGCGCCGTTCTCTCTCGTGAACCAGCTTCTGCGGAAGAAAGACGTGCAGCGCGTCATCGACACCGTCTACCGTTACTGCGGTCAGAAAGAGTCGGTGATCTTTTGTGACCAGATCATGTCGCTCGGGTTCAAAGAGGCGTTCAAGGCCGGGATTTCCTTCGGCAAGGACGACATGGTGATCCCGGACACCAAGTGGACCATCGTCGATGGCACCCGCGATCAGGTGAAAGACTTTGAACAACAGTACATGGACGGCCTGATCACTCAGGGCGAAAAGTACAACAAAGTCGTCGATGCCTGGGCCAAGTGTAACGACAAGGTCACCGAGGCGATGATGAACACCATCTCGGCGCCCAAGTACGACGAGACCGGTGCCGAACAGGAACCGAACTCGGTTTACATGATGGCCCACTCCGGGGCCCGTGGTTCCGTGACCCAGATGAAACAGCTGGGCGGGATGCGCGGCCTGATGGCGAAACCTTCGGGTGAGATTATCGAAACGCCGATCATCTCGAACTTTAAAGAAGGTCTGACCGTGCTCGAGTACTTCAACTCGACCCACGGTGCGCGGAAAGGTCTGTCGGATACGGCGTTGAAAACGGCGAACTCCGGTTACCTGACCCGTCGTCTCGTCGACGTGGCGCAGGACTGTATCGTGCGCGAAGTCGATTGTGGCACGGATCGTGCCGTGACCGCCGAAGCCGCCGTCAACGACGGTGAGGTCGTGGCAACTCTGGCCGAGCGTATCCTCGGTCGTGTGTCCGCCGATGACGTTCTGCGTCCGGGCACCGATGAGGTGCTTGTGTCCAAGAACGAGCTGATCGACGAACGCAAAGCCGACGCCATCGAGGCGGCCGGTGTTGCCTCCATGCGCATCCGCAGCCCGCTGACCTGCGAGGCCGAAGAGGGCGTCTGTGCGGCCTGTTACGGTCGTGACCTGGCCCGCGGCACCATGGTGAACCAGGGTGAAGCGGTCGGCATCATCGCGGCTCAGTCCATCGGTGAACCGGGTACGCAGCTGACGATGCGGACCTTCCACATCGGCGGCGTGGCCCAGGGTGGTCAGCAGTCCTTCCAGGAAGCCAACCAGGAAGGCAAGATCGAGTTCCGTGAAGCGAACCTGCTTGAGAACAAGCACGGCGAGCAGATCGTCATGGGCCGCAACATGAAACTTGCGATCATGGACGAAAACGGGGTCGAGCGCGCCTCCTACAAACTCGGCTACGGCACGAAAGTGTTCGTCACCGAGGGCCAGACCATCGGCCGTGGCGTGAAGCTGTTCGAATGGGACCCGTACACCCTGCCGATCATCGCGGAGAAAACCGGTAAAGCGAAATTCGTCGACCTCATCACGGGCCTGTCCGTGCGTGACGAGACCGATGACGCAACCGGGATGACCCAGAAAATCGTGTCCGACTGGCGCTCTGTGCCGCGCGGCGGCGATCTGAAGCCGGAGATCCTGATCCTCGATGCAGATGGCGAAGTGCTGCGCAACGAAGCCGGGAACCCCGTGACCTATCTGATGTCCGTGGACGCCATCCTCTCCATCGAGGACGGTCAGGACATTCAGGCCGGTGACGTGGTTGCGCGTATCCCGCGTGAAGGTGCGAAGACCAAGGACATCACCGGTGGTCTGCCGCGTGTGGCCGAACTGTTCGAAGCCCGTCGCCCGAAAGATCACGCGATCATCGCCGAAATCGATGGTTACGTGCGCTTCGGCAAGGACTACAAGAACAAGCGTCGCATCACGATCGAACCGTCGGACGACACCAAGGAACCCGTCGAATACATGGTGCCGAAAGGCAAGCACATCCCGGTGGCCGAAGGCGACTTCGTGCACAAGGGTGACTACATCATGGACGGCAACCCGGCGCCGCACGACATCCTTGCCATCATGGGCGTCGAAGCACTGGCGAACTACATGATCGACGAGGTGCAGGACGTCTATCGCCTGCAAGGTGTGAAGATCAACGATAAGCACATCGAAGTCATCGTGCGCCAAATGCTGCAGAAATGGGAGATCTCGGACTCGGGTGACACCACGCTGCTCAAAGGCGAAGCGGTCGATAAGGTCGAGTTCGACGAAGCCAACGCGAAAGCCGAAGCCAAGGGCGGGCGTGCCGCGAAAGGTCAGCCGATCCTCCTCGGGATCACCAAGGCCTCGCTGCAAACCCGCTCCTTCATCTCGGCGGCGTCGTTCCAGGAGACCACCCGTGTTCTCACCGAGGCGTCCGTTCAGGGCAAACGCGACAAGCTCGTGGGTCTCAAAGAGAACATCATTGTGGGTCGTCTGATCCCGGCCGGCACCGGTGGCGCCACCCAGCGCGTCCGCCGCATTGCCGCCGAGCGCGACAACGTGGTGATCGAGGAAGCCCGTGCAGAGGCCGAAGCCGCTGCACAACTGGCGGCCCCGGTCATGGATGTGATGGGCGACGACGCGGAAGACACGCTCTTCGTCGACACCCCGGAAGGCTCCTCCGACGAGTAATCCGACCGGATCGAAAAACGAAAGGCCCTGCGGAAACGCGGGGCCTTTTGGTTTTCAAGCGTGGGTTCGTTGGCGGCAGTGCGTTGATGTCAACTCAACCGGCCCCCTCGCTTTGATGAAACAGCCACCGGGGATCGTCCTGCGCCTCGAACCCATGCACCGCCGCCAGCCGTTCGACGTAATCCATGCAGCACAGGTGATGCAGCCGCATCAGCTCCGGCTCACGGGAGAACTCGCCATAGACCGCATCGAAGCGATCCGTGTATTTCAACGCGCTCTCGTCCAGTTCCTCGTTGCGGTTCTTGCCGCGAAAGAACGTCTCCGTGTAGCGATCCTTGCCCGCAACGGTGGATTTCGTCCCCATCTTGAGCGCGAAGCTCTCCCATGTGCGCGAGGCGTAATGGTTGAGCTGGGCGTATTCATGGGTGATCCAGCGGGACTGGGTCATCATCACCGGGCTGTCTTTTGGATGATAGCGCCGCATTGTCGCCCCGTCGCAGCGTTTGAGCTGGTTGGGCGGTATGCCCCAGGCCCCCTTGCCGCGCCAGCCTTTCGGGGAATGCACCCCAAGTCGCCAGAAATCCGTCGGCCAGCGCACCAGCGTTTTGAAAAACACATTGCCCTTGTGGCGGCGCTCGGAAGTTCTGAGGAAACGGCGGTGGGTCGGAACGTCTTCCCATCGCAGATAGCCATTGTCGCCAAAGCAGCGCCAGTGCACGGCGATGGCATGGGTCTCCGTCATATCGAATTGCGCCAGAAGATCGTCGAGCAGCCCGTCGCCGACATGCACCACGAGAAACTCGTCCACGTCGATGTTGAACACCCAGTCCGCTGCCCGGATCCGGGGGTGTGTCGACATGAGTTTCAGCGTGGTCTGTTTCACCGGGCGCTCGGGGTCGGGCACATAGGGCACGGCGGTCAGCACGCCTGCGGCATCGAGCGCCTGCAACAGCTCCGGCGAGTGATCGGTGCAGTCGTTGTAGAACACAACCAGATGATCGAAACCCAGCATGAGATACCACGCCACCCACTCAAGGATGAACGGCCCCTCGTTGCGCATGGTCGTGACGACGAGACGTTCTCCCATTTCCGATTACCCTTTACCCGAACTTTCGGTTCACTATGCATGGCCCCGTCGTCAGGGCAAGACCGGCACATGTCCTCTTCCCAGAGGCCGCGCACGATGATAGCGGGGAACGGAAAGGACGCCTCATGATCACCATGCTCTCACGCCTGCCCGACAACACCCGTGGTGCGGTGCTCATGTCGCTGTCCATGGCGGCCTTCACCACCAACGACAGTTTCATGAAGGGCGTACTCACCGAGGTGCCGATCTTTCAGGCGCTGTTTTTGCGGGCGGTGCTGAATCTCGTGATGCTCTATCTCGTGCTCGCGCCGGTCATCGGGCCGGTGCGCTTCGATCTTGCGCGGCGGGACTGGGTGTTCGTCATCCTGCGCTCGCTGGCCGAGGTGGGCGCGTCGCTGTGTTTCCTTACGGCGCTCAAACATGTGCCGCTCGCCAATGCGACGGCGATCATGCAGACCATGCCGCTGTCGATCACCATCGCGGGCTGGCTGCTGTTTCGCGATGCCCTGGGCTGGCGGCGCATGGTGGCGATCTTCATCGGCTTCTTCGGCGTGCTGATGATCGTCCAGCCGGGCACGGACGGGTTCAGCGCCTATGGGCTCTGGGCCGTGGCGGCGATGCTCTGTGTCACGGTGCGCGACATCATCGTGCGCAAGATGCATGAGAGCGTGCCCAATTCGACCGTGACCTTCGGCGCCATCGTGGCGGTGGGCATCGTGACGGGGATTCTGTCGCTTGGCATCGACTGGGTGCCGATGACGGTGAAAACCTCCGCGCAGCTCTTCGGCTCGGCCGCCTGCGTGCTGGCGGGCTATGTGCTTTCGGTTGCGGTGATGCGGGTGGGTGAGATGTCCTTCATCTCTCCGTTTCGTTACACCGCACTGATCTGGGCGCTGGTGATCGGCTTTTTCGCCTTCGGGGAATGGCCGAACCTTCTGGCGCTTTGCGGGGCCGGGACCATCGCAGCGACGGGGATCTATACCGTGTTGCGCGAGGCGCGGATGAAACGCCGGGCGGGGTAGAGGCGGCGGCTGTTGACAAGCGGGTCGACTCTACCTATACCGCGCCCCATCCGGCTCAGGGTCTGACTCTGTTTGCCGACTCTCAAATCGTAGTGATCAAGATGCGGGCCACTTTGAGGCCCACATCCTCTGGGAACTCACCGCGTCGTTCGCCTCGGAATGGGAACGATTGCGGGTTTTCGTGTTATGCGCATGTCGCCTGACACAATCATCGTAATCGCCCCGGCAAAAGCCGAGGTTCACAGAAGTCTAGGAAACGGGAAAGAGCCCTATGCCGACGATTCAGCAGCTGATCCGCAAACCGCGTCAGCCCAAACGTAAGGTTTCCAAGTCGCAGCACTTGGAACAATGCCCTCAGAAGCGCGGCGTCTGCACGCGCGTCTACACCACCACCCCGAAGAAACCGAACTCCGCTATGCGGAAAGTTGCGAAGGTCCGCCTGACCAACGGTTTCGAGGTCATCTCCTACATCCCGGGTGAAAGCCACAACCTTCAGGAACACTCCGTGGTTCTGATCCGCGGCGGCCGGGTAAAAGACCTTCCGGGTGTGCGTTACCACATCCTCCGCGGTGTTCTCGACACCCAAGGCGTCAAAGACCGTAAACAGCGTCGTTCGAAATACGGCGCGAAGCGTCCGAAGTAAGGAGATCTCAGAATGTCTCGTCGTCACGCCGCTGAGAAGCGCGAAGTCCTGCCCGACGCCAAATATGGCGATCGCGTGCTGACCAAATTCATGAATAACCTGATGATCGACGGCAAAAAGTCGGTCGCAGAGAAAATCGTCTACAACGCGCTCGATCGCGTTGAGTCGAAACTCAAAAAAGCTCCGGTGGAAGTCTTCCACGAAGCCCTCGACAACGTGAAACCGTCCGTCGAAGTGCGTTCCCGCCGTGTGGGCGGTGCCACCTACCAGGTGCCCGTCGAAGTGCGTACCGAGCGTCGCGAAGCTCTGGCCATCCGCTGGCTGATCAACGCGTCCCGTGCCCGCAACGAGAACACGATGGAAGAACGTCTTGCCGGTGAGCTGCTCGACGCGGTAAATGGCCGTGGCGCTGCTGTCAAAAAGCGCGAAGACACCCATAAGATGGCCGACGCCAACAAAGCGTTCAGCCATTACCGCTGGTAACAAAACCGAAGGACACGAGCCCAATGGCACGCGATTATCCCCTCGACCGGTACCGCAACTTCGGTATCATGGCGCATATCGACGCTGGTAAAACCACCACGTCGGAACGCATCCTCTACTACACCGGGAAGTCCCACAACATCGGTGAGGTGCACGACGGTGCAGCCACCATGGACTGGATGGAGCAGGAGCAGGAACGCGGCATCACCATCACTTCCGCTGCGACGACCACCTTCTGGGAACGCACCGAAGACGGTGAAAACGCCCAAACCCCGAAGCACCGCTTCAACATCATCGACACTCCCGGTCACGTGGACTTCACCATCGAGGTGGAACGTTCGCTCGCCGTGCTCGACGGTGCGGTTGCCGTGCTCGACGCCAACGCCGGCGTTGAGCCGCAAACCGAAACCGTGTGGCGTCAGGCCGACCGCTACAAGGTTCCGCGTATCGTGTTCGTCAACAAGATGGACAAGATCGGCGCTGACTTCTTCAACTGCGTGCGCATGATCGAAGACCGTACCGGCGCCCGTCCGGTTCCGGTTGCGATTCCGATCGGTGCCGAAACCGAGCTCGAAGGTCTTCTCGACCTCGTGCTGATGAAGGAATGGCTCTGGAAAGGCGACGACCTCGGCGCATCCTGGGTTCTCGAAGACATCCGTCCGGAGCTTCAGGACCAGGCCGACGAATGGCGTGGCAAAATGATCGAAGCCGCCGTCGAAATGGACGACGACGCGATGATGGCCTACCTCGAAGGCGAAGAGCCGGACGTTCCGACGCTCCGCGCGCTGCTCCGCAAGGGCTGCCTGTCGATGTCCTTCGTGCCGATGCTCGGCGGTTCCGCGTTCAAGAACAAAGGCGTGCAGCCGCTTCTGAACGCCGTGATCGACTACCTCCCGTCCCCGCTGGATGTCCCGGATTACATGGGCTTCAAACCGGGCGACGAGGAAGAGGTGCGTAACATCCCCCGCCGTGCGGACGACGATATGCCCTTCGCCGGTCTCGCGTTCAAGATCATGAACGACCCGTTCGTGGGCTCGCTGACCTTCACCCGGATCTACTCCGGCGTGATGAACAAAGGCGACAGCATCCTGAACTCCACCAAAGGTAAGAAAGAGCGCATCGGTCGTATGATGATGATGCACTCCAACAACCGTGAGGAGATCGAAGAAGCTTTCGCTGGCGACATCATCGCTCTGGCCGGTCTGAAAGACACGACCACCGGTGACACGCTCTGCGACGCCAAAGATCCGGTCGTGCTCGAAACCATGACCTTCCCGGATCCGGTGATCGAGATCGCGGTCGAGCCCAAAACCAAGGGTGACCAGGAGAAAATGTCCGCAGGTCTGGCGCGTCTTGCCGCCGAAGACCCGTCCTTCCGCGTCGAAACCGACCTCGAGTCCGGTCAGACCATCATGAAGGGTATGGGCGAACTTCACCTCGACATCCTCGTCGACCGTCTGAAGCGCGAGTTCAAAGTGGAAGCCAACATCGGTGCGCCGCAGGTGGCTTACCGTGAGACCATCTCCCACAAGATCGAGCACTCCTACACCCACAAGAAACAGTCCGGTGGTTCCGGTCAGTTCGCTGAGGTGAAGCTGGAGATCGTTCCGACCGAGCCGGGCGAAGGCTACTCCTTCGAATCCCGTATCGTCGGCGGTGCCGTGCCGAAGGAATACATCCCGGGTGTTGAAAAAGGCATCAAATCCGTGATGGACTCCGGTCCGCTCGCGGGCTTCCCGGTGATCGACTTCAAAGTGGCGCTCCTCGACGGTAAGTTCCACGACGTCGACTCCTCGGTTCTGGCGTTCGAAATCGCGTCTCGTATGTGCATGCGTGAAGGTCTCAAAAAGGCCGGCGCGAAACTGCTCGAGCCGATGATGAAAGTCGAAGTCGTGACCCCGGAAGAATACACCGGCGGCATCATCGGCGACCTCACCTCCCGTCGTGGGCAGGTGACCGGCCAGGAACCGCGCGGCAACGCGGTGGCGATCAACGCCTTCGTGCCGCTCGCCAACATGTTCGGCTACATCAACACCCTGCGCTCCATGTCCTCGGGCCGTGCGCAGTTCACGATGCAGTTCGACCATTACGAACCGGTGCCGAGCAACATCTCGGAAGAAATCCAGGCGAAATACGCGTAAGCGTCGCCTCAGCCCAACGCGGGGGTCGGATGCTCCGATCCCCACACTGAATTAGACAGGAGGCCTCTATGGCTAAAGGTAAGTTTGAGCGTAACAAACCGCACGTCAACATCGGCACGATCGGCCACGTTGACCACGGCAAGACCACTCTGACGGCAGCGATCACCAAGTACTTCGGTGACTTCAAAGCCTATGACGAAATCGACGGTGCGCCGGAAGAGAAAGCCCGCGGGATCACGATCTCCACGGCCCACGTGGAATACGAGACCCCGAACCGCCACTACGCGCACGTCGACTGCCCCGGCCACGCCGACTACGTGAAGAACATGATCACCGGTGCGGCCCAGATGGACGGCGGTATCCTGGTTGTGAACGCGGCTGACGGTCCGATGCCGCAGACCCGTGAGCACATCCTGCTGGCCCGTCAGGTCGGCGTGCCGGCTCTGGTGGTGTTCCTGAACAAAGTGGACCAGGTCGACGACGAAGAACTCCTGGAGCTGGTCGAAATGGAAGTTCGCGAACTTCTGTCCGAATACGACTTCCCGGGCGACGATATTCCGATCATCGCGGGCTCCGCTCTGGCCGCTCTCGAAGGTCGTGACCCGGAAATCGGCGAGAACAAGATCCGCGAACTGATGGAAGCCGTCGACGCCTATATCCCGGAACCCGAGCGTGCGATCGACCAGCCGTTCCTGATGCCGATCGAAGACGTGTTCTCGATCTCCGGTCGTGGGACTGTTGTGACCGGCCGTGTGGAACGCGGTGTGATCAACGTGGGCGACGAGATCGAAATCGTCGGCATCCGCGACACCAAGAAAACCACCTGTACCGGTGTTGAAATGTTCCGCAAACTGCTCGACCGCGGTGAAGCCGGCGACAACATCGGCGCGCTGCTGCGCGGTGTGGACCGTGAAGGCGTCGAGCGTGGTCAGGTTCTGTGTAAACCGGGCTCCGTGAACCCGCACACCAAATTCGAATCCGAGGTCTACATTCTGACCAAGGAAGAAGGTGGCCGTCACACCCCGTTCTTCGCGAACTACCGTCCGCAGTTCTACTTCCGTACGACGGACGTGACCGGGACCGTTGTTCTGCCGGAAGGCACGGAGATGGTGATGCCGGGCGACAACCTGAAATTCACGGTTGAGCTGATCGCCCCGATCGCGATGGAAGAAGGTCTTCGCTTCGCCATCCGCGAAGGCGGCCGCACCGTGGGTTCGGGCGTGGTGTCCAAAATCATCGCCTGATCAGCTTTGCTGATTAAGAAATAGAAAGGGCCTCCATCGGGAGGCCCTTTTTGTTTCGGGGCGATGACAGCGACGGTGTTACCCGCAGAGCGACAGTGCAAGCGTCGGGTGGCAGTTGGCTTTGCAAGGCAAAGGCAATGAGAACCCAAGGC
>NZ_LRUC01000003.1 GCF_001550095.1 Celeribacter ethanolicus | reverse complement strand
GGGGTTTGGTCTGTGCTTTTTGCATCTGCGGAACGTCAAAGGTTTTGGCTGGAACCACAAACGCGTGTACCGCATCTACCGCGAGTTGGAGCTGAACATGCGGATCAAGCCTCGGAAGCGGCTGCAGCGCGAGAAACCGGAACCGCTGGTCGTGCCTGAGGCCCCGAATGAGGTGTGGTCGATGGACTTTATGGCCGATCAGCTGGCTGACGGTCGGGCATTCCGCACATTGAACGTGCTTGATGACTTCAACCGCGAGGGCCTGGCCATCGAAGTGGACTTCTCACTGCCCGCCGAGCGCGTTGTTCGGGCGCTGGACCAGATCATCGCCTGGCGAGGCAAACCTCTGGCCATTCGCGTAGATAACGGCCCGGAATATGTCAGTGGCAGGCTCCAAACATGGGCCGAGAAGGCGGGGATCGGGCTGCTTTACATCCAGCCGGGCAAGCCCCAGCAGAACGCTTATATCGAGCGCTACAATCGGACAGTTCGCACCGAATGGCTCGGGCGATACCACTTCGAAAGCATTGAAGACGTGCAGGATCACGCAACGAAATGGCTCTGGACTTACAACAACGAAAGACCAAACATGGGCATCGGCGGCATGACCCCGATACAGAAACTGACAGCAGCTTAGATTCTACTGATACGCCCCTCTAAAAATGGGGGGATTACCGCCCCACGCCTGTTCAGCTTGACGGGTTGAAGTTCCAAGGTAGCAGCTCGTCAACCCTGCTGGCCGGGTGAACGGCGGCAATGGCTTCGAGAGTCGCCTTTAGGTAGGTGAAGGGCTCGGCACCGTTGATCTTCGCGGTGGTGACCTGACACAGGATTTTCCCTCCATCAGAATCAAAAAATCTATCAATGTCACGGAGCGGAACTTGCCGCTCCAAACCGAAGGCATAAAACAACCGCGCAGGTGCGTCTTGGCCTTGTAGCACCTCAACTTTCCGAATCTTCAGAACAATGTCTTCCGGCTTTTCTCGTTTGCCTGCCATGTAAGTAGTCCTCCAAAATACAGGATAAACTATCCTAAAAGCTGGACCGCTCAGGTGGGGCTGACCAAGCCCCACCCCTCTACATTGAGAACCACAGGCATTTTGCGAGGTTCCCTTGGAAATTGCACGAACAACTTCATCACATTACTTCCCAGGGATTGTCCTTTTAGCTAGGAGGTCAAAAAAACAATTTTCGAGTATAGATTAACATCAATCAGATTTTCGTTATTTTCGAGGGTGGGGAAAGAATACAAGTCGATAAATAGTGGTATTTTTGTTAGCGTTAGCGGGGAGACAACCAATGAGTCAACCGAGGGGACCAGAGGGGCACCCGGTGAATGGAGACATTGCACCGAGTGCAACACACTCTGCTATATTTACGTTCATAGGCACTCGACGACTGTTTTCAGAGGTGGTTCTGCGCACCATTGAGAATGAATTTCAGGGAGTGGAGGCGAAACTCTTTAACGATGTCGCGACGTGGCAAGTGGTGTATTCCAACCAAACGCCACCAGAGCGGCAAGCCACGCGTCTCGTGATCGTCGATGAGCGTCAGGCCGAGGAATTCATGTCCAGCGCACTGAGCGAATTGCGCGTGAGGGAGGGAATTCGCATCGCATTTGGTGTGCGCGATATGGCGAGTGCCATGCGCCTTGCCGAGCGCTGGGTCGATGAGATTGCGTCAGCTGAGATGAGCTTGCTGCCAATGAATTTGAACCTCACGGCTTGGATACAACTGATACGCCTGATTGATTGCGGCGCGAACTATCTCCCGGCGCCCATATTTAACTGCATCGCACATGAAAGCGACGTGCAGAACAACCGTGCGGAGATGATCAAACATCCGCATCGGCCACAGAGCCTCTCTGAACGCGAAGCAAGCGCGTGCCGAATGGCAGATTTGACACCGCGAGAGCGCGAGGTTCTCAGCCTCGTGGCGGCCGGTCGGCCCAATAAGGCAATCGCGAATGACCTGTCGGTGTCGGCGCATACGATCAAACTTCATATCCATCGGATCATGACCAAATTGGGTGTTTCCAATCGGACGGAAGCGGCGATCTGTTTTCACAACACCAATGCGCGAGGAAACAGTGCCTCGCTCAGAGAAATGCGACGCTCTGGGGATTGAATACGCCTAACTCAGCGTGGGTCGTGGCGTACATCCTGTGCATGTCTTCGTAAGATTTCCAGGATACCGGCCCGCAAATGCGTTCAGGCATAGTTTGCGATGATGGGGCTGTTTGATGAGCTATTCGACAACAATTACCATTCGACAGTTGGAAGTGTTGCACGGAATCACCTGTGCTGGGTCCATACGAAAAGCTGCGCAGGTGATGGGGGTGACCCAGCCGACCATCTCAGCACAGCTTGCCAAGATGGAAAGCACTCTCGGGGCGGAGTTGATCAATCGGGACCGAAAACGCCACACCCTTCTGACCGGTGCCGGAGAGCTTTGGGCCGAGACGGCGCGACGTGTGTTGTCGGAACTGGAAGTCGGACAACAGATTCACGCGGAACATTTCGGAAAAAACGCCTACAAGATGACGTTTGTCACCATCCCGTCTCATTCGGGCGTTGTGCTGGGGTTGGCCGCTGACGCGGCTGAAATAGATCCGAATATCGCGGATTTTTCTGTTCATTTTTCCGCATCGAGTAAGACTATGCTGGACTTTATGGCTGTCCGAAAAGCAAGTGTTGGCCTTATGAGAATGACGGGATCTCTGCGAGAAACGCAGTCGCTAAAACGAGAATTTCTATACGATGACCGGATACTTTGGGCTGTTCCCAAAAGTGTAAACCAAGCGCTGGTTAAACGGATTATCGAATCCGAGGCATTGCCGGAGGTTCTTCCCAAACCGTTGAGAAAGCGGGTTTTGGTCGAAGCTCAACATGAATGGCGGGAGACCAGTGATGATTGGTATCACGCAATGCTTCCGAGTGCGCGACCATATTTTTCCTGTGATTTGCACGTCAGTGCGATCGAGATCGTCGTAGCACAGCTTGCGACATGTCACATCAGCATGACCCATCATAGCAACTTGCCGCAACGCATCCATGATGCCGTGAACTTTTATGATATAGGGCGTAAGATGCAGGAAATGGTGCTTGTTATGCCGCGTCATCTGATGGCTGTTCCGACATTTGTAAGCTATTTTAATCGTCTTACGACTGCGGTTCGCGAGCATTACGAACGATGCCAAAGTTCTTCTCCCGCTATCATCCAGTTCTGAAGCCTGATGCTTTTATGATCTCAGGTTCGAATGCGCCCTCGGCTGGGGGGCTGACCATCAGGACAAATAAAAAGCCACTCGTCCTAATTGGAGAAGGACTAGCTTCATGTGCTCATTCTGGTCTGTTCTGGAACACCCGCAGGCGTTTATTCCTGTGGGAAAGTGCGCCTCGCCATTCTTCCTTTTTGGGGGGGCAGGTAAAAGAAGGCGAGACGCGACAGGTTACTTCATCTGCGCGCGACAGTATGTTGCAACCTGATCGTTGCTGAACGGCGCTCCCCGCAGTTTGCGGGCGCGGATACCACCATCGGAATCTCGCGAGCACGTCACATAGCGCGCAATTGAAACCACAGTCGGTGACGACGAGGAAGACGATGCGCGGACGGTTTGAGCCGATTGAGCGCGGCTTACCTGCGCTGCTGCACGTCGATCAGAGGCAGAGCACTGACTGTTGGACGGAATAGACCCAACTTGCCGCAGAGCAAAACAAGCTTCGGCATCCCTGCGGGCAATCATGATCAGCGCTGCATTGCCTTGTCCCATTTGTGCAAGCAAACATGCTTCGTCGACACGGCTCAGACCGCCTGAAGCGCCACCACCGATCAGAGAAATGCCGATACTGCCGGAGATCGCACAGGGGTGGCCGGACCCCATAGACGGGGGTTGTACGGCAGGTGCAGAACGCACTTCATATGAGCCGCTGTAGTTGTGGTTCGACGAGATCGTGCCGGGTGTGCTTTGATCGAGATAGATCTGCGCATTCGAATAGCCCCCGGACGCAGAGGCTGCGGCCGAACTGTCGACAGTCGCGGAACTGGACGAACTTGAACTCGATCCGCTCGTTGCGGATTGGGCGGTCGCGACGGAGCCGCAGAAAGCGGTTGCGAACAAAGCTGTGGCGACGAGAGTTACTTTGGCCAGAATTGGGACATTCATTTCCTTTTTAAACGTATGCATGATGTTACTCCTCCCCGAACGCAGAGGTTGATTGTGAGACCGGAGCAGTACGTTCGGATAGCTGCTCCGGTCGGCTTGAACCGTTTTGAAACGGTCAAGCTTTGACGCCCCGTTAGAACGAGGTGCCAAATCCGCCGAAGGCACCAGCAGTGCTTCCGTTGGAACCGCCGTAGCCGCCAGATGCGCCAGCGGCGCCCCAGCCGAGCGAGCCACTTGTGGATGTGTTGTTCACCCCTCCGCTCGCCGTTGTGCTCGAACCAGAGCCGGACCCTGCGCCACCAAAGCCAAGCACAGTGACACCGCCGGCCTGGCCGGTCGAGGACATATTCATGGATGTCGTGTTGGATGCACCGGCAAAGCCGCCAAAGGTGCCTGCACCGGACGAGCCAGAGAAGTCAGCGCCACTTGCGGAATTGGACCAAGAGCCAGTGCCAAGAATAGTTTGTGCATTGGCAGCACCGCCGGCGAGAGCGGCAACAGACGCGAGAACAAGAAACATTTTCATAGTGATTTCCTCCTTTGAGCGGAATGATCCGCAGTCCCTTAAAACTGAAACAACCAACGGGATGGCTGCCTCGGATTTGACTTTAGGAAGGAGAAATCGCCTTAAATAGTTGGCCTCATATCTATCGGAAAATGTGGCATCTACGGATTATATGATTGATCTATCAACTGATCATTGGATTTGCTTTTCTGGGGAGGATGAATACAAAAGTACAATCGAGCCAGATGATGGCGTTTTAAAACAACATTAAAATCAATATCTTATTTCAAATTAAAGACGTACATCTTTTGGCTAGGTGCTTCACCCCAGCTTACGGTCTCTGAACTGATCGAGTTTGTCCGCAGCAGTTTTGGTTTTACTTTGCGGCCGTGGATATAGACCCCTGAGATGCTTAGAACTGTTTAAAATCATAGGAGCCCCTAGTGTAACCGACCGGACCAATCCCCGGTCTCAGCCCGCCTGCAACACACCATATTTTGCACTCGACCAAACAAGAAAACGCTCCTAATGTCTGGGAGGAACATCGTGAGAACGGTTTCGCCTCCGTCTCACAAATGTCTCACAAATCATGAAGTCCGCCATCGCAAGCCCACAACAAAACAACTTAAATTCAATAACTTACACCCTACGCGGGAAAATAGCTCCGATCCCTACCGCCGGAGCCAAATCCCCTCCAAGGATTTGGAAATAAACGAAAAAGCGCTCCATCTCGGGGCGCTTTTCGCGTTCTGGGCACATTCTCTGACACATCCGATGACACACACCGCACGCGGGAGTCGGAGCATTGAGAAAACAAATTCGCTACCTTCATTTAGAGCGCAGACAGTCCGCATATTATTGGCGCAGACGTCTGCCGATTTTTTTTCAAAAAAATGCGTCAAACTCGTTTTTCGTTTTTTCGTTGCGGACTCATGTGGTGCGCGAAGCCGAGGTGTTGGCCAGCCGACTGACATGGCTGAGCAACCTCGCTTTCGACTACGCGAGGGGTGAAGCCGCCGCGCGACGTGGGTTTGCATTGAAAGATCGCGGCAAGGTTGATGAAGGCGGAAAGCCGGAAGCCCATTCACAACATCATAAATCTAAGTGTGGCCGCGCCCTGGGCGATAGGGCAAGGCGCAGCTGATCAACGCCAAAATAGTCATCGGAGCTTCGACTTGGACCTCAGCACTCTCCAACAGCCGCCTTAACAGAATTTTCTTTCGGATCACTCTGATAGTGATGCGCACTTTAAAATAATGCCACCGTGAGCTATGCTGTGATGCCTAATCGTTCGGCGCCCTGCCGTTTCGCGTTCAATGTGATTTCAAAATCACCCTCTGTGCCCGGCATTTTTCGATAGATCGGAAACACCACTCGGGCGACCGGGGCTTGGGGAGACAGCTCTTCGAACTTTTGGATCGCAAGTTAACTTTTGGATCGCAAGTTCCAGCCGGGTCAATTCCAGCTCTGAAATCAGTTTTTCTGTGGCTTCTGGTGCGTGTTGGGCAAAGGTGCGGGCGGAACGCCCAAGCTCTGTGACCAATTCCGTCTGAGCATCGAGATCGCGGTAATCTGGATCGGCGGCATACTTCTGAATCAGCTGACGAATTTCGTTCCTTCCCAAGCGGAACGGTCGAGTATCAGCCCCCACGGCTTCAGCGACCACATTGTAAGAGGTGGTTGTCCGCCGCCGCCTGCTGGTCCTTGGTGTCGAAGCCCGCCCGGGCGAGGCCGACCGCCATCTGCACCCCGGAGATACCATCTTGCTGAAAGCGTCCAACTCGATCGGCTTTGGTAAAATCCTGGATCATTTGTCCGGCCCGACTGCCGTTTGAACGTCAGAGCGCCCTCTTTTGCCTCAGACGAATACGAGAGAGCCGATCTGTTTCCCCTCAAGCCGCATCCGGCGCAAAGCCCGATAGGTCGCCAGATTTTCTTCGATCTCTTGCGGTGTTAGATCAAGCTTCAGCGTCGCCCGCGCATCGTTTTCGCGCCCGTCGAGCCCGTAGACCAAGGCAAGGTTGCCCCGCACATAAGGGGCCGCGGCCGGGTCTTTGACCAACTCTTGCAGGATCGCGGTCCCCCGCACGATATCGCCGGAAATCGCCAGCGACAGCGCATAATTGCTGCGCAAAATGAAATTCGTGGGATAGAGTTGCAAGCCATCTTCATAGACGCCCTGTGCCTGTTTGTGCCTCGACAGCGTGTCGAGCGCGACGCCTTTTCCGGTCAGGGCCGCCACATTGGTGCGATCCACCCGCAGCGCCTTGTCATAGGTGTCAACCGCCCGCTCGGATTGTTGCATCGCCAAATAGACACGCGCCAAAGTGGTCAGCACTTCTGCATTCCCGGGAGCAAGCTCATACCCACGCAACAGCACGGCCTCCGCACGGCTGTTTTGCCCCATACGCGCATAGCTGTTGCCCGCCCCCAAGAGCGCAGGCACCGACACCGGATCGACCACCAGAACCTTTTCAAACAGCCGCGCCGCCGTTTCATTGTCGCCGGCCTCAGAGGTCGCCTGCGCCAGACGCAGAGTTTCCGAACCGCCCCCACTTGCGCCCTGTGTCGCGGTATCCGTGCCAAGCGTACAGGCCGAGAGGCTCAGAGCCACAAAAATAGATGCAAACAGGTGTTTCATATGTGTGATAAGGCGCAAGAGGCTACTCCGGTCAACGTGAGGACATGAGGAAAAAGTGAGGCGATGACAGCCCCACGGCAGCGGTTTTGTATGAGGGACGCAAGAACATTCATCGGACCAGCATGACCTTGCCGCAGGACACGCCTTCAAGCGTCAGGTCCGCTTCTCCAATACCAATGCCGAGCAGGTTGAAAAGGGCGTCGAGCACAGCGTCGATGGGGGTTAAAAGCGCAGTCAGCAACATGTTTGGCAAGGTGGTCAGGATCAGGTTCACCAATGCGACCACCGGCGCCAAAAGCAGCTCAAGAAGCCCCCCCAAAAGAGACTGACTGTCATTGCTGACGCTGATCTCGAGATTGTCCGGGTCCAGCAAACTGGCCACGGTTGAACTGAGCACCCCCTCCACCCCGTAGGTCTGTGTCTCGCCAATCTGGGACACGCGGAATTCCGTTTCCGGCTGTTCGGAGATCCCCGTCGCGACATGGGATTTGATGTTCAGGGAGAACAAGTCGATGGTGATCAACAACAGGCTCAGTTCCAGATCGAGAAACTTCGCGGGCTCCAGCAAATCGGCATCCAGCGGGGTCGTCGTGTCCTCGAAGGTCGGCGCGTCGAATTCGCCCAAGAACAATTCGAGCACATGGTTGCCCGTCGTTCCGGTCATCGGGGCAAAACCCGTGTCGAACCGCGCCACAACGTCGTCCGCATCCCCGGCGTCGCAATTGAGATCCGCCAGCGTGGCCGTGGCGCTCGCAATCTCGGCGTAGAGCGGCAGACGCAAAGACAGCACGGAGACCCCCTCCCCGATTCCTTCGAGAAGGCTCGGAGACAAATCGAGCAACAGCTTGAGACGCACCTGAGCCGTATGCACTGTGGCGCCGCGATCTCCCAGCGTGATCCAGCCAGACCCCGCCTTCCGCGCCCCGACGATCAACCCCAAATCGGTGTCCAGAACACCAGGAATATCGAGATCCAGACTGGCTTCGATATAGTGATCCTGATTGAGGATCTCGACACTCGTCATCAGGATATCGAGAGCGGAAACAGACACTTCCCTGAGCACATCTTCAAGCTGCAAGGCAACATTGTCGCCGTCGATCGCAATCAATTGCGACGCATTGAGAGTGCTGGACACCACACCATTGAGAATGGCGGTCAACACATCCGTCGAGCCCGAGACCAGCCCGGTATCCAGCAGCGCCCCCGCCACATCGAGCAGGTCAATATCGGAGGTCAAAATGTCTTCGTAGCTCGCTGCGGTCAAATCTATCCGATTGGCCAAAGCATCGGTGAAGGTCAAAAGGTCGATATTCGTATTGGCCAGAGCCTCGTAATCCAGAGCGGTGAGCGACAAGGAGGTGCCCAGAAGCTCCTCAAGCAGCGCATTCAGCAGCCCCTCGTCCAGCGACAACAAGCGCGAGCCAAGGCTGAAAGACGCGAAATCGAACCGGGCAGCGGTTGCGGATGCGCTCAACGGCGTGCTGTTCGTGCCAAGAAACAGAGAGGAGAAATAGAGCGGCGCGTCATCCGTGAGGACGACCTCCGCCGCATTGGTCCCGGTGTCGGTCAGATCCCCCACAGTGAACCGCGCCTCGGGCGAGACAGCCGCGTCATAGAGGTATCGACCATAGGACAGCGTTTCCAGATCGGCGACAGCCAAGGCATTGCCCGCTACCGTGTCCTGAGCGTTCTGAGCCGGGCTGTCGTCAAGATTCAAAACCGCACTCACCGCCGCCATATCAGCACGCGTTTGCAGGGTCTTTTGCTCGAAATAGAGCGAGCCCAGATCGACCCCCAAGGCCAGAAACCCGATCGCAACGGTCATAAAGAGCGCGACCACAATCGCAACTGCCCCACGTTCATCGCGGTGAAATCTCTGGACATGGCGCTTAATAGGCAAGGTAACTGCTCCGGGTGATGTCGGCGATCCCGATGCCAAGGAACTTGTCTGCAATATCGACCGCCGTTCCGCTCAGATCGTAGGTCAGCGTGATCTGTAGCGCCGTGACGGTCAGTCCGCTCTCTGTGACCGTTTCGCTGGGCGTCACGGTGCGGGAAATCTTGGTGGCGTCGAGAAAGGCAAAGCGCTCTCCGGGGCTGTTCAGAAAACTGTTCGCACGCGCCTCACGGTCGGCCATGAAGGGCTCGCTCACCGAATAGCGCAGGGCTTCTGCCGCGAATTGCTGTAGGCTGTTGGCAATGGCAAAATACTGGCCGAACGCAATGATGCCGAAGAGGATGCTCAAAAGCACCGGCAAAACGAGCGCGAACTCTACCGCCGTCGCCCCCTCGTCCTCCTGCAAGTGACGCCGAAACAGATTCATCCCCCCGCTCCTCCCTGCATAATGTTGTCAAGAATGCTCAGCACGGCCGGGCCGATCAGCACCACGAAAAGCGCTGGCATGATGAAAACAATCAGCGGGATCGTCATAAGGGCGGGCAGACGTCCGGCCTTTTCCTCGATCTGCAACAACCGCGCCGACCGCGTGTCCTGCATCAGGTTGCGCAGCGCGCCGCGAAACGGCGTGCCATAGCGCTCCGCCTGCACAAGGGCATTGGCAAACACCGAGATTTCCGGCAATGGCAGACGCTCTTCGAAATTGCGCCACGCCTCTGCGCGCTGCGGCAAAACCGTGAGTTCGAGCACGAGCTGTTGCAGTTCCAAAGACAGATCGGGACAGCTCACCTGCAGTTCCCGCGCGACCCGCCGCAGCGCCGGCAGCGGACCAAGGCCGGCTTCGCTGACGATCACCAAAAGCTCTAGCATATCGGGAAACGCCCGGCGCACGCGTTCAAGCCGCTTGCGGCGGCGCATTGCCAAAAAAGCATCCGGCGCACGGGAAAAGAAAAGCGCGCAGCCACTTACACCAATAATGACGGAGAGCGGATTGAGCCCGCCGTCCGCATTGAACATCAACCAGAACAACGCCAAAAACGCCCCGGCAATCGGCAGAACCAGTTTCAGAAAGGCATAGACCAGGTGGGCATCCCGGCTGCGAATGCCCGCGGCTTTCAACAGCGCATCCGAAGCCTCCGCCTCACTGCCCTTCACGACAGAGACCCGCTCGAATGTCGCCACCGCCATGCGTGTCAAATGGTCCTGAAGACGCTTGTGCATAGGGTTGATCACAGGAGGCGCAAAGGCAATTGACGATGCCCCTTGCGCGTTTCGGGCGATCGTGCGCTGCAATCGCGCGCGACGGGCCCTTGCGTCCCATAGCCCCCAAAACAGGACTTGTAGGAGACCCAGTGCTGCGAATACAAGCAGGAGGAGAAAAAACCGTTCCATCTCAGACATCTATCCGCGACAGCTTGTACATACTGGCAATGCCGAGACTCAGGCTGAGCAGCCCCAGAATGCCGAGAATGCGGCCTCTCGGGTCCTCAATGAGCGGCGACAGATAGTTCGGATTCATAAAGAAAATGACGCCACCGACAGCAAACGGCAGCCCGGACAGGATCACGGCGCTCACGCGCGTCTCGGCCGAAAGCGCCGCCGCCTTTTTGCGCAACTTGCGCCGGTCTCGCAGGAGCATGGCAAGGTTTTCAAGCGTCTCAATCAGGTTGCCGCCGGTTTCGGCCTGCAATCCTGTGGCCACGGCGATAAAACGCGCTTCCGGGGAAGTGATCCGATCCGCCATCCCCGACAAAGCCTCATCCAGCGCCATCCCCATACGATATTCCTCACGACATCTGAGAAACTCTTCCTGCGCGATCCCCTTGGAGTGATTGGCCACCAGACCGAGCGCCTCCCCGAGGGGTTGTCCGGCCCGCAGCCCGCGCGCGAAGACATCGAGACAATCGGGCAAGGCTTCGGTGAACTGCCGCACCCGCCGCAGGCGCAGAATGTCGAGCACAACATTCAGGAGCATCCAGCCCGCTCCGATCGCTATCAGCGCCGACCACATCACAGGTACAGCCGCGAAGACCATCAGGCCGAGAAAGCTGAGGACAGACAAAAACAAGACCAAAAGGAGCCCGGCGGGCGCAGAAAGAGACAATCCAGCGGCACGAAGTCGCTGTTCCAGAACGCCAATCACACCACTCTTTTCACGCTTGAGCACCGCAGAAGCCGCCTCGGACGCGCTTTCCGCCAGCCGTTGCCGCACCTGTGCGGAGGTGGCGCCGGGATGCGCCGCCGCGGCCCGCATCAAGCGGCCCCTCCGGCCCCGGTTGGTCCGGTCATACATCATCAGAGCAAAGGTACTCACAGCGACGCAGGCGACGAAGATGAGCAGAAACAAAAGCGCGGACATCAGCATCAGCCTGGCTCCATGGTCTGACGCAACGTCTTGTCCAGCCCCTGCTCCACCGCCAGATCCAAGAAACCGGGCATCAGACCTGAGGAGACAAAATCGCCCTGCACGGCCTCGCCCTCATAGGGGCGCGGGACGAAACGGAACAGTTCCTGAAGGCTGACGACACTGCCTTCGACACCTACGATCTCTGAGATGGAGGAAATCCGCCGACCACCATCACGCATGCGCGAAATCTGCACGATAACGTGGATCGCGTCGCCCAACTGCTGACGCACGAATTCCGTCGGAAGGACAACGCCGGACATGGCTATCATGTTCTCCATCCGGGTCAGCGCTTCGCGCGGCGTATTCGCGTGCAGCGTGCTCATCGAACCGTCATGTCCGGTGTTCATCGCTTGCAAAAGGTCGAATGCCTCATCGCCACGCACCTCACCGATGATGATCCGGTCCGGTCGCATCCTCAGTGCATTGCGAAACAGGGCCCGCATGGGAACCGCCCCCTGCCCCTCGATGTTCGCGGGCCGGGTTTCAAGTCGGACGACATGCGGCTGTTGCAGACGCAATTCGGCGGCATCCTCAAGCGTCACGATCCGCTCCCTGGCCGGGATTTCGCGCGAAATGGCGTTCAAAAGCGTGGTCTTCCCGGACCCCGTGCCACCGGAAATCAGAAGATTGAGCCGCAACTGTGCACAAAGACGCAGGAATTGCATCATCTGTCGGCTTAGACTGCCTCGTTCCACCAGATCCTGAAGCGTCAGATCGTCTTTCGGAAACTTCCGAATGGTCATGGTCGGCCCGTCCACCGCCAGAGGGGGGATGGTCACATTGATCCGGCTGCCATCCGGCAGGCGCGCATCGACAAGCGGCGTCGTCTCATCCACCCGACGCCCAACGGCGCCGACAATCCGCGAGGCGATGTTCACCACATGGTCGTCATCGCGAAAACAAATATCCGCCAGCTCCAACTGTCCGCGGCGCTCGACATAAATCTGCCGGGGCCCGTTCACCATGATCTCGGAAACGCTGTCATCCGCAAGCAGACGTTCAAGCGGCCCCAGCGCCAACATGTCATCCACGACGTAATCGACCAGCTCCGCCGTCTCGACGCCGTTCAGATCGAGTTTCTGCCCACGGCTGACGCTCAGAACGGCATCCCGGATCGCGCTGCGCTGCGCGTCCAAAGACAAATGCCCCAAGGCACGCAAATCCAAAAGCCCGATCACCTCGGGCGCAATCTGCCCACCAAGCTGCATTACCCGCTTGGTAAACTCGGGCTGATACTGCGCCCTCCCCGGCGATACAGGCACGACCGGCGGCGGGGTGGGTACGAGGCTATTCACATCTGCGACCAGATCCTGCATCAACGCCCGCTGCACATCGCGCGGCACGGTTTCACCACTGTGCGCCTGATACCAATCAATCGCAGAACTCACCAAATAAGGCCCGCCCTGCGCGCCTTCCGCCATCAGAAGGCGAATACGCTCTGCGATCTGAACATGTGCGGTCGACAATTCAGTAGCTGGTCGCGGGCCGGACATGGTCATCGCGACCTCTTTTTCCACCAAGACCGACGGTCGTTTACGTCGGATGTCTCGTGTTCCGACGCAGCCAATATCGTCTGGGCCAGATCGGCGACTTTTCGGGCGTAAGCGCTCCTCGGAAACTCAGATTGTAGCGGCGCGCCCTTGACCGAGGCGCGCGCAATTTCGGCAGAGCTCAAAGGCAGTTCGCAAGTCACCGGCTGCCCCAGGGCATCAGCGATCTCTTTTCGGCTCAACCCGGCATCACGGCGGCTTTGGGATACGACGTTCCAGATCCGCGTAGCCCCGCTTTGGCTGCTCACGCGCTCAATCAACCGTCCCGCAGTGCGCAACGAACCGAAACCGGGCGCCAGAACCAAAACCACATCGTCCAGCTCCCGTAACAAACCGACATCCTGCAGCAAAAGTCGGCGCGGCAAATCCATGACGGTCAGCGGAAATTCCTCTTTCAGCGTTTGCACAAGTCCCGCAAGCCCCTGTTCGTACCCCGCAAGAAGTGACGCGTCATGAAGCTCTCCGGCATAGACCGACAAACCGGGCAAAACCTCCGCCATACTGGATTGAAGATAGGTGCTGTCGACGCGCTCCGGTCTTTCCAAGGTTTCGAAAACGCCCTGCGTCGCTTCGATGTCGAAATCGACAGCCAGAGACCCAAAGGCAAAATCCGCATCGAGCAGACCGACCTTTGCCCCCTGACCCGCGTTTGAGATTTCCGCCCTATGGGGCGCATTATGTGCCAGAAACGCAACGGACAAATTGGCGGCCAAGAGGCTTGCACCGACACCGCCCGACGCCCCGCAAACCGCAACGACACGGCCCTTAGCCTGGGTGCCATGAACCGGGAGCGCGCCCTTCGGCGCTGCAAAGACATCCGGCAGCACAAAATCCGACTCCAAAGGCAGTGCAAGATAGTCCCGCGCCCCGGCCGCCAGAAAATGGCGATACGCCGCAACACTGTTTTCGCGCCCGAGTAGCACAAGCTCCCCACCTTCGGCGACAATCTCACGGACGGCCTCGAGATGGTCACCCATCTCTCCCTGTCCCAGTTCCACGATCATGAGTTTGCGAAACGGGGCAAGACCGGCGAGCCGGGCGACGGTCTCAAGCGTGCCGGTTTGAAGTGTGGCGGCGTCGCTTTCTCCAAGCCGCTGCAACAGCAAGGTGACCGCATCGCGCCCCTCCTCGGAGGCAACAAACGCATCAATTGCATGCCGGGTAACAGCTCGGGAAGGCATAGGCTGGTTCATTGTGCCGTCTCCGCCGGACTGTCACGATAGGCCCGCGCCGCCGTCGCCTCGGCGGCCAGAACATCGCCCGGTTCATGGATCATCACCGCGAGGTTGGTCGCACTGGCGCAGCCCAGATCCGCGATGAGCTCTCCCGGCGCACAGGAGACCGCAAGCCCTTGGGCGCGCACGGCACGCAGAATTCCGACCTGTCGCCTCGGCGTCGGTCGGGCCCCAAAGGTCTCGTCCATCAGAATTTCAACTTTGGCAGGGCTGCGCGACAAAAGCGACCGCATCGCCTGCTCGCGCGCCGCATCCACCGTCGGCTGGCCGCTTCCCGGAAGGGTCGCAATCACCAAGTCGCTGTCCGTCAAAGAAAGACTGTTCAAAAAGCGCTGGACACTTTGTCTTTCAGAGGCGGAGAGATCGCCACCACCGCTGGCAAAGCGAAACTGGTGCTGAACCTCGACATAGGGCGCCGAAAGACGTTGCATCGCACCGCGATCCACAACCGGCGTTGCACAGGCGCTCAACAGGGAGACCCCGACAAGGGCACAGACGGAGGACATTCGGATCGGTCTCATTGCAAAAGGAACCCTGCGTTGCCGTTGATGTTCTTGACAGACACAGGACCGTCTTTGCTGATCGGCTCACCGGAAGAGAGCGCACCAAGGAAATTGCGGTCGAGACTGTTTGCCGGGCTGAATTTGTCGAGCGGCGTCTTGAACTGACCGGGCGCGGCCGGTTCGACAATGTAGGGCGTCACGATGATCACCAACTCGCTTTCGCCCTTCTGAAAGCTCGTCGACCGGAACAGTGCGCCCAACAGCGGAATATCCCCGAGGCCCGGCACCTGTTCGACATCCTGCTGCGTCGACGCGCTGAACAGCCCAGCGATCGCAAAACTCTGACCGCTGCCAACCTCGATCGTCGTGCTGGCACTGCGCTCGCGGATCAGCGGCACATTCTGCGTGTTGGTCTGGCTTCCGTTGGAGAAATCAAGCTCGCGGATTTGCGTGCGCACGTTCAGCTTGATCTGATCCGCGCGCAAGACCTCCGGCAGGAATTCCAATTCCACGCCGAAGGGCTCGAACACAACCGTGGCCGTGTCATCGTCCTTGGTGGTCTGATAAGGAAACCTCCCCCCCGCGAGAAAACTCGCCTTGTCGCCGGAGCGCGCGGTGAGATTGGGTTCCGACAGGATGGTCAGGAGACCTTCTTTTTTCAACGCTTCGAGCGTCACACCCACCTCTAGACGGCCTGTGCTGAAAGGGCGGACAGTTGCGCCACTCAACGAGTATCCTCCATCCACACCAGATCCACCAGAAAAAGCCGCCCCGTATGCGCTATTCGAAAATGTGTGTCCAGATAGGACGTTCCAGCTCACCCCCAGATCCTCCGTCACCGTTCGGGACACTTCCGCGATCTTGACCTGAAGGTTGATCTGCGCCGGGGTGTTTAACGACAGGGAATTGACCACCGTCGCATCGGCCCCCGCCAGTTGCCGCACAACCGTTTCGACCTTTTCCGCCTCTCCGATGGTATCGACGCTGCCGCTCAGTACGATTGCCCCACCGATCTCGGTCACGGAAAAGCTGCCCCCCGGCTGCGCAGCACGGGCGGCACGGGTCATGGCATCCATGTTGAAAGACACCTTGACTGCGCTGCTGAGCGTCACTTCCTCCGCGTCATCAATCACGAAAAGCGTCGTTTCCCCGATGGACTTTCCATAGATGTAAAGCAGTTTCGGAGATTTGATCTCGATATCGGCCACGTCGGGATTGGCCAGAAAAACCGTCTCCGCAGGGCTTTCGAGTTTGATCAGCTTGCCTTGCCCCGCAAACAGATCAATCGCCCGATTGCGCGTTTCCACAAGGGTTTGCGCTTGCGCGGGGGCAAAGGTCAGCGACAGCAAAAGCGCGCTCAGGGCGAACCGCAATATCGGAGGCTTGCGGAGGATGAGATTGAGACGTTTTTGAAACATCATGATCACTCTGCTGAACTGGAAGGAACGGAGACGACCGCCGCGGGTATGCCCCCCGGGAGCTGCTCTTCTGAGAGCAACACATCCACCCGGTTTTGCGCACCGCGCACGATGGACACGCTGCGACTGGTCACCGTCGGCAGAGGCTTGGTCGTTTGGCCGGAAATCTGGCTGGAGAAAATCGGGGCATCCTCGGCGATCACCGGCCCCTCACCTGCATCATCTTCGCTCAGAACCAACATGATGTCGCCCATCTGATCCGCCAGAGCCAGAACCTTGGCTCCCTCCGGCGTCAATTCGAAGGTCACGATCTTCGGCGGCGTTTTCGGCTCCGCCTGCGCGTCTTCCGCCGGAGGCTGCGTGGTCTGATCCGTCGCGATGATCCGCACATTACGCAACACCGTGCGGATCGCCAGGACGTCCTCCGCCATCTCGTAGGACAACAGGATATCGACACGATCGCCAAGTTCGAGCAGCCCCGCCACGGCAGTCTCAGCCTTAACCGGCAAGGCGATGGCCCGCATGCCCGCCGCAAGATTCAAGCGGGGCGGTGTCGAAGGAGTAGCGGTCATATCAGTCACAAGGGTCTGCGCCGTCAGGTCAGCCTCGACAAAAGGCGTGCCCTTCGGAATTGTTCGCGAGACAGTCACTCCCGTGAGCATCGCGCGATGCGCTTCTGTGTCGACGAGGAACCCGTCATGCACGCTATCAACCGGCATGTCGGCATATTGAAAATCATCGGGCGAGACAGGGACTCCCGGCTGAACGGTACGTGACGCGACCAGAATCTGCGCCGTCTGTGCCGTTCCGGAGGCTGCCTGCGGCACGGGCTGCGAAGTGGGTTGAGGGGCCGGACGAAACCCTCCCCACACAGCAGCACCGGCCACCAGAGCCGACGTGGCCAGAACCAATGTCGCGCGCCCGGAAATACCGAAGCGCGAGAACATGGTTATTCGCCTGCAGCAGGTAGAGCAGCTTCCAGTTCCGTGTTAACTTTGGTGAAACCGGAATTCACGTTGGTCCCGAGGGTGCTCACCGTTCCAACGATCACAGCCGCGATCAAAGCGGCGAAGAGGCCATACTCAATGGCTGTTGCGCCGTCTTCTTCTCGCGCGAACCGCCGCATGAGGCTCTTGGAGTTCTGGATGAATTTCATAGAGTGTCCCCCTAAAGGTTATATTTTTCGTCAATCCAAGACTTTTGGGTGGTCTAAGATCAAAACGTATTGCCTAAATGAAAATACGTTTATGAGACATGTCTTTTAGAAAATAAAATGCGCAAACAAACAACACAAAAATCATTTAACCTATATTTTACGTATAGTTAGCGGCAAAATAGATAACCAATTAGTATGTTCAAATATATGCTTTAGTATTGTTTCAAATTCTTAAGTTTGGGTCAATGCGTGTATTTGCAATGCAAATTTGCACATCATTTCTATAGTTCGCACAATAGGGCACAGGTCTCTTTCCTTAAGCATAGATGATTCCCACCAAATTGGACGCATACTTTCGAGATCGCCGATATTCAGACCACAAATCGGCGCTGCTCTGAGCCCTGCGCCGTATGAGTTTCTGAGCGCTGCCGCATACTGCTGCTCTCTGGCCCCGGCGCCGCCACAAGATGTCGAGCACCTCCTCTAGACTGCTAACCACAGGCAGTTTGCGGAGTTCCCGGCATCACGATGAGCAAGAAAACCCCGGCATATCTGACCTAAGTCAGATGCGAAAAGATGCAGACGTGACGACAGCGCTACAATGGCTCTTCATCCCGTATTTGGCTGACATACGGAACACTTGCGACCACACAAAAGGGCGTGCAGCGACAAAAGAAGAAATTGAAGATTGGGGTGCCGGAACGGAAAAGTGCTCAAGACGATTTTTTGAACACGGCCACGTTGTCCAGCTCCCTGACGAAGTTAGAAAATCCTCGCCAAGACCTCGGTATCAAACTTCCTATCACGGCCTTGCTGGACGAGGTGGGAAGACCCGCTTCGCATGCCCGGAAACGGAATTATCGTTTCGGAGCGCGGCGGCGGACACGGCCCGGGCGCCCAGCCAGTGACAATGTCGCATCCTGCCTCGACGTTCGCGCGATCACCTTGCCCTTGGACACCACGGCCAACCGTGCAGGCCGCAGGCGCAGCGCGTCGACGGGATTGCTCGCATCCAGCACCACCAATGAGGCCATCGCCCCCTTGCGCAGCCCATAGTCCTCAACCCCGATGATCGCGGCATTGGTCTCGGTCACCATCGTGAAACACCGCGCCATTTCGTCCGGGTGGGTCATCTGCGCCACATGCATCCCCATGAAAGCCACATCGAGCATGTCCGCCGTGCCCAGAGAATACCACGGATCGAGCACGCAATCCTGCCCCCAGCCCACGGCGATCCCCGCCGCCTGCATCTCCCGTACACGGGTCAGGCCACGGCGTTTCGGGAATGTGTCATGACGGCCTTGCAGCACGATGTTGATCAGCGGGTTGGGAATGGCGGCGATCTCGGCCTCGGCCATCAGCGGGATCAGTTTCGAAACGTAATAATTGTCCATCGAATGCATCGAGGTCAGGTGCGACCCGACCACCCGGCCCTGCAAGCCCAGACGCGTGGTCTCATGGGCCAAAGTCTCGACGTGGCGGCTCATCGGATCGTCGGTTTCGTCGCAATGGAGATCAACCGGCAGACCGCGTTCGGCGGCGATCTCGCACAGATCGCGCACGCTGTCGGCACCGGCCTGCATGGTGCGTTCGAAATGCGGGATACCGCCGACGACATCGACACCCATGTCGAGCGCACGGAGCAGGTTTTCGCGCCCGTTCGGCGCACGGTAAAGCCCGTCCTGCGGGAAGGCCACGAGTTGCAGGTCGATGTAGTCTTTGACCTTCTCCTTCACCTCCAACATCGCGGTGACGGTGTTGAGGTGATCGGGCGTCGTGTCGACATGGCTGCGGATCGCCAGAAGGCCCATGGAGACGGCCCAGTCGCAATAGCTCAGCGCGCGCTCAACCATTTCATCGACCGTCGCGATCTCCCGCAGCTCACCCCAAAGCGAAATTCCCTCCAAGAGCGTGCCGGAAGCGTTGAGGCGCGGCAGGCCATAGGACAGCGTTGCGTCGAGGTGAAAATGCGGATCGACAAAAGGCGGTGCGACCAGATCGCCCGTGGCGTCGATCATCTCGCGCGCATCGGCGGCGATCCCGGGCGCAATCTCGGCGATCTTGTCGCCCAGAATGGCGATGTCCGCGACGGTTCCGTCCGGCAAGGTGCCGCCTTTGACGAGCAGGTCGAACATCATCTTTCTCCTTTGTTGAACGGCACCATCAAGGCCGCCGGAACTTCGGCGCGGCGCGACATCAGGACGAGCGCCAGGATCGACAGCACATAGGGCATCATCAGGAAGACCTGATAGGGCACGATGGCGCCCACGCCGGTCTGTTGCAACCGGATTTGCAGCGCGTCGAACGCCGCAAACAGGATCGCGCCCAGCATCGCCTTGCCGGGCTTCCATGCGCCGAAGACCACCAAAGCGATGCAGATCCAGCCGCGCCCGCCGACCATTTCGAAAAAGAAACTGTCAAAGGCCGACATGGTCAGGAACGCACCGCCCACGGCCATCAAGCCGCTGCCGACCACCACCGCGCCCATGCGGATCAGCGTCACTGAGAGGCCTTGGGCGGCCACGGCCGAGGGGCTTTCCCCCGCCGCCCGCACCGCCAGCCCCAAGGGCGTGCGGTAGAGAACAAAGGCGGTCAGCGCGACGGTCAGGAAGGCCGCATATGTGAGCGATGTCTGGTTGAACAGCGCCTGCCCCAAAAGCGGAATATCCGACAGGATCGGGATTTCGACCGGCTGAAAGGCCGTGATCTTCGGCGGCGAGGAGACCTCCGGCAGGGCGACGCGATAGATGAAAAACGTGGTCGAGGTGGCAAACAGCGTGACACCAACGCCGACCACATGCTGCGACAGCCCGAAAGGCACAGAGAGCACTGCATGTAACAGCCCAAACGTCATGCCCACCAAAAGCGCCACGCCCACCCCCGCCCAAAGCGGCAGGCCAGAGAGCACGGCGAACCAACCCGCAAAGGCGCCCGCGACCATGATGCCCTCGATCCCGAGGTTCAAAACCCCCGCACGCTCGCAGATCAGCTCCCCCATGGTGGCGAAAATCAGTGGTGAGGCGATGCGGATCGCGGCGGCCCAGAACGACACGGACAGCAGAATGTCGATGATCTCCATCAGTCCCTCCTGATCCGGAACTTGGTAAACAGGATCGCCAGCACCATCATCAAAAGCGCCGAGGCCAGCATGATATCCGCCAGATAGGTCGGCACGCCGATCGCGCGGCTCATACTGTCGGCACCGACGAAAATCGCCGCCACGAAGAGCGCGGCGGCCACCACGCCCAGAGGGTTCAAAAGCGCCAGCATCGCGACGACGATGCCGGTGTAGCCAAAGCCCGGGCTGAGATCGAGCGTCAGGGAGCCTTTGAGCCCCGCCACTTCCGAGAAGCCGCCGAGGGCCGCTAATCCGCCCGACAAAAGCGCGGTTTTGAGGATCACTTTCGTCACCGGAATCCCCGCAAACCGCGCCGCTTCGACATTCTGGCCGACCGCGCGCATCTCGAAGCCGAGGGTGGTTTTGCGGTCGATCACGTAAAGCGCCACGGCGCAGATCAGCGCCAGAGCAAAGCCCCAGTGCAACCGCAGCCCCTCGACGATGCGCGGCAGGCGGGCTTCGGGAATGAGGCGGGCGGATTTCGGCCAGCCCATGCCCATCGGGTCCTTCAGCGGGCCTTCGAGCAGGTAGGAGACGAAGAGCAGAAAGATGAAGTTGAACAGCAGCGTCGTCACCACCTCATCGACCTTGAACCGGGTTTTCAAAAGCGCCGGGATCAGGAGGATGAAGGCCCCCGCGAGCGCCGAGGTGATGGCGAGGATGGGCAAAAGAAAGACCGAACTCAGCCCGATCGCGCCCGCACCAAGTGCCGCCGTCACGACGGCCCCGGCATAAAACTGTGCCTCTGCCCCGATGTTCCAGAGCTTGGCGCGAAACGCGACCGCCACGGCAAGCCCGGTGAAAATCAGCGGCGTGGCACGGTTGAGCGTTTCCAGAAGGGCGAATTTCGACCCGAACGCGCCTTTGAAGATCAGACCGAAGACCGCAAACGGATCGCCGCCTGCGACCAGCGCCAAAACCGCCGCCACCACGAAAGAGGCAAGGATTGCCAGCACGGGCGGCAGAAGCTTGCGCGCCGGGCCCGCGTTGGAAATGGGTTCAAGCCGCATGGCTGCCCTCCCCATCTCCCGCCATCCACTTGCCCAACTCCGCCACCGTCACGCTGCCGCGCGCAAAGGCGGGGCTGAGACGGCCTTCGGAGATGACGTGAATGCGGTCCGACAGCGTCATGATCTCTTCGAGGTCTTCGGAAATCAACAACACCGCCGCCCCGGATTCCCGCGCCGCCGCCAGACGGCCATGGACATAGTTCACAGCACCAATATCGAGCCCTCGAACGGGTTGGTTGGCGAGGATGATCTTCGGCGCCTCTTCCAAAACCCGCCCCAGAATGAGCTTTTGCATATTACCGCCGGACAGGAGGCGAATGCGCGTCTGAGGCCCCGGGCAGCGCACGTCATAGGTCGCGATCAGATGCTCGGTCGCGGCGCGCGCCCTGCCCCAGTTCATCCAACCCTTGCGGGAAAATTTCGTCGCATAGGTCTCAAGGATCGCATTCTCGGTGAGGTCGAAATCGGCAATCGAGCCGGTCGTGTGCCGGTCCTCGGGGATGCGCCCGACACCCGTCTCAAGTGCTGCGCGCGGGGTCCAATGCGCGGGCGTCTGCCCCAGAATGGTGAAGGCCCCGGAGCGCACCGGGTTCAGCCCGGAAATCAGATCGAACAGCGCCGCTTGACCGTTGCCGGACACGCCGGCAAGCCCGGTGATCTGACCGGCGGGCAGATCGAGCGTCACGCCATTGAGCCCCGTCGCATGCACATCGCGCAGCGACAAAAGCGCCGGTCCCGCAGGCATCGCCGGAATATCCGGCGCAGTCACTTCGCTGCCGACCATAAGCGCGGCAAGCTCTTCGCGGTTAGTGTCCGTGACCGCCCGTTCAGCGACCAGACGGCCATGGCGCAAGACCAGCACCCGGTGCGAGATCGCCATGACCTCGTGCAGCTTGTGCGAAATAAAAATGATCGACAGGCCAAGCGCCACCGCCTCGCGCAGCGTCGCAAACAAATCGTCGGTCTCCTGCGGCGTCAGAACGGCGGTGGGTTCGTCGAGGATGAGAATGCGGGACTTGCGATAGAGCGCCTTGAGGATCTCAACACGCTGCCGCTCGCCTACGGTCAGCTTGCCGACCTTGGCATTCGGGTCGACCTTGAGGTGAAATTTCTGCGCCAGCGCGGTGATCCTGGCGCGCACCGCCGCGGGCGACAGGCTGAGTTTACCCAGAGGTTGCGTGCCGAGCACGATGTTTTCCCAGACCGTCAGGTTCCCCGCCAGCGTGAAATGCTGATGTACCATGCCGACGCCCGCCGACAAGGCGGCGCGCGGATTGCCGCGCGGCAGGGTTTCGCCAAACACCTCGACGCTGCCCTCGTCGGGCGCGTATTGCCCGAAAAGGATGTTCATCAGCGTGGTCTTGCCCGCGCCGTTCTCGCCCAAAAGCGCGATCACCTCGCCCGGTTGCAGGGCAAAGCTCACATCCTCATTGGCGGTCACGGCACCGAAGCGCTTGGTGATCCCGGTCATGCGCAGGACAGGTTCACCCTGCCCTGCGTCCGTCTCAAAGGCTTGCATTTACGCGGACTTCGGCTCTTCGTCGTTGATCTCAACGGTGAAGGCACCGGATTTGATCTCCGCCATGCGCGCAGCCACGAGATCGAGCGCCTCCTGCGGAATCTTGCCCTCAAACGTGCCATAAGGCGCAAGCGAACAGCCGCCCTCTTTCATGAAGGAATACAGTCCGTAATCCGCGGCGATGAATTCACCGGCTTTGACCTTGGCGATAGCCGCGTCCAACGTCGGCTCGAAATGCCAGAGCGCCGAGGCGACCACGGTCTCGGGGTAGTCGGCCTGGGTGTCGATCACATTGCCGATCGCCAGAACGCCCTTTTCCTTCGCCGCATCCGACACACCGAAGCGCTCGGCGTAGAGCATGTCCGACCCGTTGTCGATCATCGCATAGGCGGTTTCCTTGGCTTTGGGCGGATCGAACCAGCTGCCGATGAAGGACACCTGGAATTTCATCTCGGGGTTCATCTCCTTCGCGCCCGCCATGAAGGCATTCATCAAACGGTTGACCTCCGGAATCGGGAAGCCGCCGACCATACCGATATTGCCGGATTTCGACATCGCACCCGCGATGATGCCCGAGAGGTAGGACGCGTCCTGAATGTAGTTGTCGAACACCGACAGGTTCGGCACGCCCGCGTCTTCCTTGAAAGACGAGCCCATCAGGAAGGCGGTGTCCGGATAATCGGCGGCCACTTCGCGGGCCTCCTGTTCGACGCCGAAAATCTCGCCGACGATCAGGTCATAGCCCTGTTCGGCATATTCGCGCATGACGCGCGGATAGTCGGTGTTGGCGGTGTTTTCCGAATAGGTGTACTCGATATCGCCCCGCGCCTGCGCCGCGACGGCGGCGACATGGATGCGGCTCACCCATTGCTGTTCGACCGGCACGGTATAGATCCCTGCCACCTTGAGCGGCCCATCTCCCGCCGCCAGCGCGGCCCGTACAAAGGGCGTGGTCAAAAGCGCACCCGCCGCACTCGCCTTGAGAAAACTGCGCCGGGACTGGCCGAGGCGCGTCATGTCTTTGGTCATATCTTGATCCCCTGTTGCTTGCTCGCATGCGCGAAGTTTTATGGTGTACGTCTGTGCGAACGCTTGGCCCACATCGCGCTCCCGCGATGCGAAACTTGGACCAATTGATTTATTTTTTGCCGAAGCTGTCAACGCTGGCCCACGCCCGATCCGCTCCGTCGTCCCCACTTCCCGATCACCGCCTAAAAATGAGGCTGTGACCCGGTGCCGCTCGCAACAAAACCGATATTATTCGATACCCAAACCTTTCTCGACTTGTGCGCGCCCTGCGCACAGTCTGGCCGCAAGCTGTTCCGAACGGGTTCCAAGCCCCGGACTGGCACGCACAAAGGTCGGCCGCTGTGGCCGCCACCCGGACCCGGGGAGGGGTTCGGGGATACAGGGAGGAATATCATGAAAACCACCGTTCTGGCAGCCCTCGGGTTCGCCACCGCATTGAGCATGCCCGCAAACGCCGAAGAGATCAAAGTCGGGCTTCTGCTACCCTATTCCGGCGTCTATGCCGCGCTCAGCAATGACATCGAGGCCGGTTTCGAACTGGCGATCGAGGAATACGGCTCCGAGACCGACGCCAGTTTTGTGCTCCTGCGCGAAGATACGGAGGTGAAACCGCCCGTCGCGCTCGCCAAGGCGAAGAAGCTCATCCTTCAGGACAAGGTCGACGTCATGGCGGGCATCGTCAGTTCCGGCGTTCTGGGCGCGGTGCGCGATCTCATTGATGGTGCGGGCGTGCCGCTCATTGTCGCCAATGCCGGCAATGACGAGGCCACCGGCGCGCATTGCTCGCCCTTCATCACCCGCATGTCCTTCTCCAACGGTCAGGTGAACCGCCCGATGGGACCGTGGATGGTCGAGCAGGGCCTGACCAAGGTCTTCACGCTGGCCCCCGATTACGCCGCAGGCCGTCAAATGATCGACAGCTTCGCCGAGACCTTCACCGCCGCCGGGGGCGAGATCGTCGGGCAGGAATTCACCCCCTTCCAGAAAACCCAGGATTTCGGGCCGTTCCTCGCCAAGGCCAAGGCCAGCGGCGCACAGGCGGTCTATGTGTTCTACGCGGGCGGCGAAGCGATTTCCTTCGTCAAGCAATATGACAGCTTCGGCCTCAAATCCGATCTGCCGCTCTATGGCTCGGGCTTCCTGACCTCGCCGCTCTACGTCAACGCCGAAGGCCCCGCCGCCGAAGGTGTGATCACCGCGCTGCATTACGTGCCGACAATCGACAACCCCGAAAACGCCGCCTTCGTCACCGCGTTTGAGGCGAAAACCGGCCGCATTCCCTCGGAATACGCCGTGCAGGGCTTCGACGCCGCCCGCGCGCTGATCGAGGCCACCAAGACCGGTGCAACGGATCGCGACAGCCTCGCCAATGCCCTGCGTCAGGTGCATTTCGACGGTCCGCGCGGCACGCTCTCGATCGACCCGGCGACCAACAACATCGTCCAGCCGATCTATGTCTATGAGACCGTCGCAGGCGATGCCGGCCTGACCCAGAAGGTTCTGGCCACCCTGCCCGCGACGCCCGATCCGATCAACGGCTGCGCCATGGCACCCGTCTCGAACTAAGCCCGTTTCCAACTGACCTCCCAGCCCGGCCGGGCCCCAGTTCCCGGCCGAGCGTTTGTCAAAGGACCCCCACCATGTCTCTCGACCCCGGTTTCTGGGCGTTGCAGACGCTCAATGCGTTGCAGCTTTCCATGCTCCTGTTCCTTCTCTCCATCGGCCTCACGGTGATTTTCGGCCTGATGCATTTCGTCAATCTCGCCCATGGCTCGCTCTATGCCTTGGGTGCCTATGTCGCCGCAGCCGCAGCCACCGTGGGCGGCTACTGGACCGGTTTTTTTCTGGCCCCTGTCGCGGTCGCGGGCATGGGCATCCTGCTCTATGGCGGGCTGATCAAACGGATGCGCAAAAGCGGGCCGATGGCACAGGTTCTGGTGACCTTCGGGCTGATCTTCGCGCTCCTTGATCTGACGCGGATCGTCTGGGGCGACATCGCGCTTGCGATCGAAGTGCCGTCGCTTCTCGCGGGCCGTGTGTCGCTCTTCGGCATTGATTACCCGGTCTATCGCCTGTTCATCATCGCGCTGGGCCTCGCCATTTTCGCCGCCCTCGCCATGGTCCTCAAACGCACCCAGATCGGCGCGATGATCCGCGCGGGGGTCGACAATGACGCCATGGCAGCCTGTCTCGGCATCAATGTCGAGCGTCTGTTCTTCATCGTCTTCTGCGTCGGCTGTGCACTGGCGGGGCTTGCGGGCGCTGTGGCCGCGCCGCTTCTGAGCGTCACCCCCGACATGGGGCTTCAGATCCTGATCCCGACGCTGATCGTGATCGTCATCGGCGGGCTTGGCTCTCTGCAAGGCGCCATCGCGGGCTCGCTCATTTTCGGCTTCGTCCAGACCTTCGGCGCCGTTCTCGCGCCCCAGCTCGCCTCCGTTCTCATCTATGCGCTTCTGGCGGCGGTCCTCGTGATCCGTCCCATGGGCCTCTTCCCGGCGAAAGGCTGATCCGATGTTCCAACACAGCGCCCTGCGCTACACCGCGCTCATCCTTCTGGCCGTGGGCGCCTTTGCCCAAGCCGTCACCGCCGGCTATTTCGGCCTCGAAGTTCTCACCGAAATCTTGCTCCTCGCCATGCTGGTCCTCGCGCTCGACATGGTCGCGGGCTTTGGTGGCATGGTGTCCTTGTGCCACGGCGCGCTGATGGGCGTCGGCGCTTACGCCTATGCCATTCTCACCACCAAGGCGGGCCTCGCGCCGCCCGTAGCCTTGGGCGGCTCCATCGCCGTCACCGGGGCCGCCGCTTGGGTGATCGGCGCGATCGGGGCGCGCGCTCATGGCATTTATTTCATCATGGCAACGCTCGCCTTCGGCCAAATGGCCTATTCCTATGTTTTTGAGGCACCGTTCTTTGGCGGCGACGACGGCATGGGCGGCATTCCCCGGATCGACCTGTCGCTCATCGGCCTCGATTTGAACGACAGCCGCAGCTTTGCGCTGTTTTGCCTCGCGCTTCTGGGCGCGGCCTATGGCGCGGCGGTGTTGATCCTGCGCTCGGGGCTGGGCCGCTCGCTCACCGGCGTCATGCACAACGAACAGCGGATGCGTGCTCTTGGCTTGACCGTCTGGCGCGTCAAGGCCGATGTCTTCGGCCTTTCGGGCATGATCGCAGGCCTCGCAGGCGCGCTCGCCGCCCAGCATGTCATGTATATCTCCCCCGGCCTTCTGGCCTGGACCGTCTCCGGCGAAGCCCTGGTCGTCGTCATCCTCGGGGGCCTCGGCACGCTTGTCGGCCCGATGATCGGCGCTGCCGCCTTCGTCATCCTGAAACATGAGGTCAGCAATGTCACCAGCCACTGGCATCTCGTCGTCGGCGTTCTGCTGATCGCCGTGGTGATGAGCCGTGCCAATGGGCTTTTCGGCTGGATCGAAGCCCGCTGGGGCGCGCGGCTGGAGCGCCGCCTCTCCGATATGACCCGCAAATCCGATGCAGAGGAGATCACCACCGATGCTTGAGACCCGCAATCTCGACAAGAGATTCGGCGCCGTTCACGTCACCCGGAACGTCTCGCTGAAACTCGAACGCGGCGAGCGCCGTGTCATCCTTGGCCCCAATGGCGCGGGCAAAACCACCTTGTTCAACCTTCTGGTCGGCGAGCTGACCCCCAGCAGCGGGTCGGTACTTTTGGCGGGCGAGGACGTCACCGCACTGCCGGTGGCGAAACGCGCCCGCCGCGGCCTGTCGCGGAGCTATCAGAAGAACACGCTGTTCGACGGGCTGACGGTCGAGGAAAACCTCGGCCTCGCCGCAGCGATCCACACCGGCGCGGGCACCCGGCTTTGGGGCGACAGCCTTGCCTCCCCCGAGGTGCGCGAGATCGTTGCCGAGGTCGCCGAACAGGTGCGCCTCATGCCCTATCTGCACGCGAAAGTCTCCGAAGTCAGCTATGGCGTGCGGCGGCAATTGGAGGTGGGCGTCGCTCTGGCCACCCGGCCCCTCGTCTTGCTGATGGACGAACCGACAAGCGGCGTCGGCCCCGAAATGGCCAAGGGGTTTCACGAATTGCTCAACGACCTGCCACGCGATCTGACGCTCTTGATCATCGAACATGACATGGATCTGGCCTTCGACGTGGCCGACACGATCACCGTTCTGAACTACGGCGAGGTGGTGTTCGACGGGCTGCCGGAAGAAGCGCGCGGGTCGAAACTTTTGAAAGAGATTTATCTGGGGAGCTGGGAAGATGCTTGATCTCACATCCGTCGCCTCTGGCTATGGCGAAACGCAGGTGTTGCACGGGCTGTCCTTGCGCGCCGAACAGGGCCGGGTTCTGGCCGTTCTGGGCCGCAATGGCGCAGGGAAATCCACCACACTCAAGACCATCATGGGGCTTTTGCCGACCCGCGAAGGCACGATCACATTGGACGGCCAGCCGATGGGCAAGACGTCCTATGACATCGCCCGCATGGGCATCGCCTATGTGCCGGAAACCCGCGACATCTTCCCCTCGCTCTCCGTGCGCGAGAACCTTGAGATCACTGCAAAACGCTTTGGCGACAGCGACAGCCCATGGACCATGGCGCGCGTGCTCGATCTCTTCCCGCGCCTGGGAGAGCGGATGAACAATGGCGGTACGCAGCTCTCGGGCGGCGAACAGCAGATGCTCGCCATCGCCCGCGCGCTTTTGATGAACCCGCGGCTTTTGATCCTCGATGAGCCGACCGAAGGCCTCGCGCCGATCATCGTCAAGCTCATTCACGACAAGCTCATGGAGCTGAAACACGAAGGCCTGTCGATGATCCTCGTCGAACAGAACTTCGGCTTTGCCACCTCGCTCGCCGACGATGTGGTCGTGGTCAGCAAGGGACAGGTGGTCTGGACGGGGGATGCAGACGCGATCCGCGCGGACGAAAACGCCCAGCACAGATGGCTGGGCGTGTGATAGAAAAGCGCAGGCCGGACGGCTCAGCCGGTCTTGCGCGCCACCGTCTGGGCGATGCGTTTGAAATTGCAGACATGCACCCCCTGCTCGTCGATCCGCGCATTTAGAGCCAAAGTCGTCACCCCGAGCGGCGCGCGGATCGGTCGGAACCGCACGCCATTGCGCTGGGCGGTGCCGACCGAAGCGGGCACGATGCAAATCCCCTCGCCGATCGCCACGAGGCTGAGCGCGGTCTGGATGTCCATCGTCCAGACCCGGCGCGAGGTGTCGAGCCCCTGACGCGCGCAGCAGTCGAGCACGAGATCGGCATAGCTCGGGCGCGGATATTCCGGGTAGAGGATGTAATTCGGTTGGTCGAGCGCCGCGAGATCGACGCTGCGCCCACCGGTGTCGAGCGTGTCGGGCACCGCCGCGATCAGATCCTCCTCCGTCAGGGTGCGGCTCACGATATCGCTGTCCTGAAGCGCCGGACGGGTCAGCGCCACGTCAATCTCGCGGGTCACCAGCGCCCGGTGCAGTTTCGCGTTGTTCATCGGAATGAGGCTCAGATTCACATCCGGATAGGCGGCGCGGTAGGATTTCAGGATATTGGGCAGAATGCCAAAGGTGGCCGAACCGACAAACCCCACGCGCAGCCGCCCCTCCGCCCCCTGCCCGAGCCGTTTGACCTCAAGGCGTGTGTCGTTGAGCTGTTCCATGATCGACTGGGCGCGGTCCAGAAGCCTCTCGCCCGCCTGGGTCAGGCAGGTGGCATTGCGCGAGCGGTTGATCAGCACCGCGCCGAGGCTTTCCTCCAGAAGTTTGATCTGACGGCTCAGGGGCGGTTGCGCCATGTCGAGCCGTTCCGCCGCGCGTCCGAAATGCAATTCCTCGGCGACGGCGATGAAATAGGTGAGTTGCTTGAAGTTCATCCGGGCCTCCCATCCCTCTGAACATGTCTGGCGACCGGCCCCGCGATGGCGAGGCCGGTTGTCTCAATCTTGGAGGCTCCGGCTCAGCCGGTATCGCCGCCGGCCACCACAAGCGTCGAGGCGGTGATATAGCCCGCCTCCTCCGAGGCCAGAAACAGGATCGGTGCGACCTGTTCTTCGAGCGTACCGTAGCGCTTCATCATGGTGGAGCCGGTGACCTGTTCGACAGCCTCGGCCATCCACGCCTTTTCCGCCTCATTGTCGCCTGCCGCATTGCGCGGCACCCGGCGCGGAGGCGCCTCTGTGCCGCCCGGCGCGCTGGCCACGACCCGGATGTTTTCCTCCGCCAGCTCCATCGCGAGCGAGGCGGTCAACGCATTGACCCCACCTTTCGCCGCCGAATAGGGCACGCGGTGAATGCCACGGGTGGCGTTGGACGAGACATTGACAATCACACCGCCGCCACGGGTCCTGAGCGCGGGCAAAACCGCATGACAGGCCCAGAGCGTCGGCATCAGCGAGCGCTGAATTTCCGCCGTGATCTGTTCCGGCTCAAACGCCCCGTAAGGCCGCATCCGGATCGCGCCGCCGACGCAGGTGATCAGGATGTCGATCCCGCCAAAGGCCTGTATCGCGGCCTTCATGACCGCCTCAGCCCCGTCATAGGTCTCCAGATCGGCCACCACGGATGTGGCGCGCCCCGGACCCAAAGCTGCGATCTCCCCGGCCACCTCGGCCACGAACTCCGCCCGGTCGGCCAGGACCACATCCGCCCCCTCGGCACAGGCCCGGGCGGCGACGCCCCGACCGATGCCTTGGGCCGCGCCCGTGATCACCATGACCTTGCCCGCAAACCTGCCGGGACAGATCATGCCGCCTCCTCCGCCGCGTTTGGCGTGAATTTCTCGTAATGGAAACTCGCGGGCGTGACGCCCTTGTCCCTAAGAAATCCGCGCACCGCCTCGACCATCGGCGGCGGGCCGCAGAGGTAGAGGTCGATCTCGCCGTGGTTGAGCTGCGCGTCGCTCAGATGGTGCGTGACATAGCCCTTGAGCGGATGGCTGCTCGCCGTATCCGCCACGGTCGCGGCCCATGTGAGATTGGGCAGACGCGCCGCCAGCGCCTCGAGCCGGGCGGTTTCGACCAGATCGCTGTCCGAGGTCACGCCATAGATCAGATGCACCGGCGTCTCGGTCTCGCCCTTGGCCGCCATGACCTCAAGCATCGACAACAGCGGCGCAAGCCCGGTGCCGCCTGCAAGCATCACCACGGGACGTTTGCGTTCGCGCAGGAAGAAGCTGCCGAACGGGCCGGTGAATTCGAGCCGGTCGCAGGGTTTCGCCACCTCGGTCAGATAGCGGCTCATCGCCCCGCCCGGCACATTGCGAATGAGGAACATCGCCTCATCCGCCCCCGGCGCCGAGCTGAAGGAATAGGAGCGCGTGACGCCCAGCCCCGGCACGGCAATATTGACGTATTGTCCCGGCAGGAAATCGAGCGCCTCCGGGTTCGGCAACGTCACCCCCAGCACGATCGTGCTGGGAGAGACCTGTTCGAGCGTGGTGATCTCGCCCGAGAAGACCGACGGCCCGAGCTTGCAGCTCGACGACGGCACCGGCACGGAGACCACACAGTCGCTTTCCGGCACCATCTGGCACGACAGCACCAACCCTTCGGCTGCTTCCTCTTCGGACAGCGCCTCTTCGAGATAGTCGTCGCCCATGTCGAAGGCGCCTTCCTCGCAGCGGCATTTGCAGGTACCACAGACCCCGTCGGAGCAATCCACCGGCAGGTTGACCTTTTGCCGGTAAGCCGCATCCATTACGGTTTCCATCGGGTTGCAGTCGATCACACGGGTCACCCCGTCCTCGAAATTGAGGGCAATGCGATAACTCATCCGGCCCTCCTCAGACGTGGTACACGTCGATGACCTGATGGATGTAATCATCCTTCAGCACCACAGTTTTCGCGGTGATCTTCGGCACCTCTCCCGAGAGATCGAGCGTGTAATAGGACGTGCCGAAAAAGCTCATCGTGGTCTGGTAACGATGGCTCAGCGTGTGCCAGTTGAACCGCAGATCGAGGTCCTGCTCGCGCCGCTCGACGATCTCGATATTGGTGATCATGTGATTGGTGCGCGGCTCCGGCATGGTCGCGCCCGAGCGTTCGGTCTTGATCCGGAACACCCGGTCCTCAAGCCCCTGACGGTTCGGGTAATAGATCAGCGAGACCTGCGATTGCGGGTCTTCGACCAGCTGGTCGTCATCGTCCCAGGACGGCATCCAGAACGAGGCCTCCGGCGCGTAGCACTCAAGCCATGCGTCCCAGTCGCGGTCATCGAGAAGTCGGGCTTCGCGATAGAGAAAGGCGGCGATCTGTTCGAGATCGGATTTCACGAACGCGTTCATGCCATCACCTCCTCACCTGCGGAAACCGGCGTGGCCGCCTCCTTGTCGAGCGCCTCGATCAACAGCCCCGACCAGTATTCATGCTGGCGCACGAACAGCCCCTCGTCCTCGGAGCGGATACCGCTCAGGATCGGGGTCATCCCCATCGCCGTCGCATTCTCGTCCGGCCCGTCGATCCAGCGCGTGGCACCCCGGCTCAAGTCGTTCCAGACCCCGTCGGCGGCGGCATAGGCGGTCTGACAGGCGCGGAATTCTTCGAGATCGTCGGGCGTGCCCATGCCGGAGACGTTGAAGAAATCCTCATACTGGCGCAGACGCGTTGCGCGCTCTTCCGGGGCCTCGCCCACCGGCGCGAAACAGTAGATCGTGATCTCCGTCTTATCGACGCTGATCGGGCGCACCACGCGGATTTGCGTCGAAAACTGATCCATCAGGTAGACGTTCGGATAGAGCGCGAGGTTGCGGGTCTGGGTGGTGATGAACTCGGTCTTCTCCTTGCCGAGACGTGCCTCAAGTTCGTCCTTGTGGTTCCACACCGGTCGCACTTCAGGATTGAGAGTTCGGGTCCACAAAAGGATATGCCCGCGCTCGAAACCATAAACGCCGCCAACGCTTTTCGACCAACCGTTGGCGTCGACCGCCTGCGTGCCC
The DNA here is from genome assembly GCF_001550095.1 of Celeribacter ethanolicus. Taxonomy (GTDB): domain Bacteria; phylum Pseudomonadota; class Alphaproteobacteria; order Rhodobacterales; family Rhodobacteraceae; genus Celeribacter; species Celeribacter ethanolicus. The sequence continues at coordinate 155,794 of NZ_LRUC01000003.1, read as the reverse complement.
TCGTCCTTACGGTGTCCCATGGTGGCCGCGTAGTTCCAGTGCACCGAGCTGACGTGATAGCCGTCCGCACCGTTCTCCATCTGGAGCTTCCAGTTGCCGTCAAAGGTATAGCTCGAATTGCCGCGCAGAACCTCAAGCCCGTTGGGTGCCTGATCGACGATCTGGTCGATGATCACCTTGGTCTCGCCCAGATGCTCATCGAGCGTCGGCACATCGGCGTTCAGGCTGCCAAAGAGAAACCCCTTGTAGCTCTCGAATTTGGCGACCGCTTTGAGATTGTGTGCGCCGTCCTTGTTGAAGCCCTCCGGGTAGCCACCGGTCTTGCCGTCCTTCACCTTCAAAAGCTTGCCGGTGTTGGAAAAGGTCCAGCCGTGGAACTGGCAGGTGAAGCTCGATTTCGTGCCGTGTTTGCGGCGGCAGAGCATCGCGCCACGGTGGGCACAGGCGTTGATCACCGCGTGCAGCTCGCCCTCTTTGTCGCGGGTGATGACAATCGGCACCCGACCGATCCAGGTGGTGAAATAGTCGTTCGGTTCCGGGATCTGGCTCTCATGCGCGAGATACACCCAACCGTTTTCGAAGATGTGTTTCATCTCCAGATCGTAAATCTGTTCGTCGGTGAAAATATCCCGGCGGCAGCGGTGGATGCCGTTTTCGTCTTCCTCGACGGCCCCCGCGATGCGGTCTCTGAGCGTGGTGGTCATGCGTTCTCCTCCGTTTTGGCCTGTGCCTATGGGCACGTTTGCTGTCCCGTTCGGATCGGCAGGAAGAGACCCCGGCTCCGGCGCGCCACCCGTCAATGGCACGCAGAAACCCGGCCCCCGAAACGGGGGAGAAGAGGCCCAGTCACGCCTCTTGAGACCTTTTCGGTATCTGGTGATACCTCCCTGACGGCCGCTCCTCCAGCCGCCGCATCCAAACAAGATTGGACCACTCTGCGAAACATGAGCTAAAAAATCCAAGACCAAGTTCATCTGTTTCTATACGAGGAGGGTATAGTATGGAGATGCGCCAGCTCCGCTATTTCGTAGCGGTCGCCAGCGAGCGGAATTTTTCCCGCGCCGCCGAAAAACTGCACATGGCCCAGCCGCCGCTCAGTCGCCAGATCCAGATGTTGGAGGCGGAAATGGGCACCGAGCTGATTGATCGCACGGTACGGCCCCTGAAACTCACCGCGCCGGGGCGGCTTTTTCTCAAACAGGCGGAGCAAATTCTCGCCCATGCCGAGGCCGCTAAGAAGATGATCGAGCGTTCCGCCCATTCCGGTCGGCAAAGCGTTGTCTTCGGGTTCGTCGCCTCGACCATGTACGGGCGGTTTCCGGCGCTCATCCGCGGCTTTCGCAAAGTGGCGCAGGACGTCGACATCAATCTGATCGAGATGAGCAGTCTGGAACAAATCCCCGCCCTCAAGGAAGGCCGGATCGACGCAGGCTTTGGCACGCAGCGGTTTGAGGACCCGGCGATCACCCGCGTGCTCCTGCGCGAGGAGGACATGCTCGTCGCCATGCCCGAAACCCATCCGCTGGCGCAGGAAGACGGCCCGCTGCCGCTGGCCCGCATCGCGCAGGAGCCGCAGATCCTTTATCCAAGCCAGCCGCGCCCGAGCTTTGCCGATCAGGTGCTCGCCGTGTTCCACGACCACGGCATCTCCCCCAACATCGCCCATGAGGCGCGCGAATTGCACATCGCCATCGGGCTTGTCGCCGCCGAAGAAGGCATCGCCATGGTGCCCGAGGCGGTGCGACGTTCGCGCATGGACGGGCTATGTTTTCGCCCCCTCGTCGAACATGCCACCTCGCCGATCTTCATGAGCTTTCGCCGCGACGACAGTTCGCGCCCGATCCGCCAGATGATGGAGGTGATCTGCGACCGTTACCCCGGCTGGGGCTATGCCGCGCCCGAGGGGCTGCGCAAGGAGTTGGAGAAACGCGGTGTGGTGAAGGGTTAAGGCTGCGCCGCCACCGCGCCGATGTCGGAGGAGGCCACCGCCACCGTCTTGACGATAGCATGGATCGCCACGCCTGGCGCCAGATCGAGCGCCTGCGCCGAGCGCCCGGTGATCCGCGCCAGAACCCGGCCCGCTTGCGTGTCGATGGCCACGATCACCGCGCCCTCATGCGGCTGCATCTGATGCACCACGCCCGACAGGATGTTGAGCGCCGACAACCCTTCCGGGCGGCTCCGCGACAGGATCACGTCATGGGCCGCGATCCGCACCCTCACCTTCTGGCCCGGCGCCTGCGCGATATGCGGCAGGAACAAAGGCGCGCCGCCCGCGTCCAATTCGGTCAGCCCGTCGGCGTGATGCCGCTTCACCGAAACGGTCAGAACCGCCCCCGCCTCCCGCGCGCCCATCGGCAACACATCCGGATCGCCCAAAACCTCCGCCGCCGCCCCTTGTCGCACCACCTTGCCGCCCTCCATGACGACAACCGTGGTCGCAAGCCGCGCCACCTCGCTGGCGGAATGGCTGACATAGAGGATCGGCACCGCCACCTCGTCGCGCAATCGCTCGAAATAGGGCAAAATCTCCGCCTTTCGGGTCTCGTCCAAGGCCGAGAGAGGCTCATCGGCGAGGATCAGTTTCGGTGCGGACAAAAGCGCCCGCCCGATGGCAACCCGCTGCTTTTCCCCTCCCGAAAGCGCGCCGGGACGCCGGTCGAGCAACGGGCCGATGCCCAGAAGATCGACCACCTGCCCCATATCCTCGCGCGGCGCGTCTTTCGGCGCGAACCATGCACCGTAGTTCAGGTTCTGTTTGACCGTCAGATGCGGGAACAGCCGCGCGTCCTGAAAGATATAGCCCAGACGGCGCTGATGCGGTTTGAGCCGCAGCTTGCGTTCGGTGTCCAGAAGCACCCAGTCCCCCGCCGCGATCCTTCCCCGGTCCGGCATCAACAGCCCGGCGACCGCGTTGATCACCGTGGTCTTGCCCGAGCCGGAGGCGCCAAACAGCACCGTCAGTCCCGGCGGGGCCTCGAACCGCGCATCGAGCGTGAAACCGGCAAACGCATGGTGCAGATCGACCGACAACATCACTTGCCCCCCACCCGATCCGCCACACGTCGGGCGAGGATTTCAGACATCAACAGCGCCGCCATCGCGACCGCCACCGACACAAGCACCAGTTTCATTGCCGAACCTTCGCCGCCCGGCACTTGCAGAAAGGCATAGATCGCCGAGGGGATGGTGCGGGTCTGGCCGGGAATGTTGGAGACGAAGGTGATCGTCGCGCCGAACTCCCCCATCGCCTTGGCAAAGGCCAGAATGGCCCCCGCCACGATCCCCGGCAAGGTCATCGGCAGGGTCACGGTCAGAAACACCCAGAACGGCGAGGCCCCAAGTGTGGCCCCCGCCTGTTCGAGTTTCACGTCCACCGCCTCGATCGACAGCCGGATCGCGCGGACCATCAGCGGAAAGGCCATCACCCCCGCCGCCAGCGCCGCCCCCGTCCAGCGGAAGGCGAAGGTGATGCCGATGTCATGCAGCACGCTGCCGACAGGCCCTTTCACCCCGAAGGTCAAAAGCAGCATATAGCCCGTCACCACCGGCGGCAGGATCAGCGGCAGATGCACGATGCCATTGAGCAATTGCTTGCCCGGAAAGGACCAGCGCGCCAGAGCATAGGCGGTGAAAATGCCCAAAGGCAGGCTCGCCGCCACCGCCCAGAAGGCGACGCGCAACGACAAGCGAACCGCCGCCCATTCTTCCGGTCCCAACCAGTCCAGCAAAGACGTCCCCTTTAGTCTGCGACGACCACGAAACCCTGACGTTCGAATGCCGCACGCGCCTCGGCCCCCTTGAGGTACTCAAGGAATTCGGTCTCAGCCGGCACATCGCGGTTCGCCAGATCGGCGGCAGGATAGACAATCGCCGGATGGCTGTCTGCCGGGAACGTGCCGACCACGGTCACGCCCGCTTCCGCCGCCGCATCGGTGGCGTAGACGATGCCATAAGGCGCCTCACCCGTGGCCACGAGCGCCAGAGCCGCGCGCACATTGTCGGCCTGCGCCACCTGCGCCTCGACATCGTCCCAAAGCCCGAGCGTTTCGAGCGAGGCCTTACCGTAAATCCCGGCAGGCACCGCATCGACCAGCGCCATCGCCAGACGCCCGCCGTTCAGAAGCCCCGCCAGATCGAGATCGGGGGTGATCTCCACCGCATCGGCGTCGCCTGCCGCGATCAGCACGATGGAATTGTTCAACAGATCGAACCGCGTGCCCGGTTCCACAAGCCCCTCTTCCTCAAGCGTGTCCATCCAGCCCGGATTGGCCGAGATGAAAATATCAGCGGGTGCGCCCTGTTGGATCTGGCGCGCCAGCGCCGAAGACCCCGCCAGTGAAATCGCAAGGCTGTGGCCCGTCTCGGCCTCGAAATTTTCTTCGATCTCGGCCAGCGCATTGGTCATGCTGGCGGCGGCGAAGACGGTGATGTCTTCGGCATGGGCCGTCAGAGGGGCAAAGGCCGAAACGGCTGCAAGCGCCAAAGCGCGACGGGGGAAAGAAACGGACATGGGAACTCCCTGAGCATGGATATGTTTGCACAAACATATCGCAACACATGCAGGAAGGGGCAAGCGTTATTTCCCTTCGGACATATCGATACGCATATCGTCACGTTCCGCCAGCATCCCCCGGATCATGGCAATCCGAGCCTCCGACGCCGCCTCGACCTCCGCCAGAATGGCCCGATATTGCGTCAAAACCGCCTCGCCCGTCTCCGTCAGATGCGCGCCGCCGCCCTTGCTTCCGCCTCGCGCGGAGGCCACCAGAGGTTCTTTGAACGCGGCATTCATCTCCTCGACCAGAGACCAGGCGCGTTTGTAGCTCATCGCCATCGCCCGCCCCGCCGCCGCAATCGAGCCAGTGTCGCGAATGCCGTCGAGCAAATCCGCCTTGCCCGGCCCGAGCATCAGCCGCGCGCCGAAATAAATCCGCAACCGGAGCCGCGTCTCGTCATCAAGTTCTTCACTCATAGGACTGTTCTGCCCCAGCGCCGCTTTCCGCGCAAGCGCCCTGCCCGCTGTCGCTCGGACTTGCACCAGCCCCCCGCTTCATGGGATAGGGACGCCAGACCTGCCAAAAAGGAGCCCGACATGACCGCCAAAGATGTCGCCATCGGAAATGTCACCTTTTCCAACGCCAAACCCTTCGGCCTCATTGCCGGTCCGTGCCAGTTGGAAAGCCTCGATCACGCCCGCATGCTGGCCGAGAAGATCGCCGAGGCCTGCGCGCCGACCGGCACCGGCTTCGTGTTCAAAGGCTCCTATGACAAGGCAAACCGCAGCTCGCTGTCGGGCAAGCGGGGTCTGGGCGCCGAAAAGGGCCTCACCATCCTGTCGAAGATCCGCGAGGAATTCGGCTGCCCGGTGATCACCGACGTACATGAACCCGCCCATTGCGCCATGGCCGCCGAAGCGGTCGACGTGCTGCAAATCCCCGCCTTTCTGTGCCGCCAGACCGATCTTTTGCTCGCCGCAGGCGAAACCGGCAAGGCGATCAACGTCAAGAAGGGCCAGTTCCTTGCGCCCTGGGACATGGACAATGTCGCCGCCAAGCTCGCCTCCACCGGCAATGACAAGATCATGCTCTGCGAACGCGGCACGTCTTTCGGCTACAACACGCTGGTGAGCGATTTCCGCGGCCTGCCGCGCATGGCCGAAACCGGCTATCCGGTGATCATGGACGCCACCCATTCGGTCCAGCAACCGGGCGGCAACGGCACCTCGACGGGCGGCGACCGGACCATGGTTCCCGTGCTGGCGCGCGCCGCCGTCGCCGTGGGCGTCGCGGGGCTGTTCATCGAGACCCACGAAGACCCGGACAACGCGCCTTCCGACGGCCCGAACATGCTCCGGATCGAAGACCTCGGCCCGCTTCTGGCAACGCTGCATGCGCTCGACACGGTCGTGAAACCGGCCTGAAGACCACCGACTCGATTTCCCTAAAATTTATCTAAAAACCCGGACAAATCGCCCGGGTTTTTCGCATTTCTGCCCCACATTTCGCCACGCACTCTCAGCAGAATTTAACCTGTGTCACGGCACACTCCGTGGCACACGAATTTCGAGGAGAGACGCCATGCACCCGAAAGACACTGAGCAGATCCAACATCCGATCCCCGTTCCGCCGCTCGCCTATCAACGGCCCCTGCCGCAACAGCGCGCGCCCATCCCCATGAGTGAGATCCCGACCGTCGCCGCCCGTCACATGCCGCATCCGATCTTCATCGACTGGGCGATGATCTGAGCCAACCGGGTCGGGCTTTGCTTGACGCGCCCCCGAAGCTGCGGGACAGTTGCGACATCCGCCTGTCTCGCAGTTCCGTGGACGCCCATGCCGACACCCGTCTCTTCCATCCGCAACCTCGGCCCCGCATCGGACGCAAGTTTCGCGCGGGCCGGGATCACCTCCGCCGAGGAGCTCCGTGAAATGGGGGCAGATGCCGCGTACAGGCACTTGCTCACGCACGGCAGCCGCCCCCATTTCATCGGCTATTACTGCATCGTCATGGGGCTTCAGGGCCGCCCGTGGAACGATTGCAAAGGCAAGGAAAAGGACGAGTTGCGCGCCCGCTTCGACGCCATCGTCGCCTCCGTGCAGGAAGACAAGACCGCCGTGCCTCTGGGCATCGAGGCGATTTTGAACGACATCGGCACAGGGCTGCGACGTTAGACGCCCCCCGGTCGGCCCCCAATCGGAACTTTCCAAAGCCGCGCGGCGTTTCTCTTCAAAGCAAATTAAGGAGAGACACATGGACCTCATCCGCATCCTCGCCGCCATCATCCTGCCGCCTCTGGGCGTTTTCATGCAGGTGGGCATCGGCAAACAGTTCTGGATCAACATCCTTCTGACGCTTCTGGGCTATATCCCCGGCATCGTCCACGCCGTCTGGATCATCGCCCGCACACCTGAGGAAGGCCGGATCTGAGCTTACGCGCTCATACCACATGAAAAAGGCCGCCCCGAAGAGCGGCCTTTTCAAATGTCGGAACCGGGTTCGGTTCAGCCAACCAGCTCGATGCCGGAGAAGAAGAATGCGATCTCTTCAGCCGCGGTTTCCGGCGCGTCGGAGCCGTGCACGGAGTTTTCGCCAACGGAGAGCGCAAACTCTTTGCGGATGGTGCCTTCGGCCGCGTCCGCCGGGTTGGTGGCGCCCATGACTTCGCGGTTTTTCGCGATGGCGTTTTCGCCTTCGAGCACCTGAACCACAACCGGCTCGGAGATCATGTATTCGCACAGTTCACCGAAGAACGGACGGTCTTTGTGCACGCCATAGAAGGCCTGAGCCTGAGCCAGCGTAAGCTGAATGCGCTTGGAAGCCACGACTCGCAGGCCGGCCTCTTCGAACTTGGCAACGATCTTGCCGGTCAGGTTGCGCTTGGTGGCGTCGGGTTTGATGATGGAGAAGGTACGCTGGATCGCCATTGGGAAAGCCTCTTGGATCTCGATTTGCAGTGAAAACAGGTGCGGAAAGCCCCACGCCCGAAGATTGGCCGCCGGATACCACGGGCAAGGCGCTTTGAAAAGCGCGAAAGGCGCACTGCATGCGGCATATCGACTCTCTCGCGTTGACAGCCGTAACAGGAACCGCGACACAGTGGAAAAACTGTTTTTTACAAGGTTCCCATGCTGACCCGCGCCCTCTTTTTCTCCTGTTTCGCCTCCCTCCTGCTTTTGAATGCCCTGCCCATGGCGGCGCAGACCGCCGTTTCGCCACAACCGGACGCTCCCTCTCCCGATCTGACGCCGGACATGACCTACAAAAGCCGCAAAGCGATGATCCTCGACATCTCGCAACGCCTGAAACAGGGAGACTATGCGGGGCTGATCCGGCGTCTGGACTCGCAACACAGCTATTCCGACGCGCAGATTTCCGAGTTGAGCACGACGCTCACAACTCTCTACGGCAACTCGCTCGATCAGTCGGACACCCTTTATCACGCCAAGCTGTCCGACACCTGGCAGGAAGACATTTTCGCCTTCTGGCAAGACGGCACCGTCAATTATCTCTATCTGCATATCCTCTCCCATGACCGGGCCGAAGGCGTCCTTGCGGTGCTCTGGAGCTACAATTCCAGCCTCACCCAAATGAAACCCGCCTTCTGAGCGCCGCGTCTTTCGCACAAGCTGCAATGCGGGCGTCTGCGGCCACTGGACCGCACCCGCGCGCCCTGCTATGCGGCACTCATGTTGAAAATCCGCGATCTCACCTATTCCGTCGAAGGCCGTACCCTCATCGAGGAGGCGTCCGTCACCATTCCCACCGGCCACAAGGTCGGCATCGTGGGCCGCAACGGTGCGGGCAAGACCACGCTGTTCCGGCTGATCAAGGGCGATCTGGTCCTTGAGGGCGGCGCGATCGAAATCCCGGCGCGGGCCCGCATCGGCGGCGTGGCGCAGGAGGTTCCCGGCAACGAGGTGTCGCTCCTGGACACGGTTCTGGCCGAGGACAAGGAACGCGCGGCGCTGATGGCGGAATCGGAAACCGCCACCGACCCGCACCGCATCGCAGAGATTCAGACCCGTCTCGCCGACATCGACGCCTGGTCCGCCGAGGGCCGCGCCTCGTCGATCCTTAAGGGGCTCGGCTTTACCGATGAAGAAATCGCGATGCCCTGTTCGGCGTTTTCCGGCGGCTGGCGGATGCGGGTTGCGCTGGCGGGGGTGCTGTTCTCGCAGCCCGATTTCCTGCTCTTGGACGAACCGACCAACTATCTCGATCTCGAGGGCGCGCTCTGGCTTGAGACCTATCTCGCCAAATATCCGCACACCGTGCTGTTGATCTCGCACGACCGCGCGCTGTTGAACCGCGCCGTGGGGGCGATCCTGCATCTCGAAGGCAAGAAACTGACGCTTTACACCGGCGGTTACGACGATTTCGCCCGCACGCGCGCCGCCCAACGCGCGGTTCAGGCGGCGGCGGCCAAGAAACAAGAGGCGCATCGCGCCCACCTGCAAAGCTTTGTCGACCGGTTCAAGGCCAAGGCCTCGAAAGCGAAACAGGCGCAGTCCCGCGTCAAGATGTTGGAAAAGATGGAGACTATCACAGCGCCCGAAGACGCCGCGCGCATGGTGTTTTCCTTCCCGACGCCCGAAGAACTGTCGCCGCCGATCCTGCGGATCGAGGGCGGGTCCGTCGGCTATGACGGCAAGGCGATCCTGCAACGGCTCGACCTTCGGATCGACCAGGACGACCGCATCGCGCTTCTGGGCCGCAACGGCGAGGGCAAATCGACGCTCTCGAAATTGCTCTCCGACCGTCTGCCCGCCATGGGCGGCGACATCACCCGGCACAAAAAACTGCGCGTCGGATTCTTCGCCCAGCATCAGGTGGACGAGCTGCATCTCGACGAGACCCCGCTCCAGCACCTGCGCCGCGCCCTGCCGAACCTTGAGCCCACGAAACTGCGCGCGCGTCTTGCGGGCTTCGGCCTTGGCGCCGATCAGGCGGAGACCGAGGTCGGGCGGCTGTCCGGCGGCCAGAAAGCCCGCCTGTCGCTGCTCTTGGCCACACTCGATGCGCCGCATCTTCTGATCCTCGACGAACCGACCAACCACCTCGACATCGAAAGCCGCGAGGCGCTGGTCGAGGCGCTGACCGAATACACCGGCGCGGTCGTCCTCGTGTCGCACGACATGCACCTTCTCTCGCTGGTGGCCGACCGGCTCTGGCTGGTGAAAGACGGCCGCGTCACGCCTTATGAGGAAGACCTTGAGGCCTATCGCCGCTTCCTCGTTCAGGGCGACGAGAAACCGAAAGAGGCCAAGGCCAAACCCGCGCCCAAGGTCAAAAAAGCCACCCGCGAAGAGCTGATGGCGCTTCGTTCCGAGGTGCGCAAATGCGAGGACCGGGTCGAAAAGCTCAACGACATGAGCGAAAAGCTACAGGTCAAACTGGCGAACCCCGATCTTTACGAGGACAAACAGGCCGCCGTCGTCTGGCAGAAAAAATATGCCGAGGTCTCGGAGGCGATGGACCGCGCCGAGGCGCTTTGGATGGCCGCGCTCGAAAAACTCGAAGCCGCCGGGGGCAAGAGCTGAGCCATGGACCCGCAGGTTCTGATCACGGCCTTCATGACGCTTTTCGTCATCATCGACCCGATCGGGCTTGCCCCCTTGTTCGTGGCGCTCACCCAGGGCGCCACCGCGAAACACCGCCGCGCCGTCGGTCTGCGCGCGGTGCTGATCGCCTTCGGCATCCTGACGCTTTTCGGCCTTTTCGGCGACCATGTCCTTGAATTTGTAGGGATTTCCATGCCTGCTTTCCGCATCGCGGGCGGGCTTCTTTTGTTCCTCACCGCGCTTGAAATGCTGTTCGAGAAACGCAGCAAGCGCCGCGAGGAACATGCCCAACACCCGGAGCATCAGCCGGTCGAAGACCCCTCCGTCTTTCCCCTCGCCACGCCGCTGCTGGCCGGTCCCGGCGCGATCACCTCGATGATCCTTCTCATTGATCAGGCCGACGGCGTCACCGGTGTCCTGTTCATGCTCGGTGTGCTCATCGCGGTGCTGGTCGTTTGCCTGCTGTTCTTCGCTCTGAGTGGCGTCATGGAACGCGTCCTCGGCGCCACCGGCATCAATGTGGTGACCCGGCTTATGGGCATGTTGCTGGCCGCTTTGTCGGTTCAATTCGTCGTGGACGGGGTCAAGGCGATCTTCTTCATCGGCTGATCGTCCCTTTGACGTTTTCGTCAGGAACAGAATGTCCCACTGACAAACCCCGCCTGCGCCCCTATCTATGTCTTATGGATCAGATGGACACCGCCCGCATTCTCTATCTCTCGCTGCTCCTCGGAGCGGTCGGGTTCTATTACGTCATCGCCAACCGCAAACGCATGGGCCAGATGGTGCGCCATGCCGTGCTCTGGGCGCTGATCTTCATCGGCGCGCTGGCCGCTGTCGGATTGTGGCAGGACGTCCGCCCCCGTCTAGCGCCCGCGCAGATGAGCATGGGCGACGGCATCGTCACCGTGGATCGCGACCATTTCGGGCATTTCTCCGTCATGGCCGAGGTGAACGGCGCCCCCGTGGAATTCCTTGTCGACACCGGCGCGTCCAACGTGGTGCTCTCGAAAGAGGACGCCGAACGCGCGGGCATCGACATCGACAAGCTCGCCTTCACCGGCCACGCCCAGACCGCCAACGGCTCGGTGCGCACGGCGGCGGTCAAGATCGACACGCTGGAGATCGAAGGCATCACCGACAGCCGCGTGCGGGCCTATGTCACCGATGGCGAGCTGTTCGGCTCGCTTCTGGGCATGGATTACCTGCAACGCTATGAAAGCATCGAGATCAAACAGAACAAGCTGATTTTGACGCGGTGAAGTTAGGGGCTTTGCCCCTCTTGGCTTGCGCCAATTCACCCCAGGATATTTAGGGACAAAAGAAGCCGCAGTCAGCCCTTCTTGCTCTCCGCCTTCTTTTCCCAGCGGCCGCTTTCCTCGGACCAGTATTGCGCTTCGGCCCCGGCCCCCGTCAAAGTTTTCCACTGCACCCGCGCGTGTTGCACCGCCGCCTCGTCATAGCCGTCGAAGAGGATACAGGCGCGGTCGAGTGCTGCAATTTCCTCAGCACTCAGATCCGCCCCGCCCACGCTCATCACGCAGGCCGCTTTGTTGCCACCTGTACCGGTCGTTAACAGCACCGGCTGGTCCGCGTCATGCGGCCCCCCGGCCATGCCATGCGGCAGAAATCCCTCCCGCAGCCAGAGCGCCTGATCGAGGCCACGCAGCATCTCCTCGGAGCGCCCGCGCACCTCGACCCGCCAGCCCGCAGAGATAGATTTCTCCGCAAGCGTGGCCAGCGTCTCGATCAGAGGCGCACGGGTCAGGTGGTAGAAATATACAGCACCCATAAGGTGTTAGCCCTTTTTGTTCATCTCGTCGATCATCCGGTTGAGCGCCAGAACGCCCCAGCCGGTCGCGCCTTTGGGCGCCAGAGCCGTGCCGGTGGCGACGGAGGCGACACCCGCGATGTCGAGGTGAATCCACGGCGTCTCATCCTTGACGAAGCGCTTGAGGAATTGCGCCGCCGTAATGGCCCCGCCCCAGCGCGTGCCGACGTTTTTCATATCGGCGACGTTGGATTTCAGCAGATCGTCATAGCCCTGTCCCATCGGCAGACGCCATGCCCCCTCGCCCTCCGCCTCGGCGGCTTTGAGGAATCTGGCGCAGAACGCATCGTCATTGGAGAACACCCCGGCGTTCTCTTGTCCCAGAGCCACCATGCAGGCCCCGGTGAGGGTCGCCAGGTTGACCATCGCGGTCGGCGCAAAGGTCTCTTGCGCGTACCAGAGCACATCGGCCAGAACGAGGCGGCCTTCGGCATCGGTGTTGATGATCTCGACTGTGTCGCCCTTCATGGATTTGACCACATCGCCCGGCCGCGTCGCCTGACCGTCCGGCATGTTTTCCACCAGCCCGACAAGCCCCACGACATTCACCGGCGCCTTGCGCAGAGCCAAGGATTTCATCACGCCCGACACCGTGCCCGCGCCGCCCATGTCCATGGTCATGTCTTCCATGCCCGCCGCCGGTTTCAGAGAAATCCCGCCGGTGTCGAAGACAACACCCTTGCCCACGAGCGCCACCGGGGCCTCATCACCGCCCGCCTGCCATGTCATCACAACCATTTTCGTCGGCGTCACCGAGCCCTGGCCCACGGAGAGCAAAAGGTTCATGCCCAGCTCCGCGAGACGGTCCTCCTCGAAGACCTCGACCTTGACACCAAGGCTTTCAAGTTCGGTCAGACGGGAGGCGAATTCCACCGTGCTCAGCACGTTCGACGGTTCGGACACCAGATCGCGGGTGAAGAACACCCCCTCGGCCAGCGCCGTGACCGCCGAAAGATCGACCGCATCGGGTTTCGCCACCGCGAGCGTCACGGCAGGCGCAACGGGTGCCTCGTCCAAGGTCTTGTGGGCGGTGAAGCTGTAATTGCGAAGCATCAGCCCCAGCGCCAGCTCCTCGACCCGTTTGAGGCTGCCCGGCAGCACCAGAGCGCCCTCTTTGTCGAGCGCCGCGCCGATCGCCGCGCCCGCCTTGCGACAAAGTTCGACCGAGGCCTGATGCGCCAGCTTCACCACCTGCACCGCAGAGGCGGCCATGCCGACCGGATAGGCCAGATCCTTCGCCTCGCCCTCTTTCATCTTCTCGAAGGCCGGGCTTTCGACGAACCGCGCCAATGCGCCCTTCGTCAGCCGGTTGATCCGCCGGGCCGCCGGGCTCATCTTGCCGTCGGGCGTCACCATGACGGAGACCCGTCCGGGGGCTGCGGCAATGGCGTCGAGGTCCAATTCGGTCACGGTGATCTGGGCAAGCGCGGTCATGGCAATTCCTTTGCTGAATTCGGGTTTTCCCATAGGTAGCGGCCATACCCCCGACTGACCAGTGCGAGTTTGCGCCGATTGCATCGGTTTGCGCACGGGTTTCTGCTTTCTCCCCGCGCAGGCTGCGGATAAAGTCCGCCCGAACGCAAACACCAGTATCGGGACCAGTGGGTTGGGAAGATTCGACAAATACATGCTTCAGCAACTGCTGATGCTGTTCGGATTCTTCTCGCTTTTGCTGGCGCTGGTGTTCTGGGTGAACAAGGCGGTGAGCCTCTTGGACTGGCTGATGGGCGACGGTCAATCGGCCTCGACGTTTTTGCAACTCACGCTTCTGTCGCTGCCGACGATCCTCGTGAACCTCCTGCCGATCGCCGCCTTTGCCGCCGTGGTCTATGTCACCAACCGCCTGTCCTCGGAATCTGAACTGGTGGTGGTGCAGGCAGCCGGGTATTCGCCCTATCGCCTCGCCCGCCCGGTGCTGTTCTTCGGCCTTATCGTCGGGCTGATGGTCGCCATCCTCGCCCATGTGCTTGTGCCGCTGTCGCAGCGCGAACTGGACCTGCGCCGCGCCGAGATCGCCAGCGACGTGACCGCCCGGCTCCTGACCGAAGGCTCCTTTGTCCATCCGGTCAAAGGCATCACCTTCTACGTGCGCAACATCTCGGCCGAGGGCGAGCTTGAGGACGTCTACCTCTCGAACAGCCGCGAAAAGAGCCAGCGCCAGAGCTTCATGGCCTCGCGCGCCCTGATCGTCAAAGACGACAGCGGCCCGATGCTCCTGATGTTCGACGGCATGAGCCAGACCTATGAACTTGCCGCACAGCGCCTCTCCGTCACCCGTTTCGACAGTTTCTCCTACAGCCTCTCGGGTCTGCTCGGCGAAACCCGGACCCGGCCGCGCACCCTGCGCTCCACCGACAGCCTCGCGCTCTTGCAGGCCAGCCCTGCGCTTCAGGAAGAGATCGGCCGCACGCCGCAAGAGATGTTCGCCGAGGTGACCCAGCGCACCAACAAGGCCGTTCAGGGCCTCGTCATCTGTCTCGTCGGCTTCGGCGCGCTGCTGATCGGCGGATTTTCGCGCTTCGGCCTCTGGCGCCAGATCCTTCTCGCGATCCTGCTTCTGGTCGTGGTGAAAACCCTCGACAACAGCTTTGGCGGCATGATCGACGACACCCCAAGCCTCTGGCCGCTGCGCTATCTCGCCTCCGTTCTGGCCGTCGCCATGGCGCTTGTTCTGATGTGGAAGGCCGCCCACCCGCGTCTGCGCCAAAAGGGCAGCCCCCCGGACCGTGAGGGGAAAATGCCATGAGGCTCGATCTCTATTTCGCCCGTCGTTTCCTGCGTGCCCTGCTGATTGTCCTCGCCCTGTTCGCCGGGCTGATCCTGATGGTTGAAAGCCTCGACCAGCTTCGTGATCTTGCCGATCTCGGCATCGGCGGCACCGCCGTGTTACACATGGCCCTCCTGCGCGTGCCGCGCACGCTTTACGACATCCTGCCGATCATCGTGATGATCGCCACGCTGGTGCTGTTTCTCGGTCTTGCGCGCTCCTCCGAACTGGTCGTCGCCCGCGCTGCCGGACGCTCCGCCCTGCGTTCCCTGGTGCCGCCGGTTGCCGTGGCCTTTCTGTTCGGCGCGCTCAGCGTCGCCGTCTTCAACCCGATTGCCGCCACCACCGAACGCAGCTACGAGCGGCAGAAAACCCTGTTCAGCCAGGGCGAAGCCCAGGTGTTTTCGGTCTCCGACGAGGGGCTGTGGCTGCGCGAAGGCACGCCCAGCGGCCAGATGGTGATCCGCGCCGGGCGCTCCAATCTCGACGGCTCGCAATTGCAGGAGGTGAGCTTCATCGGCTTCGCCCCCGACGGCACGCCGCTCTATCGTATCGAAGCGCAGAGCGCCCAGATCGAGGACGGCCAGTGGCATCTCACCGGGGCCAAGCGTTGGCCACTGACCGGCGCCGCCAACCCCGAGGCCGCTGCCACCGTGCACGACACGCTCACCCTGACCACCTCGCTCACCCCCGATGAAATCCGCGACCGCTTCGGCGCGCCCGAGGCCGTGCCGTTCTGGGAACTCACCAGCTACATCGACAAGCTCGAAGTGGCCGGCTTCTCCGCCCGTTCTTACCGCATGTGGCTGCAAAGCGAGCTGGCCCTGCCGTTCTCCTTTATCGCCATGGTGCTGATCGCTGCGGGCTTCACCATGCGCCACACCCGTCTCGGCAACACCTCCTCGCGGGTGATCACCGCCGTGCTTCTGGCCTTCGGCTTCTATTTCCTGCGCTCCTTCGCCATCGTCATGGGACAGAACGGATTGCTGCCGATCTCTTTGGCCGCCTGGGCGCCGCCTCTCGCGGTCATCCTCGCCTCTCTTGCCCTTCTGCTGCATTTGGAGGATGGATAAGGACATGACCGCCGCACCGAAGGCCCCCCTTTCCCGTCGTGCGCAGACACTGCGCGCCCCGCTCACGGCCCTCGCCCTGAGCGCTGCCCTGTCCATGGCCGCCCTGCCCGCGATGACCCAGACAGCATCCGAGCCCTCCACCGCGCTGATGGCCGACAGCGTCAGCTTCGACGGCACGCTGTTGATCGCCTCCGGCGCGGTCGAAGTGTTGCGCGGCGACACGCGGCTCACCGCCACGCGCATCACCTTCGATCAGAAGACCGGCGCGCTCTCGATCGAAGGTCCGATCCGTCTCACCAAAGCCGATGGCGCGACCGAGATTCTCGCCTCCGCAGCCGAGATCGACACCGAGTTGAAAAACGGCCTTCTGCTGTCGGCGCGCATGGTGATCGACCGCCAGATGCAACTGGCCGCCGCCCGGCTCGACGTGGTCGAAGGCCGCTATACGAGGCTCGAGAAAACCGTCGCCTCGACCTGCGAGGTCTGCGCCGTGCGCCCGGTGCCGCTCTGGGAAATTCGCGCCAGCGAAGTGATCCACGACAACGAGACCCATCAGCTCTATTTCACCGACGCGCATCTGCGCATCGTCGATATTCCGGTGTTCTGGCTGCCGCACCTGCGGGTACCCGACCCGACCGTGACCCGCGCCAACGGTTTCCTGATCCCGGAAATCCGCACCGATTCTACCCTCGGAACCGGCATCGAGATTCCCTATTTCATCACCTTGGGCGATCACCGCGACCTCACCGTCGCACCCTATCTGGCAAGCCACACCACGACGCTCAACCTGCGCTATCGTCAGGCCTTCGTGCATGGCGATCTCGAACTGAACGGCGCGGTGAGTTCCGACGACACCCGCGACGGGCTGCGGGCCTATCTCTTTGCCGAGGGCAACTGGCGGCTCGACAACGGCATGAAGCTCGGCTTCGATCTGCGCGCCACCTCCGACATCGCCTATCTGCTCGATTACGGCTATTACGACGAAGATTACCTGCCCTCGAAAGTCACGCTGAGCCGCTACCGCGAAGACGAGGCCATCGACGGGCAATTCGTCTATTCCCGCAGCCTGCGCGATTCCGATGTGGCGATCGAGGACACGCTGCCCTTCCTTCTGGGCGAGTTCAGCTACGAACATCTCTACGATCCGGCCCGTCTGCCGGGTCAACTGAGCTTCGGGATCACCGCCTCGACCTCGTACCGCGATTCCGAAGACGACATCGACGGCTATGACGTGCTGCGTCTTGGGGCCGAAGGGCGCTGGAGCGGCTCGACCGTCTTCGGTCCCGGCCTGAAACTCGAAAACGCCGCCGGCCTCTATGTCGACGGCTACCTGCAACAGCAATATTCCGCCTACGAAAACCACGTCACCCGCCTCACCGGCAGTGCCGAAACCCGCCTGAGCTGGCCGCTCACCCGCAGCACCGTCTCCGGCGCGTCCGAACTTCTCGAACCTCTGTTGCAGCTTGGCTGGTCCGACAGCACCGGCGGCGATGTGCCCAACACGGATTCGCGTTTCGTCGAGTTTGACGAGGGCAATCTGCTGACCCTCGCGCGCTTTCCCGGCGCGGACCGGCGCGACACCGGCCTGACCGCCGCCGCCGGGCTGCGGTTTTCGCATTACGGCGAGACCATGGACTATGGCCTCTCGCTCGGGCGGGTCCTCAGCCTCGAAGATCACGACGCCTATTCCGTCGCCTCCGGCCTCTCCGGGCAAAGCTCCGACTGGCTTCTGGGCGCCGGGCTGCGCTTTCAGAACGGCTTTGCCGCCAACACTCGCGCGCTCATCACCGAGGATGCCGAGATCACCAAATGGGAAACCCGGCTCGATCTCAGCCGTCCGCGCTATTCCATCGGATCGAGCTATGCCTATGTCATCGCCGATGCCGCTGAAGAGCGCGACACAGATCTCAACGAATTCGGCTTCGACGGCTCGGTGAAACTGGCGCAGAACTGGAGCGCCACGGCGCAATATCTCTACGATTTCAACGAGGACGAAGCCACCCGCGCCGGGCTTGGCCTGCAATTCCAGAACGAATGCACCCGGCTCAAGCTCGAACTATCGCGGCGCTACTGGGACACCGATTCCCTCGATCCGACTACCCGCGTGGCGTTTTCCGTAGGGTTCGGCGCCTTCGGGTCGGGGACGCAAAAGACTGGCTCCTGCGCCTTCTGAGCCGGGCCCCAAACCCTGTCATGCCCCTGCCAAGCTCCCGTCGCGCCCCCGTCCTGCGTTCACAATCGGGATATTCCCCGCCGAGCACGGCACAGAGACGAGCAATCCGCTTGGCCCAGACCGCGAAACCTCTTAAAAGAAACCGACATCTGGACGAAAGCCCCGAAACCGGGGCCACAAGTGGGTATGGAAGTGAGCATGGGAGTGAGCATGACACGCAAATTCGGGGCCGATCTTCTGGACGCGGTGAAAACCTCTCTGCGCAACCCCATGCCGCGCGGCACGATCCGCGGCGGGCTTCTCGCCCTGGCGATGGCTCTGCCGGGGATCGCCCCCGGCCAGGCTGTGGCCCAGAACCTTTTCGCTCCCGTCGCCTATGTCAACGACAAGGTGGTGACCGGCTACGAGCTTGAACAACGCATGCAGATGCTCTCCGTTCTGGGCGGTCCGAAAAGCCGCAAGGACGTGCTCGACGCGCTGATCGAGGAGCGCCTGAAGCAACAGGTCGCCGAGCGCGTGGATTTCAAGCTGACCGATGAACAGGTCGCCACCGCGATCGCCGAGTTTGCCGCACGCGGCAAGCTGCAACCCGAACAGTTCCTCTCGCTGATGGCGAAAAACGGCGTCTCGGCCCAGACCGTGCGCGATTTCGTGTCCTCGGGCATCATCTGGCGTGAATACGCCCGCGCCCGGTTCTCCTCGAAAGCGCAGATCTCCGAAGCGGAGATCGACAAGGCGCTGCAATCGAACGGCCCCTCCGGCGGCCTGCGCGTGGCTCTGTCCGAGCTTTTCCTGCCAGCCCGCACGCCCGAAGAGGCCGCGAAATCCGACGCGCTGGCGAAACAGATCGCGGCCAACCCCTCGATTGCCGCCTTTGCCGCCGCTGCCGAGAAATACTCCGTCGCTCCGTCGCGCGAGAAAGCCGGGCGGATGGACTGGGCCGCGATCGGCGATCTGCCGCCGCCGCTGCGCGCCGCCGTCATGGGCCTCAAGCCCGGCGAGATCAGCGCCCCCTTGTCCACCGGCAACGCCATCGGCCTGTTCCAGTTGCGTTCGGTCGCCGAGATCGCCACGCCGACGCCCAATGCCGACGCCATCAAATATGCCGCCTATTACATCGCGGGCGGACGCTCCGAAGCCGCGCTGAAACGTGCTGCCGAGGTGAAGGCCAGTGTCGACACCTGCGACGATCTCTATGGCATCGCCAAGGGCGAGCCGGAAAGCGTGCTGCAAATCGACACCCTGCCGGTGAGCCAGATCCCCAACGATGTGGCTTTCGAACTCGCGAAACTCGATCCGGGTGAGGTCTCCACCGCACTGACCCGCGCCGATGGCCAGACGCTTGTCTTCCTGATGATGTGCGGGCGCACCTATGAGGCGCTGGCCAATGCCGATCGCGAGTCGGTTCGGGCCCAGTTGCAATCGCAACGCATCGGCGCGCTGGCCGACAGTTTCCTCGCCGAGATGCGCGCCGACGCGACGATCGTGATCCCATGAGCCAGAGCGATCTGCGCCCCTCCGATCTCGCCCCCATTGCGCTGAGCTGCGGGGAACCGGCCGGGGTTGGCCCGGAACTTGCGGTCAAGGCCGCCAAACTTCTGGCCGGTGCGGTGCCGTTCTTCTGGATCGGTGATCCGCGCCATTTGCCATCCGATGCGCTGTTCGAGGAAATCGCAAGCCCGGCTGACGCGCTGCGCATTGCGCCCGGCGCGCTCCCGGTTCTGCGCCACGACTTCGCCGCCGAAGTCCGTCCCGGCACGCCCGATCTCGACAATGCGCAAGGGGTGATCGACGTGATCCGCCGCGCCACGGCGCTCGTGCAGACCGGCGAGGCCTCTGCGCTTTGCACCGCACCGATCCACAAGAAAGTGCTGAAAGACGGCGCGGGCTATGCCTTCCCCGGCCACACCGAATTCCTCGCCCATCTGGGCGGTGTCGAGCGCGTGGTGATGATGCTGGCCTGCACCGAGTTGCGCGTCGTCCCCGTGACCATCCACATCGCGCTCAAGGACGTGCCGGAGGCCTTCACGCCGGAGCTTCTCGAAGACACCATCCGCATCACCGCTGCCGATATGGAGCGTTACTGGGGCTATGCCCATCCGCGCATCGCCATTGCGGGTCTGAACCCGCATGCGGGCGAAGGCGGCGCCATGGGCACGGAAGAAATCGACTGGATGATTCCGCTCATCGACCGGCTCAAGACGCAGGGTTTCGATCTCAAAGGCCCGATGCCGCCCGACACCATGTTCCATGGCCGGGCGCGGGCAGGCTATGACGTGGCGCTTTGCGCCTATCACGATCAGGCGCTGATCCCGATCAAGACCATCGACTTCTCCGGCGGCGTCAACGTGACGCTTGGCCTGCCCTTCATCCGCACCTCGCCGGATCACGGCACCGCCTTCGACATCGCGGGCAAGGGCGTGGCCGATCCATCGAGCCTGACTGCCGCGCTCAAGATGGCGCAGGACATGGCGATCACCGCCCGAAAGGCACTCTGATGGCCACGGTCGACGGGCTTCCGCCGCTTCGCGACGTGATCGCGACCCACGAGCTTGTAGCGAAGAAATCGCTGGGGCAGAACTTTCTGCTCGATCTCAACCTGACCTCGAAAATCGCCCGTCAGGCGGGCGATCTGACGCAATGCGACGTACTCGAGGTCGGCCCCGGCCCCGGCGGTCTGACCCGTGGTCTTCTGGCCGAGGGCGCGCGCAAGGTTCTCGCCGTCGAGAAAGACAGCCGTGCCATGGCGCCTTTGGCAGAAATTTCCGCCGCCTATCCCGGACGGCTTGAGGTGATCAACGCCGATGCGCTTGAAATCGACCCGCTCGAACGCCTGACCGCCCCGGTGCGCATCGTCGCCAACCTGCCCTATAATGTCGGCACGGAATTGCTGGTGCGCTGGTTGACCCCGCCGTCCTGGCCACCCTATTGGGCCTCGCTGACGCTGATGTTTCAACGCGAAGTGGCCGAGCGCATCGTCGCCGAGCCGGGATCGAAGAAATACGGTCGTCTCGCGATCCTGTCGCAATGGCGCACCACGCCGCGCATCGTCATGGAACTGCCGCCGGAGGCGTTTAGCCCGCCGCCGAAAATCCATTCCGCCGTGGTGCATCTCGACGCCCTGCCCGCGCCGCGGTTCGAAGCCGACCCGAAAGTGTTGGAACGCATCGTCGCCGCAGGTTTCAACCAACGCCGCAAGATGCTCCGCGCCTCGCTGAAGGGCCTCACGCCCGACATCGAAGACCGCCTGACCGCCGCCGGGATCAAGCCCACGGATCGCGCCGAACAGGTGCCGATCGAGGGCTGGTGCGCGCTCGCCCGCGAAATGGTGAAAGGCTGACCCATGTTCTCCCATGTCACTCTCGGCGCCGACGATCTCGATCTGGCCGCGTCCTTCTACGACGCGGTTCTGGGCGAGATTGGCCTGCATCGACGTGAGGTCGAGCCCGACGGCGGCCCCGAGGCCCGTTGCTGGGTGCGCCCGGAGGCCCCCTTCCCACGGTTTTACGTCTATCGCCCCTTCGACAAGGCCCCCGCCAGCGCCGGGAACGGCACCATGCTGGCCTTTGTCGCCCCGTCGCGCAGGGCGGTGGACAAAGCCCACGCCGCAGGGCTTGCCCATGGTGGCACCGATGAGGGCGCGCCCGGCCTGCGCCCACATTATGCGCCCGATTATTACGGCGCCTACCTGCGCGACCCGTTCGGCAACAAGGTCCACCTCGTGCATCGCGCCGAGCTGACCGAAAGCTTCGGAATAAACACCTAAACCCCGGTTGAATCGCCCATGCACCGACCGGAGACCGAGCCACCTCCAACTCCGGTCCAATGGCCAAACCTCCCCGGCATCGCCTTATGTCACGCCACGGGCAACCCCGCCCGCTCTGACATAAGGACCTGCCGATGAAATCCCTGATCTCCGCCGCTCTGCTCTCCGCCACACTCGCCACCACGCTCTCGGGTGCGGCCTTCGCCTCGGATTCCGTGGCACTCACCGACGAGATGAAAACCAAGATCACCGAAACCCTCACCGCCCAGGGCTATGAGGTCGGCAAGATCAAGATCGAGGACGGTCTTTATGAAGCCTATGCCAAGAAAGACGGCATGAAATACGAGATCTTCCTCGATGGCGACCTCAACGTCGTCAAGACCGAAGAAGACTGATGCCGTCCCCGCGCCGGGGCTCCCGACCCCGGCGCCTTTTCGCCCCCTCTTCAAAGGACAGCCACATGACCCGACACAAGGTCTGGGACCCGCTCCTGCGCCTGTTCCACTGGACCCTCGTCCTCAGTTTCACCGCCAATGCGCTGATCGTCGATCACGAAAGCGACGCGCATCTGTGGTTCGGTTACACGATCATCGCCCTGCTGATCTTTCGCGTGCTCTGGGGGCTGATCGGACCGCGCTATGCCCGGTTCTCTTCCTTTCCGCCCTCCGCGCATGGGGCGCTCGAACAGGCCTCCGACATGGTCGCCGGGCGCGTCAAGACACACCTCGGCCATACGCCGCTGGGCGCGCTGATGATCTACAACCTGATCGTGACGCTGTCCGTCATCGCGCTCTCCGGCTGGCTGATGACCACCGACATGTTCTGGGGCGTCGAATGGCCCGATGAGCTGCACCAGATCGCCGTCGACTGGGCCGAGTTCTCCGTTGTCCTGCATATTGCCGCCGTGCTCTTCGAGAGCCGCCGCACGCGCGTGAACCTTCCCCGCGCCATGGTGACAGGCTATAAGGAGGTGCCATGACTCAATGCCCCCCGGAATGCCGATGCGCCCTCGCAGCCTGAGCACATCCCCCGCCCTCATCGTCGCCCTCATCGGGGTGCAGAGTTTCTGCGCCCTGTTCTTCCTGTCCGACGTCGCCACCGACCTCGGACAGGCTGGCGGCAAACCGACCCTGCATCTGATCATCGAGACCCTGGCCTCCGGCACGCTGGTGATCGCCATCTTCTTCGAACTGCGCATGATCATCGAGCTGATGCAGCGCAAGGCCCGGCTCGAACGCAGCCTCAAGGACGCCTCCCGCGCCGTGTTCGAGGTGATCGAGAGCCATTTCGATCTCTGGGGCCTGTCGCCGTCGGAGCGCGATGTCGCGAGCTTTCTCGTCAAAGGCTTTTCCATCACCGAGATTGCCGGGTTGCGCGGCAACAAGGAGGGCACGATCAAGGCACATCTCAACGCGATCTATCGCAAATCGGGCACCCGCAACCGCGCCGAGATGATGTCCGCCCTGATCGACTCGCTGATCGACCCGCACCCGCAGAGCGACGCGACAGCCCCTTCGGCCCCCTGACCGCACCAGCTCGACGACCATGAAAAAACCCCGCTCAGTGGCGGGGTTTTTCGCATTCAGCCATCTCAAGCGTTCCGCCAATCAGGCGCGTTTATTCGGCAGCCTCTGTGGTGTCGTCGTTCGGCGCGCTCTCCGGTGCGTTTTCCGTGGCGCTTTGCGGCTCCTGAGCCTCCGCCGCGGCAGCGGCGGCCTCCGCCTCGCGTTCCGCCTTGCTCTTGCGCGGTTTGCGCGGTGCGCGCGGCTTTTTCGGTTTCGGCTGATCCTCAGGCGTTTCGACAAGCCCGGTATCGGCGCTGTCGCCGCCCGCCTCGTTCACATCGGCCTCGACAAAGACCAGATCGGGCTGATCGCCCGCCCCCGCCACCTGCTGGGACTGTTGTTCGGCCTGCTGCTCGTCACGACGGCGCTGGCGTTCGGCACGCTCGGCTTCCTGACGGTCACGGCGTTCCTGCTGTTCGCGCTCCTGCTGTTCGCGTTGCGCGTCCAGCTCTTTTTGCGCCTCGCCCAGCATCCGCAGGTAATGTTCCGCGTGCTGCTGGAAGTTCTCGGCCGCCACCCGGTCGTTGGCGAGCTGCGCGTCGCGGGCAAGCTGGTTGTATTTCTCGATGATCTGTTGCGGCGTGCCGCGCACCTTGCCCTCGGGGCCGGAGCTGTCGAAGACACGGTTGACGATATTGCCAACGGAACGGTTGCGGTTGTTCTTGGACCGCGAACGGTTTTTCGAGGATCTCATACGGTGTTCTTTCGAGCCTATATCTCGTTAATCGAGCCTGTGTGCCGGATTCTCGGACCGGCTTTTGAAGCTGGCTTGTCTGTCCCAATGCGCTCTCGTTCTCTCGAGAGCCCTCAACATCAAAGCTGTGCAGGGTAAGAGCGTCGGGGAGCAATCTCCCGTCCGGCGCATCCCTCTGTAACCCTGTCGAGTCGGGTATGACAAGCGATTTTTACATAAACCCGGTACCTTTATGCGGCATTTCGCCACGAAGACCGCAGGCTGCGGGAGCATCGGCACCAGTTTGGCACAAAACAGTTACCAATTCGCATATGCTGGCGACATCTGTCGGCAACATACCTGCGACATGACAGAACCATGTTTCACTTGCCCCGGTTGCGCGGATGCGGGTTCGGCGCCTGAGCGCGCACCACACGGTCGCGCCCGTCGAGATCGGCAATCACCCGTACGCCCTTGAGCCCTTGGGCCAGAAACAGCTCCGACACGGCCGCGCCCTGGGTCGGACCGATCTCGACGATCAGCCGCCCGCGCGGCGCCAGATGCGCCCGCGCGCCCCTGGCAATTGCCCGATACGCCGTAAGCCCGTCCGCCTCATCGGTCAGCGCCATGCGCGGCTCATGCGCCAGTTCGGGCGCAAGCGACGGCATTTCGGAGAGCGCAATATAGGGCGGGTTCGACACGATCAGTTCGAACTCACCGTCGATGCCGTCCCACCAGTTGGCTTGTTGAAACCGCGCCCGCCCGGTCAGGCCAAGCGCATCGGCATTCTCGCGCGCGACCTTCAAAGCAGGCTCCGAAAGATCGGTTCCAAGCCCCTTAGCCAAAATCTGTTCCGCAAGCAATGTCAGAAGGATAGCGCCCGATCCTGTACCCAAATCGAGCACAGAATTGAACGGCCGCGCGAGGGCTTCGGCGATCAGGATCTCGGTCTCGGGACGCGGGTCGAGCACATCGGAGCTGACCTTGAAAGACCGCCCGTAGAATTCCCGATGCCCGAGAATATGCGACACAGGTTCGCGGTTCACCCGCCGCGCGATCGCCGCGTCGAACGCCGCCTCGTCCGCCTCCGAAATCGCATCCGGCATCACAAGTGTGAGCCGCGAGGGCGCGAACCCCAGCACATGCGCCATCAAAAGCCGGGCATCGCGCGCCCCGCCCTCGATCCCGGCTTCGGCCAGACGTTTGGTGCCTTTGATCAGCGCCGTCTGCACCGTGGACTGAACCGTCATCCCGCCATCTCCGCCAGAAGTGCCGCCTGATGATCCGCAATCAGCGCGTCGATCACCTCATCGAGATCGCCGCTCATCACCTGATCCAGCTTATAAAGCGTCAGGTTGATGCGGTGATCCGTCATCCGGCCCTGCGGAAAATTATAGGTGCGGATGCGTTCGGAGCGATCCCCCGAGCCGACCTGCGATTTGCGGTCCGCCGAGCGTTCGGCATGGAGCTTCTGCCGCTCCGCGTCATAAAGCCGCGCGCGCAGCACGGTCATCGCGATCTCACGGTTGCGGTGCTGGGATTTCTCCGACGAGGTCACGACGATTCCGCTGGGGATGTGGGTGATCCTGACCGCCGAATCCGTGGTGTTGACGTGCTGCCCGCCCGCGCCCGAAGACCGCATCGTGTCGATGCGAATGTCGTTCGGGTTGATCTCTATATCCACCTCCTGCGCCTCCGGCAGCACCGCCACGGTGGCCGCCGAGGTATGGATGCGACCGCCCGATTCCGTTTCCGGCACGCGCTGCACCCGGTGCACGCCGCTCTCGAACTTCATGCGCGCGAAAACACCCTCGCCCTCGACATTGGCGATCACCTCCTTGATGCCGCCCAACTCGGTCTCTGCCAGCTCGATGATGTCGAACCGCCAGCCCTTCGCCTCGGCATAGCGCTGGTACATACGAAGCAAATCGCCGGCAAAAAGCGAGGCCTCGTCGCCCCCCGTGCCGGGGCGGATTTCCAGAATGGCAGAGCCGGTATCCGCCGCGTCCTTGGGCAAAAGCGCGATCTGAAGCGCCGCCTCCGCCTCCGGGAGCCGCGCTTTCAGCCCCGGCAATTCCTCCTCCGCCAGCGCCCGCATCTCCGGGTCCGCAAGCATCGCCTCCGCCTCGGCAATATCGCCAGCAAGGCGTTGATAAGCGCGGATCTGCTCCACCACCGGCCTGAGCCCGGCATATTCGCGGCCCAAGGCGACAATATCACCCGTGCCCTGCGCCATCGAGGCTTCAAGGAATTCGAAACGCTGGAGAATCTGCTGGAGGCGGTCTTGAGGTATCATGAGGCGATCTGTTGCGATGAAACACGGTCCGGGTCAAGCCGCGCTAAAACCCGGCCGCCTTGATCCACGCCTCCGCCCGCCGCCCGTTGACCCCGAAATCGGATTTGCCGAAGCGTAGCCGTGCCAGCACCACCACCTCGGAGCCGCCCTCGGAACTCCGTGCGGAAATCGTGGTGAAATCGGGAAAGCCCCAGAACGCCGTGCGGGTCCGGTAGGTCAGACGCCCCTCCTCGACCGACCCGGCGACGCGGCGCGTGCGCATCTCGGTCTCGGCAATCGCCGCCAGCCGGGTCAGCGCCTCTTCCGGCGTCAAAGGCACGTTGACCAGCCGTTTCACGCCGCCCGGCGCAGGGTCGGCGGCGGCAAAGGGATCGACATGCCAGCGCAGGGGATCTGTCGGCGCCAGACGAATGAACGCCTGAAGCCCGACAAAGACAAGAACGATCCCCCAGAACAGCATCTTCATCCCGTCCGTCGCGTCCAGCCATAGAGCGCGATGATCTCCATCGCCACATGGGCCCCCGCGACCGCCGTCGCGCCCGTCGTGTCATAGGGCGGCGAGACCTCGACCACATCACCGCCAGTGAGGTTCACCCCCGCCAGATCGCGCAGGATCGCCGCCGCCTGCCAACTCGCAAGCCCACCCCACACGGGCGTACCGGTGCCGGGCGCGAAGGCCGGATCGAGACAGTCGATGTCGAAGGTCAGATAACAGTTCCGGTCGCCGACGATCTTTTTCACCTCGCCCGCAACCCAGGCCGCCCCCCGTTCATGCACCGTCCGTGCGTCGATGATATTGACGCCCAAAGTGTCCGGGTTGTCGGTGCGAATGCCGATCTGGACCGAGGTTTTCGGGTCGATGAGGCCGGTTTTCACCGCCTTGTAGAACATCGTGCCATGGTCGATCCGGCTCAGATCGTCGTCCTGCCATGTGTCGGAATGCGCATCGAAATGAATAAGGCTGATGGGCCCGAATTTCTCCGCATGCGCCTTGAGGATCGGGTAGCTGATGTAATGATCCCCGCCCAGAACAAGGCTCCCCGCGCCCGCCGCCAGAATCCCCCGGATGTGATCCGTCAAGCGCTCCGGGAACTCCGACACCATGGCGTAATCGAAGGCCAGATCTCCGCAATCCACCACATTGAACTCATCCAAAGGCGAATAGCCCCAGCCATAAGGTGCATCGAACGGTTGAAGCGCGGAGGCTTCGCGGATCGCCCGCGGCCCGAGGCGGGTGCCGGGACGGTTGGTCACCGCCTGATCGAACGGCACGCCGGTGATGGCCAGATCGACACCTGCAAGATCCTTGGTATAGCGCCGGCGAAAGGCCGACAGCGCACCGCCAAAGGCATTCTCATAGGCCAGCCCCCGCCCGGAGCCGGTAAAGGCCAGATCAATCTGGGTTTTCGCGTCTTCGAGCGCCATTCAGCCCCTCCCGTTCAGTCTCACCCTCACTTTAGCGCCCCCGGGCACCGTGTCCATCGGATGTTGACCCGCGGGTCATAGAAACGTCAAAGCCCCCCGACTCGAAAGACGGGGGGCCAGAGATGGTCGAAATGGACCATCGGGGGGGTCTATTTCCGATCCGTCGATCAGAAGCGGAAGCTCACGCGCGCGCCGAGAGTGGTGGCGGAGAGGTCTTCACCGCTGTTGTCGAATTCGTCGAATTCGTTTTGCAGCAGTTCGGCACCCACGGTCATGTTGTCGGAGACGGCATAGTCCACGCCGAGACCGTAGACATAGCCGGTGTCATTGTAGGAGGCGCCGTTGATATCGGCTTCACCATAGGCGGCACCGACCACACCGTAGACCAGAGCCGGGCCCATGTCGTAACCGGCACGCAGTTTCAGACGGGTCAGGTTGTCGAGGCTGTTGTCGCCCTCTTCCATCTCCGTGGCGTTGTATTCGAGTTCGCCACCGAGCACGAAGTTGCCGAAGTCAGAGTCATAACCGCCGTAGACGCCGTAGGTCATGTCATCGGCGCCATCGAGCGCGTTGTCGCCCCAGCCGTAGCCAATGGTCGCACCGACGTAACCGCCGGTCCAGTCGGTGCCGGCAACCGGCATGACGGGGGCGGGGGTGATCACCGGCTGTTCGACGACCGGTTCGGAATAGCCGCCGGCAAAGGCCGGAGCGGTCAGGGCAAAAGCGGCCAGAGCGAGCGCCGGGGTTGCGATACGTTTCATGTTCATTCTCCTTGTACTGCCTCGTTCAGAGGTGATGCCTTGATCGACATCTCAACGAGAGAGATAGAGAAATCGTTCCAGAAATACAGAGGGGTAACGGTCACGCCCGCGTGAGGAAACCGTGAAGTACCCTAAATCGGTGAAAAGCTGCCGAGACAGGGTTCCGCGCCGGCAAGAACTGGCCGAGGCGAAATAATCCACAAGAAATCCGCGCGCTCAGGCGTCGGAATTCTTCTCTTCGAGCGTTAGCCATTCTTCTTCGGCGGCCATCAGCGCCTCTTGCCGCTGCGACAGCATTTCGGTCGCCTTCCTGAACTTCACAGGTTCGCGGGTGAACAGCTCCGGATCGGCCAGAAGATCGCCGATTTTGGCAATCTCGGCCTCCAGCCGCTCGATTTCCCCCGGAAGCGCCTCAAGCCGGTGCTTTTCCGTGAAGGACAGTTTGGATTTCGCAGGCGCAGGTTTAGCGGCCGCCTTCTCAGAGGCCTTTTCAGCGGGTTTCTCCGCCTTGGCCGCCGCTTTCACATGCGGCTTCTCATTGGCGAATCCATTGTCGCCGCGCTGCGCCAGATAATCCGTCCAGCCGCCCGCATAGAGCGTCGCTGTCCCGTCGCCCGGAACCGCCACGGTCTGAGTCGCCACCCGGTCGATGAAATCCCGGTCGTGCGAGACCAGAAGCACCGTGCCCTCGAAATCGGTCAGGAGTTCCTGAAGCAAATCAAGAGTTTCGATGTCGAGATCGTTGGTCGGTTCGTCGAGCACCAAGACGTTCGAGGGTTTCGCCATGATTTTCGACAGCAAAAGCCGCGCTTTCTCGCCGCCCGACAGCGACGCCACCGGCGCACGCGCCTGTGCTTCGGAGAACAGGAAATCCTTCAGATAGCCGACCACATGTTTCGGCGTGCCGCGCACCATGACCTGATCGGCCTTGCCGGAGACAGAAATCTCCTTGTCAGAGGTCATCGCCTCCCATAGCGTCAGGTCTTCGCGAATGTTCGAGCGGGTCTGATCGAACACCGCCATTTCGAGTTTGGTCCCAAGTTTGATCGTCCCCGAATCCGGTTCCATCTCGCCCGTCAGCATTTTCAGAAGTGTGGTTTTCCCCGCCCCGTTCGGCCCCACGAAAGCGATCCGATCTCCCCGGCCCACCTTGATGGAGAAATCACGGATGATCACGCGATCACCGAAGCTCTTGGAAATGTGATCGGCCTCGACCACCCGCTTGCCTGATTTCTCGGCAACCTCAAGCTCCATCGCCGCCGTGCCCTGGCGTTTGATCTGGCTGGCGCGTTCCGACCGCAAATCCTGAAGCGCCCGCACCCGGCCCATGTTGCGTTTGCGCCGCGCCGAAATGCCTTCGACCGCCCACCGCGCCTCCGCCTTGATCTTGCGGTTCAATTTATGCCGCTGCTGGTCCTCTTCGTCCCAGATCTTGTCGCGCCATTCCTCGAAGGCCTCAAAGCCCTGCTCCTGGCGCCGCACCTCGCCCCGGTCGATCCAAAGCGTCGCGCGTGTCAGG
Source organism: Celeribacter ethanolicus (assembly GCF_001550095.1). Lineage (GTDB taxonomy): Bacteria > Pseudomonadota > Alphaproteobacteria > Rhodobacterales > Rhodobacteraceae > Celeribacter > Celeribacter ethanolicus. The sequence goes on along the minus strand of NZ_LRUC01000003.1, from coordinate 125,881 downwards.
TGATTGAGAAACGCCCGGTCGTGGGAGATCAGCACAAAGGCGGTCTTGGTCAGCCGCAGTTCCTCTTCGAGCCATGCAATCGCTTCGATGTCCAAATGGTTCGTCGGCTCATCGAGCAACATCAACCCCGGCGCTTCGGCCAGAAGTTTCGCCAAAGCCGCCCTCCGCCGCTCGCCGCCCGAGGCGGTCGCGACCGGCGTGGCCGGATCGAACTTGAGCCCCTCGGCCACCATATCGACCTTATAGCTTTCGGCCGCATCGAGCTGCGAGGCCGCGAAATCGCCCAGCGTCTCGAACCCCGACAGATCCGGCTCCTGCTCCATATAGCCCACCGTGATCCCCGGCCCCCAAACGCGGCTGCCCCGGTCCGCCTCCACAAGCCCCGCCATGACCTTCATGAGCGTCGACTTGCCCGAGCCGTTCCGGCCCACAAGAGCGACCCTGTCGCCCTCCTGAACAACAAGAGACAGCCCGTCAAAAACAGGGTTTCCACCAAAGGTGAGCGAAATGTCGGAGAGTTGTAAAACCGGTGCGCGTGCCATGTCGCACCGCTACCCGGGCGCCGCACAAAGGTCAATGATCATGTCATGTGATGGCCCCTGTCACAAAGCGACGTTGGACACCCCGTGCCATGGCTTTATACCCTGCCCCATGTTCGATTATTCGCTGCTCCACTGGACCACCTTCCTCTCCGCTGCACTTCTTCTGAACCTCGCGCCGGGGCCGGATTTCGCCTTCATCCTCGGCCAGACCCTCCGCGGCGGCAAACGCGCGGGTTTCGCCGCCATGTTCGGCATCTGGATCGGCGCGATGGTCCATGTGGTGATGGCTGCCGCCGGGCTGTCGGCCATCCTGATGACCTCCGCCACCGCCTTTTCCATCGTGAAATGGGTCGGCGTCGCCTATCTCGTCTGGCTCGGCATCGGGGCACTGCGCTCCGACGGCAGCGCTTTTCTGAAAGACAAGGATATGACAGGTCCGCGTCGCTCCCCCTGGGCAATCTTCCGGCAAGGCGTGTTCACCGACATCCTGAACCCGAAAGTCGCGCTCTTCTTCCTCGCCTTCCTGCCGCAATTCGTGGTCGAGGGCGCTGGTCCCCTGCCCGCGCAACTGTTCCTCCACGGCACGCTGGTCATCCTCACCGCCGCTCTGATCGAGCCGCCGCTCATCCTCATGGGCGACCGCCTCGGCGCAGCGCTGCGCCGCTCTCAGACCCTCGGCAAATGGATGGAGCGCTCTCTGGGCGCGATTCTCATCGCCCTCGGCCTGCGCCTCGCGTTGGAAAAACGCTGATCAGCCGGCGACAGAGCGCAGCAACTTCTTCCGGGCCGGCGGAATGGATTTGATTTCGACGCCCGTGAAGACATGGATCGTGTTCAGGTCCGGGTCCACCACCGCGTGATCCGACACCCAGCCGCCCATCATCAGATAGGTTTTCAACAGCGGCGGCATCGCCTTGGCCGCGCGTTTCGCATCCGGCTTGCGCCGCAGACGCGCGGCATATTTGAAGACGTTCGGCGCCTTCACCTTCGGCAGGAATCGTTTCGGCCCGAGATGGCGGTGTTTCAGCATCGCCAGCGCATCGGCATGCAGCGCCCAGTCCGCCCCGTGAAACGACGAACAGCCGAACAACAGCTCGACATCCTGTTCGTCGACATAGCGCGTCATCGCGCCCCAGGCGATACGCAGAATATCCGGGTCGTGACACTCGGGATGAATGCAGAACCGCCCCATCTCCAACATCCGGCCCTCGTACTCCGCCAGCCCCTCAAGCCCGTAGAACTGCGCCGAATAGCTCCGCGTGATCTCCGCCCCGCCATTCAGGTCGAGAAACCGATAGGTGCAGACCAACCGCCCGCTCTTGCGCTCCTCGATCAGAACATGCCGACACAGCCCGTCGAAATTGTCCGCTTCAAGCCCGTCCAAACGCTCCGCCGCCCCGGTCCCGGCCACGAAGGCCAGATAGCGCAACCGCTGCGCCGCCTCGATATCCGCGCGGGTTTCGGCAAAACGCACCGTGTAACGGCCCTTGAGCAGGTTGAACATCGCGAAGGCTTCCTTCCGCTTTCACCACCATCTTACCATAAGACTATGGGGTCGCCTCTTTCTGCCTGCAAGAGATGACGGTTTTTTGACGTTGGGGATGCGCGCTTGCATGCGGTCGCGCAGGATGCCCTATTCTGTTGAGGTCACCAAAGTCATTCTGTCCACGCGCTTATCCTCTCCGAAGTCAATCAGAGCAAACCATTGACCGAAGCTTACGTCAGGGTTGGCAGTGTTATTTTCGGAACAGACCGGGATGGTGTAACCCTGCGCTCTGGCCGTATATCCGCTTGGCACCCGCCCGAGGATGCGGATCACATCCCCACGGGTCAGACCGACGCTCAGACCGGAGGGCATGTGCCAGCCCGGCGACGTGGCCGTCATCGTGACAACCGCATCCTGAAAAAAATCAATATAAGCGCCAGCAAGCGCCATCCGATCAATTGGCTCATCGCTGAAGGAGACATCGTCGGTTGCCTCTGCTGTCCCGAGCGCGTCCAACGGATCGCCCATCTTGACGCCATTCAAACGAAATTCTGCGGCGGGCAGACAATCGGAAACGACGCCAAATTCGTGGTGTTCCCTCAGAACCGGCGTCGTCTCAGACAGAATGCGGTCCGAAACCCAGGTCTCAGAGTCCCAGTCCCAAACCAGCCCGGCCGCCATTTTGGCATCGTAAATTCCGCCACCGAATCCATAGCTTACCGTGTCAGGAATGCATTCAAGCCAAGCGGCCCGCTCGCCGCTCTCGGTCACCTCAACCCATCCAAAGCGCCTTGGTGGCCGTTGCATATCTTCCTCAGAAAACGGACGCTCAAAACCGCCACCAATCGTGTAGCCGTAGTCGCGGTTGTAAAAGGTGATAGATTCACTGATCGCGGTCCCAAGCCCCGACCATGGCTCAAAATCAACCTGTTCAATGGAAACTGACAGGATCAGATCGGCTGGGCCGCCAACAGGCCCGTAGCTGTAAGTCGCGACCTGATTGTCGAAACACACAAAGACCTCGGTGCCACGGCCTTCAATCTGACAAGAGGTGAAGGCTTCCTGCCCTTGCGGACAACCGGCCACCGTTTCCGTGGCCCAAAGCCCCCCTAAACATAACAAGCCAATCGCTAAATCTCGTCTCAACCGCCTAACCCTTTTAACATGAAACTTCGACATTCCCTCAATGATGATAAAGTTCCAGCTTAAAGTCCATCACAGGATCTGTTGCGCCAATCGGTGCGATGCCCCCCTTGCCACCAGACAGCCTCCCCTTATCTTCCTCCCAAGCCACAACAGGAGCCCAACATGCCTAAAATCGAAAAATCAGATGCCGAATGGCGCGAGGAGCTTGATCCGGAGACCTACCGCGTCACCCGTCAGCACGGCACGGAGCGCGCCTTTTCCCACCCCGGCTTCCCGAAAGCCCCCGGCACCTTCACCTGTGCCTGCTGCGGCGCGGAGCTGTTTCGGCAGGAGAACAAATTCGAATCTCATTGCGGCTGGCCGTCCTTTGATCAGACCAAAGCAGACGCCCCCGTCGCCGAGACCCGCGACACCTCTTTCGGCATGATCCGTACCGAGGTGCATTGCGACGAATGCGGCGCGCATCTCGGCCATGTCTTTCCGGACGGGCCGCGCGAGACGACCGGCCTGCGCTATTGCATCAACGGCGTGTCGATCCGGTTTCTGCCGGATGACGGCGCGGTGGCGTAACCCCCCGCGTTTCTGCCCGACGCCCGATTTCCTGCCCGACGGAAGTCCGACAAAAGTCCGACGCAAATCCGACAGCCGGTTTTCGCCGCTTTCAGGTTTTCCGATGGCCGAAATACTCAAAAGAAAAGCCGCCCCGAAGGCGGCTTTTTCGTCTCTTATCCCGGTCGCGGCTCACTGCAAAAGCTGTTCCGCCGAGACGTTGCCGAGGTTGCCGAAGAGCTGATCGAGGAAGGTGATGCCCTTGATATTGTCGTCGGTCACGCGGCGCTCCAGCACCACGACCCGGCCCTGTTCCAACCCGAAACGCTCGACATTGCTGACCACGCCGCGACCGTCAAACGAGATCGCAACCACTTGACGATCCACCTCTTTCGGCTCGAACGCACCATAGTGGCGGAATTGCGAGCGGACGTAATACCAGCCGGAATTGTCGCGAATCCCCTCGACCCCCGGCGCGCCGATCTTTTCGGCCACCGTGTCCTTGGTGTCGGCCCCGACCTGCACCTCCGCCAGTTGGCCGGAAGTGGGCACATAGCCATGGTTGCGGAACTGCGCGACACAGGCGCTCAGCGACAGGACCAGAGCCAGCCCCAGAACGGCTTTCGCCACGATTGCGGCCCCTTTAACAGCCCCCTGCGGGAAAATACGGTTGGACATAAGCCCCCTCTTGCCTTGTGCGCTTGCGCTTCGTATCGGTATCCGGCTTATAGAAACAGCGCCCGACGATCAAGGAGACTTCCACCATGGGACACGACGGCTTGAACAGCTGGGGCAGCCCGCTGCACCTGCGTGATCTTTCCGATGCGCATGCTCATGCCTTTCGCCTCGTACCTTCCAGCGAAGATCTGGAGGAAATGGCGACCACCCTGGGCCTCAGTTCGGTCCGCAAGGTCAAGTTCGAGGGCAAGATGATCCCCGTCGGCAAACGTGACTGGCGGCTTGAAGGCGAATTGGGGGCCACCGTGGTGCAGCCCTGTGTTGCCACCCTGGTTCCGGTCACGACCCGGCTCGATGTGCCGGTCAACCGCACCTATATTGCCGATCTGCATGAGGAATTTCATCCCGAGCAGGAGCTTGAGATGCCGGAGGACGACACGGTCGAGCCTCTGCCCGCCACGCTCCTGCTGTCCACCGTCGCCGAAGAGGCGCTGGCGCTCGCCGCGCCCGATTATCCGCGCGCCGACGGGGCGGAACTGGGCGTCACCCAGTTCACCGAACCGGGCAAAGCGGCGATGAGCGACGAGGACACCAAACCCTTTGCCGCCCTCAAGGCACTGCGCGACAAGATCGGCAAAGACGGCGAATAAGCGACGGAAATGGCGGCCTGAAAGCCGCTTTTATACATCGCAAACAAAACACTTGCATGGAATCACAAAGCGAGTATGTTCCCGGCCTCGCTTCCATGCATGTCTTTGACAGGTTTCAGGCACCGATCTTTCTCGGGCCAGACAAGAGCGCAGACGAAAATTATGGTGCAAACCATGGTTTACACTCTGCCCGCGAAGGCCTATGAAGCGCCAAAGTTTTCACCGGGCATGAGGTCCGGACTTGTATCAGGGGCCACAAGCCCCGCCCACCAGAGGCACGGGATCGTAAGGCCCCCTGCCCGTTGCTACCGAGGTTGAGACATGGCTGTCCCTCAGAATAGAGTTACCCGCTCCAAGCGGAACATGCGCCGCGCACACGATGCTCTGGTCGCCGGCAACCCGGCCGAGTGCCCGAACTGTGGCGAGCTGAAACGCCCGCACCACGTCTGTGGCGCTTGCGGCCACTACGATGACCGCGAAGTCATCGCGCAGGCCGACGAGATCGACCTCGACGAAGACGCGGCGTAAGTCCGAAGCCCCACTGGCGTTCTGATGAGCATGAGCCCGTCCGAGACTTCTTCCGGCACCTCTGCCCCGATCACGGGACAGGGGTCCGGGCATAAGGAAACGGACAACACGGGACGGCTCGGCATGCGCGACGGGGTTCAGATCACGCTTTCGATCGACGCCATGGGTGGCGATCGTGGACCGGCGGCTGTTGTCGCCGGTATTGCGCGTTCCGCGTCCAAGAATCCGGCTCTCGACTTCATCGTCCATGGCAACGGGGCCGAGCTTGAAAAGCTCGTCCGCAAGCGCAAAGTGTTGCGCGATCGTGTCGAGATTCGCGATGTGCCGGGCGTCGTCACCATGCATGACAAGCCCTCTCAGGCGATGCGCCGCACCGACACGTCAATGCGGTCCGCCATTGATGCGGTGAAGGATGGCGAGGCCCAGGCCTGCGTGTCCTGTGGCAACACCGGTGCGCTGATGGCGACCTCGATGATCCGCCTGCGCAAGCTCGACGGGGTCAACCGCCCAGCCATCGCCTGCCTCTGGCCCTCGCGCAATCCGCAAGGTTTCAATGTCATGCTCGACGTCGGTGCCGACATTCGCGCCGATGCCCGCGACCTGCTGCAATACGCGATGATGGGCGCCTCCTATGCCCGCAACGGGCTTGGCCTCGAGACCCCGCGCGTCGGACTTCTCAATGTCGGCACCGAAGAACACAAGGGCCGCGCCGAGTTGAAAGAGGCCAACGAACTGATCGAGAACGCCTCCGACATCGGCGGTTATGCCTTCAAGGGATTCGTCGAAGGCGGCGATATTCCCGGCGACCGGGTGGACGTGATCGTCACCGACGGGTTCACCGGCAACATCGCACTCAAGACCGGCGAAGGCACCGCGAAACTGGTGGGCGATCTTCTCAAGGAAGCGTTCAAGGCGACGCCACTGTCGCGCATCGCAGCACTTCTGGCGCTGACCTCTCTGAAACGCCTGCAAAAACGAATCGATCCGCGCCGGGTGAACGGCGGGGTCTTCCTCGGGCTCAAGGGCACCGTGGTCAAATCCCACGGCTCGGCCGACGCCACAGGTGTCTCCGCTGCGATCAAACTGGCCTATGAGCTGTCTGCATCGGGCTTTACCGATCGTTTGGCGGCACGGGTTGCATCCGCCGTCGCCACATCGCAAAATGACGGAACGTCATAAATAACATAAGGCCTTGTCCATGACAGTCCGGGCAGTCGTCGCAGGTGTGGGGCACTATCTCCCCTCCCGCGTGGTCGAGAACGCAGAGTTCGAAAAAACCCTCGATACATCCGATGAATGGATCCGCACCCGTTCCGGGATCGAGCGGCGTCATTTTGCCGCCGAAGGCGAAACCACCTCCATGATGGGGACCGAGGCCGCACGCGCCGCGCTCAAGGACGCGGGGATGGAGCCATCCGACATCGACGCGGTGATCGTCGCCACTTCGACGCCGGACCTGACTTTCCCCTCCGTCGCCACGATGGTTCAAAACGCGCTCGGCATGTCCTGCGGCTTTGCCTTCGACGTGCAGGCCGTCTGCGCCGGGTTCATCTATGCGCTGTCCAATGCCAACGCCCAGATCGTTTCGGGTCAGGCCAAACGCGTGCTCGTCATCGGTGCCGAGACCTTCTCGCGCATCATGGATTGGGAAGACCGTTCGACCTGCGTCCTGTTCGGCGACGGTGCCGGGGCGCTGGTGCTCGAGGCGCGTGAAAGTGCCGGCACGCCTCAGGATCGTGGCATTCTTGCGGTCGACCTGAACTCCGACGGCCAATACAAGGATATGCTCTATGTCGATGGTGGCGTCTCCACCACCGGCACCTCGGGCAAACTCCGTATGCAGGGCAATGCGCTGTTTCGCCAAGCCGTCCAGAAACTGGCGGAGACCGCCGAGACCGCCATCGGCAAGGCCGGGCTCACCGACGCCGACATCGACTGGATCGTGCCGCATCAGGCCAATATCCGCATCATCGAGGGTACGGCGAAGAAGCTCGGCCATTCGATGGATCAGGTCGTCGTCACCGTGCAGGATCACGGCAACACCTCCGCCGCCTCCATCCCGCTGGCCATGTCGGTCGGCAAGGCGCGCGGCCAGATCAAACAGGGCGATGTCTGCGTCGCCGAGGCGATCGGCGGCGGGCTGGCTTGGGGCGCGGTGGTCATCCGGTGGTGATCTGCAGGTCACGCCGGGTCAGGTTTGCCTGACCTTTTCGGCAGGTTCCGGCACCTCAACAGCCCCAGCCAAGTCATTGATATTGACGCAAGCTTGGCAAACTGCCACTCTCCGGGACAAACGTTCCACAGGGGGAAAAAATGAACAAGACACTGACCCGTATGGATCTCAGCGAAGCCGTGTTTCGCGAGGTCGGCCTGAGCCGCAATGAATCCGCCGCCCTCGTCGAAAGCGTTCTGGCGCATATTTCCGACGCGCTGGTGGAGGGCGAAACCGTCAAGATCTCGTCCTTCGGCACCTTCTCGGTGCGCGCGAAATCCGAGCGCGTTGGCCGCAACCCGAAGACCGGCGACGAAGCCCCGATCCCGGCACGCCGCGTCCTGACCTTCCGTCCTTCGCATCTGATGAAGGACCGCGTGGCGGCGGGCAACAAGTCGTAAATCCGCTTAAAGGTTTGATCTAAAATGGATAAATCACCGGACGCCTTCCGCACGATCAGCGAGGTTGCCGATTGGCTGGACACGCCCGCACATGTCTTGCGGTTCTGGGAAAGCCGGTTCACCCAGGTCAAACCGGTAAAGCGCGCAGGCGGGCGGCGCTATTACCGCCCGGCCGATATGGCGCTTTTGGGCGGAATCAAGAAGCTTTTGCATGACGATGGCATGACCATTCGCGGCGTGCAGAAGCTCCTGCGCGAGCATGGGGTGAAGTATGTCGCCTCTCTCTCGCCTGTGATCGAGGGCATCGAGCCAATCAGCGCCCCCGCGCCGGAGCACAGTCCGATTCCCCCTGCGCCCTTCGCGCCCATGGCCGAAATGGTGCCGCAGGACGATTTTGACAGCCCCGAGCCGGAAGAGCGTGTGATTCCCTTTGCCCGCCCGGAACCGATGACGCCGCCCCAACCGATCGCCGCCGCACCGGAGACCGAACAGGAGACGGTCTTCGGGTTGCAAATCGCCGAAGAGCCTGACGCGCCGAAAGAGTCAGTGCCGCTGCCCGGTCAGACCTCTTTCGATTTCGCTCTCGGCCCGACGGCCGATCTGTTCGAAGAGCCCGACCTGATCGAGGCAGAGGACGACAGCGCCGAAGAACTGCCTGAGATCGACTTTGACATGGCGGCGATGACTGCGGAGGAAGAAGCGATTCTCACCGCGGACATCGGCACGGAGGCCACCGAACCCGATGCGGCACAACCGCCCGAGGACAGCCATGCCGCCCCGCCCCCATCGGTTTTGTCTGCGATTTCTTCTGCACGCGGCCCGCTCGGCGACGATCTCGACCTGCCGGAGGATCCGTCGGACGCGGCGGAACCAGATCACGGCTTTACCGCAATTCTCGGGCAGTTGAACCATCGTCATTTGCAGCATGTGCCACAGACCGAGCTCGCGGCCCTGCTGCGCCGCACGGAGACCTTGCGCGCGCGCATGGCCGGGTGACCCGGCGCGCGCGGCGGCGGTAGGAATTTGCGACAGGAATTTGCGACGGATTTGCCAATTTAGCGCTTGCCCCCGCCACGGAAATCACTATGTAAGGGGTCCACGTCGGGCTATAGCGCAGCCTGGTAGCGCGTCCGTCTGGGGGACGGAAGGTCGCAGGTTCAAGTCCTGCTAGCCCGACCAAAACACCTCAAAACCGCTCGCGGCCTCTGGGCTTGCGGGCGGTTTTGCGTTACAGCTTTCGGATCAGAAACAAGGGTTTGAGGGCCCGGGGAGGACGACATGGGTGTTTTGGCCGATCATGCCATTCGGGAGATGCTGACACGCGGCGAGATCACGGCCAGCCCGGCGGTGATCGACGCGCAGGTGCAGCCCGCCTCGCTCGATCTGCGTCTCGGCACGCGGGCCTGGCGGGTCCGGGCCTCGTTTCTGGCAGGCGAAGGCCGCACGGTCGCCGAACGCCTCTCCGAATTTGAAATGCATCAGATCGACCTGACCGAGGGGGCGGTTCTGGAAAAGGGTTGCGTCTATGTCGTGCCTCTGATGGAACGCCTCGCCCTGCCCGACGGCATTCAGGCCGTGGCCAATGCCAAAAGCTCGACCGGGCGCCTCGATCTCCTGACCCGGCTGATCACCGACGAAGGCGTCGAATTCGACCGCATCGCACCCGGCTATGACGGGCCGCTTTACGCCGAGATTTGCCCCCGCTCCTTCTCCGTTCTGGTGCGCCCCGGCATGCGACTCAATCAGGTGCGATTCCGCGCCGGGCAATCGGTTTTGTCCGATGCCGAGCTGGAGGCGCTCCATGCCGAGAGCCCGCTCGTCAATGGCGTGGCGGTGATTGACCAGGGGCTGGGCTTTTCCGTCGATCTCGAACCCGCCGAGGGCGATCTCGTCGGCTATCGCGCCAAGCCGCACACCGGGGTGATCGACCTCGACAACATCGGCTTTTACGACCCGGCGGACTATTGGGAGCCGATCTATTCCAAGACCGGCCAGATCATCCTCGATCCGGGGGCGTTCTATATTCTCGTCAGCCGCGAGGCCGTGCATATCCCGCCCGATTACGCCGCAGAAATGGCACCTTATCTGGCGATGGTGGGCGAATTCCGGGTGCATTACGCGGGCTTTTTCGATCCCGGTTTCGGCAATGCGGCGGCGGGCGGCGAAGGGGCGCGCGGCGTGCTCGAAGTGCGCTGCCACGAGGCGCCATTCGTTCTGGAACACGGGCAGATCGTCGGTCGCCTGGTCTATGAGCGCATGGAAAACCGCCCGGACCGGCTCTACGGTGCCGATCTTGCCTCGAATTATCAGGGCCAGGGGCTCAAACTGTCGAAACATTTCCGAAGCTGAGGCCCCGCAGCGGTTCAGTGCAACGCCAAACTTTTCGGCAAGACTTCCTCGACGGCATTCTGCCCGTCGGGCGCGGGTTTGTCACAGCACTTCACCTGATTGCGACCTTTCGATTGGGCCGTGTAAAGCGCCGCATCGGCCTTTTGGATCGCCTGCTCCAGCGTGTCCTCGCTCATCTGCCGATCATAGACAGTCACGCCAAGCGAAAGGGTGATCGCCTCGCGCTCCCCCGTGTTGTCCCCGTCGACATGGGCTACCACCGCCGTTCGGAGCACCTGTGCCATGCTCATGGTCTGGTGCAGGTCGGCCCCCGGCAGCCGCACGAGGAATTCCTCACCGCCCCAACGCGCCAGGAAATCGGAAGGGCGCAATTTGCCACGCAGCCATTTGCCGACCTCGCGCATCCGCCCTGTCTTGAAACCCGCCGATATAATCCCGAACCGCACGCCGGTTCATCAGCCCGGTCAACGGATCGTGCCGCGCCTGCTGCCGCATCACATGCGCCAGGTTGCGCCGTTCCCGTTCGATCTTCTCGAACGTCGGAAAGACCGATCCTTCCGCAAATCCAATAGATGCAAACCTGACATGGCATCAGTCACTTTCAAAAACCGGCACAGATTCCGGGGGCCCATTGCCAGAACCCTTGCCCGGCACTTCACGGCCCGGCACTTCACGGAATGCGGAAGTCTCTGACGGGACAGGTTAACATCCCCTAAATGTTTTCAGAGAAATTCGCAGGATACTTGAACACAGGCGTAATATTATGTCGCCGTATTTAAAACGGGAAAAGATTCGTCACAACCGACCTAGAATTTACCGATTCGCCGGCTCATCCGGGCAATCTTTCTCGCTCTCTGTACGGTGTCCCTGCCCTGCTTCGCCATTCGCGCCTGATCCGCCTTCTGCTCCGGCGTCAACTCCACCCCCGAAGAGGTCTTGGCGCCACGGCGTTTCGCAAGGCTTTTCGTCCCGGCGTCGATCCCGGCATTCACCCCCTTGTTCACAAGGGTGCGCACGAAGCGATTGACGATCATCGAGATCAATCTGTCCAAATTCATGACGTCTGCCTTCCCTCTCATCTCTGTCATCAGTCCGGTTACCGCAGGAATAAGGTCGTTCCGCGGCACGGCAACGCAAACTCTGTGCCCTCAGGCTTCGTCCTCGAACAGGTCGTCCTGATGCTCGTCCTCGTCGCGCTCCTCGTCGAGTCCCGGCATCGGTCGGCTTTCCAGAAGCCCTGCCGCCCGCAATTCCTTCACCCCCGGCAGATCGCGCGCCGTCTCCAGCCCGAAGTGATCGAGGAAGGTGGACGTCACCACATAAGTGACCGGGCGCCCCGGCGACATCCGCCGCCGGCCGAAGCGAATCCATTCCAGCTCGATAAGTTGATCGAGCGTGCCGCGCGACACCGAGACGCCGCGAATTTCTTCGATCTCGGCGCGGGTGCAAGGCTGATGGTAGGCGATGATCGCCAGCGTTTCAATCGCGGCGCGGCTGAGTTTACGGGTCTCGGTGGTTTCCTTTTGCATCAGAAAGCCCAGATCGGGCGCGGTGCGGATCGCCCAGGCCTCCCCCACACGCACCACCCGCACGCCGCGGCCCTCGTAGCGTTTCTGCAAAAGTTCGACCGCCGCCTTCGGATCGCAGCCATGCGGCATCCGGCCCGCCAGATCGGCAATGGTCACCGGATCTGCCGAGGCGAACAGCACGGCCTCGACCATACGCTCCTGTTCGGCCAAAGGCGGGGCTGCGAACAGGCTCTCTTCCTGACAATCTTCCTCAGCCATTTTCTCTCCGTGGTGTTCTGATCTGCCGAGCCTTGATCTGGATCGGCTCGAAGGTGCCGCCCTGACGAATCTCGATCTGTCCCTGTTTCGCCAGTTCCAGCGAGGCGGCAAAGGTCGCCGCTGTCGCCGAGCGCCGTTTCTTGGGATCGAGTTCCCAGCCCTCGGGCAAGTAAGACGACAGATCCGCCCATTCGACCGCATAGGGGATCAGGTAGCGCAGCTTTTCCAGCGCCTGCTCCATCGACAGGATGGCCTCACGGTCCAGAACGAAGGGCCGGAACTCGTCCTTGGTCCGGACCCTCGCATAGGCCTGCATCAGATCGAGAAGGCTCGCTGTATAGGTCACATTGCGCAGCCGCTGCACCGCTTCGGGAATGCCACGGGCAAAGAAATCCCGGCCCTTCTGATCGCGCGCCATCAATTTGGCGGCGGACTCGCGCATCGCCTCCAGACGTTGCAACTGAAAGGCAAGATGCGCGGCCAGTTCCTCACCCGAAGGGCCGTCGTCTGTCGGATCGGGCGGCAACAGGAGCCGCGACTTCAGAAATGCCAGCCACGCCGCCATCACCAGATAATCGGCGGCCAGTTCGATCCGAAGCTCCTTGGCCTTCTCGACGAAGAGCAGATATTGCTGCGCCAGATGCAGGATCGAGATTTTCATCAAATCGACCTTCTGCGTGCGCGACAATTGCAGCAAAAGATCAAGCGGCCCCTCGAACCCGTCGACATCCACGATCAAAGCCTCGGCGGCGAGGCGTTCCTCGACCGTCAGGATGTCGTTGATGTCGAACTGATCGGGATCGGCCATCGGGCCCTCTTCAGAAGTACGAGGCTAAAAACTCGTCCGCCAGCGCGTCCGTGTCAATGGGCACATGGGCCGGGCGCGTGTCCGCCGCCCGGTCTGCACGGGCCTGTGCCTGCGCGCTCATCGTGCCGAGCGCCGCGATCTGCTCCATCTCCGCCAGATTGCCGTTGCAATGCAGCACGAGATCGCAACCCGCCTTCAAGGCAACTTCACCACGGTCCCGCACCGTACCTTCGAGCGCCCCCATGGAGATGTCGTCCGTCATCAACAGGCCCTGAAAACCGATCTCCTCGCGGATCACCCGGATCGCGTCCGGGCTTTGCGTCGCCGGTCGTTCGGGGTCCACCGCATCCAGGATGATATGCGCCGACATACCCATGCTCAAATCGTTCAGCGCCTTGAAGGGCGCGAAATCCGTTTGCAATTCCGCCCGCGTGGCGGTCACGCGCGGCAGGCCCTTATGGCTGTCCACCGTGCCGCGGCCATGGCCCGGCAGATGTTTCATCACCGGCGCCACCCCGCCCGCCGCCATGCCGTCCACCAAAGCGCGGCCCATGCGGGCGACCGTGTCGGGGTCCTCTGAAAGACAGCGGTTGCGCAGGAAAGGATGGGTGTCGGGGCGTGCCACATCGAGGCCGGGAACACAGTTCACGTCGAGGCCGACACTGTGCAGATCCTCCGCCAGAAGCCGCCCGCGCAGCCACAGGGCGCGTTCGGGGGCGCCCCCTTTCAAGACAGCCTGTTCCACCTGATCCATAGGCGGGAGAAACTCCCGCCAATGCGGCGCGCGCATCCGTTGCACCCGGCCACCTTCCTGATCAATCAGAATGGGCGCGTCCCGCCCCACCGCCTCGCGCAACGCGCCGGTAAGTGCGCGAAGCTGCACCGGATCGGAAATATTTCTGGCAAAAAGAATAAATCCCCAAGGGTTAGAGGACCTAAAGAATTCAACCTCCGAAGATGTGAGGGCAAGCCCCTCACAACCAAGGATAAATGCGCCCTGCCCCATGGGTTCTCCGGCGCTCAGCGCTGAACCGTCGGCGTGCAGGCCGCGTTCATCGAGGTCATCGCCGCACAGAACCTATTGGAGTCCGAGGCATCGGCAAACCCGTAGGCGCGCAGGCGATAGAAGGTCTTGCCACCGCTTTCGGCACGTTCGATCACCCGGGTCTTGCCGTCCATGAGATCGGTGAACCGCCCTGTCAGACGTTCCCACTCGGACCGCGCCACCTCGGCCGATTGATAGGCGCCGAATTGCACCAGACGGCTGCCCTCAGGCACATCCTCCGGGGCCATTTCGCGGGCCATTTCGACGCTTTCGGCAGCGCCAAGAGCCGCCAGAATGTCACCGGCCACGCCATCGAGGCTCGCGCCCCCCTGCTCCGCGGCCAGAGAGGCCAGACGCACCGGGCGCGGTTTCGGTAACGGCACGGGCCTAGCGTTGGCGACAGATGCCTCTGCAAGCAGCTCCGGCTCGGCGGCGACCGCCGTTTCGACGCCCTCGAGTTCCTGCGGATCCTGCTCCACAGCCATCTCTTCCAGAGGCGCGGAGGCCGGTTGAACCGCATAATCGGCGGTCGACGGTTCATAGGAACTCAGCACCGGTCGGATGTCCGCCATCGGCTGATCTTCCTCCGACAGGTCTGCCGCAGCGGGCGCAAGAACGTAACGGTCTGCGGGCGGCGCGGCGGAGCCGTCGGCGGTCACGGAATTGACCGCAAGCCCTTGGTGCATCGCCAGTTGCCCGCCCGGATCGTCCGGCAGGATGCGCGCGGCCCCTTCCATGGCGCGGATCACCGGCACGCCGGTCACATCGCGCACCATCAGCTTATAGCCCCAGATGCCGAGTCCGAGAATTAGCGCCAGAGAGACGATCGCGCCGCCCCACTGCGCCGGCCCGAGATGCGGGCGCTCCGCCCCCTCTTCCGACAGCATGTCCGTGGTGTCGTAGACATAGGCCGGACCGGCCTCATATGAGGCACGCGGGTCCTGAAAACCGGTCGCGGTATGGCGCGGCGACTGTTGCTCAAAATGCACATGTCCATCGGCAAAAAGCCGGTCCGCATCCGGCCTCTGACGCATCTCGGGATGACCGCAACCCGGATTATGCGTCCCGCGCGTCACCTGCGGCTCAGCCCGCTGCCAGTGATTGTCATAGGAAGAATAACCGTCCGCCTGCGGCGATCCATAGCCCATACGGGGGCCGTTCGACACGTCCTGCATTCTCTTCGCCTCGCTCGTTTCCCGCTTTGTTTTCTGCGGGCTGTCATCTGCTCTTGAGAGGCCGCATGAGGGTCTTATGCCCTCGTTTGCCCGCGGCTCCTCTCGGGGTTTCCGACCCTTGTTCGCCCAAAGCCTTGCGGCTTAACGCATTTCTTCCGCCGGAGTGACACCAAGGATACCAAGACCTGCGGAAATCACAACGGCCACGGCGCGCGGCAGGGCGATTTTCGCCGCCGACAGCTCCGCATCGTCATGCAGGAAGCGCAGCGCCTCGTTCTCGTTGCCCTTGTTCCACAGCGCGTGGAAATCCGACGCCAGCTCATAGAGATAGAAGGCGATCCGGTGCGGCTCGTGGCCCTTGGCGGCAATTTCCACCTGACGCGGGAAGTCGGCGATCTTGCGCGCAACCGCGATCTCCGCCGGGTCGTCGAACTTCGGCGTATCGGTCAGGGTCACGCCCTGTTCGGCTGCCTTGCGCAGCACCGAACGGACCCGGGCGTGGGCATATTGCACGTAGAACACCGGGTTGTCTTTCGATTGCTCCAGAACCTTGTCGAAATCGAAATCCAAGGGCGCGTCGTTCTTGCGCGTCAGCATGATGAAGCGGGTCACATCCTTGCCCGCCTGCTCGACCACATCACGCAGCGTCACAAAGGTGCCCGCACGTTTCGACATCTTGAACGGCTCACCGTTCTTGAAGAGTTTCACAAGCTGGATGAGCTTGATATCGCACTCGACCTTGCCGTCGGACAGCGCCGAGACGGCGGCTTTCATCCGTTTGACATAGCCGCCATGGTCGGCGCCAAAGACGTCGATGATGCCGTCATAGCCGCGCTTCACCTTGTCGTAATGATAGGCGATGTCGGGAGCGAAATAGGTCCAGGAGCCGTCGGATTTCTTCACCGGGCGGTCGACATCGTCCCCATGTTCGGTGGATTTGAACAGCGTCTGCTCGCGCGGCTCCCAATCTTCCGGCGTCTTACCTTTCGGCGGCTCCAAAACGCCCTCGTAGATCAACCCCTTGTCATCGAGTTCCTTGAGTGCGGCCTCGATCAGCCCCGTGCCGTAGAGCGATTTCTCCGAGAAGAAATTGTCCATCTCGACACCGAGAGAGGCGAGATCGGCACGGATCATTTTCATCATCTCGCCGGTGGCGAATTCGCGCACCTCGTCGATCCATTGCTCTTCCGGCGTGTTGAGAAGGCGCTCACCATATGTCGCCTTCATCGCCTCGCCCACCGGCTTGAGGTAATCGCCCGGATACATGCCCTCGGCGATCTCCGGGTTCAGCCCGTTGGCCTCGCGATAGCGCTCGAATGCGGACCGCGCCAGTACATCGACCTGAGCCCCGCCGTCGTTGATGTAATATTCCCGCGTCACATCATACCCCGAGAAATCCAGCAGGGACGCCAGAGCATCGCCGAACACCGCACCACGGGTATGCCCAACATGCATCGGCCCCGTGGGGTTGGCGGAGACATATTCGACGTTGATCTTCTTGCCCGCGCCCATGCTCGAGCGGCCATAGCCCTCAGCCGTCAGAACGCCCTCCACGAGCCCGGTCCAGACACCTTGCGCCAGACGCAGGTTGATGAACCCCGGCCCCGCCACATCGACGCTCTCGACACGCGGATCGGCGGCGAGTTTCTCGGCCAGCTTGTCGGCAATATCGCGCGGCTTCGCCTTGGCCGGTTTCGCCAGAACCATCGCGGCATTGGTCGCCATATCGCCATGCAGCGGATCGCGCGGCGGCTCCACGGCGACATTGGCAAAATCGAGCCCCTCGGGCAGTGCGCCCTCGGCGGTCAGCGCCGCAAGGCTGTCGATCACAAGGACACGGATATCGGCGAACAGGTTCATGACGTCTCTCTAATGTATAGCTTGGCGCGGGTTTACCACGCATGTGGCCAAGGTCAACGGGCTTGACCCTCCGCCACGCCGTCCGCCTGCCCCTCGGCCAGCCCGTCCACGCGTTTGCGCTCGCTTTCAGGTGGCACAAGCGCCACGAGTTTCACCCCCGCCCCCATCCGTCCGCGCGCTGCATTGAGACGCAGATCGGTGCGCCGCCGTTTCAAGGCCTCGCGCGCCGTCTCACGCTGATCTTCCGGCAGAGCCTCGATGGCCGCCTCGGCCCGGCGCGGGAACAACAATTCGGCATCTTCCTGTAAGAACCGCTTGAACACCCCGCCCGAGACCAGCCGCCCGAGCAAAAGCGCATGCGGGCGGTCCTCCTTCCACTGATCGAAGCCGTAATCCTCGGTCAGCGGCGTCGCGGTGATGCGCCAGCCCTGTTTCATCAGCTCCTCGAGTTCGCCAAAGGTCTTACCCGCCCCGAAAGGCCGCCCGCCAAGCTGCGAAGGCAACGAATGGCGCGCCCTTTCGCCCTTTTCGCGGGCGATCTGCCAAACCTGATCGCGACCGAATTCCGACCCGAAATCCGTGGCGACCAGAGTATTGTAGGCGTCGTTCTCGGTGGCCGCGATCAGCGTCTCGAACGACAGGATCTCCAGACTGTCCTCCGCCGCCTCGCCAAGGATGTCGCCATAAAACACCGGCAGCCCCGCCGTGCGCGGGCGCAGCAGGCGCGCGTGGTTCGGATCGGCGACCAAAACCGGCACCTCCTCACGCCTCAAAAGCTCGCCCAAAGCGGTGGTAAAGCGCGAGCCGCCAAGCAAAAGCACCCCCGGACGCCCCTTGGACGCGAGCCCCAGAGCGCGTGCCACAGGGGCCAGCGTAAACCCATGGAGCACCACGGTCGCCAGAACCAGAACGAAGGCCAGAGGGCCGATCACGGACCCGTCGCCGACGCCCGCCTGCGCCAGACGTTCGCCGAACAGCCCCGCCACCGCGACCAGCACCACGCCGCGCGGACCGGTGAGCGCGATCAACAGCTTTTCGTTGCGCGGCAGACCGGTGCCGATGAGCGAGATCAGCACGGTCAGAGGCCGCGCCACAAGGATCACCAGCGCCACGAACAGCCCCGCGCGCCATGTGAGTTGCCCGAGAGAGGCGAAATCCATCGAGGAGGCCAGAAGGATGAACACACCCGAGACCAAAAGGATCGTCGCATGTTCCTTGAACCGGCGCAGCTCTTCGAAGGACGGCAGATCGGCATTGGCGATGATCAGCCCCATCACCGTCACGGCCAAAAGCCCGCTTTCGTGCAGCATCATATTGGGAAAGGCAAAGGTCGCCAGAAGAGTAGCAAACAGCACCGGAACCTTCATATATTCCGGCACAAACGCCCGCCGAAACGCGTAAGAAATCGCCGCCCCTGCCGCGATGCCAACGGCCATGGCGATGGCAATCCCCACGCCCAACTGGGTCAGTGCGGCAGGCAGACTTTCCGCCTCGCGCCCCACCAGCACGAATTCGAAGGCCAGCACGGCGGCCAGTGCTCCCACCGGATCGTTGACGATGGCCTCCCATTGCAACAGGTTCGCCGGGCGTTTCTGCAATTTCGCCTGCCGCAGCAAAGGCGCAATGACGGTCGGCCCGGTCACCACCATAATGCCGCCGAACACCGCAGAGGCCTCCCATCCGAGCCCCGCCCCCCAATGCAGCGCCGCCGAGGACAGGAACCAGCCCAAAGGCGCGCCAATCACCACCAGCCGCATCACGCCCTTCTTCGCGTCACCCAGCTTGTGCAGATCGAGCGTCAACCCGCCTTCGAACAGGATCACTGCCACGGCAAGAGAGATCAAAGGCTGCACCAGCGTGCCTAGATCGCGCGCCGGATCGAACACGCCCAGCACCGGCCCGACCACCAACCCAGCGGCCAGCATCAGAACAATCGCGGGCAGCTTCAGCCGCCACGCAAGCCACTGCGCCCCGACGCCCAAAACGCCCACAAGCGCAAAGGCCTCCACCGCGCCCAGTCCCGTTCCTGTTCCCGCCGCCATGCCGCTGTTTCCTTTGTGCCGTAAATACTCAGATCAGGTGCAGAGCCGCTCATATTCCTGAATGGCAAACCGGTCCGTCATCCCGGCAACATAATCCAAAACAAGGCGCGCAAGTTCCGTGTCGCTCTGAACATCATCAACCTCATGGCGCCATTCCGGGGGCAAAAGCTCCGGGTGTTCCATGAACAGCGGGAACAGCGTATTGACCATTTCCGTCACCCGCTTGCGCTCTTTCACCACCGAAGGTGCGCGATACATCCGTTTGAACAAAAAGGATTTAATCGCCTTGAGGTTTTGGAAGAACGGCTTCGAAAACCGAATGATCGTCCGATCCATATCGCGGATGTCCTGCGCACATTCCGGCTTGGCGCTTTCCAGCCGATTGGTGGCAATCGCGATCACATCCTCGACCATATAGCCGAAAATCCGCCGCAACGCCTCATGGTCGCGCCGGTTGCGCTCCAGCCCCGGATAGAGCCGGTCGACCTCCTCATAGGCCGGCCCCGTCAATGGCAATTCCATCAGGTCTTCGGCGGTAAAAAGCCCCGCGCGCAGACCGTCATGCAGGTCGTGGTGGTTGTAGGCCACATCGTCGGCAATCGCCGCCACCTGCGCCTCGGCACTGGCAAAGGTGTGCAGCTCCAGATCGAACTGGTCGTTCACCTCCTTGAGCGCATAGGGCAAGGGCGCGTCGTCCGGGTGTTTTTTCTTGTCGGCATTGGGGCCGATGATCGGCCCGTTGTGCTTGGCGATGCCCTCAAGGCTTTCCCAGGTCAGGTTCAGCCCGTCGAAGGTCGCATAATGGCGTTCCAGCTTGGTCACGATCCGAAGCGCCTGAGCGTTGTGATCGAAGCCCCCGTAAGGTGCCATCAGAAGTTCAAGCGCATCCTCCCCAGTATGGCCAAAGGGCGAATGCCCCAGATCATGCGCGAGCGCCACGGCTTCGGCCAGACCTTCGTTCAGCCCCAAAGCCCCCGCAAGCGTGCGCGCCACCTGCGCCACCTCGATGGAATGGGTTAGCCGCGTGCGGTAATAATCGCCCTCATGTTCGACAAAAACCTGCGTCTTGTGTTTGAGGCGCCGAAAGGCCGAGGAATGGATGATCCGGTCGCGGTCACGCTGAAACGGCGAGCGAAAGGTCGAAAGCTCTTCGGGGTAAAGCCGTCCACGCGTTTCAAAAGGCTGGGTCGCATAGGGTTTCAACATCTGCTCTTCCCGGAAGCCATCGCCTCCGTCCTCATGGCTGTCTTGTCGCTGTTCCTTGTGAGGACTATATTGTGCCCAGCACTCCGCGACAAACAGATGACGCGGGAAAATCGCAATAACCGGCTGTTTTTTCAGCCTGAACACCCGGGAATGACAGCATGCCCCTCACCTTGCCGCCGAAAGTGACAGACCGCGCGTATGCCCGGCTGGCCGAAATCAACGAAATGACCGGCGAGAGCAAGGCTCTGCGCGTGGCCATCGAGGGAGGCGGCTGTTCCGGATTTCAGTATGACATCACGCTCGACGAGCCCGCCGAGGACGACGTGGTCCTGAAGGGCGACGGTGGCGTGGTGGTGATCGACCCGGTCTCCCTGCCCTTTCTGGAAAACGCCACCATCGACTTCACCGAGGAATTGATCGGCGCGCGGTTCGTGATCGACAACCCCAATGCCACCGCGTCCTGCGGCTGCGGCGTGTCGTTTTCGATGTAAAACCGGGCGGAATGTCGCCATTCGTGATCGGGGAGGTCTTCGGATCTCCTTTTTTCTTTGGCTTTCCCAGGTCACCGCGCCGCTCCGATCACGAAATCGCACACGCAAAGTCACGGTCGAGGCGCATTTTTGTGACATATCAACCCCTTACAAACCCGCGTGGCGACCTCCACCTGTTGATCACACAGACGGACCCGAAGTTCTTCCCGTTCCGCCATTCTCAAACGCCTTCCTGGAAAGGATAAGAAAATGACCTTCAATTCCGTAAAAACCCTGACCGCTGCCGCTCTTCTCGCCGTCGCCACCTCCGGCACCGCCTTCGCGGCCAATATGGATTACAACTACATCGTCCCGGGCGAAATCCAGAGCCTGAACTCCGTGATCAACCTCGAGCTGGTGCGGGCCTCCGAGGCGGGGACCGTGTCGATCTACGACTATTCGAACGGCACCCAAGGCGCTCTGCTGGGGACCGCCGAGGTTCATGCCGGCGCCAACACAAACGTGAAAGTGGAGCTCACCCCGAACGTGGCCCAGAAAGCGCTCGTGGTCTTGAGCGAAGAAGGCGCGCCGGTCGCGACCACCACCCTGCGCAATCTCGACAAGATGTAAGCTCCCATCCACGACAGATGAAACCCGCATGACCGATAGAACCGATAGAAAAGCCCCACAAGGGGGCTTTTCGCGGCTTCAGGGATGGCCAGGCCTGAGACCTGATGCACATCGCACATGAAGACCCCTCCTTTCTGCGCGTTCTCGCACAGGCGTTGCCACAGGGATTCACACACGAAATTGTCACTTTTCACGCGCAATCTTGTGATCATTCAGACTCTTACCTCCGCCCCGGAGTACCCCATATGAGACAGGACATATAATGGACCCGGGATATGCCCGGTCTGACTTCCAAAGGACCAAAATCATGAGTACACATTCCATGAAAACCATTGTTGCCGCCTCCCTGATCGCCGTTGCCGGTTCCGCTGCCTTCGCGGGATCGAACTACATCAAGCCGGGTGAGGCCCAAAACACCAATTCCGGCGTGACGCTTGAACTCGTGCGTGCTGAAACCGATGGCGTGATCTACGCCTACGACAACAAATCCGGCACCGACGGAAAAGTGCTCGGCTCCGCTCCGGTCAAAGCCGGCGTCAACACCGATGTTCGGGTGAATTTCACCACACCGGCTCTGAATGACGTTCTTACCGTGCTCTACACCACGGATACGACGACGCCTGCGGCCACGGCGAAGGTCAGAGATCGCAACCCGATCGACTGAACCCAGTCTGCGCTTTGAGAAAAGGCCTCGCATATGCGAGGCCTTTGTTCTGTCTGCAATCTGACTTGCAATACTCCGTCCGGCCTGATCAAACCGGCCCATGGAGCATGTCGACACGATCATACTGGGCGCAGGTGCCGCAGGCCTGTTCTGTGCGGGTTTTGCAGCCGCGCGAGGTGGTTCCGTGCTTGTGGTCGACCATGCCAAACGTCCGGCGGAAAAGGTGCGCATCTCCGGCGGCGGGCGCTGCAATTTCACCAATCTCTACGCCGAAGCGGGAAACTACCTCTCCGGCAATCCACATTTCGCCAAGTCCGCTCTGGCGCGCTACACGCAATGGGATTTCATCGACCTTCTGGCCCGCCACGGCATCACATGGCATGAGAAAAACCCCGAAAAAGGCCTTGGCCAGCTGTTTTGCGATGGCAAATCGGCGGCGATTGTCGACATGCTGCTCTCGGAGGCCCGCGCCGCCGACATCCGTCTGGAGACCTCCGTCGATGAGATCGCCCATGACGGCACAGCGTTCCGCCTGATCCTCTCGGGGCGTCCTGTCACCTGTCGCCATCTCGTCGTGGCCACCGGCGGCAAGTCGATCCCGAAAATGGGCGCGACCGGGCTTGGCTATCAGATCGCCAGCCAATTCGGCCTTCCCGTGACAGACACCCGCCCGGGCCTCGTGCCCCTGACCTTCGCGCCGCACGAACTCGACTGGATCGCGCCGCTCGCCGGAACGGCGGTGGAGGCGCGGGTCTCGGCGCAGGGGACCTCGTTCGATGAGGCGCTTTTGTTCACCCATCGCGGGCTGTCCGGCCCGTCGATCCTGCAAATCTCGAATTACTGGCGCGAAGGCGATGCGATCACCGTCGATCTCTTGCCGGGGCAAAACGCGTTTGAGGCTCTGAAAGCCGCGCGCGCCGAAAACGGTCGCCGCCAGCTTCAAACCGCCCTTGCGACGCTACTCCCCGCGAAACTTGCGCAGGCGTTGGCAGAGAAATTCGCGCTCAGCGGCAATCTTGCCGACCAATCCGACAAGGCCCTGCACGCCGTCGCGGACCAACTCCACGGCCTCACCCTCAAACCCACCGGATCGGAGGGCTACCGCACCGCCGAAGTCACATTGGGCGGGGTCGACACCGATGCGCTCTCGTCGAAAACCATGGAAACCAAATCCGTCCCCGGCCTCTATTTCATCGGCGAGGTGGTGGATGTGACCGGCTGGCTCGGCGGCTATAATTTCCAATGGGCCTGGGCCTCGGCGGCGGCGGCCGGACGGGCCATTGCCGACCAAGGCTAAGCCCCCTACAAAGGGGCAAAAGAGGGAGAAGCCATGAAAATCGCCAGCTTCAACATCAACGGCATCAAGGCGCGCGCAGAGGCGCTCACGGATTGGCTGAAAGAGGCCGAACCGGATGTGGCGATCTTGCAAGAGATCAAATCCGTCGACGAAAATTTCCCCCGCGAGATCTTCGAGGACTTGGGCTATAACGTTGAAACCCATGGACAAAAATCCTTCAACGGCGTGGCTTTGCTCTCGAAACTGCCGCTTGAGGATGTGACGCGCGGCCTGCCCGGCGGCGAAGGTGCGGGGCGCGATGGCGACGACGACGAAGAAGCGCGCTACATCGAGGCGACGGTCGTGGGCGAGAGGCAGGCGATCCGCATCTGCGGGCTCTATCTGCCGAATGGCAACCCGGTCGATCTCGATGCCGATGGCACGCCCGTGCCAGGTTCGAAATACGACTACAAACTCAAATGGTTCGACCGCCTGACCGCCCGCGCCGAAGCGCTTTTGGCCGAGGAGCAGCCCTTCCTGATGGCGGGCGATTACAACCTGATCCCCCAACCGGAAGACGCAAAACGCCCCGAGATCTGGAAAGACGACGCGCTGTTTCGTCTGGAAAGCCGCACCAAATTCCGCCGCCTCACCGCGCTTGGCCTCACCGACGCGCTGCGCGTCCGCAATGGTGCGCCGGACACCTACACGTTCTGGGACTACCAAGCGGGCGCGTTCCAAAAGAACGACGGCATCCGCATCGACCATTTCCTCCTGTCGCCGCAGGCCGCCGATCTCCTGACCGACTGCCAGATCGACGCCTTCACCCGCGCCAAAGACAAACCCTCCGACCACGTCCCGATCTGGGTCGAACTGGACCTCTGAAACGCAAGAAGGGAGGCACAACGCCCCCCTTCTGTTGTCTCATGGGCTCCGCCCGTTCTCGGCTCAAACGCGCCACTGGCGCGTTTCTTTTCCGCCGTTCACTCCTCCGCGAAGCGAAAGCGCTTTAGCGCTTTTTTCTCACGTCCGCATCACTTCTTCGGCGGACGCTGCTTCTTGACCTTCGGCGCATCCGCCCGGTCCTTGCCCAAGTGCTTGCGCAGCCGCGACGGCGTGGATTTCGTCTTGTTCTTATACGGGTTCTTATCCGCCTGAGAGCGGAAGAACAGCCGGATTGGCGTCCCCGGCATGTCGAAATCTTCGCGCAACCCGTTGACCAGATAGCGTTTGTAACTGTCGTTCAACTCGTCGGGGTGCGAGCACATCACCACGAATTGCGGCGGGCGCGCTTTCACCTGCGTCATGTAGCGCAGCTTGATCCGGCGACCGCCCGGTGCGGGCGGCGGGTGCGCCTCGGTCATCGCGCCCAGCCAGTTGTTCAGGCGCGACGTCGACACACGGCGGTTCCAGATCGCGTGGGCCTGCAGGATCGCCTCCTGCAACTTGTCCAAATTCTTGCCGGTCACCGCTGAAACGGTCACAAGCTGCGCGCCCCGGAGCTGCGGCAGAAGGCGCGCAAATTCTTCGCGCAACTCTTTGGCTTTGTTGGACTTATCGGTTTCCGTATCCCATTTGTTGACGGCCACGACCACGGCGCGGCCCTCGCGCTCGGCCAAATCGGCAATCCGCAAATCCTGTTGCTCGAACGGGATCGACACATCGAGCAGCACAACGACGACCTCGGCGAATTTCACCGCACGCAGACCATCGGCGACGGAGAGCTTTTCGAGCTTTTCCTGCACCTTGGCCTTTTTGCGCATCCCCGCCGTGTCGAACACGCGCACCGGCACGCCGTTCCAGTCCATGGTCACGGAAATCGAGTCGCGGGTGATCCCGGCCTCGGGACCCGTAAGCAAGCGATCTTCGCCCAGAAGCTTGTTGATCAACGTCGACTTGCCCGCGTTCGGGCGGCCCACAACGGCGATCTGCAACGGCTTGTCGAAGGTAAATTCGCGGGACTCGCCGCCAATATCCTCGCCCTCGCCCAGTTCCTGCTCTTCCTCGGTCAGCTCGACGTCCACCTCCGGCGCTTCTGCCGCCGCACGTTCATCGAACTCTTCGGCCAAAGGTTGCAGCACGGCGTAAAGATCGGGCATGCCCTCGCCATGTTCGGCGGAGAGCCGAAGCGGCTCGCCGAGGCCCAGGGAAAACGCCTCCAGCAAACCGGACTCGCCCGCCTGCCCCTCGGCCTTGTTGGCCGCCAAAATCACATGTTTGGCGCGTTTGCGCAGAATGTCGGCAAAGACCTCATCGGCGGGCAAAACGCCCGCGCGGGCGTCGATCATGAACAGACAAATGTCGGCCATATCGACGGCGCGCTCGGTCAGTTTGCGCATCCGGCCCTGAAGGCTCTCGTCGGTCGCCTCTTCGAGACCCGCCGTGTCGATCACGGTAAACCGCAGATCGCCCAGCTTGGCCTCACCCTCGCGCAGATCACGCGTGACGCCGGGCTGATCGTCCACAAGCGCCAGCCGCCGGCCAACCAGGCGGTTGAACAGGGTCGATTTTCCCACGTTCGGGCGGCCGACGATGGCAAGTGAAAAAGACATGAAACGCTCCGGAGTTGACCCTGCGGGGTATACCTTTTTGCACCCGACTGTCCAGAGGAAACTCTGCGGCATGCCCGGCGCATCCAATCAGCCCGGCCTGCGTGTGGTCTCGGGGATCAGGGTGATGTGATCGGAATGCAGACGCGCTGGCCTGTCATCCAGCGGGGTGGCGGAGTTGCGCACCTCGTACATGTCGCGCTCCAGCCAGGCCCCGATGGCCCGCACCCGCTCCTCGAGTTCGGCACGCGGCGTGTCCGTCCAGACGTCGGGCCGCGAGATCGCACCCAGCTCATAAAGGGCCCGTCCGGTCTCGGCGAAGGACAGCGTGCCGAACATCGACAGCGCCGCGCGTCGCGTGCCCGCCGGAGACCAAGCCGTCTCATGCCCCGCCACAACCCCGACCCGGGCCACACCAAAGGCTTCGAGCTGGCGCGCCTGCAGCGCCGCCTCCGCCGCCGGGCGGCGCTGGATGATCGCGACGGTCTTGTCCGAAGACCAGCCCACGAGAGCGAGCGCGTGAAACGCCGACCCGTCGAGACCGACGATCACCTCCGCAGCCTTGTATTGCGCGATCTGGTCGCGAAAGCTGTGCTCCTGCGGGTGATAGATCGCGAACCCCTCGTCTTTCAGGAGCGCTTCGAGCTTGTCCTCCTCGATCAGCGAGCCATGAGTCGAATCGAAGGCACTGCGGGAGATGTAGATCTTCTTCGCCCCTTTGGCAGGCACATCGGCGGCAAAATGCCCGACGATCATGTCGCGATATTCCGGCGCGCCCAGCATCAGTTCGAGTGCCCCGCACCCCTGTTGCGGCACGGTGAGATTCGTCAGACGCACCGGCCCGTCGGGCCAGATCATCGGCGGCACCTCAAGCCCGCAGAACTCCGCAAAGCTGCGAATCTGTCGCTCCACCCCCTCCGGCGCCAGCTTGCGCGGTTTCAGCATCAGCGCCGCAGAATGGGCCTTGCCATTCTGCCGCAGGTGCCAGAGCCGCGCCGTGCCTTCGAGAAGGAAGTGCCCGAACCCCGAGGGGTAATGACCGAGATAGAGGAAATCGCCCTCAAGCGTCGGGATCTCCTCGGGCAGAGGATAGTCCTCGGGGATGACATTCGCCCGGTCCCGCGGATAATGCCAGCCGGTGGCATAGGGGTGTTCGCTGCCATCGGCTGACTGCACGCCGCCCCAGTATCGCCAGGTCGCCTTACGCCGCCGGTTCGGCAGGAACAGCGCGTTTTCCAACACGACGACCCGATCCCGGATCGGGCGGTCCGGTGGAAGATCGAGCTGTTTCATACCGTTACATCACCCGCGCTCACGTCTCCGCAAGGCCTCAGCGCAGCGCCGCGAGCGAGCCGTCTTCAAGCAGGAGATACATTGTGCCATTCACCACGATCGGATCGGACGCCGCGCCCTTTGGCAGAGCCACGGTGGCGACCAGCGCGCCCGAGACCGGATCGAAACCGCGCAGCACCGCATCGTCGGACGCCACCCACATCTTGCCACCTGCGGCCACCGGACCGTAATGGGCGAAGACCGCCTTACGTTTGCGCACCTTGTCGGTGGTGTAATAGGGCAGTTGCACGCCCCAGATCCGTTGCCCGTTCGACGCCGACAGACGCACAAGCTCGTTGCGGTCGGTGACGATGAACACGGAGCCGCCGACCACGGAGGCCGGGCTATAGGCGCCTTCGTCCGCAGTCCAGATCCGCTCGCCCATGTCCATGGAGAAGGCGGCATAGCGCCCGGCCTGGTTGCCGACATAGAAGCGGTCGCCGACGATCACCGGATCGGAGGTGATGTCGGACACGTTGGCATAGACCACGCCTCTGCGCTGACCGGCCAGAGAGGCCGACCAGTAGCGCACGCCACCCTGACGGAACACACCGTAGAGATCGCCCGAAGAGAACGGCAGCACGGCGAACTTGTCTCCGATCGCCGGCGAGGTGGCACCGGCACGCGAGGTGATGGTTTCCGGACCGCTGAGGGTCCATTTCACCCGACCGTCTTTGGTCTGCACCGCCCAGACCTGACCGTCGCCCGCGACAACATAGGCCAGCCCGTCATGGACAGACAGGCCCGCAGCCCCCACGGCCTCGAACCGCTGACGCCAGCGCTCCCCGCCGGTCGACAGATCGAGCGCCACGAGATCGCCGTAGCCGGTGGTGGCGTAGAGCGTGTTGCCGGAGATCGCCAGAGCGCCGCCAAAGACCTTGCCGCTTTTCTCGCCCGCAGGTGTCAGATCGACGGACCAGACCGGTGCACCGCTGCTGGCGGAGACCGCCGTCACGCGCGCCGCCGAATCCATCGCAAAAATCACACCGGCCTCGGCCACCGGATCAACGGTCAACCGCGCCCGGCGGGTCTTGCCCTGACCGATATCCGCGGTCCACATCAGATGCGGCGTGCCGGAGGTGAACGCGTTGTGGCCAGAAGCATGCGTGCGCCCTGCCCCGGTCATCGTCCAGGAATCACGGGTGATCGGCGTTCCCAGAGAAATCTTCTCGGCGCGATTCACCACCGGGCCGGTGTTCGCGGCGGCGAGCACGGAGCCATCCCTCGGATCGAGCCGGGTGCCCTGGAGAATCTCTTCCCGCCCGGCGCCACAGGCCGTCAGCGCCAGCATCGCCATGAACAGCCCGGCCTTGCCAATCCCGGCCTTTCCGGTTCTGACGTCGCCGGTCCCGGCCTTACATGTCTGACCGATCATCCCTGCACTCCCTGCTTTAACCCTACGCATCCCACACCCGCCCCTTGCCTGTCGCGACCCTTACTCGGCGGGATCCGCCCCAAGCGCCACCATCATCTGTGCCGCGCGCCGACGCAAGGCATTACTTGCATCCACGTCCTGCGAGATCGCCCGATAGCCGTCGATCGCCGCCTGTGTATCGCCCATTTCCGCCTGCGCCGCGGCAAGCTGTTCCTCGGCGAGCAACCGATAGGGCGCACCGGGGCTGGCAATGCCCGCAAGCTGGCCGATGCGGTCCTCGGGCGAGATTTCCCCGGCACCGATCATCACCGTCTTGAGCACCGCGAGATCGCGATAGACCGGGTCCAGCATGTCGTCGGCAGCCAGCGGCGCCAGAACGGCCAGAGCGCCCTTCACATCGCCCGCGGCATGAAGCTCACCGGCGCGCAGCATCGCTATGGCCACCCGCGCCTCGCCACCCGCGACATCGGCAAGTGCGGCGGCACGCGCCTCGGGCGTCTCGGCGCCCAGGGCCGCGGTAATCGCGTCGCCCGTGGCTTCCGCTGCCGTCCGGGCTTTCGCCTTGGAATATTCCGTCCAGGCCGCACCGCCCACCAGCGCCAGCACGGCGACGATTCCGATCCAGCCGTATTTCTTCAGGAAAGCGTAGAACTTGTCGCGGCGGACCTCTTCGGTCACCTCGTCGATAAAGCTATCGGTATGGCTCACTCTCGCCCCCCTGACCGCGCGCTGCGGAATTGGTATTTCAAACGTCTGCCCCCTCTTACCCCGATCTGCGACGGAATGCCAAGACCTGCGCGACACACCGGGCCCGGGCACAAACGCCCCTAGGATCACAGGCGCGAGAGCGCGGGAGCACCTCTGTGCGCGAACGCTCAATAGACTCCCGGACTGCGTGCAGTTCGGCACGATACCGGAAAATTTCTTCTTCTGAGACGTTTTTACACGTCATCTTTGCGTATCTTTCTCTTGTGATAAGATGAAGTCTTATCCATCTTGGCCACAATGTTAATCCGATTAACTCCCGAAACCGTGACACCGGGAAGGATCAACCGCAAAGACCGCTCCACGGCCTTCATGTCGCGGGCCCCACAAGGACAGCAACAGACACATGCGCATCGTTTCCATCGCCATCGCCATTCTCGTCACCGCCGCGCTCTACCTGTTCATCTTCGAGCGCGACCGGTTGAACGGCACTGCCCCGACGGGCACCCCCGAAGCCGCGCAGGTCGAGGCAGATTTCACGCCCCCCGCCGAAAAGGCTCGCACGGAGGCTCATGCGGTCGCTGTCGTGGTCCGGCATTCGCAGGCCGAACCGCTCGACAGCACCGTTGTGCTGCGCGGCGAAACGGAAGCGGCGCGCGAGGTCACGGTGACGGCCGAAACCGCCGGGCGCGTCGTCAACGAACCGCTGCGCAAGGGCGCACTGGTCGAGGCCGGACAGCTTCTGTGTCAGATCGACCGCGGCACACGCGATGCTACGCTCGCACAGGCGCAGGCCGCGCTGGCCGAAGCCGAGGTCGCTTTGGGCAACGCCCGCAAACTCGCCTCGGGCGGCTATGCCTCCGAGACCCAGATTCTCTCCGCCGAGGCCGGTGTCGAGAGCGCCCGTGCGGCGCTTGCCCAGGCCGCGCGCGACATTGAAAACCTCGAGATCAAGGCGCCTTTCGCGGGGCTGCTGGAAAGCGACACGGCGGAGCTCGGCACCTTCCTGACGACAGGCGCGGCCTGTGCGACGGTCATTCAGCTCGATCCGATGAAACTTGTGGGCTACGCCCCCGAGACCGAGGTCGACGAGATCCAAATCGGCGCGCGCGCGGGCGCGCGGCTGATTTCCGGCAATACCGTCACCGGGCATGTCACCTATCTCGCCCGCTCCGCCGATGCCGCCACCCGCACCTTCCGCGTCGAGGTCGAGGTGCCGAACCCGGACTTTGCCATTCGCGATGGCCAGACCGTCGAACTGGCAATCCGGGCCGAGGGCGAAATGGCGCATCTGGTGGCGCAATCCTCGCTGACGCTCAATGACGACGGGCTGATCGGACTGCGGCTTGCCGGGCCGGACAATCGCGTCGTCTTCGCCCCCGTCAGGGTGCTGCGCGACACGCGCGAAGGCATCTGGGTCGCGGGCCTGCCGGAACAGGCGGACATCATCACCGTCGGACAGGAATTCGTGCGCGAAGGTGTCCTGATCGAACCGCATTTCGAGGATGACACCGAAACGGAGACCGAACAATGACCGGCCTCGTCGACTGGGCCGGGCGCCATGCCCGGATGATCCTCGCCTTCGTGGCGCTGACCCTGATCGCGGGGGCTTATGCCTATGTCAGCCTGCCGAAAGAGGGCGAGCCGGACATTGAAATCCCCGGGCTTTATGTGTCGGTGCAATTCCCCGGCATTTCCGCCGAGGATGCCGAGAAACTTTTGATCAAGCCGATGGAGACGGAGCTGTCGGATCTCGACGGGCTCGATACCATGTCGGCCACGGCGGCGGAGAATTACGCGGGCATCTGGCTCGAGTTCGAATTTGGCTGGGACAAGACCAAGATCATTGCAGACGTGCGCGACCGCATGGGCCGGGTGCAGGCGGATTTCCCGGATGGAGCGGACAATTACACCATTTCGGAGGTGAATTTCTCCGAATTCCCGATCCTGATCGTCAATCTCACCGGCCCGGTGCCGGAACGCACGCTGGTGCAATACGCCAAGTCGATGCAGGACCGGCTTGAAGGGCTGGAACCGGTGTTGGAGGCTCAGCTCACCGGCCATCGCGACGAGATGCTCGAAGTGGTGATCGACCCGCTTAGGCTCGAAAGCTACAACGTCACAGCGGGCGAACTGATCAGCGTTGTCACCAACAACAACCAGCTCGTGGCGGCGGGCGAGATCGAGACCAATCAGGGCACGTTCTCAATCAAAATCCCGTCGAGCTTCAACGATCAGCGCGATGTCATGGCGCTTCCCGTCAAGGTCAATGGCGACCGGGTGGTAACGCTGGGCGATCTGGCGGACATTCGCCTGACCTTCGAGGACCGGGCGGGCACGGCGCGGTTCAACGGCGAGAGCACTGTCGCGCTTCAGGTGGTCAAGCGCAAAGGCTACCCGGTGATCGACACGGTCGCGCTGGTCAAGAAGGCGGTACAGACCGAATACGAAAGCTGGCCCGAACCGCTGCAACAGGCGATCACGGTCGGCACGTCGAACGACCAGTCGACGCAGGTCTCGTCGATGGTGAGCCAGCTCGAAGGTTCGGTTCTGACCGCGATTGCGCTTGTGATGATCGTGGTGCTTGCGGCGCTTGGCATCCGTTCCTCCCTGCTGGTGGGCTTCGCGATCCCCACATCCTTCCTGTTGTGTTTCATTCTTCTGGGCCTGATGGACATTACGATTTCCAACATCGTGATGTTTGGACTCATCCTCGCCGTCGGCATGCTGGTCGACGGGGCCATCGTCGTGGTCGAATATGCCGACCGCAAAATGGACGAGGGCGAAGGCCCGATGACCGCTTTTGTCGAGGCCGCCAAGCGGATGTTCTGGCCCATCGTCTCTTCGACCGCCACCACGCTTTGTGCCTTTCTGCCGATGCTGTTCTGGCCGGGGGTGGCGGGCGAGTTCATGGGGATGCTGCCGGTCACGATCATTTTCGTGCTCTCCGCCTCGCTGATCGTGGCGCTGATCTACCTGCCGGTCATGGGCGGGGTCACGGGCCGGATCGCGCGGTTTTACAGCCAGATCTCCGATCTGCTGCATGATCATACGGCTCGCGTGCTCCGCCTTGTCCTCGCCGCCCTGTCTCTGGCCATCCTCGGCGTGGGCCTCTTCCTGTTCCTGCGCGAAAGCTTCCTGCTCGCACTGGTGCTGATCTTCCTTGGCGGCTCACTGAGTTCCATCACTCTTGGCGCGCTGCGCATCGAGAAAGCGCCGAAAAAGGTCGAATCCGGCTACAAACGCACGCCCTTCGGCCATGTGATCCAGTTCATCACCGCCAACCCGGTCATGCCGCCCGTCACCATCCTCGCCGTGATCGTCGCGGTTGCCTCGGTGTTCTCCTATTACGGGTCGCATAACAAGGGCGTCGAGTTCTTCGCCGCCACCGAACCGGAACAGGCGATCATCTATGTCAAAGCGCGCGGCAACCTGTCCGTCACCGAGAAAGACGCGCTGGTGCGGCAGGCGGAGGACATCGTGCTGAGCCAGCCCGGTGTCGACAATGCCTTCGTCTTTGCCGGCGACGGCGGGCTCAATTCCAACACCGGCGGCACCTCCGCGCCGCGCGACACCATCGGGCAAATTCAGGTCGAGCTGATCCCCTGGGACGACCGGCCGACCACCACGGAAGACGGGTTCCTGTTTTTCAAAAACACCCATGTCAGCGCGGAATATGACGGCGATTATGTGCTGGCGCAGCTCGAAGAAAAACTCGCAAGGCTGCCGGGCATCTATACAGAAACGCTGAACCTCTCCATGGGACCGGCCTCCGCGAAACCCGTTCACCTTCGACTCAAAGCCGACGATTTCGACACGCTGGAGACGGCCACCGAAATCGTGCGCGCCAAGTTCGACGAGACGCCCGCACTGGCCGACATCGAAGACACGCGGCCCCTGCCCGGCATCGACTGGCAGATCGACGTGGATGTGGAGAAAGCCGGGCGGTTCGGGGCGGATGTGGCGACGGTCGGCGGGATGATCCAGCTCGTGACCCGCGGCATCCTGCTCGACACCATGCGGGTCGACAGTTCGGACGAGGAAATCGAGATTCGCGTGCGCCTGCCCGAAGAGTTCCGCGTGCTCTCGACGCTGGACAGTTTGAAAGTGCGCACCACGGACGGTCTGGTGCCCTTGTCGAATTTCATCACCCGCGAACCGGTCGCGAAACTCGCCTCCATTTCCCGCGTCGATCAGCAGCGCTATTACGATGTGAAAGCCGCCGTCGACAGCGGCATGACCCGCGACGATGGCGTCACGATCACACCGACCGAGCGGATCGAAACGCTGACCCAATGGCTTGAGGCGGACAATCCCCTGCCCCAAGGTGTGACGTGGGAATGGACCGGCGACGATGAGGAACAGAAGGAAACCGGGGCCTTCCTCGGCAAAGCCTTCGGCGCCGCACTGGCGCTGATGTTCATCATCCTGCTCGCGCAGTTCAACAGCTTCTACAACTCGGTTCTGGTGCTTCTGGCGGTCGTGATGTCGACGGCGGGCGTGCTGATCGGCCTCATGGTGATGGACATGACCTTCGGCATGATCATGACCGGCACCGGCGTCGTGGCGCTGGCGGGGATCGTGGTGAACAACAACATCGTTCTCATTGATACCTATCAGGAATATGCCCGCTACATGCCCAAGATCGAGGCCATCATCCGCACCGCAGAGGACCGCATCCGGCCCGTGCTTCTGACCACGATCACCACCATGGCCGGGCTGACGCCGATGATGTTCGCGGTCTCGCTCGATTTTCTGGGCGGCGGCTATACGATCAACTCGCCCACGGCGCAGTTCTGGACCAACCTCGCCACCGCCGTCGTTTTCGGCCTCGGCATCGCCACGATCCTGACCTTGGTGTTTACCCCCGCGATGCTGGCCGCACGGGTGTGGTTCTGGGTCTTTGTGCACCACGCGGTGATGCGCCTGATGACCCGCATGGGCATCCAGAGTGCGGCCGCCGAGGATTATCGCCTGCGCCGCGAGGCCAGACGCGCGAAGAACCCGGAATTCGTCTGGACCACGGGAACGGAGAGCTGGGCCGGACCCGACAGCTACGACGCCGAACGCGCCTCGCAAACCGTTCAGAGGCAACGCCCGATGGAACAGCCCACGGCCACGCCCGAAAGCGTGATCGAGCTCGAGCCGGAGCACCCGGAAACGGGTCGCGGCAAACCCGGAAAAGATGCGGCGGAGTAAGGCTCAGGCGCCGCGCGTCGCGGTCAGCAGGAAACACATCGGGATTTGCGCGGCGCGCCCCTGATAGAGGTCATACTCCGGCTCGCGGTTGCTGTGGCCGAACTCCTCAAGGCCGTCGATCTGCAATCCCGCCTGCGCGGTGGCGGTCACGATTTCACCCAGCGTGTGCGGGAACCAGTAGCTGGTCGTGCCCATACCGTGATCTTCTCCGTCATAGGTGAAGATGTCGTCCTGAACATGCGGCTCCGTGCGGAAATAGCTGAATCCTGGCTCATGCGGGGAGGCCGCCTCCGGGTCGAACATCTCCATCACCGGATGGGTTTCGTAAATCATCAGAACGGCCCCCGGTGCCATCAGGGACGCGACGATTTCAAAGAACCGGGTCAGATCGGGCATCCAGTTCAGCACACCTATGGTGATCAAGACGAAATCGAAGGAGCCGATCCCCTCGGGCAGGTCGTAGATATCGGCGGCGATCAGCGCGGGCGCCTGCCCTGCGGCCTCCGCGAGACGACGACCCTGATCGAGAAACCGCTCGGACTGATCTATGCCTGCCGCCGGGATCGCTCCGAAAGACGCCAGCGACAGAAGCTCACGGGCATTGTTGCAGCCGATCTGCACCGCGCGCTTGCCCGTCAGATCGCGCGCCCCGAGCGCTTCGGTCATCGTGGCGTCGAAGGTGGAAAACCCCGGCTTTGCTGCGGCGTCCAGAAGCGCCAGCCACTCAGGTCCGGTTTCGTGCAGCGGCGCAGAGGCCTCCCAGGCGGCCCTGTTCGCCGCCGTGACCTCTTGCCGGGTCAGGTCTTGTTTCGTCATGTCTCCCCCTGTCATCTCGGCAAGGCCTCGCGCACCAACTCGAACCCAGCGCCGTCCTTGTGCGCCCCCTCGGACAACACCCTCTTCCAGCGCCGCGCCCCCGGTTGGCCCGCAAACAGTCCCAGCATGTGGCGCGTCACCTGCGCCAGCTTGCCGCCCGCCGCGATGTGCCGCCCGATATAATCCTCCATCGCAAGCGCCACGTCATGACGGCTGAGCGGATCGGCGTCTCTGCCGAAAATCCGCTGATCGGCGGTTCCGAGAATGTCGTAAGGCTGATGATAGGCGGCCCGCCCGACCATGACACCGTCCATATGTGTCAATTCTTCCTCGACCACATCGAGGTTTTGAACGCCCCCGTTGATCGACAGATGCAGGTCCGGGAAGGCGCGCTTCATCTCATGGACGAGATCGTAATCCAACGGCGGAATGTCGCGGTTCTCCTTCGGCGACAGCCCTTCGAGCCAGGCCTTGCGCGCATGCACCGTGATTCGTGTCACGCCAGCGTCGCGCATCCTGGCGAGGAAGGCCGGCAGCACCTCCGCCGGCTCCTGATCGTCCACCCCGATGCGGCATTTGACCGTCACGGGCACATCGCCCGCAACCGCCAGCATCGCCGTGACGCAATCCGCCACGAGATCGGGCGATTTCATCAGAACCGCCCCGAAACAGCCGGACTGCACCCGGTCCGACGGGCAGCCGACATTGAGATTCACCTCGTCATAGCCCTGCGCCACGCACAGCTTCGTCGCCGCCGCCAGCTCCGCAGGTTCGGAGCCGCCAAGCTGCACCGCAACCGGATGTTCCTCGGGGTTATAGTCGAGCAAATGCAACGCCCGCCCGCGCACCAAAGCGGGTGCCGTGACCATTTCCGTATAAAGCAATGCCTCCCGCGACATCAGCCGGTGAAAATACCGGCAATGACGGTCGGTCCAGTCCATCATGGGCGCAATGGAGAGGCAGGCAGCGTGCCGAACATCGGGAAAACCTGATTTTTCCTGGTTTTTTGGATTCGCCATTTTCTGCGGTTTCCTCGTTTAGATCCCATTCAGCGCCGTTTTTGACCCCGGCGTTACAGAATGTAGCACCGGCTGCACGGTGTAGCACTTTTCTTGCCCGAAGTTCCAGCAGGCCACTTCGCACTTCCTGCAGGTTCTTCTGTCATTCAACACCCACAAAGGATTTGGCAGGAGGGGAATTTTGCATGGAAGCGGATCGCCCTGAGTTTGGCCTTTATGAAGCCAATTATCTATTCCCGTGAGAAAGGTATTCGAACTCCAAAAACTACCTTACCATTCAAGGCTTTAGAGGTGTTTCATAAGGAAAAATGTGAAATGGCGCACCCAAGAGGATTCGAACCTCTGGCCTCTGCCTTCGGAGGGCAGCGCTCTATCCAGCTGAGCTATGGGTGCGCGGGCTGACCGCGTCAGTGCGCCTGTCTATAGGCGATGCGTGCCGGGCGTGCAATCGGTTTTCACGCCCGGCAAATCATCTTATCCGAAGAATTCCCGGCAAAGCTCAAGCGCGTCGACCAGACGGTCGATCTCGTCCGTTGTGTTGTACATCGCCAAGGACGCGCGGCAGGTCGCGGTGACGCCCAGATGCTGCATCAAGGGCATGGCGCAATGGCTCCCGGCCCGAACCGCGACGCCCTTTTTGTCCAGGACGGTCGAGATGTCATGCGGGTGCGCGCCTTCCATGGTGAAGGAGAAAATCGCCCCCTTCCCGTGTGCCGTGCCCTGCACATTGAGCCAATTGAGGTTCTGAAGCTTCGCCGTCGCATAGGCGGCCAGTTCGGCCTCATAGGCGGCGATGTTCTCCATGCCGATCTGCATCAGGTAATCGAGCGCGACGCCCATGCCGATGGTCTGAACGATGCCGGGTGTGCCGGCCTCGAATTTCAAAGGCGGTTTGGCGTAGCTCACGCTGTCCTTCGTCACCGTGTCGATCATATCGCCACCGCCGAGGAAGGGGCGCATTTCGGCCTGACGCTCGGCGCGGATATAGATCGCACCCGACCCGCTTGGCCCATAAAGCTTATGCCCGGTGATCGGATAGAAATCGCAGCCCATGTCCTGCACATCGACCGGGCCATGCACCGCGCCTTGCGAGCCATCGACCAGCGTCGCCACGCCACGCGCGCGCGCGGCATGGCAGATGGTTTTCACATCGACCCGCGTGCCAGTGACGTTGGACATTTGCGTGATCGCGACGAGTTTCGTCTTCGGCCCGATGGCGTCAATCACCGCCTGCGGATCGAGCGATCCGTCCGGCGCGCAATCGACCCATTTCAGGACAACGCCCTGACGGTCACGCAGGAAGTGCCAGGGCACGATATTGGCGTGGTGTTCGAGCACGGACAGCACGATCTCATCGCCCGGGCAGAAATGTTCCGCACCCCAGCCATAGGACACGAGATTGATCCCCTCGGTCGTCCCCGAGGTAAAGATGATCTCATCCTCATGGCCCGCGTTCAGGAACTTGGCCACCACCTGCCGTACGTTCTCGTACTTGTCCGTCGCCAGATTGGACAGGAAGTGCAAGCCACGGTGAACATTGGCATATTCCGACGTATAGGCCTGGGTGATCGCGTCGATCACCACCTGCGGCTTTTGCGCGGAGGCACCATTGTCGAGATAGGTCAGCGGCTGGCCGTTGACCTCGCGCGCGAGGATCGGGAAATCGGCCCGGATTTTTGCGACATCGAACATGTCAGCTCTCTTTCTTCACGACTTCCGCAAGCATCGCGCCCCAGAAGTAAATCAAGGCGACAAGGGCGAGAACGCCCACGCCATTGGTCGTGGCCCCCGGCCCGACAAACCCCGCCGTCAGCCCCCAAAGGAGCCACAGAGGGGCCGCACAGAGAAGCCCCCAGAACATCGCCAGACGCACCTCGAACCCCGAGGCCGCGGCCCCCATGAGACGCAGGGCAAAACCCACGATCCCGGAGAGGACGTAGAACACCAAGGGCATGATGAAGAGCCAGCTCAGGAGCGTCGCGCCCATGAGCATCTGCACCTCTTGGCCGGTCTCGAAGGCCACGCGCGACAACCGCGGCCATTGCGCCACAAAGATCAGCCCGCAAGCGAGCATCAGGGTCACGAGCGCACCGCCCTCGGTTTCGCCCGCGAGCCGATGCCGGAGCACGGCCCGTGGCGCGCGGTAGCTTTTCGCGATGTCGGTGACGACGCCCATGGATGCCCCTTACTTGCGGCGGCGTTTCAGCCAGCCTTCGAGACGATGCAGGATGTCTTCGGCGATGGCCGCATCCTCGATCTCCTCAATGGCTTCGGCCAAGAACGCCAGCGTCAGAAGGTCGGTCGCATCGGACGCCGGAACCCCGCGCGAGCGCAGGTAGAACAGCGCCTCATCGTCGATCGCCCCCACGGTGGAGCCGTGCGAACAGGCGACGTCATCGGCGTAGATCTCCAGCTCGGGCTTGGCGAGGAACTGGCTGTTGTCGTCCAAAAGCAGGCCCTGAGAAATCTGATAACCGTCGGTCTTCTGCGCTTCGGGTTTCACAAGGATTTTGCCCTGGAACACGGCTTTGGCCCCGTTCCGCAGCACCTTCTTGAACACCTGACGGCTTTCGCAGCGCTCGGCGTCATGGGTGATGAACACGGTGTCGTCATGCAGGAAATCGCCGTCCCCCATGGCCGCGCCCGCGACATGCGCGACCGAGTCGTCGCCGACGATGTCGATGAACACCTCATTGCGGGTCAGAACGCCGTTGGCGGTCATGGTGAAGCTTTTGAACAGAGCCTCCTGCCCGACGGTTGCAAACACATGGGTCACCGCGCGGCGCTCATGATCGCGGCCTTGGGCACGCACATGGTGGAAAGCGGCTTTATCCGCCACATCGACTTCCATCACCTTGTTGAACCGCGCCGCCGCCGGGCCGTTTTCGAGCACCGTCAGATCGGCGCCTTCGTCCACGCGGATCACGTGGTGCAGGATGGCGTCGGAGGTCTCTTTCTTGTGCAGGTAGACAAGCGACACAGGTTTCGCGACCTTGCCGGTGGCGCGGATGACCATGCCGTCCGTGGCGAAAGCAGTGTTGAGCGTCGCAAACGGGCGCTCGACCGGGTCCTGCGCCTTTTTCTCCTGAACGCCGTAAGCGTCCTTCACCCAGTGGATGTCGGAGGAGAGCGCATCGGAAAGCCGCATGATCTCAAGGTTTTCGCCTTCAAGCGCGTCGGAGACCTCGGCATCGAAAACGCCATCGACAAAGACAATCTTGATCCGATCGAGCCCAGAGAACACCGGCGCCTCGCTCGCCACGAACACAGCGGCTTTCGGCGCCTCGGCGGCGTTCAGGCTGTCCGGACGGGTCCAGCGCCAATATTCGTCGCGCCCTTGCGGCAGCCCCATGGACAGCAGCCGATTGAGCGCATCCTGACGCAGGGCCTCGGCCCAGGGCGCGCCCGCGGGAAGGGTCATACCCTCGACCCGCGCCGCCGTCGCGTCCAGTTTCTTCTGTTTCAGTTCCGCACGTGTCATCAGGCCTTCTCCACCTCGGCCAGCAGATCGGCGTAGCCGTTATGCTCAACCTCGAGCGCCAGCTCGGGCCCGCCGGTTTTCACGATGCGACCGTCATACATGATGTGAACCACGTCCGGTTTGATGTGATCGAGAAGGCGCTGGTAGTGGGTGATCACCACGAAAGACCGCTTGCCGTCACGCAGCGCGTTGACGCCCTCGGAGACCAGTTTCATCGCATCGACGTCAAGCCCGGAGTCGGTTTCGTCGAGGATGCAGAGCTTCGGCTCCAGCATGGCCATTTGCAGGATCTCGTTGCGTTTTTTCTCACCGCCCGAGAAGCCCATGTTGACCGGGCGTTTCAGCATGTCAGCGTCGATCTGAAGGCTTTTCGCCTTGGCGCGCACGGTTTTGAGGAAGTCGGTCGCCGACAGCTCCTCTTCGCCACGCGCCTTGCGTTGCGCGTTCACGGCGGTGCGCAGGAAGGTCATGTTGGACACGCCGGGGATCTCGACCGGGTATTGGAAGGCAAGGAACAGACCGGCAGCGGCACGCTCTTCGGGTTCCAGCTCAAGAATGTTCTCACCGTCGAGGATCACTTCGCCCTCGGTCACCACATAGCCGTCGCGACCCGAGAGCACATAGGAGGTGGTGGATTTACCGGAGCCGTTGGGCCCCATGATCGCATGGACTTCACCTTCGCCGACGGTGAGGTTCACACCCTTGAGGATTTGCTTATCCTCTTCTTCAAGCTTGACGTGGAGATTTTTGATTTCCAACATTTTATTGTCCTTTCACGGAAGAGAGCCCGCGCGGGATCGGGACCCCGGCAGGCGCATGTGCGTTTGTCATGTTCGAATGAGGCGCCGCCGTCAGACCGGCACCGGTGAGGTCATCGCCGGAAAAAGCGCAATGGCTCAGACCCCGGCGAAATGCAAAAACAGAAGAATGCCGGAGCCCAAGGCCACCAGCTTGAGCAAGCCGGATTTCAGCCCGAGGCTCAAAAGCGCAGCCGCAGACAGTCGTCCCTCGACCGGCGCGCTCTTGTGCTGCACCCCGGAAACCTTCTTGCCCGCGGGCGTGTCGACATCTTGCAGCCCCGTATAGACGGTCGCAAAGGTGTTCGGCCCCCCCGACTGGATGCGCTGAATGCGCTCGGCGAATTGTGCCTGTTGTGCTGGTTGCATGTTCCTGCCCCTCTTCCCGTCTCTTGTTCTGGACCTCACCAGATTGATCGGGAAATTGGGAAAGAACGTGGCACGAGACAGAAATTGTTACGACATTGAGACCTGACGTTGCGTCAGCATCTGCGCGGTTCAGAGATGATAGCTGTGGCCCCGGAAGGCCAGCGTGCCCGGCTCCGTCGTGTCGGTCACATGCGCGACCCATTGCGGCGAGAACAGGCGCGAAAACACGTCCGGCATCTCGTGCACCACATTGTGCATGGTCACCATGGCCAGCAGGATGCCCGCGACCTGCGCCCCCATGCGCTTCACCGCCGAAAGCGACACCGCCTCGCGCAGAATGAAGGCGATCACGATGGCGAAGAGCACATCGAGCGCCAGATCGAGATCCGC
This sequence comes from Celeribacter ethanolicus, assembly GCF_001550095.1. GTDB lineage: Bacteria > Pseudomonadota > Alphaproteobacteria > Rhodobacterales > Rhodobacteraceae > Celeribacter > Celeribacter ethanolicus. The sequence continues at coordinate 84,345 of NZ_LRUC01000003.1, read as the reverse complement.
CGAAACCTGCGTCATACCGTCCGAAAGCTGAAACCGCAGCCAGCGCGCGATCACCGCCGCCAGCCCGCCCATGGCGAAGGCCAGAAGATAGGAAAGCACCTGCGTGAGTTTCAGATTCGGCTCGATCGCGGGTGCGCCATGCATGCCCTGCGCCTTGTGCCGCGCCAGCATCTCCTTGAGGTGCTGGTTGCGGCCATGATTGCGCGTCTGGCTGGGCCCCATCCTGTGCACCCCATCCTGCGGCGCGCGCGTCACGCGTCCGAGACGGCTGTAGAAATCCTCGCGCTGATGCATCGCAACACCCTTTACCACGCTGTGTAAGGGGACTGTTTACCATGTGATCATGGCGAAAATCGGGCGTCTGCATAGAGTATGTCAGGGCACGGAGCATCGTCATGCCTTTCCCTGAAACAGCTTTAGGATCGGATAGAGCGCCGCCGACGGCAGGCTCCCGACCGGTTCCAGATCGAATTGCACCATGCGACCGTGGAACCCGGTCGGCTCTGCGAATTGGGTGATCCCCGCGTATTTGTCTTCGCGCCCGACATAATCGTCGATCAGTACCCGCGTGGGCTTGGTAATCGACACCAGAGTCGCAAGAAAACACCCCGCGCGGAACCGCCCGTCGATCAGCACCAGATCCGGCGCCACAAGGTCCGCGCGCAGCCACACCCCGAAACAGTAGTCCGGGTAGCGCGCCCAGCCATTGTTGTTCGACGGGTAGGACCAGGCTTTGGTCGGGCCGATGTCGGCATGGATGAGATGCAGCTCGGCCTTGGGCGGGTGCGCTTCGAAATGCGCGGCCATGGCGGCGTGCCAGTCTTTCGAGCCTTCGACGGACCAGATCGCCTTGCCGGGTTGCGCCGCCCCGTAAGCGGTAGAACCGCCAGAGCCATATTCGACGATCCGCTCCGCCCGGTCATATTGCGCACAGACATAGTCGCCCACCTCCTCCGGGAAGGTCAGCTCGGGCCCTGCGGGGCCGAACGGGGCGATATGGGCGTGCTCTGCGCTCATCAGCCGGAATAGCTCACCATGCGGATCAGCGCGGTAAACACCAGCGCCGCGAGACCGACGACAAGCGCCGTCACTACGACCGAATTCATGATCAGCCCCTCGCGATTGCCCCCCTTGGCGCGCACGCCGAGGCCGATCAGCAGGCCGATGAAGATACCGACACCGATGCCGGAGGATTTGATCAGAAAATAGGGCAAAAGCTCGAAATGCATGGCTTACTCCACAGTCACGGCGGTGCCGGAGGCGGACACCATAAGCATCTGACCGATCACCTCGTAATCGAGATCGACACCCACAACGGCATTCGCGCCAAGCGCGCGCGCCTTGTCTTCCATCTCGCTCAGAGCGGTTTCGCGTCCCTCGGCGAGTTTCGATTCATAGGCGTTCGAGCGCCCGCCGATGATGTCGGTCACCTGCGCGAAGAGATCGCGGACGATATTCGCCCCCATGATCGCCTCACCGGTGACGATGCCGCGATAAGCGGTGATCTTTTTCCCCTCGACGGAGGGGGTCGTGGTCACGATCATGTCTTACCGTCCTTCAGGATTTTGCCACCAATCAAGCCTTTGCCCGTTAGCACGCCGTCGTTGAGATAAACATTGTTCTGCACCATCCCGGTCAGCTCCGCCTCGACGCCAGAGGCAAGGATCAGATCGCGATTGATCATGGCGGAGATCACGGTCTTGGTCCCCGGCTTCACCCGGAGCGTGCCGCCGATCATGCCAGAGATTTCCGGCGCGTCGTTCTCATGGTCGGATGGGGTCATGTGCGACATCGCGTTCAATCCTCGAAAGGCCTTCCGTCTGTGTAGAACTGAGTCACCTCCCTGGACGCGGCCAGACGCGCCGCCTGAAGATAGGGCACCAATCCCCCGTAAAACATCGCATCAATGAACGTCTGGCAGCGCCATGTCATTTCTTCGACTTTGCACAGATCCGCCTCTTGAATCTCCTGCGGCTGGCTGCGCCAATCCTCAAGCGCTGCATCGAGCGATCCGAACCGCTGCTCGATCGCCTGAAGCTGAACGTCGCGAAGCCGGTCGGGACTGGCTTTCAAATCGTCCACTATATGCGCCCGAACTGCGTCACAGGCCTCATCTGTCATGGCCGGTCCGCATGTTGCGACGCCCGGCATGACCTCCATGAGAATGACACCGGCCAAGACACCGTAATCGTCCCCCATCAAACCAAGGTCCTCTGCCGGATCGGCATGCGCCACCTGCACCGAGGCCAAAAGAGCCGCCAAACTCATACCAACAAAACGCATCATCAGCCCACCGACCCCTCAAGCGAGATCGCCACCAATTGCTGCGCTTCCATGGCGAATTCCATCGGCAGCGCCTGAAGCACTTCCTTGGCAAAACCGTTGACGATCAGCGCCACGGCCTCTTCTTCGTCCATGCCCCGCTGGCGGCAGTAGAACATTTGTTCGTCGTCCACCTTCGAGGTGGTCGCCTCATGCTCCACGCGCGACGAGTTGTTGCGCACTTCGATGTAAGGCACGGTATGCGCGCCGCATTCAGACCCGATCAGCAAGCTGTCGCACTGGGTATAGTTGCGCGAATTTTTCGCCTTCGGGTGCATCGACACCTGACCGCGATAGGTGTTCTGCGCCTTGCCCGCCGAGATGCCTTTGGAGACGATGCGCGAGCGGGTGTTTTTGCCCAGATGCACCATCTTCGTGCCGGTGTCGGCCTGCTGGTAGTTGTTGGTGATGGCGATCGAGTAGAATTCGCCCTGGCTGTCGTCGCCGCGCAGCACGCAGGACGGGTATTTCCACGTCACGGCGGAGCCGGTCTCGACCTGCGTCCACATCACTTTCGCCCGGTCGCCCCGGCAATCGGCGCGTTTGGTCACAAAGTTGTAGATGCCGCCCTTGCCCTCTTCATCGCCGGGGAACCAGTTTTGCACCGTCGAGTATTTCACCTCGGCGTCTTCCTCGATGATGATCTCGACCACAGCGGCGTGAAGCTGCGCGGTGTCGCGCTGCGGCGCGGTGCAGCCTTCGAGATAGGACACATAGCTGCCCTTGTCGGCGATGATCAGCGTGCGCTCGAACTGGCCGGTGTTTTCCGCGTTGATCCGGAAGTAGGTCGACAGCTCCATCGGGCAGCGCGTGTTCGGCGGAATGTAGACAAAAGACCCGTCGGAGAACACGGCCGAGTTCAGAGTCGCATAGTAATTGTCCGAAATCGGCACCACGGAAGCGAGGTATTTCTTGACGAGTTCCGGGTGGTTCTTGATCGCTTCCGAAATGGAGCAAAAGATCACGCCCGCCTTCTCAAGCTCGGCCTTGAAGGTCGTGCCCACAGAGACGGAGTCGAACACCGCATCGACCGCCACCTTGCGCTCTGAATTGTCTCCGTCGGCGGCCACCTCTTCGGCGCCTTCGACACCGGCAAGGATCATCTGTTCCTTCAGCGGAATGCCGAGTTTCTTGTAGGTTTCCAACAGCTTGGGATCGACCTCATCGAGCGACTTCGGCTTTTCCGACATGCTTTTCGGGCGCGCGTAGTAATACTGGTCCTGAAAATCAATCTCAGGATAGTCGATCATCGCCCAATCCGGCTCTTCGAGAGTGATCCAGCGGCGATAGGCCTCAAGGCGCCACTCGGTCATCCATTCCGGCTCTTCGTTCTTGGCCGAAATCAGGCGCACGATGTCTTCGGTCAGCCCTTTCGGGGCATATTCCATCTCGATATCGGTGTCCCAACCGTATTTGTATTTCCCGGCGAGGGATTTCACGGCCGCAACCGTTTCCTCCTCGACCCCTTCCTTGACCTGAATGTCATCCATCATCGGATCACTCCTTCATGTGCGTCTTCTGTCGGCCTTATGGCCGTTTTTTGTTTCATGCGGCGCGTTTGCGCCAACGTCCAAAGGCGGAAAGCCAGGCTGTGGCGAACCGCTCCAATTCCTCTTTTGTCACCTCCGGCCCGATGGACACCCGAAGCGCACAGGCCGCGTCTTCGTCGCTGTATCCCATCGCGGTCAGCACCTTCGAGGCCCTGACCTTGCCCGAAGAACAGGCCGAGCCCGCCGATACGGCAAACCCCGCCAGATCCATCTGCATCACCTGCGTCTCGCCCTTCCAGCCGGGCGTGATCAGGCTCATCGTGTTGGGCAGACGGGACTCATTCTTGCCCACAAAGATGGGGGCTTGCATCCCATCCGCCAACAGCGTCTCAAGATAATCGCGCTTCTCCGCGACCTCCTCCCAAACGCCCTCGGCCAATTGTTTGGCCGCGCGTTCGGCAGCCGCGCCAAAGCCTGCAATGCCGATCAGGTTCTCGGTGCCGCTTCTGCGCCCCATCTCCTGACCGCCCCCCTTGATGGTGGCTTCGACATCGAGGCCCTGTTTCAGAACCAAAGCGCCGACGCCCTTCGGCCCGCCAAGCTTGTGCGCCGAAAGCAGCGCCATATCGCAGCCCATCCAGTTGAAGGCCAGCGGAATTTTCCCAAAGCCCTGCGTCGCATCGCAGACGGCCAAACCTTCGGGCAGGGTCTGGACGATCCCGGTTTCCGAATTGGCGATCTGCAAGGCGCTCTTTGCCGGCTCCGCGACCGTCACACGGCCCGAACGATCCACCGCAAGATCGGCGGCGCACCACGAAGACACCGCCTCATGCTCCACCGCCGCGCAGTGCATTTCCTTACCTGACAGAGCCAAGGCCGCCGCTTCCGTGGCGCCCGAGGTAAAGACGATATCCGCCCCCTGCGCTCCAAACGCCTCGGCCACCTGTGCGCGGGCGCGCTCCATCAGACCTTTCGCAGCCCGCCCCTCGCCATGCACAGACGACGGGTTGCCGACCATATCCATGGCCGCAATCATTGCCTCCCGTGCCGCCCCACAAAGCGGCGCTGTGGCGTTCCAATCGAGATATGTGCGGGTCCTGGTCACGGGTTTCCTTTGCTGGTCAAATACTCAAAATGACCGTCAGTCTTCATCTACAACGGCAAACAATGTCGGCACCGCCGGACAGGGCCGCAACTCGTTTTTCACCACATCCGACAGCCGCGTCTGATGCAGGAAGACATAAACATGCGCCGACAACCCTTCCCAGAGCCGGTTGGTCATCGACTGCGCGCGCGAGCCGGACACCCCGCCAGACGCGCCCGCACCTGTGTGCATCGCCGACACGGTCTCGTCCACCGCGCCCAGAATATCCGACACACGGATTTCGGACGCCGGTTTCGCAAGCTTGTAACCGCCGCCCGGCCCGCGCACAGAGGTCACAAGCTCGGCGCGGCGCAGTTTCACGAAGAGCTGTTCGAGATAGGGCAGAGAAATATCCTGGCGCTTGGAAATCTCCGCAAGCGACAAAAGCCCGCCCTCCGGCTGCAAGGCCAGATCCGCAAGCGCCACCATGGCATACCGCCCTTTCGTCGACAGCTTCATCGTCTTTCCCCTTTTCAACACAGTGCTTGCCACCGCAATCGCCCCGGTTTTCACGCTCCGATCGCCCTTCCCCGCGATTCCTTGCCACGGGGCGACGAAAACAGTCGCAAAAACATTGACGTGCCCGCGTGGGGGCCTTACCTCCATACCACCCGCGCGTGCATTGCTTTCGGTCAATTTAGAACGCTTCTAAATAGCCTGAGCAATTTCGTCAACTATAAACCGCGCCGGTGTGACCAGATGCGCAAAACGGCTCCCGAAACCTTGGACCCGTCCGCGCCCGACAGACTGCCGCGACCGGCGCCGGGGATCATCGACCCGACAGGCGCCACATGAGGAGACAGGGACAAGATGCCCGAAGTGATTTTTCCCGGCCCCGAGGGCCGGCTCGAAGGCCGCTACCACCCGCAACCGCAAAAAGACGCCCCCATCGCCATCATTCTTCATCCGCACCCGCAATTCGGCGGCACGATGAACAATCGCGTGGTCTACAACCTGCATTACGCTTTCCATAATATGGGTTTCACCGTGCTGCGGTTCAATTTCCGTGGCGTCGGCCGGTCTCAGGGCGAATATGACCAAGGCGTGGGCGAGCTGTCGGATGCGGCCTCGGCCCTCGATTACCTGCAGTCTATGAACCCGAACGCGAAACATTGCTGGGTCGCGGGCTTTTCCTTCGGTGCCTGGATCGGCATGCAATTGCTGATGCGTCGCCCGGAAATCACCGGCTTCGTCTCCGTCGCGCCGCCCGCCAATATGTACGATTTTTCATTCCTCGCCCCCTGCCCCTCTTCGGGCCTGATCATCAACGGCACCGCCGACCGCGTCGCGCCGCCGAAAGACACGCATTCGCTGGTGAACAAGCTTCACGAGCAAAAGGGCATCACCATCACGCACACGGAAATCGAAGGTGCCGGGCATTTCTTCGAAGACCCGCACATGGAAGAGATGATCGGCAATGTGGACCAATATGTCCGCCGCCGCCTGACCGAGACCACGAGGTAATCCGACATGGGGATCATGGAGGATCTCGCCGACGCTCTGGCGAAAGACACGATCGACGCGCTCGACATCATTCAGGATGACCAGCTCATCCAGGACGTCTCCCGCGTGCTCGGCGCCTCCTCGATCACCACGCAGGAGGCCTTCATGACCGCCGCCCGTGTGCGCCTTGCCGAAAAGCGCGCACGGGATTACCTGCAAAAACGCATTGCCGAAGCCAAGGCTGGCCTCGCAGCCTCCGCCCCGCCTCCGGGTGCCGAGGACGACATAGAATACTAGGAAAACCATGCCCAAAGACAGCGCCTCCCCCCGCCTCGACGCCCAATACGCCTTTCTCATGGAGGCCGACCGGCTCAAGACGGTGGAGCGCGCCAACCAGCTGATGGATCGTTCGCGCTTCGAGAACTCCGCCGAACACAGCTGGCACGCCTGTCTCCTCGCCTTTCTGATGGCCCCCATGGCCGGTCCCGGCGTCGATCTCGACCGGGCGATCGAAATGCTGATCCTGCACGATATTGTCGAGGTAGACGCGGGCGATCATCCGATCCATATCCTCTACGACACCGACCAGATCGTGGCGCAGGAAAAAGCCGCCGCAGATCGCATCTATGGCCTTTTGCCCGAGGATCTCGCCACGCGGTATCGCGCCACATGGGAAGAGTTCGAGGCGATGGAGACCCCGACCGCGCGCTTTGCCAAGGCGGTCGATTATCTCGCCCCCGCGCTGCAAAGCATCGGCGCGCCGGAACAGCTTGAGGAAGAGCGCGACATCGTTGGCGGCAATCTGCGGCGTGGCCGGGCGGTCAAGGCGAAAGACATCCTGCCGGAGTTGTTCGAGTTCACCCGCGCGGCGTTTGAGGGCGAGGCCACCGATCCGGTGCTCGCCCAACGCTTCGCCTTCTGGTGCGAGGCGGACCGGCTCAAATCCGTCTACCGTGCCACGCCGATTGCCGATGGCTCCCGCAAGGAAAACACCGGCGAGCATTCTTGGCACATCATGCTCTATGCGCTGACGCTCGCGGATCACGCGCAGGACAAAGTGGACATCGCGCTGGCGCTCAAGATGCTCCTGCTGCACGACATTGTCGAAGTGGACGCGGGCGACACACCGATCCACGGCGCAGTCACACCCGAAGCTCTTAAAGCACAGGAAGACGCCGAACAGCGCGCCGCCGACCGGTTGTTCGGCCTTTTGCCCGAGGATCAGGGCAGGATGTTCCGCGCCATCTGGGAAGAGTTCGAAACCGCCGAGACGCCCACCGCGATCTATGCGAAATCCATCGACCGCACCCAGCCGGTGCTGCACAATCTCTCCGACGATGGCGGCTCCTGGCGCACCTATGACGTCAAGCTACATCAGCTCGACAGCCGCGTCGGCGTCAAGATCGCCCGTGGCTGCCCAAAGCTCTGGCCCTATATCCGCAGCCAGTGCGAACCGTGGTTTGTCGCACGGAACGCGCTCTGACAAGAGCGCTACGGAACACGCTGCAAGGGCTCATGCAGTTTCCAGTCGCGCCTTCACCAGATCGAGGATGACCATATGGAAATCCTCGATAAAAAAGTGATGCCAGAACCGCGCATAGGCACCCATCCCGGAACTGTCCCGCGTGCGTGTCGTCAGAACGAGACGCGTCCGTCCCTTCCCCAAGGGCTCCAACAGATAACCGCCGTTCAGCACATCGACATATTTTCCGCCAATTTTCACATGCGGGTCCTCGATCCCCTCGGCGGCCCAGCCCTCCGGGAATTCAAAGCGCCATTCGATCCGCCGATCCGGCTCGATGCGCGTGATCCGCTCCAGGAAATGCACCTTCGGCCCCCAGTACGAATGCCGCGTCACCCCGTCTTCTTCGACCAGCCAAAGCGCCTCCGTCGGCTTCGGCACGCCCAAAAGATGCGAGGCGCGCGTGTCGATCTCCTCGGGGCGGATGTCTCGGATCTCCTTGATGAAATCGAACACATCTCCCACCGGTGCCGCGATCTCGATCGTGTTCGAAATCGTGTAGAACTGCGGCTCGGTCGGAATCTGATCGAGCCCCCAAACCGCCAGAAGCGGCAGGAGATAGACACCTGTGGTGGTCTTGCGATCGGCCTTGACCCGCTGAATGGTCACCGCGATCACGCCTCCCAAAAGACCTGCGCCCAGAATCGGCACACAGGCCATGGCGATACAAATGAACCCTTCCAGACCGGAAATCCGCGAGAGGGCCAGGCTCGCAATCATCACGATCACGACCCATGCCATCGCCCCCATGAAGCTTTTGAACGCGCCTTTCGGGCGAAAGGCGACCATCACCCCACCGGCCACGAAGGGAAAGCCCAGAAGAAAGCTCAGGCTGACCAGATCCTTGCCGGTGGAGAGGGTCACAAGATAGACCGCCATCATCCAAGCAACGAGGACGATCAGCGGCAGGACACTTTTTACAAACCGCACAATCCGTTTCCTCTCAGGCGTTCAAGACACTTCTGCAAAGCTCACATCGCGTGCTCTTTGGGCGGCATGGCAAAGGTCATCTGCGCCTGCGCCAGAACCCGGTCCGAGCCGGGATTGCGGATCGTGACGCTGCCGGTCGACAGGGTGCGCCCGAGCTTGAGCACCCGCGCCTCGCCCAGAAGCGGCTGATCGGCGGCAGGTTTGCGCAGGAAGTCGATATGGGCATTGGTCGTCGCCGCCATGGCCACATCGCCCGCTTGCGAGAGGATCGCGAAGAAAAACGCCACATCCGCCAGAAGGAACATGGTCGGCCCGGACACCGTGCCGCCGGAGCGGATATGCCCGGCCTCGGGCGTCAGGCGCAGGGTGAGGGCGTCCTCACTCACGGCGTCGAACGCGAAAAGCCGCGCCAGATCGCCGAAATCCCGCGCCAGAACCGTTTCCAGCGCGGTTTTGTCCATCAAAAGCGCCATCAGAAGCCGTAAATCCCGGCAAATTTCTCTTCGAGATAGTCCAAAAGCGGCGCTTCCGAGGGTTCGAACCCACAGGCATGCACGATGGTGTCACGCGGCGCGCGCAGACCGCCGAACTGTTGCAGGTGATCTTTCAGCCAACCGGTCGCACCAGAGGTATCGCCCTGCACCAGTTGCGCATCGAGATCCGGAATGTCGTCCCGCAGCGCCTTGTGCAGACAGCCGGCATAGACATTGCCCAGAGAATAGGTCGGGAAATAGCCGAACAGCCCCACCGGCCAGTGCACGTCCTGCAAACAACCGTTGGAAATCTTGTCGACCTTGACACCGAAATCCGCCTCGAACCGGCTGTCCCAGGCCTCCGGCAGGTCCTTGATCTCAAGAGATCCGTTGATGATCTCGCGCTCCAGATCGAAGCGCAGAAGGACGTGGAGGTTATATTGCACCTCATCCGCCTCAGTGCGGATATAGCCCGGCGTGACGCGGTTGACCGCGGCATAGAAAGCCTCCGCCGTGTCGATGCCGATCTCGCCGAACATGTCCCGCATCTGACCGAAGAGATATTCGGTGAAGGCGCGCGAGCGGCCCAGTTGGTTTTCGTAAATCCGCGACTGACTTTCATGCACGCCCATGGAGACGCCCGCCCCCAGCGGGGTCAAAAGATAGTCGCGGCAAATATTCTGTTCGTAGCACGCATGTCCGGTCTCGTGGATCGTCGAATAGATTGAATTGAGCGGATCTTCCGGGTTGGTGCGCGTGGTGATGCGGGTGTCGAGGCCAGACCCCGAGGAGAACGGATGCACCGCCTTGTCGATCCGGCCATGGTCGAAATCGTAACCGAAGGCCCCGGCGAGAATGCCGGTCAGCGCCATCTGCTTGTCTTCGTCATAGGTGCCAGTCAGACCCTTGGGCTGATCCGCCCCCATGATCTTGTCGCGCAACGCCACGAGACGCGGACGCAGCGCGCCGAACATCGCGTCCAACTCCGCGCCGGACGAGCCCGGTTCGTAATCCTGATGCAGCGCGTCCCAGAGATCGGCGTGATCCGTGCCCTCTTTGAGAGCTGCCGCCTCTTCCCGGCGCAGCTTGACCACCTCTTCAAACGTGGGTGCGAAATGGTTGAAATCGTCGCGCGCGCGGGCTTCGGCCCAGATGCCCTGCGCGACCGAGGTCACGCGCGCCAGTTCGGCGGCGAGATCGGCGGGCACTTTGGTGTTGCGCGCATAAGAGCGGCGGCTGTGACACACCAGCGCCCGGCCGAAGTCATCGAGACCGCTCTCGTCGATCTGTGCCAGCCACTCGCCCAGTTGCGGATCCACCCGACGGGCGTGCAACACGCTCTCGATGGCGGCGAATTCCTCGCCGCGTTGCTCGGCGGCGCCGCGCGGCATGACGGTTTCCTGATCCCACGACAGCCGCCCGGCGATCTGGCCGAGGGCTTCGGTGGTGCGAACGTGGGCGAGAAGGTCGTCGAAAGCACTCATGGTTTGCCTCACAGATGTCTCAAGATTAAACGGAACGGACGGATTGCGGTTGCGGATATTGCGACAGGAAACGGGCGCGGGAAATCGCCACGAACAGCGCCACCGCGCCGACCTGATGCGCCAGACCAAGCGCCAGCGGCGCGCCATGCACCAGCGTGGTGATGCCGAGGATCACCTGCAAGAACAGCACGGCGGCCATCAGGGTGAAGGCGCTCGCGGTCGCCCGGTTGGCGGATTTGCGGCCCTTGAGCCAGGTCACGATGCCGTAGATGAACAGGAGATAGCCCGCCATCCGGTGCAGGAATTGCACCAGCGCCGGGTTCTCGAAGAAATTGCGCCACAGGGGCTCGATATAGAACGGATCGGGCGGCAGAACCTGCCCGCCCATCAGCGGCCAGTCGGTATAGCCGCGCCCGGCGTCGATACCCGCCACCAGCGCGCCCAGAAGGATTTGCAGAAAGGCGAAATGCAACATGCCGGTGGACATGCCGAACAGCTTGGCATCCTTCGCGCGCCGGGCCTGCATCAGCTCCGGCTCCGTGCGGCCCAGAAGGAACACGTACCAGGCGATGAAACCGAGAATAATGAAGGCCAGACCAAGGTGGATCGCCAGCCGGTAGGACGCCACATCGAGCCGGTCGCCGGTCAGCCCGGAGGACACCATCCACCAGCCGATCGCGCCCTGAAGACCGCCCAAAGCGCCGATGAAGATCAGGCGTTTGTGCCAGCCGGTCGGGACCTTTTTCGCAACCGCAAAACGCACATAGCCCAGAAACCAGACAAGCCCGATCACCCGGCCAAGGTTGCGATGGCCCCATTCCCACAAGAAGAGCGGTTTGAATTCCGACAGGGTCATACCTTCGTTTTGCAGCCTATATTCAGGAGTTTGTTGATATTTCTCAAAAGCCACCTGCCAGTCAGCCGCAGTCATTGGCGGCAAGGCCCCCATCACCGGTTTCCATTCGGTGATCGACAACCCGCTGTCGGTCAGACGGGTCAGCCCGCCCACCGCGATCATCGCCATGACCAGCGCGAAAATCACGATGAGCCAGGCCCGGATGCCCTTGCGTGCGCCACCGCGCCCTTTTTCGATCAACCCGCCCTTTGGCGTCTCCTTCGGCTTCTCATTGGTGCCGACGTCCTCGAAAATGCTGCGTTTTGTGGCCATATTGCGCCTCTTGTCATTGCCTGCGCAGACCCTAGGCAGAGCGAAGCCGGAGGGCAAGCGCGATAGCGCCGATCCGGGGGCGAAACCCCGCCGCCTCACGGAAATGCGAGGGCAGCAACGGGAACCCCGCCCCACCGTCGCCGCGTTCCCTCCGTGACCTGACAAAAAGGAGATGTCTCATGACAACCCGACGCACCATTTTTGCCACCGCCCTCCGTGTCACGATGGGGGCCGCCCTCATCGGCACCCCGATCATGGCTGCGGCCCAAACCCACACCGCCCCGTCTCAGACGGCGGTGCAGGCCGATTACGTCGTCAAACCCGGCGTGTCCCTCAATGCACGCAGCGGCCCCGGCACAGGCTACCGCGCCGTCACGACATTCGCCCCCGGCACGCCGCTGACCGCGCTCGAGAGCTCCCGTGGCTGGATAAAGGTCTCGGCCCATGGCGCCGCCCCGCTCTGGGTATCCGCCGCCTATCTCGACCCAGCGCCCCAACCGCAGGGCCTCAAGGTCATCCCGCAGGCGAAACCGGACCCGAGCAAACCCGCCTTCGAGGGCAGCTATCCTCTGGTGATCCGCCAGTAAGCCCGCAGCGCCGGTTTTACACTTTCGGGAAAAGCAGGGGCGCCCTGCTTTTTCTTTGCGGGGGCGACGGAAGCCTCGCCCTCAATCGTTTGAGATCAGGAACGGCAACCGTCTGGCGGTCTGAGCAGAAAGGACACTCACCATGCAACTCACCCCGAAAACCTTTGCCGCGCTGGCTTTGAGCGCACTTATGGTGGCCGTCCCCGTCGCGAGCTTTGCCCAAGGTCAGCCACAACAACAGCAACAGGCACAGGGTCAGTATTACGTCAAACCCGGCGTCACCCTGAACGGCCGCTCCGGCCCTGGCACAGGCTATGGCAAGGTGTCTGCGCTGAAAGCCGGCACGCAGCTCCAGATCGTCAAGAAACAGGGCGACTGGGCTCAGGTGAAGACCGATGGCGGCACACTGTTGTGGGTCTTCCTGAACTACCTGACACAAACCGCGCCACAGGCGCAGAAAGCCGCACCGCAAGCCCACAAACCGGCGCAGCAGCAACCGCAGCAACCTCCGCGCCCGTAAAAGGCACTCGAAGCGATATGACACCATCCAAAAGCGCGGGGTTCCCCCGCGCTTTTTTCATGTTGCTCCAGATAACGGTTGCGCAAGCTCCGGAAATCACTACCGTCCCCCCGCATTCCAAAGAAAATGATCAATACGATCGTGAAGAGTAGAAAAAGGTTAGAACATGCGTGGAACCATTCTCAATTTTGACGCCCAGACGAGCACCGGACTGATCAGCGGCGAAGACGGGCAGCGATACGATTTTTCCGGCACCGATGTGGCCGAACGGTTCGAGCGGGTGCGCGATGGCGTCACTGTTGATTTCCAGACAAGCGACAGCCGCGCCACGAGCATTTACCCGGTGATCACCCAAAGCAGCGGCCAGATCGGCAACAAGAACAAGATCGTCGCCGGTCTGCTCGCCATCTTCCTCGGCGGTCTCGGCATCCACAAATTCTATCTCGGCTATAGCAAGGCCGGCGTCATCATGCTGCTCTGCTCGATCCTCGGCTTCATCCTGCTCGCCATCCCGACCCTGATCATTTACGTCATTTCTCTGGTCGAGGGGATCATCTACCTGACCAAAACGGACAGCGAATTCTACGAGACCTACGAGGTCGGCAAGAAATCCTGGTTCTGATCTGAGCCTTGAGTGCACCGCAGGGCGCACCTGACAACATTCCTGAGCGCGGGGATTACCCGCGCTCTTTCCAGCGCCGCATCTGCCGCATCATGCCGTGGAACACCTGCACGTCGGATTTCGTCAGCGGCATGCGCGACCACAGGTTCCGAAGCACCATCTTCATCCCGTCGGCTTTTTCCGGCGGAAAGAAGAACCCGGCCTCGTCCAGCACCGTCTCATAATGATCGCCGAGCTTTTCCACCTCGATGTGGCCTGCCCAGTCCGTCTTGGCCATTTCCATGACCTCGGGCACCGCCTCCGTGGTCTGACGCCCCCATTCGTAGGACATCAGCAAGACCGCCTGCGCAAGATTAAGCGAAGCAAACTCCGGGTTCACCGGCACGGTCACGATGGCATTGGCCTCGACCACATCCTCGTTCTCAAGCCCTGCGCGCTCCGGCCCGAACATCACGCCGACCTTCTTGCCCTCAGCCACCAAGGCACGGGCATGTTCCATGGCACGCTCGGGCGTCATGACAGGTTTGGTGATCCCGCGCATTCGCGCCGTGGTGGCGAACACGTAATCGCAATCAGCCACGGCCTCGCGCACCGTCTCGAAATGCCCGGCCTCGTCCAGAAGACGCCCGGCCCCCGAGGCCATGGCCACCGCTTTCGGATTGGGCCAGCCATCTCTGGGGGCCACAACCCGCATCCGGTCGAGACCGAAATTCCACATCGCCCGCGCAGCGCCCCCGATGTTCTCGCCCATTTGCGGACGCACGAGGATCATCGCAGGGGTGATGAGTGCGGGGTTCGGGTCTTTGGGCGCGGACATGCGATATTCCTTTGCAGTTTCGCGCGGGATAACGACATTTGCCCCAGCTCGCAAGGCTTCCCCCCGCCCCCGCCTTAGGCTATAGCGGGCAAAACTCCACCCGAGGTGCCAAGATGTCCGAGCCGCAAAAAGAACTGCCGCAGATCTACCTGCTGACGCCGACCGCTTTCGAGCCGGAAGACTTCGCGCCTAAACTCGCCGCCGTCCTGGACGCGCATGAGGTGGCCTGTGTGCGGCTGGCACTGGCCTCCAAGGACGAATATGTGCTGGGCAAAGCGGCGGATGCCTGCCGCGAGGTGTGCCACACGCGTGATGTGGCGATTGTGATCGAGAGCCATGTGGCTCTGGCCGAGCGCCACGGGCTCGATGGCGTGCATCTCACCGACGGCGCACGCTCGATCCGCAAGGTACGCAAGGTGCTGGGCGATGACGCCATCGTCGGCTGTTACTGCGGCGCTTCGCGCCATGACGGCCTCACCGCGGGCGAGATCGGCGCGGATTACATCGCCTTCGGCCCCGTCGGCGAGACCGATCTGGGCGACGGCACGCAAGCGCCGCGCGATCTGTTTGACTGGTGGTCGCAGATGATCGAAGTGCCGGTGGTGGCCGAAGGCGCGCTGACGGTTGAGATCGTCAAAGAGCTGACCCCCGTGACCGATTTTTTCGCCGTGGGCGATGAGATCTGGGGCGCGGAAGATCCGGTGGCGGCTCTCGGCGCGTTGATCGCGGCGATGGGGTAAGGTCGTAAGGCCTGTCCGAAACGAAATGGTCATTCGCCGTCTTGCATGCAAATCATTGTGATGCGACAAACCCTCAAAGCCAAAGACGCCTTTCCATGGACGATAAAACCCTCATTTGGGCGCACGCCTGCCTCAATGGCGAGATCACATCAGGAATGAGGATGGTCGCTCTTAAAGTCTCCGGTCAGCACGTTACTTTCCGCTATTATTTAGATCATGAGCCGACAGACTTCGTTCGGGAAAGAGCCGAAATCGTGGCCGTTAATTTCGACGCAGGGCTCAGTTCCGCTCTGGAGAAGTTGGAGATTGAGTTCGTACATTCCAAGGAACGAATGAGCAAACTCGAAACTCTCGATACGGTTCTGTTTTGCAGATGGGAGAATGACCTAGTGGGCACAACGCCAGATTTCTAGGAACGTTCACACATCCACATACTCCACCGGAATCTCCGGCAACCCGGAGCGCACCGCCGCTTCGCAGCGCGCAGCCATCTCCTTGCGGTCCTTGACGTCCTTCACCGCGATCGGCTCGTGGAATATCACCTCCACCGCGCCTTGCGGCTTGGCCTTCAAAACCTGCACAAGCGAGGGCCCGAATTCCATTTCGCCCCACCAGCCATAAAACCGCACATCTTCGCCCTCGGGCGCGACATAACGCGCGGTGACCGGCTGAATCCAAACCTCGTCGCGCAACTCAGGCGTAAAGAACGCCGCGAAAAGCGTTGGCTTGAACGGTAGAACCCGGAGGCTGTCGCTCGACGTGCCTTCAGGGAAAAACAAAAGCTTATGGCCCATATGCAGCCGCTCCTCGAACAGGCGCTTCTGTTCGGCGGCCTCCTTGCGATCGCGGTTGATGAACACCGTCCCCGTAGCCTTGGCCATGGTGCCAATCCCCGGCCAGTTCGCCACCTCCGCCTTCGAGACGAAGAAAATCCGCTGCACGGCATTGAGGACGAAAATGTCGAGCCAGGTCGAATGGTTGGCCACCACCGCGCCATGATGGGCCATCGGTTGCCCCTTGACGGTGAGCCGCATCCCCATGAGACGCAAGGCGTTGCGCGACACAAAGCGCGGGAAGACCGAGGACCACGGCCTGCGCTTGCCGACCAGAACCGCCTCGACAGCACGAGTCGCCAGCATCAGCACCATGCAGATCAGGATCATCAACACGATGGGCACGCCCCGGCGGATCGCACGCCATGTGCCCCATGTCACCGGATTGGGCGGTGAGGGAGGAATGCGGCTTTCCCAAAGCGGGCCGTTCTGCGCGCTCATGCGCCAAGACCTTTGGTGTACATCGCGCGCTGGCGGGGCGAGATCATCGCCGTGTCGAGGATCAAAAGCACGTCGACCGTGTTGAACACCTCGTCGACAAACGCCCCCTCGCCGACCGTGCCGCCAAGCCGCAGATAGGCCTTGATCAGCGGCGGGATCGCCAGCATCGCACGCTTGCGGTCGATCTCTTCGAGGGGCACCAGATCCATGCTCTGGAAATGCTCCGGCAGGCTCCGCGCCCGCAGCGCCTCGGGGGCGAGGTGGTTGTGATGCAGCCAGGACAGCGCCTCGGCATGGCGGCGCACATCGGCGCCAAAGAACGAGGCCGTGCCGAACAAAACGTCATAGCCCTCCTCGATCACATATTTCGCCAGCCCGGCCCACATCTCGAACAACGCCATGCCGCCGCGATAGTCTTTCGCCACACAGGAACGCCCCAGTTCCAACAAACGCTTGCCGGAGGCTTTCAACGGTGTCAGATCGTATTCGCCCTCGGAATAAAACCGCCCGAGCTCGGCCGCTTTCTCACCGGGCAAAAGCCGGTAGACCGCCACGCATTGCTCCAGAGGGTCCTCGGAACGCGCCGGGTCAATCAGCATCAGGTGCTCGTAATCCGGGTCGAACCGGTCCGCCTCGAGCTGGGCCGCGTGATCGACCATTTCGCCATCCGAGCCGAGTTCCTCGACGAACACCCTATAGCGCAGCCTCTGCGCCGCCCGCAGGTCGACAACGTCACGGGCAAATCTCAACTGAAACGGCAATTTGTGATCTTGCGACTTGTCACTCTGCGACGGGGCGGCGCTCATATGGATCTCACTGTTGGTGGGCGGGTTTTAAGGTTTTGTTGATTTCAATGCAACAGAATGCCGTCAACCCCTGCCGGAACATTCACGCAAAGGTTGTAAGGTATGCCTGCATGCGCGACCATAGGGTGCAATCGGGCCTGAAGGCCCTCAGTCGAACACAGGGAGGAGCGCGACCCGCCGGCTGTCGATCACGATCTTGCCGGCATGCTGGAACATCACCGTGATCTTGCCATTGATATTGGACTGCACCTGGCCAAGCCCCCAATCCGACTGAGACGGATGGCGCACCATCTGCCCCGGTTCCAGCATCGCGTTGAGATCGTCCATGAAAGCGCCTTTCGCAAATTTCCAAACCCGGAGACCCTATGACCCAAGACCTGACCCGAGACATCGCCGCCATGATCGGTTCCCGCATCTGCCACGATCTGATCAGCCCGGTGGGCGCGATCTCGAACGGTGTGGAATTGCTGGCGATGTCCGGCGTCGGTTCCGGCCCCGAGCTTAGCCTTATCTCCGAAAGCGTGGAGAATGCAAACGCCCGCGTGAAATTCTTTCGCATCGCTTTCGGCATGGCCTCAAGCGGTCAGATGACCTCGCGCACCGAAATCGCAGGCATCCTCAAAGCGGTCTCGACGACGCGTCTGAGCTATGACTGGACGCCCACGGAAGACCTGCCGCGCGAGGAGATCAAGCTCGCCTGCCTCATGCTCATGTGTCTCGAGACCGCCCTGCCCCGCGGCGGTGTGATCAAGATCGGCTACACCAACGGCCAATGGCAGGTCCGCGCCTCCGCCCAGCGTCTGGAACCCGCCCCCGATCTCTGGGCCCGTCTAGGGTCGGTGACGGCACCGCAGGGGCTCAAACCCTCCGATGTGCAATTCCTTCTGGCCCCGATGCAGGCCGCCGCTCTGGGCCGCCGCATCACCCACAGCTCGGGCGATGGGGTGATCTCGCTTCTGGCCTGAGATTTTTTAACCTGAGACTGTCAGCCTGAAACAGAAAAAGGCGCGCCGGTCTTGCGCGCCTTCCTTCATCCTTCATTGCAGCTCAAATACTCAAGCCCCGTCAGGCGCGCACGGCCCCGTCCGAGGTCACGAGATATTTGAAGCTGGTCAGTTGCTCGGCCCCCACCGGGCCGCGGGCGTGCATCTTGCCCGTCGCAATACCGATCTCCGCCCCCATGCCAAACTCGCCGCCATCGGCGAATTGCGTCGAGCTGTTGTGCATCAGGATCGCGCTGTCGAGCCGGGAGAAGAATTTTCCCACGTTCTCCGGCGTTTCCGTCAGGATGCAATCGGTGTGCGACGAGGAATAGCGCTGAATATGCGCGATGGCCTCATCCACATCCGCCACGACTTTCGCGGCGATGATGCTGTCGAGATACTCGCGGCCCCAGTCTTCTTCCGTGGCGGGCGTCACCGCCTCGACCATGGCCTGCACCGCCGCATCGCCCCGTACTTCGACACCTTTGTCGACCAGCGCCGCGACCAGATCACGACCCAGCGTGTCGGCAATATCCCGATGGATCAGCAGACATTCCGCCGCGCCGCAAATCCCCGTCCGACGGGTTTTCGCGTTGAGCACAACCTTCATCGCCTTCTCCGGATCGGCGGAGGCGTCGACGAAAACATGCACGATGCCTTCGAGATGCGCGAAAACCGGCACGCGGGCCTCGCGCTGCACCAGACCGACAAGCCCCTTGCCACCGCGCGGCACGATGACGTCGATGTAATCGGTCATATGCAGCATTTCGGTCACCGCCGCCCGGTCGCGGGTCGGCACGCGTTGGATCGCATCTTCGGGCAGACCCGCCGCGCGCAGCCCCGCTTTCAGGCAGGCATGGATCGCGCCGGAGCTGTGAAAGCTCTCAGAGCCGCCGCGCAGGATCACCGCATTCCCGGCCTTCAGGCACAACGCGCCCGCATCCGCCGTCACATTCGGGCGGCTCTCATAGATCACGCCGATCACCCCCAGAGGCGTGCGCACGCGCTTGATATGCAGCCCGTTCGGACGGTCCCATTCGGCGATCACATCGCCCACGGGGTCTTTCTGCGCCGCGATGGCTTTCAAGCCGTCGATCATGCCCTGAATCCGGGCTTCATCGAGCTTCAGCCGGTCCATCATCGCATCTGTCAGGCCCTTTTCGCGGCCAAAGGCGAGGTCTTTCTCATTTGCTTCGATGATCTCGGCACGGGCCTCCCAAAGGGCTTCCGCCGCCGCCAAAAGCGCCTGCTCCTTGGCCTCGCCCGACGCCGTCGCCAATTCCCGAGCCGCCGCTTTCGCGCGCTGGCCCAGCTCTTTCATCATCTGTTTCACGTCAATATCGGTCATGTCACCAAATCGTCTCTATGGATCAAGGCGGCCCGGCCGGGATAGCCGAGGATCGCCTGTATGTCTTCGGAATGTGCGCCCTTGATGGCTTCTGCTTCCTCGGAAGTGTAGCGCGACAGCCCGAGCCCGATGCGCGCCCCGTCAGGCCCGAGCACCACGACTGGTTCGCCGCGGCCAAAATGGCCCACAACCTCCTCGACGCCGACGGGCAACAGGGATTTTCCTTTGGCGAGCGCCGTCACGGCACCTGCGTCGATATAGATCTCGCCCTTGGGCTTCATCGCACCGATCCAGCGCTTGCGGGCGTGATCCGGATCTTCGGCGGCGACGAACCAGGTCGCCCGCGCCCCATGTTCCAGCGCTTTCAGCGGGCGGTCTTTCGAACCTTCGGTGATCGCCATGGTGCAGCCGCCATGGGTCGCGGTCTTGGCCGCCATCACCTTGGTCTTCATGCCGCCTTTCGACACGCCCGACACGGGATCGCCCGCCATCGCCTCGATCTCCGGGGTGATCTCCCGGACCATCGGCAGATGCACGGCGTCGGGATCGACCGCCGGGTTCGCGGTATAAAGCCCGTCGACATCGGACAAGAGCACCAGCCGGTCCGCGCCCACGGTCACCGCAATATTGGCGGCCAGACGGTCGTTGTCGCCGTAGCGGATTTCATCCGTCGCGACGGTGTCGTTCTCGTTCACGATGGGCACCGCGCCAAGGCTCAAAAGCGCATCGAGCGTGGCACGCGAGTTGAGATAGCGGCGGCGATCCGCGCTGTCCTCAAGGGTCAGAAGGATCTGCGCCGTGGTGATGCCATGCGGCTCCAACACCTCCTGATAGGCGCGCGCAAGGCGGATTTGCCCGACAGAGGCCGCCGCCTGCGACTGTTCCAGCGGCAACTCGCCCGAAGCCAGATGCAGGATCCCCCGCCCAAGGGCGATGGAGCCCGAGGACACGAGGATGACATCCGCGCCCTGCGATTTGAGCATGGCAACGTCCTGCGCCAGACCTGCGAGCCACTGTGTCCGCAACTCGCCACGCTCCACCAGAAGCGCCGAGCCGATCTTGATCACGATGCGTTGCGCACCGCTGAGAGAGGCGGTCAGGGGTGCCACGCTTCGTCTTCCTCATCGCCCTCTTCGGCCTGTTTGATCCGAAGCCGGTCCATCGAAATCTCCGCCTTGAGCGCGCGGAGCACCGTATCGACGCCCTCTTTCGAGACACCGGACATGGTGTAGACCCGCCCGCCCGAGGCCTCTTGCAAGGCGCTCAGTTTCTCCTCGACTTCCTCTTCCAGAAGGCTGTCGATCTTGTTGAGCACGGTCACCCGCGGCTTGTCGCCGAGGATATGGGAGTAGTTGTTGATTTCGGTGATGATCGTCTCGTAATCCGACACCACATCCTCCGACGTGCCGTCGATCAGGTGCAACAGCACGGCGCAACGCTCGACGTGGCCGAGGAAGAGATCGCCCAGACCCCGTCCCTCGGACGCGCCTTCAATCAGGCCGGGAATATCGGCCACAACGAATTCTGCGCCGTCGATGCCGACCACGCCGAGGTTCGGGTGCAGCGTCGTAAACGGGTAATCCGCAATTTTCGGCCGCGCATTCGAAGTCACCGACAGGAAGGTCGATTTGCCCGCGTTCGGCAGCCCCAGAAGCCCCGCGTCCGCGATCAGCTTGAGCCGAAGCCAGATGGTGCGGTCGATGCCGGGCTGGCCGGGGTTGGCCTTGGCGGGCGCCTGGTTGGTCGAGGTCTTGAACCGCGCGTTGCCCCAGCCGCCGTTGCCACCTTTGGCAAGCACGAAATTCTCGCCCACCTCGGTCAGATCGGCGATCACCGTTTCCTCATCCTCATCAAGCACTTCCGTGCCCGAGGGGACGCGCAGGATGATGTCGTCGCCATCCTTGCCGGTGCGGTTATTGCCCATCCCGGCCTGGCCGTTCTGGGCGAAGAAATGCTGTTGGTAGCGGAAGTCGATCAGCGTGTTCAGCCCGTCGACCACCTCGATGATCACCGAGCCGCCCTTGCCGCCGTCGCCACCGTTCGGCCCGCCGAATTCGATGAATTTCTCACGCCGGAAGGACACACATCCATTCCCGCCGGAACCGGAACGGATGTAAACCTTGGCAAGATCGAGGAATTTCATAAGTCTTGTCCTTTGCTGCCCCGCCCGATGTGTTCAGGCCCGAGGCTTTCGGGCAGATGTATCTTGCCCGGTCGTTAAACTCAATTCTTGTTTCGCGCCGCAAACGCCTTGCGGGTCAGGATCATGTCGATCCGGTCGACGTCATACCCGCGCGCAAGGCTGAAGTTGCGCGATGTGCCCGTCTCGACAAAGCCCATGGCACGCAAGACCTTGGAAGAGCGGGCATTCTCCGCGAAATAGCCCGCCTCGATCCGGTCCTTGCCAGTCGTGGCGAACCACGCGCTCAGCACCGCCTCCGCCGCCTCGGGCATGATCCCCTGCCCCCAATAGTCTCGCCCGAGCCAATAGCCGAACTCACCCTCACAGCCGATGGTGCCGACGATCCGACCCTGAAATTCGATCCCGAAGACAAAGGCTTTTGCGGCCACCCTTCGGGTGAACCAGTTCGCATCGTGAACAGAATACGGATAAGGAACGCGGGTCAGCCACTTGCTGACCTCTATGTCATTGAGCACCCGCACGACATCGGGTGCATCCGACGCCCGGAACGGGCGCAGGATCAGGCGGTCGGTTGTGAGGATCGTATCGGTCATCGGGGTCTTCCTTGGTGGCGACCCCAATTAGGGGCCGTTAAAGTTTGCGCAGGTAGGTCCAGGTTGGGACGTGAGACCCGCGGGCAACGGAATAGGTCTCCGCATCGCCGAGATATTCGAAACCGCAAGCGGTCACCACACGGGCAGAGGCCTGGTTGTCCTGAAAAATCTCCGCAAACATGGTTTTCGCCTTCATGGGATTGGCGTCGACCATGGCCGCAAGGGCGGTGCGGGCCAACCCGGTGCCCCAGAACGCCGGCGCGACCCAGAAGGCCACTTCGCATTGATCGCGATCAAGCGGCTTCAGAGAGATCACGCCCAGCACCTCGGACAGTTCGTGGGCGGAACCGTCGAGAATCCAGACCTTTTCCTCGGTCTCAGGCTTCAGCGAGCGGGCGACGAAAGCCTCTGTCGCGCCCGGTGGCATCGGGTGCGGCAGGGAGCGCGAGTTGCGCGCGACGCGTTCGTCGCTGACATACATGTTGAGCAAACCGGCGTCCGAGCGGCGCGGCGGGCGCAGCACGAAGCGCTCCGTTTCGATCACGGCCTGTGCGCCATGGTCCAGCCTGTCGTCAACCAAATCCATTCTCATCTCTCTTCCTCCAAATCTCCTGCCACACACCTCTCTCCCAAAGGCGGCGTCCGCGCCTTCTCATAGGGCATCGGACATCGGGCCTGCCGTATCGGTGAGCCGCGCATGAGATGCGCAGACGAACCACGGTTTACGACAGTCGTGTTAACCACAGATGAAAGCTGCGGCGCAACGACGGCATATTTGGCCAAATTTTACGTTTCCGATCAAGCCTTTCCTGACGGGTGCCCCGATCGCGCACAAAGCAAAAGGGGACCGGCCTGCGCCGATCCCCCTGATGTTCAAACCTGATCGAGGTCGGCTTACTCAGCGGCCTCCGCCACCGGAAGCACGTCGATAAAGGTACGTTTTTTCAGGCCCTTACGGAAGGAAACCTTGCCGTCGGTGGTCGCAAAGATGGTGTGATCCTTGCCCAGTCCCACGCCTTCGCCCGGCCAGAACTTGGTGCCGCGCTGACGCACGATGATGTTACCGGCAATGGCCTCTTGGCCGCCGTAGAGTTTGACGCCGAGACGGCGACCTGCGGAGTCGCGACCGTTACGGGACGAACCGCCTGCTTTCTTGTGTGCCATGGTGTTCTCTCCTTAACGTGTCTTACTTGGCCAGTTCTTTGGCCTGTTCAACCCATTCGGGTTTCACTTTGACGGCGTCGAACGCGTCGGCGTCGACAGCGGCGAGCTGAGCGAAGGTGGTGATGCCAGCTTCGACCAGTTTCTTCGCGGCAGCCGGCCCCACACCGTTGATCGCGGTCAGATCGTCACCACCCGCAGCCGGAGCTTCGGCTTTCGCGGCGCCCTTCGGAGCAGCCGGAGCGGCAGACACGGAGCCTGCGCCGATGGCGGCTTTCACACCGGTCTTGTCCGCGCCCGCTTCGAGAATGTCGGTGATGCGGAGCAGCGTGAGCTGCTGACGGTGGCCTTTGGTGCGCTGCGAAGAGTGCTTACGGCGACGTTTGACATAGTGGATGAGTTTCTCACCCTTGATCTGGTCGATAACTTCGGCTTGCACGCCGGCGCCGGCCACGAAGGGCGCGCCGATGGTGGAACCGACCATCAGAATCTCGTTGAACTGGACTTTTTCACCAGCATCGGCAGCGAGTTTCTCAACGCGCAGGACGTCACCCGCCTGCACCTTGTATTGCTTGCCGCCAGTTTTCAGAACCGCAAACATGCAGTCTTCCTTTCGATATACCCGCGTCCTGTGGCCCCGGTTTGCTTTGAATTTCAAAGCGTTCCGATGTTTGTTGCCGCGAACAGCGCGCCCCTCAGAGGGGACGAGATTGTCATGAAAGATGCCTGCACGCGGAAATGCTTCCGACAAAAAGACATCACCCGGTCGAGCCCAAGGGTCCGCCGGGTGCGCGGTATATCGGGAATCATCGTCCAAAAGTCAAGCCCGCAGTGCCGGAGGCGCCGCTCTCAGAGCTGTTCGCCCTCATATTTCTGCATCAGCATGGCCGTTCCCGCGCCCAGCCCCCGCGACAGGTGTTCGTACACCGCATCGAAAGAGGCGAAAAGCGCGCGGTTGAGATCCTGCCCGGCCTCGGTGCGGGCAAAGTCGATATAGGCCTCGAACTCGTCATCGCTCAGCGGTTCATAGGCCAGTGTGGAAAACCCGTAGACCCATTCGGAGACATCTGCGCGCACCTCCGGCTCGCTGGCCCAGATCTCATTGAGAAGATCGCCGTCGGTCACCCCGTCCTCCACGTCGAAGCCTTCGCTCCACAAGCCGCTGTAATAGGCAATGTCGCTGTTCATCGCGCCGACCACATTCATCTCGACGAGATCGTTGACCTGGACATAGTCCTCGATGAGACGCGCACGGTCGGTTTCGGGATCGAGCTCCGCCCAGGCCTGCCCCGCCGCGGCCTGAGCCGCCTCGTCGGACATGGCCTTGCGGGTCTCG
The DNA here is from genome assembly GCF_001550095.1 of Celeribacter ethanolicus. GTDB lineage: Bacteria > Pseudomonadota > Alphaproteobacteria > Rhodobacterales > Rhodobacteraceae > Celeribacter > Celeribacter ethanolicus. The sequence goes on along the minus strand of NZ_LRUC01000003.1, from coordinate 59,439 downwards.
AGTTCGAGCCGCGCGATACGCCCGCCCAGATCGGTCGAGAAGAACGCCACCATCTCCGGCAGGTCGCAGCCCTCGAGCGCCTCGGCCAGTTCGTCGTGAAACGCTTTCGACATCACTTCGGGATCGTAAAGCCGGACGAGCATGTCCTTCCACGCCGATTTCGGCACACCATAGCCCGCATCGGCAAAATCCTCTGCCATGCCCTGCCCTTCCTGCGCCAGCACCCCGACCACCTCATCGAAGAGCATGACGTCCATCAGTTCGCCAAGCTGCGCCTCATCGACCTCCGCCGAGGCGGCGAGCGGCAGCGTGGACATGAGAGCGGCACAGGCCAGCCCGCGCAACACGGCCCATCCCCCGTCCCGGGGCGTCGGCTCGAATCCCATGTCGAATCTCATGGCTCTTGCGCGTGTCGAAGCGGTCATCACGGTCCTTTCCAAGGTCCTTTTCAGCGGCAGTGTGCTGACAACAGCTAAACAAAGAGTTGAGCGAGGAACAAGTCACGACATCGAAATGTCCCGCCTCGATGAAATTCCCGGCGAAATTTCGCGCCCCCCTCTGGAACGATTGCTCAAAAGAATGTCACGAAAGGGGTTGCACACGGCGCGCGGCACGGATAAATCACCCGCCACCAGACCCCCGCGGAGAGGTGCCGGAGTGGTCGAACGGGGCGGTCTCGAAAACCGTTGTCCCTTTACGGGGACCCAGGGTTCGAATCCCTGTCTCTCCGCCACAAAACCTTACGAGGTTTTGGCAAATTACCAAGTAATAACAAGACGTTAGATCGCCGCGCCCTGCGCGCGATCCGTCATTTTGGCTTGTTTTGCAACACATTTCGCCGCACAATCCGCACACACCACCAGCGGGGAAACGGCCATGACCATCATGAAGCGGGGCAGCACTTACCACCTGCGCAAGCGCGTGCCGCGCCGCTATGAGGGCGTGGAAGAGCGCAAGAGCATCTGGGTCAGCCTGCACACGGACTCCCTTACCGTCGCCCAACAGAAAGCCCCTATCGCTTGGCAGCATATCGTCGAAGGTTGGGAAGCCCGGCTTGCCGGTGACACAAGCGACGCGGAAAAGCGTTTCGAGGCAGCCAAGAATCTCGCCGCCGTCCGGGGCTTCCGCTACCTGCCAGCGCCCCAAATCGCCAAGCTGCCGCAAGACCAGCTTCTTGCACGTGTCGAAGCCGTCAAAGAGCGCAAAGACGGTGAACTGGATATGCGGGACACGGCTGCCCTTATGGGCGGCGTGAGTGAACCGGCGATCACGGTGACTCGGGCTCTTGAACTCTATTGGGGCTTGGCCGCGGACAAGACGCTTGGCAAGAGCCCGGACCAGCTCCGCCGCTGGGAAAACCCGCGCAAGAAAGCCGTTAAGAACTTCGTGGACGTGGTAGGCGACAAGGCCATTGGCGACATTACTGGCGACGATATGCTGGAATTTCGCGACTGGTGGTTTGACCGGATGCGTGACCAAGGGCTCACGCCCAACTCTGGCAACAAAGACCTTATCCACCTTGGCGACGTGCTGAAGACCGTGAACCGAATGAAGCGGCTCGGGCTGGTGCTGGCGTTTGCCGCCACCCTGCGCATAGGCGGGCGTCATACCACCGGGCGCGGTCACTTCAATAGACGCGATCAAATCGCCTTTGTCTTCCGGTGCGAGGGCTTTCGCGACGTTGGCGAGATCATTCGCCGAAGCGATCAGCGCGGGTTTGATCTCTGCGACGATCTCGGACGGGATCGCTTCGAGACGTGCGGCGAGGCGTTTGGACTGTGCTTTGAGGTCTTTCGTCACCGGCACCAACGCAGCGGCGAGCGTGGTAACGCATCAGACCGGACGTGCGCACCGTGCCCACAGTTCCGTTTTTCCGATGATCGTGCGAAGCTCTTTCGGGACCACCAACCGCGCATGATAACGCCCGGAACGATTCACCAAGTGACGGACTTTGCCAGCCATTTCGGAATTCCACTTGTAACCAAAGTTGTAACCTCAAAACGGCCATAAACCCTTATTTTCAAGGGTTTTATTTGATTTCAAAGGGATATAATGGTGGGTGATAAGAGATTTGAACTCCTGACATCTTCGATGTGAACGAAGCGCTCTACCACTGAGCTAATCACCCGCCGTGGCGTGGTGTTTAGCCTCTGGCAAATTCGGATGCAAGAGGCTTTTGCCAGAAAATGTGCCGGAAAACTCAGTTTTCCCCGGCCACCGTTTCCGCGCTCTCCTTAGGGCTCTCTGCCGGGGCCTCGCCGCCCTCGACCTCCTCGCCCAGCATGGTCTTGGACCGGCGCAGCTTGGCCACAATGACATGCGCGCCGGTGCCGTCCTGTTGTCGTTTCACAGACATTTTGCCCAAAGGCGGCAGGTTCAGCTCCTCACCACGCTGAAGCGCATCGCCCAGTTCCTTGAGCGTCGCCTCGACCGCTTTCTTGGCCTCGCCGCGCTTGACGCCGGAGGCCTCGGCCACCCGGTCGATGAAATCTTTCTTCTTCATGGTCGTCACCACCGTGGTTTCGGGTGCCTCCACCGGCGCGGGCTCCGTACTGATCGGCACGGTCTTTTTAACCGGCTTCTTCTCCGGCTTCGCCGCCGTCGTTTTCGCAGTGGTCTTGGGTTTTCGGGATGCGGTGGGCCGCGATGCCATGGGAGTGCCCCTCTGGTGGTTTGTTTCCGTTGCGGAAACCTTACTCCTGTCGCCCCTCTCGCTGCAAATGGGAAATCGCCTCATAGGCATGGTTCTATTGCCTTGATGCTCCACAGATTTATATGCTCAAATCCTGCGCATCTCTTTGAGTCTCCCGAAGCAAAAAAGCCGACCCGAAGGCCGGCTTTCCCACAATTGTTTCCGGATCGCCACTCAGTGCGCCGTCGCCCCCTGACTTTCGCCGCTGCCGGAGAGCTTGGCCAGACGCGCGGCCTCTTCGGCGGCCTCGTCCCACTCAATCGGTTCCGGCTGGCGCACCAGCGCGTGTTTGAGAACCTCGGACACATGGGTGACGGGAATGATCTCCATCCCCTCCTTCACATTGTCCGGGATCTCGGCCAGATCCTTGACGTTCTCTTCCGGGATCAACACGGTTTTAATGCCGCCCCGCAGAGCCGCCAGAAGTTTCTCCTTGAGCCCGCCGATGGCGGTGGCATTGCCGCGGAGAGACACCTCGCCGGTCATGGCGATGTCCTTGCGCACCGGAATCTGCGTCAGCACCGACACAATCGTCGTCACCATCGCCAGACCGGCCGACGGCCCGTCTTTCGGCGTTGCCCCATCGGGGACGTGCACGTGGATGTCGATCGTGTCGAACACCGGCGGCTTCACCCCGATCTGCGGCGCGATGGAGCGCACATAGGAACTGGCCGCGTCGATGGACTCTTTCATCACATCGCCCAGTTTCCCCGTGGTCTTCATCCGCCCCTTGCCAGGCAGTTTCAGCGCCTCGATCTGCAACAGATCGCCGCCGACCGAGGTATAGGCCAAGCCGGTGACAACCCCGATCTGATCCTCTTTCTCGGCGAGACCGTAGCGGAATTTCTTCACGCCGAGGAAGTCCTCGATGTTGCCGGAGTTCACCTCGACACTGTCCGCCTGTTTGCGCACGATCTGCGTCACCGCTTTGCGCGCCATCTTCGCGAATTCGCGTTCGAGATTCCGCACCCCCGCCTCGCGGGTGTAGTAGCGGATCACATCCGTCACAGCGCCGTCCGTCACAGAGAATTCCTTGGCCTTGAGGCCGTGGTTCTTGATCTGTTTCGGGATCAGATACTGTTTCGCGATCTCCGATTTCTCGTCCTCGGTGTAGCCCGAGAGCGGGATGATTTCCATCCGGTCGAGAAGCGGCCCCGGCATGTTGTAGCTGTTCGACGTGGTCAGGAACATCACGTTGGAGAGATCGTATTCGACCTCCATATAGTGATCCACAAAGGTGGAATTCTGTTCCGGATCAAGCACTTCGAGCATAGCCGATGCCGGATCGCCCCGGAAATCCTGCCCCATCTTGTCGATCTCATCGAGCAAGATAAGCGGGTTCGTCGTCTTCGCCTTTTTCAGCGCCTGAATGATCTTGCCCGGCATGGAGCCAATGTACGTCCGGCGGTGACCGCGGATCTCGCTCTCGTCGCGCACGCCGCCAAGCGAGATACGAATGAACTCGCGCCCCGTGGCCTTGGCGACCGATTTGCCCAAAGACGTCTTACCCACGCCCGGCGGGCCGACGAGGCAGAGGATCGGACCTTTGAGCTTCTGGCTGCGCTGTTGCACGGCGAGATACTCGACGATCCGCTCCTTGACCTTCTCAAGCCCGTAATGGTCGTGATCGAGGATTTCCTGCGCCCGGTTCAAATCCTTTTTGACGCGGGACTTCGTGCCCCACGGGATCGACAGCATCCAGTCGAGATAATTGCGCACAACCGTGGCCTCGGCAGACATCGGGCTCATGTTCTTGAGCTTCTTGAGCTCGCCCTCGGCCTTTTCACGCGCCTCTTTCGAGAGCTTGGTGGCGGCGATCTTCTCTTCGAGCTCGGCAATCTCACCGGCCCCATCCTCGCCATCGCCCAGCTCCTTCTGAATGGCCTTCATCTGCTCATTCAGATAATATTCGCGCTGGGTTTTCTCCATTTGCGACTTGACGCGGGTCTTGATCTTTTTCTCGACCTGAAGCACGGACATTTCGCCCTGCATCAGCCCGAACACGGCCTCAAGCCGTTCGTCCACCGCAAGGGTTTCCAGAAGTTTCTGCTTCTCGTCCACCTCGACGCCAAGATGCCCCGCCACGAGATCGGCGAGTTTTGCCGGCTCGCGCGTCTCGGAGACGGCGACAAGCGCCTCTTCCGGGATGTTCTTTTTCACCTTGGCGTAATGCTCGAATTCCTCGCGCACGGAGCGCAGAAGTGCCGTCACCGCATCGGCATCGCCTGCGCTTTCCTCCAAGGGCGTGATCTCCGCCTCGAAATGGCTGTCGTTTTCGAGAAACCGTTCGAGCCGCACCCGACGCTCGCCCTCGACCAGCACCTTGACGGTGCCGTCCGGCAATTTCAGAAGCTGCAACACATTGGCCAGCACGCCGACGCGAAAGATGCCGTCCTCCGACGGATCGTCCACCGACGGGTCCATCTGGGCGGAGAGCAGGATTTGCTTGTCCTGCGCCATCACCTCTTCGAGCGCCTTGACCGATTTTTCCCGACCGACGAACAGCGGCACGACCATGTGGGGAAACACCACGATGTCGCGCAGCGGCAGGACGGGATAGGATTGGATTTGCTCGTGCATGTTCATTCCTTGTTCTGGCAAAAGACCCAGGCCCCGCCCCTGCGGCAACCATCCGGTCTTTCCTGTCTTGGCTCTATATCTGGGGGCCTGTCCCCATGATTTCAACCAAGTCAAGTTGCGACTTGGGAAACAGTCTGCCTTTCATGCGGCCCACGGGCAAGGGTGGATTTCACCGGATTTTCACGATTTCGAAGCCCGACCGTCCCGCGACCGGAACAGCGACGTCAAAAAACCGATACATTTCAAACCACAGCCCCGCCCATTGCCTCACAAGGCTCAGATCGGCTCGATGTCACCCAGCGCGCGGGTGTCGTGGAAGTCCTTTTCCCAGGCCTCGAAGGTCCCGCCTGCAATCGCGTCGCGCATGCCCTGCATGATCTCCTGGAAATAATGCAGGTTGTGCCAGGTGAGCAGCATCGAGGAGATAATCTCCTGCGAGCGGAACACATGGTGCAGGTAAGCGCGCGAGTAATTGCGGCAAGCAGGACACGAACAATGTTCGTCCAGCGGACGCGGATCGTCGGCATGGCGCGCGTTCTTGATGTTGACCTGCCCGCGGCGGGTCCAGGCCTGCCCTGTGCGCCCCGACCGCGACGGCAGCACGCAATCCATCATATCGACGCCGCGTTTCACCGCGCCCACGATGTCGTCCGGCTTGCCCACGCCCATCAGGTAACGCGGCTTGTCTTCCGGCAGGAACCCCGGCGCGAAATCGAGCGTCTGGAACATCAGCTCCTGTCCCTCGCCCACCGCAAGCCCGCCAATCGCATAGCCGTCAAAGCCGATCTCTTTCAGAGCCGTGGCGCTTTCTTCCCGGAAATCGCGCTCCAAACCGCCCTGCTGAATGCCGAACAGCGCATGGCCGGGCCGGTCGCCAAAGGCCTCTTTCGACCGCGCCGCCCAGCGCATAGACAGCCGCATGGAGGACGCAATCCTGTCGCGATCCGCCGGAAGCGCAGGGCATTCGTCGAAACACATGACGATGTCGGAGCCGAGGAGCTTTTGGATTTCCATCGAGCGCTCGGGCGAGAGGAAATGTTTCGAACCGTCGACATGCGAGCGGAAGGTCACGCCCTCTTCCGTCAGCTTGCGCAGATCGGAGAGGCTCATGACCTGAAACCCGCCGCTGTCCGTGAGGATCGGGCGGTCCCAGTTCATGAATTTATGCAGCCCGCCCAGAGCCGCAATCCGCTCTGCCGTCGGGCGCAGCATCAGGTGATAGGTATTGCCCAGCAAAATATCCGCCCCGGTGGCGCGCACGCTTTCCGGCATCATCGCCTTGACGGTCGCTGCCGTCCCCACAGGCATGAAGGCGGGCGTGCGAATGTCGCCGCGCGGGGTGGAGATCACACCGGTGCGGGCCTTGCCGTCGGTGGCGTTTACGGAAAATGAGAATCGCTGGGGCATGGTGTTCTGGGTCATGCTGAGGCCATAGCGCCAAAAGCGCCGTCAGGCCAGACGGTGGCCGCCAGATGCAACGATTTCGCGCCTCGTGCGTTGAGAGGACACCCTCGTCTCAGGAGCCCCATGCGCGCCGTGATCCTCGCCAACCGCCACTCCGGCACCAATGCAAAAGACAGCGACGCGCTCACCCGCGCCTGCGCCGCCCTTGGTACGGACTGCGAGATCGTTCCCATCGACCCGGACACCGACCTCTCCGATCTCATCGACCACAAGATCGCCGAGGGGGCCGAAGCCGTGATCTCGGCGGGTGGCGACGGCACCGCCATGTCTGTCGCCGATGCCATGCTCGGGCGCGATGTGCCGATGGCCGTCCTCCCCATGGGCACGTTCAACTATTTCACCCGCGGCCTGGGGCTTTCGGAAGCCCCCGAAGAGGCCGCCGCCCAGTTGCGGAATGGCGAGACCCGCGACATTCGCGTCGGCCAGATCAATGGCCACGCCTTCCTCAACAACGCCTCCCTTGGCGTCTATCCCGCGATCCTCAAGGAACGCGAGACGATCTATGACCGCTGGGGGCGGCATCGCATCGTGGCCTACTGGTCGGTGATCAAAACCATCCTGCAATCGCAGCACCGTATGCGTTTGACGATTACCGCAGACGGCACGGTGCATGAGATCAAGACGCCCCTCGTCTTCATCGCCCGCTCCGCCTATCAGCTCGATCTCTTCGGCCTCGAGGGGGCCGACATCATTTCCGAGGACGGGTTCGCCACCTTCGTGATCCATGCCCGTGCACGGATGGACCTGTTGCGCCTCGCGATGACCCTGGCCGCGCGCAAGATGCCGCCTGCGCAGGATTTCACCCTGATCCGCGCCAAAGACCTGACGATTGCGCATCACGACGGATCGCACAAACCTTTCCTCACCGCCTTCGACGGCGAGAAGGCCCGCCTTGCAGCCCCCTTGCGCCTCCGCATGAGCGACGTGCCGCTTCGCATCCTCATCCCCCGCAAACCGGAGAGGCCTCGCCAATGACCCGCCTCATCCATCTCTCCGATCTGCATTTCGGTCGCACAGACCCTGCGCTCGCCGCCCCTCTCCTACGCACCATCGAGCGGCTGGAGCCGACGCTTGTGGTGATCTCCGGCGATCTGACCCAGCGCGCCCGGCGCGGCCAGTTCGACAAGGCCCGGCACTTCATCGACGCAATCAAAGCCCCGGTGCTCACCGTCCCCGGAAATCACGACACGCCGCTCGACAATCTGGTCCTGCGCTGGTTCGCCCCCTTCGCCCGCTACAAACGCGCCATTTCCGCCGATCTCGAACCGACCTTCGAAACCCCGCAGATGCAGGTGATCGGCGTCAACACGGTCAACCCCTTCGCCTGGCAAAGCGGCAGACTCTCCGACAAGACCCTCACCCGGATGATGGAGCATTTCGGCCCCGACGACGGCCGCCTGCGCGTCGCCGTGCTGCACCATCCTCTGGAACAGCCGCCGACCCTCGACAAACCGCGCACCCATGGCGCCAAGGCGGCGCTCACCGCGCTCTTCGCCGCAGGCGCCGATCTGGTGCTGTCGGGCCATCTGCACAGCGCAAGTGCCGCCCCCTTCACCCGGGTGCCGGGTGTCCTGTTCGTTCAGGCCGGCACAGCACTCTCGACCCGCAGGCGCGGCACGCCCAACACCTTCAATCAGATCGAACTGACCGGCGAAGGGGAACTGACCCTCACCGTCTGGAGCGCCGCTGATCAGCCGACCTTTCTGCCGCAAGCACCGCGCCATTACCTGCGCGGGCCTGCGGGTTGGGTGAGAAAAACGGGACATGACCGCGCCATGCCCCGCCTGCTGTGCTAAAGCCCCTGCTCTGTTCAAGGAAGACGCGCTTACTCCGCCGCCTCAATCTTCGCCTGCGCATCCTCGGGGATCGCCAGCGACAGGATGATCGCCGACAGACCCGCCAGCGTGATCGGCGCGGCAAAGACCTGTTTCAGGAAATTCGGCAGGTTTTGGGTGGAATCCGGCACCAGCGTCACACCCAGAGCGAGGCCAAAGGACACGGCCATGATATAGACCCGGCGCAGGTTCATCTCTTCGGTCGACAGAATACGGATGCCCGCCACCGCGATGGTCGAGAACAACACCAAAGTCGCCCCGCCCAGAACCGGTTTCGGGATGATCAGGAAGAACGACCCCACGATGGGGAAGAGCCCGAGGATCACAAGAATACCGCCGACCCACATCCCCACATGACGCGAGGCCACGCCCGTCATCTGGATCACACCGTTGTTCTGCGAAAACGTGGTGTTCGGGAAGGTGTTGAAAATCGCGGCCAGCGCCGAATTGACGCCATCGCCAAGAACCCCGCCCTTGATGCGTTTCATATATAGATCGCCCGACACCGGCTGACCGGAGATCACCGAGTTGGCGGTCAGATCGCCCGAGGTTTCAATCGCCGTCACCAGATAGAGGAAGGCCAGCGGGATGAAGAGGCCGAAATCGAAATCGAAGCCGTATTTGAACGGGATCGGCAGGGCAAAGAGGCTCGCAGACCCCAGTGCGCCGAAATTCACCATGCCGAAAAAGCTCGACACGAGGGTGCCGACCACCAGACCGATCATGATCGCGGAGATCCGCAGCGTCGGCTTGCCGATGAAGGTCATCACAAGGATGATCGCCACCACCAGCGAGCCCATCAACAGGTAAAGCGGCTTGCCGAGGTCTTCGCCCGCCATCGCGCCCCCTGCGAAATCGGTGAACCCCGCCTTGATCAGCGACAGGCCGATCACCGTAATGACGATCCCCGTCACCGTCGGCGTGATGATGCGTTTGAGCTTGTCGAGAAACTGCGACAGGATGATCTCCACCAGCGAACCCACGAGACAGAGCCCGAAGATCATCGCAAGAATGTCCTCCGGCGAGCCGCCCCGCGCCTTGACCGCGAAGCCTGCGGCCAGAATGGCGCCAAGAAAGGCGAATGAGGTGCCTTGCAGCGACAAAAGCCCCGAACCCACCGGCCCGATGGTCTTACATTGAATAAAGGTCGCAATGCCCGAGACGAAAAACGCCATGGCAATCAGATAAGGCGTATAGGCCCCAAGCCCCAGCGCGCCGCCGATGATCAGCGAGGGCGTCGCGATGCCGACGATGGACGCCAGCACATGTTGCACCGCGGCCAGCGCCGCTTTCGGCGGTGGCGGCACATCGTCGAGCTGATAGACCAGCGGCATGAATTTTTCCTGACTCATATGTTTGTCCCCAGTTTGTTCCGTTTGAAATCCCCTGAGCAAAAGCCTGAGCCGCCCTCGGCAATGACGAAAGCGTTACCTGTCGCAAACCGTCCGAACCCCGCCCTCCCGGCAGACCCCGCGCAAGAAAACGGCAAAATCCGCTGTTTTCCCGGGGTGACGTCCAAAAACTGACCGGTTTCGGATCGCGCATCTGCGGCCGCCCTCCGTCTTTCGCCGCTTTGTCACAAAACCGACAAAGCCTCTTGTCAGAACCCTCGGAAGGTGACATTTGGCGCATCTGGCCGGACCGCAGCAGCGCCCCGGCCTCTCCCCAAATTGCGAGACACACACATGACGGACAAAGCTCCTTTCGCTTTAGGCTGGGAAGAGTGGGCCTCCCTGCCCGCGCTCGGCCTGCCCGCGCTGAAGATCAAGGTCGACACCGGCGCCAAGACCTCGGCGCTGCATGCGTTCGACATTGAACCTTTCGGCAAGGCGGACGCCCCCAAGGTGCGGTTCAACATCCATCCGGTGCCGGGGCGTGAGGACATCACGATCTCCTGCTCCGCCGATGTGGTGGACCGGCGCGAGGTGACCTCGTCCAATGGCGAAACCGAGCTGCGCTATGTCATCGCCTCCGAGATCGCCATGGGCGAGCGGGTCTGGCCGATCGAGATCACCCTCACCAACCGCACCAATATGGCCTACCGGATGCTCCTCGGGCGTCAGGCCATTCGCGACGACATGATCGTCCAGCCGTCCGAGAGCTTTTGCCAGCCCCGGCTCGACGACGCGGTCTATTTCACCACCGCGATCCGCGACACCGTGGCGCCGCGCGCGCTGCGCATCGCTGTTCTCTCGCGCGAGCCGGACAATTTTTCGACCCTGCGCCTCGTCGAAGAGGGCGAGAAACGCGGCCATGTGGTCGAGGTGATCGACACCACGCGCTGCTACATGGTGATCAACGCCATGGCGCCGGAGATTTATTACGATGGCGAGCGTCTGCCGCGCTATGACGCGGTGATCCCGCGCATCGGCGCCTCCGTCACCTCTTACGGCACCGCCGTGATCCGTCAGTTCGAAACTATCGGCACCTTCTGCGTCAATGGCTCCGAAGGCATCGCCAAGTCCCGCGACAAATTGCAGGCGCATCAGGTGCTTGCGCGCCACCGCATCGGCATGCCAACAACCGCCTTCGCCGCCTCGCCGAAGGACACCGACAACCTGATCGCTCTGGCGGGCTCCGCGCCTCTGATCGTCAAGCTTCTGGAATCGACCCAAGGCCGTGGCGTCGTTCTGGCCGAGACCAAGAAAGCCGCGCAATCGGTGATCTCCGCCTTCCGGGGCCTCAAGGCGAACTTCCTCGTCCAGCATTTCGTCAAGGAGGCGGCGGGCGTCGACATCCGCTGCGTCGTCATCGACGGCAAGGTGGTCGCGGCGATCAAACGCTCGTCTTCGGGCGGCGATTTCCGCTCGAACCTGCACTTGGGCGGCTCCGCCTCGAAAGTGCGCATCTCGAAAGAGGAACGCGAAACGGCGGTGCGCTCGGCCAAGGCCTTTGGCTTGCGCATGGCAGGCGTCGATCTGCTGCGCGCCGAAGACGGGCCGAAAGTGCTTGAGGTCAATTCGTCTCCGGGCTTCGAGGGCGCCGAGACCACGACCGACAAGAACATCGCCGGTGCGATTTTGGACATGATCGAGAAACGCATGCGCCCGGCCCCCGCGCGCAAGGGGCGTAGCAAAACCTGACCTGCGCAAGGTGCGCGGCCTAACTCAGCGGCCTAAACCGACGGGCGGGTCAGTAGACCTGCCCGCGCATCCGGTTCCAGTTTTCCAGAATGGCCGGAACAAAGAACAGCACGAAAATATACATGTGCATCCCCAGCACCAGATAGGGGATCATCAGCGCCAGCCCCGCGATCCCGACATAGCCCGTCACCTTCGACGCCGTCGTGCCGCGCATGAAGCGCAACAGGATCAGTTCGAACAGCTTGCCGCCATCCAGAGGCGCAATCGGCAGCAGATTGAAGATCGCCAGATAACCGTTGAGCCAGGCCATGGTCTCGAAAAACCAGAGCACATAGTCGTATTCCCGTCCCGCGCCCCACATCGCATTGGCGACAAGGCGGCTCACCGCCCAGAGCGTGAGCGTCACGATCGGCCCCATGGCCACGATCAGCTCGCTCTCGCGCGGGGTCGCCGCCCGCGCCTGCTGGCAATAGCCGCCAAAGCCGTGGATCGTCACACTGCGCACGGGGATTCTCTGCACCAGAGCGCCCCAGGCATGGCCCATTTCATGCAGGAACACCGAGCCGATCAGCATGGCGATAAAGGCCAGATCATAAAGCAAATCCGTCGCCGACCCGGTGGTCGAGATAAACAGCAAGAACATCAGAAGGATGCTGCTGCCGATCCTGACAGGCACGCCCCAAGGCCCGCGAAACTCGAAAATGGCTTGTTGATCACGAAACATTTATATCCTCATACCATTCTCAAGACGCACCACACCGACCCTGCCCGAGCCGGGTTTTGCCAAGCAACTCATAATGTTCCATTCTGACGACACTCCGACGCAACTGTGGCATTTTGCACCTGATTTGATCTTTGCCATAGCACTGTTACAAAGCCGGTGGAAAGACAGGGGCACAAGGCAATCCAACCCGCAGGTGCTCCATGTCCTTCTGCCTCCTCCCGCCCGACGCCACCCGCCTCTCGATCGAACTGCACGCCCTGCGCGAGAAAATCACCCGCGAAGCCGACGCGATCCAGACCGCCTGGGAGGCTGCGGACATCCGTCCCGCCTTCCGCCCCTCGGCCGAGAACCTCGCCTCCTATCTCGCCCTGCGTCATGCCGATCTGAGCCCGATGCAGCCCGATCTCGCCGCCCTCGGCCTCTCCACCCTCGGGCGCGCCGAACCGCATGCCCGCGCCTCGCTCGACGCGGTGGTGGCCACGCTCTCCCGTCTCTCCGGCGCGGCATCGGGTGACGAAGCCCCCTATCCCGATCCGAGCGCCTTCACCGAAGGCCCCGCCCGCCTCGCCGCCCGACGCGACACGCTCTTTGGCACCGGCTCCTCCGGCGCGCCGCGCTCGCGCATCCTGCTGACGCTCCCGACCGAGGCCGCGACCGATCCCGATCTCATCCCCGACATGCTGCGCGCCGGTGCCGACGCCATGCGGATCAACTGCGCCCATGACGGACCCGAGGTCTGGGCCGCGATGATCGCCCGCATCCGCGACACTCAGGACGAGATCGGCCGCTATGTGCCGGTGCTGATGGATCTCGCCGGGCCGAAACTGCGCACCGGGCCGGTCGCGGGACCGAACAAACAGCGGGTGATGGTCGGCGACCGGCTCGACATCCGCCGCGATGCGCCCTCTGGCAAATCGAAACATGTCGCCACCACGCTGAGCCACCCGGAGCTGATCGACCGCCTCGCCCCCGGCATGAGCGTTTTCATCGACGACGGCAAAATCGGCGCGGAGGTCCTTGAGATCACACCGAAAGGTGCCAAGCTCCGCGTCACCCGCGCCGGTCCCGAGGGCGTCAAGGTCAAGCCCGAGAAGGGCTTCAACCTGCCCGCCGTCGAGATCGACATTCCGGCGCTGACCGAAGACGACCGCAGCGCCCTCGATTTCGTCGTCGGTCACGCCGACATGATCGGCTATTCCTTTGTGCAAACGCCCGAAGACATCCGCCTGCTGATCGCTGAGATCGACAAACGCCTGCCCGAAGGCGCGCATCGTCCCGCGCTGGTGCTCAAGATCGAAACCGGTCTGGCCGTGCGCAACCTGCCGAAACTCATCGTGCAATCCGGCGCTTTGACCGAAACCGCCGTGATGATCGCGCGCGGCGATCTGGCCGTCGAGATCGGGCTGGAGCGCATGTCGGAAATTCAGGAAGAAATCCTCTGGCTCTGCGAAGCCGCCCACACCCCCGTGGTCTGGGCCACGCAGGTGCTCGAAGGTCTGATGAAACAGGGCCTCGCCACCCGCGCCGAGACCACCGACGCCGCCATGGCACAGCGCGCCGATTGCGTCATGCTCAACAAGGGGCCTTACGTGGTCGAGACCATCCGTTTCCTGTCGCGCATTCTCGGCCGCATGGACCGGCACATGACCAAGAAATCCGCCCGCCTCGGCCCGCTTCGGTCGTGGAAAGGCGATCTCTCGCTCTAATCTCTGGACCTTGTCGGCGCCATTCCCTATATGATTACTCGGAAATAGGAGTTAGCGCGCATGAGCGAAGAGGCACACCGCACCGCGACGGAGGACACCCCGGTCGAGGGCGCCCCGTTGATCAAACCGTCGAGCACCGATCACCCGCTGCACGAAGCGGTGGTCGAAGCCTGCCGGACCGTCTATGACCCGGAGATTCCGGTGAATATCTATGACCTCGGGCTGGTCTATACGGTCGAGATCAATGACGAGAACGAAGTGCGTGTGATCATGACCCTGACCGCGCCGGGCTGTCCGGTTGCGGGCGATATGCCGGGCTGGGTCGCCGATGCGATCGAACCGCTGCCGGGGGTCAAACAGGTGGATGTCGAACTGACATGGAACCCGCCCTGGGGCATGGAAATGATGTCCGACGAAGCCCGGCTTGAGCTTGGGTTTATGTGATCGAAGCGGCCTCCGGGCCGCTTTTTTATGCCTCAGGCCTGAGCCACAGCCCTAGCCTGCGCCACCATGGCGGCTGATTTTCTCTAAGTCTTTTCAGCTCCCGCGCATACTGCGCCTGTTCTTCCTCATAGAGCCCCATATCCTGATCCTCCTGCGCCAACCGGACGGGAATACGATCCATCTGCCTCGCCTTTAATTGCATTTTTGAAAAACAGGATCAGAATAGGTTCAGAAACCTCCCTAAAATACGCCCTGATTGCGCAAGAATTTTTTCAAAAATGAAAGACAGACCCAAACTCGATGATTACGCCCTCTTCCTCGCCGTGGCCGATGCCGGCGGCTTGTCGGGCGCGGAAAAGGCCACCGGCACCTCCCTGCCCACCCTCTCGCGCCGCATGGCGGAGCTGGAGCGCAGCCTCGGCAAGCGCCTCTTCGAGCGCGGCAATAGGGGCTACACACTGACCGCCGAGAGCCGCGCGCTTTTGCAAGAGGCCGAACCGCTCCGCGATGCCGTCCGCCGTCTCGCACGCTTTCAACGCTAGGACGCCGCCCCCGAGGTCCGCATCACCGCAGGCCGCTGGACCACGCGCTACATCGCCCGCCATCTCTCCGAAATCTGGACGCCCGAAAGCCCGTGGCGTCCCGCGCTGCTGGCCTCCAACACCAACGTCGACATCGCCCGGCGCGAAGCCGACATCGGCATCCGCAACCGCCGCCCCGATCAAAGCTGGCTCGCGGGCCGCAAACTCGCGCCGATCACCTACGCCGAATACACCGCCCGCCCGTGCGCGCGGCGCTGGAGGCGTTGGCCGAAGCCCTGACCGCCCCCGCGCGATTTGGGTAGGCGCAACCCATTTGGGGCGCAAACTCAAAAAGAAACCAAAAAAGGTTGCTTTTCTTTGGGAGCTTCTTAAAGATTGCTCAAACCAGCGAGACACACATGAGCATCACAGTTCTAACCGGCGACATTATAGAGAGCACAAAGCTCAACGCAGACCTCCTGGAAAAGGTTCAACGCGCCATTGCCGAAACATTTTCCGAAATTTCCGGCTGGGGCACTCCGGCTCGCTTTTCTGAATATCGGGGAGATGGATGGCAAATCGCCTTCGAGAACGCCTCGCTTTCCTTGCGCGCCGCTTTGATCATACGCGCCAAACTGCGCGCAATTGATCGCGCCTGCGATACCCGGATT
This sequence comes from Celeribacter ethanolicus, assembly GCF_001550095.1. Classification (GTDB taxonomy): domain Bacteria; phylum Pseudomonadota; class Alphaproteobacteria; order Rhodobacterales; family Rhodobacteraceae; genus Celeribacter; species Celeribacter ethanolicus. Next base: position 43,719 of record NZ_LRUC01000003.1, on the reverse strand, counting down.
GCCATTGCCCAAGGGTCAGGGAAACTCCCAGAGAAAATCGAAACAACCACGGATGCAGCATTTGTGTTGTCGGGGCGAACGCTCGACCAAATGCAGCCCGCTTTCAGAATGGCCTCTGGGAACACCCCTGAAATGGATGCCATCTGCATTTTGCTCGATCAAATTGTGAGCAACTGGACCAGCACCCAAGCGAGAACAATTTTGCCATTTCTGTCCCCCGATGACACGCCAAGACAGCAGGACGTTGCAGCCCAAATGGGCGTCTCTCGACAGTCTATCGGCAAAACACTCGAAGCTGCTTCCTACTCTTATATCATCGCTACATTAAAGCTTCTGGAGGCTCGACAGCCCCATGACTGAAACCCTCGCCGCCCTCTTCCTCGCCCATGTCCTCGCCGATTACGTCTTCCAAACCCGATGGATGGTCGAGGAAAAGTCCCGCCCCGAGACCCTCTTCCTCCATGCTCTCATCGTCCTTCTGACCGCCATGGCCACCACCGGGCAGGTCGCCTCCCCGATGATCTACGCCTTGGCCCTCATTCACATCGTCATCGACACGGTCAAGACCCGCTTTTTCTCCGACACGTTTATCCCCCACATCACCGATCAGGCGCTGCACCTCGTGACCCTCACTCTTATCGCCTTGATCGCCCCCGACCTCTTCCCCCAAGGCCCCTACGCCGCCCTTGCGTGGCTGCCGAAAGCGATGCTTTTCACCGCAGGCGCGATCTACGCCACCCGCGCGGGCGGGTTTGCGGTCGGCAAGCTGATGGAGCGCTTCGGCCCCAACCCCATAGGCGACAGCCTCGACAAGGGCGGGTTCTGGATCGGCCTTCTGGAACGCGGGCTGATCTTCCTTCTGCTCATCGGCCAGATGGCCGGCGGCATCGGCTTTCTCGTCGCCGCGAAATCCGTTTTGCGCTTCGAGGCCGCGCAGGAGGGCAAGAAAGCCGAATGGGTGATCATCGGCACACTCGCCTCCTTCGGCTGGGCCATCGCGGTCACGCTGGCGGTGATGTTCATTGCCGCACAACTCCCCCCGCTTGGAATTTCGCCCCTGAACGACTAGATTACCTCCAAAGGAGACACGCATATGTTCGGCATCCCGGGAAAACAGGCGGTGAGCATCACCCCCGCTGCGGCGAAACAGATCGCGAAACTCATGGAGAAAGACGGCTCCATGGGGCTGCGCATCGGCGTCAAGAAAGGCGGCTGTGCAGGCATGGAATACACCATGGAGTATGTCTCCGAGATCAACCCGATGGACGAGATGGTCGAGCAGGACGGCGCCCGCGTGATGATCGCCCCCATGGCGCAGATGTTCCTGTTTGGCACCGAGATCGACTATCAGGTCTCGCTTCTCGAATCCGGGTTCAAATTCAACAACCCGAACGTGGTCGAGGCCTGCGGCTGTGGCGAGTCGATCAAATTCGACGAGACCCTCACCGCGAAATAATGTCCGCCAAATAATGTCTATCACCGACGAAGACATCGCCTTTATCTACGACCTCTTCGGCCCCTTGGGCGCGCTCAGCCATCGCAAGATGATGGGTGGCTTGTCGATCTACTCAGAAGGCCAGATTTTCGCGATCCTCTCCGCCGACGGCCGCGTCTACCTCAAGGTCGCAGGTGCTTTCGCCGATGCCCTCGCCGCTGAAGACTGCGAGAAATTCGAGGTGGAAAACGGCCGCGGCATGAATTACTGGACCCTGCCCGAGACCGCCCTCGACGATCCCGATCTCGCCTGCAACTGGGCGCGGCGTGCCATCGACGCTCTCTGAATTTCCACAAGTATTTGAGGCGTTAGCGCCCACAGCCGCTTGACTGCCCGCCACAGGCTGCAATGATGCCCCCAACCGATTTAGGAGGGTTTTCTCATGGCGCGCAAACTGGCCGCAGGCAACTGGAAGATGAACGGGCTGAAAGCCAGCCTCGCGGAAGCAACCGCACTCGCGGAGATGTTCCCCGCCCCCAAGGTCGACATCCTGCTCTGCCCCCCCGCAACGCTTGTCGCCGCCATGGCCGAGGCGCTTTCGGGCACGAAAATCGACACCGGCGGGCAGGATTGCCACATGAAAACCTCCGGCGCGCATACCGGTGACATTTCCGCCGACATGCTCGCCGATGCGGGCGCCGATTACGTCATCCTCGGCCATTCCGAACGCCGCGCCGACCATGGCGAGACCGACGCCATCGTCTGTGAAAAAACCATGGCCGCCACCATGGCGGGCCTCGTCCCTGTGGTCTGTGTCGGCGAAACACTGGATCAGCGCGAAGCGGGCGACACCCTCGCCGTGATCCGCAAACAGCTCTCCGGCTCGCTGCCCGATGCGGTCGATCTCGGCAAACTCGTTATCGCCTACGAACCGGTCTGGGCCATCGGCACCGGCAAAATCCCGACGCTCGAACAAATCGCCGAAGTCCACGACGACATGCGCGCCACGCTCACCGCCCGCTACGGCGCGGGCGCATCGGACATCCCGCTCCTCTACGGCGGCTCCGTAAAACCCGCCAACGCCGCGGAGATTTTCGCCACCTCCAATGTCGACGGCGCGCTCGTCGGCGGCGCCTCCCTCAAGGCCGCCGATTTCTCCGGCATCGTCTCGGCCCTCGAAGCCGCCTGAGTCCCCCAACACAAAGCGCCGCGCCCCTTCCCGGAGCGCGGCGCTTTTCGTTTCCTTTGTGCGGAAAACACTCCCGCCGGAGGCGCGCCTCTCACCCCTTGGTCACATCATAATCATAGAGCCACGAAAACCGCTCCACCGCCTGTTTCGGCGCCATATGCCCGGCAAAGCGCAACACCGCATGGCCCAGAAACCGCTTCGGCCCGCTCAGGTGATAGTTTTTCGCATTGGCATTCGCCGCCTCGATCACCCGCACGACCCGCGCGCGCCGTTTGGCCTGATAGGCCGGGAGCGCCTGATCGAGCGGCAGCGTCGCAAGGCAGTCGGCCAGAACCCAGGCATCCTCAAGCGCCATCACCGCGCCCTGCGCCAGAAACGGCAAGGTCGGATGCGCCGCATCGCCCAAAATGGCCGTGCGTTCCGAATACCAGCGCAGCGCCACCGGATGCCGGAACAGCCCCCAGCGCGACACCTCGGTCACGCGCGACAGCACGCCTTTGATCCCCGGACAGAAATTCGAAAAATTGCGCATCATCTCGGTCGGATCGCCAGCGTGGTTCCACCCCTCTTCCACCCAATCCTCGCGCTCTTCGACAGCCACGATGTTCATCAAAGTGCCGCCGCGCAGAGGATAGCTCACCACATGCCGCCCCGCCGCCATATGCACCATCGCGACCGGCGGCTCGTTGCCCATGGCCGGAACCGTGGCGCGCCATGCCGTCTGACCGGTGAAAAACGGTTTCGCCGGGCCATTGAGCATCGGGCGCAGTTTCGAATGCAGCCCGTCCGCGCCCAGCACCACGGCGTGGCGCACCGTCTCGCCGCCCTCGAACGTCAGCCTCACCCCGTCATGATCGCCCTGAATATCGGCCACCTTATGCGCCAGCCGGATCTCCACCCCGCTCGTGCGCGCCCCCGCTTCGAGCATCGCGATGAGATCGGCACGGTGCATCAACAGGAACGCATCCTCGGGCCGGTAGGCGGCGAGATCGAGATAGAGCACCTCGCGCCCCATATAGCCATCGACCAGCCGCACGCCCTTCGAGCGCATCGCATGGGCCTCCGGGTCAAGCCCCAGCGCCTTCAGAACCCGCACGCCATTGGGCGAGATCTGCAAGCCCGCGCCGACCTCTGCGATCTCGGCGGCCTGCTCGTAGACCGTCACCCTGGCGCCCCTGAGCGCCAGCGCCTGCGCCACCGCAAGCCCCGCGACGCCCGCTCCCAAAACCGCAATATCCTGACCGATCACCATGGCACTGTTCCTTTAGTCTGCTCTCTCCGGGTTTACCTCTGCACAAAGAAAAAACACCAGAGTTTCCTCCGGTGTTTCTCATATTCCCGTGCCGAGATCATCGGGCCAAAATGCCGCGAGGCTTAGGCGCTCAATCGTCCCCCGAGCGCATAAGCGCTCAGTCGTCCCGATGAACCTTTTCGCGACGCTCGTGGCGCTCCTGCGCCTCAAGCGTCATCGTCGCGATCGGGCGCGCGTCGAGGCGTTTCAAAGAGATCGGCTCGCCGGTCACTTCGCAATAGCCGTATTCGCCCTCGTCGATCCGGCGCAGCGCCGCGTCGATCTTGGCCACCAGCTTGCGCTGACGGTCCCGCGTGCGCAGTTCCAGCGCCCGGTCGGTTTCCTCGGAGGCGCGGTCGGTGATGTCGGGGATGTTGCGGGTGCTGTCCTGCAGGCCTTCGATCGTGTGGCGGCTCTCATCGAGAAGCTCGGCCTTCCACATCAAAAGCTTGCGGCGGAAATATTCGAGCTGACGCTCATTCATGAAAGGTTCGTCCTCGGCGGGACGGTAGTCATCGGGCAAAAAAGCCTCAGCCTTCATAGTGCTCACCTCTGTCGTGCCTTCGGCCGCGTTTTCGATGTTATCAGCCATAAGGCGCCCTCCAATTGCGGCCCGTTTAGCGCGTTTGACCCGGGATGTCACGTCACAATATCCCTGATGTTGCACCTTTCCCCCCGGCCGTTATGATCCCGCACAATCCCTATCCTTCAAGGCCCGAAACCCTATGAAATTTTCCTCAACCGACAGTTACGTCGCGCCTGCCGACCTCACCGTCGCCGTCAACGCCGCCATCGCTCTGGAGCGTCCGCTCCTCGTCAAAGGCGAACCGGGCACCGGCAAGACCGAGCTGGCCCGTCAGGTCGCCGCCTCGCTGGGTCTCGACATGATCGAGTGGAACATCAAATCCACCACCCGCGCCCAGCAGGGGCTCTACGAATACGACGCCGTCTCGCGGCTGCGGGACAGCCAGTTGGGCGACCCGCGCGTCGAGGACGTCCGCCACTACATCAAGAAGGGCAAGCTCTGGCAGGCCTTCGAGGCCGACCGCAAGGTGGTTCTCCTGATCGACGAGATCGACAAGGCCGACATCGAGTTTCCGAACGATCTGTTGCAGGAGCTCGACAAGATGGCGTTCCACGTCTACGAGACCGGCGAAACCGTCTCCGCCCGCCAGCGCCCGGTGGTCATCATCACCTCGAACAACGAAAAGGAACTGCCCGACGCCTTCCTGCGCCGCTGTTTCTTCCATTACATCCGCTTCCCGGACATGGAGACGATGAAGCAGATCGTCGAGGTACACTTCCCGGGCATCAAGGACCGGCTGCTCTCCACCGCGCTCACGCAATTCTATGAGATCCGCGACACGCAGGGGCTCAAGAAGAAACCCTCGACCTCCGAGGTTCTGGATTGGCTCAAGCTTTTGCTCGCCGAGGACCTCTCGCCCGAAGACCTCGCCCGCGACGGCGCCAGCAGCCTGCCGAAACTCCACGGCGCGCTCCTGAAGAACGAACAGGACGTCGCCCTATTCGAACGCCTCGCTTTTCTCGCAAGGGGGCGTCGCTGAGCGCATGATCATCTCCGCCTGCCACACAGGGGCACAGTCCCCCCGAAAGGACCGACCATGCGCCGTTTTCTCTTCGCCCTAGCGGCCTGACCTGCCTACGCCCGATCTCGGACCTTTATGTGCGGAAATGCGATGTCCCCGACCTGTAATCTGCGGCGACAACAGGGCGGGGAAACGCTTGAATTTTCGCTGCACCTGCGGGATGCAAAGACTGTCCCTCCCACAAGCAAGAGCGTGCCATGCCCCTCACCATCCGCCCCCTGATCCCAGACGATCGCGCTCAATGGGAGCCGCTCTGGCGCGGCTATCTCACCTTTTACGAAACCGCGCTTTCGCAAGAGATCTACGACACCACCTTCGCCCGCCTGACCGATCCGGCGCACACCGAACGCGGTGCGCTTGTGGCCGAGCTGGACGGCGCGCTCATCGGCCTCGTGCACTACATTTTCCATGCCCACAACTGGCGCATCGAGGATGTCTGCTACCTGCAAGACCTCTTCGTCACCGAGGCCGCCCGCGGCACCGGCGCCGGTCGCGCCCTGATCGAAGGCGTCTACCGCGTCGCCGACGACAACGGCACGCCGACGGTCTACTGGACCACCCAGACCGACAACACCACGGCACGCCAACTCTACGACCGCATCGGCAAGCTGACGCCGTTTATCAAATACACGCGGTAAACACCCGAGAGCACAATCTCCGAGCCCAGCCTCTGAGCCTGAAAATTCTCCGTTGACACCCACCATGCGCGAAATGTAACGATCATTACATAATGTATCGTTCATTACAGGATTCGCCATGATCAAACTCCTGAGCCCAAGCCTGCCCCGCTCAAATCTCAGAAACGTCTTCCTTGCAGGCCTTGGCAGCTTCATCGCCATCGCCATCCTTGCGCTTCTGGCCCAGAATGTGCCCTTCGCCCTCCTCGTCGCCCCCTTCGGCGCAAGCTGTGTGCTGCTCTTCGCAGCCCCCTCGGCCCCGCTCTCGCAACCGCTCAACGTCATCGCCGGGCATCTCGTGGCCACCCTGACAGGCCTTGCCTTCCATGCGTTTTGGGCTTCAAGCTGGTGGAGTGTCGCCCTTGCCGTGGGCTGCGCAACGGCTTTCATGGTCGCGCTGCGTGTGACCCATCCGCCCGCCGGTGCCGACCCTTTGGTGGTCTTCGCTGCCGATCCCGGCATCGGTTTTCTTTTCGCTCCGGTCCTCGCAGGCTCCGTAATCCTCGTTCTGGTCGCCATGACCTTCCATCGCCTCAACGGCACCGCCTACCCGAATAGGATCCCCTGATGGCCCGCACCGTTCTCGAACGCTCCGACCTGATCCCCGTCCTCGCCGAAATATTCCGGCGTCACGGCTTCGAGGGAGCCAGCATCGGCATCATCGCCAAGGAAACCGGCGCGGGACGCAGCAGCCTCTACCATTTCTTTCCCGGCGGCAAAGACGAGATGGCCGATGCCGTCCTTGCCGACATCGCTCTCTGGTTCGAAACGCATATCTTCACGCCGCTGACGCAAAAGCCCGCCGCCATTGCCCTGCCGGACATGATCGACGCGCTGGACATCTATTTCAAATCCGGCCAGCGCATTTGCCTTGTCGGGGCCTTCGCCCTCGACGACCTGCGCGACCGCTTTGCCCGGCGCATCGGCCCGTATTTCACCCGCTGGCGCGAAAGCCTTCAGTTTTGCCTCGAACGCGACGGACGCCCAAGCGTCGACGCCCGGGCGCAAGCCATCCAGATTCTGGCCGCTGTTCAGGGCGGCATCGTGCTCGCCCGGGCCACCGGCGACGACACCGCCTTTCTGACCGCCGTGACCGCCTCCGTCTCGCATCTGGGCCTTCCGGTCGAACCGGAGCCTCGGATTTAACGCACTGTCCCCTCTGGCATTCTCCCCGGTTTGCCCTAAAATCGCCACAGTTACCTCGTTAAAACCGAGGCCTTGGGCTCAGACTGAAAGACGCGTCATGACGCACCCCGACATGCACAAACGCACCGCCAGCGGAATCAAAAACAGCATCGAAAACGGCCTCAAAACCGGTCCGCTCCTCCGCCTCCTTGCGGGCACAGTGCTTCTGGCCGGATGCATGACCACGGCGCCGAAAACCCCGGACACCGCCCGCGCCGCGCCCGCCGCCCTCGATCTGCCGCCGATGAAAATCTTTTCGCCCGCGCCGACGCAGACCACCACGCGCTCCAACACCTCCATCGCCCGCGACTTCCTCGACCTGAGCTTCGCACTCGAAACTGGCGCGACCCTTGAGCGGTTCACCCGCTTCGAAGGCCCAATCACGCTGCGCATCACCGGCGAGCGCATCCCGGCCTCGCTCGGCTACGACCTGTCGCGCCTGATGGACCGCTTCCGCTCCGAGGCAGGGATCGAGATCGCCCGTGTGCCCGCCGGTCAGCCCGCCTCGATCACCATCGAGACCCTGACCCAGGCCGAACTGTCGCGCCGCGCGCCCAACACCGCCTGCATCGTCGTGCCCAACGTGTCGAGCTGGCAGGAATTTCGCCACGCCCGCCGCGCCAATCTGAGCTGGACCCAGGTCGAGCGCCGCGAGCGTCTCGCCGTCTTCATCCCGGAAAACGTGCCGCCGCAGGAAATCCGCGACTGCCTGCACGAAGAACTCGCCCAGGCGCTCGGGCCGCTCAACGACCTCTACCGCCTGCCGGATTCGGTGTTCAACGACGACAATATCCATTCCGTCCTCACCCCCTTCGACATGCTCATCCTGCGCGCCACCTACGCACCCGAGCTGCGCTCCGGCATGACCCGCGAACAGGTCGCCGCCGCCCTGCCCGGCATTCTTGCCCGAATCCATCCGGCAGGCGCAGGGCGGACCACCGTTCCGGTTCAGCCGACGCCCCCCGCCTGGACCCAGGCCGTGCTCACCGCCATGGGCGACGCCCCGCTGCCGCAACGCCGCCGCGCCGCCGAACTGGCCGTCGCCATCGCCCGCAACGAGGGCTGGTCCGACAGCCGCGCAGGCTTCTCGTGGTTCCTCATGGGCCGCCTCGCCGTCTCCAGCGACCGCGCACAGGCCCATCTCGCCCTCGACGAGGCCTATCGCATCTATGCCGCGCGCCCCGAGACCCGGTTCCACGCCGCCCATGTCGCCATGCAACGCGCCGCCCTCGCGCTCTCGGAACATCGCTATCAGGCCGCCTATGAACTCTCCGCTGGCGCCATTGACGCCGCCCGCGACGCCGAGAACGCCGCCCTGCTGGCCTCGCTCATGCTGACCGAATCCGAAGCGCTCGAAAAACTCGGCCGGACACAGGACGCCCGCAGCGTGCGGCTCGACAGCCTCGGCTGGGCGCGCTATGGATTCGGTTCTGATGACGAGGTTCGGGCCCGCGCCGCCGAAATCGCCGCCCTGGCACGCTAGGCCGCGACAAGAGGCACGCCGTCCCCACGCCTCCAAGGGGAGCGAGAGATGATCGGGATCATTCTGACCGTGATGGGCGGGCTTTGGGGCTGGCGACTGGCCCACACACGCGGCGGCAACCGCGCCGACAAGTTGCAATACATGGTGGTCTACGCGCTGATCTTCGGTGTCGTCGGCCTCTTTGCGGGCGTCCTTCTCGACCGTTTGGTCTGAGCCATGTTCCTGCGTTTCTTCGACATCCTGCGCTCCGAAGGCGTCCCGGTCTCCTTGCGCGAATTCCTTGCCTTTCTGGAAGCCATGGACCGCGGCCTCGCGCTCTACGACATCGAAGAGTTTTACTTCCTCGCCCGCACCACCATGGTCAAGGACGAGCGCCACCTCGACCGTTTCGACCGCGCCTTTTCCAAGACCTTTCAAGGCTTTGAAAGCATCTCCTCAGACGTCGTACTGACGGCACTTGACCTGCCCGAAGACTGGCTGCGCAAGGAGATGGAGAAACATCTCAGCCCCGAGGAGATGGCCGAAATCGAGGCTCTGGGCGGGTTCGACAAGCTGATGGAGACACTCAAACAGCGGCTCGAAGAACAAAAAGGCCGTCATCAGGGCGGCAACAAATGGATTGGAACGGGGGGCACCTCGCCCTTCGGCGCCTATGGCTACAACCCCGAAGGCGTGCGCGTCGGCCAGCACGAGTCGCGCCATCGCCGTGCCGTCAAAGTCTGGGACAAGCGCGAGTTCAAGAACCTCGACGACACAGTCGAAATTGGCACCCGCAACATCAAGCTCGCGATGAAACGCCTGCGCAAATGGGCGCGCTCGGGCGCGCATGAGGAGCTCGACCTCGACGGCACCATCCGCGCCACCGCCGAGCATGGCTATCTCGATGTCCAGACCCGCCCCGAACGGCACAATGCCGTCAAAGTCCTGATGTTCTTCGACGTCGGCGGCTCGATGGACGATCACATCAAGGTGGTCGAGGAGCTGTTCTCCGCCGCCCGCAGCGAGTTCAAGCACCTCGAATATTACTATTTCCACAACTGCCTCTATGAGGGGGTGTGGCGCGACAACCGCCGCCGCTGGGGCGAGAAAATTCCCACCCGCGAGGTGATGAACACCTATGGCAAGGATTACAAAGTGATCTTCGTCGGCGACGCCTCGATGTCGCCCTACGAGATCGCCATCCCCGGCGGCGCCAACGAGCACTGGAACGAGGAATCCGGGGCCACATGGTTGGCCCGCGCGCGGGCCACATGGCCCGATCACCTCTGGCTCAACCCTGTGCCGGAGACCCATTGGCCCTACACGCAATCCATCGCCATGATCCGCGAGATATTCGAGGACCGCATGGTGCCGATGACACTCGAGGGACTGGACCGCGGCATGAAAATGCTGACGTAACGGCTCAGGAAAGACATCAACTAACGCCGTTAACCATCTGTTTACTTAAGAATATCTTAACGCGCCAAAACGTGTCATAATTGTGTCTGAAATCGGGCTGGGGGCAGCTTGCAAAAGGCGGAGACATCAGGACCGGAGCGGTCCGTCCCCGCATATGGGTGAAGACATGACACGGCTATCACATCTCTCTCTGGGGTTGGCGACAGCGCTCGCGACCACAGTTGCTCCGCTTGCCGCCACGGCAGACAGCGGCCTCGGATTTCTCGGAGCCAACAGCAGCATCGGCTACATCTCCCTGAACGACACGTCGATCGCCACGGCGGACGGCACGCTCGATTATGCCATTTCGCGCTATCACGGGCTGCAACTGGATCTGGGCACCACCTCATTTCCCGATCATTGGCAAGGCACGCTCGCGGGCCATCTCTACATGCGGCCCAATGCCGATGCGAAATACGGTCTCTTCGCGGCCTATACCGACATCAATCAGGAAGCGGCCTCTATCGGCACCCTCGGCATCGAAGGTCTCTGGGCCATCAAGGACCAGACCCTCCTGTCGATGCGCGCCGGGATCGGCCTCTACCAGCCGGACAACCGCGATTTCATCTTCGGCGACATTGGCGTGAAAACCGGTATCGGCGATCGTCTCGCCCTCTCCGCCTCGCTCTCGGGTTACGATCTGGAGGAAAGCGATCTGGCCTCCCGCGACCTGACCGCCGCACTCGGCGCCACATGGCCCTTTGCCACGGCCCCCGTCGACCTGACACTGAGCGCCAGTTACAGTTTCGTCACCGACACGGAGGGCAACGACGACAGCTTCGGGGTCAGCGCGCTTTTGACCTGGCACCCCGGCGGCAACAGACAGGCGATCCGCCCTCTGTACGAAGAAACCTTCGCTCCGGTGCGGCCGCTCACCGGGCTGCTGGCACGGCACACGGTCCGGTCGCTCGAACGATAGGCGACACCGCACAGAGGCGCACCACAGGGATCGGAAAAATGCGACCGGGCGGGGTTTCCCTCCGCCCCGGTCGCCCCCATATTCCGGTCATGTTGAAATTCACGCCGCTCCTCCTCGCCCTGATCTGGGGCATTGCCATGTACCGCATGTCCGTCTGGCGCACCCTGCGGGAATTGGAGGCGCGCTCCTCCGAACTCGCGGACCCGGCGCTGGCCCGCGCCTTCGGTCAACTCGCCCGCGCGCTCGATCTGCCCCGCGTGCGGGTGTTTCTCTACGAGATCGAGCCGGTCAACGGCCTCGCCGCCCCCGATGGCAAGGTCTACATCACCCGCGGCTTTTACGACAAATTCCGTCAGGGCCAGATCACCGACACCGAAATGGCCTCCGTCATCGCGCATGAATTGGGCCATGTCGCCCTTGGCCATTCGAAACGCCGGATGATCGACTTCTCCGGTCAGAATGCGCTGCGCACGGCACTGGCCATGCTGCTCTCCCGCATCCTTCCCGGCCTCGGCGTCTATATCGCAGGCTGGCTGACCCAGATGCTCGCCGCCAAGCTCTCGCGCTCCGATGAATACGAGGCCGACGCCTACGCCACAGCACTTTTGATCAAGGCCGGGATCGGCACCGGCCCACAAAAATCGCTCTTCGAAAAACTGCCGCATCTCACCGGCGCCCATGGCGCCTCTATGCCCGCCTGGCTGATGAGCCACCCGAAGACCGAAGAGCGGATCAAAGCCATCGAGGCCAATGAGGCGAAATGGTCGTGATCGCCTGAGCGCCCACGCCGTGCCCGACGGATGTCCGACAAAAGTCCGACACAAATCCGACAGCCAAAATCAGCCGTTTCAGAGCGAAACCGCCTTCTGTTTTCCGATGGCAAAAATACTCAAAAACGGATCAGCCAAGCGCCTTGCCCAGCCGGGGCAGATGCGCCTTTTTCAAAAGCCGCCGCACGTCCCAGGCCTCGCCCGAAAGCCGTTCGGCCTCCGCCCGCACCTCTTCGACCGCCGCCGCCACCTCCTCGGGACGATCCGACCAGAGCCGCCAGAGAAACCCGTCCGGGTCCCAGCGCTCAAGCCCTTCTTCGGCCAAAATATGACGCGGAAAATCCTGCGCATTCACGGTCACGATCGCCTCTGCGCCGCCCGCAATCGCGGCGGCCAGAACGTGAATATCATTCTCGTCCGTCAGATAAAGACGCGCCTCTAAGCCTTTGTGTTCCTTGACTTCTGCCTTCGGAAACTCCGCCCGCACAAGCGCCACTTCGCCGCGCGCCTGCGCTTCGCCTCCGGGGCCGAGCTTGCGCGCGGCCCGCGCCCATTCTTCCAGAATGCGCGCCGACCACAGCGGCGTATAAAGCCCGCGTTTCGCGACGCCCAAAAGCACTTCCCGCATCACCGTCGGGTAGAGCACGCAGGCGTCGAGCAACACTTTCACGGCAGGATCCGATAGAACAGCGCCTTCAAATAACCGCTCTCCGCGAGCTGCGGCATCAGCGGATGATCGGCACCGGCAAACCCCGTATGGATCAGTTGCGCCGAGCGTCCAAGATGCCCGACACCGCGCCCGATCCCACGGTTACAGGCGGTGCGAAACTTCTCCAAATCCGCCGCATGCGAACAAGAGCAAAGCCCCAGATACCCGCCCTCCCGCACCAGCGGCGCGGCCATGCGGGCGACACGTTCATAGGCGCGCAGACCTTTTTCCAGCGCGGGTTTCGACGGCGCAAACGCGGGCGGATCGCAGATCACCACGTCGAATGTCTCATCCTCTTCCGCCAAAGCCGCCATGACATCGAAAGCATCGCCTTTGCGCGTTGAAAACACGGCCGATTTCCCCATCGCGTCTGCGCCTTTTTCAGCGAGATCGAGGGCTGCGGCCGAGCTGTCGACCGACAGCGCCGAGGCCGCACCACCTGCGAGAGAGGCCAGCGCAAACCCACCGACATGGGAGAACACATCCAAAACCTTTTTGCCCGCGACCAGACGCTGGGCAAAGGCATGGTTCGGACGCTGATCGTAGAACAGCCCGGTCTTTTGCCCGCCCATGAGATCGGCCATATAGGTCGCGCCATTCATCGGCACAGGGATCGGTTCGTCGACCTTGCCAGAGAGGATTTCCGTTTTCTCTTCAAGCCCTTCGAGACCGCGCGCCCGCCCCGTGCCGTTCATCACCACGGTCTTGCCCCCGGTCACCTCGCGAAGCGCCTCGGCCAGAGGTTCGATCAAAACATCGGCCCATGCGGCGTTGGGCTGCACCACGCAGGTATCGCCGAAACGGTCGATCACCACGCCCGGAAGACCATCGGCCTCGGCATGAACCAGCCGATAGAAAGGCGCTTCGAACAGGGTCTCGCGATGCGCCAGAGCCGTCGCGAGCTTGGCGCGGAACCACGCCGCGTCGATTACCCCCGCCTCGTCGCGGTCGAGCACGCGGGCAAAAATGCGCGAATTCGGATTGACCGCCACGAGGGCCAGAAAATTCTGCTCCGCATCTTCGAGGCGCGCGATGGTCCCGGGCGCAATCGCCTTGGTGCGCCGGTCGGTGACCAGCTCGTTATCATAGACCCAAGGTGCGCCGTGGCGGATTGCGCGGGCATTGGATTTGGGTTTGAGGCGGATGGTCGGGAGTGAAAAAGAGGGCTCTGTCATGAGAGCCCTCTTAGCGCTGTTTCGATCTGCACGGAAGAGGGATCAGAGTGCGATCGGCTTGGTCAGCTCGCCATAGATCACGCCTGCAAGATGTTCGCCGATCCGCATCCGCTGAGTGATCCCCGCACGGTCGGCGGCCACGGCGGCATTCCCCCCGAGCGCGTTCAACGTCGCGTTGACCATATGCGAGGGCACGATGACCGCGCCGGTGTTGGCGTCACGCACGGTCAGCAGGAATTCGATCTCATGTTTGGACGGCAGCGAGGAATAGCGCACTTTCTGCGTCTGGGCATGAAAGCGGACCAGTTGCACGTCAAGCACCACCGCGCGCGCGCCGTCAAGCGCCTGAGCACCTGCGTTCAGCCCCGCTTCCATCACCGATTTGACCTGTTCGTAGCGATTGCCGAACGGGTCCTCGCGCCAGACGATATCGGCGCGCGGCTTGATGCCGTTCTCCTCGGACACGGTCAGCGTGTCCGGCACGCTCACGTTGATCTTTGCGACACGGAAATCCGGAGCAATCATCACGGCCTCTGCGCCTCCCGCCCCCAGCGGCAGCTCGAACGGCACCGCCCGGGACGTGGTTTCCATGGTGCAGGCGCTGGTGGCGACGGCAAGCATCAGGGCTGCTGCGATTTTGAATGTCTGTTTCATGACGGCCTCCGGGGGTCTCCCCAATTTCTTGGTTAACGTGCCGGGAGAATGAGGCCAAAATGCGAAAATCCCGGAGCATTTCCGGGATTTTCAAAGCGGTGTGGTGCGTGGGCAGTGGCGTTTCGCCTGTTGTGCTTGGCTCGGGTCCGGTCTGGCCCCGCGAGGCCAGTTTGATCAGGCCAGTTCGGCGGCGCGTCCGCCATGCAGCCGGCCACGAAGCCATTTGCCGGTCGCACTGATCATCGAACGCATGGCTTGAGCACGCAGTTTGCGGGCTTCGGCTTCGACGGCAAGATGGGAAAATTGAACGACGGTACGTGTGGTCATCAGGATCACCTATTCAAGTGTTGGCCCGCCGGTCTGTGCCGACATTGGCGCGATTGTGTTGATCCTCCCGATGGCTGATTTATAGGTCAAAACCACTGACGCAGACGAGTGCCAATTGCGAAGAGCCGTTATGCGCTTGCAGCAACCCCCTTGCATGTGCAGCATAGGCGGCAACAGCCGCCACGCCACAATGGACATTCCCTGTCGAGGAGGTTAGGTTAGCGCTAACGAATTTCAGACCATCCCATGTGCCCATTTGGCCAGACCAGCAAAAGGCCCGTCATGTCCCCGAACGCCCGGATCGCCACCGTAATCGCGCCTGAGATCGCAAACGTCACCCAACGCATCATCGAACGCTCCCGCCCGACCCGCGAGACCTACCTCGCCCGGATCGCGGAAGCGGCAGAGCAAGGTCCGGCGCGGGCGCATCTTTCCTGCGGCAATCAGGCCCATGCCTACGCCGCCATGGGGGACGATCAGGCCACGCTCGCGGACGGTCGCGCCCCCAACATCGGCATCGTCACCGCCTACAACGACATGCTGTCGGCGCATAAGCCCTATGAGCATTATCCCGACATCATCCGCGAGGTCGCGCATCAGAACGGCGCCACGGCACAGGTCGCGGGCGGGGTTCCGGCGATGTGCGACGGGGTCACGCAAGGTCAGACCGGCATGGAACTGTCGCTGTTTTCCCGCGACACGATCGCGCTCTCGGCCTCTATCGCCATGTCGCACAATTGCTATGACGCGGCGCTCTATATGGGCATCTGCGACAAGATCGTCCCCGGCCTGATCATGGCCGCCGCCGCGTTTGGCCATGTGCCCACCGTCTTTGTGCCCGCTGGCCCGATGACCACAGGCATCTCGAATGATGAAAAATCCAGGGCCCGCCAGAAATTCGCCACCGGCGAGATCACCCGCCGCGAGTTGATGGACAGCGAGATGAAGGCCTATCACGGTCAGGGCACCTGCACCTTCTACGGCACCGCGAACTCGAACCAGATGCTGATGGAGGTCATGGGTTTGCACCTTCCGGGCGCCTCTTTCGTCAATCCCGGCACCGCTCTGCGCGACGCCCTGACCCGCGAGGCCGCCAAACGTGCGCTCCAGATCACCGCCTTTGGCAATGAATACACGCCCGTAGGCGCCATTCTCGATGAAAAAGCCTTCGTGAACGGCATTGTCGGGCTGATGGCGACGGGCGGATCGACGAACCTCGTGTTGCACCTGCCTGCCATGGCCCGCGCCGCCGGAATCATCCTCGATCTGGAAGATTTCTCAGAGATTTCCGATGTGGTGCCGCTTCTGGCGAAGGTCTATCCCAACGGGCTTGCCGATGTGAACCATTTCCACGCCGCGGGCGGTCTGTCCTATCTGATCGGCGAGTTGCTCGATGCCGGATTGCTCCATGCGGATGTCAATACCGTCGCCGGAGAGGGCCTGTCGCTTTATACCAAAGAGCCGAAACTGCGTGACGGTGTGCTCAGCTTCGAGGAGCCGGAACGCGAAAGCGTCAACGACAAGATCCTCCGCCCCGCCTCCGATCCGTTCCAGAAAAGCGGCGGTCTCAAGGAGCTCCGCGGCAATCTCGGGCGTGGCGTGATGAAAGTCTCCGCCGTGAAGCCCGAACACCATGTGGTGGAGGCGAAAGCCCGCGTGTTCCAAGATCAGCATGACGTCAAAAAGGCGTTTCAGGCCGGGGAATTCACCGAGGATACCGTGGTCGTCGTCCGTTTTCAGGGACCGCGTGCCAATGGCATGCCGGAGCTGCATTCTCTGACGCCGACGCTCGCGGTGTTGCAGGATCGGGGCCTCAAAGTGGCGCTGGTCACCGACGGGCGGATGTCCGGTGCGTCCGGCAAGGTGCCCGCCTGTATTCACGTCTCACCGGAAGCCGCCACGGGCGGTCCGATTGCGAAACTCAAAGACGGCGATCTGGTCCGCGTCGATGGCGCAAGTGGCACGCTCGACGTACTGGAAGACGGTTTCGAGGCACGCACGGCGGTGACCGTCGATCTCTCCGCAAACACCGTCGGCATGGGACGCGAACTGTTCGAAACCTTCCGCCAGAATGCCGGACCGGCCACCGAAGGGGCGTGCTCCCTGTTCTGAGCGCACGCCCTCCCGCGTTACAGCACAAGTTTCAACAGCGGGTACGGCAACCCGCTGTCATCCACCTCACGCCGCCCGGTCTGGCGAAAGCCGAGCCGGGTGTAAAAGTCGCGTGCCGAAGCATTGGTCTCGTAAACTTCAAGGCTCAAACGATGTTTAAGCCTGCGAGCATGGTCCACAAGCATCCGCCCGATGCCCTGCCCCTGTGCTTCCGGCGCGACGAACAGCCCGCCGATAATGGCCACCTCTGCGTCGGGCAACAGCCCGATGAAACCAAGCGGCACTGCGCCGCGCAACGCAACCCAGGTTTCGGCCTTGGGCAGGTAGACTTGCTCCACCAAGGCTTGTTGCTGATCGAGTTGCTCTTGGCTGAAAAACGGATGCGCCCGCTCCGACGCCGCGCGCCAGATATGGGACAGAACCATGGTATCTCCTGCCTCGAAGCGGCGGAGTGTCAGATGTGTAATGGTCATGGTAAAGCCTCAGAAAAAGCGCAAATGCGCATAGAAAATCATGCGAACCGATTGGGTCGCGCGTCATGCCATGGGTGGCGGTGCTGATTTTCTGCGCATAAATCTCCTTGTTCCGAGGCTTCCAATGTCGCACATCTCTGTGCGCTTGAAAAGCCTTCCCCATCTCCGGAAGGCTTTGAAAGGTCACACCAATTCGGCAAGCGCGGAAGATTCGAAACCTTTGAGCTTGTCCGCCGCACCGCGTTTGACCTTTTCAGCCCATTCATAATCGGACAGAAGCGCACGGCCCACGGCGATCAGGTCGAACTCTTCCGCGTCCATCCGCTTCACAAGCCGATCCAGCGGCGTCACAGCGGAGCTTTCGCCGCCAAAGGCCGCGAGGAATTCGCCCGACAGGCCGACAGAGCCCACGGAGATCGTCGGCACGCCGGTGATCTTCTTGGCCCAACCGGCAAAGTTCAGCCCCTCTTCGCCGTCGATCTCCGGGAATTCCGGCTCCCAGAAGCGACGTTGCGAGCAATGCAGAATGTCGACGCCCGCCTCCACGAGCGGCATGAGCCAGCGCTCCATTTCCTCCGGATCAGCGGCCAGTTTGACGCTGAAGTCCTGTTGTTTCCACTGGCTCAAACGCAGGATGATCGGGAAATCCGGCCCCACGGCGGCGCGCACCGCCTGAACCACTGCAACGGCAAAGCGCGAACGCTCTTCGATGGTCGCCCCGCCCCAGCGATCATCGCGCAGGTTGGTGCCCGCCCAGAAGAACTGGTCCATGAGATAACCATGCGCGCCGTGCAGCTCGGCCACATCAAAGCCCAGCTCTTTCGCCGCCTTGGCCGAGGCCGCAAAAGCGGCAATCGTCGCCTCGATATCGGCCTCGCTCATCGCAACACCGCGCGGATCGTCCGGACCGACAAGCCCAGACGGGCTCTCGACCGGCGCCTCGGGTTCCCAGGCGCCCGCCCGGGTCGAGCCGGTATGCCAGATCTGCGGCCCCATCTTGCCGCCCGCGGCATGGACCGCCTCGATCACCCGGCTCCAGCCCGACAAGGCCTCAGGGCCGTGGAAAAACGGAATACCCGGATCGTTACGCGACGCCGGACGATCGATCACCGTACCCTCGGACAGGATCAGGCCAACCTCATGGGCCGCGCGCCGGGCGTAATAGGCGGCGTTTTCCGGCCCGGGAATCCCACCCTTGGTCATGCTCCTGGTCATCGGCGCCATGACGATGCGGTTCTTCAGGCTCAGGCCCTTGTAGGTGAACGGTCGGAACAAGGTGTCGATCTTTGTGTCCATCTTCGCGCTCCTTTGTGTGCGTGTTACGCTAATCTATGGTGGCGCAAACATCGGACAAGCCCTGCGGGGGTGGTTTGACAAAAATGCGCAGGCGAAGAGGCTTTGACGCATGAGCCGCCGTCGCAGAGGCTTTCGTCCGGGTCGATTTAGCGCTAACACTGACGCAACGCATCACACCGACTCCCACATGCGCATCAGGAGACAGATCATGACACCACAAGACGCCAGCCAGATATGCGCAGAGGTCTGCGCTCTCGCCCCCGTCGTGCCCGTGCTCGTCGTCAAGGACGTGGCCCATGCCCGCCCGCTGGCCGAAGCGCTGGTCGCAGGCGGCCTGCCCGCGCTTGAGGTGACGCTGCGCACACCCGTAGCGCTCGACGTGATCCGCGAAATGGCTAAGGTCGAAGGCGGTGTGGTCGGCGCCGGTACGCTTCTGACGCCCGAGGACGTGATCGCCGCGAAGGCCGCCGGAGCGAAATTCGGCGTCTCGCCCGGCGCCACCGACCGGCTTCTGGACGCCTGCGAAGCACATGACATGCCGCTTCTGGCGGGCACCTCCACCGCCTCAGACGTGATGAAACTTCTGGAGCGCGGCTATACGGTTGCAAAATTCTTCCCCGCCGAGGCCAATGGCGGCGTACCTGCGCTCAAGGCCATCGGCGCGCCCCTGCCGCAGATGAAATTCTGCCCCACCGGGGGCATTTCTCTGAAAAACGCTCGCGATTACCTGTCCCTGTCCAACACGCTCTGCGTCGGCGGAAGCTGGGTTGCGCCCGCGGATCTGGTGGAAAAGGGCGACTGGAAAGCCATCGAGGAGCTGGCCCGCGAAGCCGCCGCCCTGCCCCGTTGATCATGCGTTCGCTGCGCTCAGGCAGACATGCGACGCCACGGCTCGCGCGCAATCGTCTCGACGCGATGCTCCGCGCGGTGATAGCCCGACGCCTCCTGCTCCCAATGCGACCAGAGCGTCGCGGAGCGAGTGCCAGAGCGGCAATAGGCGAGAATGGGTTTCGGCATGTCCTCGATCACACGGGCGAAGGCGGCATGATCCTTTTCCGTCGCCCCGGTCAGGGCAATCGGAATATAAACGGTGCGCAGCCCGAGATCGCGGGCGATTTTCGACATTTCCTCGAAACCGGGCTGATCCGCCCCCTCGCCATCCGGGCGATTGCAGACGATGGTCTTGTACCCGGTCTCGGCAATCTTGCCGATCTTGGCCAGATCCACCTGAGTGGCGACTGTGAACATGCCGTTTAATCGTTTGATCCTCATGGAGGTCACCTCTGGACTGTGCGTAAAAAATGCATTTTTCCCACAGTATAGGCCCAACGGGTAAACGACTGCTAAACGAGACTCTGCCAGAACATGACAAATCCCGAAAAATCGAACGGTTCCGCCGGTAGCTCCGCCATGCCCTCAGCCGCGGCGTGCCCGTGAGCCGCCGCGCCGCCCCCCCGGGCCGCTCAGCTTGCCCAATCCCTCGGTCAGCACCACGGTCATCGGATGCTCCGGCCCGCCCAACGGTGCATAAAGCGCCAGCAGCCGACGGATCGCGATCTGCGGCGCAAGCTCCGGGTCGGTCTTGATCGCCCAGTCGAGAAAGATCGAGCGTGCCTCCGGCAGACCCAGCCCCTCGATCCGGTAGGATTCGCGGATCAGCCCGCCCGGATCGAGCGCCTGGTCCACCTCCGGCAGGTTCGGGTAAGGATGTCTTTGCGCCATGTGGCACCTCCTGAGACAGGCTTACGCACCCGGCAAGGGACGCGCAAGCACCGCCGTGATCGCCATGGCGGATGCCGCGGCACGCAATTTCAGCTCTTCGGACAAAGCCGCCATGCTCACCGCCCCGTTGGAGCGCATGAGAAAGGCGCGCCCGCCCGCGCCCACGGCCTCCGGATCGAGCGCCTCTCCGGTCAGAAGCCGCGCCGCCGATTGCAGCCGCCACATCAGCCGGTAGGTCTCGACCAAAAGCGCATATTCGTCCCCCGTCAGCCACTGCGCCGCCCGTCCGGCGCCGAGCTGGGCATAAATGTCCTGCTCAGCGCTGCCGGCAAGAAGCGCCGCCGTTTCGGCCAATAATTCGATGTCCATCATCCGTCCGGGACCGTTTTTCGGGTCCCAGTCGCTACCGGGTTTGGCCTCCGCCAGACGCGCGCGCATCTCGGTCGTCTCCTGCCGGATACGGGCCTCGTCCCGGGGGCCTGCAATGAGATCGGCGCGGAAATCCTCGACCGCGCGCATCAGCTCGGGATCGCCCGCAAGCGCCCGCCCCCGGGTGAGTGCGAGATGCTCCCAGACCCAGGCTTCTTCGCGCTGATAGCTCATGAAGCTCTCGAGCGAGGTCGCAACCGGGCCCTGTTTGCCAGAGGGACGGAGCCGCATGTCCACCTCATAGAGCCGCCCTTCGGCGGTCTGGGTGGTCATGGCCGTGATCAGCGCCTGCGTCAGGCGGGCGTAATAGCTGCGCGATTGCAAGGGTTTGCGCCCCTCGGACATATCCACCCCCGCAGCATCGTAGATCACGATCATGTCGAGATCGGAGGCCGCCGTCAGCCGCCCCGCGCCCAGAGATCCCATGCCCAGCACCATCGCGCCCCGGCCCGGCGGAGGGCCATGTTTGCGGGCAAATTCGGCGACGACCTGAGGATAGAGCGCCGCAACACAAGCGGCGGCGATGTCGCAATATTGCGCCCCGGCCTCATCGGCGGTGATCAGATCGCGGAGCTGATGCACTCCGACGCGGAAATGCCATTCCTTGGCCCAGCGACGACAGGCGTCGAGCTGGCGTTCATAATCCCCGGCCTCCTCGAGATGCGTGTCGAGAAGCGCAATCAGCCCCTCACGCCCCGGCCAGGACGCAAAGAACCGCCCGCCGATCACCGCATCGAGCACCTGGGCGTTGCGCGAGAGATAGCGCGCCAGATGCGGCGCCGTAGAGACGATGTCGAGGATCAGGTCGATAAGCTGCGGGTTGGCCTCGAACAGCGCGAAAAGCTGCACCCCCGCCGGCAGTCCGCGCAGGAATCCGTCGAGATGACTGAGCGCCTCCTCGGGCTTGTCGAGCCGCTGGATGCGGGTCAAAAGCTCGGGTTTCAGCCGCTCGAAAATCTCCTGTGCCCGCGCCGTGCGCAGACAGGGATAGGTCGACCAGCGCGCCGTGACCTCCGCCTGTTCGGGCGACAGTTCCGGCGTCGGCGCGGCCTCGCCGGGGGCAAAGAAATCCTCGGTCAGCGCATTGACCCGTTCGCAGCGCTCGGCGATCTCGGCGCGCATCGCCGCGACTGTGGTGCCCATGAGCGCGGCCAGACGGTCGAATTCTTCGGGCGCGGTCGGCAGGCTGTGGGTCTGCTGGTCGCGCAGCATCTGGAGCCGGTGTTCGACCTCGCGATGCGCCTCGTAATCCCGACTGAGTTGATCGGCCACGTCCGCCTCGACCCAGCCCTTCTGCGCGAGCATGGCGAGCGCCGGAACCGTGCCCCGGAGCCGCAGATCCGGGTCCCGCCCACCAGCGATGAGCTGGCGGGTCTGAGCGAAGAATTCGATCTCGCGAATGCCGCCGAAGCCGAGTTTCATGTTGTGGCCTTCGAGCTTCAACGCGCCACCCAGCCCCTTGTGTGCGCGGATTTTCAGCCGCATGTCGTGGGTCTCGCGAATGGCGTTGAAATCGAGGTGTTTGCGCCAGACGAACGGCATCATCCCCTTCAGAAACCGTCCCCCCGCGTCCAGATCACCCGCACAGGCCCGTGCCTTGATATAGGCCGCGCGCTCCCATGTGCGCCCAACGCTTTCGTAATAGCGTTCGGCGGCCTCCATGGCGAAACACACCGGCGTCACCGATGGATCGGGGCGCAGCCGCAGATCGGTGCGGAACACGTAGCCCTCGGCGGTCAGATCGGACAGCGCCGCCATGGCGCGACGCGTCGCGCGGATGAAGCCCGCGCGTGCCTCCATCCGGTCGATGCCCTCGAAGCGTTCCTCGTCGAACAGGCAAATCAGGTCGATGTCGGAGGAGTAATTCAGCTCCCCCGCCCCGTGCTTGCCCATGGCCAGCGCGAACATGCCACCGCAGGCCTCAATATCGTCTTCGGTCTGGCCCGGGATCTTGCCCTTGCGGATCTCGCGCGCCACATGCGCCCGCAGCGCCACATGGGTCGCCCGGTCGGCCAGAAGCGACAACGCGCCAGTAACCTCGGACAGAGTCCAGACACCACCGAGATCGCAGAGACCGGCCAAAAGTGCCACGCGACGCTTGGCCTGGCGCAGCCCGGTGTCGATCTGGTCGAAGGGCAGCGCCTCGATCCGGGAAATGCCCGCCGCCAATGCCGATTCAGGATCGTCCAGCGCCTCTGGCAGCCAAGCCGCTTCCTTGAGGAGCAGCCCGTGCAGATAGGGCGCAGACCCCGCCGCCCCCGCGATCACCTCCGCCGTGGCGCCCGGAAGGTCGGGCAAGGCCGCGCGTGCCTCCGTGGCGCGCTCCGGCTCATAGGGGCGCGGGCTACGGGTGATCCGGGTCTCGAAAGTCATGATGTCTCCTCCACTTGCGCCAAAGCATCGCCTTTTCAGCGGCTTGTGCAAGGCCAAACGACATGGTTCAAAGGCACAAAGGAGGCCCCATGTCGAAAAGTCTCAAACGTGTCGAAACGGCGCTGGCCGACGCCGGTCTCACGATCCATGTGCTCGAGATGCACGGCTCGACCCGCACGGCACAGGAGGCCGCCGATCAGGCCGGATGCGATGTCGACCAGATTGCCAAGTCGATCGTGTTCAAAGGGACGAAAAGTGGCGCGATCTGTCTCTTCATCACGGCGGGGGGCGATCAGGTGGATCTGGCGAAAGCCGCGAGCGTGGCCGGAGAAGCTTTGGAACGCGCCGACGGCAAGGAGGTGCGCAAGGTCACCGGCTTTGCCATTGGCGGCGTCTCGCCAGTCGGGCATCTCACCCCACCGCATGCCTATTTCGATCCGAAACTGAGTACATTCGCGACGGTCTGGGCCGCAGCCGGCACGCCGCGCCATATCTTCGAGATCGCGCCCGCCGATCTCCAGCGCATCTCCGGGGCGACAGTGGCGGAGTTCACCGCCTGACGTCACCCCCGTTCCGCGAAGCCTTTGAGCAATTCCGAAAAGTCCGCCATATCCGGCATCGCCTCGAACACATGTTCGGCGGGCGTCGTGACCCAAGGCAGACGCTTGGCCGCCATAGTCTCGATATAGGGTCGACACCACGCCTGAATCTCCGGGTCTTCCGTATTGAACAGCGTCGGACGGATGTTGGTCAGCGCCTCGAACCCGGTGATCCGGGTGAACATCCATGTCTTGCAGGACGTGCAGAAAAAGTGATCGAGCTCCGGCCCCTGCACCCCGCCTTTCACCACCTCACCCTGCACTTCAAGCCCCTCCGACGGGATCATCGCAGTCAGAGAAAAGGCCGAGGAACTCATCTTCTTGCAGCCATCGCAATGACAGGCGGAGGTCATCACGGGAACTGCGGAAACAGTTAAAGTCACCGCCCCGCAGCGGCATCGTCCGGTTTTCTGCAACATCATATCGGCCCTCCTCATGCGCCCCAGCATGCATGATGGCAACAGATATGACCAGAACCGGTCTCACATGCGCACCGTCTTACATGCGCCCAGAACGCCTTAAGAAACTGATAAAAAACATAATTTCAAAATAATGTAAAAAACATTCACATCACCCCTTGCGGGACAGCCCTGACCTCCCCATCTTTGCAATGTGAAAGACATTCACATCCACTGAAACCCACCTTTGAAACCCACGACACACACCGAAAGAAAGATGACATGACCCAAGTCGCCTCCACATACACCCCCGCAGAGACCGCCACGAGCTGGTTTCGCCGGGCAGAGGCCTGGCTCGACGACAAAGGCAAAGGCGCCTGGATCGCGACCATGGTCCTCGGTTTCATCTTCGTCTGGCCGGTCGGCCTCGCCCTTCTCTTCTACATGATCTGGAGCAAACGCATGTTTTCCTGCAAATCCCGCCCGCAATCGCCCTTTGGCCGTGGCTGTGGCCCGCGCGCCTTCCGTGAGAACCGCCATGAGCGGTTCCGGACCATGCATGCCGCGATGCGCCCCTCGGGCAACACCGCCTTCGACGCCTACAAGGAAGAAACCCTGAAACGGCTCGAAGAGGAACAGGACCAGTTCGAGAACTTCCTCGAACGTCTGCGCGCCGCCAAGGACAAGGCCGAGTTCGACCAGTTCATGGACGACCGCAGCCGCCGTACCGCCGAAGACCGTGCCGCCGCCAACAAGGATGAGGACGCAGACGCGAACACCGACAAGGCAGACGCCTGATCGTCCACCCGATCCTTCACAGAGCAAGCCCGAAACGGGCTTGCCTCCCCCGAAGCGAGCAACGAGAATGCAGAGTATGAGTGCTTATCAAGATGACCACTGGGGTCTGCCGGACCCCGATCGCCAGCCCGGCTTTTACGACAGCCTGCCCACGAAACGCGCGCTGGCCTTTGTCGTCGACCTGATCGTCAGCGTGGTGATCGCCGCGCTGATCGTGCCCTTCACCGCCTTCACCGGCCTGTTCTTTTTCCCCTTCCTCGTGGCCGTGGTCGGCTATGTCTACCGGGTGATCACGATTGCGAACAGCTCGGCGACCTGGGGGATGCGCCTCATGGGGATCGAGTTTCGCGACCGTTCCGGCGCGCGGTTCGACCTTGGCATGGCCTTCCTGCACACCACGCTCTTCACCGTCTGGTGCTCGATGGGCCTGCCGCAGGTGGTCTCCGTCGTCCTGATGCTCACCACGGCGCGCAAACAGGGGCTTTCCGATCTGATCCTCGGCTCCGCCGCGATCAACCGTCCCTCGGACTACTGACCCCGAATTTCCGGTCCGAAAGGTCAAAAAGGGCGCAGCTTTGCGCCCTTTGTCGCGTTTTCAAAGAAAAGCACACCCAAGGCTTGCGAAATGAAACGGAATTGCTACCTTTTTCCTGAACCGTTTACGCGTCCTTTGGAAATTCCTCGTAAGTCCACCTCATGCGTCACTCCCTCCCCCTTGCGCCGCAGTTCTACGTGACCGCGCCCCAGCCCTGCCCCTATCTCGACGGCCGGATGGAGCGGAAACTCTTCACGTCGCTGCAAGGGGAGCATGCCGAGCAACTCAACGACAGCCTGTCGAAACAGGGCTTCCGCCGCTCGCAAAACGTGCTCTATCGTCCCACCTGCGCGGATTGCAACGCCTGCATGTCGGCGCGCATCCGGGTGGCCGATTTCAAGCCCTCGAAATCCCAGCGCCGGGCGATCAACAAGAACAATTATCTCAAACGCGCCGCCACCTCGCCTTGGGCGACCGAAGCGCAATATGAGCTGTTCCGCGAATATCTCGAAACGCGCCACGCCGATGGCGGCATGGCGGATATGGATGTGTTCGAGTTCGCCGCGATGATCGAGGAAACCCCGATCCGCACCCGCGTCATCGAATATTACATCCCCAACGCCGCCGGGCAGCCGCGCGAGCTGGCTGCGACCTGTCTGACGGACCTTTTGGATGACGGGTTGTCGATGGTCTATTCGTTTTACAAACCCGATCTGATCAAGGACAGCCTTGGCACCTATGTGATCCTCGACCATATCGAGATCGCCCGCGAGGCCGGCCTGCCCTATGTCTACCTCGGCTATTGGGTGCCGGGTTCGCCGAAAATGGGCTACAAGGCGCGCTTTTCGGCGCTTGAGGTCTATCAGGGCGGGCAATGGATCGACCTGAAGGACCCCGACGATTTCTCCTCCGATACGCATCCGCTGGAGAGCGAGCCGATTGCCCAGCAGGTGGCGAAGATTGACCTGCCGGATATGCAGGGCACGAGGACGACCAAACCGGAAGTGTAACGCCCAAACCAAAAGCGTGGCCCTCGGAGCCGCGCTTTGTCATTCTGCCTTTGGCGAAAGCCTCAATGCACCTTCACTGTCCCCATCATCGCGCGCGGGTCGGTGCGCAGCGTGGCATCGATCAAGAGACCCAGTTGCTCGGCCAGCGATACCGCCAGCGGGGCGACATCGGCGCGGACCAAAAGCATCGCCATGAGACAGGCATCCTCGCGTTGGCCCCGCGCAGCGTGGCGGACGAATTGTGCCAGCACCGCCTCATCCGCACCGAGGCAATCGCAGCTCATCCCGTGATGCACCAGAGGGCGGCGGGCGTGACGCTGGAACACCAGCATCATCTGGTCGAAGATGCGCCCCATGTCACTGCCCTCTCGCAACGCGTTCGAACCGCGAAACAGGGTGACAACCATACGCCCCTGCTCGTTGAGCTGCGACAGTTTCCCCACCGGTTGCGCCCCATCGCGGGCGTCTTCACTCAATTGGTCGATGGCACGGGCAGACTGGAAAGACATGTTCGGGCTCCTTTGCGGGGCTGCGATTAAATACCCTAGTCTTTTTATAAGACATTAGTCACAACGCAAGGGATTCTTTTGCCCATAAGAAAAGCCCCGCCGAAGAGGCGAGGCTTTGTCTTTTTCCGGGTCTGTTTTCTGAGCGGTTTGCCTATTTCGACAAAAGGTTCGGCACGATGGTGACGATGTCCGGGAAAGTCCAGAGGATCCCGAGGCCCAGCACCTGAATGAGCACGAAGGGGATGATGCCCTTGTAGATATGCCCGGTGGTGACCGACGCCGGCGCCACACCGCGCAGGTAGAACAGCGCGAAGCCGAAGGGCGGGGTCAGGAAGGAGGTCTGGAGGTTCACCGCGATCATGATCGTCACCCATTTCGGATCCATCGTCCCGCCGTAGATCACCGGACCGACGATGGGCACGACGATGTAGATGATCTCGAGGAAATCGAGCACGAAGCCCAGCACGAAGAGCACCAGCATCACCAGCAGGAACACCGTGAACTCGTTGTCGAAGCTGCGCAGGAAGCTCTGGATGTAATGCTCGCCGCCGAAGGAGATCACCACGAGGTTCAGCAATTGCGAACCGATCAGGATGGTGAAGACCATCGACGTGACCTTGGCCGTTTCACGCACCACGATGCCCAGAGTGCCGTCGGAGAACAGCACCCAGCAAGCATAGAGAATGCCGAACATCGCGTAGTAATAGGCGCCGAGTGCGACGAGATAGGCGGCCCAATCCTCAAACGGCACATTGCCCCGGCCCAGACGCAGGTCGAAGTTGCCGCCAATCAAAAGCATCACGACGATGGCAAAGGCCGCCCCGAGGATTATCTTGCCCGGCTTCTTGTGATCGGCGAGCTTGCGATAGGCGGCGAGCAAAAGCGCCCCCCCGGCCCCAAGACCGGCCGCTGGCGTCGGGTTGGTCACACCGCCGAGGATCGAGCCGAGCACGGCGACGATCAGCACCAGCGGCGGGAAGACCACGCGGAACAACTCGTTCTTCGACAGATGCTTCGCCGCGTCCTTGAGCCCGTAGGCCAGCGCAATGAACGGGATGAAGTAGATCGCGAAGGCGGTACCCGAAGAGGTCTGCGGCCCAACGAGGAGCGCGTCGAGCAGCAGCGCGGCGACGATCCCGCCCGCGCCGATCAAAAGCGGCGCCGGGTTCGCGAGCGGCGCCACACCGCGCCCGAAGGCCAGCGTGATCGCCAGCATCACCATCACGGTCAGAAGACCGGTGCCGAGTTTGGGCGCATTGGCGATGGCCTCGACGGTAAGCTGTTCGATCTGCTCCGGCGTGCGCTGCACCGATTGCTGCGCCCCGCCCGAGGCTTCGATCGCGGCCTGCTCGGCCACGGCCTTGTCCCAGGCGCTCTGGCCATGCAGCTCGATCATCGCCGTCTCACATTGCGCAGACACATTGGTGCGCAGAGACGCGGTTGCGCCCGCCTCGGTGAATTCGGCGACATGGATGTTCTGCGAACCGGAGAGGCCGAACTGGCCGGAGAACACCGCGCCCCCGATCAGCAGCACCGGCACGGCCACCATCCACAAAAGCCCGTCGCGACGGGTCATGGTCTCATGGTTCGTGTGTTCGAGATGCACCGGCGGCGCCTTGTGCGGGTTGAACATGGCAAAACCGAAGGCATAGAGCGCATAAAGACCGGCAAGGAACACGCCCGGCAGCATCGCGGCCTGGAACAGCGTGCCGACGGAGACCACGGCAGGCTCGCCAAGATAGGTCAGCGCATCGGAACAACCGACCGCCTGCGCGCGGGCTTCCTGAGCGGCGGAATAGATGTCCCCCGCGAGCGTGCCCAGAAGCACGATGACGATGGAGGGCGGAATGATCTGGCCCAAGGTGCCGGAGGCGGCGATGACACCGGTGGCGAGCTGTGGCGAATAGCCGTGACGCAACATGGTCGGCAGGGACAAAAGGCCCATGGTCACCACGGTCGCGCCCACGATGCCGGTGGAGGCCGCGAGGAACGCGCCCACGATCACCACGGAAACCGCCAGACCGCCCGGAAGCGGACCGAAGACACGGGCCATGGTGGTCAGGAGATCGTTGGCGATCTTGGAGCGTTCCAAAACGATCCCCATCATCACGAACATCAGAACGGCGAGCAGCGTCTCGATGGAGGCGCCCGCGAAGACGCGTTCGTTCATCCGGTTGACGATAAAGGACAGGTTGCGATCCACCGCCTGCTCCCAGCCGCCGGGGAACAGGGATTCCGAGACCGTTGGCAAATCCGGGTATCGGAAATGCGAGATCATATTGGGGTTCACGCCTCCGTTCACCAGATCGCGGTAGGCCTGCGAGCCGGTGTCGAGCGCCTCATGGACGAGGATGCCCGCGCTGTCCAAGGCTGCGATGATCCCGAAGGACATGAGCCCCGCACCACCGATGGCAAAGGCCACCGGGAAGCCGGTGAGGATACCGCCGAACAGGCAGAGGAATACGATGATGAGGCCGATTTCTACGCCATCAAGTCCGAAAAACATATCTGATCCGCCTTATTCTCAGAGTGCGCCTTCGTAGGCTTCTTCGCCTTCGCCGAGGCTGTCTTGGTCACGATATTTCCCGGCGCTTTCCTCGCCCTCCACGAATTCGAGGAAGGAGCGGTAGAAGAACGCGAGCGCCTGAAGGATCACCAGAGCGAGGAAGCACAACATCAGGATCTTGAACAGGAAATAGCCGTTGAACCCATTCGCGGAGAAGGAGATCGTCTCGACGTTCCATTTCACGATCCGGGCCTTCATCAGCATCCGGTCGAGCGCATCGGAGGCCGAGACCTTCGGTGTGATCAGGTGCCGCCAGAGGAAGAACCAGGCGTACATCCAGGTCAGCAAAGCCACCGGCAGCATGAAGAACAGCGAGCCGAACATGTCGATGGCGCGTTTGGTGCGGTGCTTGACGCCCGCATAGACCAGATCGACCCGCACATGGGACCCCTGCACGAAGGCGTAGGAGACACAGAGCGCGACCACGAGGGCATTCTCAAACTTGAGGCTCTCGGCGAACCAGCCGACCGATTGGGTGAACCCGCCACCGAAAGGGGAAATCGTGATCTCGCCTTGACGGAACACCGATTGCAGGAAAACGACCATGATCTGTTGCAGCACCATCAGAAGACCGGCCCAGGCCGCGATCCGGCCCGTGGTGTTGGCGATTTTCTCAAGCCCACGCACCAGCGCCCAGAGGAACGGCCGATAGAAAAAACCCACGAGGGTGATCACGATCACCACATCGAAAAACACGAACAAAAGCTCTTTCGACCCGCCGTAATAGACGAAGCGCAAAAGGCTTTCCTTGTCCGACCAGTCGAGCCAGAGGCTCGGGTGGCTGATCGCGTAGATGATGTGCCAGAACCCGAGCCCGAGGTTGACGAAAAGGCTCACGATCCCGTCCACCACGGCGCCGAGGAACGACCCGCCGCTCTGTTCTTCCATATTGTTGTCCCCTTCCCGGCTCCTGCGTTGAGGAGCCGTTCCCAGTGATATTATTCCGGTGATTTTACATCTGTCGGGCCGCTTTACGCCCCTCGCCCCGGATGAGCAACGCCCGGAGCCAAAAATGCGCGCGAAAACCGCGCGCATTTCCCGTTTTTTATCCCGTTTTCACGGCTTACTCCGCGGTTGCCGCCATCACGCGGTCGCGCTGCGGAGTGTAGTTGCCGTCCGACCGCCCGATCCAGGCCGAGGTCGCCGCCATGGAGGCCTCGTACTGGGTGCGGATCTCGGCAAAGATCTCGTCGCCCATGTAGCCATCGAGCACTTCCTTGGCGGCCATGCCGAAGGCGGTCCAGACATCGTCGGAGAATTCCTTGAGCTGGGTACCGCCCTGAATGAGCCTTTGCAGCGCCGGACCGTTGTTGGCCACGAAGAGCGCATAATTGTGCTGGTGACACTCGCCCGTGGCCAGTTCGATGACCTTTTGCTGCATCGGGCTCAGGCTTTCGAACACTTCGAGGTTCGTGGTCACGCAAAGCGCCGCGCCCGGTTCGTGGAAGCCCGCCGGATAGTAGAAGTCACAGACCTCTTGCAGGCCGAGCTTCTCATCAGACCACGGGCCGATCCATTCGGTGCCGTCGAGCGCGCCGGAGGACAGCGCCTGATAGATCTCACCGCCCGGCAGCACCTGCACGGAGGCGCCAAGCTTCGACACGGTCTCGCCGCCGAGACCCGGCATGCGGAACTTGAGGCCCTGAAAATCGGAGGGCGATTTGATCTCCTTGCGGAACCAGCCGCCACCCTGCCCGCCGGTCTGGCCAGCGATGAAGCCCTTGAGGCCGAAGATTTCGCCCAGCTTGTGGTGCAGCTCCATGCCGCCCATGGAATAGTACCACACCATCATCTCCGGCGCGGTCATGCCGAAAGGCACGGTGGTGAAATAGGCCAGTGCCGGATGTTGGCCGGTGAAGTAATATTCGCAGCCATGGTACATATCGGCCTGACCGGCGGTCACGGCGTCGAACACCTCAAGCCCGCCGACGAGTTCACCTGCGGCTTTCGCGTCGATGGTGAGCTGGCCATCGGTCAGCGCATCGACATTGGCGGCGAAACGTTCGACGGAATCCCAAACCCCCGCCAGACCGCGCGGCCAGGTGGTGACCATGGTCAACGTGCGCTTGCCCTGCGCATACATCGGTGCGGCCAGCGTCGATGCGGCCGCAGCGGTTGCGCCCCCCAGAGCAGAGGTTTTCAGAAAAGAACGGCGGTCCATAGAGTAAGTCCTCCCAAGATTGTCTATGGCGATGGCAGTCTGTCCGGCCCCTTCCCTGCGCATGTTTCCTCCCGGCAAGTGGCGCGAAAGGCGCGCTTGCAACCGGACATGGCGGGTCCTTCACGGACAAACCGAACAAATCGTGATGTTAACGTTATCGGCGGTGAGGCGGTGTTGAAATACCCAACACTACGCAGTCCGGGATTTTTTGTGACTTCCGGCACTGTAAATTCGTAATTTTCATGCCGCGCAGCAGAAAAATTCGTGGAATTGACGCTCTCCCCCGGCACGTTATCCTGCGACCGGGCCAACAGAAGATCACCGAAGGACCTGCCTCATCGCCTTGCCGCTCCCCGAACTGACCTATGCACGCAAGCTCTTCCTGCTTGCCACGTTGCCACTGATCCTCTCGGTGGCGGCAATCGCGCTTGTGGTCGCACACCAGTCGCGGACCATGGCCGAACGGGAAATCGCCGAGCTTGAAGACCAAATTCTTTCCGCCAAGCGACAGGAGTTGCAGAACTACCTGCAACTCGCGCGCAATTCGATCACCACGGAATACAGCCCCGCGCCGCCCGATGATGAAGACGCCAAGCTGCGGGTCACGCAAATTCTCGCGGCGATGACCTATGGCACGGACGGGTATTTCTTTGTCTACACCTATGACGGCACCAACCTCGTGGCGCCGCGCGACACCCGGCTGATCACCCGCAACTGGGCCGGGATGACCGACAGTGCCGGCACGCCCATCACCGACGAGCTGATCCGGCTGGCGCGTCAGGGCGGCGGCTATCATTCCTATCTCTGGCCCAAGCCCTCGACCGGCGAGGACGCGCAAATGATGAGCTATGTCATCGGCTTGCAGGACTGGCAATGGGCGATCGGCACCGGCGTGTTCATCGACGACGTGCTGCGCTCCGTCGCCGCAGCCCGCGCCGAGGTGGAGACGCGGGTGACCCGCACCTTCGGCTATATCGGCGCGATCACCATGGCGGCGGTGCTTCTGGTGTTCATGTCCGGGCTGACGATCACCATTCGCGAACGGCGGCTGGCGGATGGCAAGTTGAAGAAACTCACCCAACGGATTTTCGACACGCAGGAGGAGGAACGCGGACGGGTGGCGCGCGAGTTGCATGACGGGATCAGCCAGATCCTGGTCGGGGTGCGCTATGCTTTGGAACTCGCACGGCGGCAGCTCAACGCGGGCGATCCGAAAGCGCCTGCGAGCCTTGACCGGGGCGTAGAGATGCTGGGCGGTGCGATCGGTGAGGTGCGGCGCATCTCGCGCGACCTGCGCCCCGGCATTCTCGACGATCTGGGGCTTGGCCCGGCGCTCAAATCGCTGACGGAAGAGTTCGAGGCCCGCACCGGCATCAGGACCGAGCTGGAGACCGTGGTGTTTCGCAACCGGCTCGACGAGGAGGCGCGGATTGCCCTGTTCCGCATCGCGCAGGAGGCGCTGACCAACATTGAGCGCCACGCGCAAGCCACGGAAGTCACAATGAAACTCGCGGGGCACCGCACGGGCGCGACGCTTCTGATTTGCGACAACGGTCGGGGCTTCGACCCCTTGGATGTGGGCAAACGCGGGCGGGGACTGGGGCTTCGAAACATGGCGGAGCGCATGGAGCAGCTCGACGGGCGCCTGACCATCACACCGCTGCACCCCGGCACCGCCATTGACGCAACCGTACCGTTGAAGCATATCCTTCCGCCCGCGACCTCCGGTCGCCCGCCATCTCCAATAGGAAGTGCCAGATGACGACGACACCGACTCGCGTTTTGATTGTCGACGACCACCCGATGGTGGCCGAGGGCATCCGCGCGCTTCTGGAAACCTTCGATGATCTCGAAGTGGTCGGAACGCTGTGCAATGGGCGGGAAGCGGTGGATCGGGTGGAGGCGTTGGCACCGGATGTTGTGTTAATGGATCTGAATATGCCCCAGATGGGCGGGCTGACGGCGACCGAATTGTTGCTGGAGCGCCGCCCGGAGACGCGCATCCTCATCCTGTCGATGCATGACGGCCCGGAATATATCGGCGCGGCACTCAGCCACGGCGCCAAGGGCTATGTTTTGAAGGACGTACCGACCGAGGCAGTGAAAGACGCCATCGACGCGGTGATGCGGGGCGAGAAATACCTGTGCGACGGCGCGCAAGCCGCTATAAAACCAACGAAAATTCGCGACGGGCGGGAGCCTCTGACGGATCGGGAGACGACGATCCTTCTGGAACTGGCGCAGGGCAAATCCAACAAGGACGTGGCTGCCGCGCTGGATATTTCCGTGCGCACGGTCGAGACCCATCGCAAGAACATCAAGCGCAAGCTGGGGATTTCCTCGACCGCGGGCCTGACGCGCTATGCGATGGAGCATGGGGTATTGCAGGGGACAGGGCGGTTCTGAGGGCGGTTCTGCCCCCCTGTTTTTGACTGTCGGCAAAGCGTCGGATTTGTGTCGGACTTTTGTCGGGCACAATTTGAAGCGCCCTTATCGGGCGCTTGCCGACGGCGGGAGTATTTTTCCACGGAAACCGGATCAGGCCGAGAGCCAGGTTTCGAGTTTCGCCTTATCCGGCAGGCCGCCCGCATGCACCAGCTTGCCGTCGATGGAAATGCCGGGGGTGGACATCACGCCCGCCATGGCGATGGATTTCGGATCGGTGACTTTTTCCACCTCGACCTCAAGACCGAGCTTTGCGGCGGCCTCGCGCACCATTTCGGCGGTGGTTTCACAGCGTTTGCAGCCGGGGCCGTAGACTTTGACGGTTGTCATCATATGTCTCCTTTCAGAAGATCAGGTTGAACAGAAAGCCGACGGCGAGAATGCCACTGCCGACGACGCCGATGAACACGGCGATCAGACGATAGGTCAGCACCTGTTTGAGGATGATCATTTCGGGCAGCGAGAGTGCGATCACGCTCATCATGAAGGCCAGAACCGTACCAAGCGCCGCGCCCTTGCCCAGAAGTGCCTCGACGATGGGGATCACACCCGCGGCGTTGGTGTACATGGGGATGCCCATCACCACGGCGGCGGGGACAGACCACCAAGCATCCGCGCCCATGATACGGACCATCAGGTCTTCGGGCACATAGCCGTGGATCAGCGCGCCCATGGCGATGCCGAGGAGAATCCAGACCCAGACCTTGCCGAAGATCTCTTTCACGGCCTGGATGCCAAGCCGGTAGCGGTCGACCATGGTCAGGCGCTCACCCTCTGGCATGTCAACGGCCCCTGCCCCGGAA
The DNA here is from genome assembly GCF_001550095.1 of Celeribacter ethanolicus. Lineage (GTDB taxonomy): Bacteria > Pseudomonadota > Alphaproteobacteria > Rhodobacterales > Rhodobacteraceae > Celeribacter > Celeribacter ethanolicus. The sequence continues at coordinate 8,632 of NZ_LRUC01000003.1, read as the reverse complement.
TGGATGTCGCGCACCCAGTCCTGCAACCAGCCTTCGAGATTGAGCTTGCCGATGACGAAGCCCGCAACCACGGCGATGCCGAGACCGAAGGCCAGATAGGTTGCCGCCACCTGCCAGCCGACGAGGCCGAACAGCAGGACCAGCGCCACCTCGTTGACCATGGGGGCGGCGATCAGGAAGGAAAAGGTGACGCCCAGAGGCACCCCCGCAGAGACGAAGCCAATGAACAGCGGCACGGCGGAGCAGGAACAGAAGGGCGTCAAAATACCGAGGCCGGCAGAGAGCACATTGCCGACGCCCTCGCGTTTGCCGGAGAGGAGCGCGCGGGTTTTCTCGGGCGAGAAGAAACTGCGCACGACGCCCATGGCAAAGACGATGAGCGTCAGGAGCATCATCACTTTCGGCACGTCATAGAGGAAAAAGGCGATGGCCTCGCCCGTATGGCTGTGGCGTTCGACCGGGAGCTGCGCGGTGAGCCAGTCGGCCAGCGGTTGCAGCCGGTGATAGATCAGCCACCAACACACGACAAAAGCCGCGACGCCCAGATGCCAGAGCCAATCCGGGCGCACGGGATGGGAGGGGTGAGTTTGGATCGTGCTCATGCGGCACTCCTTTGCTGGCTCAAAGCGTCCTCGGCCCGGAACACGGCGTCGAGCACGGCGCGAATGTCTTCGGAGAGATCGGGGTTCAGGCTGTAGCGCACCCATTGCGCATCGCGCCGGTCGGTGACGAGCCCGGCCTGTTTCAACACCTGCATATGCCGCGACATCCGGCTTTGCGTCGCGCCGATGACCCGCATCAGCTCACAAACGCAATGCTCGTTGCCGTCATAGAGAAGGCGCATGGCATCGAACCGGGTGGGTTCAGAGAGGGCGGACAGGATAGGCAACATGGCGGAAATCTCCTTATGCGCATAAACGCATAAACAAATTTTCCGCGCATGGCCATGCGACAGGTTGTCCAACCGGGTCTCCGAGTGGATGTGTAAAAAGAAAACGCGCGGGAGATGTCCCCCGCGCGTTCAGAAGCTCTCAGGCTGTGGCCCGGATCACTCTTCGATCATCGCCAGAACGCGGTTGCGCTGTGCGGTATAGAAGCTGTCGGACTGGCCCATCCAGGCGGAGGTGGCCTTCATCGAATCCTCGACGGATTTACGGATTTCCACGAAGAGATCGTCGTCCATGTACTGGTCGAGAACCTCTTTCGAGGCGCGCCCGAAGGCCTCCCAGACGTCGTCCGGGAATTGCTTGATCTGGGTGCCACCGGCGATCAGACGTTGCAGCGCCGGGCCGTTGTTGGCGAGGAACAGCGAATAGTCGAACTGGTTGCACTCGGCGGCAGCGTTGTCGATGATCCGCTGTTGCGCGGGCGTCAGGGACTGGAACACGTCGAGGTTGGTGTTGACGGACAGCGCCGAGCCCGGTTCGTGGAAGCCCGCCGGGTAGAAATAATCACAGACCTCTTGCAGGCCGAGACGTTCGTCGGACCACGGACCGACCCATTCGGTGCCGTCCAGAGCGCCGGAGGAGAGCGCCTGATAGATGTCGCCCGCCGGCATCACCTGCACGGAGGCGCCCAGCTTGCCGACCACTTCGCCGCCGAATCCCGGCATGCGCAGTTTCAGGCCCTGGAAATCGGCCACCGAGGTGATTTCCTTGCGGTACCAGCCACCACCTTGCGCGCCGGTCTGGCCGCCGATGTTGGTGTGCAAGCCGAAGATTTCACCAAGGTTGCGGTGCAACTGCAGACCGCCCATGCCGTAATACCACACCATCATCTCGGGCGCGGTCATGCCGAAGGGCGAGGTGGTGAAGAAGGCCATGGCCGGGTGCTGCCCGGTGAAATAGTACTCGGCGGAGTGGTAGATGTCGGCCTGACCGGAGGTCACGGCGTCGAACACCTCAAGACCGCCGACCAGTTCGCCTGCGGCCCGCGCCTCGATGGTGAGCTGACCGTCGGACATGGTCTGAACGCTGTCGGCGAAACGCTCGACGGCGTCCCACACACCCGCAAGGCCACGCGGCCAGGAACAGACCATGGTGAGCGTACGGTTGCCCTGCGCATACATCGGCGCGGCGAGCGTCGAGGCGGCGGCGGCAGACCCGCCCAGAGCGGAAGTTTTCAGAAAAGAGCGGCGATCCATGGTCTATCCTCCAAAAGGCGCGCGAGGGGACGGCCCCCCGCGCCAAATCGCGCGCACCATAGAGAGGGGCTGCGGAAGATTGAAGAGGGGAAAGCGCGACATTTCGCGCGAATGTTGCGCGGAGGTGCAGAGGGGGGGATGGTTTATTGCGGAGGGGGGGGCATTGAGCTGAATAAAAACTTCTCCAAGTTCAAATGATTGTTCGCTCAAACGCCAATTATCGCCCTTTCTTTGCAAGGTACGAAAACTCAGTCGCCCCGGCTTGCATTGCTAATTTAAACCACTCTTCTTTCATGTCTGGGACTTCTACATATGTCGCAGCAACCTTCGAAAGAAGTTCAGCATATACCATCGCTTTTTCGGCAGTTTCTCCAAGATAATCAAAAAATCGAATTTGATCAGGAGGATAATTGAGGTCAGTTTCTGTATCGAATACTCTATGGCCTGTACTCGGATCAGTGTAAGTATTTATAACTGTTTCCAGAACAAACCACGATAAAATGAGGGCGTTACTTTCATCCACATCTCCAAGAGTAGAGAATGACTGAGGTAGCCACTCGAAAGTTTTATCCACCAACTCCGGCACGAGATGACCAACGTATTTATTACGAATATACTTAAAGAACTCAAAAGCTTGTGAAAGCTCCCCGTGCAATTCTCCAAGTTCAGGGTGATCTTTATACATAGCACGGGCGGTCGAGGCCACATCCGCGATATTTGCAATTTCCAACATTATGTGACGAAAATAAAGCAGCCTTAAACAGTATAGTTCGGCCTCACGCTCCATATTAGGCTCTTTTTCTCCGTGCCCCAATCTGCCTGCAGCATTGTGCGCAGTATGTAGACCAAGATATGAGATTTTAGCTGCACTACATATATGCCTGTAATTCATCAAATCACCCGTAAAATCACTTAAGAAAGTACATATAGTCCATCACTAGTCTCGTTAAAGGATCTTCAAGTCACGCTACAAAATAAAGGGCGCGGCTTTCACCGCACCCCTCGCCTGATAAAATCTCGGGATGAAATCCCTTGGCGTGATCGGCTTAGCCGATCAGAGCGCCATCTTCACGCCACACGGCGATCACCGACGAGCGCGGTTTGCCCGCACCGTCCGGCCAGGAGCCGCCCGGGTGCTGGATGCCGACGAAGGCGACTTTCTTGTCCGGGGACCAGGTGAGACCGGTGACCTCGGCGCCGTTCGGTGCGGTGAGGAAGCGGGCGATTTCGCCGGTTTCGGTGTTGCCGATCAGCATCTGGTTGTTGCCCTGGCCGGCGAACTCGCCTTCGTTGCTGTCTTCGCCGTCGGTCTGGATCCAGAGGAAGCCGTCAGACGAGAAGGCCATGCCGTCCGGGGAGTTGAACATGTTGCCTTCGTTGACGTTCTCGGAGCCGCCGTAAGCGTTGTCATAGACGGTCGGGTTGCCGGCCATGACGTAGAGATCCCAGCCGAATTTTTCGGAGCCGTGATCTTCGCCTTCCGGGCGCCAGCGCACGATCTGGCCGAAGTTGTTGACCTCACGCGGGTTCGGACCCATCGCCGGTTGCTCGTCACCGCCCGCGTTGGTTTTCACACCGCGGTTCTTGTTGTTGGTGAGCGCGCAATAGGCTTCGCACTTGAGCGGGTTGGCGGCGATCCATTCCGGGCGGTCCATGGTGGTCGCGCCGACTTTGGAGCCTGCTTCACGGGAGAACACGAGGATCTCTTCCATCGACATGCCGGTGGCTTCCGGCGTCAGGGCCAGCCACTCGCCGGTCAGGTCGTCGTTGAACTTGGCCACGTAAAGCGTACCGTCGGAGAGAAGACCTTCGGTCGAGCCGCCTTCGGTCCAGGTGCCGTTGGAGACGAATTTATACATGAATTCGCCGCGCTCGTCGTCACCCATGTAGACCACGACACGACCATCGGCGGCCTGCACCATCTCGGCGTTTTCGTGTTTGAAACGGCCCAGAGCGGTGTGTTTCACCGGGGTCGAGGTCGGATCGAGCGGGTTGATTTCGGTGACCCAGCCGTGACGGTTCGGCTCGTTCGGTTCTTTCGAGAGGTCGTAACGTGCATCGAATTTCTCGTAGGCGTAACGGCCTTCGCCGCCGATGCCGTAGCGCTTGAGGCCTTCGGTTTCGGCATACTCGCCGGTGGCGCCGAAGTAACCGTTGAAGTTCTCTTCACAGGTCAGGTAGGTGCCCCAGAGGGTCTTGCCGGAACCACAGTTGTTCATCGTGCCTTTGGGCGAAATGCCTTCCGGATCGGCATTGGTTTTGACGAGATCGGAACCGGCGGCCGGGCCGTCCATGGTCATCTGGGTTTCATGGGTGATGCGGCGGTTGTAGGGGCTGTCGACGACAACCTCGTAGCCGTTGCCATTGTCGGCGACTTCCACGACGGTCACGCCCTGCATGTTCTTCAGCAGCGTCACTTCGTCGGCATTTTTCGGCATGCCTTCGGAGTCGGCGGGCAGGTTGATTTTCGGGTTCACATATTCGGAGTTGATCGCGAGCACGGTTTTGTCGCCGTCGGTGAAGGTCTCCATGCCGTCGGTGTTCTCGCCAAACACCTTGTCGGACATCGCAACCGGCACACCGGTCTCGGGCGAATAGGCGCCCTGAGCTTCGGAGAACAGCGCATCGCCCCAGCGCACGAGGACCTTCCACTGGTAACCTTCCGGCACGTGGACGTCGAAATCGGTGCCGATCGGGATCGGTTTGAAGGCAAAGCCTGCGCCTTCCGCACGGGCGGCCGTGGTGGAGGACATCAGCCCTGCGCCCATCGCGAGCGCGCCGGAGCCGAAGGCCAGAGCGCCGCCGAGGAAGCCACGGCGGGAAATTGCACGTTCGACGACCGCGTCGAAACCGTTGGTGTTCGGGCGCGGGTCGCGCATCTCGTCAAAATCGTCCCACGACAGGTCGACGATATCCTGATCTTTCATGTCTCGCTCCATTGAGTGCGTTGCTTGAGAATCGATGACGCGGCCCATGTGCGGGGGGCAGGTCTTCTGGCGCATCAGGTGCCAAGCGCGCGCAACAGTTCCGTGACACCGATGTGACAGCTCCGTGAAACCGGGGCCTCCCGCCGACTGTCCCCACGTCAGTTGTGCACCCGGCAGGACGCCCCTGCCCCTGCACGGTTTCGCTCACATATGTATCAACAGCCTTCGCGCCCTCTTGCCGGAGCGCCCCGGCATGGGGCATGCTCCCTGAACCACAGCGTCACAACACCGGCCCGCGATCCTGTCACGGAGGGCAGACGTGAAAGCCAGAGAGGCGCGAAGGCCAGAGGATTGGGAGGATCCGAGATGTTGGAAACGGCCCTGTTGCAGGACGGGAGCGGCACCCCCTTGCTGCGCGACACGCTGACCGCAACCCGCGAATGGTCGGTGGTGAACGATTTCTGCCATCGCGCCTATATGCCGCTCTCGACCCATCCGCTGACTGCCGGCATGGACCCGAACGCCACCATCCGCATGCTGGACATCGGGCGGATCACCTTCAGCCGGTTCTGTTTCGGCACACCGACGCGGGCCGACGATTTCGATCCGGACAGCGGCAATATCATCGTGGTCAACACGCTGCGCGGCTCGGTGCGTCACCCGGTCGGCGGCAATGATGCCATCGACACGCGACCGGGCGACAGCTACGTGGTGGATTGCAGCCGCACGCAGTACTGGAACCTCGCCGACGGCGACGATCTGCAACTCAACCTGACGATCCCGCACAAGCTGATGGAGGACACTGCCGCGCGGTGGTACGGCTTTGTGCCGGAGGACGATCTTTGGAAGAAACGGCTGATTTTCGGCGCGGGGCAGTCGGCCTGGCTGTCGCTTTTGGACTATGCGACGCGCTCGCTCGATGCACGACATGACCGGATCGGCGATCCGCTGACCGAGCGGCGGATCGAGGAGATGATCTGTCTCGAGTTGTTGCGCAACTGGGCGCAGGCATCGGGGCTGAACCTTGAAACCGGCGCGCGGGCTGCCGCGCCGCATTACGTGCGCGAGGCGGAGCGGCTGATGCGGCAAAGCGCCGAGGACGCGCCGACGATCACCGAAATCGCCGCCCGGCTCGGCATCACCGCACGCAGCCTGTCGGAGGGCTTCCGGCGGTTCCGCGGTCTCACCCCGCATGAATTCCTGAGTGCCGCCCGTCTCGATGCGCTGCGCGCAGCCTTGCGCGCCGCGCGACCCGGCGAGACCGTCACGGCGATCGCCCGGGCCCGCGGTTATGTGAACCTCGGCGCGATGACCGCCCGTTACCGGGAAAGGTTCGGTGAAAGCCCGGCACAGACTTTGCGGCGGGGGCGGCATTGAGGGCTATGGCTTCCTGACGTTCGAAACCGAAGTTTATGCGATATGCGGCAAAGGTCCGGTTTGAGCCCATGTTCCCTCATGATGCCTGCGCGGCACCTTGCAGGGCAGAAGGAATGGGGCGTACTTTTCGGCTGACACCGGTCATTTGCTGTGTCGCGTTCGAATGACCGGTATAGGCCGTTTGGTGTAGTGTGAGAGACGGCCCTTAGCCGCCATTTATCGCGTCGGGTCAAGCTGTAGTGCGACTTCACCAAACCGGCCGCTCGACCATGGTTGCGGCAATTGCTGTTGCCGGAGTTCGAGGCAAGGCTCTGAGCGCGCCAGCATGCATTCACCCTGATCGAAACAGCCAAGCTCAACAAGATCGATTGCGTAGCAGCGCAAGCTGGCGGCTACACTAAGCGGCACTGCGGGGGCGTTGTAACCAGGCAGACCTTTGCATAGGTTCTTGTCCGACGATAGCGAGTTGGGGCTACTAAATTGAATGAAATTTTGACGAATCTTACACGTCTTAGTCCAGTGAGTGTTTCAACTGATTTTCCGAACAAGAAATTTTGGACCCAGAGCAGGCCATTTGAGTCGCTAAGGAAGAAAGTTCTCAGCTTTCTTACATTTACAATATTGCTGCCTGCATTGGTCTGGGGAGATAATGCGCATGCTCAAGCTCCAGAAGAAATGATAGCCAATGCTGTTGAGAGGTGTCAAAGCTGGATCTATTCGGGTGAGGCCATCGATGCAATTGATCATTGGGTTATGCTAACCAGCATAGATATCGATGGAGGCATTATGTCAGTGTTCATTAACAACAGATTTCAGATGCATATCCTAGCAAGCGATCAAACAAGCCCGGTGAAAGGAAGCCATCGAACGGAAAATGCACGTATCCGAAGGTGCGATGTCAATACCACCCGCAGCAAGCTGTTTAAAGATATAGGAAATTTATCATGGGATTGGGATTCTAAACAAACAGACCTAGGCGGGAAATGGGCTGAGGCGGAATGGATCGATTATAATGTCGCTGCGGCTGCGGTCGAGCAATTAGGTAAAAACTACGCAAGCAATCCTGAGTACATTGAGTTGGATCAACGATTTGGCCTTGAACAGACTTCGCTAGGTTATGGTCGCTGCCTTTCCGAAGCGATTGAAGTGATCATCTTTGTTGTGGATTCAAACATAGGCGACTTCATCAGCAACGGAGCCACTGTGAATTTCACGAGAATTGATCCCGCGCCTGAATTGCCGCCCTATATGGCTAAATGTTTGACTGGCTGACCGAATCTAGGGCCTGTTGACAATTAACGCTTGGCACTGAGGGTTGCGGTGAAGTGGCTGTTGGCGGCATAGCTGGTGTCGGTTTTGTCGTGTCGAGTTGCACTTTTCGGATTGGATGCCGCTAACCCTGAGATGAGACGTAGCCGCTTGGGTGGCTTTGGGCGTCTGCGTCTTGTTAACTGCGAAGGTGATCTGTGCAAGCGCAGCGACCGTCCGCGGCCCGCCGATTCTGTTGAAAAACTGATGTTTGCGAGCGCAGAATTTGCGGTTCCCGAATGGGCGTGAGCGCCTTTCTTTTCAGGCTTTTCGCGGTTGCTGCGGCGCAGGAAAGATCTTGGCCAGTTTACGGAGGTTTTGGGCGGTTGCGGCGAGGAGGAATTCGTCATTTGCGCCGCAGGGTCCACGTAACCTGAGCCGGTTCAGGCCAAGAATTCGTTTGAGATGCGCGAAGAGCATCTCGACCTTCTTTCGGAGCTTCATCGAGATATCGTATTGGTGGGTTTTGGCGATATCACGGGCAACTTGGCGGGCGTCTTCGTGTTCTTCGCGGGTGATTTTGCGGGCTTCTGCATTCGGGCAGCAAGTTGGTTTCGATGGACAGGTTTGGCAAACCTCCTTCAAAGCTCGATAGCGGGCTGTGCCTTTGCCGGTCGGACCTCGGTTCGGGTCGGAGTAGTTTCGCCGGAACTGCTTCAGTTCGTGACCTTCGGGGCAGATATACTGATCATTCTCCGCGTCCCATTCGAACTCCGCGCGTGACCAAGTGCCGTCGCTGCGCCCCGCCTTGTCGATGACGGGAATATGCGGCGCAATCTCACGCTCAACCAGCCAACCCAGCATTGGGCCTGATCCATAAGCTGTGTCTGCGATCAAACGCTCGGGGTGCAGATCGAACCGGTCTTTGACACGGGTA
>NZ_LRUC01000029.1 GCF_001550095.1 Celeribacter ethanolicus | reverse complement strand
TTTGTGGTTCCAGCCAAAACCTTTGACGTTCCGCAGATGCAAAAAGCACAGACCAAACCCCCAACTCCTCTTGGCCGTTGTCAGCGCGACAAGCCAATCGGCGATCAGCTCGTTCTCAGCTCTGAGCGTCGGCTGATATCGATAGCACGTCTCACTGATGCTGAATGCTCGGCAGGCCAAAGCAATGCTGACGGACCGGTGCCGAACCGCCCACTCGGCCATCTCTCTGCGTTGAGACGGCCTTACCACTTTTTTCCAAGCGCTTCCTTCAACAGGTCGTTTTGCATGCTCTTCTCGGCATACATGCGCTTGAGGCGCTTGTTTTCCTCGTCGAGCTCTTTCATCCGCGCCATCAGGCTCGCATCCATGCCGCCATACTTCGAGCGCCATTTGTAAAAGCTCGCCGAACTCATCCCATGCTCACGGCACAGATCCGCAACCGGCACACCGCCTTCGGCCTGTTTCAAAATACTCATGATCTGAGCGTCGCTGTATTTCGATTTCTTCATCAGAATCTCCTCTTTTATCTTTCGAGAAAATTCTACTTTCAAACGCCCCTAAATTTCGGGGGGATTACCCTTGGGGCCTATTCCCCTGACAACTGGCAAGAGTTGCGTGAAAAGGTAATGGCTATTTCGGGTATGATGACGCTCATCGAATTGGAAGACACCAAGAACGGTGCCAAAGGTCGAACTCATCCCAAGGCCGCGACACGGATTTTTCAGCTCTTGGGGCATTTGGCCGAGATACCTCTATTACAAGCTCAAATCACTCAGGATGCATCGCTGATCCCGCCACAGGATGAGCTTCAAGCCTTTGCCCATGACGTGACAATCCCGTGCTTCTTTGACGCGATTGAGCTGGCACAAAACTCTGGGGCCACGTCAATTGCAGATGATCTCGGGACACTTGAGGATTTTTTCAAAGACTTGGAAATTGCCAAGCTGGGTGATCCCTCGCGGCACAAAGATTTCAAAACACTAGGCGCGCAGGAGTGGGCGAGGCTCTGGCCGTGCAATGAAGCTCTAAAACCAATTCTAGGCGGTCACTTCACAAACTGAACTTTGACTTGATGCAAATCGCATGGATGCTCGAACACCCAAGTGACGAGGGATTTGATATCGGCGGGGATGTCGGCTTCGGATGCAGTCACCAATACAAATTCATGCAGCCCTTCATCGTGATTTTCTGCCAAAGGATCGAGCTGCCCGTTTGGTATCTTAGGCAGATGGCTTTTCCCCACTTGCACAGGCGCACTTGTCTCCCCCTCTGAGCCAAGAGGGATGTTATGCCATTGCCCGCGTACAGATTGCAGAGCCACGGCATGGCCCTCTGCCTCACTGTCCAGCTCAAAGCAAAAGCGTTCGCCCAGTCGCAAGGTTAAGTCGGCGGGCTTCAATTGGCTTTCTCGCTCAACGATCCCCATGGTTTTGGGAACCAGCACAAGCCGAAAGCAATCTGATCGCGCCCGCTCTTCAAGAATAGCCTGCCAGCGTTGCTCTGGCGTTTCTGGGAATTTTTCAGGAGCGACTTGAAGGAGAAGATCAAAATGATGCTCCGTCAGCCATTCATAAATCAGCTTCGCATAGGCCCGTCGGATTTTACCTTTGCGAAAGTTCGCAACATAATCCTTTCCCATCACGATCTTCCGCCCGAGAGCGGCATCCATGATCTGATACACCGTCAGATTGAGAAGCTTCCCCACATTAAAAGTCAATTTATAGAGCTGCATGCGCTCCTCTTCAGACGCCTTCAGCCAATCAATATCCACAAGAATTTCCTGCTGCCGAATACCCGTTCTTACCCGCAGTCTGCCTCATGATTTGCCATTCTGACCAGCTTATTTTCAGGTCAGTCACTATCATTGAGTGCAAATAACGCTTTGGAAAATAGGACTATTATCCTATTATGTTCTTCTTTTGTTCTTGCATGCGTGCAATGCAGGAACTCAACAGAGGAGACCAAAGTAACGCACAAACAGGCAGAAAGGACACGGAACATGACCGACACACCCCCAGATTTTAACCCAGAGACCGCACCGCCGCGTCTCACCATCGACTGGGACGCCTATCTGCCATTCTTCGAGAATGAAGAGATTTCCGATCAGGACAAACAAGAGCTGATCGAAGCCCTCTGGGCGATTGTCGTGAGCTTTGTCGATCTCGGATTTGGCGTCCATCCCGTCCAGCATGTCTGTGGACAAGACATCTCTTTGCCTGCCCCACCGTACAGCGATGTGGTAGACTGTGAGGTAACACCAACAGATCAAAACGACACCATGCCTTTGGACACCACACCACAGGCAGGAGAAGGGAGTCCCGATGTTTGATACCACCCCAACACAAGCCCTTATTTACTGCCGCGTCTCTTCGACCAAACAGAAGCTCTCTGGCGGCGGATTGGAATCTCAGGAGCATCGGTGTCGGCAATATGCCGAAGCCAAAGGCTATGACGTTGCGGCGGTCTTTCCCGATGATGCGTCAGGCGGCGGGACATTCATGAAACGCCCCGGCATGGTCGCGCTTCTGAGCTTTCTTGATGCCCAGCCCGAGAAAAACTTTGCTGTGATCTTTGACGATCTCAAGCGTTTTGCCCGCGACACCCAGTTTCACATCATGCTCCGCAATGAGCTTTCCGCCCGTGGGGCCAAGGTGGAATGCCTGAACTTCACCTTCGAAGACACGCCCGAGGGGCGCTTTGCCGAAACCATCTTCGCAGCCCAAGGCGAATTGGAGCGGGAACAAAACCGCCGTCAGACATTGCAAAAGATGCGCGCTCGCATCGAAAAGGGCTATTGGGTGTTCAGTGCGCCCATCGGCTATCGCTATCAGCGCAGTCGTGAGCATGGCAAACTTCTGGTGCGTGATGAACCTGCTGCGTCTTCCGTTCAGGAAGCATTGGAAGGCTATGCCTCTGGGCGTTTCCAGACCCCGACAGAAGTGCGCCGCTTTTTGCAAAAACACCCGCAGCACCCGAAAAACACCATCCATCCTCAGCGCATTCACGACATGCTGACCCGTCCCGTTTATGCGGGCATGGTCGAAGCCCCCTCATGGGGTATCTCCTTGCGTCAGGGCTTCCATGAGCCCCTGATCAGCTATGAGACCTATTGCCAAATTCAGGACCGCCTAAACGGCAAACCAACGGCCCCCATGCGCGTGGATATTGACGAGGCCTTTCCGTTGCGTGGGTTTCTCCTCTGCGAAGACTGTGGCAAGCCCATGACGGCTTGTTTCTCGACCAGCCAGACCGGCGCGAAGCATCCGTATTACTGGTGCAAGACAAAAGGCTGCCCAAGTCACCGCAAAAGCATTCGCCGCGCCAAGGTCGAGGAAGACTTCGAAGCATTTCTTGGCACGCTGCAACCGACCAAAGGGTTCTTCGACTTGCTTCAACGCATGTTCTCGGATGCATGGGCGGCACGCTCGGCTTTGGAGAACATGTCGCGGGAAGACGCCAAGCGCCAGCTCGTCAAGCTCGACGGACAGATTGCCAATCTCGTGGAACGGATCATGGACAGCAGCCAGCCTGCGGTGATTGCCGCCTATGAAAAGAAAATCAGCACCTTGGAACAAGAAAAGCTGGTGATGAAAGAGCGGATCGCCAAACCGCAGGAAGAAAAAACACGCAAAGGGACGTATTACGAACTCGCTCTCGCATTTTTATCAAGCCCACAAAGGATTTGGCAGGAGGGGAATTTTGCATGGAAGCGGATTGTCCTGAGATTGGCCTTTATGGAGCCAATTATCTATTCCCGTGAGAAAGGTATTCGAACTCCAAAAACCACCTTACCATTCAAGGCCTTAGAGGTGTTTGATAGGGAAAAATGTGAAATGGCGCGCTGGGGAGGATTCGAACCCCCGACCCCTTGATTCGTAGTCAAGTACTCTATCCAACTGAGCTACCAGCGCGCGGGGTAGGGGCGATGTACAGAGAGTCGCGGGGGGGCGCAAGAGGCCTTTGTCATTTTTTTGAAAAACTTATCATCGCGCGTGCGATTGTCATTCGGCGGCCTCGGTTGAGACGGACATTCCCGCCTGTCCCGGCACCGAGATCGAAAAGCCTTTCGGCAGATGAATCTCGAAGGCTGTGCCCGTCTCGTCACTGCGCTTGAGCAGCAACCGCCCGCCATGCCCCCGGACGAGTTCGGCAGAGATTGCCAGCCCAAGACCGAAACCGCCCTTGCGCGTGCCGCCCTGAAAGGGTTGAAACAGGTATTCGCGTGCTTTTGGCGGCAGCCCCGGTCCGGTGTCCGTGACCGAGAGCACCCATTCCCCCTCGTCCTCGCGCCCGGCAACGGAAATCTCACCGCATTCGCCGGTCGCCATGATCGCCTGTCGGGCATTGCGCACGAGGTTCGAAAGCACCCGATGCATCTGCTCGCGATCCGCGCGCACCACCATGGTGGCAGGGATGTCCTCGGCAAAGGACAGGTCGAAATCGCCGATGGCGAGACGCTCACCTTCGATCACCTCGGCCACGAGCTCGGCCAGGCGCACGCCGGTGAGGGTCGGTGCGGGTTCCTCCGCCTTGCCGAAGGCCAGCGTGGTCTCACAGAGGTTCACCGCGCGCTGGATCGAATTCACCAGCTTTGGGGCGGAGCGGGTCACCGCCGGGTCTTCCGACATTTCGAGCCGGTCGGTGAAAAGCTGAGCCGTGGTGAGAATGTTGCGCAGGTCGTGCGACACCTTCGCCACCGCCCCGCCCAATTGCGCCAGCCGTTCCTTTTGCCGCAGAGAGGCGGTCAGTTCCGTCTCCATCGCCTTGAGCGCCGCTTCGGCTTCGCGTAGCTCGGCGACCTTGGCGGAGGGTTCGATGATCCGCCGGGTGTCCTCGGGCGCTTGGGCATAGGAGGTCATCGCATGGACCACCCGCTTGATCGGCCGCACCAGAAGCGCGCGCACCGCAAGGAACAACAGCCCCGCGGTGAGGAAAGAGATCACGGCGGACAGGAGCAGAATGCGCAACCCGTAGTCGATCATCGCGACACGCAGCGGCGCGGTCGGCAGCGTCACCTCGATCAACAGCCCCGCCTGCTTCACCGGATCGCCGATCACACGGATCACACGCTCTTCGGGATCGAACAGCGTCACCATGGCATCGCGGATCAACTCCAATGCACTCGCGTCGCGCAGGTCGTAAGTGGCGTGGATCTGCTCCGGGATCGGAGACGAGAGCACCAGTTGGCGAATCTCGTTGCGGCGCAGCACGACGTTATAGACACCGGCATTGGCCAGAAGCTCGTCTTCGAGGTCCATATCGAGGCTGTCGTTGGCAAGAAGCGCAAGAGAGGCGATCTGGGCGCGTTCCAGCCGCGACAACAGGAAATCCTCACGGAACCGCGCGACGGAAGGGACAAAGATCATGATCTCGGCGGCCATCACGAAGATGACCGTCAACATCAGGAACCGTCCCGTCAGCGTATTGAGAAACCGCGGCAGTTTCATCCTGTCCCTTATGGCAAAAGCCTCTGAATCACTTGCACGACCCGTTTGAGCTTTCGATTATCGAAAAGTCTCGGGATAAAATAGGCACTTGTCACACGTTTGTTAAGCTCAGCCAATGTCGGATAGGGCGCGATCATGCCTGCGATCTGCCTCATCTTGAGCTTTGCCGAGACCGCAAGCGACCAAAGCGCGATCAATTCACCCGCCTCAGGCCCGACGATGGTCACGCCGACGGGCCGCGATTTGACCACCATGAGCTTGATAAACCCCGGCCCGGCCCGGCCCGTCGCAACCGCCCGGTCATTGCCCGAAAACTCGGCCCGCACCACCTCAAGCCTGTCGCCATGAAGCGCTCGCGCCGCCTCTTCGGTCAGCCCGACCTGCGCAAGCTCGGGATCGGTATAGGTCGCATGCGGAATATGATCCGCGCGCAGCTTGGCAGGCAGGCCAAACAGCAGCCCCCGGATCGCCACCCCGGCCTGATAGCCCGCGACATGGGTAAAGCGCGGATGATCGGCCAGCACATCGCCCAGCGCATAGATGCGGCGGTTCGACGTCCGAAGAGTCGCGCCCACCTGGATACCGTCTTTGCTGCGATCCACATCGGCGTGCTCAAGCCCAAGCTCTTCTGAATTGGCGCGCCGTCCGGCGGCCAGCAGAAGATGCGAACCGGAAAGGCGCGACCCATTCGAGAGGGAGAGAGAGATCGCCCCGCCCTGCCCCGCAACTTCGCTGACCTCTATCTCTTCAAGAATGCGGACGCCCTCCGCGATCAGGGCTTGTTTCACCAGACCAGCCGCCTCGACATCCCCCCGCGCCAAAACCCGGCCCACCTCGATCACCGTCACCTTGGCCCCGAACCGGACGAAGGCCTGGGCCATTTCCATGCCGATCGGACCGCCGCCGAGAATCATGAGATGCTCGGGGCATTCGGACAGGGTCCAGAGCGTCTCATTCGTCAGATAAGGCACGTCCGACAACCCGGGGATGGGCGGAATGAAGGGCCGCGATCCCGTGGCAATGACGAAGCGGCGCGCCTTGATCCGCGTATCTCCAGCCTCCACGCGTTTCGGCGAGGTGAACCGCGCCTCTTCCCGGATCACGGTGCAGCCAAGGGATTCGAACCGGTCCTGACTGTCATGCGGCGCGATGGTGGCGATGGTCTGTTGCACATGGACCATGGCTTCGGAAAAGCTCATCCCGGATGCGGCGCCATGCAGCAGCGCCTTCGAGGGCACACAGCCCGTGTTGAGACAATCACCGCCCATCTCGCCCTTCTCGATGAGCACGACCCGCGCGCCCATCTGGGCTGCACCCGCCGCAACGGAGAGCCCGCCGGACCCGGCCCCGATGACGCAAATGTCGGTCCTGATCGTCTTCATGCGCGCTCCACCATGGCCCCCTTGCGCCAAGCCTTCCACAAAACCGGCAGAAGCGCGAGCAGGCAGAGGCCCAACAGGGGCAGAAGAATGAAGGGCTCGAAAATCACTCCGAGATCGGGCGCCTCACCTCGCTCGAACACCTCGCCCAGCCCGGCGCCGACAGAGGTATAGACCAGAGCCCCCGGCACGATGCCCAGCGCGGTGGAAATCACGAAGCGATGAAAGGGTACGCCGAACAGGGCGGGCAGAAGGTTGGCGACGAAAAACGGCACCACGGGCAGGAACCGCAACAGGAACAGCATGGACCATTGGTTTTCGTCGATGCCCCGCTTGATGCGATGAATGCGCCCCTCCGAGGCGTCGATTCGGGACGCAAGCCAATCGCCAAGCCCCCAGCGCGCCGCAAGGAACAGAAGAGACGCTCCGAGCACCGCCCCCGTCATGTTGAACAGCACCCCCGGGAACAGCCCGAACAGGAAACCGCCCGTAAGCGTGGACACCGTCGCCCCGGGCAGCGACAGCGCAACGATGCCGGTATAGATCGCAACGAAGACCAGCACCGAAAGCGCTCGATGGCTTTCGGTGAAGGCAACGAGCCCGGCGCGATTCGCCGACAGAGCCTCGAAGCTCAGATGCCCGCGCAACAGCACAGCCAGCATCACCGCACAAAGCGCAAAAAGCACCAGCGCCCAGAGATGCCGTTTGCCGCGTCGATCCGTGTCGCTTTGCACAAGCCCGCCTTTCTGTCGCAGGGTCCATCACAAGGGTTGTGCCAGCATGCGCAATCCGGCAGGACTGCGCCAGTCTTTCGCCGCAGGTCTCACGCGCCGGTGATCATCTGTCAGGGCTTTGCCCCTTATCAACCATCGTGTCGGCCATTTTGTTACAGATTTCCGGCGCATGAGAATTGACAACCGCCCGCGAGCCTCCTATTGGCAGGGCTTCGAACGATTACTCGCCTTCGAATCCCTTGTCATGCGCCAGATCGGCAGTGACGATCGGGTTTGGGCCCCAACGCAACCGATGGAGATGGCGCGATGAAACGCACCTATCAACCGAGCAACCTCGTCCGCAAGCGCCGTCACGGCTTCCGTGCCCGTATGGCCACCAAAGCCGGCCGCAAGGTTCTGAACGCGCGCCGCGCTCGTGGCCGCAAGTCCCTCTCCGCGTAATTCGCGCTTCCGGGACCGCCTGAACAGGCAAAGCTGATGACACCGCCGAACGCACCCGAGGACAAGGCACTTGCCGACGCCGAAGGGTTGCAGTCGGCGGTTTTGTCATGCCTGCATAATGCATCCCCCCTCGTGACATTGTCGAAACGCAACGATTTCCTGAAAGCGGCCCGCGCGCGGCGTCAGGGAACGTCGAGCTTTCTCTTGCAGGGCCGCAAACGCGACGCCACGGAGCCCGCCACGGGCATCCGGGTCGGCTATACCTGCTCCAAAAAGGTCGGTAACGCCGTCGCCCGCAACCATGCCAAGCGACGCCTGCGCGAAGCGGCCCGTCTGGTGATTCCCGAGCTTGGTCGCGACGGGTGGGATTACGTGCTGATCGGCAAGAAGAGCGACACAAGCGCGCGGCCCTTTGATCTCCTGCTGAAAGACCTCAGATATGCCCTGAGGAAAGTCCATGGAGACCACACATGACCCCGCTCGCCTTTGTCATTTCCCTGCCCGTGCGCGCCTATCGCAAGGTGTTTTCACCTTTCGTCGGGCACAATTGCCGCTATCAGCCAACCTGTTCGGCCTATGCGATGGAAGCGCTGGAAAAACATGGCGCGATCAAGGGCACATGGCTCGCCATCCGTCGCATCGGGCGCTGTCATCCGCTGGGCGGCATGGGGTACGATCCCGTGCCCGAGCCGAAATCCAAATCCGCCACCCCGGACCGCAAAGCCTAACGGTCTTTCGTTTCCTTACGCTCAAGCACCCAGTGACCGGCACCACAGGTGCGACTGCTCAGCCGGTCCCCCTCCCCGGCGCCCACCGACAGTAGCCCCTCTTCCGGAATGTCGAGCACGCCATAAGCCGTGACGCCGTCCTGAATGCGCCGATAGCCGAGCTTCTTGTCCCAGATCACATCTGCCATGGCGAACAGACCCAGCTTGCGCCCTCCCTGCCAAGCCACAGCGCCTCTGGCCGCCCCGAAGACATGCGGCACGGAACAGAACCAGGTTTCCTCAATCTTCTCCTCGGGCAAATCCGGGATGGCAATTCTGAGCTTCGCCATCTCCTTCCCCGCTACAACCTTCATGTGAACAATATTCATACGATTGGAAACATCTCGTTCAGGCATAATGCACCCCCTCTTTCAAACAGGCTCATTCTCTCACACTCAACGATCTTCGTCCTTGATCCGGCGCACTGACCCTCTTGCGAGACTGGGGGAAAGGCCCTATTCCCGCGCCATGCTTGATGATCTCGACGATATCCATCCGCTGTTCCACGGCGCGCCCTCCACCACGGAGTTCAAGAAACTGCGCAAGCGGATCATCCGCAATGTGCGCGAGGCGGTCGAGCAATACGGCATGGTCGAACGCGGCGCGAAATGGCTCGTGTGCCTCTCCGGCGGCAAGGACAGCTATACGATGCTCGCCGCCCTCTACGAGCTGAAATGGCGCGGCATGTTGCCGGTCGAGCTTGTGGCCTGCAATCTCGATCAGGGTCAGCCGGGCTTCCCCGCGACCGTGCTGCCGGAATTCCTTGAGAAAATGCAGGTGCCGCACCGCATTGAGTATCAGGATACCTATTCCATCGTTATGGACAAGGTGCCGCAAGGGCGGACCTATTGCGCACTCTGCTCGCGCCTGCGGCGCGGCAACCTTTACCGAATCGCGCGCGAGGAGGGCTGTACCGCAGTCGTCCTTGGACACCATCGTGACGATATTCTCGAAACCTTTTTCATGAATCTCTTCCACGGCGGGCGGCTTGCCACCATGCCGCCGAAGCTTGTGAACGAGGAAGGCGATCTGTTCGTTTACCGTCCGCTCGCCCATGTCGCCGAAGAAGATTGCGAGAAATTCGCCCGGGCGATGAATTATCCCATCATCCCCTGCGATCTGTGCGGCTCGCAGGACGGGCTGCAACGCCAGCAGGTCAAACAGATTCTCGACGGCTGGGAGAAAAACAGCCCCGGTCGCCGCCAGGTGATGTTCAAGGCCCTGACCAACATCCGGCCGTCGCATATGATGGACCCGAAACTCTTCGACTTCCTTGGCCTTACGCGCACGGAGCGCACGATCAAGGATTCGAATGATGAAAATTCTATGGAAATCCCAAGGTTGCGTTAACCGACCGGCCACTTTCTTGGGGCATGTTCCAGGGTGTCACAGGCCATTCCGGCCACAGAACAGACGCCACGGAACAGACCGGGACAAGAACCATGCCGAACGACATCGCAGCCAAGCTTTACCGCCTGCGCGATGCCCTGACGGGGCCACAGACACTCGCTTTCCTCCCTGCGCTGTGCCTCGGCGCCTATTGGTTCGGCGGCGAAAGCCTTCTCATTGCCTGCGCACTCCTGTTGCCAGCGCTCGCGGCCTTTCTGAGCGTGACGAATGGTGTATGTCGCCATGGCCCTGTTGCGCGCGATGGCCTCACCGGACTGCCCCTGCGACGGGCGATCACCGACACGTTGGACCAGATTCTTGATGCCCGGGACACGACGGGCCGCACCACCGCCTGCCTCGTCGTTGAGATCGACGATTTCCGTGCGCTCGGCTCGGGGTTCGGCGCCTCCGCAAGCGATGACATCCTGATCGCCGCGACCCGTCGCCTTCAGGATGCTCTGCGCGATCACGACACCATCGCCCGGCTCGAAGGCGCACGTTTCGCCATTGCACTTGCGCCGGTCCGGCGCGCCGATCTCGAATCCCTCATTCAACTGGCCTCCCGCCTACAGGCGGCTCTGTCCGAACCCTTCTCGATCAACGCGAGCAAAATCTTCGCCACGGCCTCCATCGGGTTCTGCATGCCCAATCGCGCCCCCGCCGCCTCGGGTCAGGCCTTTCTCGACGCCGCAGAAATCGCCCTGAGCGATGCGCATCACAATGGCCCCGGTTCGATCCGCGCCTATTCCCCGGCCATTTCGCCACGCACACTCGACCGCATCAGTCTGAACACCGATGTCGGCGAAGCGCTTGAGAACGGGCAAATCCTGCCCTGGTTCCAGCCACAGATTTCCACCGATACCGGTG
The DNA here is from genome assembly GCF_001550095.1 of Celeribacter ethanolicus. Taxonomy (GTDB): domain Bacteria; phylum Pseudomonadota; class Alphaproteobacteria; order Rhodobacterales; family Rhodobacteraceae; genus Celeribacter; species Celeribacter ethanolicus. The sequence goes on along the minus strand of NZ_LRUC01000029.1, from coordinate 39,412 downwards.
AGGTCTCCGGCATGGAGGCGCTCGCGCGCTGGGCTCATCCCGAACAGGGCATTCTCACCCCCGGTCAGTTCATGTCGGATATCGAAGAACTCGGCCTCCTGGAACGTCTGAGCGAAGTGATGCTCTATCACGCTCTGAAAGCGCTCAAGACCTGGGATCGCGCCGGTTTTCATATCCCTTCCGTCGCCGTCAACTTTTCACCGACCGACCTCGCCAATCCGAAAATCGTGGACAAGATCCGATGGGAACTGGATCGCTTCGAGCTGCTGCCTTCGCGTTTGAGCGTGGAAATCCTCGAAAGCGTCATTTCCTCCTCGGACAACGACACGATCACCCGAAACATCTGGGCGCTCAAGGAAATGGGCTGCGGCATTGATCTCGACGATTACGGCACAGGTCATGCCTCCATCGCCAACATTCGCCGTTTCGCCGTGAAACGTATCAAGATCGACCGTTCCTACGTATCGCGCTGCGATCTCGATCGGGATCAGCAAAGCATGCTGGCGGCCATTCTCACCATGGCGGAGCGGCTCGACCTCGCGACCCTTGCCGAAGGTGTGGAAACCGTTGGAGAACATGCCATGCTCTCCCAGTTGGGGTGCAATCATGTACAAGGCTTTTCGATCTCCCGCCCGATGGCCTTCGAGCAGACGCTCGCGTGGATGGAAACCCACAATCGCAAACTGGCGCAGGCGCCGCAGATCGGACGGCGCGCGAGTTGATCACTTTCCGGCATTTTCCTGAGGAAATAGCCGAAACCGCTTGACCTCAGGGCTTCTGGGAGGTTGAACCACCCGAGACTGAATTCCAAAATCGGGCGGCCTAGATGGACGATCAAAACAAGAACCTGATTCTTGCCGTGGTGCTGAGCGGCATCGTAATGCTTGGGTGGACGATCCTGTTCCCCGCACCGGAGACCGTGACGGATCCGAATGCGACGGTGACGGAAGTTGCCAATACTGACGCCGGGCAAACGACCGCCGTCGCACCGCCAGCGGCAACCGGCACTGCGGAGGCCCCATCCGTTGCGGAAACGGCTTCTGCCTCTGCCGAGGCGCCGCGCATTGCCATCGAGACCCCGCGTGTCATCGGCTCGCTCTCCCTCGTCGGCGGTCGCATCGACGATCTGTCCCTCAAGGATTACAAGACGGAAATCGACGGCGACGAGATCGTGACTCTGCTCGAGCCCATCGGCGATGCCACCCCCTATTACGCCACCTATGGCTGGGCCCCCGGTGGCGCATTGACCGTTGAGGACGTCCCGGGCGCCAACACGCTCTGGAGCGTGGAAAGCGGTTCGGAACTCACCCCGGACAGCCCCATCTCCCTGAGATGGGACAATGGCAAGGGCCTTGTTTTCCATCGTGAAATCTCGGTCGACGACAATTATCTCTTCACCATCACCCAATCCGTGGAGAACGCGGGCGACGCCGCCGCCCGGCTCTTTGCCTATGGCGTCGTGGCCCGTCACGGCACGCCGGAGCGCACCGTGCGCTCGCCCGTCCTGCATGAAGGTCTGGTGCGCCTTTCCGACAAGGAACTGGACGAAGAGAAATACAAGAACATCGTCGATTTCGATTACGACCCACGCGAAGGCGGCAAGGTTTCGGTCGTCTCCGTTGAGGCCAACGGCTGGACCGGTTTCACCGACAAGTACTGGATGACCTCTCTTGTGCCGCAACCCGGGCAGAGCTTCACCTCCGTGGCGAAATACGTCGAGGCCGGCAATATCTATCAGGTCGAGACCCGCATGCCGACGGTCGACGTCGCTCCCGGCGCCAGCGTGACGACCACCTCCTTCCTCTTCGCCGGTGCGAAGGAATGGGAAACGATCAAACATTATCAGGATGACAACGGCTTCTACCGTTTCGTCGATTCGATTGACTGGGGCTGGTTCTGGTATTTCACCAAACCGATCTTCCGCATCCTGCACGCGCTGCATGGCCTGATCGGTAACATGGGCTGGTCCATCCTCATTCTGACCCTGATCATCAAGGGCATCATGTTCCCGCTGGCCTATAAATCCTACGTCTCCATGGCGCGGATGAAAGAGCTTCAGCCGGAGATGGAGAAGCTCAAGGAACAGGCCGGTGAGGACAAGGAAAAACTCCAGCGCGGCATGATGGAGCTCTACAAGAAGAACAAGGTGAACCCGGCCTCCGGCTGTTTGCCGATCCTCTTACAGATCCCCGTGTTCTTCTCGCTCTATAAGGTGATCTTTGTCACCATCGAACTCTACCACGCGCCGTGGATCGGCTGGATTCACGACCTCTCCGCACCGGATCCGACCTCAATCCTCAACCTCTTCGGCCTGCTGCCCTTCGCGGCACCGGAAGCCGGTTCGGCCCTGGCCTTCCTGTCGCTCGGCGTGTTGCCGATCCTCCTGGGGATCTCGATGTGGCTGCAACAGAAACTCAACCCGGCGCCGACCGATGCGTCGCAGGCGATGATCATGGCATGGATGCCCTGGGTGTTCATGTTCATGCTCGGCAATTTCGCCTCGGGTCTGGTGCTCTACTGGATTTGCAACAACACGATCACCTTCACTCAGCAGTATCTGATCATGTGGAGCCACGGTCACCGTCCCGACGTGTTCGGCAATGTGCTGCGCTCGCTGAGGCTCAAGAAAAAGGGCGCCTGAGGGCGTGAATGACGATGGATCTACAGTTTCCCATCGCTGAACCAGATGCGGCGGCCCTCGAAAAGGGCCGCTTGCTGTTTGCAGGCGAGACAGAATTTCTCAAAGGCGTCGTCGCGATGGACGGCATGCCCCCGGACGACCGGCTGGAGGTCTGTTTCGCGGGACGCTCGAACGTCGGAAAATCGTCTCTGATCAACGCGTTGACCGGGCGCAAGGCGCTTGCACGCGCCTCGAACACCCCGGGCCGGACGCAGGAGATCAACTTTTTCACCTGTGCCGACAGCCATTACCTCGTCGATCTTCCCGGCTATGGCTTTGCCAAGGCCCCGGTGAAAACCGTCGAGAAATGGCAGCGCCTGCTCAAGGCCTACCTGTCCGGTCGCGCCACTTTGCGCCGCGCTTTTGTTCTGATCGACAGCCGCCATGGGGTGAAAGAGGTGGACGAGGAGATCATGACGCTTCTCGACAAATCCGCCGTGACCTTTCAGGTCGTGCTGACCAAGGCTGACAAGGTCAAGGAGGTCGAACGCCAGCAAGTCATCGAACAGGTGCGCGAGAAGATTTCCAAACACCCGGCCGCCTACCCCGAACTCATCGTCACCTCCTCGGAAAAGGGCTGGGGTGTCGATGTGCTGCGCGCGGTGATCGCGACCCTCGTCTGATCCGCTTGGCCTCGGATCGGGAAGCCTGTATTGAGGGACAAACCCTCATCTGGATTCCCGAACATGAAGAAGCAAGACATGAACAGAGACTGGATCGCCACCGCCCGCACCCTTTCCCAAGCGCTGCCCTATCTGCAGCGATACGAGGGTGCGACCGTGGTGATCAAGCTGGGCGGTCATGCCATGGGCTCTGACGAGGCGATGGAGAGCTTTGCCCGCGACGTAGTGCTGATGCAGCAGGTCGGAGTGAAGCCGGTGGTCGTCCATGGTGGCGGTCCGATGATCAACAAGCTTCTGGCCGATCTCAACATCCAGTCCGAATTCGTGAACGGCAAACGGGTGACCGACAAGGCCACCGTCGAGGTGGTCGAGATGGTGCTCTCGGGTCTCGTGAACAAACGCATCGTTCAGGCGATCAACGGTCAGGGCGGGCGGGCCGTCGGGATTTCCGGCAAGGACGCCAATCTGATGATCTGCGAACAGACCCATCCCGATCTGGGCTTTGTCGGCACGCCGGTGGACATGGACCCGTCGATCATCAAGGAACTGGGCGACGAAAACCTGATCCCGGTGATCGCCCCGGTGGGCGCGGGCCGGAATGGCGAGACCTTCAACGTCAATGGCGACACGGCCGCAGGCGCTATCGCGGGTGCGCTGAAAGCGGACCGACTACTGCTTTTGACCGATGTGTCGGGTGTGAAAGGTGCGGATGGCGCGGTGCTGACCTCGCTCAATTCCGCCCAGATCAAGCAGCTCACGGAGGAGGGCATCATCGCCGGTGGCATGATCCCGAAAACCGAAACCGCGCTCGATGCCTTGAAAGACGGCGTGCGGGCCGTGGTCATCCTCGACGGGCGTGCGCCCAATGCCTGCCTGCTTGAGCTTTATACCGAACACGGGGCTGGCTCGCTCATTCGCGACACCGAACCCCGGATCAAGCCGCACGAGGCATGACACGCCGCCTGATCCTGATGCGTCACGCGAAATCGAGCTGGGACGATCCCCGGCTCGATGACATTGACCGCTCACTCAATGCCCGCGGTCAGAGCAATGCCAAGACGATGGGCGCGTGGCTCAAGGCGCAGGGGTATTTCCCGGATCAGGCACTGGTCTCGGTCGCCACTCGCACGCAACAGACTTTTGAACGGGTCGCACAAGGGCTTGGCATGCAGCCCGAGCTGCGCGTGATCGACAGGCTGTATCTCGCCTCCGAGCTGCGGATCTTGCAGGAATTGAAGAAAGCGACCGGCCAGACGGTCCTGCTCATCGCACACAATCCCGGAATCGGTGAATTCGCCGCACGCTTCGCCCAAAACCCGCCCGTGCACGGTGATTTCCTGCGGTATCCGACCTGTGCCACGACCGTGTTCGAGCTTGGTGCAGAGAACTGGTCCGAGGTGCGATATGGTGCCAACCCGGTTCTGGACTTCGCAATCCCACGAGAGATCGACATATGAAAAAGGCGCCCCGGGAGGCGCCTTTCTTTTGCGATGTCCAAAAACCTCAGTGACCGAGGATCTGCGACAGGAAGAGCTTCGTCCGTTCCGATTTCGGATTGTTGAAGAACTCTTCCGGTTCGTTCTGCTCCACGATCTGGCCCTGATCCATAAAGATCACGCGGTTTGCCACCTGACGCGCGAAACCCATCTCGTGGGTCACACAAAGCATGGTCATGCCTTCTTCCGCCAGTTCGATCATGGTGTCGAGCACCTCCTTGATCATCTCCGGGTCGAGCGCCGAGGTCGGTTCGTCGAAGAGCATGATGCGCGGCTTCATGCAAAGCGAGCGGGCAATCGCCACACGCTGTTGCTGACCTCCCGACAACATGCCGGGGTATTTGTGAGCCTGATCCGGGATTTTCACCTTTTCAAGGAAATGCATCGCGATCTCTTCGGCTTCGCGCTTGGGGGTCTTGCGGACCCACATCGGCGCCAGCGTGCAGTTTTCCAGAATGGTCAAATGCGGGAAGAGGTTGAAGTGCTGAAAGCACATGCCGACTTCCGAGCGGATCTTGTCGATGTTTTTCAAATCCGAGGTCAGCTCGGTCCCGTCAACGATGATCTTGCCCTGCTGGTGTTCTTCGAGACGGTTGATGCAGCGGATCATCGTGGATTTCCCTGAGCCGGACGGCCCCGCGATGACGATCCGTTCGCCCCGGTTCACCGTCAGGTTGATGTCACGGAGAACATGGAATTCACCGTACCATTTGTTCATGTTCGTGATCTGGATGGCCACCTCGTCGGAGACGGTCATGTTGGAACGGTCAATTTGACGTTCGACAGCTTGAGACATGGTCGTCTCCTTTCTTAACGATGATCGGTGCGGAGCTTGCGCTCCAGCCACTGAGAATAACGGGACATGGCGAAACAGCAGATCCAGAAGACCCCGCCGATGAAGATGAACAGCTCCCAATAGATGCCGTTCCACGCTGCGTTGGCGCGAATGGCGTTGGAAAGGCCCAGCATATCGTAGATGCCGATGAACATCACAAGGGTGGTGTCTTTGAACAGACCGATGAAGGTGTTCACGATGCCCGGGATGGAGATTTTCAACGCCTGCGGCATGATGATGAGGCGCTGAGCTTTCCAGTAATCGAGACCCAAAGCGTCGGCCGCCTCATACTGGCCTTTCGGCAGGGCCGCGAGGCCGCCCCGGATCACCTCCGCCATGTAAGCCGACGAGAACAGCGTTACCATGATGATAACCCGCAAGGTCAGATCAAACGTCGTGCCCGGCGGCAGGAAGTAGTTGAGCAAAAGCGAGGCGGTGAACAGGAGCGTGATGAGCGGCACGCCTCGGATGAACTCAATGAAACCCACACAGATGGTTTTCACAATGAACAGGTCCGACTGACGACCCAGCGCCAGGACGATGCCGATGGGCAGTGAGAGCGCGATGCCGGAGATGCCGATGATCACACAGATCATGAAGCCGCCCAAGTCGCGGCTTTGGACCTCTTCGAGATGCCCCAAGGGCGCGACGGAATTGAGGCCCTCGACCACCGACGGACCGATGAACAGCCACCAGACGGCAGCCACCGCAACTGCGGCAATCGCCGAGAGCGCCATGGAGCCGAAACGATCCACGAGTTTGAAAGCGATCCCGCCGAGGGCAAAACCGAAGGCGACAGAAGTCACCCCCCAAATCGTGCCGCCCCAGACCAGCCAGACGAGCAGGAAGGGGAAAGCCATCGTGAGGTAGAGCATCTTGCGCGGCACCTTGTCGAACAGCACCGGAGCAAGCGAGGCCAGCATCAGGACGAAGGCCAAATTGGCACGCCAGTATTGCGTCTCCGGGTAGAACCCGTAGAGCAACTGGTTCCAGCGCTCATGGATCACCGCCCAGCAGGCGTGATGGGTGTTGCCGTAGGCCTCGTTCATGATGACACGGCACTGCGCCAGAGAGTCCGCGTTCCAGACCCCGCCAAAAATCCACGGCAGGGTGGCCGCGAGCACCTTGTAGATCACGAACAGGGAGACCAGCGTCAGCACAGTGTTAAACCAGCCGGAGAACAGGTTGTCACGGGCCCAGCGGGTGAACCCGACCTGAGACCGCGGCGCGGGCTGTTGATCCAGCATCTCCTTGCGGACGTAAGCGAGGGATTTTGTCGTGCTCATCTCAACGCTCCTTCAGCTTCACGGATTTGTTGTAGATGTTCATACCCGAGGAAATGATCAGGCTGACGATCAGATAGATCAGCATCATCAACAGCATGCATTCCAGCTCGCGCCCCGTGGTGTTGAGCGTGGTGCCACCCAGCGTCGAGCGAAGGTCCATATAGCCCACGGCAAGCGCGAGCGAGGAGTTTTTCGTCAGGTTCAGATACTGCGAGATCAGCGGCGGAATGATCACCCGCAGAGCCTGCGGCAGGATCACGAGGTTCATCGTCCAGGACGGGCGCAGCCCCAGCGCGAAGGCGGCTTCGGTCTGGCCTTTCGAGATCGCGAGAATTCCCGAACGAACGATCTCTGCAATGAAGGAGCCGGTGTAGAAACTCAGCGCCAGCCACAGCGCCAGCATCGAGTTGCGCATGTGCAGACCGCCATCGAAGTTGAAGCCCTTGAGCTCCGGATAGGACAGCGAGACCGGGCGGCCCATGACGAAATAGACCAGCACGGAGGGCACGATCAGAATGCCCAGCTTGATCCAGAAATTCGGCAGGTGCTGGCCGGTTTCCTCGAAATGGCGGTTCGACCATTTGCCAAAGGCCCAAATGCCGAGAAGCGACAAAAGGAAAGCGATGACCACAACACTCGACCCGCTGCCCCAGACCGGCGCCGGAACATAAGTACCGCGATTGGTCACCGCCACACTGTCCCAGAACCACATGGAGGCCGCCGGGTCTTCGCCCCGAAAGGCGCGCGGCGCCGGCAGGCCTTCGGAGAGCACCGCCATGAAAGCGAGAATCCACAAAAGCACCGGGATGTTGCGGAAGCTTTCGACATAGACCGTCATGATCTTGGCCGTCAGCCAGTTCTTCGATAGGCGCAAAACGCCCGCCACAACCCCGATCACCGTGGCCAGCGTACAGCCCAGAATGGCAATCAGAAGCGTGTTCAAAAGCCCGACAAGCGCGGCCCGCCAGTGCGGGTCATCGGAGGTGTAGGGAATGATCTGCTGGTTGATGTCATAAGCCGCCCGGTTGAACAGGAACCCGAAGTCGATGTCCTTGCCCAGAGCCGAAAGGTTGATGATCGTGTTGCGAATGAGAAAGGCCGCGATCAACATGAACGCGAGCATCGCGATCACCTGAATGGTGATCGAGCGATAGCGCGTGTCATAGATCAGCTGGCTCAGCCGAAAGCCCTGATCTTCCGGCGTGTTTGTCGCTGTCGTCATGAGTGACGGTCCCCTGTTTAGATATAGCCCCACTGCCGCCCGGATTTTCCCGTTCGCATATTCGATGGTCTTGAAGTGAGCAGAGCCAGAAAGGCAAAGGGCGCGGAGTGTATCCCGCGCCCTTCCCTTTTGTCAGTCTTAGCGGAAGGGCGGCGAGTAGATCAGGCCGCCTTCGGTCCACTGTGCGTTGAGGCCACGAGCCAGACCCACCGGAGTGTTTTCACCGATGTTCTTCTCGAAGCTTTCGCCATAGTTGCCAACCTGGGTGATGATGTTCAGAGCCCAGGCGTTGTCGAGACCGAGCATCGCGCCCAGTTCGCCTTCGACACCCAGAAGACGGTTGATCTCCGGGTTTTCGGTGCCTTTCGCCAGTTCGGTGGCGTTGGCGGAGGTCACGCCGTATTCTTCGGCAGCGATCATCGCATTGAGCGACCAGCGCACGATGTCGCCCCAGTTGTCATCGCCATGACGCACGAGTGGGCCGAGCGGCTCTTTGGAGATGATTTCCGGCAGAACCACGTAGCCTTCCGGGTTCTCGAAGGAGGCGCGCGAGGCGGCCAGAGCGGAGGCGTCGGTGGTGTAGACGTCGCAAGCACCGGCGAGGAACTGGGTCTGGGCCTCGGTGAAGCTTTCGACCGGAACCGGTTCGTATTCCATGTTGTTCACACGGAAGTAGTCGGCGAGGTTCAACTCGGTCGTGGTGCCGGTTTCGATACACACGGTTGCACCACCCAGCTCTTTCGCAGAGGACACGCCAAGATCTTTCGGCACCATGAAGCCCTGGCCGTCGTAGTAGTTCACGCCGACGAAGGTGTTTTTCAGGTCGACGTCACGCGAGAAGGTCCAGGTGGTGTTGCGGGCCAGCATGTCGACTTCGCCGGAGGCCAGCGCGGTGAAACGCACGGCCGACGTCAGCGGGGTGTATTCGACGGCTTCGGAATCACCAAAGATCGCGGCGGCAACAGCACGGCACACATCCACGTCGAAACCCACGAACTTGCCGCTTGCATCCGGCGCAGCGAAGCCCGGGGTGCCCGGGTTCACGCCACATTTCAGCACACCGCGCTCTTTCACGGCGGCGAGCGTGGAGGAATCCTGGGCCATCGCCGTCCCGGCAGCCAGACCTGCCAGCGTCAGCGCGCCAAGAAATACGGATTTTTTCATATTTACCTCTTCCTGATGTTGCGCCTTTGCCAGGCGCTTCTACCGGTCCTCCCTGTGGACCGGGGGCGATATCGAAATGAGCAAATGCTCTTTCAATGAGCTTAGTTTGGGAGGATTCATTCCAGAACGTCAAGGCCACGATCACAATTATGCATGGCCTCTGCACATTTGATCAAATCCATGGCAGTTCTGCGCGACGATTGGGCTTTCCAGCCGCCCCAGCGCCGCTTAATTGACCACGCGGTAAAACAGCGCCGCCTGAAGAAAGCTCTGGCGCTTGATCTCGGATGCCTCGGACGCCTCTTCATCCTCGCCCCATTGCTCGATCTGGAACGCCTCATCGAGCCGCGACAGCGCCCAGGCTTCCTCGGGCGTAAGCCGCCCTTCGGTCACCGCAAAGCCCAGAATCAGTGACCCCGAAAGCGCCACGAGATCGTGGAAGGCCGCGAGTTCGAACGCGTTCAGCGCATGGGTTCTACGGCGCAATGCCTCAAGCGCACCGGCCTTCTGAGGCGCGTGCATCACCCCCGCGCGGGGTTCGAGGCGCGCCGCAAGCACCTCTTCCGCCCACTCCAGAAGCGGGTCCCAGCCCTGCGCCTGACGCTCCACCAGCTCGCGCGGGTGCTCGGCGCGGTAGCACAAAAGATCGCTGTCGCCATAATCCGAAAGCATGTCGGCAACCTCGGCATGTTGCACCGCGACCTTGTCGATCGCGGCATTGGCACCGCGGGTCGCGGGCATGGTGTTCGGGTCGATGACCCCGTCCTGCGCCTCCCATTCGGCGGCGATCAAATCGGCCAGCGCCTTGGTCGGCAGAATAAGCCGCGCCTTCGCGGGCGTCCGGACCGGGCGACCATCGAGATGCACGGTGAACCCGCCCTCCGTTTCCGCCACGGTGGTGTCTTTCCAAAACCGCTTCGCCGCCCATTCCGCCATGTTCAGTCCTTCCAGATCGTCTCGAGCGCACCGTCGAGCTGCGCAAAATCATCCAGCACCGTCGCGGCCCCTGCCTCGATCAGCGCAGTCCGCCCGTGATAGCCCCAGCCCACGCCAATGCCCTTGCACCGCGCGGCTCGGGCCATTTCCATATCGTAAGTCGTATCACCGATGACAACCGCGTCGTAAGCATCGACACCCGTGTCCGCAAGACAGGTCATCACCATGGACGGATGCGGTTTCGACGGGTGATCGTCGGCGCTTTGCGTCGTCACGAAGAGATCCGCGAAATCCCAACTTTCAAGCAAGGCCGTCAAACCGCGTCGGCTCTTGCCCGTCGCAATCGCCAGATACAGATCGTCACGCGCCCCTAACCGGCGCACCGCCTCTTCAGCGCCGGGATAAAGCGGCGAGGCCGCCGCGCCCTGTGCCAGACGATGGGTGTGGAACGCGTCTTTGTAGGCGTCAACCATATGGCCCAGCGTGGCGTCATCGGCATTGCGGGCCAGCTCACGCACCGCCAGCGGCAGGGACAATCCGACGATGGACAGAATCGCATCCCGATCCGGCACCGGCAGGCCCACCGCCTCGAACGCCGCCGCCATGGACAGGACGATATGCGCCTGACTGTCGACCAGCGTGCCGTCCACGTCGAAAATGACGAGCTTCATCCCCGCAGATCCTCGAACGGGTCTTCTGCGGCGAGGTCTTCGGTCCAGCCGAACGTGTCCCAGCTGTGTTTCATATGATCCGGCAGCGGCGCCGTCACGGAGATGATCTTTTTCGTCACCGGGTGTTCGAACCGCAACATTCGCGCATGGAGATGCAGTTTCTTCGAGATGATCCCGCCAAGCTGCGCGCCCCAGCCATCCCCAAGGTTTTCCTGACCGGAGCCGCCATACTTGCCATCCCCGATGATCGGATGCCCGATCTCCGCCATATGCGCGCGGAGCTGGTGGGTGCGACCGGTGATCGGCTCCATCGCCACCCAAGATGCCCGCGATCCGACGCGGTAGAGCGTGGCGTACAGCGTCTGCGCCCGTTTCGCGCCCGGCGTCGCATCGACATCGCGGGGATGTACAGCGATCATCTTTTCGCCCTCGCCCGACTTGCCGCGACCGGGGGCTTTGACCAACCCGTATTTGATCTCGCCAAGATAGGGCGTCGGCACGCCGGCCACGAGCGCCCAGTAAATCTTGCGCGTGTTTTTGTGGCGGAAGGCCTCGGTGAGCTTCGAGGCAATCGCTGGCGTGCGCGCCAAGGCCAGAACGCCGGACGTGTCTTTGTCGAGCCGGTGGACAAGCCGCGGCTTTTCGGGAAAATCGCCCTGAAGCGCCACCGACAACCCGTCGACATGGCGGGTCTGCTTCGAACCGCCCTGTGTCGGCAGCCCCGCCGGTTTGTTGATCACGATGAGATACTCGTCCTGATAGATCACCGCATCGCGCATCATCTGCGCATCGGATTTCGAGACCTTCACATCGCTGCGCTCGGGTTTCGGCGCGTTTTCATCCGGCAACGGCGGCACACGGATCGCCATACCCGGACCGACGCGCGTATTCGATTTCGCCCGCGCGCCATCGACGCGGATCTCGCCCTTGCGGCACATCTTCTCGATATTGCCCTGGGTCACCTGCGGGAACATCTTGCGGAACCAGCGGTCGAGCCGCTGCTCCGGCTGGTCGTCGCCAATCGTAATCGTCTGAACTGCGCTCATGCGTAGAAACTCCTTGCGGCGAAGAGGCCAAGGGCAATCCCGCCCAGAGCCAGCACCAGCGTGCCAAGAACATAGAATGCCCCGATCCCGTAATCGCCCCGCTCTATGATGGTCATCGCATCCAGAGAGAAGGCCGAATAGGTGGTGAACCCACCCAGCATGCCCGTCATAAGTAGCGGCGCAAAGCGGTTGCCGTTTTCATGCGCCAGCGTCACCACCACGACCCCCATGAGAAAAGAACCGAGGAAGTTCACGAACATCGTGTTCCACGGAAAACTCTTGCCCATGAGATGGGTCATCGCGAGACCGGACAGATAGCGCGCCGAAGCACCGACTGCGCCGCCCAATGCAACCTGGATCAATGGTGCCATGTCATCCTCTTCAGTTGCCCGTGTTCCTGTGGGGGACGGCTCCGAATGTCAACCGCCCCGTTGTTTGCGCAGCTTGTCGAAATAGGCCACCCGCTTGGCCAGATCACGCTCGAAGCCGCGTTCCACCGGTTTGTAGAACTGCGTGCGCGGCAGCGTGTCGGGGAAATAGTTCTGGCCCGAAAACCCGTCTTCTGCGTCGTGATCGTAAGCATAACCTTCGCCATAGCCCTGCTCCGACATCAGTTTCGTCGGCGCGTTCAGGATATGTTTCGGCGGCGGTTCAGAGCCGGTCTTGCGCGCCGCCGCGCGGGCCGCCTTGAACGCCGTGTAGACCGCATTCGATTTCGGCGCGAGCGCGAGGTACACCACACATTGCGCCAGCGCCAGCTCCCCCTCCGGCGAGCCGAGCCGTTCATAGGTTTCCCAGGCATGCAACGCAACCGCATGGGCCTGCGGATCGGCGAGCTGGATGTCCTCGATCGCCATGCGCAACATCCGACGCGCCAGATAGCGCGGGTCTTCACCCCCTTCCAGCATCCGCCCGAACCAATAAAGCGCCGCATCCGGGTCGGACCCGCGTACCGATTTGTGCAGGGCAGAGATCAGGTTGTAATGCTCGTCGCCGCTCTTGTCGTATTTCGAGGCCCGACGCATGAGGCGCTTGCCAAGCTGCTCCGGATCGAGCGGGGCGTCCACTTTCCACGCAGCGATCTGTTCGATCAGGTTCAAAAGCGTGCGCCCGTCGCCATCGGCCATCTCATAGAGCGCAAAGCGGGCCATCTCGGTCAGGGGCAGGGTCTTGTCCAGCTCTCGCTCCGCCCGTTCGGTCAGTTGCGCAAGGTCTTCATGCGTCAACCGCGTCAGCACCATGACCTGTGATCGCGACAGCACAGCGGCGTTCAGTTCGAAGGACGGGTTCTCCGTCGTCGCGCCCACAAGGAGGATCGTGCCATCCTCCATATGCGGCAGGAAACTGTCCTGTTGCGCCTTGTTGAAACGGTGGATTTCGTCGACGAACAAAAGCGTTCCCTGCCCGTTCGCGCGTCTGAGTTTGGCCGCCTCGAACACTTTGCGCAGCTCCGGCACCCCGGAAAAAATCGCGGAAATCTGTACGAAATGCAGATCCGTTTCATCCGCCAGAAGCCGCGCGATGGTGGTTTTGCCCACCCCCGGCGGGCCCCAGAAAATAATCGACGACAAAGCCCCCGAGGCAAGCATGACCCCCAGCGGAGCTTCGGGCCCCAGCACCTGTTGCTGACCGATCACCTCGGACAGATGTTGCGGGCGCAACCGGTCAGCCAGCGGCCGCGGCGCGGCACCGTGCTTCGGGGGCGTATCATCGGAAGAGAACAGATCGGCCATGGCCGGAGGTTACGCCGCCTGAGCGGCGCGCGAAAGAGGGATCGGGGCCAAAAGGCAGCGTTCTGGCCCCTTTCTCAAGCGCATCGGATCAGTGCAGTTTGTTGATCAGATTGATGCGCATGCAGGCGTTGCGCGCACCGCCGATGTCCATCACCGGACCGATCACGTCGATGTCGAGCCCGACACGGCGCCCCCAGCGGTTGCCGTTCTCCGGGATCAGGCAGACGACCGAGGTCGCGCCCAGCTCACGCGCGGAATTCGTCATCTCCCCGATCAGGCTCATCTGGACTTTGAGACGGGATTTCGCAGGCACCCGTGGCGATACGAAAATCCGGCTCGATTCCCAGACATGCTCCGCCACCGGGGCCTCGTCGAACAGAAGATCCGACGGGATACTGTCGAGCAGACCGCGTTGGGCATCGCGGATCATGTAGGAATAAATGCCACAGCGCGTGGTCGTGGGGGTCAAGCGGATACCGGCCAACACATCGCCAAACTCGTGAACCGCGATCCAACGGGACGCGGGCGTGTCGTATTGATCGTATTCCATGCCATCCGCCTGGGGCAGATCCCATTTCGCGTGCTGGATGAACGTTTCGTGTCGCGCGCGAAGCATATTGGCAAAAAGATCGCCATGGTTGTGCAGGTTGGCAAAAGAAAGCGTGGTCGTTTGCATGGTACGTCTCCGGTGTTGGTTGATTTCTTCAACGCAACGCGGGAGCGAGCACCGTCACAACAGCTTGATCTCCTTGGCTTTTTGGATGGCTTCCGAGGTCGTCCGGGCCATGAGACGTTCTCGGGCAGAGACGAGACGCGCCTTCAGCGCGCTCTCCGAGATCCCGAGTTTGGCCGCGGCTGCTGCGTGACGATCACCGCCCGCGATGCACCGGAGGGCCTGAATTTGGGCCTGTGTCAGATCCGTTTGCGGCTCAGAGATTTCATGCAGCGTGCGCACGATCGTCACGATTTTCGAGATCTCCTGATCCGTGAATTCGCGATCGGCCCGGGCGCAACCTACAATGCTTCGTGACTGAACCGGTCCACAGGACACGGCAACACCGTAGTTCAGGCCGAATTCGGCGGCCTGCCTCCAAATTTGGAATGGATCGGGGAGTTCTATTTCGCTCCACCTTGTAGACCCTTCGCAGCTCAAACCCCAGGCGATCATCGGATCCCTCAACGCGTAAGCATTTGCCGCATAATGCTCGAGCCATTTCGGGTCGTAGGTCGATTCCGCGACCAGAGGCGAGGCGAAACGGATGTGCAACCCGGCGGAATATCCGACGGGAGATGCGGAGCGAAGCTGGGCAAACAGTCGATTGAGTTCTGTCGTGTCACGCATGGGTAAAATTCATTTTGGGTTACGAAAGGCGTGACAACCATAAGGAGATCACCCTTAAGATGAGTAAACCAAAGAGTCAGATTTTGAAAGCCAAAATCACGTTACATGGTGAATAGTGAAAGAGGCGGCGCACAGGCTGCTCAATTTCGCGACCATTCCTGCAAAATGAAAAAGCTCCGCCGAAGCGGAGCTTTCGAAATCGCACAGAAAACCGGGATCAGTCTTCGTCAGCCATCGCAGCTTCTTCGGCTTCGAGGCGGGCTTTGTCGGCGGCGCCTTTGGCGGCCGGATCACGGTCCACGAGCTCGATGATCGCCATCGGAGCCATGTCGCCGTAACGGAAACCGGCTTTCAGAACGCGGGTGTACCCCCCGGCACGCTCAGCGTAGCGCGGGCCCAGAACTTCGAAGAGTTTGGCGACGTCTTTGTCTTGTTTGAGCTGAGCAGCAGCCTGACGACGGGCGTGAAGATCGCCGCGTTTGCCGAGGGTGATCAGCTTGTCCATGATGCGCTTGAGCTCTTTGGCTTTCGGCAGCGTGGTTTTGATCTGTTCGTGCTCAATGAGCGAGCCGGCCATGTTGGAGAACATCGCTTTGCGGTGTTCGTGGGTCCGGTTGAGGCGGCGGTAACCTTTAGCGTGACGCATTTTCTATCTCCTTTAGCGTGTTTTGCTTTGTCTGACCGGCGATGCGTGTCACCGGTTCTCCTTGGGGCGGAATGCCCGTGTCTTCGGTGGGCAAAATGCCCGGATTTGAGGGTCGGCAAAGCGTCGGACTTTTGTCGGACAAGCGTCGGACCTTTTTGCCGACCCTCAAAATTTCACTCAGAACTGGTCTTCGAATTTCTTCGCCAGCTCTTCGATGTTCTCAGGCGGCCACTCTTCGACATCCATGCCGAGGTGCAGGCCCATGCCGGACAGAACCTCTTTGATCTCGTTGAGCGACTTGCGGCCGAAGTTCGGGGTGCGGAGCATCTCGGCTTCGGTTTTCTGGATGAGATCGCCGATGTAGACGATGTTGTCGTTCTTGAGGCAGTTCGCCGAACGGACAGACAGTTCCAGCTCGTCCACTTTCTTGAGAAGAAGCGGATTGAACTCGAGACCGTCGTCTTCTTCCTGACGACCAGCCGATTCCGGCTCGTCGAAGTTCACGAAGATGCCCAGTTGGTCCTGAAGGATGCGCGCAGCGAAGGCCACGGCGTCTTCCGGGGTCACGGAACCGTCGGTTTCGATTTTCATCGTCAGCTTGTCATAGTCGAGCACCTGACCTTCACGGGTCGGCTGCACGTCATAGGACACTTTCTTGACCGGCGAATAGATCGCATCGACCGGGATCAGGCCGATCGGCGCATCTTCCGGTTTGTTCTTGTCGGCAGAGACATAGCCTTTGCCGGTGTTGACAGTCAGCTCCATGAACAGATCGGCGCCATCGTCAAGGTGGCAGATGACGTGATCCTTGTTCAGGACCTCGATGCCAGCCGATTCGGAGATGTCACCGGCGGTCACGACCATCGGACCTTTGGCGGAGATCGAGAGACGCTTCGGCCCTTCGACTTCCATGCGCAGCGACACGCCTTTGAGGTTCAGGATGACGTCGGTGACGTCTTCACGCACGCCCGCGACCGAGGAGAACTCGTGCAGGACGTTGTCGATCTGAACGGAGGTGATGGCCGCGCCTTGCAGCGACGACATCAGCACGCGACGCAGCGCGTTGCCCAGCGTCAGACCGAAGCCGCGCTCAAGCGGTTCGGCAACGATGGTAGCCTGACGTGCCGGTTCGTTGCCCGGTTTCACTTCAAGCTGTTGCGGTTTAATGAGCTCGGCCCAATTCTTGTGGATCATGCTGGTGCCTCCATTCTTGTCCTCCCGCCCATGTCCTTAAACGGGGGGACGCCCGAGGGGTCTCAAAACGCAAAAACGGACCGCGGGCAAACATGGCCCGCGATCCTGAAATCGTTATTTCGATTACACGCGACGACGTTTCGGCGGGCGGCAGCCGTTGTGCGCAATCGGGGTCACGTCGCGAATCGACGTGATGTTGAAGCCGATGGCAGCGAGTGCGCGCAGCGCGGACTCACGACCCGAACCCGGGCCCTGCACTTCGACTTCGAGGGTTTTCACACCGTGATCCTGAGCTTTGCGGCCCGCATCCTCGGCAGCCATCTGAGCGGCATACGGAGTGGATTTGCGGGAGCCTTTGAAGCCCATCGTGCCAGCGGACGACCAGGAGATCGCGTTGCCTTGCACGTCGGAGATCAGGATTTTGGTGTTGTTGAAGGTGGAGTTCACATGAGCAACGCCAGCGGCGATGTTCTTGGAAACCTTACGCTTCGTGCGACGGGTATCACGTGCCATGTCTGAATACTCCCCTTACTTCTTCTTGCCGGCGATCGGCTTCGCCGGGCCCTTGCGGGTGCGGGCGTTGGTGTGGGTGCGCTGACCGCGAACCGGGAGGTTCCGGCGGTGACGCAGGCCGCGGTAGCAGCCGAGGTCCATGAGACGCTTGATGTTCATCTGCGTTTCACGACGAAGATCACCTTCGACGGTGTAGTTGGCGTCGATGTGCTCGCGAATGGCGAGAACTTCGGCGTCGGACAGCTCGTTGACACGACGGGTAAGGTCGATGCCGACGGCTTCGCAGATGGCGACGGCAGAGGTGTTGCCAATGCCGGTGATATAGGTGAGCGCGATCGGAACGCGCTTGGCGGTCGGGATGTTGACGCCGGCGATACGTGCCACGTTGACTTTCCTTTCGTTGCGGTTCCGTAACCCCGGAACCTTTTTTCACAACGGAAGCTCGCGGGGGGTCCCTCGCGAGCGACAGCTGAATTCAGGTGATGATTGCGTCCGGGCGAACATGAGCTGAAACGACCCGTTTGCGAATCTTTTACCCCAGAGGGGATGGGTTGCCATAGAGGCGAATCGCCGGAGGGTCAAGACCTTCCGGCGATTGAATTCCTCAGGCCAGCGCCTTTGCGATATCCGCGGAGACCTGGTCCATGCTCTGAAGGCCGTCGACCGTCTTCAGATCGCCTTTGGCATAGTAGTAGCCGATCAGCGGAGAGGTCTTCTTGTAATATTCCATCAGGCGGATCTTGACGCTTTCCTCGTTGTCGTCGGCGCGCGCTTCCTTGCCCGCGGCGACCGCTTCGGCGGCGCGATTGACGATGCGCTTCACCAGCGTTTCGTCATCGACCTCGAGCAGGATCACGGCTTCGAGCTGGGCGCCGTTGCGGGACAGCAACTCGTTGAGCGCGTCCGCCTGACCCAGAGTGCGCGGGAAACCGTCGAAGATGAAGCCGCCGGCGGAGCCGTGCTGGATCTTCTCTTCGATCAGGCCGATCACGATTTCGTCGGTCACAAGTTGACCGGCATCCATGATCGCCGCGACTTTCTTGCCCATTTCGGTGCCGGAGGTGCGTGCTTCGCGCAGCATATCCCCGGTCGAAAGCTGCACCATGCCCCGCTCCTCCACGAGACGTTGTGCTTGCGTTCCCTTGCCCGCGCCCGGCGGTCCAAGCAGAATAATATTCATCGTCTTGCTGTCCCTCTTTTGCTGCGCTTCCTCCCGCGCAGCTGAGATTTCTCGATGAGCCCCTCATACTGGTGCGCCAGCAGGTGGGACTGAATTTGTTGAATCGTGTCCATCGTCACCGATACCACAATCAACACCGAAGTGCCGCCAAAATAAAAGGGAATGGCGAACTGGCTGCGCAGAATTTCCGGCAGCAGACAGACTGCGGCCAAATAGGCGGAGCCGATCACGAGGATACGGGCCACGATGTAATCGAGGTGTTCCTCGGTTTTCTTCCCCGGACGGATGCCGGGAATGAAGCCGTTCTGGTTCTTCAGGTTCTTGGCCACGTCTTCCGATTTGAAGGCGACGTTGGCGGTGTAGAAATAGGCGAAGAAGACGATCATCGCCGTGAAGAACAGAAGGTAAAGCGGCTGACCCGGCCCGAAATAGGCGAGGATCGTGGACATCACCGGCCCCACGTCTTGCTGACCCGAGAAGGTCGCGATGGTGGTCGGCAATAGCAGCAGGGACGAGGCGAAGATCGCCGGGATCACGCCCGCCGGGTTCACCTTGATCGGCAGGTGCGAGGACTGCGCGTCATAGATCTTCATACCCTGCTGGCGGCGCGGATACTGGATATGCACCTTGCGCAGCGCGCGTTCCATGAAGACCACAAAGGCGATCACGGCCACGACCATGGCAATCACGATCAGCGTCACGATCGGCGAGATCGCGCCGGAACGACCGGAGGCGAAGAACTGCGCCAGAGCGCCGGGGATCTCGGCGACGATGCCGACGAAGATGATCAGCGAGATGCCGTTGCCGATGCCGCGGTTGGTGATCTGTTCACCGAGCCACATCAGGAACATGGTGCCGCCGACCAGCGTGATCACGACGCCCGCGCGGAAATACCAACCCGGATCGTGGGCCAGGTTCCCGGCCTCAAGCGAGGCGGCGAGACCGTAGGCCTGGAACAGCGCCAGAGCGACCGTGCCGAAACGGGTGTACTGGTTGATCTTCTTGCGCCCCGCTTCGCCCTCTTTCTTGAGGTTCTCGAGCGAAGGCACCATCGAGGTCAGAAGCTGAACGATGATGGAGGCGGAGATGTAGGGCATGATGCCGAGGGCAAAAATCCCCATCCGCCCAAGCGCGCCGCCGGTGAACATCGACAGAATACCGCCGAGGCCCGAGGCCGCCTGATCCATGAAGTCTTTGAGCGCGTTGCCGTCGATGCCCGGCACCGGGATGAAGGTCCCGAGACGGTAGACGATCAACAGACCGATGGTGAAAAAGATACGCTGGCGAAGCTCCTTGGCCTTCCCGAGGGTGCCCCAGTCGAGGTTCGCCGCCATTTGTTCTGCTGCGGATGCCATATGGTCTCTCTATTCACGTCAGCGCCGCCCGTCCGGCTTTCCGGGGGGCGGCGCTTGGAAAACTCAGGTCTTGATGTAAGGGGCCAAGGCCCTTGCCACAAGCCTTATTCGGCTGCCGCGTCGGCCTTCACGGCAACGGTCAGCGAACCGCCGGCTTTTTCAACAGCCTCGACAGCGGATTTCGACGCGCCGGTCACGGTGATGGTGAGTTTGGATTTCACATCGCCTTTGGCCAGAACGCGGATGCCGTCGAGTTTGCGGCGCACCAGACCGGAGGTCACGAGGGTCTCTTCGGTCACGTTGGCGGCGTCGAGCTTGCCGGCTTCGATGAATTTCTCGATCAGGCCGAGGTTCACGACAGCGTATTTCTTCGCGTTCGGCTTGGTGAAGCCGCGTTTCGGAAGACGCTGGTAGAGCGGCATCTGGCCGCCTTCGTAGCCGTTGATGGCCACGCCGGAACGGGATTTCTGACCTTTGATACCACGGCCACCCATTTTACCTTTGCCGGAGCCGGGGCCACGGCCAACGCGGGTGCGGGCTTTGGTTGCGCCGGAATTGTCGCGCAGTTCGTGCAGTTTCATGTCGCTTCTCCTTGCCGGATGTGCCCTCCAGCGACGGAGTGGGCAAACACGGCTTACATGTGTTGATTCTGATGGACAGGGCTGTCCACCGGGGGCGTATAGACGTTTGGTGCGAGTGGATCAAGCTTCACAGCACTCCGCTTCTCCGATAAAATTTATCAAAAGACAAAGACATTCATTTTTCACTAGCTTTAGGATCTCGCCCGTATGACAAAAACTACAGAGTTTGCGCTTTCAGAATGGAAACAAACCCGAGAGCAGATACATCTTCTACTGAACACTATTTGGAGATTTGAGGGCTTAACTATTGCTGGGTATGCGGCCTTTTATGCATGGTTATTTAGCGAATATTATCAGAATCACAGCTACTCTGTTTTCATCGCTCTTATTATTGCCTGCACTGTAACTCTACTCGTCAAAACACGGCTCAATATTGAATATGCAATACTCATGGTTTTGGCCGATTATTCCAAAGTAATTGAACATCACATTTATCAAAACGGCCCGGCACCGATTGGATGGGAACACTTTTTAACGGAGAACCCGCCAGACAATATTCCTACAAAAGAGATCGAACAAAAGTATTCAAATACTGCTAGCTTTCTGAAAGCATTACTTTTTCTCAATTTCGCAGCACCATTAGTGTACTTAATTATGATAATATCAAAGTCATAGACCAAAACACCCCACAGTCTCCTGCGGGGTGTCTGTTTTGTCCAGCGATGTCTCGACAGCGGCCTGCCCGGTGCCTCACTCGGCGGTGGCGCGCAGGTAGTCTTTCCAGCACGGGATCGGACCGGCATGCCAGCGGTCGCGCAGGGCGGCCATCAGGCGGTTCGGTTTCAGGAAGGAGGCGGCGCGTTGCATGTCGGGTCCTCTCGGATAAAGCGTGTCAGATACGCGCGGCGGTTTGCCGAGCGATGTCCATGATGTCGGAGCGCCCCAGACCGATGTCGTGCAGTTCATGGTCGGAGAGTGCGTTGAGCTGGTTGTAGGTGTCGGCATAGGCGCGCTGGCGGGCGTGGGCCTCGCGCAGGCGGGCAACCATGTTGCGCAGAGAGAAGCCGAAACCCGAAGTGCGGGTGGTGTCGGTGAAGTGAGCCATTGTTCTTGTCCTTTATTGAACGGGGCCGGAATGCCCCGGAAATGGGGTCTCTTTCGATGTGCCGCCGATGTAGGGGGAGTCCGGACGAATGACATCCCCCAGTTTTCGAGAGGCCGCTATGCACATAATGCAAGCAGTTTTAAAACTGGTTAAATTTCGTTCATATAAGCCCAAAAATTATTCATCGGTCAGCCGTGTCGCCCGTAATGCGACTTGACCCAGCGCTCGCCCGGTTCCGACATGTCGAACACGGAGAGGTCAAAAGCCGGGATGCTGGTTATGAAATTGGCCATCCAGTCTTGCAGGGCTTTGGTAAATGCGGTCATCGGTCTGTTCCTTTCACTGTCACGAGATCGCCTGCCCCTGTGGGCGTGGCGGGTTGGTACAGGAAAAGTGTCGCGCGTAAGTGTTAACGCCCGCCGAAAGCAATGCGGCGGGAACGCGACTTTTCTCTCAACTTGTTTCTGAAATGTTGAGGATCAGAACAGCGCGCCTTGCACCGACTGGGCAATTCTGGCGAGACCGTCGCGCCCCATCGGACCGACGAGGGCATAATGCCAGAGACCGTCCTGCCAATAGGCGGCGGAAAGTGTATCTTTCTGGCCGTAACGCAGCGCCGAGGTGCCACGGGTCTGCGCAGGCGTCAGGTAAAGGGTCACGCGGGCGCCCTCCGCATCCTCATACATGAACTGCGCGGCGGCCCCCTGTTCGAAGGGCAGAAGCCGCCCGCCGACCAGCGATAGCCCCGCGCCGCTCAGATCGGGGATACGCACCTCGGCACCCAGACGATTGCTGAGCCAGCCCTTGAGTTGATCGCGCTCGGAGGCGGGCACCTCGACCGGATGCACCACCTCGACGGAATAAAGCGCGTGGGCGGCGGAAGCCTGGGCGAGCACATCGCCGGCCATATCCGGCGCAGCTCCCGGCCCGCGCATCATCACCCCGCCACCGAAGCCCACGGCCAAAAGCACGACCGCCGCGGCCAGTTGCCCCCAGATCGGCCGGACGACGGGTTCGGCGCGGGACAGGAGGTTGTCCAGATGCGCCTCGGACGGGGTCGGAACGGCGGCGCGCAACCTGTCCATATCTTGCATCATCTCCGCAACCTCTGTGGCGAGCGCCTCGTCATGCTCCATCCGGCGCTCGAACGCGAGGGATTCGTCACGGGTCATTTCCCCGTCGAGATAGCGATGAATGTCGAAATCCTGCGCATCCGTCATGTCACACTCCTCAGCCGCACGGGCGGTCCCGGTGTCGGCTCCTGTTTCAAACTCGCACGAGCGCGCGAGATCCGCGACATCACCGTACCGATCGGGATGTCGAGAACGCCCGCCGCCTCTGCATAGCTCAAGCCGTCGATGACCACGAGCAAAAGCACTTCGCGCTGTTCCGGCGGCAAAGCGTCAACCCGACGCAGCATCTCCATCGCCTCAAGCCCCTGCTCCGCCGAGGGCAAAGCGTGAGGCGAGAGATCGGCCTCGTCATAGGCAACATGGATGTGGCGCGCGGCAGACGTCCGCAACCCGTTGCGGTGAATGTTCAGCGCCATTTTCGCGAGCCAGGGCCGGATCGGACGATCCGCCTGCCAGAGATGCCGCTTGCGCAGGGCGCGCTCGGCACAGTCCTGAACGAGATCGTCGGCCCGGCTGCGATCTCGCGTCAAGACATAGGCGTAACGCCAGAGCGACGGCAGGGCCTCTTTCAATTCCTGTCTGAACCGCGGCATGACGCCTCCCGGAAGGATCAATGGGGAGGGTCGCCCCTCCCCGGCCTGATATGCGCTGTTACGGGCGGGCGACGTGCCAGACGCCGTTCACGCCCTCCCCGGTCATGTCGCCGGGTTTTTCGTCCTTGACCCAACCATAGAGCGGCATGCCCTTGTAGGCCACCTGCTCATAACCTTCCTTGCGGGTGATCAGGGAATAGCCGGAGGGCAGCTCCATGTCGGCATCGCCCACGACCGGCGGCCAATTGGCGGCGCACATGTCATAGCAGTTCGACACGCCCTTTTCGTCCTTGTCGAAGGTGTAGAGCGTCATGTGGGTGCTGGCATCCATCAGATAGGTGGCCTCGCCCAGCTTGCCGGTCACGACGGGGGCGTCGGCGGCGAAGGCGGTGGTGGCGAAAGCGGCGAGGGCCGCCGCAAGGGGAAGGGTCTTGAGCATGTCTGATCTCCAAAAAACATCGTCTGCTCGGGTGCAGACATGAGAGATACAGCGCGCAAGGCGGGTTTATTCCCGACCGATATGAATTTTTAAAAGAAAAACGCCCCACCGAGAAGGCAGGGCGTTTGAAATCTTGCGGTCGGGGCTTGCGCCCCGATCAGCGCTTACCCACGCTCTTCGACGATCTCGACGAGGTGCGGGATGGATGCGACCATGCCACGGATGGAGGGGGTGTCCTCCAGCTCGCGGGTTTTGTGCATCTTGTTCAGGCCGAGACCGACGAGGGTCTGACGCTGTTTCGCGGGGCGACGGATCGGGGAGCCGATCTGTTTCACAACGATGGTTTTAGCCATGAGTCAGTCTCCTTACGCTTCAGCAGCTTCAGCAGCCGGTTCATCCTTTTTCAGGATGTCGGCGACTTTCTTGCCGCGACGCTGAGCCACGGAGCGCGGGGAGGCTTCGAGTTTGAGGCCGTCCAGCGTGGCGCGGATCATGTTGTACGGGTTCTGGGAGCCGATGGATTTGGCAACCACGTCCTGAATGCCGAGCATTTCGAACACGGCGCGCATCGGACCACCGGCGATGATCCCGGTACCTTGCGGGGCAGTGCGCATCACGACGCGACCGGCACCGTGACGACCTTCGATGTCGTGGTGCAGGGTGCGGCCTTCTTTGAGCGGCACGCGGATCATTTGGCGCTTGGCTTGCTCGGTGGCTTTGCGGATGGCCTCGGGGACCTCTTTCGCTTTGCCTTTGCCGAAGCCAACGCGGCCTTTCTGGTCGCCTACAACCACGAGAGCGGCGAAGCCGAAGCGCTTACCACCTTTGACGGTTTTGGACACACGGTTGATCGCGACAAGACGATCTGCGAATTCCGGGGCTTCCTCGCGCTCGCGACGGTCCCGGCGGTTTTCACGTTCTGCCATAGAACTTTCCTTTTGGAGGTGGCGCTTCGAAAAACGCCGTTGAACTCGATCCTTAGTGAAGGGCGCCCGAAAGGCGCCCGACCCGGATCATCGGGAAGGGGAGCATTGCCCCCCTCCCTCAAGTCTTAGAACTTCAGACCACCTTCACGGGCAGCGTCGGCGAGAGCCTTCACCTTGCCGTGGAAGAGGAAGCCACCACGGTCGAAGTAGCACTCTTCGACGCCGGCTTTCTTCGCGCGCTCTGCAATCGCCGCGCCAACTTTGGCGGCGGCTTCGACGTTGTTCTTGCCAACCACGCCGAGATCTTTCTCGAGCGAGGAAGCGGCCGCCAGGGTTGTGCCCTGCACGTCGTCGATCAGCTGAGCGCTGATGTTCTTGTTCGAACGATGGATCGACAGGCGAAGCTTGCCGACATTGTTCTTGCGAAGTTTGTTCCGAACGCGCAGGCGGCGTTTCAGAAACAGGGTCCGTTTGCTGTTTGCCATGATGAGCGTCCTTACTTCTTCTTCCCTTCCTTACGGAAGATGAACTCGCCTTTGTACTTGATACCTTTGCCTTTGTAGGGCTCGGGCTTACGCCATTCGCGGATGTTGGCCGCGACCTGGCCGACGAGTTGCGGGTCGGAACCTTCCACAGTGATCTCGGTCGGTTTCGCAGCCGTCACGGTGACGCCGGCGGGGACCTCGAAGTTCACTTCGTGGGAGTAACCCAGGTTGAGTTTGAGCACGTTGCCCTGCATCGCAGCACGATAACCAACACCGTTGATTTCGAGCTCTTTCTTGAAGCCGTCGGTCACACCGGTCACCATATTGGCGACCATGGTGCGGGACATGCCCCACTGCTGGCGAGCGCGCTTCGATTTACCACGGGGGGTGACGGTGACGGTGTTGTCTTCGACAGCGAGGGTCACATCGTCCGTGGCGGTGAAGGAGTGAGTGCCTTTCGGGCCTTTCACTTCGATGGTCTGGCCGGACACAGAGGCGGAAACGCCGCTGGGCAGCTCGACCGGTTTCTTACCAATACGAGACATCGAGAGACCTCCTTAGAAGACGGTGCAAAGCACTTCGCCACCAACATTGTTGGCACGAGCGTTTGCGTCCGACATCACACCCTTCGGGGTGGAGACAATCGACACACCAAGGCCCTGACGGACCGACGGGATGTCCTTGACACCGAGGTACACGCGACGACCGGGTTTGGAGACCCGTTTCAGTTCGCGGATAACCGGGGTGCCTTCGAAGTATTTCAGGCTGATTTCAAGGGTCGGGTGACCGTTGACGTCGGTGCCTTTCTCATAGCCGCGGATGTAACCCTCGTCCAGCAGCACATCCAGGACCCAGCCGCGCAGCTTGGAAGCCGGGGTGGAGACGGTGGATTTGCCACGCATTTGAGCGTTACGGATACGGGTGAGCATATCGCCGATAGGATCGTTCATATTCTCTCTCCCTTACCAGCTCGATTTCACCAGACCGGGGATCTGGCCGAAGGAGCCGAGTTCCCGCAGCATGATCCGGGACACCTTCAGCTTACGGTAGTAAGCGTGGGGACGGCCGGTCAGCTGACAACGGTTGTGCAGACGGGTAGCCGAGCTGTTGCGCGGCAGTTCAGCAAGCTTCAGGGACGCGCGGAAACGCTCTTCCATCGGCTTGTCCTGGTCGTAGACGACCTCTTTGAGAGCAGCGCGCTTGGCGGCGTATTTCGCCACCAGCTTCTCGCGCTTGCGCTCGCGTGCGATCATGGATTTCTTTGCCATGTTCTCAAACTCCTCGCGCGATTAGCTGTTGAAGGGCATGTTGAAAGCTTTCAACAGGCTCTTGGCTTCTGCGTCCGTCTTCGCGGTGGTCGCGATGACGATGTCCATCCCCCAGACTTCGTCCACCTGGTCGAAGTTGATCTCGGGGAACACGATGTGCTCTTTCAGGCCCATGGCGTAGTTGCCACGGCCGTCGAAGGAGGTGCCGGACACGCCGCGGAAGTCGCGGATGCGGGGCATTGCAATCGTGATCAGACGATCGAGGAATTCATACATGCGGTCGCCGCGCAGGGTGACTTTCGCACCGAGCGGCATGTCTTCACGAACGCGGAAACCAGCGATGGATTTCTTGGCTTTCGTGATGAGCGCTTTCTGACCGGCGATCGCGGAAAGATCTTCCTGAGCGGATTTCGCTTTTTTGGAGTCTTTCACAGCTTCCGCACCGCAGCCGATGTTCAGGACGATTTTGTCCAGACGCGGGATCTGCATGTCGTTCTTGTAGCCGAACTCTTCTTTCAGAGCAGCACGGATGCTGTCTTTGTAAGCGGCTTTAAGACGCGGGGTGTAATCGGTGGTGTCGAGCATCAGATCACGTCTCCCGTGGTTTTGGCGAAGCGCACTTTCTGATCGCCTTCCATGCGGAAACCGACGCGGGTGGCTTTGCCGTTGGCATCGAGCAGCGCGAGGTTCGACAGGTCGATCGGCATGGCGATCGGCTTGCGGCCGCCTTGCTCGCCCTGCGTGGCGCGTGCGTGACGGATGGCAATGTTGATGCCTTCCACGATGGCCTTGCCTTTGGACGGCATCACAGAGGTGATTTCACCCTGTTTGCCTTTGTCCTTGCCGGCGAGGACGACGACCTTGTCGCCTTTTTTCAGCTTAGCAGCCATTAGAGCACCTCCGGAGCGAGCGAGATGATCTTCATGAAGTTTTTCGCACGAAGTTCGCGAACAACCGGGCCGAAGATACGGGTACCAACGGGCTCGTTGTTGTTGTTGAGGATGACGGCGGCGTTGCGATCGAAACGGATCGCGGTGCCGTCTTCACGACGGACTTCTTTAGCGGTGCGCACGACGACGGCCTTACGGACGTCCCCTTTTTTCACACGGCCACGCGGAATCGCTTCCTTGACCGACACCACGATGATGTCGCCCACGGAGGCGTAACGACGGTGGGAACCGCCGAGGACCTTGATGCACTGAACTCGGCGAGCGCCGGAGTTATCAGCGACATCCAGATTGGTCTGCATCTGGATCATTTGGTTTCTCCCGACCTTTGGGGCGATCTGCAGTGATCGGTGCCCCCAGGGTTTCGATTAAGCTGGGAGGAGGCTTGTCTGATCGAGATCAGGCGAGCACTTCCCAACGCTTGGTTTTCGACTTCGGTGCACATTCCTGGATACGGACGGTGTCGCCGACGTTGAATTGGTTGTTCTCATCGTGAGCCCGGTATTTTTTGGACTTACGGATGGTCTTTTTCAGAACCGGGTGTTTGAAACGGCGCTCGACGAGCACGGTCACGGTCTGTTCGTTCTGGTTCGAGGTCACGACCCCGGAAAGAATACGCTTGGGCATAGGTCGCTCTCCTTACTCAGCCGACTTGGCTTTTTCGTTCAGAATGGTTTTCACAAGAGCGGCCGTGCGGCGCGCTTTGCGGATCTGAGCGGTGTTTTCGAGCTGACCCGTGGCCTGCTGGAAACGCAGGTTGAAGGATTCTTTTTTCAGATTGGCAAGCTCGGTCTTGAGCTCGTCCGGCGTTTTCGCACGCAATTCCTGGGCGTTCATTTGGCGCCTCTCCTTGGTTCCTGGTAGCACCGGAATGCGCCCTTATTCGGGGTGACATTCGGTCCGGTGGGTTATGTCAATACACACGACTCCCCTGAAGGGAATCTGTGAGATGCCGCTCTATAAGGGGTTGGGGGTGTGGTGGCAAGGGAAAGTTAGTCACTTCTGACCTTTTCGAACCGCCCCGATCACTCTCACCAACATCCCCCTTGGAACGCGCCACGCAATGGCAATAAGAACAAGAGCCAGTAGCACAGCCCCAAGCCCTGAGCCATTTGCAAAACCAAAGCTCAACTTTGCTTCTGAAATAAGTTCGATAATCTGCATCGAAACTTCCCCACAATTGATATGGGTCGCTCAATGTCACGAGAACATAAGGAACGACCCCGACTACAGTCGGTTACGATCCTCAGTTCTCTTTTCCTGCATGGGCGCGCTTCCTTGCGCTTCAACCATTTCCTATGGCTTCCCAAAAGAAAGCTGGGATATCTCAGCATCTCCCCAATGTTCGGCGCATCACTACGAAGCGCCGCCCACGGAATTCATGCAGGAAAAACTCCGCAGGCTAATGATGGAACATATCGTAAACGCAACGCCCCCACGGCGTCAACGTGGTTAATAACAAATGAACCTTAAGAAAGGTTAAATCTGGAGAGCAATCGCGCAACGCTCGAAACGTCACTAAGCCTCGCCAAGCCCTCCACCGCGCGCTATGACAGGCCAAACCTGTCTAAGGAGGCTCCCATGGCCGACATCGAATCCCTTTTCGTCACCCGTCTCTACAAAGCCAAACTGAACGAGTTCTCCCCCGAGGTCGATCAGGACGAACTCTTTGATAGTTGCTATGCCATCGCCGAAGATGACGAAGCCGGGCAGCAATGGTGCGATGACAAGGGCTATCCCGGCTACACCTCTTACGCCTCCCTCACCGACCTGCCCTGGCGCTTCCCGATCTTCAAGGACATCGTCAAAAGCCTTGATCAACACGTCGCGAAATTTGCCGAAGACCTCGAATTCGATCTGGGCGAGCGCAAACTTGTGCTCGAAGACCTCTGGATCAACATCCTGCCGGAGGGCGGCTATCATTCCGCCCATATCCACCCGCATTCGGTGATCTCCGGCACGACCTATGTCGCCATGCCGGAAGGCGCCTCATCGCTGCGGCTCGAAGATCCGCGCCATGTCATGATGATGGGCGCCCCCGCCCGCAAGAAAGGCGCGCGCCGGGAGATGCAGAATTTCATCTACCTCTCGCCAGAAGCGGGCGACATCATGCTCTGGGAAAGCTGGCTGCGCCATGAGGTGATGATGAACCAGTCGGAATTCGACCGCGTTTCGGTGAGCTTTAACTATAAATGGTCGGACGAGTAACTCAGCGCCGCTCCAGAGCCCTCTCGATCCGTTCCAAACGCTTGACCACGTCGTCCCGGTAACTGTCCGTGGCGGCGTGTTCTTCTTCGACATGGGCGTCCTGCATCGTCGACACGATCAGACCGACGACGAGATTCATCACCGCGAAAGCCGTGATCAGGATGAAGGGCACAAAGAACAGCCAGCTTTCCGGATGCACCTCCATCACCGGGCGGACGATGCCCATCGACCAGCTTTCCAGCGTCATCACCTGAAACAGGGTGTAGAGCGAAGCGCCCAGCGTGCCGAACCATTCGGGGAATGTTGGCCCGTAGAGCTTGGTCGCAATCACCGAGCCGATGTAGAAGATGATGCCCGTCAGCAGGAACACAGAAGCCATCCCCGGCAGCGCGAGGATAAAGGCCTCGACCACCCGGCGCAGGCTTGGCACGACAGAGACGACGCGCAAAAGTCGCAGGATGCGCAGAGCCCGGAGCACCGAAAGCCCCTCCCCCACCGGCGAGAGCGAGATGCCGACAATCACAAAGTCGAAGAGGTTCCAGCCATCGCGAAAGAACCGCAGCCCCTGCGCATAGATTTTCGCCAAGAGTTCGACCACGAAGATGCTCAGACAGATCATGTCGAGCGCGACGATCAGCCCGCCCATCCGCGCCATGACTGCGCCCGAGGTCTCAAGCCCCAGGATCACGGCGTTGAACAGGATTACCCCCATGATGAAATGGCGGGTGACGGGGCGGTCGAGGAGGAGGGAAATCTGGGTGCGCATGGGGTCTCGTGCAGAGAAGCATTCGGGGTTTTGGCCTTCTGATATGGAGACCTCGATCGGCGAGACAAGAGGCTTGGCCCTTGATTTCGCAGCCGCAGCATGGCCTTCTTTCACAAGGAGGCCACCATGCGCTTCACCGTCCGACACGAAACGCTCTACCGCTATTCCGCGCCCGTGCGTTTGGGCGACCAGATTTTGCGCCTCAAACCCTATGGCGTGACCGCCCTCAATCATCGCTATGACATTACACCCACGCCCTCTTGGCGAGAGGATCGCCTGTCGCCTTTCGGCACGCCGGAGACACGCGTGGGCTTTGCCGCAGAGACCGATGTGTTGCGCATTGTCAGTCAGTTCACTTGCGAAACAGGTGTGCAGCCCTCTGCGTCAGAGCTGCCAAACCCGCCTCCCTATCTGAACGGTAACATCGACGAGACCGTCGCGCAGTTTGCCCGCGATCTGCGAGCAGAGGCGGGAACTGTGCCGGAGTTTCTCCTGAGCCTGACCGAGACCCTCTACCACCGCACGCATCGGCACATCCGCCCGACGGGCTATGCCCAGACCGCGGAAGAGACGCTTCGCACAGGTGCGGGGGCTTGTCGTGATCTCGCCGTGCTGTTCATCGCCACCTGCCGCAGCCTTGGCATCCCCGCGCGCTTCGTGTCGGGCTATCAGGCCAAGGCAGAAACGCCGGACGGCAAGCGCCACCTGCATGCCTGGCCCGAAGTCTGGCTGTCGGGAGTGGGCTGGCAGGGGTATGATCCGACCCACGGGGTGGTAGTCACGGACGGCCACGTCGCCCTCTCAGCCGCCCCGGATCAGATGGGGACGATGCCAATCGAAGGCGGATTCTGGGGCGATGGGGTGTCGTCGGAGTTGAGCTTTGGGTTGGAGATTGAGGTGGGATAGGAAAATAGCTCTCTAGATAAAGCATCAACTTTCGGAGATTTTCCTATTAGCAAAATGCTTTTCATTTCTCTCAGTCGGCGCCTGAAAAAACACCGGCACTTCAAAGCTGATCCGATTAACCTGCTCTGAACTCACGGCACCTTTCGCTTCTCCAAAAGAAAAAACTTGAATACCCGCACCTGCATCTTTCGACACGGTCACCGCCACATCAAATTGCACGAATTGAGGTGCTGTAACTTTTTCGTTCTCCACGAAGCCCGGAGCAATATATAGCAATGTCTCTTTTTGAGCCTCTGCAACTCCGTTCGTAATATCTAAAAGCGTACGCTTTACATACTCGTCTAATTTCAAAGCATCTCTCCAACGGTGACATACTAAACTGTAGCACTGCTCCAATATGCAACAAACCCCCGCCGATTTCTCAGCGGGGGTTTCTTAATTTTCAACCGGGCATGTTCTCATCGTTTCTTTGAAACGACTGCCACATGCGCGTGACACTCCGCTGACGCGGAGCGCACGTCTTACCAGTCTTCTTTCACGACCGTGCGGGTTTTGATCGGGAGTTTCATCGCAGCGAGGCGCAGAGCCTCACGAGCGACGTCTTCCGACACGCCGTCCAGTTCGAACATCACGCGGCCCGGTTTGACTTTGCAGACCCAACGGTCAACGGAGCCTTTACCTTTACCCATACGAACTTCGACGGGCTTTGCGGTCACCGGGGTGTCCGGGAAGATGCGGATCCAAACACGACCCTGACGCTTCATGTGACGCGTCATGGCACGACGAGCTGCTTCGATCTGACGCGCAGTGATACGCTCGGGCTCAACGGCTTTGAGGCCGAAGGTGCCGAAGGTCAGATCCGAACCGCCTTTTGCTTCGCCGTGGATACGGCCTTTGTGCATTTTGCGGAATTTTGTACGCTTTGGCTGAAGCATGTCTCAGACCTCCTTAGCGACGGCCGCCGCGGTCACCGCGAGGTGCCGGACCGGCTTGGGCTTCTTCGGCGCGACGGTCACGAGCCTGCGGGTCGTGTTCCATGATCTCGCCTTTGAAGATCCAGGTTTTGATGCCGATGATGCCATAGGCAGTCGACGCTTCGGCGTGGGCGTAGTCGATGTCCGCACGCAGGGTGTGAAGCGGCACGCGGCCTTCGCGGTACCATTCGGTACGTGCGATTTCAGCACCACCGAGACGACCGGCGACGTTCACGCGGATGCCGAGAGCACCCATGCGCATGGCGTTCTGCACGGCACGTTTCATGGCACGGCGGAAGGACACACGACGCTCGAGCTGCTGGGCGATGGACTCGGCTACCAGAGCAGCGTCGAGTTCCGGCTTGCGCACTTCAACGATGTTGAGGTGCAGCTCGGAGTCGGTCATCGCGGCGACTTTCTTGCGCAGACCTTCGATGTCCGCACCTTTCTTGCCGATGATGACGCCCGGACGGGCGGTGTGAATGGTCACGCGGCATTTTTTGTGCGGGCGCTCGATGATGACGCGCGACACACCGGCCTGCTTGCATTCTTCCTTGATGAAATCACGGATTTTCAGGTCTTCGAGAAGAAGATCGCCGTAATCTTTCGTGTCAGCGTACCAGCGGCTGTCCCAGGTGCGGTTGACCTGGAGACGCATGCCAATCGGGTTAACCTTATGACCCATTAGTTTTGCTCCTCAACTTGACGCACCTTGATGGTGATTTCCGCGAACGGCTTCATGATCTTGCCAAAACGACCACGGGCACGCGGGCGACCGCGTTTCATGGTGAGGTTTTTGCCAACCCATGCTTCGGCGACGATGAGCTCATCGACGTCGAGGTTGTGGTTGTTCTCGGCGTTTGCGATCGCGGACTGAAGACATTTCTTCACGTCCTGAGCGATACGCTTGTTGGAGAAAGTCAGGTCCGTGAGGGCCTTGTCGACTTTCTTGCCGCGGATCATCTGAGCCACGAGGTTCAGTTTTTGCGGGGAAACGCGAAGCATACGGGTTTTCGCCATTGCTTCGTTGTCAGCCACGCGACGGGGATTTGCAACCTTACCCATGACTTATTTCCGTTTCGCTTTTTTGTCGGCGGCGTGACCGTAATAGGTGCGGGTCGGCGCGTATTCACCGAACTTCTGACCGATCATGTCTTCCGTGACGTTGACGGGGATGTGCTTCTGACCGTTGTACACACCAAAGGTGAGACCAACGAACTGAGGCAGGATGGTGGAACGACGCGACCAGATCTTGATGACCTCGTTGCGGCCGCTCTCGCGGGTTTTTTCGGCTTTCTTGAGGACGTAAGCGTCCACAAACGGGCCTTTCCAGACAGAACGTGCCATATCTTAGCGACCCTTCTTCCGAGCGTGACGCGAGCGAACGATGAATTTGTCCGTCGCTTTGTTCTTGCGCGTTTTCGCGCCTTTCGTCGGCTTGCCCCACGGAGTCACCGGGTGACGGCCACCAGAGGTGCGGCCTTCACCACCGCCGTGCGGGTGGTCGATCGGGTTCATGACAACACCGCGGACGGACGGACGAATGCCTTTGTGGCGGTTACGACCGGCTTTACCGATGTTCTGGTTGGAGTTGTCGGGGTTGGACACGGCGCCGACCGTTGCCATGCATTCCTGACGCACGAGACGCAGCTCGCCGGAGGAAAGACGAATCTGGGCGTAACCACCGTCACGACCAACGAACTGAGCGTAGGTGCCGGCAGCACGGGCGATCTGGCCGCCTTTGCCCGGTTTCATCTCGACGTTGTGGACGATCGTACCGATCGGCAGACCGGAGAACGGCATGGCGTTGCCGGGCTTCACGTCAGCTTTGGCGGAGGCGATGACTTTGTCGCCGACGGCCAGACGCTGCGGAGCCAGGATGTAAGCCTGTTCGCCGTCTTCGTATTTGATGAGCGCGATGAACGCGGTGCGGTTCGGGTCGTATTCGATCCGTTCCACGGTTGCAGCGACGTCAAACTTGGTGCGTTTGAAGTCGACGATGCGATAGAGACGCTTTGCCCCGCCGCCTTTGCGGCGCATCGTGATCCGTCCGGTGTTGTTCCGGCCGCCGTTCTTGGTCAAACCCTCGGTGAGAGATTTGACCGGACGCCCTTTCCAAAGCTCCGAACGGTCGATCAGAACCAACCCACGTTGGCCAGGCGTCGTCGGTTTATACGACTTGAGTGCCATAGTTTCTGTCTTCCGTTTGCTTTGGGTCATGTATTGTAGCTCGTTTGCTACGACCCGTTTTCGTCTAAGGCCGGGGGCTCTGTGACTGTCGTCTGGCCCTCGTCCCACACAAATCACGGGCCCCAAGAACGAATCCGGGGCCGTGAGATGGGCGGGGTATAGTGGGTGTTGGAGGGGGAGTCTATAGATTAGTGGAAATAATCCACGATGCATGGGATTTGAGCGCGAGCGCCTGCCCGTGGGATGGCGCATCCCCCCCGCCTGAACGGCACACTTCATCCCAGCCAAGTTACTCCATGATCTAAGCATTGCACGAAGATGGCCAAAGCGCCAGCCCGCCCGAACGGGCAGGCGCTCGCGCGGCGGCTACGCCTTGATCCCGCGCGGACTAATCTGTCTGCACAACCCACTCCTCTTTATCCGCATCATAACTCATGCGCATAGAACTGGGATAATCGAGAACAGCCAACTCCAAAACCTTAATAATTTCAGTGATTGGCACCCAATAAACCCATCTTTTCTTTTCAAAATCTGAACTTGTATAAAGGCCCTCCCAATTTCGGTCGCCTCCCCTATGCGCATACGTAAAATCTGCATGTATGAATTGATTGCATAGAAAGCCGACATCTTTGACGACAGCCTCCTCTGTAGAAAGGTCATACAGCTCACAGATATCTTTATAGATTAATCGGTGCGGCCTGCCATTAAACCTAAATCTAGAAAGGTTCACACGGTGATCACGCATTTTCGAAGAGAACCTTCCCGCCTCAGCTAAGCGGCGCACCATAAACAATGCGATAGTGACGTCCTTTTCAAAATTGACCACTAATCGTTCAGACCATCGAGGCGGCCTCTTTTTAGGAGCAAATGATTTGGCATAGCGCTTTAGATCTTCTCGCCAATAGTGAGATTCAATAACCATAAGGATGAAGCACCAGTCTGACAGTGTATAAGTCAAACAATAGAAAAAGCCCCCCGCTTCTGCGAGGGGCTTCTTCATGTCTACCTAATCTCTAAAAATCAGAGACCGGTGGTCACGTCGATGGCGTTGCCGTCTTCGAGGGTGACATAGGCTTTTTTCACGTCCTTACGCTTGCCCGGCATGCCGCGGAAGCGTTTGGTTTTGCCTTTGGTGACAACGGTGTTCACCGCTTTCACCTTCACACCGAAGAGCGTTTCCACAGCTTCTTTGATCTGCGGTTTGTTGGAGTCGATGGCGACTTCAAAAACCACGGCACCGTTTTCAGAAGCCATGGTGGCTTTCTCGGTGATGATCGGCTTGCGGATCACGTCGTAGAGTTCAGCTTTGTTGGTCATTTCAGGCGAGCCTCCAGAGCTTCGACACCTGCTTTGGTGATCACGAGCGTGTCACGTTTCAGGATGTCGTAGACGTTGGCGCCAATGGTCGGCAGCACGTCCACACCGGCGATGTTCGCAGCCGCAGCTTTGAAGTTCGCGTCGATGTCGGCGCCGTCGATGATCAGCACGCGTTTCCAGCCCTGTTCCTTGACAGCTTTGGCCAGCAGAGCGGTTTTGGCTTCGGCGAGTTTCGCTTCGTCCAGAACCACGAGATTGCCGGTTGCGGCTTTCGCGGAGAGCGCGTGTTTCAGGCCGAGCTTACGGAATTTCTTCGTAAGATCGTGGCCGTGAGACCGCGGGGTCGGGCCTTTGTAGATACCACCTTTGCGGAAGATCGGGGCCTTGCGGGAGCCGTGGCGAGCGCCACCGGTGCCTTTTTGGCGGTAGATCTTCTTGGTGGAGTAGGACACTTCAGACTTCGTCTTCACCTTGTGGGTGCCCTGCTGCGCGTTGTTACGCTGCCAGCGGACCACACGGTGCAGAATGTCAGCGCGCGGTTCGAGGCCGAAGAGAGCTTCGTCCAGATCCAGCGTGCCAGCCTTGGCGCCGTCGAGTTTGATCACGTCAAGTTTCATGCTTCACCCCCTTCTGCCGGAGCTTCGACAGCCGGAGCGGCGGTCGCTTCAGAGGCAGCGGATTTCAGAGCAGCCGGAAGCGGAAGATCAGCCGGAGCTGCTTTCTTCACGGCGTCTTTGATGGTGACCCAGCCGCCTTTGGAGCCCGGAACAGCGCCTTTGACCATGATCAGGCCACGGTCGGCGTCGGTGCGGACAACTTGGAGGTTTTGGGTGGTGACACGGGCAGCACCCATGTGACCGGCCATCTTTTTCCCTTTGAACACACGGCCCGGTTCTTGACACTGACCGGTGGAACCGTGGGAACGGTGGGAGATGGACACACCGTGGGAGGCGCGCAGACCGCCGAAGTTGTGGCGTTTCATGGCACCGGCAAAACCTTTACCGATGGACGTGCCGGAAACGTCAACGAACTGACCTTCGAGGTAGTGGTCGGCGGAGATTTCCGCGCCCACTTCGATCAGCTTGTCTTCGTCCACGCGGAACTCAGCCACTTTGCGCTTCGGAGCCACGTTCGCCGCAGCGAAGTGACCACGCATGGCTTGGGAGGTCCGTTTTGCTTTTGCGGAGCCAGCGCCGAGCTGAACGGCGGTGTAGCCGTCTTTCTCGGTGGTGCGCTGAGCAACCACTTGCAGATTGTCGAGCAGAAGAACGGTCACAGGGATCTGTTTGCCGTCTTCCATGAAAAGGCGGGTCATGCCGACCTTTTTCGCGATAACACCAGAGCGCAACATCTCTATTGCCCTCCTTAAACTTTGATCTCGACGTCCACGCCAGCGGCGAGGTCGAGCTTCATCAGCGCGTCCACGGTCTGGGGGGTCGGATCAACGATGTCGAGAAGACGCTTGTGCGTGCGGATCTCGAACTGGTCGCGGGATTTCTTGTCGATGTGAGGACCACGGAGAACCGTGAACTTCTCAATCTTGTTCGGCAGAGGGATCGGGCCACGGACCTGAGCGCCGGTGCGCTTCGCCGTGTTGACGATTTCCTGGGTCGACGCGTCGAGCACGCGGAAATCAAATGCCTTCAGCCGAATACGGATGTTCTGGCCTTGCATAGCATTGCCTTTCGTAGGCTTATTGAGGTTGAGAGGAAGATGCCCGCTCATCGGACACCCTCGTCGAACCTTATGAAGCGAGTGCTCAGAGTGTGAGCGAATCCCTCTTCATGCGTTCTCCCGTGAGAGAACTCGCGCGATATAGAGGGGTATGGGCTTTGTGGCAAGGGGTTTGTCCCTTTTCACGAAGACTTTGGGCCAAATAGCTTTCAAGCTCAGTTCTTCATCTATCTACAAGACGTCGAACAAGAAAACTCTTGTCTAGCAATCATCGCGGTCTCATTTTGCATGTAATTATGGAAAAGGAATTTCTAATGGGCTTTCGAGTCAAAAAATCGTTCAAAATAGCTCCCGGCGTTAGGCTTAATGTTGGAAAGACCCGTTCCTCACTAAGTATCGGCGGGAAGGGTTTAACAACGAATATCAGCAAACGTGGAGTGAAAACGACCGCCAGCATACCCGGTACAGGCTTGAGTTATTCCACAAACCCGAGTGGGGGCAAACGAGCCTCTGCGAAAAAGAACGCTCCGAAAGCGGCTCTGGCACCAGCCGCAAAAGAGAGTCCTATTTGGCGCGGCATCGTTGGTTTTGCTGTCATAGGCATCGTTGGATACGCGATACTCAAATTAATATTTTAATTGGCCCACCGGCCTTGGGTTCTCATTGCCTTTGCCTTGCAAAGCCAACTGCCACCCGACGCTTGCACTGTCGCTCTGCGGGTAACACCGTCGCTGTCATCGCCCCGAAACAAAAAGGGCCTCCCGATGGAGGCCCTTTCTATTTCTTAATCAGCAAAGCTGATCAGGCGATGATTTTGGACACCACGCCCGAACCCACGGTGCGGCCGCCTTCGCGGATGGCGAAGCGAAGACCTTCTTCCATCGCGATCGGGGCGATCAGCTCAACCGTGAATTTCAGGTTGTCGCCCGGCATCACCATCTCCGTGCCTTCCGGCAGAACAACGGTCCCGGTCACGTCCGTCGTACGGAAGTAGAACTGCGGACGGTAGTTCGCGAAGAACGGGGTGTGACGGCCACCTTCTTCCTTGGTCAGAATGTAGACCTCGGATTCGAATTTGGTGTGCGGGTTCACGGAGCCCGGTTTACACAGAACCTGACCACGCTCGACGCCTTCACGGTCCACACCGCGCAGCAGCGCGCCGATGTTGTCGCCGGCTTCACCGCGGTCGAGCAGTTTGCGGAACATTTCAACACCGGTACAGGTGGTTTTCTTGGTGTCGCGGATGCCGACGATTTCGATCTCGTCGCCCACGTTGATCACACCGCGTTCCACACGGCCGGTCACAACAGTCCCACGACCGGAGATCGAGAACACGTCTTCGATCGGCATCAGGAACGGCTGGTCGATCGCACGCTCGGGTTCCGGGATATAGGCGTCGACGGCTTCCATCAGTTCGCGGATCTTGTTCTCGCCGATTTCCGGGTCACGACCTTCGAGAGCGGCCAGAGCGGAGCCCGCGATGATCGGAATATCGTCGCCCGGGAAGTCGTATTCGGACAGAAGTTCGCGAACTTCCATTTCGACCAGCTCCAGGAGTTCTTCGTCGTCGACCTGGTCCACTTTGTTCAGGAACACCACCAGAGCCGGCACGCCGACCTGACGGGCCAGCAGGATGTGCTCACGGGTCTGCGGCATCGGACCGTCAGCCGCGTTCACAACCAGGATACCGCCGTCCATCTGGGCCGCACCGGTGATCATGTTCTTCACGTAGTCGGCGTGGCCGGGGCAGTCGACGTGCGCGTAGTGGCGGTTCGGGGTCTCGTATTCCACGTGGGCCGTGGAGATCGTGATCCCGCGGGCTTTCTCTTCCGGCGCACCGTCGATTTCGTCATAGGCTTTGAAGTCACCGAAGTACTTGGTGATCGCTGCCGTCAGAGTGGTCTTGCCGTGGTCAACGTGGCCGATCGTGCCGATGTTGACGTGCGGTTTGTTACGCTCAAACTTACCTTTAGCCATA
>NZ_LRUC01000028.1 GCF_001550095.1 Celeribacter ethanolicus | reverse complement strand
TGCGCCAAATGCAGCCTCATCAAGGGTGTCGAGATACTCGCGTACGGCACGAGGCGCATCAGCGGGCTCGATGGTTGAAGCATCCCAGTCTTCCTTTGACGTCGAGTTCTGTTTGTTCGCATCTGCCTCAATCAGGCTGGCATCCACCGCCATGCGCTGGCCACTCGCCAGGCCTTCTTCGATGCAGCGCGCCACCGTTGTCTCAAATAGATGGCGCAGCAGCTCGCTCTCGCGGAAACGACCGTGCCGGTTCTTCGAAAACGTCGAATGATCAGGCACCCGGTCGTTCAGATCGAGGCGGCAGAACCAGCGATAGGCGAGGTTCAGATGCACCTCTTCGCAGAGCCGCCGCTCCGACCGGATGCCGAAACAATAGCCGACCAGAAGCATCCGGATCAGCAGCTCGGGGTCAACGGAAGGCCGGCCCGTGCGGCTGTAGAACTCAGCAAGATGAGCACGGATGCTGCCCAAGTCGACGAACCGATCAATCGACCGCAGCAAATGATCCTGAGGGACGTGATCCTCAAGCGAGAACTCGTAAAACAGCGATGCCTGCGCTTCCTGCCTCGGACCCATCATCGGTCAATCCTCCCGTCCGTTGGAAGAATTGAAACAGCAGATCACACACCGATCAAGCACGAGTTTTTCAACAAAATACGCCCTTTTCTGATACGCAACACATTCAAACATCA
The DNA here is from genome assembly GCF_001550095.1 of Celeribacter ethanolicus. Classification (GTDB taxonomy): domain Bacteria; phylum Pseudomonadota; class Alphaproteobacteria; order Rhodobacterales; family Rhodobacteraceae; genus Celeribacter; species Celeribacter ethanolicus. The sequence continues at coordinate 62,119 of NZ_LRUC01000028.1, read as the reverse complement.
CCGACACCAGTCCATATGCCGCCCCGGTGCCCACCGGACCGCATAACCCTCGCGCACCAGAACCTCCCCCGCCGTCTCGCCATTGCTCAGGATCAAACGTCCGAGAACGCGCCCGTACCGGTCATGTGCGCCAGTGTCCATGATCCCGACAGCGTCCCGCAACAGCTCCGCCATACGAGTTGTTGCAGCCCGGCCCAGCTCAAGCTCTTGCTGGCATTTGGGGCGGTATGTCTCTGGCGTGTCGAAGCCAGATTTAAATGGGATGCCGTCGCCGATTAGTCGCACGCTCTGACCGTCGCATTTTACCGTGTCCCCATCGACTACGGCAATCACCGCACATGCCATCAGGATCATATCCATCTCCTTCACTTGCCGACAGAGGTATAAACTGCCCCCGAAGAATTTCCCACTACCTCCAACTTCGCATTCGCACAGAGCCGCCCGGCCATCTCAGCGGCAGCAGCGCGCGCAAATTGGCGCTCATTTTGCGGGGTCGCCCCCTGCCAGCCCGGACAAGGCTCCAGATCAAGAAGCGACAGCGGCGTCTCACGGCCACAGCTTGCCAGCAGCATCAGAGAGATAATCGCTAAGAGGCGCATCGCCGCCCTCCTGTGTGTCGAGATAGGTGTCGATCTGCGCCGCCTCGGCGCGGATCTTGGCTTGTTCGAAGTCCGACTGGCGCCGGATGCGCACCGCCTCCTGATAGCCGCTCACAGCCGCGCTCAGAGCGTCATTGCGGAATTTAAGCCCCCACGCCCAGCCACCGATGGAGAGGGCGACCACAGCGAGCGCGAGAGCCAGCGGCGTGACGATCCGGGACCACAGGCGCGCGATCATTGCAGACCCGAGAGACAAAGAGCCCGGTTCGAAAGCGGCATACCCGGCAAACCGCGCCAGCGGCGATTTTCCAGTCCGCGCAGCAGCATGCCCTTGACGTAGACCCAGCGCGGCAGTTGCTCGCAGGCCTCCCGAACCTGCCCGGCATTCAACAGGCGCACCAGCGTCGATCGACAAGCCGCGCCGCCGCCGACATTGAACGTCCAGTCCCGTACAGCCGTAACCGTGGCCTCGGACAGGCTCTCGTTCGTGATGCAGCGGCTCAGAGGCCGGTCTACCTTCATCTCCATATCCTGCCAGAACCACGCCTCAATCTGCGCATCGGAATAACACTCACCGACCTTGAGAGACGGGTCCATGTGACCGACCCCAACCGTCGGATAGCCGCCGCTGTCGAGATAAACGCAATTCTCATAGCCCTCCCACGCAGAGGTGTAAGCCCATTGCCCGGTCGCAAGCGTGGCAGTCAGCACGCCGCCGACAATCAGACCAATGCCGCGTTTGCTCACGGCTCCACTTTCGTCTTCATGGAAGGCTGCCGCCCGGCCGCGCCAAAATTGCCGCGCCTTGATCAGAAGCGTGATCAGAGCAATGAGCGCGCCGATGGTCGGAACCACGATCAGATTCAGGAAACTTGCATATTGGTCCGGTGACGGCACGACGAAGGGCCAAGCCAGAGACCCGCCGGAAATCGTCAGGGCGGCTTTCGTGGAAGCGATGTGTTCGAGTTTGCTCATGTTGTCCTCAAGGAATAGAAAAAGCCGCCCGAAGGCGGCCTTGATAGTGTCCATTTTAATATCCCATTATGGGCTTACGGCCCCCACCCGCGCCAAGCCCATCGCCATGAGAGCTGAGAGGCCATCCATCCCGCCGATGACCGTAAGCGCACCACCCGCTGCCTGTGGGGGCTGCCCTCCCATATCGGAGACCCAGAACACCATTGCCGCCTGCGCCCGCGCGGCGGCCTCCATGTCGATGATCTGCCCTACATCCCAAGCCGGGCGCACCAATGCCTGTTGTGCTCCTGTGATCCATGCCTGACTGGCGGAAAACGAGGCTGCGGCGTAGAGATTGCCGTCGGTATCTTGCCATGACGGGTCTCGGTAAGTGAGCGCGTCTGCTTCGGAATAGGCCAGGCACATCGCGAGATGATTGGCGGATGCGATCAGATCTGATGGGCAAGCCGCCGTGATGATGATTGCCGTCATTGTTCCCCTCCCTCACGCAGCCAGATATTGCACGATTTGCCCGCGTTCGGTGTCGCTCAGAAGCCGGTCGAACTCGACGACACCTTCGATTTGGCCACTGTACGGCGTGCCCAGACCACCTCCGGCGTTGATCCCGCCGACAATACTGGACAGGGTGCCCGCCGCACTGCCGGACTGGCCCGTGGCGCCGATCTGCACCCCGTTGACGAAGAGCCTGACGGTGCTGCCGTCGTGCGAATAGCCAAGCACACAGCGCGTTCCCATCAGCGCGGCGATGCCGTTGCTGATCTTGAGCTGTGTCGTGCCCGCGCCAGCCCAGAGCTGATGCACCCCGGCGACCTGCGCGACAACCAGATAGGAGATCTGCGTATTGTATTGGGTACGTGCACCAAATAGCCCCTGATAAGCATCTCCGACAAACGCGGGCGGGAGCGTCGTCGCAACATGAACCTCCCGAATGCCGGGATACCCCGCAACGGAGGCCACGAGATAGTCGTCGACGCCATCGAAGGACAGGGCATTTGCCGCGAGGGTCGGGCGCGATGAGGCGGTGGACTGCCTCAAATATAGCCCCTGACCGCGTTTGTCCCGCACAGCCCCGACCGGATCGCCATCCATGGTGACCGGGATCGTCATCGCCGTGTCCTGATGAAGCGTGGAGAGGTCACTCACATCATACCAAGCAATCAGACCAGAATCATTCCCAATGAGATTGGGATATATCAGCCTACTGCCACGATAGATCGCCGTGACCGACGTCAATCCAATTGCAAAATCCATCGCCTCAGCCCTCCGAAATCATGTAGATTGTGTCATCGTCCGGCGGCGTCAGCGCGGCATACTCCGCCGCTGTCAGAACCACCACCTGAGACGGCCCGCCGGACTGGCCGAAATTATTCAGGAATGTGGTCGCAAAATCAGCGCCGCTAGGGGCGATACTGTTCCTGATTTCCACCCCCCCCGAAAAAAGGAGCATAGGCCCATCGACCTGCCAAATGTTGTATTTGTAGACCCTGCCCTCGGTCAGAGCCTGAACAAACACAGGCTCAATGCTGACCGAACCGACGCCGGGGATTTCCACCAACGGGACATCCCCAGGAAGAGCGGCAATCGTCAGCACTATCTCAACCTCAGACTTATTTGCGACCGTTACAACGCACGGCTCATCACGCGTCACCACAATATCGCGGGCGATTGCCTCAGCATCATCCGCCTTCAAGCTCAAAGCACGAACCATTCGTTTTACCCACAGAATTGAGACCCAGAAAATCTACCCAAAGGAAGACCTGACAGCGCAAGGAAGACCAAACAGTTAGGAAGGAGGGGCCGGCCACACGATGGCGGCCAAGTCCTCCGCCTCCGTCAGATCGCGCAGAGCCTGCCGGTACAATGCCCACGCGGCCCTATCAGCGTCGGACAGCGGGCAATCCGGGAGTTGCGTCCAGTCCGATGCAGCCAGCAGAGGCGCCCGCCGCGCACGAATTTGCGCGATCAGATCCTCGTCACTCGGGAACAAATGGACCCACTGACCGTCCTGCCATTCGTAGCCCTCCCCCGGTTTCCTCGGGACCTTAATGGTGCCATCAGGATACTTGGACAAGGTGGCCTCCGTCGGCGCGACCACGGCTTGCCAGTACCCGAGATCAGGGTGGTAATACCCGTACTCCATCATCTTAGCTCCTTAGCTCCGTCCATTTGTAGATTGCGGCGCCCCAAAATTTGTATCTCCAGTCATCCGGGATAATGGCGTATATCGTGCTGGTCTGGCTCGACCCGTCGCGGGCAATTTTGTTAAAGGATGCGCCATCCTTGCTGGCATCAATCTGGCAAAAATCGCTGGCATGCTCGATGGATAGCCAGATAGGATGGCCCGTCGTATTGTGGTACACCGTGTTCGTGAGGCGCTCTGCGGTCATGTCCTTGGGCTCCTGCCCCCAGCCAAGCGCTGTCGCGTCTCGAAACGCCTCGATATACGCGGCAATCACGGATCGCACCGCAAACATCTCACCACTGACCGCAAAGTCTGGATCGCCGGACACGCTATAGGCCGCCGCCCCACCCAACCCGTCCGCCAGCGCCTGCACAGCGGCTAATGTGTCCTCCTCTCCATTCAACGCCCCGGCGATCTCCACAGCGAGAGCCGCAATCTCAGGCGCGAAATTCGCCACCAGCCAAGACATAAGAGCCGCGGCCCGACCATCGAAAGACGCGAGATCATCCGAGGATGGCAACTGACCATCATAAGGTGTGATTTCGGTAAAGCTCATGACAGCCCCTTGATCGTGAAGGAATAGAGATATTCGTCCGGTCCATCCTCGGCCCAGTCGATGGTGCCCAGAATCCCGAATTGGATTGTGGACGGAATTTCGAAGGCCCCGACAGTGACCACCAGAGACCCGGCCAACTCCCCCATGCGCGGCTCGATGGCCTCGAAGGCGAGCCGTTCCGCCTCGACGATGTAGGTCATTTCCCGCCGCGTCGGACGTTTGGTCCAGATCGTGCGCCCGAAATCGTTGACCTCATAGCGCGAGGCCGTCACCGCCCGACCTGCGGTCTTTGGTTGCGCCTCGCCAACGTAGAAGGATCGGCCCAGAAAGACCTCACCGAGGCGCAAATCCCCGCCGTCGATGCGGATCACCGCCCGACGCGCAGACACCGGGATGTTGTAAAAGAACGCCTTGTCGCGGCGCGGATCTGGCCTGACCGTGAACCACTCCAACCAGCTCGACACGATCCGGCCACCAAGGGAGAGGCTTCGCTCCCCAACTTGTTGCCCCGCCGCGTTATAGAAGGCCACCGAGACCGAGACCGCACGAACCCCGAACAGACCGAGCACGTCGAAACTGTCCGCGACCGTGATGTCGATCACGATGTTTTCTGCCCCGACAGTCGGATTATCGAGCACACCGTCGAAGGCACGAAACGCATTGGTATATTGCACCTCAAGCCATTCCGCCGACACTTTGCTCTGATCGACCGCCGCAGGATCAATACCGGTATTATCCGCGATCATGCTCTCAAAGATGCGATGACCGCGCACAACCCAAGCGCCGAGACCCCACGCCGTAACCCCATCCCATGCAGGCGCATCGTCTTCGGGCAAGGAAACCGAGATATTGTCCAAAGACATCTCGATTGGCTCACATACGAGCATCAGAAGCTCCTTTCCTGCGGGTAACCCTCTTCGTCCCAGTTTTTGAAAATGCCGAGCATGGTTTGCAGGAGCTGCACCGCAGCCCCCTCATCTCCGCCGAGCGAGGTTCGTCCGTACTGTGTCGTGCCAGACGTTTGCGCGACCTCCGTCACCGTCGAATAGCCGCGCGCCGCTGCGACCTGCGCAAGACGTGCCTCATATTCATTGGCATACCACCCGCCGCTCAGATCGAAGCTCTCATCGAGCCCCGCATTTACGGCGGCAAAAGCATCGGCCACCCCCAGAAGGGCGGCGTAAGCCTCCCTGCCACTCTCCGTCATGAGGTCCTGCGACAGGATCAGATCTCGGAACCCCTTGAGCGTGTCGGGGATGGCAAAGCCCAGATCGTCGAAGACACCGGCCACCCGATCGGAGACCATCTGGAACCGCTCAGCCTCGCTGAAATACGTCGCCACAAAGGAGCTGACGCCCGAGGCCAGCGCCGAAGTGCCACCCACCAGATCGGCAACATTCGCCGCCGCCTTTGCCATTTCGGCAAAGGTGCCGAGGAAGGATTGCCCGCTGGGCTCCAAGATGTTCTTGACCTGCGCGAAGGTCGCGGCCAGTTCGAGACCGACTCCGCCAATCGCTTCGGAGATCGCATCACCATACGCGGCGAAGGCCTTGGACAGTGCTTCAGAAACCTCATCCTCGCTCATGCCTTTGGTGTTGATCTTGCCGAAGTCGTAATCGAACCCCTCGATAAAGCCATCTTCGATAGCCTCCCCCGCAGCCTTGTAGGTCGCGGCGACGGCATCTTGAACGGCTTCGATTTGTTCGTTGAAAATCGCGGACGTTTCCTCATCGAAGGCTTTGTGCTTCGTGCTGGTAGATTTTTTCAGCCCCCAAAAGCTCGACTTTTTCCACGTCTCATAGGTGCCACCGACCAGTTCACCACCCTCGAACGCAAAGTCAAACCCCGATGCGGTCAGCTTTTTTGAGCTGAACCCTTTGATTATACCGACGACCGCAGACACCAACCCGACAACCGGCATGATCTTAGACGCCGCCGCTCCAATTCCGCTGAACACAGATCCGATGGACCCCCAGGAAATATCCCCAAGCGCTCCGGTGAACCCACTCCACGCCGTCGAGAGACTTGCACCGATAGAAGCAAATCCTCCCCCCGTGAAGGCATCTTTTAGAATCTTGGAAAAGGATGTCGTCGCTCCCGACATATAGTCCGAGAACACCCCCTTAATGCCACCTACGAGATCCCCCTTGGCAAGCGAATTCGCCAAACCCTCGGCGATATTGTCAAAGGTCGTCTCTGCAATCTTGGCCAAAGTTTCGGCCAGCGTCTCGGCAACCGGGAGCGCCTTTTCGAGCCCTTTCGCAATCTTGCCGCCAGCAGTCGCGCCCGCATCTCCGGCGTTGTCCAAAGCGTCTTCGACATCCTCGACCGCACCACTGACGACATCCGCCGCGCCACCGGCCTCGTCCTCGGCATCTTCGGCAACTTCCGTCACCTTCGCATTCAGGCGGTCCAATGTGACGAGCGGTGCCTTTGCCGCCGCGATCATCGCATCCGCCGCCAGATCGGCATTGGCCGCGAGCGTCTTGGCATTCTGCGCGGCATTCTCAAGCCCGGAGGCCCAAGTCGCCGTCGCCATGGCATCGAGCCGCAACGCCGACCCGGCCTTTTCCGCGATGGCGTTGAACGTGGGCGCAATCGTCCCGACGAACCCAGCCCACTTGTCGGCAAGGTAAGAGACACCAGCAGCCCAGACCGCCTTGATCTTGCCAACAATCGCCTCGAACCGGGACCCGAACCCACCGGCCAGCATGGCAATTCGCCCCCAGACCTCGGCAGAGAGATCACTCAGGAAGACCATGGTGTCGCCGAAACCGCCGAGCTTCTGGATCACCTCGGCCACTTTCTTGCCCAGCGTCACCATCAAGGTCACGGGCAACCATACGCTGTACTTGAGCGCATCGAAAATGCCCTGCAAAACAGGCCAGCGCGCGGTGAGCGTATCCCAGTTTGCAACCAGATAGGCCGCGCCAGCAGCCAGAGCCGCCACCCCGGCGACCGCCGCCCCAACCGGCGAAATCAATGCGCCGACTGCGGCCACCGTGGCCCCGAACGCCACTGCAACCGGCCCCAGAGCCGCCGCAAGAGACCCGCCCAGAACGATAAGCCTTTGGGTCTCGGGAGATAGGTTTTGAAACCGGACGGCCAGATCCTCGACATAGGTCGCCACCTCGGCCACCACGGGAAGGATGATCGAACCGACCTTTTCCATTGCATCGCCAATCGCCATGCTGGCCGCCTGAATTTGGCCAGCCGGAAGATTGCGCAGGGCCTCCGCCTGCCCCGCATATTGCTTGTTCAGCTCATCGAGAATGAGGCTTTGCGCCCCGGCGACATCCCCAGCCTCGGCCATAGCCTTGATCTGGTTCTTTTGCTGTTCGGTGAAGGATACACCCACACGGGTCAGGGCCGTGATACCTTTCACCGGATCGTTCAGCGCCTTGCCAAGCATCACGGTTGAAGACTGCAAATCCTGACCAAGACGCGCGGACAGATCGAGCGCAGACTGTTGCGCCCGCGCGAAGACCTCGCCCGTCACATTACCAAAAGTCAGAAGGTTTGCCGTGACCTTCTGCAAAATCTCCTCATCGCCGTAAAGAGATTCATTTTGCAATTCGGACGCCATGGCTTGCAGGCGTTCGGAGGTGTAACCCGCGACATTGCCCATCGAGAACAGGGCCGTTTCCATGGCAGCGACGGCACTTTCCTGCACCTCCGCCGCATTCATGGATTTTTTCGCGAAGGCCACAAGCGGCAGAGTTGCCCCAACTGACAGCTTGGCCCCCACAATGCTCATCCGAGAGGCAATCGCCCCCATGCGCTTCTGGATACGCTGAACCGAAGAAATGGCCTGATCAGCGCCCTTCGTGAATTCCGCGCTATTCATGCCGAGGTCAACGCGAAGCGCCCCGATCAGACCTTTAAACATGCCCTGCCCCTTGTGCTTTCTTCACGCTTTGCAGCGTCCTGAAATAGGCGTCGATTTGCGCCTCGCTTGAGAAACGCGAACGGGCGCGACCCTCGATGAAGTCACGCCCGCACGGGAGTTGTTTCGGATTGTTGACGGCGACCCCGACCAGAGAGGCAAGCGCGTGAATGTCCGCGCGCCGCATTCTGGCCTTGCGCTCTACCCCCTTCACATAGGCGGAGAGCCCCAAAGCGATCTCGGCGGGGGTCAGGCGCCAGAACAACGCCCACGGCTGCCCCGCCTCGACCCAGAGCGTCAGGAGGCGCTGACGGGCGTCTCTTGCGCTTTCTCCGCGTCTTTCGGAGCCGCCTTCGCCTTTCCCTTGGACTCGTCACCTCCCTGCCCGAAAGCCAGTGCCAGAGCCTCAGACAGGGCCAGCATGACGCTTTCATACCCGGCCTCATCGACGATTTCCCCCGCACGCTTCATGGAGACGCCCTTGCCCGCCTCATCGCCGCCCTTGAGCGCAGCCCAAAGCAGCGCGCGCATGGTGCGGATCGACAGCTTGACGGGTTTCGCGCGCCCCGCTGCATCCCGGTTCGACGCGTTTGCGAAAAAGTCGCTGACCGAGCTGAAATCACAGCTCATCTCATCTTCGTATTCGACCTGCGCATTCGTGGTGAAGGCAAGCGCCAGGGTTTCGCCGCCGACCTTGAGCCGGGCGATTTTTTTCGTGTCAGTCATGGTGTTAAGCCTCTTGTGTCAGATCACGCGGCAGGCGTGAATTCGGGCAGACCGGAGACCGCCCCCTTGATCGTGAATTCGATATCGACATCGACCTCGCTCGGCGCGGGCGGCGTGACCATCGGGAAGGACTCGAAAGCCCATTTTTTCCCGGTGGCGAACTCGATCTCATAGAATGTCGAAGCCCCCGACAGCGTGCGGGCCTGATCCGCCATTGCCTCGTCGATGTCACCTTCATCGTCATAGACCACGATTTCGAATTCACCGGGATCAGCCCAACCGGGGCGCTTGCGCACAACCCGATCCGGGGAGTCCAGCGATTTGCGCGTCTTCATGTCAATCGACAGCTCGGGGATCTTCACCCCCTTCACGCCCCGGATTTCCGTGAACGTGAGACCGTCCGGCGAACGCCGCACGACGCCCCCGAAAAATTCCTTGTCACCAGCCATTTTGGCCCCCTTTTCAGTTTAAAGATCACTTTCCCGCACGCGCAGCCTTGCGACGGGCACGCGCGACGGATTTCTCGACTTCCCCAGCCATTTCATCTTGGATCAAATCGAACATGGGTTTCGCTGTCTCATCGAATGCAGGCCGCGCATGAGGCTGCGCAGGGTGGCGCGAATTGCCGAATTCCTGTTGCTGTCCCGCCGGATCATTCGTGCCCGCATACATGAAGACATCATCGCGCCCCTCTTTGCGAACCTTTGCCGCCTGACGTTTGCTCAGGCGCGAGGACACCCCGTAAGAGCCAGACAGGTGCCGAGATCCGCGCCCCTTCGGCGCGAGCGCATTGGCGCGCTCCGCGAACTTCTGCCCTGCCCGCTTGAGAATTTTGCGAGCAATGGACTTGCGCGTGGAAAGCTTCAGCTCGCGCAAAGCCTCTTCCAGTTCACGCCCACCATGGAATTCCATTTTCATGTGACGCCCCTCCATCGAAACGAAAAATCACCGGAACAGCCTGCAAGACGGGTTCCGTCTTCGGACCGATCCGACAGGCTGCGCACCCCCTCAAGGCGGACCATCGAGACCTCGACACCAGATAACGCCCCCGCAAAGCCCGATAGCCTCGCCTCGACAGCGGCCCAGACCGCATGTGCGGAAGTGCCGCTCTCGGCCCAGACATCGACCTGCACCCGCACCCGGCGCCAACGGCGCGGGCCATCAAGGCTGTAGTCGCGCCCCCCTCCCACGAGTTGCAGGTTCACATAGGGCCGCGCGGTTTGCTCCGGTGGTTGCACACGCCAGTTGATCCGCGCCCCGACAAGCGCGCTGATCTCAGACGCAGCCAGAAGATGCGCTAAAACCGCTTCCATCATGCCGCCACCTCCCGCACCGCAATCAGGTTGAGAAACCGTCGCCGTGCCTCAGGTCGCGCAGATTGCGATACATAGCGATAGGATACCCCGTCGAGGTCGACCCGATCCGTCGCGCGCAAATCGCGCAGCGCAGCCGCATCCCCCACGACCAGTTCGACGGCCTCGACCGTGCCGGAGAGGCCCAAGGCATCGAACCTTTCCCGCGACACGCTTGCCGCCGCACACCAGCCCTTGGCGATTTCCTGAGCCTCGGTCACCGGCTCATTCATCCCATCCCGCCCAGTTTCGACCTCGCGAAAGACAGCAAATTTGCAATCAAAACGCATCACACCGCCCTCCAAATGCAGGGCCGTTTGTACCGCGCCTGTCGGATCAGCGCCCTCGCCCCGAAACTCATCTGAGCCTCTGAGAACTCCTCAACGGAAATTCCCGCCTCGAACCAGCTTTTCGCGATCAGAATCACCGCCTGTTTCAGGGCTTTTTCACGCGCACCCACATCCGCCCCGACCGTGGCCTCAACCGCTATGGCGTCTTCCCCAGAACTGAGAAATCCCGCCGGCATGACAAGTTGCGGCTCATCATGCCCAAACTCGACATGCACCGCGCCCGGATCGAGATTCCCCCAGACACCAGCGACCAAGCCTTGAATCTTTGTCAGCGCCGCGACCGGCGCGACCGGAAACCACCAGCGCGTGCACCCGGACTGGATAGGCACCTCGAAGCGCACGGAGCGCACCCCGATCGGTCGACCGCTGGCCGTCTCGACCACCTCTTGCGCCGCCATGAGATAGGCGGCGAGAGACAGATCGTCGTCTTGATCCCCGCCCGAGAAATGTGTCGCCCGCTTAAACTCGCTGACCGACACAGCCTCCGGCACTCCGCCGCCAATCACCCGCATGACATTGCCCTTTTACTTGGTTGCCCCTTGCTTCGGCGGCGTGCCGGTCGCTTTCGCCGCCTCGGTCTTCGCCTCGTCCGTCGTGACGACGGTTTCCGTGTCCGCTTTGGCATCCTGAGAGACACCGGCAGCCTCAGCCTTCAAAGCGGCCAACTGAGCCAGTGCCGTGCCGCGCCCCTGCTCCGCAACTTCTGCGGCTTTCACGGCCTTGGCCTCAGCGTTCCGGGCCGCTGCGATCTCACTTTCAGCAACGCGAAGCCGCTCCTTGAGATCCGCCACCTCATCCAGAGGCGCGCCAGCCACAGAGGCGGCACGCGCCTCGCTCACCTCCTCATTGGTGAGGCGCCGCAGAAAGCCGCCCTTTTCCAGTTCTTTGACCTTTTCTTCGGAGAACGCCGCACGATCCCCCGCGACGAAAGAACCCCGCACTTTTTTGAACTCGACAGCAACCTTTGCCATATCCCGTATCCTTTTGAATGAAAGAGGCGCGCAGATCAGATCACCGCGCGCCGATCAGGCTCAGACCAGCGTCCAGCCCTGAGCATTGAAGCCCGCAAAGGCCTCCTCATGATCCGGCGCGAAGTCGTTTGCCGTGACCGCAAGGAGCAAGGTCTTGCCCTGCTGGAACGCGGATTGCATGGTGCCATTGGTGTCGCGGTAAGCCGCTTCGCGCGATTGCGCGATCTGGATGCGGTCTTCTTCGCCGATCATCAGTTCGGCCCAGTCGCCGAAGGTGATCTCGGTTTCATCGCCCCCGACGCCAAGGTCTTTCGGGATCTGAGAGGTGGTATAGATCGGATAGCCCTTCAACATGCCCTTTTCGTCGATCTCAGGGTAATAGGGCTTGCCGTAGGCGTCTTTGAGCGATGCCAAGAAATTCTTGGCACTGGCGCGCATCACCCAGCCGGGCTTGAACATCGGAACGTCGGCGTCCTCCACCTTGTCCACCAAGGAGCGCAACGCGATGTCGATCAGAGCCACCGAGGACGCATCGACCGTGGCCAGCCAGTTCGCCCCCGGAATCCAGTGCCGCACACCTTTCGGCAAAAGCCCGGTGCCGTCATAGCGCAGACCGGCGATGTCGCGTTTGAGCGCCATGGCCGACAGCATGTCGTCGAGCACCATCATGGCGACTGCAATGTCGGACCGTTCAAGAAGACGGTTCGACACCGGCACCAGCGCCTTGAGATCTTTGAGCGTTTCAGAAACGGGCTCATAGGTCGGGTTGCTCTCGGCAGCCTCACCGATCTCATCGGCATAGGCGGCGCTGGCACGGCCCGTCTGTTTGGCGTTGCGCATTTCGCCAGCGGAAACCGGGATCGAGCGCGCACCGCATTTGTCGAGCACGGTCTTGGCGCGCAGCATCGGGATCACCTTGGACACCTGTGCGCGCGGGATCAGCACCCCGCCGGAGTTTTCATCCGCACCGATCAGCGTGGCGGCAACCGCGCCGTATCCGGTCTTTTCGAGGCGCGTCACGGCCTTGTCCTTGTCGCCACCAGAGGCCGCCAGCGCATGCACCATGAGCGCCACTTCCGCGCCCTTGTGTTCCGGGTTGATCGGCTGTGCCGGAACACCGGCCCCTGCGCCGATTTCATCGCCCGCACCGGCGGCTGCCGCTTGCGCGGCCTCGGTCGCCTCAGCCCGTGCAACCGCCTTTTGCGCCTTCGCAAACGTGACCTCGGCGGAATCGAACGTGGCCTGAGCCGTGGCAATCGCCTCCTCGTCCGGCGTGTCCGCCTCTTCGAGCGCGGCGATCTGATCCGCGCATTCTTTCATTTTGTCTGCAGCCGCTTTGCGGTCACGGCGCAGATCGTCGATGTTTTTCGGCATCGAAAGTCCCCTTTGTCAGTGAAATCACGCCGCCGGAGCGGCAACAAAAAACCCCGCCGAATGGCAGGGCAGACAGACCGCGCGTCAGGCCGTGGTCACATGTGCGACGCGGCAAGTGCTGCGCTGGCACGCGCCAGACTGGCGCGCGATCTCGATTTCGGCTTCGTAACCCCTTCGCCGATCAGCCGAGCATAGAATTCGGCACGGATCTCCATGCGATCCGCCAGACCTCGGGCCATTGCCTCCGCCGGGCCGAACACCGCGCCACCGTCGCGCGGGTCGTCGGTGACGGAGAGCCGCGCCGTCAACTCATCGCGTGACACCCCGCGTGCCGCCGCGACCGCATCGTGGAACTCCGCCTCCGTCGCATCGAGATCACGCAGGATCTCGGCGCGGCCCTCTTCGGTCGATGGGTCCGGCCATTTTGCGCGAGCATGCGTCGAGGTGAACTCAAAGAGCTGGACCCCGGACCCGCCCGGCTGCACATAGGCATAGCTCGACACGCCAACCCCGATGGACCCGACCACGGCCCCTGCCGTCATGGAAATCTCACCGGCCTGTGCGGCAAGCCAATAAGCCGCCGAGGCTGCCACAGTATCGACCAGAGCATGAACAGGCTTGGCCTGTGCAAGGCGCGTCAACGCATTCGCAGCCCCCTTGAGGCCGAGGACCATTCCGCCGCCGCTGTTCGCATCGAGGATCACGGTCTGTACGCTGTCGTCAGCGGCAAGCGTGTCGCAGGTTTCTTCAAGGCCGCGATAGGTGGTCCAGCCGAAATACTTTTCGAGGATCGCGGAATTTGCCGTCAACACGCCCCGGATCGGAACAACGGCAACTCCGCGCTCAACGCGGAAGCGCTCCGGTGCAGCCATCATTTTCGCCCCGCCACCGTCTGCCTCAAGCATGGCCTCGGGCCATACCTGAGCGAGGTGATCCAGAGACAAGGCGCGATCCAGCGCCATCATCCCGCCCCGCGCGATCACCTGTTCAACCGTCCGCGTCATGTGTCACTTTCCTTTTCGCTGTCATCCTTGCGCGTCATGTTCGACGGCGGATAGGGGCTTTGCCCTTCTGGCAGGTCCTTCATGCCTTCGATCTCGCGCGCCTCTTGCCAGAGCATGAACGGTCCCCCGACCGCCTTGGTCAGCGCCTCGAACCGCTCTTTGGTGGTGGCCGCAAGCAAGGCGTCATAGTTGTGACGCAGGAACAGACCGCGCCGCCGCTCACCTTCGCTCAAAAGCCCAAGCGTCAGGCCGTTTTCCACGAACCCGCCCCAGTGGGTCAGACAGTCCGCCTTGTAGTCGATGGCCTGTTGCTCGCCGTTCGCTTTGACCCCGTGTTCAAGCATCTGAAGCTTGGACGGCGGGACGCGATAGAGCGCGATAATTTGCTCGCGATCAAACTTGCGACTTTCCAAAAGCTGCAAGTCCGCAGCCGAAGCCCCGAGCGTTTTGAAATCATCCTCGGAGCCGACAATCAGGACACCGCTGTCGCGATCCCGCCGCATGTGATCCTTCAGGCGAGAGCGTTGCCGCTCCCAAGTCTCGTCATCCGCATCAAAGGCAGAGATTTTGGCGATCTGCTTAAAACTCTCGCCGCTGGCCTGACGCGCCGCCGCTTCCTGCCCGGCGAGCGCGATCCCGAGACTTTCGGCAGCCACCTCAATCGGAGAGCGCGATGTCCAGCCATCCTCCGCCATGTAGCGCAGATGGACCATGACACGGCCCGCAACCCGGCGGCGTATCCCGGCGCCATCCTCGAACTCATAGAACCGCGCCCGGCCATCCCGCAGCACCATCATCTGATCGGGACGAATGGACTCGATCAGCTCAAGCTCTCCACCGGCGTCGCGGGGCGCATAGGCAAAGCCGCGCCCCCGAAGACAAAAGGAATAGCTCAACCCGAACCGTGCGACCTTCGCCGGGACACCAGCCGAACTTTCCGTGTTCAAAAGGTACTCCGCCGGGTGATCCCGCAACCGACGTTCGCGGCCATCCGCCCCCCGTTCGAAGACCTGCAAAGGAAGCTTTGCCAGATCGCCCGCGATCACCGAACATGCGGCGGTGACCGTCGCGTGTTTTTGCGCCAGTTCCGGCGAGACACGCGGCAAGGTGGACACGTTGCTCCGTGAGAACCCAACAAACCCCAGCCCCTCGAAGACAGACGCCGACGCAGGATTCGACACCGAGACCGAGGCCTGCACAGGCTCACGCATGCGCGGCACAGCCGGAACCGAGCTGGCCCGCTCCACTACATGACGCGCCCGGTGTTTGGAGCGGGACAGAAAATTCATATCGAGTCAAACTCCCTCGTTTTGCGTTTGCGATGCCCGGCCTCGGCCCGACCGATTGCCATGATGGCCGCGACCGCCGCGTCGATGCGGCCAGTCGAGCGCTTCTTGTTCGGCTTGATATTCTCCGCCGCGTCTTCGTCGCGGTGAACATTGCCCACTTGCCAGGACAAAACCGGATTGCCGCCATGGCGCAGCCGGTTTTGAGCCACCAATTCCTCGACACGCTTCATCGGGTTCGACATCGAGGCAAAGCCTTGCCGGTGCTCGACCAGAGGAAACCCCTTCTTGTCGAGCCGGTCGGCTAGGTACTTCATGCCCCAAGGGTCATAGGCCACTTCCTGCACATCGAACTTGGCTTTGATCCAATCGAGACGCGCCTCGATCAGCTCTTCGTCGATGGAGCCGCCATGATGCACTTCGAGCCAGCCCTGATCGCGCCAGCCGACATATTCGCGCTTTTCCTTTTGCGCGCGGGCGACAAACCCATCCTGACCCGCAGGCAAGAAGGTGTAGCAGATCAGATAGATCAGCCCATCGACCGGCACGGCCACGACAATCGCCGTCGTGTCGATCTTGTTCGACAGGTCGACACCGACCCACGCCTCGCGTCCGAAAAGCTGCGCGTCATCGAACGCCTTGTCTGCATCGCCCTTGTTCCAAACTTCACTGGCGATCCACGTCTGTGCCCCCTCGGTCCACATATTGAGATGAAAGCGCCGAAAGTTCGGCATTTCCGCCTGAATGATCTGGGCCCGCTTGCCCGCTGCCTCCATCGCTTCCAGCGGCTTGGAAACGCCAAGGTTCGGGTTGCCCATTTTCCAATAACGCGGGTCCATCGGATCGCAGTTCTTCGGCGGCTCAGCGACATAGCCAAAAAAGCGATCATCTTCGACCTGCCCCGTCAGCACGCTTTCCGCATAGCCCCGCAGCTCACCGCACAACGACTGCCGGTCATGCCCCGCCGTGGTGATCACCCAATCAATCGGCTGAGCCCGCGCGATCATGGATTGCACAATCGTTTCTGCGAGCTCGCGATCCGTCCAGCGGTGCATTTCATCGCGCGCCACGAATGACGGGTTGATCCCGTCCGCGCTGTTCCCGTCTCGCGACAGGCATGTAATCAGCCCATCAACCTCGGGCGTTTCGATCACAGAGACACCCGGAACCATCAGCCCGCGCAATACCCGGTTGCGCTTGATGATCCGTTTGACCTCTTTGAACAGAATGCCCGCCTGATCGCGCGTTGTCGCCGCGATATAGGCTTGCGGAGCCGCTTCCCCGTCGAGAATTTGCGAGTAGAGCAAAGGCACCGACGTGTCCGTTGTCTTGCCGTTCTTCTTGCCCACTTGGTGATAGGTCGAGCGGAACCGGCGCAACCCTGTCGCCTCGTATTTCCAGCCAAACACCGAACCGTGTCGGAAAACCTGCCACGGCTCCAGCTTGAGCGGTTGTCCCGCCTTCGGCCCGACCGTGTGTTGCAACACATTGGCAAAGTTGGCGATTGCGCTCGCCGCTGCGCAATCGAAAATCAGGCCGCGCTCATGAGCGGTTTCAAGGTCGCGCAAATGCCGTTCGCATTGAAGCCGGACCAGCTCCCCTGCGATTTCTTTCCCTTCGAGAACTGAAACGGCATATTGCGTGACCGGGTGGTCAAGCGGATTCACCGCGCACCGCCCGTGCCAGCTCATCGAGCAAGCTTCCTTGCCCGCCGTCAGAGAGCCGCTGTTCGTCCACTGGCGACATACCGAACAGGGCGCCGATCTGACGCAGATTTGCGATGGCTTCTTGCCGCTGCCCCCATGCGGCGGCTTTCTTTTCCTGCTCCCCGTTTCGGGTCTGCGAGGTGTAGTTATAGCGCCCGTCGACAAGCTGGATCGTGAACCGCATGAGATCCGCAGCCGCCTCGCAATAGGCGCCGAACAGATCGTGATACTGCGGCTTGAGCCGGTCCAGCTTGACCATCTCCGGCGCGAGCCGTTTCCAGACGTCTTTACCCTCATCGGACAAGAAGGCCAGCGGTTCCGGCACAGGCTTCGACGCATCGCCCTTCATGGGGATGACATTGTTCGGCTTAGGCTTCGGCCCTTTCATTCCAATCCCCTCTCTCCTAACCCTCCTGATAAGTGGGCTTTTTTCCTCAATTACAGAACCGCAAAAAGAATTGTCCCCTCTCCGGTAAGGCGTTTCCACCCCGGATTTTCAGGATACCCCCCCTTATTCAGATCCGTGAAACACCTCGCGCGCCGTCTTGCGACTATGGCACCGCTTGCACAAACCTTGCAGATTGTCCCAATCGAGGAACTTCCCGAGATCGCCCATGTGGCGCTCGATGTGATCGACCTCCGTCGCAGGAACAACCACCCCAAGCTCCCCGCAATCCGAACACAGAGGGTGACGGGCAAGGTACGCTCTGCGCAACTGTTGCCAGCGCGGATCACTGTAAAGCTTGTGCCACTTCACCGCCTGATCGCTGCGCCTCACCCGCGCTTTGCTCTCGGCAATATTGCGCGCTTGTTTCTCCGCATGACAGGCACAGCGATTTCCGCCCGGCTCGGCAAGATCATCGCACCCAGCCACGACACAGATCAAACGCCGCGCCATCAGACTACGAAAGCATGAATGCCTGAGGCCGTGGTCCCTGTCGCCATCACCTGTTTGACACCGACCGGCAAGATCGAAAGATCGCCAACCTTAACTGTCCGCGCCCGCCCCAACGCCGACACGAAGGACAGATCGCCACCCGTCTCGATGTAAAGCGCGACCGCGACACTTTCGAACTCGACTGCATCGCTGGAGACCACCGGCACAAGATCAAAGGCCGGACCTGACGCACCAAGAAAACGCCCCGCGAATGGATTGCTCATGTACTTTCCCCCACATGCCGAACCTCTCAGCCTCAGCAAAGGCTGGACAAAGAAAAACGCCCAACCGTTTCCGGCGGGCGTTATTCTGGATGATGACGTTAGTCATACAGCCACGCGACACGGCCTGTCATCCCCTCCTTCGAAGTTTTTTTACAAGACCGCGCGCATCCGGTCCAGAGCCGCCCCAAGCGCCCCCCTGAGACCGCCAATATGACCGCCACGGTTCGACAGACCATGTGCTCGCAAAACCGCGCTCAAACTTTGCTGCCCGACACAAACCCGCTCGACCAGATCGCCCGCCAAGATGCGGCGCAGCTTTGCCCCGACACGAACCTCCAAAGCCACAACCTCGTGCCCTGCCCGATCATAAGCCGCCGCACGCCTCAGTGCCGCGATCTCACAGCCCTCGGCCAGGAACGCATCCATGAACTCTCCCGCCCCGCCGCCCCCCATGGCCTCAAGAGAACTACACTTCGTCGCCCCCTTCGCGTGACGCTCGACAAGCGCACCATATCTGCGCCCCACCTCGATCTGAGCTTCGGAGAACAGCTTGCGCTTAGCCCTCACCTCCATGAGATCGAACACATCGCACACCCGAGCAACCTTCCGCCCCTCGTGGCTCATCGCCACACGCTCCGCCTCTTTGGCCCCACCCTCCACAACCCGCGTGACCGTCGGCACTACCAGCCGGATCGGCCCACGCGCCGGAGCCTCAACCACCTCGGGACCGCAAACACTCGGAACTGCCCCCATCCGCCGAACCATGCGCAAAGCCTCGTCGGCGCAATCTGCCCGTGCGACCCGCTCTTTCTCCCCAATGAAAACCACCCGCATCATGCCGCATCCCTTCCCGCTTCGCGTCTTTCAATTCCCTCGCGGATCAGCGCTTCGGCCTCCGCGCTCATCCGCATGTAACCGTCGAGCCACCCCTGTTCGGCCCGTGTCACAACACCACGCTTGATCCGGTCTTCGATCACACGCTTTCGGTCCCGATCCTGCTGCGCCTTATCGCGCAACCGCTGAACCTCGTATTTCGAAGGAGGTGGCCCGAGCTTGCGCGCCGCAGCATAAAGCTGGAGCGCATACCCACCCGTCAGCGCAGCCTCCCCGGCCCGAGACCGCATGAGGCTCATCAGGAAATCATTGTCACGCGGCGGCGGCGGCTCCATCGACCAGGCACAGCGCAAGACGATATTGAGGTCCGGCCAGACGTTCTTTTCCCCGCCCATGCGGATCAGATACATCGCCAACCCCTTGAGACCGTCTTCGGTCATGTAGCTCAATCGGTTCGCCAGCTTCTCCATCGTGGCCTCATGGTCCGCCACACTCACCCCGCGCTTGCGCCCCATTCCGCCCTCTTCGAGAGACCCGATCAAAACCCGCTTCACACGGGCGCGACCGCTTTCCACCTTCTGCACTTCCCCGTCCATTTCAGCCCCCTTTCTCAGCAAACTTCCAACTTATCCACAGATCGCAACGGCGACCTCTCTCCGCGCCCTAAGGAAAGGTTTTTTGTTATGTTTTTTAATGTGTTGTCCTATAGGGCAATTTCAGTAATCGACCTGAAATCTACTGAAATATTTCAGAAACATTTCAGTAGATTTCAGATGTATTTCAGGACCTCATCAGGCACTTCCATTTTGCGGAAAAGGCCGGACCTGTCCGCTCCACCCGAGCACTTCATGCAACGCGGCACGGATATTGTCCGGTGTCATAAAGAGGTCGGAATGCTCGAAATACTCGACAAGCTGCATGATCGCCTGAGGGTTGGCGATGACATTTTCATAGCCTTTCATCTCTTCCAGCTTCGCTTTGAGCCGCGACTTTTTGACCGCAACACGAGCGGCCTCACGCGCACCATCGCGGCCCTTCTTGCGCTTATACATTTCCGCGACGACCCCCTGCATGAAGCCAGGGTGGCCGAGCCGGGTGATCATCTTTCCCGCCACTTCGTCCTCGACCTCGACCGGCACCCAGCCCGCCATCACATTTTCCCTGACGGACACCCACTCATCGACACTGGAAAAGCGCGCGAGCCCTGCCAGCTCCATATTACAGTCCGGCAACGTCCCTCCGGGGTCTTGGCTCATCGCCTCTGTCCAGAGGATCAGAGCCGTGCCAATATCTTCCCTTCGCCCCTTCAACAACGAAACGGACAAGAAGCGAGAACCAAGAAACCTGTGACCATAGAACGGGAACCAGTCGTGGTTCGACAAAGTTTCACCCCGCTTGAGCGGCCACACAATGTAGTCGCGACCCTCACACAATCCGATCTCTGTCACTTTTCGCCCCTCCCTCGACGATCTTCCAGCCACGCTGATTGCAGCCGCCACAAGTAGCGGCGCGCCACCTTCGTGCGCTCCCGGATCGCCTCATCTTTTGATTTGTTCCCGAGCCGGTGGACCAAAAGCGGCAATGACGCCTTGTGGCCCCAAGCCCGCGCCTCTGCCGTGTCGGCATTTCGACAGGCCGCACAGCAATAAATCTGCCACCCGCGTGACGAGACGAACCGCCGCCCGCATTCGGGCCGGAAACACACCCCCGGCTCAATCAGCGGGGCGGCTTCGAGTTGCGCAAAAGCGAACTCCTTAAACGGCTCAAAATGCGCTGCCACCGCATTTGCGGAACGGGTCTCGCTCATAGCAACACCTCTTGACGCGGGTCCGGCCCGTCTTTGTAGAGCCGCTTGCGCAGCCAGCCGCCGCCGTCTGGCGCAGGCCTGTTTTCATCCCAGATGAACCACGAATTGCGCTGCGGTGGCGCGCCGCCACCCCGAAAATCAATTTTCCAGCAACAGAGATATTCCACGCTGGGCGGGTGCTCTTCCAAAAGCGCGTCCATGCCGTTGATCCGCGCGGCGGGCCAATCTGCATTGAGCAGCAGACCGACATAGCCAAGGCCAAGATCAAAAGAATGACGCAGCCACCAACCGTGACCGTCACGTGCATTGATCAGATTGTACGGCGGATTCGTGAACGCCACGCGCGACCTGGGCACGGCGTAGTCGAGAAAGCTGCGCAGTTCCAAATCACCGCCCCAGCCTCGATCCACGACATCACTGCCCAAAACCTCGAACCCATGCGCAGAAAGCACCTTCGCGCAGTGACCGGCACCCACGGCATTTTCCCAAACCACATTGCCATGAGCGCGGATGAATTCGGCCTCTTCGCGCAAAACGGCCTCTATCGCACTTGGCGGTGTCGGGTCAAAATCCAGAGGATCGCGCCCACCATCCGCACGGCGATGTTCCCGATCGCACCCGGCAATCATCATCTGCGCCGAGTGAGCCTTCATGCTCTGACCCGAAATGGCACGGAAAAGCGGTTTGACGGAGGCTGCACTCATCCCCAAACCTCCACCTCGAACGGCAACCCCATCTCGCGCAGGGTCTCGATCTGCATCAGAACCACCGTGGGTTCGATCCCGATGAACCCGCAGACCGCATCGAAATCCTGCGATCCGATCCACGAAACTGCCTCGACCCGCTGCGCAACCGAGATCTTGCCCACCCCATGACCGAGCGCCGTATTGACCCCCTCGACCAACACCGCCAGCCACATCATCCGAAGCCGGTCCGGGTCCGTCACCTCAGGACCGATCATCTCCGCAGGAAGCGCACTCACTGGCCCACCTCCACCCGCTCACAAGCCGACAGGACCTCGCGCCCCCGCTCCGTCATCGCGACAAAAACCCCGGCACCCGATCCATGACTGCGCGTGACAAGCCCCCGACTCTGCATATCTGTCGTGCACCACATCACCGACCGGACCGACACATCGCCAAGCGCCTTGGCGATCTCACCGACCGTCAGACCGCCAACACAGCCCCCGAGGAGCGCCAGAACCCGCGCCGCAATGCTCGAATGGCGCACACCGACACGCGAGCCACCATTGGACGGCGGCACCCGCCCACGATGACCATCCGCCACCGCAGCCGACACCATACGCGCCGCGATTTCTCCCTCGTGGATCGAGGCCACGCGCACCCACGCCCGCGCCACCTCTGCGGAACGCCCCGGCCCCGTCGAAAAAGGCCGCGAGACGACGGCGGACACCACATCAAACCCCATAGGCCACCCCCTTGTGAAAAAGAGGCGCGGCGGCATACCGGCTTTCGAGAGCCGCCGCGCCCAGATGGACGGCAGGGCACACCCCCGCCCCACAGCCCATGCGGAGCGCGCACAGGCAGGCACGCTCGACGCATTCCGAAATCCGACGTGCGCCCCTTTGGGAGGAGGAAATGGAGCGCACGCCCCTGCCCGCCGCACAAGGTGAGGAAGCGACGGGCAGCCCCGCGCGCCACGCTCGACAGGGCACCCGCCCCACGCTACGCTGCGCCCGGATTTGAGAGAGGAAATTGATATGGCCCTCGACGCCACAAACATCGACTTTTTTACTTTTGACTTCGAGACCGCGAACGAACACCACAGCTCGATTTGCCAGATCGGAATTTCTATCGTCGAAGGTGGCCGCGTCAGCGCAACGCATGCAATCGACGTGAACCCCGGTTGCCGCTTTTCTTCCATGAACATCAGCGTCCACGGGATCACCCCCGAACGTGTGGTCGACTGCCCCTCCTTCATTGAGGCAATCAGCCCATTTGAGGAGCTGTTTCGTTCGACCATCGCCATCAGCCACAGCGCATTCGACAAAAAGGCAATCAACGACGCCTATGCACTTCTGAACGCCCAAAGCCCACTCGACCTCTGGCTCGACAGCATGACCATTGTGCGCCGCACCTGGCCCGAGCACTTCGCGAAACGCGGCTATGGTCTCTCCAACCTCAGCAAGCACTTCGGTATTCCATTCAACCATCACGACGCTGGTGAAGATGCGCGCATCACAGCCGAAGTCCTGCTCCGCGCCTTTGCGCACTCGGGCAGGTCGCCCCGCGATTGGCTCGACTACAAACCGCCCCACAAGAATTACAACATCACCGCTTCGGGCAATGAAGCGGGCGCGTTGTTCGGGCAAGTCGGCGTGTTCACCGGAGCCCTGACAATTTCCCGAAGCGATGCCGCTGCGCTCGCCGCAAAAGTCGGAATTGAGGTCGCCTCTGGTGTCACAAAGAAAACCACGCTCCTGATCGTCGGAGATCAGGACCTTGCAGTCCTGGCTGGACATGAAAAAAGCTCGAAACACCGCAAAGCAGAAGATCTGATTGCCAAAGGGCAAGCCATTCGAATTCTGGGAGAAAGCGAGTTCTTGAGTTTGGTAGCGGACGCCTAACATCATCCTCGCCTCTCCAAACTGTCCACCAGCCCGGCGCGCAGCCGGGCGGTGGCCTTCGACAGGCGGGACAGGCTTTCGATCATCTTGCGCAGCTCGTCGTCGGTGTAGCCCGTCGGGTCCGGCGAAGCGGGCGAATGCGCAGCCGCATAGTCCCGCAAAACCTCGGAAAACTCGGCTGTCAGATCGTGGATCGCCACCCCGTCAAGCCCGGTCAGATCGACCGGCTGAAAGAACCCGCCCGCCAAGGTCGAAAAATGCTGAGCCAGCGGCAAAGCCGCCGCCCGATGCATGCGCCCGAGGCGGTCGAGGTAATTCACCCCCAAGCCTCCGGGCCGTGCCTCGTCTACCGACGTGCCATAGGACAGCGTGGACACCGAAACGCCCAAATCGACGGACGCGTTTTCTAACCCGCCGACCGATGAAAATGCCGCCCGCACCGCGCTTTGAATGGACCCTGCCCGTACGCCGCGCATGTCAAAAACACCCCGTCGAGTTCACATGACAAACGCCCGCGCATGTCGGAACATGGGGGCAGTCGGAAACAGACGTGAGGACCAAATTATGAAGAAAACCGCAGATCATGCGGCCCTCCGATCAGAGGCGGAAGCCATGTATTCCCGCAACTTTGCGGCGATCCGCACAGTGCAACTGCCACCGTCCTTCAGCCTTTGATACAAACGACTATTGCCGACCGCACGGCTTGTGACGGTTGCTGGAGCAACATTCATGCTCTCCGCAAACTTTTCGATTTCACAAATGAGGTCATCTTTAGCCATGCGCGATATAGGGACTATTATCCCCAATCAGTCAAGGGACTTTTGTCTCCTTATGAAGGGATCATGCGGGGATTATTATTCCCCTATGGAAAATACGTTCAGTTCGGCATTGGCTAATGCCCTTGAAAAAACAGGGACATCGCTTCGCAAAATTGCGGAGCAATCTGGCGTGTCCTATGAACAGCTCAAGAAAATCAAACAGGGCGCCAACAAATCGACCAATGTCGATGATGCCATGAAAGTTATTGAGGCTTTCGGAGTCTCTGCCGAAGAATTTATGAGCGGCAATATTGGGCGTTCATACTCTGTTGCCGTCGCAGGACGTGTCGGAGCCGGAGCCACAGTGCAGCTTGAAGACCCTTATCCCAAAGGCGACGGCCTCTACCACATAGCCTGTCCGCCGCAGATCGGGCCGCATGGCATTGTCGCCGTCGAGGTCGAGGGCAATTCCATGGAACCCGCTTACGAAGCCGGTGACATCCTGTTCTACAGCCGCGATGTAATCGGCGTTCCCTCTGAGGCCATCGGCAAACGCTGCGTTGTTGAAGACGCCGACGGAATGGTCTGGATCAAGCTGCTTCGCCGCCGCGACGGACAGCCCGAGGGCCTGTTCGACCTGATCTCATTTCACGCCGACACCCCACCCATGTATGACGTCGCCGTGAAATGGGCCGCACCAGTCAAAATGCATTTGAGTGCAGCACTAGCACACCGCACGACACCAAAACAAACAGAGAATTGAAATGATTAGGAATATTTCCACAGCAATTGCGTTATCACTCGCACTCCCCATGGCCGCGACCGCACAAGAAGAGTGCAAATCCATCACCAACGATGATGAACGCCTTGCCTGCTACGACCTTGCCTTTGGCGCCAAAAAAATTGAAACACCTGAGCCTTCCGACACTGGAAAATGGCACGTCAGCGTAGACACATCAGCACTCACAGACGAAACCAATGTATACCTCAGTCTGGAAAGCGACGATGAAATTCGCGGTCAATTCGGCTCCGCAGGACCGGCAACACTTATCCTGCGCTGCAAGGAAAACACCACATCCGCATTCTTCCGCCTCAACAATTTATTCTTGGCAAGCATTCAGGGCTACGGAAAAATTGAATACCGCTTAGACACTGAAAAAATGTCCCAGATCTCTGCAAAAGAAAGTACAGACAACAAAGCACTTGGACTCTGGTCCGGCGCTCAAGCCATCCCATTTGCCAAGAAACTTATCGGGCATGAAACTCTTATCATTCGGGCAACTCCGTACAATGAAAGCCCAATTACTGCGACCTTCGACATCCGGGGAGTTGACCAGGCAATTCTCAAACTGCGCGAAACCTGCCGCTGGTAAGCGCCCACCGACAACATCAGGAGACAGACCCCGCCCCCCGCGGGGTTTTCTTTTGATGATTCGAACACTCAAAATCCAAATGGGGACTATAGTACCTATTTTGTATTGACAGGGACAATTGTCCCCTTCATGTTGCCTCCCATCAACAGGAGGCACACAGATGCAATCTTCCCACCTTGCAACCACACCTGACGGGGCGCGACATGTCGCTCTGAACGGCCACCTCTTCACCGCTACCGTGCGCACGCTGGCATGGCGCACCCTCATGCGCAGCAAAGGCCAGACCATGAACTCGGGCCGCATGTTGGTCCAATCCATGGCCGTGATCGACGGAGGGCGTTCGGCATGAGCACCGCAATCGTCGCCCTCGGCTTTGTCGCCGCCCTCGGTCTGGCTTTGGCCTCCGCCTTCCTCGACGAGAGCAGAGGCAAGCCTCCGACCCTCCGTCAGGCCAAGCCCTTCACCAAACGGGGCCGCAAATGATCGGGATCGTTCACACCCTTGCCGCCATACGCCTCGACCACCGGCATCGCGCGATCCGGCGCATCAGCGAGGAACGCGGCCCCGAGGTCGGAAAATACATTCTGAACCGGATTTGCGCCCGGACGTGGGGCGACAGCCCGCACCTCTGGCGCGAACGCACCCGGCACCGTCGGACCCACGCCGCCAAGATGCGCCGCAAGTCCGAGGTCGATCCTCTCGCCGAGCTTTGGCTTGGCACCCATCCGAACGATTTTCACCGCCCCAACCACGGAGGCCACCTTGCTCTCTGACATCGAAAACCGCCGTGCGCGCTTTTATGATCGCGTGATCCTCCTCGACCCGAAAGATATGCGGGACGCCGTGGTGAATGAGGTGATCGAAAGCGGCGGCAGCTATACCGTGCCGCAGGGCGAAAGCTGGCCTGCCTCGCATCTGGCCGAAATCTCTCTGCACGGGGTCTCGTCCTTCGGTGCAACCGAGGACGAGGCAATCAGCAACTGGATCAGGCAAGCGCGCCGGGTGATCCGCGCCGAGGTGGAGGCATGAGCCTCATTGTCCTCATTCTCGCGTGGGCAATGGCACTCTGTCTCGGTGCCGTTGCGATCCTGATCGCAATCTTGGCGGGTCGTATTTCCGCCAACGATGAAGCGCCTCAGAAGAATGTGAGCGTAGGGGTCACCTTCTGCACTGCGCTGACGATCATGTGCGCCGCCCTCACCATCATGGCACTCACATGATCTGCGCCATCGCCTCCCTCACCATCGGCATTGTGCTCGGTGTCTTCGCACATTGGGCCTACCTCGAAATCCTATACCGGATGGAATGAGCATGACCAAACAGCCCTTCGACACCCTGCCCCTGTCGCAACAGGCGGGGATCATCTGCAACGACCCGCGCTTTCAGAAATTCGCAGCCACGCGCAGCGGCCTTCCTGATCGTCACTTCACCGCTGAGGCGGCCGCCGAATACCTGCGCGAGGTCTGCCAGATCGCCAGCCGTCGCGACCTTGCCGCCAACACCATCGCCCAAATCCGCTTTCAGGCCCTACGCACCGAGTTCGACGCATGGACCGGAAAAATCGCAACCCAGAGGTAAGAAAATGCTCGACATGACAGAAAATCAGACCCCGATGAAAGAGACCGATGCCGACCGCGAGGTACGCGACAAAACCTATCGCGTGACAGCCGAAGAGCTGCGCAATTTCATAGAGCGTTTCGAACGGCTTGAGCTTGAGAAAAAGGACATCGCCGATCAGCAGAAAGAGGTGATGGCCGAGGCCAAGGGGCGCGGTTACGACACCAAGGCGATGCGCAAACTGATCGCGCTGCGTAAGAAGACCGCCGACGAGATCGCCGAGGAAGAGGCGATCCTTGAAATGTACAAAGAAGCGCTGGGGATGATCTAATGGAGATCGGCACGCATTCACTTTCCGTCCTTGAGCGCGCCCGGGAAAAAGCGGCGCGGATCGCATTGGTAGATCCGCGGGCCCTTCCTGTTTTCGAACGCCTTGAAAAAGAGGTCGTGGCCATGAGTGCCAAGCTGGCCGCCAAAACTGAGACGGATCCCGTTATGAGAGCCAGGGCATTGCTCATGGCCGAAAGGGTTTGTGCGTAAGTTACAGCCCCCTGCGCAAGCTTTTGGAAGCCAAGGACTGCATGGTCCGTGCCGCTCTTGGATAAATTGACCTGACCCACCGGTGCGGGCCGACACAGCGCGGCCCCATCCCGTGCGCCAGAAAAAAAGAGAAATCCGCATGACACGAAAAGCAAACAAGGATTGTCCCGTCTGCAACGGCTGCGGCGTCGAGGACCCGGCGGGCTTCGCCATGATCCCGTGCCCCCGCTGCTTTCCGCATGAATGGGCCGCATCTGAAATCACCCGTCTTCGCGCCGAGCACACTAAGGCAGTGGCTAGAGATTTGCAGCTACGGGCCATATCCGAAGAACGCGCGCGTATTGACTTTGACGAGATTACCCGCTTGCGCGGCACCATTGCAGACCTGCGCCAATCAATTGAGATCATTTCGCGCGAGAACGACAGAGCCGTCGGAGACGCGGACAAATGGCGGGAGCGCGCCGAAGCCGCTGAGACCCACAAAACGGAGCTTCTGGAACTCCTTTCAAATATGAAAAACGACA
Source organism: Celeribacter ethanolicus (assembly GCF_001550095.1). Classification (GTDB taxonomy): domain Bacteria; phylum Pseudomonadota; class Alphaproteobacteria; order Rhodobacterales; family Rhodobacteraceae; genus Celeribacter; species Celeribacter ethanolicus. Next base: position 34,011 of record NZ_LRUC01000028.1, on the reverse strand, counting down.
GTCTAGATGCAATCATGGAAGTGATCGGAGCGCCGAAGGAATATAATTCCAGTAAGTTAGCGATGCGCGATTGGTTCGTGACGCGGATCGACCGAGCGCTATCCGCGAAAGGCGGTGAATAATGGGACGCCAGACAACACAGATTGCGGTCACTGAAAAAACCGCAGCCGCCATGCTCGATATGAAGCCCATTGAGTTTCGCGGCCTCGTTCAGCGCGGCGCATTGCCGCGCCCCACAACAATCGCTGGAACCATTGAGCGGTGGCGTGTGGCCGACCTCGAAGCCATCGTGAACGGCACCGCCGCTCGTCCCAAAGATCAAGATTTCGAGCTATGAGAAAACCGGCCAAACCGCGCATAGCCAAGCCGCACCTTTCATGGAAATGGAACAAGAGCAAAGGCACCTGGGAACCCTACCATCGGGTGACTTGGTCGCAGGATGGAAAGCGCAAAGAGCGTCATATCTTGTTGCGATGGGGTGGAGATGCGGAAGAACTCGACCGCCAATATTGGGCGTGCGAGGCGGGTCGCCATGAGCGCCAAGCGGCTCCCTTAAAATACACTTGGAAGGCACTCATCATCGCGTGGAGAAAAGACCCTCGCGTTCAAAACAAGCTCTCAGCCGGTACCAAGACTTTCTATCGCCCGACCATGGACAACATCATGGAGAAAAATGGCAACAAGGATGTGCGCAACACCACGAGATCTGCCATTCGCGCAGCTCATGACAAGCTGGCAGCAACGCCACGTGAGGCAGACAAGTACATCCAGACCATACGAATGCTATGGAATTACGGGAAGAACAAACAGGACTGGCCAATCGGCGACAATCCCGCTTCGAAAATCGACCTGTACGGGAAGCAGAGAGAGCTTGAGGCATGGCCAGAATGGATGATCAAAAAACTGCCCGGCGCTCCTGAAAGCGTCCGTATTGCAGCCGAACTGATACTCGGCACGGGACAGCGACCGGGGGCCGCGATCACTATGAAATGGGAGCAATTTGAAGGCGAATGGATGCACGTCACAGATGAAAAGGCAGACGAGCTTTTTCCTGTCTATTGCCCAGAAGAATTGCGCTCCTTCCTCGCCGCTCAGCCGAAGCGCGGTCAATACGTGCTCGCCAAAAATCTGACCGAACCCCTAACCTATAACGCTGTTGCGTCTTCATTCCAGAAGTGGCGCAAGACCTTGGGCGACGACGCCAAAAAGTTCAGCCTTCACGGTTTGCGAAAACTGGCAATCGTTCGCCTCGCAGAGGCCGGATGCTCTGACGCAGAGATACAGGCAGTGACCAACCAGAGCGCCGAAATGGTCGTGTTTTACCGGAAGAAAGCGAACCGCAAAGCTCTGTCCAAACGCGCCATGACTCGGAACAGAACAAAAATAGAATAAAATGAGATGTGGGAGTTAGGTGTGGGAGCGAATGCTATTCAAGGCAATTTACATTACAAAGAAATTCTCACAACACATTGAAACTATTGGTACCCGCGACCGGACTCGAACCGGTACGGCCTATACGGCCTAAGGATTTTAAGTCCTCTGTGTCTACCATTCCACCACGCGGGCCTGCCTTATCCGGGCAAGAGATCGGTCCGATTGCCCCGGATCAAGCCATGCCCGCCTCCTAACATCTTGCCCCCGGCTTGCCCAGAGGGCGCAGGGAGAAACATGTCGCGGCGGAGCGTTACAGGATGCGTAAGCGGAGGCAAGCCGATTTGCGGGCGGGGAGCGGCGACGTCACTCTTCGGCGGAGGCCACACGCCGCGCACCGATACGGCTCAGAGCACGGTCGAAAGCGACGCCGACCGGAGTCGGTTGCAACGTGTTGGACACCAGATTGATCTGCGGCGCGCCTCCGGCATAGGGATAGGGATTGGCGGCAAACCAGGCGTGGCGTTCGACGAAGGGCAACCGCTCCATCATCAGGATGGCAGCCTCGGCGAAAGCGGCATTTTGCGCGTAATTGGCGCTTCGGACATTGAACCAGTCGATATAGGCGAATTCCGTGACCCAGATCGGGCGGCCATATTCGGCATGCACCGCGCGCAGCCAGTTTTCAAACGCCTTCACATCGCCATTGGTGGAATAGTAGTGCACCGCCATGAAATCGACGCGCAGGCCACGGGCCTCCGCCTGCGCCATGAAGCGGCCCTGCCATGAGGTTTTGCCGAGCGTCTGGCCTTGGGTCACCGCCGGGCTGCCGAGGCGCAACCCGCGGGCTTCGAGTTTCGGCCAGAGGGCGACGGCCTGTTCGACGGACAGATTGCTGCCTGCGCTCTTGCGGGAATCCGGTTCGTTGAAGGCCAGAAGCGTGCGCACCGGCAGGTCGGAGACGATTTTCTTGTTCACATCCCCTGCGTCGCGGATCATCGGCACGAATTCGACGGAGCGGCGGCGCGTGTCTTTCGACCACATCTGGGTCGGGCGCCAAGTGTAATACCAATCGAGCGCAGGCGCGTCCTCGATCCAGCGCAACATCGTCTGGTTGGAATTTTCCCACGCGCCGATCCCGGCCTTGTCCGCGAACAGCGCCGTGGGCATGAACATGAGAGCCGCTAAGAGAAGTCGTTTGAGCATCGCTGCCTCGTCGGGTTTTTGCGAGGCTATAAAGGCAAGAGGTCATGAATGCGGCCAGATTGTGGCAAAGCCCGAACAATTGGCGTGTTTCTGCCGGTGCGAAGGAAAGGCGCGCGGAAACACGCCGCAGCGCAGCGACGCAGCGGATGTCAGCGCGCCTCTTGACCCGGCCATGTGTTCGCCGCACAAGAAAACCGATCCTTTCGCAGAAAGAGCGCTCATGTCAGACAACGGCCTGACCGGACGAAACGCCCCGGTTGCAGCGATGGCGAAACGCAATCTGCGCAACCGTCTGGTGCGCCTCCGGTACGCCTCGCCCGACAGCTATCCGGTCACGGCGCTCTTGCCGGAGCGTGCGCGTCAGGCCGCGATGTCCCGTGTCTGCTATGCACCGGCGCAGAAGCTGTTTTACGCCCGCCTGCCGAAATGCGCCAATTCGACCATCGTGCGCACGATGGCCAACGCCTCTCGGCCAGGGCTGGAAGATGTGCGGATCAATCGGCTCAAAGCCCTGTTCAACACGCTGCCCTGGCCGCGTGAATTCGAGGCCGCGGCAAAGATTACCGTGCTGCGCGACCCCGTTGAACGCGCGGTTTCCGCATGGCGCGACAAGGGGCATAGCGCCGCCTTCATCCGTCAGCATCGCTATGCCGGCGATGAAGAAACGATCCCCACACTGGAACAATTCCTGATCGCGCTGCGGGACAATGACTATTACCGGAATGGCCATTACCTGCCGCAGCTCGACATGATCCCCGGTCCGATCGAGCGCTATGATGTCGGGACGGTGGAGCGGCTTGAGCCCTTTCTGGAACGGGTTTGCATGACCTATTTCGGGCAGTTTTCGGGGCTCCAGAATGTGCTGCACCATGCGACGGATTCCCGCAAGAAGAAGCTTGAGATCAGTGTGCGGGAGCGCGCTTTGATCGAGGCGCTTTATGCGCGGGACATCGCGTTTTACCAGAGCCTGCGAGGCTGAGGTCTGATGTTTCCGATCCGCGACCATAACCCCTCGCGCCGTCCCGCCCTTGTCACCTATGCGCTGATCGCGGTGAACCTGGCGGTGTTTCTGGCGATGCTGCCGAGCTATGGCGACGAGCGTGCGCTTTTGTCGATCTATTCGGACTGGGCGCTTCTGCCCGCACGGATCAGCCAGGGCTCCGGCTACGATACGTTTCTCACTTCCATGTTCATGCATGGGGGCGTCATGCATATCGCGGGCAACATGTTGTTCCTGTGGATTTTCGGCGACAATCTCGAAGACGAGATGGGGCATATGCGCTATCTCGTCTTCTATCTCCTGTGCGGGTTTGCGGCCGGGATGGCGCAATATCTGGCCGATCCCGGATCGCGCGTGCCGATGGTGGGCGCCTCGGGCGCGATTGCGGGGGTGATGGGGGGCTATCTGTTGCTGTTCCCCAAGGCGCGGGTCGATGTGCTGTTCATCTTCATCATCTTTTTCAAGGTCTTCCCCCTGCCCGCCTGGGTCATGCTGGGGCTTTGGTTCGCGCTTCAGGTTGTGGCGGAGCTGAGTTCGACGGCGGGCGCCGGCGGGGTGGCGCATCTAGCGCATGTCGGCGGCTTTGTCGCGGGGGTGGTGCTGGCCCTACCACTTTGGCTTCGACTTGGCGGACCGATCTATTGGCAGCGCACCCACGGACGGCCGGTGCATGCTGCGGCGCGCTATGCCCGAAGCTCCGTACCGATTGTCCGGCGCCGGCGCTGATCACCACGGACAGCAAAAGCCACACGATCCTGCCCGCACCGTCCCGCATACGGCGGACGCGGCCGTCAGGCTGGGGCTCACGGCTTTGAACGAATGGCGTTATTAGAAGCTGGCCGAAGAGCTTTGCTCCGCGGTGTTGTCTTCTGCAGCGTTTTCTGCTGAAGAGTTGTCTTCCGAGGCGTCGGTATAATTCACGACGTCCATGCTTTCGACTTCGGAATTCAACCGCATCGAGAAGGTGAAGGCCCCCTGCCAGATGATCGACAGCACCATGATGCTCATCCCGACGATGGCCGAGACAAGCACGACCCAGTCGACCGTCACAGCCCCCTCGTCATCTGCACGGAAGAGCGCGCAAAAATGTTTGAATCTGTCAATCACGTCTATCCCTCCGATGATCCCGATCAGCTTTCCATGAGAAAGCGACGAAATCAGGGCAGGAACCGCGCATTTGCGAGGAAAACTCACGCTTCCGTGAGCCGCGCCCTGCGGTGCGGCCCAGTCGGAGCAAGCGTCATGCGGAAAACTGCGTTCAGGCTGCGCGGATGATGGCCGCGAACCGCTCGAACAGCGCTTCGTTGCCGCAGATCACTTCACCGCTGTCGACCGGGTTGTCCTCGGGGTGCAGCCCTTCGACGAACCCCCCCGCTTCCTTCACGAGAAGCACACCGGCGGCCATGTCCCATGCGTTCAGACGGCGTTCCCAGAAGCCGTCGTAGCGACCGGCGGCCACATAGGCGAGATCGAGCGCGGCGGAGCCCCAGCGGCGCACACCGGCAGTGGCGGGCAGAAGCCGCGCCAGATCGCGCAGGGTTTCCGGCAGATCGCCGCGCCCGCCGAAGGGCAAACCGGTGGCGAAGATCGATTCGATCATCTTGCTGCGGCCCGACACCCGAATGCGGGTGTCGTTCATCCAGGCGCCCGCGCCTTTTTCGGCCCAGAACAGCTCGCCCTTGGCCGGATCGAAGACGACGCCGGAGACGATCTCGCCCTTGTGCTCAAGCGCGATGGAGATCGCCCAATGCGGCAGGCCGTGCAGGAAATTGGTGGTGCCGTCGAGCGGATCGACGATCCAGCGCCGCGTCGGGTCGGTGCCCTCGACGGGTTTGCTTTCCTCGCCGGTCCAGCCGTAATTCGGGCGTGCCTCCATCAGGGTCTCGCGGATGATCTCTTCGGCGCGAATGTCGGCCTTGGACACAAAGTCGCCCGCCCCCTTGGAGGAGACCTGAAGGTTCTCGACCTCACGGAAATCCTTGACCAGCGAACGACCTGCCGCACGGGCGGCCTTGATCATGACATTGAGATTGGCGCTGCCTTGCATGGGTCCGGGCTCCGAAAGGTGTTGAGATGTTCAAACCGGGCGTATACGCCGCCTGACCCGCCCTGCCAAGGGTTTCAGGGCAAAGAAATGCACGGAAAATCGTCGGTTCCGCCGGGTTTCACCCGCGCTGGAGCTTCACGGCTTCGGTTTTCGCGATGCGCAGCACATGGGCCATGTAGGGTTTGCTCACATCGTCCTCGCGCACGGCGGCGTACATCCGGCGGGTAATCCCCGATGCGGTCAGGGGCCGGATGGCGTAATCTGGGTGGCTGCGGATGTCGCGCATGACCCAGTCCGGGAGCACCGAAAGACCCCGCCCCGCGGCGACCAGCATGAGGATCACATCGGTCAGTTCGACCTGACGCTGTTGCGCAGGTTCGATCCCGGCGGGGGTCAGCAAGGTCTTGAACACGTCGAGGCGGGCGCGGTCCATCGGATAAGTGATGAGGGTCTGATCGGCGAAATCCCCGGCTTCGAGAAAGGGCTTCTCGGCCAAAGGCGATTTCGCGGAGAGAACGCACATCGGCGCATAATCGAAAAGCGGCACGAAGGTGATGCCCGGAATGTCTTCGGGGTCCGAGGAAATGACGAAATCCACCTCCTCGCGTTCGAGTGCGGGGAGCGCCCCAAAGGCGAGACGCTGGCGGATGTCGACGTCGATCTCCGGCCAGGCCTTGCGGAACTGATTGAGCACGGGAAAGAGCCAGTCGAAACAGGCATGGCATTCCATCGCGATGTGCAGACGGCCCGAAGTGCCCTCTTCGATGCCACGGAATTCGTCCTCGAGCGCCTGCACCTTGGGCAACACGTCTTCGGCCAGCGCCAGCAGCTTCATGCCTGCGGGCGAGAGTTTCAGCGGTTTCGAGCGGCGCACGAACAGCTCCACCCCGGCCTGATCCTCAAGCCCCTTGACCTGGTGGGAGAGCGCGGATTGGGTGATGTTGAGCCGGTCGGCGGCGCGCGCCAGCCCCCCTTCTTCATGGATGGCCTTGATCGTGCGCAAGTGGCGGAATTCGAGGTGCATCTTGAATGGCGCTCATGTTGATCTTGAGAATTATGAATTTGTCTCACATGGCCTGTCGTGACACAAGAGCCGTCAGTTCAATGAGGACCAGACGATGACCAAAGCGCCCAAAATTTCTTTCGAATTCTTCCCTCCGAAGGATATCGAAGCCTGTTTCTCTCTGTTCGAGACGCTTCAGGTGCTGGGCGATATGGCGCCGGAATTCGTCTCCGTGACCTATGGCGCGGGCGGCACGACGCGTGAGCTAACCCATGACGCCGTGGCTTTGCTCACCCGCAAATACGGCTGGAACGTCGCGGCGCACCTCACCTGTGTGAATGCGACGCGGGAGGAAACGCTCGCGATTGCAAAAAGTTATAAAAGCGTCGGTGTGAACGAGATCGTGGCGCTGCGGGGCGATCCGCCGAAAGGTCAGGGCAAATTCACCCCGGCGGAAGGCGGCTTTGCGACCTCCGTCGAGCTGATCGCCGCGCTGAAGGCCACCGGCGATTTCAAGATCCGTGTCGGCGCCTATCCCGACCCGCACCCGGATGCGGCGGATGAAACCTCCGACATCACCTGGCTCAAGCAGAAATTCGAAGCGGGTGCCGATTCGGCGATCACACAGTTCTTCTTCGAGCCGGAGGATTTCTTCCGCTTCCGCGACCGCTGCGCCCGCGCGGGGATCACGGGCGAGATCATTCCCGGCATCCTGCCGATCACAAGCTGGAAGGGCATTCAGAGATTCGCCGCGAGCTGTGGCACGCCGATCCCGATCAGTTATGAGGCCGCGTTCGAGCATTCGCAGGATCACCACAAGCTGTCTGTCGATCTTTGCACGAAACTCTGTGAAAAACTGATCGCGGAAGGCGTCGAGGATCTGCATTTCTACACGCTGAACCGCCCGACACTGACGAAGGCGGTCTGCGCGAATCTGGGCGTGGCCTAACGCTTTAGCGCCGGATGCCGGACCTCCGAGGCGTCCGCCCCTACCACGCGCGCCTCGCGCAGGACGAAGAACTTGCCCCAGCCGCGGTTCATGCCCACCGAGGGTCCGTGCGGGTCGGCGAGATAGCGCCCGCGCCAGTCTTGCGGCAGGGTGAGCCCCGCCGCTTCCGCCTTGTCGAGCATCCACACCAGCGTGGCGTTCGACAGCCGACGCTCCGGGTTGCTGCCGGACAATTGCCCGCCGACATCGCCATGGGTGCCCGGAAACCACATCTGTTGCAGAACCTGGCGTGTGCCCGCGAAGATCGGGGCGTCCGGGTTGGTTTCGAACATCACAGGCTCATAGGCCGCGCGCGATTCGTCATGGGCCAGCACATGATAGGCGCGCTTGACGCAGGTGGCGGGCATCTGGTCGTGGAATTCGTGAAATACGGTGGAATAGCGCCACAGGAGCGGGAAATGGATGCCCAGCGCCGCGACCGTGTCCCAGACGCCTAAGAATTCGATTTCGACCCGCGGATGGCAATGGCCTGCGGAAAACGCATGCGAGGAGGCGGCGTGCGGGGCCATCTGGTAATGGCGATACGCGGTGCGGATGTTGCGTTCGGTCGCCTCTTCGGGCCGCAGGAGGCCGATCATGTCGATGAAGCCCGACAGCGAGCGCACCGCATAGGCGCCACGGGAATAGCCGAACAGGAAGATGCGGTCGCCGGGGCGATAGCGTGAGGCCAAGGCGCCATAAACCCGCTGAATCTGCCGGTCGATGCCGCGGCCTTCGATCACGTCCATCGTGTCGCGCCAGCCACGCCACTGGATGCCGGCCTCGTAGCGCACCAGCATGTTCGCGCCCAGACCGGTCTTCTGCGCAGCCTCTGTACAGAGCTTGTAGGTCAGGCCCGCGTTGGTCTCGTCGCCGGGCGCCAGCGAGGACAGCGTGCCGTCCATGATGATCACATGGGTGAGCGGACCACGGGAATGGTGACCGCCGGAGGTGCGCACCCGCTGGCGGAACTTGAAGAGATGCGAAACGCGCCCAAAGAAGCCTTTTTTCTGATCCATGTGAAAGAGTTAGCATGGGAAAATGAAAAATCCCCTCCCTTTTGCGAGGGAGGGGACGTTGCGTCACAGGTTTGATCACACGGAGCCGGGACATTCGGCCCGGATGATCGCCGCCGGACGATAGAAACGATCAGATGTGGCGCTGCACCGTTTCCACGGTGATCTGGCCAAAGCCGTTGAATTTGGTCGCGGTGGCGACCGAATAGGCGCCGAGACCGTAGAAGATCACATGGTCTTCCTCTTCCATCGTCGCCGGGAAGCCCAGTTCGGACGGGAGTTTGTCGAGGCTGTCGCAGGTCGGGCCGAAGACGGTGCGGAACACCTTTTCGCCTTCGCGTTTAACACCTTGCGGGCCGAACACGCCGATGCGGTCGATGACACCGACGAGGTGCAGCTCGGAGAGACCGCCATAGACACCGTCGTTCAGGAACACATGGGCATCGTCGCGGATCGCCTTGACGCGGGTCACGAGCGAGTAGCTTTCGGCCACAAGACCACGGCCCGGCTCGCAAACGAGCGCCGGCATGTCGTCGCCAAAGGCTTCGCGCGCCACACGACCGATGAGGTCGAAGGTCGGCTCAAGCTGCGGCACCACCTCGTTCAGGCGATGGGACGGGAAGCCGCCACCCACGTTGAGGCGCGCGATTTTGACGTCGGCCATCTGAGCGATCTCGGCGGCAGCACGGATGTATTTGTCCCATGCGTGCGGATCGGTGCATTGCGTGCCCGGGTGGAAGGTCAGCGACGGGGTGAACCCGAGCTGGGAGGCGAGCAGCAGAAGCTCGGCAGCCAGTTCGACAGTCGCGCCGAATTTCGCACCGAAGTTGTAGGCTGCGCCCTCGACCGGCAGTTTGAAGCGCACGGAAATCTCGACACCATCCGCAGGCACCAGTTCGCCCAGCTTCACCAGCTCGGAGTGGCTGTCGACGGAGTAGGATTTCACGCCCATTTTCACGGCATGCAGGATCTCGGTGCGCGACCGCACCGGGTTGTTGTAATGCATGGCCGCGCCGGGGGCGATACGGGCAATGGTGTCCATCTCCACAGGGGAGGCCACGTCGAACCCTTTGACGCCGGCGGCCACGAGGTTGGCGAGCACTTCTTCATCCGGGTTGGATTTCACCGCATAGGTGACAAGCCCGGGAAACCCTTTGATAAAACGACGCGCGGTCGCTTGCAGAATGGCGGGGGAGAAGAACAGCACGGGATGCTCGGGAGCATGCGTGCGCAGGTATTCGCTGGGCGTTGCCCAGATGGTTTTAGAGAGCCCCATTGGTCATGTCCTTTACCAACAGAGCGCAGCCACATCTTGCCCGGGAAAAGTCCGGTTGGGATAGCGCTTACGCGGTTAATCCTAACCAGGCCAGGTGCGGGACCGCCTCGTTTTCGTCCGGGCGACCGTCCTTCGATCCTGTCTTTCAGTGATCGCTATATGCGTGTTGATTTGGTCGATAGAAATAGTAAAATCGTGCGAAACGCCGGTCAATTTAACGAAACTGCCGGTCAAATTTATAATGCTTTATCAGCCGGTCCAAAACGCTGGGCCGCGCGGGATTTTGGAGCGGAAAAATGGACGAACTTGATCAAAAGATCCTGACGGCGCTGGCAGCCGATTCATCGACTTCGGTGTCGCGTCTGGCGCGGCGTTTCAAGGTGGCACGTTCGACCGTGCAGGCGCGGCTGGAGCGGTTGGAAACCACCGGGATCATCGCCGGTTACACAATCAAGCTGGGCGACGTGGCGCTGGCGCGGCGGATCAAGGCAACGGTGCTGATCCAGGTCGAGCCGCGCAGTTCGGCCTCGGTGGTGACCAAACTCAAGGCACTGCCGGAGGTGGAAATGGTCGCGACCTCGACGGGGCGGGTCGATCTGATCGCGCAGATCGCCTGTGACACGACCGAAGAGATCGACCAGACACTGGAGCAGATCAACGGCATCACCGGGGTTCAGGACATCGAAAGCCTGATCCACCTGTCGATCAAGTTCGACAGGGCGATTTAAGACCGCGATTTAAGGCCGCGATCTGCCCTCTATTCCGCCGGATGCCGACGATCGTGCGGCTCCGCCCGCAGCGCGGCCAGTTGCGTCTGGCGGATGTCGCCGGCCATCTCCTCGACCCCACGCACGGCAAAGACGATGCCGCGCACGGGATCGGACAGTTGGTTGACCGTTCCCGCAACATAGACGCCGAGATCGGGCGCGTAGAAACAGGTGCTTCCACCGAAACCGAAATGCCCGATGAGACGCGGCGGCTTGTGCAGGACACGTTGCGGCAGGAAGGTCATGCGATAAGGCAGATGCAGCCACCACGGTGCCTGCACCTTCATGATGCCGGTGCCGAATTCGGCGGGAAAGAACATCGGGCGCCAGGTGTAGAGCCGTGGCAGAACCCGTTTGTCGAAGAGGTAGCCCTCGAAAAACCCGCGCGCGAAGATCAGCGACTCGCGCGAGGTGGTGACGAGGCCGCTGTCGGCCTGAAACGAGGTCATGGTGCGCGGCACATGGACCTGCATGCGGCGCGACAGGGGCGGCATCGGATGACGGTCGGCGGGGTCGCAATAGATATAGGTCGAGCTCAGCCCCAGACGTTCGGCGACGCGGGTCTGGACGACCTGGGCGAAACTTTTGCCCTCGATCTGTTCGATGACGCGGCCCAGAAGGTGGTAGTTCGTATCGGTGTAGATCGCACGTTTCGAGGCCCCGGGGGCCGCGACCGCACCGTGCGAGCGGGTGCGCTGGATCACCTCTTCGAAGTTCCAGGCGCCGTCGATGCCCTCGGCAATTTCGTGGCGCAACCGGCGGGCGTGCATGCGGTAAAGGAAATAATCGCCGAAACCCGAGGTGTGCGACATCAGATGACGGATCGTCACCTCGCCGGTGCGGTCGACCCCGTCCTTGACATGCAGCTCGGAACAATGGGCGCAATTGCCGAGATAATGCACGAAAGGCATGTCGAAGTCGATTTTCTCCTCCTCCAGCAATTGCAGGAGGATCGCGGTGACGAAGAGCTTGGTGACACCGGTGGCGAAATAGGGTGTCCGGCTGTCGAGATTGCCCGCGCCGACATGCACCTCCCGCCCGGTGTCCCGGTCGAACATCGAGAGCGTCACACCGCGATGCATTCCGCTTCGGATCATCCGGTCGGCCAGTCTTTGCAATCGCGCGGAGGCGGCGCCCATCCCGTGTTCTCCTTTCGGGTCCGGAAGATGTGATGCCACAGCAAGGCTTAACACCACGTCAATTTGGCCCGCTCCGGGCAGTTTTTCTCTCGGAAACGTGGGGAGTTTCTCCCTTTCCCTCTCACCTCCTGCGGGGTAAAAGCGCGGGACCCTTGAGCGCGGGGCCTTTCCCCGTGCCCGGACCGGAACGAAGCGAGAGACCACGATGGCCATGGAAAAGACGTTCGACGCGCAGGATTCAGAAGCGCGCATCTATGCGGAATGGGAAAAGGCGGGGGCTTTCAAAGCCGGCGCCCACAAGAAACGCGACGAGACCTTCACCATCATGATCCCGCCGCCGAACGTGACTGGCGCGCTGCACGTCGGCCATGCGTTCAACAATACGATTCAGGATATTCTGATCCGCTGGCACCGGATGCGCGGGTTCGACACGCTCTGGCAGCCGGGTCAGGACCATGCGGGCATCGCGACCCAGCTCATGGTCGAAAAGGAACTGGCGAAGACCCAGCAACCCTCGCGTGCCGAACTGGGCCGCGAAGCCTTCCTTGAGAAAGTTTGGGAATGGAAGGGCAAATACGGCTCGACCATCATCAACCAGTTGAAACGTCTGGGCTCGTCCTGCGACTGGTCGCGCAACGCCTTTACCATGTCCGGTGCACCGGGTGCGCCCGCTGGCGAGGAAGGCAATTTCCATGACGCGGTGATCAAAGTCTTCGTCGATATGTATGAGAAAGGTCTCATCTATCGCGGCAAGCGCCTTGTGAACTGGGACCCGCATTTCGAGACGGCGATTTCCGATCTGGAAGTCGAGAATATCGAAGTGGCGGGCCATATGTGGCACTTCAAATACCCGCTCGCGGGCGGCGAGACCTATACCTATGTCGAGAAGGACGAGGACGGCAACGTCACCTTCTCCGAGGAGCGCGACTATATCTCGATTGCGACGACCCGGCCCGAGACCATGCTGGGCGATGGCGCGGTGGCTGTACATCCGGATGACGAACGCTACGCGCCGATCGTCGGCAAGCTCTGCGAAATTCCGGTCGGCCCGAAAGAGCACCGCCGCCTGATCCCGATCATCACCGACGAATACCCGGATATGACCTTCGGTTCGGGGGCTGTGAAAATCACCGGTGCGCATGATTTCAACGACTATCAGGTCGCGAAACGCGGCGGCTTGCCGATGTATCGCCTGATGGACACCAAAGGCGCGATGCGCGCGGATGGCTTGTCTTATGAAGACAGTGCGATCCTTGCCGCCGAGATTTTGGCGGGCAAACCGTTCACCGAAACCGAAGTCGACACGATCAACCTCGTGCCCGAGCACCTGCGGGGCCTCGACCGGTTCGACGCGCGCAAAGCGGTGATTTCGGAGATCAACGACGAAGGTCTGGCGGTGATGACCACCGTCACCAAGAAGGTCAAAGACGAAGACGGCACCGAGACCGAGGTGACCGAGACGGTTCCCTATGTCGAAGACAAGCCAATCATGCAGCCCTTTGGCGACCGTTCCAAGGTCGTCATCGAGCCGATGCTGACCGATCAGTGGTACGTGGACGCGGAGAAAATCGTTGGCAAGGCGCTTGATGCGGTGCGTACCGGCAAGACGAAAATCATGCCGGAAAGCGGCGAGAAGACCTATTTCCACTGGCTGGAGAATATCGAGCCGTGGTGTATCTCTCGCCAGCTTTGGTGGGGCCACCAGATCCCGGTCTGGTACGGGCTGGACCTCTCCGCGCCGGATTTCACCGATGACGAGGGCGATGGCGCCCTGGACGAGGTGGAACTGATCCGGCTTCTGACCGAGGGCGGCATGCTGCATCGCGGGACGGTGCATCACTGCGCCGCCGATTTCGAGGGTGTCCATGGCAAGTTCTTCGCCGATATGGACAATCTGCCGACGCCGCTCAATCACTGCCGCGTGGTCGAGGTCGCGACACGTCAGGAGGCCAATGAGGTCTTCGCAAACGCGCTCGCACAGTACAACGTCACACAGGACCCGACCAAGCTGGTCTACCCGGTGTGGCGCGACGCGGATGTGCTCGACACCTGGTTCTCCTCCGGGCTTTGGCCGATCGGCACACTCGGCTGGCCGAACTGGGATGAGAGCACGTCGAAATATTTCCCGACCGATGCCCTTGTGACCGGTTTCGACATCCTGTTCTTCTGGGTCGCCCGGATGATGATGATGCAGCTCGCGGTGGTGGACGAAGTGCCGTTCCACACCGTCTACCTGCACCAGCTCGTCCGCGACGAGAAGGGCAAGAAAATGTCGAAAACCACGGGCAATGTCATCGACCCGCTGGAGATCATCGACGAATACGGCGCCGATGCGCTGCGCTTCACCAACGCGTCGATGGCGTCGATTGGCGGGGTTCTGAAACTTTCCGTCGACCGGATCAAAGGCTACCGCAACTTTGGCACCAAAATCTGGAACGCCGCGCGCTTTGCCGAGATGAACGGCGTGTTCGAAGGCTATACGCCGGGCGTCACGCCGACGCCGACCGCGACGGTGAACAAATGGATCATCGGCGAAACGGTGAAGGTGCTGGCCGAGGTCGACAAGGCCTTTGAGGAATACCGCTTCAACGACGCGGCCAACGCGCTTTACGCTTTTGTCTGGGGCAAGTTCTGCGACTGGTATGTCGAATTCTCGAAACCGCTGTTCTACGACGGGGACGAGGCGACCTTGGCCGAGACGCGCCAAACCATGGGCTGGGTTCTGGATCAGGCGCTGGCCATGATGCACCCGATCATGCCGTTCATCACCGAAGAACTTTGGGGCACGGTCAATGGCGCGCGTCCGCTGCTGGCGCTGTCGGACTGGCCGGAGCTTTCGGACGATCTGATCGACGCGGATGCGGGCGCGGAAATGAACTGGGTCATTGATCTGGTGGAACAAATCCGCTCCTCGCGGGCCGAAGTGCATGTGCCGGCGGGGCTGAAAATCCCGATGGTGCAGGTCGAGTTGGACGAGGCCGGCAAAACCGCCTTCGCCAACAACGAAGCGCTGATCCTCAAACTTGCGCGGCTCGACAGCGTATCCGAAGGCGCGATGCCGAAAGGCGCGATCACCATTTCGGTCGCGGGCGGCGTCTTTGCCCTGCCGCTCGAAGGGGTGATCGACATCGCCGAAGAAAAAGCCCGGCTCGAAAAATCCCTCGGCAAGCTTGCCAAGGAACTCGGGGGCCTGCGCGGTCGGTTGAACAACCCGAATTTCGTGGCCTCCGCGCCGGAAGAGGTTGTGACCGAGGCGCAGGAAAATCTCGCCGCGCGCGAAGAGGAAGAAGCCAAGCTCAAATCCGCTCTGGCGCGTCTCTCCGAAATTGGCTGAGAGATTGGCTGAACCGGTTCAAAAGATTTAAAAAAGGCCCGCCACATCGGCGGGCCTTTTGTTTTGAGTATTGAGAGCAGCAAAGGAGACGGATCAGTCGTAGACCGGCGGGCGTTTTTGCATCTGGGCCATCACGGTTTCGATTTGATGCGGCGTACCGATCAGCGCGCGTTGTTCGCGGCTTTCCTCCATCAGAATATGCGCCCGGTCATGCGAGCTTTCCGCTGTACCGATCAGCCGCTTGACGGCCCGCATGGCGGTGGGACTTTTGCCCGCAATCGTGGTGGCGATCTCCAGCGCGCGGGTCATGGCATCCTCGGCGATCTCTGTGACGAGGCCAAACTCTGCGGCGCGCGCGGCGGGCACGATCTCGTTCGTATAGGTCAACAGCCGCAGCACATCGGAGCGCAGCACCCGCGGGAAGAGCACCATGCCGCCCATATCCGGCACGAGGCCCCATTTCATCTCCATGATCGACAGTTGCGCCTCGGGGGACGCGATGCGGATGTCGGCGGCGATGGCAAGCTGCATCCCGGCGCCAAAACAGGGGCCATGGATCGCGGCAATCACCGGGATCGGCAGGTCATGAAGCGCGAGCGAAAAGGCCTGAAACGCGTTGGCGTCGCCATGGGTACGCTCCATCACGAGCGCGTCGAGATCCTCGGTCATGAAGCGTTGGAAATTCGAGGTGTCGAGCCCGGCGCAGAACGCCTTGCCTGCGCCTGCGAGCAGCACGACACGGGCGTCCGAGGCGGCGATCTCCGCCACACGGGCCAGAAGATCGGCGATCAGACCTTCGGTCACCGCGTTCATCTTGTCGGGGCGGTTCAGGGTCAGGTGGGCGATGTGGTTTTCGATGGTTAGCGTGACGGTCATGGCAGGTCCTCCTCAGACGAAACTAGCAGCGCGAAAATGCATGGTCAGGTCTGACGTTACGGCGCTTGCGCAGGCGTGTTCTTTGAGGCAGGAGAAGCGCATGACAGACACGCGCCTCACCTCCCTCGCCCAAAGCCTGCCCTCCACCGTGCCTTTCGTGGCGCCCGAACGCATGGAAGAGTTGCGCGGCGCGCCGTTCGAGGCCCGGCTTGGGGCCAATGAGCTGTCCTTTGGGCCTTCTCCCAAAGCGCGTGCTGCGATGGCAGAGAGTGTGAGTGGCGTGTGGAAATACGGCGAGCCGGAGAACCGCGATTTGCGGATTGCGATTGCCGCGCATCTTGGCATCGCACCCGAGGAGGTGACGGTTGGCGAGGGCATCGACGGGCTCTTGGGCAATCTGGTGCGGCTTTATGTCGGGCCGGGCGATGCAGTGGTGACCTCCGCGGGGTCCTATCCGACATTCAACTACCATGTGGCGGGGTTCGGCGGCGTGCTTCATACCATTCCCTATAAAGGCGAACATGAAGACCCGGAGGCCCTGATTGCCAAGGCCAAAGGTGTCGGGGCGAAACTGGTGTACTTGTCCAATCCGAACAATCCCATGGCTTCGGTGCACTCCGCCGAAACCGTGCAGGCGATGATTGAGGCGGTGCCCGAGGGATGCCTGATGATCCTCGACGAGGCCTATACGGAATTTGCCCCGGAGGGTACGCGTCCGGCGCTCGACACGTCCGACAAGCGTGTGATCCGGTTCCGCACCTTTTCAAAGGCTTATGGCATGGCAGGTGCGCGGATCGGCTATGGGATCGCGCATCGCGACATCGCCACCGCCTTTGACAAGATCCGCAACCATTTCGGCGTCAATCGCGTGGCGCAAGTGGGGGCTTTGGCGGCACTGACGGATCAGGACTACCTTATGCAAACAGTCGCACGGGTTGCCAAAGGGCGTGCAGAACTTGCACGGATCGCACAATTGAACGGTTTGACGCCCCTGCCCTCCGCGACCAATTTCGTCACCATGGACTGCGGTCGCGATGGGGACTATGCCCGCGCTTTGGTGAAGGCGCTCGCCGCGCGCGGCGTCTTCGTGCGGATGCCGGGCGTTGCGCCGCTGGATCGCTGTATCCGGGTCTCTGTCGGCTTGCCCGAAGAAATCGCGGTGTTTGCCGAACGGCTGCCTCTGGCGCTGGCCGATCTGGGCTGAAAGTTTTAAGCTGGCGCGCCTCAATCAAAGACCAAAGGAAAAGGCGCCCAAGGGCGCCTTTGTCGTTTTGGCTGTCGAGCGCAAGATCAGACCCGCTCGGCCAGAACCATTGCCGCGGCGCGCGAGGCCCCCGTGCCATGCGGAATTTGCAGGGCTGTGAACGCGGTTTCCATCGCGCCGATGATGCCCAGCACCATATGCGCGTTGATATGGCCCATGTGACCGATGCGGAAATAGCCCGCGGCCTCTTCCGACCCGATCTCACCGAAGCCCAGCGAAATCCCCAGAGTGATGCCGAGATGTTCAGTCATCCATTCCCGGAGACGCGTACCGTCCGGCCCGCCGAGGCTGAGCGTGGTCACGGCATGCGAGCGATATTCCGGCTCCGCGATGTTGAAGCGCAGGTTGCCGCCCTGCCCCCAGGTGTCGACCGCCGCCCAATAGGCGCGCGCCAGCGTCGCGTGACGCTCCCAGACATTTTCCAACCCCTCATCGAGGATCATATCGACCGCCTGACGCAGACCGTAGAGGTGATGGGTCGGCGGCGTGCCGTCGAAATATTCGTAGAGATGCACCGGCTTGGCACGGGTTTCCCAGTCCCAGTAAGGCGTGCGCAGATCGTTGCCCTGCCCGGCCACGCGGGCCTTCTCGGAAAACCAGACAAAGCCCATGCCCGGAGGGGTCATCAGACCTTTTTGCGAGGCGGCGATCATCACGTCGACGCCCCAATTGTCCATTTCGAAGCGGTCGCAGCCCAGAGAGGCGATGCAATCGACCGCGAAAACGGCCGGGTGACCGGCGGCGTCGATCGCTTTGCGCATGGCGGCGACATCGTTGCGCACGGAGGTGGCCGTATCGACATGAACGGTCATCACCGCCTTGATCTTGTGGTATTTATCGGCGCGCAGAGCCTCTTCGAGACGGGCCGGATCGACGGGCGCGTGCTTGCCGAATTCGATGGTCTCGACATTGGCGCCGAGGCGACGGGCGACATCGGCCCAGCCATGGCCGAAATTGCCGGTGAGACAGACGAGCACCTTGTCGCCACGGGAGATCATATTGGTGAGCGAGGCTTCCCAGAGACCGTGGCCGTTGGTGATATACATCGCCACATGTTCCTTGGTGCCCGCGATGGTCTTGAGATCGGGGACGAGGCCATGGGTCAGCTCGACCAGCTCACCGGTGTAGATGTTCGGCGCCGGACGGTGCATCGCCTGCAACACCGGATCGGGGATCACGGAGGGACCGGGGATGGCGAGATAGTGGCGACCGTTGGCAAGTGACATGGAAAACCTCGAAGCAAAAGAGGTCCAAGCGGTAACGCCCCCACGGGCGCAGGTCAATGCTGCGCCGCGTCACATCGGGTGCGCGGCTTTGCAAAACGGCGCGGCTCCGCGCATGGCTCCGAGCCGCGCAGAGCCCGTCGCTTGCCCCATTGGTGAAAGAAAGCTAAAGAGGCGCGATCCATGATGAAACGGTCCCGTATGTTCAAGACGCTGAAAAAAGGGTTCAAGAAACTCGAACGGGCCGAGGTCGGCGCCTTTGGCAATGACATCTCGACGCCGCGCACAAGGCGGCTGGCGATGTGGCATTTCCATCTGTTCGACCATGCCTTCCTGCGCGGGATCTGGACCAATCTCCATGAATTCGCACCGGGTGCCTGGCGGTCGAACCAGCCGTCGCCGAAACGCATCGCGCGCTATGCGAAAATGGGGATCAAGACGATTCTGTCGCTTCGGGGCGACAAGGATGTGTCTTATACGCTTCTGGAACGCCAAGCCTGCGAGGAACATGGCATTCGCCTTGTCATCACCAAGAAAGCGGGCGCGCGCACGGCGCTCAGGGGCGCGGATTATGTCGAACAGATCGACATTCTGGCCTCGCTCGAAAAACCCTTTCTGATCCATTGCAAATCCGGCGCAGACCGGGCGGGGATGGCGGCGGCGCTCTATCTTCTGCATTGCGAAGGCGCCTCGATCAAGGACGCGAAAAAGATGCTGTCGCCGCGGTTCATGCATCTGAAGAGCACCAAGACCGGGGTTCTCGATTACATCCTCGGGATGTATGAAAAGGACGTCGAAGCCCATGGCCCGATGCCGATCCGCGAGTGGTTCCTGACGCGTTACGACCGCGAAGCCGCCCGAGAATTCAAAACCTTCCGGTCCTTCCCATGAAACCCATTCCACAGCACCATATCCCCGAGATTCCGTCGCTGAAGCTGATTTCCTGGCTGTGGCGGGGCTATCTCAAGCCCTATCTCGGCTATGTCTTCATCGCGATCCTGCTGATGTCGACTGAAGGCGCGATGCTGGGTGCGCTGTCCTATCTGATCAAGCCAATGTTCGACAAGGTTCTGGTCGCCGGACAATCGAGCGCGGTGCTCTGGGTGGCGCTGGCGGTGTTCGGCGTGTTCAGCCTGCGCGCCGTGGCGTCTTTCGGGCAGCGCGTGATCATGTCACGCGTCGGGCAAAAGGTGGCAGCGGCGCTTCAGGGCGATCTCGTGGCGCATATGCTGACGCTCGACGGCAAGTTCTTTCAGGACAATTCGCCCGGCACGCTGATCGAACGCACGCGGGGCGATTCCTCGGCGGCGGCGACCGTCTGGGGCACGATCCTGGCCGTGGTCGCCCGCGACATCATCTCGCTCGTGTCGCTGCTTGCCGTGGCGATCACAGTAGACTGGCGCTGGACCCTCATTGCGGTGGCGGGCACGCCGCTTCTGGCGGTGCCGGTGACTATGTTGCAAAAGCTGGTGCGGCGCACCACGCGGATCGCCCGGGTCGCCTCAGCACGGGTGTCGACCCGGCTCGACGAGATTTTCCACGGCGCCACGACGATCAAGCTCTCGGGCACGGAAAAGCGCGAAGCCGGTCGGTTCCACGACGAAATTTCCCAGATGGTCCGCGCCCAGATCAAATCCGAGGCCGGTCAGGCGGGCATTCCCGCGCTGATGGACCTCGTGGCGGGGCTCGGGTTCTTTGGCGTGCTGCTTTACGGCGGTCATCAGATCATCGAAGGCACCAAGACCGTCGGCGAATTCATGTCGTTCTTCACCGCCATGGCTTTGGTGTTCGAACCGCTCCGTCGGCTGGGCAACGTCTCCGGCGTTTGGCAGGCGGCGCGCGCGTCCCTTGAGCGCATCTATGCCATTTTCGAGGAGCGCCCGGAGATCACCTCTCCGGCTCAGCCCACCGCCCTGCCGGTACCACCGTCGCGTGCCGATATCCGGTTCGAGAATGTCGGCTTCGCCTATGCCGACAGCCCGGTGCTGCGCGGCACCACCTTCACGGCGGAGGCGGGCAAGACCACGGCGCTCGTGGGCGCCTCGGGCGCGGGCAAATCCACGGTGTTCCACCTGATGACGCGGCTTGCCGATCCGGTGACCGGCAAGATCACCATCGGCGGCGTGCCCACGACCGCGCTCGATCTGAAGACCCTGCGCGGGCTGTATTCGGTGGTCTCGCAGGACGCGCTTCTGTTCGACGAGAGCCTGCGCGACAACGTGCTGATGGGGGCCGAAGCCGATGAGGCCAAACTCAAGGCCGCGCTGACCACCGCCCATGTCGCCGATTTCGCCGCCCAACTCGACCACGGGCTCGACACGCCGGTGGGGCCGCGTGGCTCCGGGCTTTCGGGCGGGCAGCGGCAGCGTGTGGCCATCGCCCGCGCCGTGTTGCGCGACCGTCCGGTTCTGCTCTTGGACGAGGCGACCTCGGCGCTCGATGCACAATCGGAGAAGATCGTTCAGGAAGCGCTTGAGAAGCTTTCGGAAGGGCGCACCACCCTGGTGATCGCGCACCGGCTTTCGACCATCAAGAATGCCGACAAGATCGTGGTGATGGACAAGGGCCGCGTGGTGGACGAAGGCACGCATGAGGAATTGCTGGCGCGCGGCGGCTTGTATGCCGATCTTTACCGGCTGCAATATTCCGACGGGCGCACGGTCATCGACGGTAGCCCCGTGAAAGCGTCGCGGGGTCGGCCCCGAGGCGAAAACGGAGAAGACGGAAAAGGTTCCGGGCTCCTTGGCGCCACCAGCCGGATGTTCGGTAACGTGATGGGTCTGTTCGGACGCGCAAAGGACTAAGCACGATCTTGCCCTTGAGGCGGCGGGCGAGATCGACGTCCTCCATCAGGGGCATATCGGCATAGCCGCCGGTTTCGTCGTACAGCTCACGCGAGATCAGCAAAGCCTGATCGCCATAGGGCAGATCGAAGCGTTTGGTACGCAGATTGGCCCAGCCCGCCGTCATCTTCGGCCAAAAGCCTTTGGCGTCACGAAAGGACAGCGAAAACACCAGCGCCTTGTCGTAGGATGTCGCAAGATGCTGCACCACCGCCTCGGCCCAGCCTTCGGGCATCCATGTGTCGGCATGCAGCACCAAAAGCCAGTCGCCCTCGGCCCGCTCCGCTCCGCGTTTGAGCTGCCTGCCCCGCCCGGCCTCGCCGATCACCAGTTCGGCCCCGACGAAATCGGCCATCTTCTCCACCCCGTCCGTCGATCCGCCATCCGTCAGGATCAATTCGCGCACCAACCCGGCGTCCAGCCCCTCCATCAGGGACAGCATCGTCTCGCGCAAACCGGGGGTGGCATTCAGGGTCGGGATGATGACGGAAATCGGCGCGCGCATAGGGGGTCCGGCAAGGTTGCAGCTTTTCGTTTGGTTTCCCCTTCCTATATGAAGAGGCACAAGGCGAGAAAGTGCAGGGGCGACACAGTGGCGACGGAAAACGACAGGAAAGTCATTGAAATCACCGGCGAAGACCGGCTGCATTTCCTTCAGGGGCTGATCACCAACGATGTGAAGCGTCTTGAGGACGGCGCGGTTTACGCGGCCCTTCTGACGCCGCAGGGCAAATTCATCGTCGATTTCTTTTTGGTGCCCGGAGGCGAGGCGATCCTGATGGACGTGCCCGCCTCCCAAGCCGAGATGCTTATGAAGCGGCTCACAATGTACAAACTCCGCGCCAAGGTGGCGCTTGCGCTGACGGATCGCCCGGTGTCGCGGGGTCCCGGCCCTGCCCCCGAAGGCGCGTTTCAGGACCCGCGCGCCCCTGAGATGGGCTGGCGCGCCTATGACGGGCGGCCTTCGGTCGAGGCCGATTGGGACGCGATCCGTGTGGCGCTCTGCATCCCCGAATTCGGCGCGGAACTGACGCCCGATACGTTCATCCTTGAGGCCGGGTTCGAGCGGCTGCACGGCGTCGATTTCAAGAAGGGCTGTTATGTCGGTCAGGAAGTCACCGCGCGGATGAAGCACAAGACCGAGCTGCGCAAGGGGCTCACGACCGTCGACATTGAAGGCCACGCGCCTGTCGGCACAGAGATCGTCACCGAGGACGGCAAGACCGCCGGCACGCTTTTCACCCAGTCGGGCGGGCGCGCCATCGCCTATCTGCGGTTCGACCGCGCCAAGGGCGTGCTCAGGGCCGGTGATGCCACGCTCACCGTTTAACTGAATCGAAAACTCTTTTCTGTTCAATCCGCTCAGGCGGCGGCATGATACCCTCATCCGCCGTTTGGGAGGCGATTTGCAGGCCACCGTTTCGGGGCCGTCATATGGAAAGGAAGAGGCGATCATGAGCGATGTCGCGGGCAAACCCTGTATCATTTGTGTGGCGATCACCGGCTCGCTGCCCACGAAGGCGGACAACCCCGCCGTGCCGATCACCATCACGGAACAAATCGAGAGCACGCACGCGGCCTATGAGGCCGGGGCCAGCATTGCGCATTGCCATGTCCGTGACGACGCGGGCAAACCGACCTCCGATCCGGAGCGGTTTGCGCGGTTGATGGAGGGCATTCAGCTCCACTGCCCCGGCATGATCGTGCAACTCTCCACCGGCGGCCGCTCCGGTGCCGGTCAGGCGCGTGGTGGCATGCTGCACCTGCGCCCGCCGATGGCGTCGCTCTCGGTCGGCTCGAACAACTTCCCGACCCGGGTCTATGAGAACCCGCCGGATCTCGTCGACTGGCTCGCCTCCGAGATGAAAACCTATGGCGTGAAGCCGGAGATCGAGGCTTTCGATCTGTCGCATATCTACAAGGCGCATGAGATGATGGAACGCGCCCAGATCGGGGCGCGGCCCTATGTGCAATTCGTCATGGGCGTGAAAAACGCCATGCCTGCCGAGAAACGCGTGTTCGATTTCTATGTCGAGACGGTGAAATACCTGTTTGGCGACGATATTCCGTGGTGCGCCGCCGGGATCGGTCGGCATCAGCGCGACCTCAACGACTGGGCGGCGGCGGCAGGCGGGCATCTGCGCACCGGGCTGGAGGACAACATCCGCCTCGACAAAACCACGCTCGCGCCGTCGAACGCCGCTCTGGTGGAACTGGCCGTGAATGCCGCGCAACGCTATGGCCGCCCGATTGCGACGCCGTCGCAGGCGCGCAAGATCCTCGGGCTGCGCGCGGGCTGAAATCGCGTCATCTCTGAATGAACAAAGCCGCTCTCAAGAGAGCGGCTTTGATTTTCAACTGTATTGAAGACACTTCGGAGCGTTATGCACGCTCCGAGTATTCCATCGTCTCGGTGTTCACCACGATGTCCTCGTCGGTGCCGACAAACGGCGGAACCATGACGCGCACGCCATTGTCGAGGATCGCCGGTTTGAAGGAGTTCGCGGCGGTCTGGCCTTTGACGACCGGCTCGGTGTCGACGATCTTGCAAATGACTTTTTGCGGCAGGGTCGCGTTCAGCGCCTCGGCCTCGTGGAATTCCACGACGATGGTCATGCCGTCCTGAAGGAACGGGCGACGTTCGCCGAGGATGTCGGCCGGGATCGTGACCTGTTCGTAGGTCTCGGTGTCCATGATGTGCAGGAGACCGTCGCTCTCGTAGAGGAACTGCATGTCCTTCTGTTCGAGACGCACGCGCTCGACCTTGTCCGCGGAGCGGAAACGTTCGTTGAGTTTGCGACCATCGCGCAGGTTCTTCAGCTCGACCTGAGCGAAGGCACCGCCCTTGCCGGGCTTGACGTGATCGACTTTCACAGCGGCCCAGAGGCCCCCGTCATGCTCCAGCACGTTGCCGGGGCGGATTTCGTTACCGTTGATTTTGGGCATTTGACTATACGCGATTGGTTGAAGATGGATCAGCGCACCCTATATCTGGCGAGTCGCTGGCTGACAAGCATGCTGACACGTGGCGCGATAGGAGGCGGAGATTTCGGAACAGGTGACGGACCAGCACTCACCATGCCGTGAACGCATAGGAGATATGCAAATCAGGCGTACCCGAATCGACACAAACCTGTCATAAGGCGCTGCACGCCAGAAAGACAAGAGCAATAAAACAAGGAAAAACCATGGCTGAGTTCGTGGATGGCACCGCATTCAATTACGAGCAAGGACAACGCGCCCGCAAGCTGTTTGCTGCGGTTGTGCTGGCTGCGCTCGATGATGCGATTGCCGATGACAAGAAATATGGCAACGGCCCGGAACAGATCGCCCGCTGGGCGCGGTCTCGCGATGGCCGTGAGGTTCTGTCCTGTGCCGGTATCGACCCGTGTGAGCGCGTCGTTTCCGGTCTGATGGAATTCGTCTCCAAAGGCATCCGTACCTCCGTCGCGCTGTCGCGCGAGGAAAGCGAACGCCGTCACGCCCAGGAGGCTGCGGAAGCCGCATAAGCGCCGCCGTTTCTGCCATTTTGAAGAAGACGCGCCATGCTGCTCGCTGGCGCGTCTTTTCTTTTGCCGATTTGTTTTGCTGCCGCGGCATGAGTATTTGTGCCATCAGAAAACCCCTTCCCTCTTCAAGGCCGCTTCACTACTCAGGACGCGCGGCAGAAAAGAGAGGACGGCATGGCCAAGGCGATCATGATCCAGGGGGCGGGCTCGAATGTCGGGAAATCCATGCTTGTGGCGGGGATTGCGCGCGCCTTCACCCGACGGGGTCTCAAGGTCGCACCGTTCAAACCGCAGAACATGTCGAACAATGCCGCGGTGACCGCAGACGGCGGCGAGATCGGGCGGGCGCAGGCGCTTCAGGCGCGGGCCTGTGGGCTGCGGCCACATACGGACATGAACCCCGTGCTTCTGAAACCCGAAAGCGATCAGGGGGCGCAGGTGATTGTGCAGGGGCAACGCGTCGGCACGCTCAGGGCCCGCGATTACGGCAAGGAAAAGCCCAATCTGATGCCGAAGGTGCTCGAAAGTTTTCACCGGCTGGCCTCCGGTGTCGATCTCATGGTGATCGAGGGCGCGGGCAGCCCGGCGGAGATCAACCTGCGCCGGGGCGACATTGCCAATATGGGCTTTGCCGAGGCGGCGGGCGTGCCGGTCGTCCTGGTCGGCGACATCGACCGGGGTGGCGTGATCGCGCAACTGGTCGGCACGCAAGCGGTGTTGCCGCCGGAGGACCGCGACCGGATCAAAGCGTTTGCCGTCAACAAATTCCGCGGCGATGTGAGCCTGTTTGCCGAAGGGTCGAAAGAGATTGCCCGGCGCACCGGCTGGGTCGATCTCGGCACGGTGCCGTGGTTTCAGGACGCCCATCGCCTGCCTGCCGAGGATGTGATGGACATCGCCTCACGCGGCGACGGGCGGGTGAAAATCGCCGTGCCGAAACTTTCGCGGATTGCCAACTTCGACGATCTCGACCCGCTGGCCGCCGAGCCGGATGTGACGGTGGAGATTGTCGAGCCGGGGCGCGCGCTGCCGGGCGATGCCGATCTCGTGCTGATCCCGGGGACGAAATCGACCATCGGCGACCTGAAATTTTTCCGCGATCAGGGCTGGGACATCGACCTCGCGGCGCATCTGCGGCGTGGAGGCCATGTTTTGGGGATTTGCGGTGGCTATCAGATACTTGGGCAGTGGATCGACGATCCCGACGGCATCGAGGGGCACCCCGGTCGGCACGCGGCGCTTGGGCTTCTGGAGGTCGGCACCCGGATGCAGGGCGACAAGCGGCTGGCGGAGGTGACGGCGACCGATCTGGCGTCCGGCACCGAGGTCAGGGCCTATGAGATCCACATCGGGCGCACGGACGGGGCGGATATGGAACGCGCCTGGCTCACCCTCGAAGGCCGACCCGAGGGGGCGCAAAGCCCGGACGGGCGGGTGCGCGGCTGTTACCTGCACGGGCTGTTCAGATCGGATTCTTTTCGTGCCGCGTATCTCGAACGGTTCGGCCTCTCGGGCGGCATGACGGATTTCGACACCGGGGTTGAAGAGACGCTCGACCTTCTGGCAGATCATCTCGAGGCCCATCTGGACCTGGATGCGCTTTATGCTCTGGCGAAAGAGCCGTGAGGGCTGGGGAACTTACTCGAACTCGCGCAGGGTGAGTGCGCGCTGCACCTCGCGGCGCACGAGACGGCGGACGTTGGAGGTGATACGCTGGCCCAGCTCGCCCTGAAGCTCTTCGCGAATGACCTGCGCCACGAGATCGCGCAGCGCTTCCTCATCCATGATGTCCTCATCGGCATAGCCCGCGAGCGCCAACTCTTCCTCGAGGCTCGGATCGGGATCATGCGCCACTTCCGGCGTGGCCCCGAGGTCTTCGACCTCCGGGGTTTCAATCTCAGGAGCTTCGCGCGCCTCCCCGATCTGCGGCGCAGGGGTTTCCTCGATCACCTCGGCATCGGCGATGGCATCGCGATCCGTTTCGGACACCGGGTTCGTCTCTTCGCTCTGGCTCATCGCAGCGTCATCCTTGTCCCCCACCCGCTCGTTCGCCGGCATGTCCCGGGTCTGGTCATTCGCGCTCGGTTGCCCGGACACCGGAGCATCGCTGACAAAGTCGCGGGCCGGCGCCTCCGTGAAGGGCGGCGCCTCACGGGCACGGAAATGCAGCACCCTAGCACCGGGTTCGGTGAAACCACGCGGCATTTCGCGTGGCATTTCCGCCTCGAGATCCTCCGAGCCGTCGGGTTCCCAGTCGAAGCCCTGCGCGCCCACGGCGGCCTCGAGCTCGGCAATGCGTTGTTCGAGCGTCAGACGCGCGACATGACGGGCGGCTTCCGCATCGGGGGTATCGTCCAGCGCCTCCGCCCAGTCGCTCTGCGCCGCATTGTCGTCGACTTTCCCGGCTTGCAGGGCCTGTGCCTGCACCTCTTCGGCGATCAGGGTTTCGAGCGTCGGGGTATCGGCCTCCGGCGCCACCGCTGCCTCAATCTCCGGCACATGCACGGCAAGATCGGGCGAGAGGATCAACGGCTCGGCAGCCATTTCCACCGTCACAGGTGTTTCAAGCACCAGAGGCTCCTGAGCCACCGCGTCTGGCGCAGAGGTCTGGCGCACGCGAAAATCGGGGGTCAAGACCAGCGCCTCTGCGACGGGGTCGGCCTGCGGCTCAGCAGGGGGGGCGTCCTGTGCTTCCAAGGGCGAGACGCGAGAGGGTATTGGCGCGGACACCGGCGCGGGCCGATGACCATGGGTCTCCGCCACCAGCCGACGGATCGAGGCCAACACCTCATCCGCTTCGGTATTTGTCATCGCATCGGACATGCCGACTCCTGCCCCGTCCTACATACCCTCAATGGTAGCCAGCTTCGCGCGGACACACAATAGATCGTTAAAACGCCGCGCGTTTCCATCGCTCCACCGCAAACATGCAAAAACCCCGCGCGATCTCCGCACGGGGTTCAAATGCAGGTCTCGGGCTTACTGGCCTTGCTGTTTCATCAGCCCTTGCAGCACGCGGTCGAGCTTTTCACCCTGCGGGCTGACATAGCTGGTCGGCGCGTTTTTCACCGCGTTGTAATAGGCCGCCGGATCGTAGACCGGCACGTTCAGCTTGAGCTGATCGACGGTCAGCATGCCCAGCGACTGCAGCACGGAATAGGCCTGGGTTTCACGGGCGATCCGGGCCTGGATGGCGGAGACCTGTGCGTCCAGAAGATCCTGTTCCGCGCTCAGCACATCCAGCGTGGTGGACGCGCCGAGATCGGCCTCTTCCTTCACACCGTTATAGGCGACACGCTGGGCTTTCACATAGGCGTTGGACGCTTCTTCCGCAGCCGCATAGACCGAGAGCATCGCCCAGTTGGTACGCACACCCTGTTCGATTTCGCGGGAGGTCTGCAACAGCTCGGCACGGACCGCATCACGATCGGCGATGGCACCACGCACACCGGAGGCGATTGCGCCCCCCTGATAGATCACGCCGGAGATGCCCACGCCCACGGACGTCGTATCCTTGTCGGAATTCGTGTCGCTGTAGCTTTGCGTCACCGAACCGGAGACGGTCGGCAACATGTTACGCTCTGCGATGGTCACGGCAAGATCCTGCGCCGCCACCTGATGTTGCAGCCCGATGATGCCAGGGTGGCGCTGTTTCGCGGTCGTCACGGCCGCATCGAGGGATGCAACCGGCAGTTTGATGTTCGGCGGTGTCGACAGGGACTGCGGGTAATGCCCGACGGCCACTTTATAAGCCTCACGCGCGGCGGAAAGTTCACCTTGTGCCGATGCCAGATCGGCCCGGACGGAGGCAAGCTGCGCTTCGTATTGCGCCACTTCGGTGCGGGTGATCTCACCCACGTCAAACCGGTCCTGAGCGGCCTTGAGGTTCTGCTGGTTCAGGCGCACAGCGCTTTGCCGAAGGTTGACGAGAGCCTGAGCCTCGCGCACGCCCATGTAAGCGTCGACCGCATTCGCCAGAACGGTCTGCTCGACATTGACCAACGCCGCGCGGGTCGCAAGCACCACTTCCTTCTGCACATCCATCGACAGCTTGTTACGCCCGAACGTATAGATGTCCATCGAGGCCACGAAAGACAGCGTATCGCTCAAGCCGCTCCAGGCGTCGGCCTGGGTGGTTTGCGTCGCAGCATAGGACTTCTGCTTGCTCAACTGATAGGAATAGGACAGCATCGGACGCAGAGCGGAGAGCGCCGAAGCCACACCTTCGTCGGCGGCCCGCAAAGTGGCACGGTTCTGTTCCAGGAGGCCCGAGTTCTTATAGGCCGAGGCCAGCGCATCTCCGAGCGTTTCCGCCCAGGACGCCGCCGGCGATGTCATCATGCCCAACGCCGCAACACCGGCGAAAAGCGTCTTCTTCAAATGTCTGCTCATGCTCATTGGCTTTATGCCCCTTTGTTATCTTCGAACGCCGGGGCCATCCCGGCCTATCGCACGTTCTGCATCAGAGCGCGAATTCCGCGCGTTTTTCAAATCCCGGAAGGATCGGTGCCGTGGCGTTGAACACCATGCGCCATGTGATTTCGCCGTCTATTTTGTACCCAATACGCACAATGCCAAGGGCTCCGTCGAGAAAAATAGCACAGATGCGGCCATTTTCCTTCACCTGCGACAGAATGGCCTCAGGCATTTCCTCAACCCCGCCTTGCAGGATCACAGCATCGTAGGGCCCATGCTGGGCCGCGCCCCCGGCGATCGGGCCGGTTTCGAGGATCACGTTGTCGGAACCGTTCTCGGACAGGGCCGCCGCGGCCTCCTTGGCCAGATCCGCATCTTCCTCGACCGCGACCACGGCCTGTGCCATGCGCGCGATCACTGCGGAGGAATAGCCGAGCCCGCAGCCCAGATCGAGCACCAGCTCGTCGTTTTGAATGTTCAGCACATCGAGCATCTTCGCAAGAACCCGAGGATCGAGCACCACGCGGCCCTGCCCGAGACCGACATGCTCGCCCACATAGGCCGCCTCGCGTTTGCCGGCGGGGACGAAATTCTCACGCGGCACGGTGAGCATCGCCTCGATGATGGGGAATTTGGTCACATCGGAGGGGCGAACCTGGGTGTCGACCATCGTGGTACGGAGCTGGGTGAAGTTTGCCATGGGCTGAACTCTTTCGTTCAAGGACGTGTCCGCGCCGTTTTGCCACAAGCCTGCGGTCGGGGCAACATCCCAATGCATTCGCGAAATCGCGTGAATGGCGGTTGCACAGTGTCTGACCTCAATCCTGCCCGAAACACGCCTCCCTGAAACCCCGACGACGCTCCGGAGCGGCTCTGCTCTCACGGTTTCCGACATATAATTCATACGTCATGACAGGTTCTCAACGCAAAACACCTGTACATGCACGAGCCTCGCCCTTAGCTTCGCCCTGCATTACCCCGCCTGTTATTTTACCAAAAGCAATTGGCCCAACTGCGCCAAAGATGTTCATGACAAAATCTTTCTGCAAAAACTTTAACGCCATAATCCTCCTCTATTTCGCGGCGCACACCGTGATACGAAGCTGTGTCGGAGGAAATCTCGAACGTGATGAGGCAGAAATGATCATCATGGCCCAAGGGTTTCACCTTGGGTATGGCCCACAACTTCCGCTCTACAACTGGCTCCAAGCGATCAGCTTCTGCCTTTTCGGGACGAACACATTCGCTCTCACCATTGTCAAGAACCTGCTCCTGGCCACGTTCTACATTGCATTGTTCGACGCCCTGAAACGCCTCCTCCCCGATCGCCTTGCCCTGTTCGGGACACTTGGTGCGTTTCTGTTGCCTAACATGTTCTGGGAAAGTCAACGCGCCGGCACACACAGCATCGCGCTGTTCGCCACCATGGCAATCTGCCTCAACATTTTATCAAGGCTCATCGTCCGACCAAAAAAAGGCCACTGGGCCGCGCTCGGCCTCGCAATCGCGGCCGGCGGTCTCAGCAAATACAACTTTTGGCTATTTGCCGGCACACTCGGCCTGGGTGCGCTTTCCATAAGACATCTGCGCAGCGCCATTTTCCGCCCACAAATGGTCTTGTCCATCGCAATCGCAAGCCTGCTTCTCGCCGCGCCGTATTTCTGGTCCGTCACCCATCCAAACCTGTCACTTGCCTCCAGTCACAAGCTCCACTCTCCAGAGGCAGGCCCCTTCGCAGGACTTCTCGCGTTTTCAGAGCAGAGCTTTCTGGCGCTCATTTTCCCCGTGATCGTTCTGGGCATGGCACGGGTCATCACCCGCGTGCCCGCTCACTCCACACAGAATTCACCCTTCCCCGCCGGACAAATCGTCCAATGGCTCTTGCTCACCGGGCTCATCGGCATGGCGGTGAGCGGCAGTCTGGCTTCGGCCCTCAACACCCAATCGTTTCAGGCCCGCTGGCTCCTCCCATCCTACATCCCAATCAGCATCGCCATGTTCATATGGGCACTGGGAAAATCCGGGGAACGCGCGGAAGCGTTCATTCTTCTGGTGACTGTTGCGGTTGCCTCCCTGACACTCACCGCCATGGCCGCCAACAGGTTGAGCGGCACAACCGGCAACGCATTGGACATGGAGCGCCTCGCGAAGGCCATCGAAGACAGCGCACCAAAGACCCAAGCCATCACCATGTTCGGGAAAACCTATTTTTACACGGGAAACCTGGCCCTGATCCGCCCCGACTGGGATGCACCCAGTCCCGGAACAGCACCACTCAAGGCTCCGCACAATTTCGTCCTGATGGAGACCCAAAATGACGAAGACGCAAGAACTCTGCTGACTTCCATGGGGTTCCCCACCCCGATCGACCTGACGGGCATCCGGTACTATACTGCAAGCATCCCATATCGCTCCTCCGCAAAACCACCACGTCTGGTGCCCTTCGCACTGCTGGAAAGATAAGCGGCATATGAAAGGATCGAAGCCAGCCCAGACGACCACAGGGAAACGCCCGGGCCTCCTCTGACTGAGCCAGCCGATCGCCGCTCAGATCTGCGTTTCTATTGAGTTCTGACACCACGGAACAAAATATGCGGAGCACAAGGAGAAGCGCCTCTTGCACAGCCCGACGCCATGGTATAGACACCGCCTCACCCATTTCGGCGAGTTGGCGGAGTGGTGACGCAGCGGATTGCAAATCCGTGTACACCGGTTCGATTCCGGTACTCGCCTCCATTTATTTTCAAACACTTAACGTCCTCCGCATTTTGCCCGCTAGTGGGCGTTTACATTTGCGTTTACAGTTTTGCCCTCGCGACGCCGCTTCTCCCGGCCCAGAAGCTCCAAAACCTCGGCGCTTTCTGATGGTGAAACAGCGGCATAGTGCTCGATTACGGACGCCGCATAACGCAGCGACCACCCCATATGATTGGCAATCTGATTGAGTGCCAAGCCGGCACGGAGAAGCCGCGTGGCGGCCGTTCCACGTGTATCTTGTAAACGAAGCGATGGATCACTCAGTTGTTGCTTGATGCGCTCACGATAGCGAGCAATTGCACGACTGGCTGAAACGGCCTTCAAAGGACTGCCTCGATCGTTCACGAGTAGCACAAACTGGTTAGAAGGCGTCGCGTCAATCAGCTTACGCAGCTCAGGCGTAACCGGGATGTGCGCGATCCGGCCACGCTTTTGTGTCCGCACCCTGAACCGCTCCAAGCCATCAAACTGCTCCAGATTGCCGCGCGTGAGACGAACTAGGCCAGCTGGTCGCAGGCCGGTTTCGCAAGCAAGCGTCAAAACCCGCCCCACCCACTCTGGAGCAACTGCCAAGAAAGTATAGCGGTCGGCGTCGGTCCAAACAATTTCGGCTCGATCAACACTGTAGATACGGTGCAATCGGTCACAGTAGTGGGCTGAGATCTTCCCTTCACCCCGCGCCCAATTCAAAATTCGCACGGCGACAGTGCCCGCATAGTCATGCTGCTTCGGCGAATTTTTCCACTGAGCACGCCACTCGTTCAGCTCTCCCCGCGATCTTGGATCTTCCCATAGTTTGGCGGGGTCTTCTTCAAACTCATTAGCAAAACGCAAGGCCCATTTTCGGTAATCTTGTTTCGTGCGCTCCCCCTTGGGCATAGCAGTGCTGCCCAAGAAGTCATCAACCATGTGCGATGTCATGTACTCGGAAGGCTGGTGCTTTTTCATTACCTCAGCATAGGCCAACGAAAATCCCGGATCGCGAGGTTCCCGTTCCCTTGACACCCAAAACTTCGGACCGCCCCGCCAAGCGTAGAAATGGTATAGGACGCCTTCCTTCGTGACCCGGCGCACTGGACGTGTCACGGTTTGATGCCGCTCCTTTGATAGCCTTTACTGGAACAAAGGAGACTGACTATGGGACTGAAACGGACGGACGAATTTCGCCAAGATGCAGTGCGTATTGCGCTGACCAGCGGGTTGACGCGCAAGCAGGTGGCTGATGATCTGGGCGTTGGCATGTCGACGCTGAACAAATGGATCACAGCACACCGAGACACGAAGGTGGTTTCACAAGAGGATTTAGACCTCGCCAAAGAGAATGAGCGGCTTCGACGAGAGATCCGGCTTCTCAAGGAGGAGAGGGAAATCCTAAAAAAGGCCACCCAGTTCTTCGCGGGCCTAAAGCAATGAGATTTAGGTTTGTCGAGGAACACAGGAACCATTTTCCAGCCAACCGTTTATGCAGTGTCGTTGGCGTCAGCACACGTGGCTTGCGGGCCTTCCGTAGTCGCCCTGCCAGTCGCAGACAACGATCTGATATGGTCACGCTTGCACACATCAAAGAACAGTCCCGCCTGAGCCTTGGTAGCTACGGCAGGCCGCGAATGACCGAAGAGTTGAAGGAGATCGGTCTGGACGTCGGTCATCGCCGTGTGGGCCGCTTGATGCGCGAGAACGGCATCCGGGTCGAAAGATCGAAGAAATACAAGGTCACGACGGACAGCAACCATGCGTTCAACATCGGGCCAAACCTGCTGAACCGGGACTTCCACGCCGATCAACCGAACCAGAAGTGGGCGGGCGACATCAGCTATGTCTGGACGCGAGAAGGATGGCTCTACCTGGCTGTTATTCTTGACCTGCATTCTCGGCGGGTGATCGGCTGGGCAGTCAGCAATCGCATGAAACGCGACTTAGCGATCCGAGCATTGAACATGGCCATAGCTTTCCGGGCGCCGCCCAAAGGCTGCATT
>NZ_LRUC01000027.1 GCF_001550095.1 Celeribacter ethanolicus | reverse complement strand
TTTGTGGTTCCAGCCAAAACCTTTGACGTTCCGCAGATGCAAAAAGCACAGACCAAACCCCCAACTCCTCTTGGCCGTTGTCAGCGCGACAAGCCAATCGGCGATCAGCTCGTTCTCAGCTCTGAGCGTCGGCTGATATCGATAGCACGTCTCACTGATGCTGAATGCTCGGCAGGCCAAAGCAATGCTGACGGACCGGTGCCGAACCGCCCACTCGGCCATCTCTCTGCGTTGAGACGGCCTTACCACTTTTTTCCAAGCGCTTCCTTCAACAGGTCGTTTTGCATGCTCTTCTCGGCATACATGCGCTTGAGGCGCTTGTTTTCCTCGTCGAGCTCTTTCATCCGCGCCATCAGGCTCGCATCCATGCCGCCATACTTCGAGCGCCATTTGTAAAAGCTCGCCGAACTCATCCCATGCTCACGGCACAGATCCGCAACCGGCACACCGCCTTCGGCCTGTTTCAAAATACTCATGATCTGAGCGTCGCTGTATTTCGATTTCTTCATCAGAATCTCCTCTTTTATCTTTCGAGAAAATTCTACTTTCAAACGCCCCTAAATTTCGGGGGGATTACCGTTCCGGCTCAATCGGGAAGAGGGGCGACGGGCAAAGCGATGCAGGACGCCTTTGTAAAAAGCTTCAATGTGCACATGCGGGATGAGTGTTGGAATGAGGTCATGTTCGGAAATCTCGCCGAGGCGCGCCGGAGGATCGATACAACAGACATCGCTGGGCGGATTGGTTCCGGTCGTCTACGCCCAATATCCACCGTGCCAACCGACCTGCTGTGTTTGAATGGTCAGGATCAGGCACCTGGCCGCAAAATCTCAAACAACTGGCACCTATTCTGTTGGAATTTGCTCATTATATCCTTGTTTTGGTTCGCAGCACCCGCAGCAAGAACCACCCCTGATTCAAAAAGAATCCTCTCGTCATCAAACCCATAATAATTTGAAGACCCCAGATCATGCTCGCCATGGGAATATATTTGTCCAAAGCGTCGACAGTGAAAACGAATGGCCACAAAATCACCATCACCGCAATTAAAGGAACGGCGCAGACAAACTCGATAAAATAACGCAACCTGCCTGCTAGACGTCCCAGATGAACGGGTTTTTCAACTTTCTGGCCATGCGTATAGATAAGCTGCCCATCGTCTTCGGAAATGGTATCTTGCGCGTAGTTTTCGACCATTTCTTCTGTGACAGCATTATTGGCGCGTTTGAAATTCGACACCACAAAAGCAATCGCAGCAAGGGTTATTACGATAAAAAAAACTGATTGGATCAGGAAAGTTGCAATGCCTAAGGCGCTAAAAAGAAAAGGGATACTAGACATGGACAACATCCCGAAAACGAGAGATTCGCATCTTTTATTGGCCAGGAAGACGTAAAACGCCACATAAAGTGCTGCAAAGAAAACGGCAAAAATGACATTGAATGTCGTGAAGGCCCACTGGAACGCTTTTCCACCTCCGTTAGTTTCTGTAGCAAAAAAATACAGGCACAACAGATACGGCAAAATGGTCAGTGCGGACATTATGATGGGCGTAAACTTATAAATGACCGAATACTTATAAGTCGCATTGTCGTCGTCGCGTATACGCAGTTGGACTGTTCTCATGATTTTTAATAATTCTCTGGACGTTCTTTGCTGTGTGCAGAAAGAAGCAACGGTTATGGCAGGCCCAATTGACGGTTGATATAATCCATGATCCCTCTATCAATTTCCATCAGATAATCTGTTGGTCCCGTGATCCGTCCATCTCCTGGATTTGCATGGGTAACGAAATGGGCAGCATCGTTCGCCCATTCTGTAACGCGTTCCATTAGGGTTACGGCACCTTGAGCGACCCACTCCAACCCGCGTTCTACAATAGGTGTGAGGCCAATTAAGTTGGCGAGGGCGGTTATGGCGACCCCAACAAGAAGGCCGGTTCCTATGCCTGCGGCGGCGATGAGTAAGATCCCTCCGATCGTTGCTGCGGCGGTCCCTAACATAAAAGCGGCGACACCAGCTGCCATGCCGCCGACGATTGTCGAGATGGTGAGCGCCACCATATCAACAGCCAACACAGCAACGAGATTGGCCCAATCTCCCCTTTTGCTGGGATCTGCGTACCATTCAAGGAAATCGACAACTCCAACGATGATAAACCCGATCACAGGCGCCCCTTTGGCGGCACTCGCTGATCGGTCGAGGGCACCCTTGATCCCTGCGACCACTGTTGTCGCGCGCGATCTAGCCAGTGTTGCCGCGGCGCCGGCGACAAAGCTCCCTAGTAAGCGACTATGCCGGAAGGCCACAAATAGTACATTCGCAGAGTTTATGCCTATGCGGAATATTCCTGCACCCCCACGCATAAGGGTACGCAACCCACTACGAATGTCATTGTTGCGTATTAAGTTGGCCAATTCGGCCAAGACTGGCGATGTATCGGTGCCTGTCAGTCTGAGGTCTAAATATCCCTGTGACCAGGCATAAAGCCCTGAAAGACCCGCATTTTCGTCGATGATCTCAAGCGATGTGACCACTGTGGTGGCAATCCACCACAACGCTTGCTCGGGAGCTGTGTCAATGTCGAAATCTCCTGGGGGCGGCGCACTCCCGACCAAAGCAGCGGGCACTTGCAAGACCAGAGCGTCCTCAATTTCTGATAAGCTGCCACTTGCTGAGGAATCTGGAACCGGAATTTCGTTCACGGTTATACCAACGTCTTCTGGACGTGAAATATTCAGCTCCCCTAAGTTATCAATGATCGGAAATTGTGTGCCCGCCAAAAGAATATCTGCGCTACTTGTTGTGCCCTTTAACGTATTTTCAAGCTTGAAAACTTCGCCGTTGGGCAGGGGGCCTGTTCGCATACCGTTAATGGCCCCTTCAACGATAACATTGCTTCGCGGCATATCTGCTCGAAACAGGTTTCCTTGCAGACAACGTTGCAATGGATCATCACATTCAGCCAATTCATATCTCCAAAGTATTTAATGCAAACATCAATAGTCGGCGTGATTTGTCCAACTCGTGCTGCGGAGCCTTTAAAATAGTATGCGCTCTAGGGTCCCGTTCTGGAAGATTGTTCGTGATGTGACATGATAGAATATATCGTTCTATGGAACGCTCTTCTCGAAACCCAAGATCGCGCGCGTGAACTACCAGCCGACGAACCTTCTCCTCCGTGCCCGCTTCGGCTTTTCCCAAAAATTTCAAGACCTCTCCGTTTCCCAAGATCTCAGTTATGTTTTTGCAAAAAATATCAAGTTTGATCGCGCTCAAATCTCCAATAATATCTTCTATTCGTATTTCTAGATTCTGGCTTATGGCGCACCATTCCTTGGGGATTTTTAATATTTTAGCGGTATTTCTGTGGAGAAATAATGTGCTATGAATTCCTTCAAACATGCGCCAGAGCCAAGCTGACGGGGTTCGCGACTTCCTCTGGACCAATTTGACCAAATACCCGGCCTCCCAAAAACGATAGTAGATCCAACCACCACTCTTATCCCGAACGCGAGTGAACTTCCGGAAATGCTTCCAGACATCGTCGAACCCAGCGCGGGATCGTAGATATATTCCCGGCTCGTGATGCCACATATGCACCGTCGTCATCGTTTCCGGCATATCCGGCAGATGGCTGAACAAGCGGCGGACAAAGGGGCTGTCCGGGGAAAGTTCGAACAGGTAAGGCGCAACGTCTTTTTGCTCCTCAGCGGCGTCTCCTTTGAACAGGCAACGGAACGGCAGGCCGCAGTCTTCGAATTCGCTCAGGCCGGACTGGAACTTTCCTGCATCGAGGATCGCATAGGTTTTCATCGGTGGGACATATTCGACGCCGCCGTAATGCGCAATCTCTGCCTCGGTCGGTGCGGGCTGCCCGAAAAGCGGATCATAAAGTGCATCGGGCACATTTTTCATCGGCCAAACGTCCGATTGTCGGTCCAGCGGTTCGACGGGGAATTCGTCGAGGCTCAGGTAACTTTGCTGGTCGTCTGTGCGCGCGAAAGGTTCTAGAGTTCCCATTTCGACGGGATTTCCGGAATGAACGGCCGGTACCAGTGCGCTGAATTGTGGCGACGTGTCGTTCAGGTCTTCACAGGCCGGAGAGACGTTTTCTAATCGCACGAGCGTTAGGTCGCGGTGTAAAATCTCTGCCTCGACCCCTGAGCGATAGGTGGCATATCCATCGGCCCAAACAACGACTGTACTCTGGTGGAGAGCCCCAGAGCGATCATCCCGCAAAATGCAGTTACCAATCCATGCTGCGAATGAATTCATATTAAAACCCGTCTATATGGTCGGTAGATAGCATGGTAAAAGTCATTATAAGAAGGGGATAAACCGAAGTTCCATCCCCCTGTGTCGTTACACTTCATCCGTCTGCACCAAAGCCTTAGTGGCCAAATCCAGAGCATCTTTTGTCGTGGCGAGGCAATATTTGACCTCGCCCCACATTGTGGTTGGAAGCAGAAAGCGTGTTTCTGAGATTTCGACAGCATGGTTCGCAAGGAAATGGTTCATTCCATCAAGGCTAATTATCGCATTCACGATAATATCGACTTCATCCAGGTTCAGTAGACCCAAATCAGATGACAGACTGTCAGAAAGAAGCCTCCGCACCCTTCCAATCGAAATAAATTCGCTCTCCGGCGTTGGGCTGTCGAGATTTTGCTTCAGAGCGCGCGCATAGTTCCGAAACTCGGCTGCAAGGATGCGCCGCAGTGTTTGGCGTTTGGTTGCCAGCTGTCGCTCATGCGTCTCTCTGTCGTGCTTCGTTTGCCCTCAAAGTGCAGATGACGCCGAAAAAGCCGATGACCCCAACAATGGATGTCTGAAAGCGATCCAGCAACTCGATGACATCAATGACCGTCAAAATGAAATCCGTTCATGAAAAATACTTGGACCGAAAGCATGCATAACAGGATCGACACGGGCAAGCGTTTCCGCGGTCCTTGCCCATGCCTGTCTTCTGCCTGCTCAATCACGCGATTCCAAAAGACCCTCTAAGCTCTTGCGATGAATCAAGCGATCCCGGGCATGGCCATCATTTTCTTCGGGGCGTTGTTCAGTCAGCTTTCCGGCAGCGATCAACGTATAGATAGGCTCGCTTTGTCAGCTATTAGCCTCGTCGACACCCTTTGGGTTCCAGGCATATTCCACGTTTTCATGAAGCGGCGCACCGGCGCGGCGGGTGCAGATAAGGTGTTTGCCCTCTAGCGGCGGGCAAACCCGAGCCAGGGCAAAACGGCGCTCAAAGTGGACGTGTCACGGTTTGATGCCGCTCCTTTGATAGCCTTTACTGGAACAAAGGAGACTGACTATGGGACTGAAACGGACGGACGAATTTCGCCAAGATGCAGTGCGTATTGCGCTGACCAGCGGGTTGACGCGCAAGCAGGTGGCTGATGATCTGGGCGTTGGCATGTCGACGCTGAACAAATGGATCACAGCACACCGAGACACGAAGGTGGTTTCACAAGAGGATTTAGACCTCGCCAAAGAGAATGAGCGGCTTCGACGAGAGATCCGGCTTCTCAAGGAGGAGAGGGAAATCCTAAAAAAGGCCACCCAGTTCTTCGCGGGCCTAAAGCAATGAGATTTAGGTTTGTCGAGGAACACAGGAACCATTTTCCAGCCAACCGTTTATGCAGTGTCGTTGGCGTCAGCACACGTGGCTTGCGGGCCTTCCGTAGTCGCCCTGCCAGTCGCAGACAACGATCTGATATGGTCACGCTTGCACACATCAAAGAACAGTCCCGCCTGAGCCTTGGTAGCTACGGCAGGCCGCGAATGACCGAAGAGTTGAAGGAGATCGGTCTGGACGTCGGTCATCGCCGTGTGGGCCGCTTGATGCGCGAGAACGGCATCCGGGTCGAAAGATCGAAGAAATACAAGGTCACGACGGACAGCAACCATGCGTTCAACATCGGGCCAAACCTGCTGAACCGGGACTTCCACGCCGATCAACCGAACCAGAAGTGGGCGGGCGACATCAGCTATGTCTGGACGCGAGAAGGATGGCTCTACCTGGCTGTTATTCTTGACCTGCATTCTCGGCGGGTGATCGGCTGGGCAGTCAGCAATCGCATGAAACGCGACTTAGCGATCCGAGCATTGAACATGGCCATAGCTTTCCGGGCGCCGCCCAAAGGCTGCATT
>NZ_LRUC01000026.1 GCF_001550095.1 Celeribacter ethanolicus | reverse complement strand
TGCGCCAAATGCAGCCTCATCAAGGGTGTCGAGATACTCGCGTACGGCACGAGGCGCATCAGCGGGCTCGATGGTTGAAGCATCCCAGTCTTCCTTTGACGTCGAGTTCTGTTTGTTCGCATCTGCCTCAATCAGGCTGGCATCCACCGCCATGCGCTGGCCACTCGCCAGGCCTTCTTCGATGCAGCGCGCCACCGTTGTCTCAAATAGATGGCGCAGCAGCTCGCTCTCGCGGAAACGACCGTGCCGGTTCTTCGAAAACGTCGAATGATCAGGCACCCGGTCGTTCAGATCGAGGCGGCAGAACCAGCGATAGGCGAGGTTCAGATGCACCTCTTCGCAGAGCCGCCGCTCCGACCGGATGCCGAAACAATAGCCGACCAGAAGCATCCGGATCAGCAGCTCGGGGTCAACGGAAGGCCGGCCCGTGCGGCTGTAGAACTCAGCAAGATGAGCACGGATGCTGCCCAAGTCGACGAACCGATCAATCGACCGCAGCAAATGATCCTGAGGGACGTGATCCTCAAGCGAGAACTCGTAAAACAGCGATGCCTGCGCTTCCTGCCTCGGACCCATCATCGGTCAATCCTCCCGTCCGTTGGAAGAATTGAAACAGCAGATCACACACCGATCAAGCACGAGTTTTTCAACAAAATACGCCCATTTCTCGCCAATCCACCATTAAAATTCGAAGACTGCCCATAAATTCTGACTTTATACGAAGCCAGACACATCGCCGAGCTCACCCTACCAAAGCTTGCCGGGCGCGCAGGGCACGGTAGAGGCCGTCTTTGCGTGCCATGAGCTCCAAAGGCGTGCCGTCTTCGACGATCCGTCCACGATCAAAGACGAGGATGCGGTCCATCCGTTCGACCGTCGCCAAACGGTGGGCAATCACCAAAGTCGTGCGCCCCTCCATCAGCCGCTCTGCGGCCTGCGCAACCTTGGCCTCCGCCTCTGAAACGAGCGAAGATGTCGCCTCATCCATGATCAGAACCGGCGCGTTCGACAAAAAGGCGCGCGCGATGGCGACCCGCTGCCGCTCTCCCCCCGAAAGTTTGACGCCCCGCTCCCCCACCTTCGTGCCAAAGCCTTTGGGCAGCCGCTCGATAAAACCGAGTGCCCCTGCGCGCTCAGCAGCCTCCCGGACCTCCTGCATCGACGCACCGGGACGGGCGTAGGCGATGTTCTCGGCCAAAGAGCGGTGAAACAACACAGGCTCTTGCGGGACAAGCGCGATGTGTTGGCGCAGCACCTCCAAGGGAACGCGCGCGATATCGACGCCGCCCAATGTGATGCTGCCGTCATTGATCTCGTGAATCCGCTGGATCAGCTTCACGAAAGTGGTCTTGCCTGAACCAGACCGCCCAACCAATCCGACTTTCTGGCCCTCAGGAATGGCGATATCCAGATTGGTGAAAAGCGGTGTTGCAGCCCCGTCGTAGCCATAATCCACATGGTTGAATGCCAATGCCGCCGCGCGGGGCGGCAAGGCGGCTTCGGGTCTTTTGGCGACAGAGGTTTCGGGGGTAACGGCCATCAGGGCCACCAGTTCCTCGGCATCGTTGACCGCTTTTTGCAGCCCGCGCACATGGTTGCCCATCTGGCGCAAATAACCATCGAGCATCCCGAGGGCCGAGACCACAAAAGCAATTTCGCCCGCATTGGCCAGACCACGGGTATAGGCGACAAGAGCCCCGCCCAGAACCATCGCCCGCAAGGCCCAGATCGTCATATCCTGCGACAGGCCGGACACTGTGCCGCGCCGCCATGTGCGCCGACTGCGATGTGCCCATTTGTCCAGAACAAGGCCCAGCCGCGTATCTTCGCGCAGCTCTCCCGCATGGGCGCGCACGACCCCGTTGGAGGTGATCGCATCGGCCAGCGCGCCGGAGACGCGGCTGTCTTGCGCATTGGCCAAACGCGCCGCAGGCGCCACCCAGAACAGCGTCAAAGACAGGGAGAGGGCCAGAAACACAAGCGCGCCAATCCCGGCGACAAGCCCGACCTCCCAGCGAAACGCCGTCAGCGTTCCGATGGTGCCCAAAAGGATCAGCGCCGAGGGCAACAATGCCAACAACAAAAGGTCTGCCATTTCATCCAAGGCCCAGGCCCCGCGTGTGATCTTACGCACGGTGGAGCCGGCAAAGGCGTTCGCATGCCAGTCGGCGGGAAGCCGCTGAACATGGGCGAAGGCTTCGGCTTCGGCGGCGCGCATCGAAGGGATGGTCAGGTCGATGATGGCAAAATAGCTTTGAATTTTGGCAAAAACAGAGAGGACACCAAACACCAAAAGCGCCCCGAAGGCAGGCCAAGGCGTCTCGGACGCGGCCACTGCATCAACGAGGCGTCCCGTGAAGACAGGTATGGAGAGATCGGAGGCCGCGGAGATCAGAACCAAGGCCAGAATGGTGACAACCTTGCCCTTTTGACGCATCCAAAGACGGAAGGTGAACGAGAAAACACGCGCAAACGCGCCGTGAGCAGAAAAATGGATCATGATGACAATCTCACAACCGGGTGGGTTGCGCCTTGCGAAGGGTTTGGAAAGCGGGTCCGGCGTGGACCAATTCATCTGTAGCTTGTGGGCAAAAGCGCCACGAAAGCGTCAGATAAGGGCGGCTCCGAAACCGGAGATCCCCGGGAGGAAGCGATCAGCAATCGTCATGTGCGTCCTCCATGCAAGGTGTGT
Source organism: Celeribacter ethanolicus (assembly GCF_001550095.1). Taxonomy (GTDB): domain Bacteria; phylum Pseudomonadota; class Alphaproteobacteria; order Rhodobacterales; family Rhodobacteraceae; genus Celeribacter; species Celeribacter ethanolicus. The sequence goes on along the minus strand of NZ_LRUC01000026.1, from coordinate 4,275 downwards.
CGTCATGGGTGTTGTAGTTGGGGATTTTATGGTCCGTCAAGTGCAACGTGAGGATCGCCTGAGGGAAGATGCCATAGAAAAACACCCCGATCCTGAGATCGGGGTGTTCGTTTTGATCTCTGGCTGACCGCAAGCGATCAGCCGATCAACTTACATGCCTTTCGAGGCAGCAAAGCCCGTAAAGCCCCCCATCCCCAGATCGCCGAGCATGGTCAGCGCGCCGGAGGAGAGGTCCATGGAATAGAGACCTGCGGCGCTTTCGCCGTCAATCTGGAGGATGGCATAGGCGTGGTCCATGCCTTCCTCGGGAGACACGATGTCAAAGCCGCCCCAATCGGTCACATCCACGGTCTCGCCGTTGAGGGTCAGATAACCGACCGAGGTCAGTTCTCCCGCATTGTTGGCCAGAGAAACCAGAGCGTTGGCGCGGGCATCGAGCGCAAATTGTGCCGTGGACGCGGCCGTCATGCCATTGATCGCATTGGTATAGGCATTGGCAAAGATCAGCGGCTCGGCGCCAGTGCTCATATCCCCTTCAGCATAGAAGGTATCGGTAAAGCGACGGACGGACCCCGCACGTTCATCGCCGTCCCCGAACCCATCGGGGAAATAGACGAGGTTCGCACCATCGGCGCCCACGGCACGCACCGCGTCGATCTTGTTGTTGAAGTCGAAGGCAACCGCGCCTTCACCGATCATCGCATCCTCCATGAACATCGCGCCAAGGTCCGTCAAAGCGCCCGACATCGGGTCGACCTCAAAGATCATGCCATCGGCATAGCCCAAAAGCTGTCCGGTCACGGGGCGATAGGCGATGGCCCGCAGCGGCATCTCCAGATCATAGGTCATCACCTCGCCGGGGGAGGCAATGTCGGCCATGGTCACAAGGGTTTTTCCGTCTTCGGCAAGCGCGTAGCCCATGGTGCCGGCATGGTCCATGGCGAGCGTGGGCGCAGCGGCGGCAAGTGCGGCAGAGGCGGTCAGGGCAAGTTTCAGGGTCGTCATCGTGGTTTCCTTCCTATGTATTGGCCTATGTATTGGCTTGCGTTGAGCCGAGATTTACGGATCAATTGCCTTTAACCACGGGGGGGCACGGGCAAGAGTTTCAGCCCGATTGATTTTTTTTGAGGACTGCAGCGTGACAGAGGCAAAAGAGGGTGACAGAGAGGATAATGCTCCACCGCCCCAAGACAGGGTCGAAGAGCTGATCGCGCGTGTATCTCTGGGCGAGCGGGCGGCCCTCTCCGAGCTCTATGACCTGACCAGCGCGAAACTTTTCGCCGTGTCGCTGCGTGTCTTGGGGGAACGCCAGTCGGCCGAGGACGCCATGCACGACACCTATGTCAAAATCTGGAAGAATGCGGGACGCTATCGCGTGACAGGTCATTCACCGATGAGCTGGCTGATCACCATTGCCCGCAATACGGCGATTGATCGGCTCAGAGCGCGGCGCAATCACGCCCATGTCGGCGATTACGAAGACACGCTGGCCGCGCCCAGCCAGACACCAGAGCAAGCAACCATCGCCGCCTCGGACGCCCGGCGCATCGTGGCCTGTCTCGACACCCTGCCCGAGGATCGACGTGCCGCCATCACCGGAGCCTATCTCGACGGGCAAAGCTATGCCGAACTGGCCGAGGCCGCCAAAGTGCCGCTCAACACGATGCGCACTTGGCTGCGACGTGGGTTGATCGCATTAAGGGAGTGTATGGACCGTTGACCCAATCCCATGACGATGATGAGATGCTCGCCGCTGAATTGGCGCTCGGTCTGCTTGAGGGCGACGAGCGGAACAGTGTGCAACGCCGCGCCGCCTCCGATCCCGGGTTTGCAGGGTTGGTGCGGGGGTGGGAAACGCGCCTGTCCACGATGGCGGATTTGCCGCCCGTGACGGCGCCACCTTCGGTCAAGGCCGCGCTGATGGCCGATCTCTTTCCCGAGACCGTGAAGCCACCAATCTGGAAACGGCTCGGGGTTTGGCAGGCCCTGACAGGCGGGGCGATGGCCGTCGCGCTTGTGCTCGCTCTCATGCTGACGCCACTGAGTGGCCCAAACACGACGGGTCCGCTCTATACCGCCGAGATCACATCGGACATCGGGGATTTCCGTGTCGTCGCCGTGATCGACAAATCCCGCCAAGAGGTCATCCTGACCCGGACCCTGGGCGGCGCTCCCGAAGGGCGCATCCTTCAGGTCTGGGCACATGGTCCCGATGAACCTGCCCAGTCGGTCGGTCTGTGGCCTGCGGGCGAAAGCATCAGATTGCCGCTGCCGCCGGACATCGCTGCGGTGCGCGGGACGCTCACTCTGGGCGTTTCCGAAGAACCCCCCGGAGGCTCGCTGACAGGTTCGCCTTCAGGTCGCGTGTTCGGCACGGTCGATATCGCGAATGTCACGGGAGCGGGTTAAAAAATTTTCTGTCTATACGCTTTTAGGCAGCCCTCAATCGACGCCTTCAGCCCTGAACGGACATTCGTGCCAAGCAGAGCGAATGGCCGAGGGCTGGCTAAGTTGCCCTTCAGACCTAGCACCGCGCACTTGCCCAACCCGCTCGCCAAGGTTGATTAGCAGGTCCAAAGGGAGCGGGCGTTGCGACGTTGATCAACGGCCTGCCTGTCGGCGCGGCCTTTTCCGAAGTTCACCTGTGGCGTCCCTCCATTCCGGTTTGGGGCATCTGGAATGACAACTTCTTCATTCTGGGTGTCGACTGGATCAGTTGGACGATCCTTGCGCTGACGGTTCTGGTGGGGGCGCTGGTGAGTGCTGCCGGGGCTTATGCGCTAGGGCTACAATGGGCGGAGCGATAAAGCAGGCGCGATGAACGCATATCGGACCTTTGTAGCCCGGCATGTGAATATCGGTTTTGGGCCGATTACTAACTCGATGAATTTTGGCGGTATGCAATTTTCGCGGGAAGGCTTAGGCGCACAGCAGTTGAGTCGCTGTTGTGCTTTCCGTTGAGTTCGTCTTCCTGCCAATGATCTACGATAGGTGACTTGGGATTTGCCGAGCCTTGCCTTTCGTTTCGATCCGTTCGATCGCACTGGACCTGTCCCGTTTTCGTGCCGCCCCATGTGCTCGTTTAAGCCACTTTCCGTTCGAATGCGACGGGGCTTTTCCAGCCTAGTGCTGAGTGGCGTCGTCGCGGATTGTAAAACCCGTTGATGTATTCAAAGATCGCCACTTCAGCTTGCCGCCGCGTTTCCCATGACTTGCGCCAGATCAGTTCGGCTTTGATGGTTTTGAAGAACGTTTCGACAGCAGCATTGTCGTAGCAATTGCCCTTGCCGCTCATCGACACCTTGAAGCCATGCTGGCGCAGAAGCTTCTGATAGTCATGTGAACAATATTGCGACCCGCGATCCGTATGATGAATGCAGCCTTTGGGCGGCGCCCGGAAAGCTATGGCCATGTTCAATGCTCGGATCGCTAAGTCGCGTTTCATGCGATTGCTGACTGCCCAGCCGATCACCCGCCGAGAATGCAGGTCAAGAATAACAGCCAGGTAGAGCCATCCTTCTCGCGTCCAGACATAGCTGATGTCGCCCGCCCACTTCTGGTTCGGTTGATCGGCGTGGAAGTCCCGGTTCAGCAGGTTTGGCCCGATGTTGAACGCATGGTTGCTGTCCGTCGTGACCTTGTATTTCTTCGATCTTTCGACCCGGATGCCGTTCTCGCGCATCAAGCGGCCCACACGGCGATGACCGACGTCCAGACCGATCTCCTTCAACTCTTCGGTCATTCGCGGCCTGCCGTAGCTACCAAGGCTCAGGCGGGACTGTTCTTTGATGTGTGCAAGCGTGACCATATCAGATCGTTGTCTGCGACTGGCAGGGCGACTACGGAAGGCCCGCAAGCCACGTGTGCTGACGCCAACGACACTGCATAAACGGTTGGCTGGAAAATGGTTCCTGTGTTCCTCGACAAACCTAAATCTCATTGCTTTAGGCCCGCGAAGAACTGGGTGGCCTTTTTTAGGATTTCCCTCTCCTCCTTGAGAAGCCGGATCTCTCGTCGAAGCCGCTCATTCTCTTTGGCGAGGTCTAAATCCTCTTGTGAAACCACCTTCGTGTCTCGGTGTGCTGTGATCCATTTGTTCAGCGTCGACATGCCAACGCCCAGATCATCAGCCACCTGCTTGCGCGTCAACCCGCTGGTCAGCGCAATACGCACTGCATCTTGGCGAAATTCGTCCGTCCGTTTCAGTCCCATAGTCAGTCTCCTTTGTTCCAGTAAAGGCTATCAAAGGAGCGGCATCAAACCGTGACACGTCCA
>NZ_LRUC01000025.1 GCF_001550095.1 Celeribacter ethanolicus | reverse complement strand
TTCTCGGTCATTTCTGGCACGGCGTCGAAGAGATCAGCGACGAGGCCGAAGTCTGCGACCTGGAAGATCGGGGCTTCTTCGTCCTTGTTGATCGCGACGATCACCTTCGAATCCTTCATCCCCGCGAGGTGCTGGATCGCACCCGAGATGCCGCAGGCGATGTAAAGCTCAGGCGCCACCACCTTGCCGGTCTGGCCGACCTGCCAGTCGTTCGGCGCAAACCCGCTGTCGACCGCCGCACGCGACGCGCCCACGGCCGCGCCGAGCTTGTCGGCGAGCGCCTCGATGATCGCAAAGCTCTCTTCCGAACCGACACCGCGCCCGCCCGAGACGACGATCTTCGCGCTGGTCAGTTCCGGGCGGTCGCTTTCCGCCACCTTGTCCTCGACAAAGGCCGACAGGCCGGTGTCCCCCGCGCCCGAGGCCGCCTCGACCGCCGCGGAACCGCCGCTGCCCGCCGCCTCGAAGGTCGAAGTGCGGAAGGTGATAACCTTCTTTTCATCTTTCGAGCGTACCGTCTGAATCGCGTTGCCGGCATAGACCGGGCGCTGGAACGTATCCGCATCCACCACGGAGGTCACATCGGTCAGAACCATCACATCCAGAAGCGCCGCAACCCGCGGCAGGACGTTCTTGCCCGTCGTCGTCGCGGCGGCGGTGATGTGGCTGTAGCCACCCGCCAGAGACACGATCAGATCGGCAAGGTTTTCCGCCAGCCCGTGGGCATAGGCCGCGTCATCGGCGACCAGAACCTTGGCCACGCCGTCGATCTTCGCGGCCTCGTAGCCCGGCGCACCGCACACGAGAAGCGTCACATCGCCCAGTTTCGCCGAAGCCGAGACGGCTTTCGCGGTGGCGTCGAGCGCGACCGCGCCGCCCGCCACATCCGCAAGACAGAGAACAGCCATCAGACGAGACCTCCCTCTTTGAGTTTCGCAATGAGTTCATCGACCGAGCCGACCTTGATCCCGGCTTCGCGCGCCGCGGGTTCTTCGGTTTTCACGACCGTCAGGCGCGGCGTGGTGTCGACGCCGTAATCGGCGGCGGTCTTCTCGTCGAGCGGCTTCTTCTTCGCCTTCATGATGTTTGGCAAAGAGGCATAGCGCGGCTCGTTGAGACGCAGGTCGGTCGTCACGATGGCCGGAAGAGTGACGGAAATCGTCTGCAACCCGCCGTCCACCTCGCGGGTCACCACCGCCTTGCCCTCGGAGATCAGCACCTCGGAGGCAAAGGTCGCCTGCCCCCAGCCGAGAAGCGCCGCGAGCATCTGACCGGTGGCGTTCATGTCGTTGTCGATCGCCTGCTTGCCGAGGATCACCAGTTCGGGCGCCTCCTCCGCGACGATCTTGGCGAGGATCTTTGCCACCGCCAGCGGCTCGATCTCGACGCCCTGATCCTCTTCGACCAGAATGCCGCGATCCGCGCCCATGGCGAGCGCGTTGCGGATCGTATCCACGGATTTCTTCTCGCCGATCGACACCACGACCACCTCGGAAGCCACGCCGGCCTCCTTGAGACGAATGGCCTCTTCGACCGCGATCTCGTCGAACGGGTTCATCGACATCTTCACGTTCGCAAGATCGACACCCGTGCCGTCGGTCTTAACCTTGACCTTCACGTTGTAGTCGATCACGCGTTTAACAGGTACCAATACCTTCATGCGTAAACTCCTTTTCTTCCATGTTCAGCGCGTCGGGACGGGGATGCCGTCCGCGCCGCGATAATCGTAAAATCCACGCCCGGTCTTGCGACCGAGCCAACCGGCCTCGACATATTTCACCAGAAGCGGACAGGGCCGGTATTTGCTGTCGGCGAGCCCGTCGTTGAGCACGCCCATGATCGACAGGCAGGTGTCGAGCCCGATGAAATCGGCCAATTCCAAAGGCCCCATCGGCTGGTTCGCGCCGAGCTTCATCGAGGCGTCTATGGAGGCGACATTCCCGACGCCTTCAAACAGGGTGTAGACCGCCTCGTTGATCATCGGCACGAGGATACGGTTGACGATGAAGGCCGGGTAATCCTCCGAGACGGTGCCGGTCTTGCCGAGGCGGGCGACGACCTCTTGCATGGTCTTGAATGTCGTCTCATCGGTGGCGATGCCGCGGATCAGTTCCACGAGTTTCATCACCGGAACCGGGTTCATGAAATGCAGCCCCATAAAGCGTTCGGGCCGGTCGGTATGCGCCGCCAGCCGGGTGATCGACAGCGACGAGGTGTTCGTAGTCAGGAGCGTATGATCGGACAGATGCGGCAGGAGACTCTCGAAAATCGCCACTTTGACCGCCTCCTTTTCCGTCGCGCTTTCGACGATAAGATCGCGGGCCCCGAGCGGCTCGATGGAGGAGCCATAAGAGAGCCGCCCGAGTGTTTCCGCCCGCTCACCGACCGTCATCTTGCCCGAGGAGACATTGCGGTCGAGACGGTCCCTGATGAACCCTTCGGCAATGCCCAGGGCGTCGGAGGAGACGTCCTGAAGCATCACGTCATAGCCGGATTGCGCAAAGACCTGGGCAATGCCCCGTCCCATCTGACCCGCGCCAATGACACCTACGGTTTGGATGACGGTCATGGTGTTCCTTTCAAAACGATTTACGGATGAGGGCCTGGATTTCGCCCACCACACCGCGCCGGAAGGCGAGGACGCAGAGGACGAAGATCAGGCCCAAGACGACAGGCACCCAGGATGACAGGGGGCCGGAGGCCAGCGTGTTTTGCAGCGTGACGATGATGCCCGCGCCGATGGCCGGACCCGCGATGGTGCCAAGCCCGCCCAGAAGCGTCATGAGCACCACCTCGCCCGACATGTGCCAATGCGCATCGGTGAGGGAGGCGAGCTGAAACACCACGGTTTTCGTCGCGCCCGCCAGCCCCGCGATGGTCGCGGAAAGGACGAAGGCCAGAAGCTTGTAGCGCTCCACATCGTAGCCCAGAGATTTCGCCCGCGCCTCATTGTCGCGAATGGCCGACAGCACCTGCCCGAAGGGCGAATGCACGGCGCGCGCGATGAGGAAATAGCCCAGCACAAAGACGCCCAAGACAAAGTAATACATCGCCGTGTTGTTCTGGAGGTCCACAAGGCCGAGGAAGCTGCCGCGCGGCACGCCCTGAAGGCCGTTCTCACCGCCGCTGAAATCTGCGCTGATGAAGAAGAAGTAGACCATCTGCGCCATGGCGAGGGTGATCATCGCGAAATAGATGCCCTGCCGCCGGATGGCGAGCAGGCCGATCGCGAGGCCCAGGACACCGGCGGACAAAGCGCCAATGAGGATGCCAAGTTCGGTCGGAAGGCCCCAGACCTTGAGCGCATGCCCGGTGATATAGGCCGCGCCCCCGAAAAAGGCGGCGTGGCCAAAGCTCAGCAACCCGCCGAAGCCCAGGATGAGATTGAAGGCCGAAGCGAAGAGCGCAAAGCACAGCAGCTTCATCAGGAAGACGGGATAGAGCACGAGTGGCGCCACCAGCAACAGGGCGAAGGCGATGAGATAAGCAAGTTTGGTGTTCATCTGTCTGCCCCCTTACGTCGCGTTGCCGAACAGGCCCGCCGGGCGCAGCACGAGCACGATGGCCATGACGGCAAAGATCACGGTGGCGGAGGCCTCGGGCCAGAACACTTTGGTCAGCCCCTCGATCACGCCCATGGACAGGCCGGTGACGATGGCGCCCATGATCGAGCCCATACCGCCGATCACGACAACGGCGAAGACCACGATGATCAGGTTCGATCCCATCAGCGGGCTGACCTGGGTGATCGGTGCGGCCAGAACGCCTGCGAAGGCGGCAAGCGCGACCCCGTAGCCATAGGCCAGCGTGGTCAGAAGCGGCACGTTCACCCCGAAGGCCTGCAAAAGTTTCGGGTTCTCCGTACCGGCACGCAGATAGGCGCCAATCTTGGTTTTCTCGAAAATATACCAGGTCACGAGGCACATCACGACGGCGGCCAGAACGACCCAGCCACGATACCAGGGCAGGAACATGAACCCGAGATTCACGCCCCCCATGAGCTGGGGCGGTGGCGCATAGGGCAAGCCGGAAGAGCCGAAGAGCTTGACGAAACTGCCCTCGATCACCAGCGCCAGACCGAAGGTCAGCAACAGGCCATAGAGATGGTCCACCCCGCTCAGACGGCGCAGGAGGAAGCGTTCGATCAGCATGCCGATTGCACCGACGATCAGCGGCGCGAGGATCAGCGCCCCCCAATAGCCGATGCCGAAATAGGTGGTCAGCCCGGCGGTGGCAAACGCGCCGAGCATGTAAAGCGCCCCATGGGCGAAGTTCACGATATTCAAAAGGCCGAAAATCACCGCGAGACCGAGCGAGAGCACTGCATAGAATGCCCCGTTGATCAAACCGAGGAGCAATTGGCCAAAGAGGACCTGTGGCGGAAAGCCTAGGAGATCTGTCAGCATGGTCATGTTTCCTGCGTGGTTGATCCCACCGGGTGACCCCGGTGGGACGGTCTCGGGTTATTTCGTCGGACAGGTGCTCTCGGACAGCGGGCCATAGGCCTCTTCGCCGGGAATGGTGCGCACGATTTTCAACAGGTCCCATTCGCCCTCGGACTCGGAGGGTTTCTTGACCTCGGCCAGATACATGTCATGCACCATGCGCCCGTCGGTGCGCAGCGTGCCGCCTTTGGCGAACATGTCCTCGACCGGCATTTCGCGCATCTTCGCGAGCACCGTGTCGGTATCGTCCGTGCCGGTCGCTTCGATGGCTTTCAGGTAATGCAGGACGGAAGAATAGGTCCCCGCCTGAATGCCCGTCGGCATCTTGCCGGTCTTCTCATAGAATTTCTGCGACCAGGCGCGGGTCTCGTCGTCCATGTCCCAATAGAAGGACACCGTCATCTGAAGCCCCTGCGCCACGTCCTGACCGATGGATTTGACGTTCGGCATGAAGACCAGAAGCCCCGCGATCTTCTGGCCAGCGGCGACAACGCCGAATTCATTGGCGGCCTTGATCGCATTCACCGTGTCGGCGCCAGCGTTGGCCAAACCGATCACCTTCGCGCCGGAGGCCTGGGCTTGCAAAATGAAGGACGAGAAGTCAGAGGCCGGGAACGGATGTTTCGCCGATCCCAGAACCGTGCCGCCCGAGGCCTCGACCACCGCCGACACATCGCGTTCCAGCGCCTCACCAAAGGCATAGTCGGCAGTCAGGAAATACCAGCTATCGCCGCCTTCCTTCACGATGGCCGAGCCGGTGCCGACCGCCAGAGCGCGGGTGTTGTAGGTCCAGTGCAGACCCGTGGGGATACAGGCCTCATTGGTCAGCGGAGACGAGGCAGAGCCGGAGACCAGCGCGATCTTGTTCTGCTGCTTGGCGACTTCGAACACCGCCAGCGCGACCGAGGTGGTCACCAGCTCGGCAAAGGCATCGACCTGCCCGGTGTCGGCCCATTCGCGCGCCTTGTTGGCGGCGATGTCGGCCTTGTTCTGGTGATCGGCGGTGACGATCTCGATCGGCGCACCGGCGACCGTGCCGCCGAATTCTTCGATCGCCATCTGCGCGGCCACCGCCGCGCCCTCGCCCGCCACATCGGAATAGGTGCCGGACATATCGCTCATCAGGCCGATCTTGACGACGCCGTCGCTGATCTCCGCCGATGCCGCCCCGCAGAGCAGAGAAGCCGCGGAGACACCCGCGATCAAGGTCTTCTTAAGTGTCATGGTTTCCTCCCATTTATCGTTAAACACTAAGATATTCCTCAAAGACGTGCGCTTTCTCCTCCAGCTCGTCCTTGAGAACGGTTGTGGCGATGTGACCGTGATCCATGATCAGGTGACGATCCGCCAAAGGGGCCGCGAACCGGAAATTCTGCTCCACCAGAACCACCGTGTAGCCACGTTGCTTGAGCGTGATGAGAACCTCGCCCAAGGTGTCGACGATCACCGGGGCAAGGCCTTCGGTGATTTCGTCGAGCAAAAGGATGTTCGCCCCGGTGCGCAGGATCCGCGCCATGGCGAGCATCTGTTGTTCGCCGCCGGACAGCAGCGTGCCCTGGCTCTTGCGACGTTCCGCAAGATTGGGGAACATCTCGTAAATCTCTGCGACCGACATGCCGCCCACGCAGACCTGCGGCGGCAGCATGAGGTTTTCCTCGACGCTGAGACTTGCGAAGATGCCGCGCTCTTCGGGGCAATAGCCGACGCCCAAATGCGCGATCTTGTGCGAGGCCATGCCGATGACCTCTTCGCCCTTGATGTGGATCGACCCGGTGCGATGCCCGATCAGCCCCATGATGGCGCGCAGCGTCGTGGTCCGCCCCGACCCGTTGCGGCCCAGAAGCGTCACCAGTTCACCCCGATACACCGTCATGTCGATGCCATGGAGCGCGTGGCTCTCGCCGTAATAGGCGTGCACATCCGTCAGGCGCAGCTCTTCAATATGCTCGGAGAGGTGCTGGCCGCCAAGCTCGTGATTGTCCATGACTGCCATGCTCATGCCGCTTTCCCCATATAGGCTTCCTTGACCCGCGGGTCGGCGGAGACTTCGGCATAGTTGCCCTCGGTCAGGATCGACCCACGTTGCAGCACCGTGATCGTGTCGCAGAGCGTCGAGACCACGCCGAGATTGTGTTCGACCATGAGGATCGTGCGCCCGGCGGAAACCTTGCGGATCAGCTCTGTGACCAGTTCCACATCCTCGCGCCCCATGCCCTGGGTCGGCTCGTCCAGAAGCATCATCTCCGGCTCGGTCGCCAGCGTTGTCGCGATCTCGAGCGCGCGTTTGCGCCCGTATGACATGTCCGCCACCATCGCATCGGCAAAGCGTGACAGGCCAACCATATCGAGCAACTCATCGGCGCGCTCGTTGAGCCGGTTGAGCGTCTTGACCGAGCGCCAGAACTGGAACGACGTCCCCAGCTTGCGTTGCAGCGCCACCCGCACGTTTTCACGCGCCGTCATATGCGGAAACACCGCCGAAATCTGGAACGACCGGATCACGCCCATGCGGGCGATCTCGGCGGGTTTGGCGGCAGTGATGTCGCGCCCGTTGAACCGGATCGAGCCGCTGGTGGGCGTCAGGAATTTGGTCAAGAGGTTGAACACCGTGGTCTTGCCCGCGCCATTCGGGCCGATCAGCGCGTGAATCTCATGACGTTTCACCTTGAGATCGACATGATCGACGGCGGTGAAGCCACGAAACCCCTTGGTCAAACCTTCGGTTTCGAGGATGTAGGGGGACTGGTTCATGCTTCCCCCTCCCTCAGGTTCCGGGCCTGATCGCGCAGGAGGAATTTCTGGATCTTGCCGGTCGAGGTTTTCGGCAGCCGGCCGAAGATGACCGTTTTCGGCGTCTTGAAATGCGCCATGTTCTGGCGGCAAAACGCGATGATCTCGGCCTGGGTGACGCTTTCGCCGGGTTTCAGATCGACAAAGGCACAGGGCGTCTCGCCCCATTTCTCGTCCGGCTTGGCAACGACAGCCGCCTCCATCACGGCAGGGTGTTTGTAGAGCACATCCTCCACCTCAATGGAGGAAATGTTTTCCCCGCCGGAGATGATGATGTCCTTGGAGCGATCCTTGAGTTCGACATAACCGTCGGGGTGCATCACGCCGAGATCGCCCGAGGCGAACCAGCCGCCGGTGAAGGATTTCTGCGTCGCCGAGGGGTTCTTGAGATAACCCTTCATCACGTTGTTGCCGCGCATGAAGATCTCGCCCATGGTCGTGCCATCCGACGGCACAGGCTCAAGCGTCTCTGGGTCGGCGACCATCAGCCCGCTCAGCGCCACATTGCGGACCCCCTGACGGGCTTTCTTGACGGCCTTGTCTTCGACCCCGAGCCCATCCCAGTCGGCTTTCCAAGCACAGACCACCGACGGCCCGTAGGTCTCGGTCAGGCCGTAGACATGGGTGACCTCGATGCCCATGGCTTCCATCTTGGCGATCACGGCAGCGGGCGGCGAAGCGCCTGCGGTCATCACCTTGACCTCGTGCGAGAAGTCCTTGAGCGCATCGGGCGCGTTGGCGAGCATATTCAACACGATCGGCGCGCCGCAGAAATGCGTGACCTTTTCCTCGCGGATCAGCTCGAAAATCGGCTCCGCCCGCACCGCGCGCAGACAGACGCAGACACCAGCATTGGCCGCAATCGTCCACGGGAAACACCAGCCGTTGCAATGGAACATCGGCAGGGTCCAGAGATAGCGCGAATGATGCGCCATGCCCCAGGTGACGATGTTCGACATCGCGTTGAGATGCGCGCCGCGGTGATGGTAGACGACGCCTTTCGGGTTGCCCGTCGTGCCCGAGGTGTAGTTGAGCGAAATCGCGTCCCACTCGTTTTCCGGCGGCTGCCACTGGAACTCCGGGTCGCCTTCGGCCAGCAGCGCCTCATAGCTCAGCGCCCCGATCCGGCGTCCGCCGTCGAAACTCGCGTCCTCGATATCGACGACCAGAACGTCGCTCATCCCGCTCATGTGAAGGGCACGGTCCACCACGTCGGAAAATTCGGGATCGACGAGCACCACCTTGGCCTCGGCATGGGCCAGGATGAAGGCCATCGCCTCCGCATCGAGCCGGGTGTTGATCGTGTTGAGCACTCCGCCCGACATCGGCACGGCGAAATGCGCCTCGAACATCTCCGGGATATTGGCGGCAACAATAGAGACGGTGTCGCCCTTTTTCACGCCACGGCCCTGCAAGGCCGAGGCCGCACGGCGGATCCGATCATAGGTTTCGCCCCAGCCCCGGCGGATATCGCCATAGATCACGGCCGGAAATTCCGGATAGATCTGTGCACTGCGTTCGACGAAAGACAGCGGCGTCAGGGCGTCGTAATTGGCCGCATTCGGGTCAAGCCCGATGGTGTAGATACTTTGAATTGACATGTTTTCCTCCATATCTCATCCACGCCACCTCCTCTGGCGCACATGAGACAGGAGTACCTGCACACAACAGTGTTTCCTAAATTTGCCTGAAATGTATCGAATTGTAACAGTTTCGATTCAGCACTTGGAAAGCGGTCGCATCGGGTCGATGATCGCGACCTGAGCCGGGCATGCCCCGGAACGGGTGTGGGACCATGCAGAAACCGACGACTGTCTACAGAGATATTTTCACGGCAAGCCCGCAGGCAATGGCCATTTTTGACGCAGAGGCGCATTTGCTGGAAACCAATGCCGCGCTGAGCGTCTTCCTGAAAAACCGCACCGTGACGCTCAGACCCGGAATGACATTGTCGGATTTCGTCTCGCCGGATTTCTGGAATGCGCCGGTTCTGCTTCTGGGCGGCTGCGGTCCCGGTTCCGCCACCTGCTCTTATCTGGTCTCCCCGCCGAACGGGCCGAACATCGACCTCCAGATCAGGACCACCGGGCAAGGCGACAGTTTCGTCACCGTGAGCGACGCCTCAGAAGAGGCCGCCGACCGCGACCGGCTGCGCGATCTGATCGCCACACGCACGCAACAGCTCATCGCCAGCGAAGAACGCCTGAGCCTGATCGCCAACGAGGTGCCCGCCGGCATCGCCCATATCGACCGGGATTTCACGATCCTCTACGCCAACAAACGCTTTGCCCGCGCTTACGGCATCACCCCGGCGCAGATGATCGGGAAGAACGCCTATGACGTCCTGCATCCACACACCATGGAGCAATCCTCACGGTTCTTCGAACAGGCGCGGCGCGGCATGCTGGTCGATTTCGAAATGCGCGTCGAACTGCCCAAGCAGAAGTTCAAGGATGTGCGCACCCTGTTGCGCCCGGAAAAACCCTCAAGCGGCGAGGTCATCGGCTTCTATCTCGTCTCGATCGACGTGACCCGGCGCAAGGCCACCATGCGCGCGCTCATGCAATCGCAGAAAATGGATGCGCTCGGGCGCATGGCCAGCGGCATTTCCCACGATTTCAACAATCTCCTGACGGTCATTCTCGGCAATCTCCTGCCGCTGAGCGAACGCCCGGACAGCGCGGATATCACAGAGGAATTCATCATGCCCGCGATCGCCGCCGCGCGGCGCGGCTCGGCGCTCACCAGGCGGCTCGTCTCGCTGGCCCGGCGCGAACAATTCGACGCCAGACCCACGGACATCGGCGAGGCGATCCGGGAAATCTACAGCCTGCTGCAATCCTCGATCCCCAGCACGCTTGCCATCGAACTGCACCAGACCGCCTCCCTGCCCAGCGCGGTTATCGACCGGGCGCAATTCGAAATGGCGCTCCTGAACCTCGTGCTGAATGCCCGCGATGCCACCGGCGGCCGGGGCCGGATCGACATCACGCTGGCCCCCTATGTCCTGCCCGCGACAGAGGCGGAAGTCTCTCGCCTTCCGGCCGGCAATTACGTCAGCCTGTCGATCCGGGACGACGGCTGCGGCATGTCGGAGGATCTGACGGAAAAGATTTTCGAACCCTTCTTCACCTCGAAAACCGGGGGCGGTTCGGGGCTCGGCCTGTCCATGGTCTACGGCTTCGTCGAACAGTCGAACGGCGCGATCTATGTCACCAGCGCCCCGGGTCAGGGCAGCGAGTTCACCATTCTCCTGCCCAGCGTCGATCTGGCACCCGAAGAATACGGCGCCCCGCTTTTGCCGGACATTCCGACCACCGCGCCGCAGGCCCTGCCCGGCAGCGCGCCGGATCGTGGCATCGCCTTGCTGGTCGAGGATGACGCCGACGTGCGCCGCGCGTTGTGTCGCAAGCTCTCGACCACCGGCTTCACGGTGCTCGAGGCAGGCGATGCCGAAGAGGCGCTCGAGGTGCTCGAGCTGATCCAGGGCATCACGGCGGTCATTTCCGACATCGACATGCCCGGGGCAATGAACGGTGTCGAGCTGGCCCACCATCTGGCGGAACGACACCCGGATCTCGATGTCGTTCTGATGAGCGGCAAGCCCGAACATCTCGAACACGACATCTGGCCCACGGACGTGCCCTTTCTGAAGAAACCCTTCACACAGCAAGAACTGCTCGCCTGTTTCGACCACCGGCCCCGCCAGTCTCAGAGGAATTGAAAACCAAATGACCCGCATTTTCCTTCTCGAAGACGATGTCGACATCTGCCGCCTCATTTCGCGGTCCCTGGAAAGCTACAGCGTCACCGTCGAATGTTTCCAGCTTCAGGCGGAGTTCCTGCGCGCCGTGGAACGCAACGCCCCCGATCTGTGCCTGATCGACCTGAGCCTGCCCGATGGCGACGGTCTCAACCTGTTGCGCCACGGCACCCTGCCCGACGACCTGCCGCGGATCATCGTCAGCGGGCGCAGCAGCATTTCCGACCGGATACTGGGGCTGGAGATCGGCGCGGACGATTACATCGTCAAACCTTTCGAACCGCGCGAGATGATCGCCCGCATCCGCGCCGTGTTGCGCCGCAGCGAAGGCACGATGCGGGACAGCGGCGAGCCCCCGGCCCAGACCGTTGCTTTCGGCGACTGGACGGTCGATTTCGATGCCTGCGTGCTGCATCACAAGAGTGGCGATCTGGTGGAGCTGAGTTCTGCGGAAGCGGAACTTCTCCAGGTCTTCGTCAAAGCCCCCGGACGTGTCCTGAGCCGCAACCAGCTTCTGGATGCGACCACGGGCCGTTCCGCCGACCCGTTCGACCGCAGCATGGATGCCCGGATCAGCCGGTTGCGCCGCAAATTGCGCGACGATCCGCGCTCCCCGAAGATCATCCGCACGGTCTATGGGGCGGGATATGTATTCTCCGCCCCCTCTCCCAAGGGCTGAACCAAACGGCGATGCGCCCTGTCCGAAACAGGGCGCATCTGTCATGTGAAAGGCTGATGGCGCTCAGTTCGCCATGGCCAGTTGTTTCGGCAGTTTAAAGGTCCAGACCGTGCCGCCCTGGTTCAGGTAGTTGACCTTTTTGGCCACTTCCCCGCCCCAAAGCGGAACCGCGCCGCCCCAGCCGGAGACGATGGTGACATATTGCTCGCCTTCGAACTCATAGGTCACCGGCTGGCCAACGATGCCGGAGCCGGTCTGGAAGGACCAAAGCTTTTCACCGGTCTCGTCATCCAGCGCGATGAACTCGCCTTCAGGGGTGCCGAAGAACACGAGGCCGCCCGCCGTGGTCATCACACCGCCCCAGAGCGGTGCGTCGTTCTGGAAGTCCCATTTGATGTCGCCGGTTTCCGGCTCAATGGCTTTCAAAGAGCCGATATGGCTTTCAAAGATGGGCTTGATGGTAAAGCCCGCACCAAGATAAGCCGCGCCTTTCTTGTAGGAAATCGGCTCGTTCCAGATGTCCATACCCCATTCGTTCGACGGCACGTAGAACATCCCGGTCTTCTGGCTGTGCGCCATCGGCATCCAGTTTTTGCCCCCCAGGAAGGACGGCACGGAAAACACCATCTGGCCCTTTTCGGCCTCCAAAGGATTGCCTGGACGCGCGTCTTCGACATAGATCGGCCGGCCCGTCTCGTCGATGCCCTCGGCCCAGGTGATGTTGGACACAAACGGCGTCGCATTGACGAAAGCGCCATCTTCACGGTTCAGCACGTAGAAGAACCCGTTGCGGTCGGCGGTCGCGAACCGTTTGTTGCCGTCCTTGTCGGTGAAAGCCACGACCTCGTTCACCCCGTCAAAGTCCCAGCCCTCGCGCGGCGTGGTCTGGAAATGCCATTTGATCTCGCCGGTGGCCGGGTCGATGCCCAGACGCGAGGCGGCATAGAGGTTGTCGCCTTTGTTGCCTTCGGTCGGCGTGCCGGCATTGCGCAGATGCGAGTTCCACGGCGCCGGGTTGCCGGTGCCAAAGACCAAAGTGTCGGTATCGGCATCATAAGAGCCGCCAAGCCATGTGGCGCCGCCGCCGGTTTTCCACATATCGCCCGGCCAGGTGGCATTGAGCGTGCCGGTCATGGTGCTTTCTTCGCCATTGAGCGTGCCCATATGGCCCTCGATCACCGGACGGGTCCACACGAGATCGCCGGTCTCCGCGTCACGGGCCTGCACCTCGCCGACGATGCCGAATTCGCCGCCGGAGTTGCCGGTGATCACCAGCCCGTTCACGATCAGCGGCGCCGCCGTGTAGGAATATCCCTCTTTATAATCGGCGATTTTCTTGTTCCATTTCACATCGCCGGTCTTCAGATCGAGCGCCACGATGCGCGCGTCCAGCGTGCCGAAATAGATGTTGTCGCCGTAAATCGCCCCACCGCGGTTGATCACATCACAACACGGCAGAATGCCTTCGGGCAGACGTGCGTCATACTGCCAAAGCTCCTCGCCGGTTTTCAGATCAATCGCATACATCCGCGAATAGGACCCGGTGACATACATGACCCCGTCATAGATCAGCGGTTGGGTTTCCTGACCGCGCTGTTTTTCACCGCCAAAGCTGAACGCCCAGGCCGGGAAAAGATTTTCGATGTTGTCCTTATTGAGCGTATCGAGCGGCGAATAACGCTGAAGATCGCGCCCCATGCCGTTGGTCAACACATCGCCCGGCGTGGTGGCGTCGTTCAAAAGGTCTTCCTCGGTGACCCCGGCAACGGCCCCGCCCGCAAGCCCAAAGCTCATGATGGCCGCCGTCGCAGCCGTTACAAACCTGTTCATTTTGTTCCTCCCATAGAAATCAAGGCACGATCCTCCGAGCTGGACAGGCGCGAAGGACAGGGCTCATACCCCGCAATGATCGGCATGCGGAGGCATCACGCATATTGGCCATTGGTCGTAGGCCCCCTGCGACCTGTCCTTTTCAACAGGTTTTCAAACCGCTCCTGTGCTTTGGTCGTATTTCGCGGTCTCCCGGCCGGGCCTAGACTCAAAATCAGGGAGGACTGCACATGATGAAATTCACCAAAGGGCTGGCCGCTCTGGCGGCGGCGATGTCACTCACGGGCGCTCTGGCCGCCAAGGCCGAAGATCTGCCGACGCTCAAGGCCGCGCTTTACATGTCCGGCACCGTGGCCTGGGAGGTCGACACCATCCGCCACAACGGCTTTGACACCGCACAGGGTTTTACCTTGGAGCCGATGGATGTCGCAGGCGCCGCCGCCTCGCGCGTAGCCCTTGCCGCGGGCGAAGTCGATATGATCGTGGCCGATTGGCTCTGGGTCGCCGCCCAACGCGCCGAGGGCAAGGACTATGTGTTCCTCCCCTATTCCAAGGCCGTCGGCGGGCTCTACGTGCCGAAAGACAGCCCTGCGCAAACCCTTGCGGACCTAAAAGGCGGCAAGATCGGTATCGCGGGCGGACCCAATGACAAAAGCTGGCTGATCCTGCGCGCCTATGCCGAACAGATGACGGGTCAGGACCTCGCCGCTGAGACCGAGCAGGTGTTCGGCGCGCCGCCGCTGATCTTCAAATCCGCGCTCTCGGGTGAGCTGGAGGGCGCGATCAATTTCTGGCATTTCGGCGCCAAGATGGAAGCCTCCGGCATGCGGCTTCTGGCCTCCACCTCTGAGGCCGCTCTGGCTCTGGGCCTCAACCCAGACACGCCGCTTTTGGGCTATGTGGTGCGGGGCGAGGTGTTGGCCGAACATCCCGAACTGGTCAAAGGTCTGGCCGCCGCCTCGCGGCAAGCCAAGGTGCTTTTGGCCACAGATGACGCGGCCTGGGAGCGGTTGCGCGAGCGGATGAATGTCAAAAACGACGCGCAATTCGAGGCCATGAAAGCCGGTTGGATCGCGGGCATTCCCGCCGAAGGTCCGGTCTCCGAAGAAGATGCATCCAAGATGCTTGCTCTCATGGCCAAACTCGGCGGCGAGGAACTGGTCGGCCAAGCGACCACCCTGCCCGCAGGCACCTTCTATGATCCGGCCTCATGAGACATGACCTGTCGATCCTCTCGGACGGGTCTGAGGCGGCTTTCCCTGTGAAGGCCGCCTTGCTGCACCTCGATCTGCGCTCTGTTTCCGCCGGCGGCGCGCAGATTTTAGGCCCCGTAAAGCTCGACATCCGTGCGGGCGAAACCGTTGCGCTGACCGGCCCGTCAGGGGTTGGCAAAACCACGTTACTTCGGGTCATCTCCGGGCTGCACCGCGACTATGAGGGCGAGATCACCCGCCCGCCCCGGCTGTCGGCTGTGTTTCAAAGTCCGACGCTTTTGCCCTGGCGCAAGGCGTGGCAGAACCTCACCCTGACCACCGGGATTTCCAAGGCAGAGGCGCTCGACTGGCTCGCCGCCGTCGGCCTCTCTGATCATGCCGATCAATTCCCCGAACAGATGTCTTTAGGCCAACAACGTCGCCTCGCGCTGGCCCGCGCTTTTGCGGCCATGCCCGATCTGTTGCTGATGGACGAGGCCTTTGTGTCGCTCGACGCCACTTTGGCCGATGAGATGATGCAGCTGTTCGAGACTCTGCGCGCGCAGCACGGCACGACGACGCTCTTAGTCACTCACGACCGTACGGAGGCCGCGCGGCTGGCGGATCGGGTGTTGTGCCTCGACGGCTGCCCTGCCACGCTCCGCGCCACCGCTTAAATCACTCGGAAATCGAGGCCAGATAGGTGACGATGAAATCCTGCACCGTCGGATCACTCACGCCCACGTGGCGCATTTTCGTCCCCGGAACGAGCGCGTCATTATCCTCCATCCAGGCCCGGATCGCGCCTTTGGTCCAGACGAAACCAGCATTGGCCAATGCCTCGGAATAGGGGTAGCCCTCGAACGTCCCCGCCTGGCGCCCCACGACGCCGGTCAAAAGCGGGCCATAGCTCGCGCGGTCGGCATCGACGGCGTGGCAGCGGTGGCATTCCTTGTCGAAGAACTCGGCCCCTGCGGCGGTTTTGATGGCATCGTATTCGCCCGCAAAGGCGACAGTTGCAAAGAGTGCCGGGATCAAAGCGGCGGCGAAATATTTGGGTTTCATCGAGTCTCTCCTAAGCGACTGTTTGAAGTATCATTGCGCGAGAGCCTCCTCCAAAGGGTTGACCTGCCTCAAGAAAAGCCCCCGACATTGGTCGAGGGCTCTCTACGACTTTGGTCGTAATTTCGCGTCAAAACAGGTTGAGATAGCGCCATTCATCGGCGTCGGGCGTCACCTCGTCGAGGTCGTACTCCGCGCGCTGCAACCGCTGCGCCACGGCCAGGCCTTCGTCCGCCGCCTCATCCACAAGCGCGCGGCCCGCCGCCTCGTCCCGCGGCACGCCCCAGCCGCGCATCAGGTCCAGTCCGTGGTTGAACTTGCCCACCGGATCGCCCGCCTCTGCCGCCTTGCGGTTCCACTCGGCTGCGGCCTCCAGATCCTGTGGCCCGCCCAGCCCGTTGTCATCGAGCTGGCTCATCCAGGTCATCGCCCCGGTCCAGCCCGCGTCCGCACAGTTGGAAAACAGCTCGCGCGCCAATTCGTGGCGTCCGGATTTCGTGATCAGATAGCCCTGAGAACAGATCACCATCCCCGTGTCGCCCTCGCGGATGTTCTCCATCACCTGCGCCATCGACATCTCATGCGGGTTGAGC
The DNA here is from genome assembly GCF_001550095.1 of Celeribacter ethanolicus. Taxonomy (GTDB): domain Bacteria; phylum Pseudomonadota; class Alphaproteobacteria; order Rhodobacterales; family Rhodobacteraceae; genus Celeribacter; species Celeribacter ethanolicus. The sequence goes on along the minus strand of NZ_LRUC01000025.1, from coordinate 16,433 downwards.
GTGCCCTGCTCGTCGACATGGGTGTCGGGGCCAAGCTCCATCGGTAGGTCTTCCGCGAAGAGCGGTGCGGCGAAGGCCATCGCGAACCAAATACGCTTCATATGACAGTCCTCCCGAAGGCGATCATGCCAGAGACGGCCTCGATGCCGAATGAGACAAAGGTCCAAGCCCCCCTGCGACCAAAGTCGCAAGTTCAGAACTTGCGCCCGATCATCCGTTTCGCTGGGTCATAGCCCCAAAGCGCCAGCGCCATAAAAGCAATCGACGCCCCCACACAAACGCCCCAAGCCAGCGGATTGGGCGTCAGATAGAGCGCAAACCTTATGCTCTCTACCCCGTAAGAGAAGGGATTGAGGCGACATATCCATTCCAAAAGTGCAGAAGCCTCCGCCATTTTCCAGAGCGGATAGAGCGCGGTGGAGAGGAAGAACATCGGAAAGATGACGAAATTCATCACGCCTGCGAAATTCTCCAACTGTTTGATTGTGGACGACAAAGCGATGCCAAGGGCGCCGACCATGAGGGCGGTGAGAAACAGCGCCGGCAGGATCGTGACATAGCCCAGAGGCGCAAATGTGATGCCGTAGAGCGCGCAAATGGCGAGGAAGGCATAGGCCTGAAGCACCGAAATCAGCGCCCCTGCGATCAGCTTGCAACTCAACAACCACCAGCGCGGCAGAGGGGCCGTGAGCAACAGCCGCATCGTCCCCATCTCGCGGTCCATCACCAGAGAGAGCGAGGATTGCATGCCATTGAACAGCAAAATCATGCCGCAGAGCCCCGGCACGATGTAGGTCTCATAGGAGATATAGGTCTGATACGGCGGCGTGATCGAGAGGCCCAGAGCGGCACGAAAGCCTGCCGCGAAGACAAAGAGCCACACCAGCGGCCGCACCAGCGCCGCCAGCATCCGCGCGCGCTGGCCCAGAAAGCGCAGCGCCTCGCGGAGGCAGATCACCCAGAGTGCGGCCAAGGCATGTCTCATGCGCCCTCGCTCTCGGTCAGTCTCAGGAAATGTTCCGTCAAAGCCACGCCTGTGACGGGCACCTCGCCCTGCTCCAACACACGGCCTTGATGCAAGACCACAAGTTGATCACCCGACCAAATCTCATCGGTCAAATGCGTCGCCCAAAGCACCGCCAGACCGGTATCTCGCGCCAGCCCGTGCACATGCGCAACCAGATCGCTGCGGGTCTGCGCGTCGAGCCCCACGGTCGGCTCGTCCAATAGCAACACCTCAGGGCGATGCATCAGCGCGCGGGCGATCTCCAGCCGCCGCCGGTGCCCGCCATTGAGGTCCCGCACCCGTTCGCGCGCGCGTTCCTCCATGCCCAAACGGTTCAAAGCCTCGGAGGCTGCACTCCGTGCCACGCGACCTGTGATGCCATGAAGCCCCGCAAAATAGAGCATATTGCGCCACACGGAGAGATCGAGATCGAGCGTCGGCTGTTGAAACACCACACCGGTTTTCGAAAGCGCCCGGAGCGGATCGCGGGACACGTCATGCCCCGCCATCTCAATCCGCCCGGTGCGAGGCGTGAACAACCGCGTTAAAAGCCCGAAAAGCGTCGATTTCCCCGCCCCGTTTGGGCCCAAAAGCGCGCAAAACTGACCCGGTGCAACCGAAAAGCTCACGCCATCCAGCGCGCGTTTCGCGCCCCAGTCGTGGGTGATATTTTCGACGTTTAACCCGGTCATTCGCCTGCCTTATTCAATCGTGATCTCCAACCGTTGCAGATCGCCCGAAGATTGCGGCACGCGCAGCTCGTAGCGCCCCGGTTTGATCGCGACGAAACCGATTTCCATCGTGCCCGCCTCGTCGAATTCGACGCTGTCGATGCCCAAAGGCCGAATTTCCAGCCCTTCGATCACGATCTCATCGATCCAGATCGCGCGAAAGAACCCCGCCCCTTCGAGCGCCAGTTCCTGCGAGCCATCGGCCTCGATCTCGATCTCGTAATAGGTGCCGGATTTGAGCTTGAGCGGTGCTTCGGCCAAGGGCTGCCCGGCGGAGAGTGTAATCGGCGGTAGGTCTTCGGAATTGGTTGCCGACAGGATGCCTGCGAGGCCGAATTCGGGGGCATCATCGTCATCAGCAAAAGCGGATGTGGCGGCGAGAAGCGCAGCGGCAATGAGTGCGTAACGCATGTAATATTCCTCTATATTAGATACTTAAGGGCGCATGGCTGCGCCCACTATGTTCATGGGCGCACGGCTGCGCCCCAGGGAAACCGCCCCACCTTGATGGTCTTGACCGGCTTGCGGGAGGCAACATCAATCACCGTCACGTCCCCGCTCACCCCATTGGTGGTGAAGAGCTGGCTGTGATCCGGCGAAAAGGCCATGTGCCAGACCCGGCGCCCGACGAGGATGTAAGCCTCGACCTCAAGCGTCTCGGTGTTCACAACGGCGACATGGTTCGCGGGGCCAAGGGCGACAAAAGCGGTCTTGTGATCCGGTGTCAGTTCGAAGCCCACGGGTTGGATAAGATCGGGGTGCACGCCCTGAATTTCAAAGTGAATCTTGCCCGTCTCGCTTTGGTCCGCCGTGTCGAACACCGTGATCGTGCCGCCAATCTCGGACGAGACCCAAAGCTCGGTCCCCTCCTTGACAAATTCCGCATGACGGGGCCGCGCATCGACCAGCGTGTTGGCGTAAATCTTATGCGTGCCCGTGTCGATCCAATGCGCCATATTCGTCGTCTCCGACGTGGTGATCACCGTCTTGCCATCGGGCGAGACCGCCATGCCTTCGGGCTCGATGCCGACGTTGATCTGGGCCACCACTTTGCGCGTCTCGACATCGACAACCGTGGTCACCGCGTCGTCCTCATTGGCGATCCACAGATGCCGGTCATCCGGGTGCAGCACGAATTGCTCCGGATCCTCGCCCGAGGGCAAATCGTGTAGAATTTCGCCCGTCTCCGGGTCCATCACCTGCACCGCATCGCTGTCGGAGGCGCAGATATAGAGCCGCGTGTGATCCGAATTAAAGGTGATGCCGCGCGGGCGTTCGCCGACCTCGATCGTGCGCACGACCTCCAAAGTGTCGATGTCGATCACCGAGAGCGTGTCGTCTTTTTCATTGCTGACCCAAATCTCGGAGGCGGTCGCGGGCAAAGCGAACGCGAGCGCCAAAAGACTGGCAGAGATCTTAGTTTTCAAAAGCATGGCAGTCACTTTCCATCTGATCCAACCCCAAAGTGTCGAGCGGATTTCGCGCATGTTCGAACCCGTCCGGCGGGGCCGAGGCCACCTGCGCATGGGCGTTCACCACCGGGATCGGTTGGCGCATCTGGCCGTTCCAGGTGCGAAAACTCAAAGGCCTGCCCTGAAAGGCCGCCAGTTCAAATCCGTCGGACAAAATATAGTCGCGCAGCACGTCGGGCTCCGCCGATCCGGTCCGCGTCACCGCCTCGCCAATCACCCGCACGGCGGCCCAGGCGGCGTAATCCTCCGCCGTCATGTCGCGCTGTGTCAGGTCCTCGAACCGGCTCTGCAACTGCGCCGCGCCCCATTGTTCGACGACGGGCGCCCAGGCCTCCGCCACCAGCCCCACGGCACCCGCGACCGGGCGCGGCTCCCATGTGTTGTGTTCGATGTAGCGGGCGAAATCGTCATGTGCGTCGGCGACCAGCACCACGTCATGCGCTTTGAAATCTTGCGTGAACAACGGCACCTCGCGGGCGGCGGCGCGCCGCAGATCGGTGTCAAAGGTCCAGCTCGCTTCGGAGACAATCTTGAGCCCAAATTTCCACGCCGCATCGCGATAGCTTTGCGCCAGCGCCGCGTCCTCCGCGCTTGGCCCCTCGATCAGCGCCAGTTTGGTCCAGCGTTTTCCCATCAAAACCTGCATCAAGGCATCCGCCTCCATGCCCAGCTCCGGCACGGTGTGAAACAGGTTGGCCCGGCAATCCGCACTGCGCAGCGCCGGGGTCTTTTCCGAGACATTGAAGACCAAAGCCGCCTGCGCGACAGGCAGATCCGCCACTTGCAACAGGGCCTCGTCGTCCATGTCGAGCAGCACAAGATCATGGCCCGCGAGCATTGCCTGCGCCGCTGCGGTCACATCCCCTTCTGGCGGCACGGACACAACATCCATCGTATAATGATGCCCCAGAAACCCGCCCGTCGTCTGATTGTCTTTGAGCGCCAGTTCCGCGCCTTCGATGCCACGCGCGGGCGGGATCGGATCGAGCCCCGACAAGACCGGGCGCGACGGGGTCTCCAACCGCAGATAGCCGATTGAAATGTCGATCTCCTCCGCCCGAACCGAGGCTGGCATCGCAGAGACGAAGGCCATAAGCCCTATGACACACCACGTCCTTGTCATCATCGTCCTCCCTCCAAGAAACCCTATGCCGCGCACCGTTGGAGGCGAACCACGACCAAAGTCGCATGCCCATTCGGACAGTGGCACCAAGGTCTAATGGCGCGCGCCTTCGCGGCAGAGATATTCATGGGAAAACGATGGGAGGACCCAATGAAAAACGCTGTAAAACGCACCGCCTTGCTCACCGCACTAACCACAACGCTGGCCGCCGCAGTTGCCACCGCCGCCTTCGCCCATGGCGATGTGACCCCGCAGCCGGTGAACACCGACGCCTTGCCCGATGTGGGCGAAGAATGGTTGACCGAAAACCCCTACCGTGCGGAGGAAGCGGGCGAAGAGGTCTGGCTCAAGGCCATCGAGATCGGCTCCTCGGGGTTCAACCAGAACTGTGCCCGCTGCCACGGGCTTGGCGCGGTGTCGGGCGGTCTGGCCCCCGATCTGCGCTATCTCGAAGCCGAGGAATACGGCGACGAATGGTTTGTCGAGCGGTTCCAGCTCGGCATGACCCAAAACGGCATCACCAAGATGCCTGCTTTCGGGGAGCTTCTGGGCCAGAAAGCCGCCTGGGCGATCCGCACCTATATCGAAACCCGCCCCGACGATGGCGCGCTCGACGATCACATGACGCGTCTCATCGAAATTCGCGACCACCTTCTGGCCGGTGACGTCGACAACCCGACCGGAGTACAGGAAGAGCTTGCCAGCATCGCCGCCGAGGTCGAAACTGGCTCCGGCGCGCCGGTCGCCGACAGCGTGGCGTTTGAGGCCGCGCGCAATATGACCGACGATCCTGCGACGTGGAAACACACCGCCGATCTTCTGACGGTGGGCCTCTCTGCGGCGGAGTGAACCATGCGCCGTCACATCACATCGGGCCCTCTCGTGGCCCTGCTCGCCGGTCTCGCTTTCGCGGGACCGGCTTTCGCGCGCTGTGAGGACTATGTTCCCGGCCCGAAACCGCAAAACACCTTCGCGCAGGATGTCGGCCGCGCGTTCGACCGCATCATAGACGAGGGCTGGATCGAGTTCGCCCTCTACGAAGACTTCCCGCCCTGGTCCTATGAAGAGGGCGGCAAGGCCAAAGGCATCGACGTCGAAATCGGCCGGATCATCGCCGAAGATCTTGGGGTCACGCCCCGCTTTCGCCTCGTGCAGGCCGACGAAACCCTCGACGCGGATCTGCGCAACTACGTCTGGAAAGGCGCCACAGTAGGCGGGCGCGTCTCTGACGTCATGCTGCATGTGCCCTATGACAGCGAGTTGACCTGTCGCATCGAACAGGTTGTTTTCACGGGACAATATGCGGGAGAGGCCTTGGCCATCGGCTACAGCGAGGCCGACTATCCCGATGCCAAACCGACGCCTGCCTACTTTCGATTCGACACGGTAGCAGTGGAAAACGACAGCCTGTCGGATTTCTACCTGACCTCTGTCGGACGCGGCGCCATCGGGGACGCGATCCATCGCTACCGCTCTTCGGACGCCGCCGTCGCGGGCATGACTTCGGGCGAAACCATGGCCGTCATGGCGCCTTTGGCGGTGATCGAGGCAGGGCTGGAAGAGGGGTTCGGCGTGCATCAACCTCCCCTGCCCGGTCTGGTGCGCAACAGCTGGACCGTGGGCGTCGCCGTCAACCAACAGCACCGCGATCTGGGCTATGCCGTCGATTACGCGATTGAAAAAGCGCTGGCGGATGGGCGGATCGAAGCCATTTTTGTCGAACATGGCCTGAGCTTTCTGCCGCCCGAGCGCTGAGCGTCACAGAGAGCTCAGATTGCCCGCGCCATCCACAAGGTACACCCGAGACAGGCCGAGCTTTCGCTTGGCCGTCTCTATGTCTGAGCGCGACATCAGGCAAAAGGCGGTCGAGGCTGCATCCGCCAGCGCCGCTTGGCCCGCGCCTTTTGCGAGTACGGTCACGGTCGACCACAGCGCTTTTCCACCTTTGGGGTGCAGAATATGCGTCTCGCCGCCCACCCTCATCGCGCTTGGGCTGGAACTCGCCATCGCGCCCGCGCTCAGATGTAGCGCGCCCAGACGCCCGGCTTCGGGGTCGACAAGCCCCAACCGAAACGGCCCACCCAAAGCGGCAAATTCCCCCATATTGATCAGCGCTTCGCCATAGCCACGGGCCGCCAGAAGAGCGGCGATCCGATCCGTGGCATAACCTTGCGCGATGCCGTTGAAACTGAGTTTTTGACCTGCACCCAGTTTGACATGATCGGCCTCAAGCATGACCCGATCCAGACCGATCAGATCGTGCGCTGCCAGGACATCTTCACCCTGTGCCAAAGCCTCCCAGAGCGGCTGGATTGTTGGATCGAACAGACCGCCCGTCACGGCATGAACCCGGTGTGACAGCTGCAAAATCTCGCGCATCTCCGGTGACAGAGTCCCCTTCCCACGCGCATTGAGGCGCGACAAATCGGAGGCCGGATCATAAAGCGAAAAGCGCCGCTCCAAGGCACGGATTTCCGCAATCACCGCTTGCAAATCCGCCTCGACAAGCCCGTGCGCTCCACGCAGATCGAGCGAAACCTCCGCGCCGAAGGCATAGCCCCGCCAACGCCCCGTCGCGGCCCATGCGGGTGTCGCCAAAGCACAGGCTGAAAGCGTGATAAACCGACGTCGAGAAAGTCTCATGCGGCACGCTCCTGAGGTTTGCCCTGACGTTTCGCCGCCAAGATCAGAGGCACGCATTGGGTCGGATCGTCATGGATTTTAACGCAGTCAAGACATTGGAAACATTCATCATATTGGATTTCTCCGGTCTTCTTGATTGCCCCGTAGCGGCATTTGACACGGCAGAGCTGACACGGGCTGCCGCACTCTTTGCGGCGCGCGATCCAGTCGCGGCCTCTGAGCAGGCCTCCAATCGCCATGACAGCGCCCAAGGGGCAGACATAGCGGCAGAAGCCTTTGAAAAAGATCACACTCGTGGCCAAGAGGAACAGCGCATAGGCCACATAATACCATTCACGCTGGAAATAGACCGTGACAGCGGTTTTGAACGGCTCGATCTCGGCGGCTTTTTCGGCGTGGTCCGGGGCCACGAAAGCCATCGCGATCAACCCCGCCAGCGCGACGTATTTCCCTTTCTTGAGCCGACGATCCCAGAGCGGCGTCGCCTCGCGTTGGCGCAGCCCCAATGCCTTTCCGACATGATGCAACACCTCCTGCATCGCGCCGAACGGACAAAGCCAACCGCAAAACAGCCCCCGCCCCCAAAGCACGAAGCCAAGGAGACTCACCGCCCAGATCATCAGCGAAAACGGGTCATACAACAACACCGACAGACTGCCATCCCCCACGGCGGCGCGCAGCACGGCGAGCACCGTCACGATGGACAATTGCCCCTGTCCCCACCAACCGATGAACCCGATCACCACGCAAAGGATGCCAAGCCGCAGCGCGGTGAAATGACGTTGTGCCGCAAAGCGATGCATCAAGGGGCCGACGAGCACCAAAAGCGTGGTCAGGAACAGCGCCAGAGCGATCAGGTCGGCCTTGCGATTGAACGCCGCCTCAAGCCAGCCGGGCAGCGGTTTGTGGACCTCGGGCACGCTATAAAACCGCTCCGGCGCTTTGTAAGCCAGTTCGAAATGCGTGTCGCCGATCTGCGGCTGGAACATGCCGTGTTCACGCACGGCTTGCACTTTCAGACCCCACTCCGAAATCGGATCGAACCCCAGCCGCCGGTCGGCGCGCAGGATCATCGCAGTCTCGGGTTCGGGCACATCGGGCGCAAGTTCGACCCAGATGTCAGCATCGCGCAGCGCCACGGGAAAGCCGCCCTGCTCCGCCGACAGCCGATCCGGCGCGGTGTTGCGCACGAAGTCATCAGACACCAACCCGTGTCGCCCATAGTCCATGACCAAAAAAGGCTCGGCCTCGGGCGAGACCTCGAGAAAGCGCTGCACCTCCTCGAAGGTGCCGGGGGACAGGACCGCCCGCGCCACCGAGGGCGCGCCGATGTCAATCAGCCAGAGATCGAGATAGCGGCCCTCCGGGTCGGCCTTTGCCTCGGGATCGTCACTGGCCCAAATCGTACCGGCAAAACCAGCATCCAGCTCAGCGTTGGTGACGAAGAGGCGCCGCGCGATGCCTTGGTCCACGAGATCGGCCCAACTCAGCGCCTCATTGACGTCCGCATCGGGGCGCGCGGGCGTGGATGTCGCCAGCCCCTGCATCTTGTCGCGGACCACGATCAGCGTGGCAGCAAGGATACTTTCATGCGCGATTCGCACGCTGGCCGTGGCCTTCGTGACGCCGTCGAGATAGACAAGATCGGACCCGCCGCCGCCAGCGCCATAAGGCACGCCGACGACCAGGCTTTGGGTGATCGAGAGACCAGGATATTGCGCCAGAAACTCGCGAAACGGCGCCTCGCCAAGACCCGACACAAAGACCGGCTCATATTGCGACAGCAAGCGCACGTCGATAAAGATTCCAGATTTATCCAACAGAACCAGGGCGTTGATCGGCTTACCTGAGAAGCCGGGCAAAGGCGCGAGAGGGCCGGTTTCGAAGACATAGCCCACTTCGGCGCCGCCGGAATTCAAAAGCTGATAGACGCCCCGCTCGTCGATGCCTTCGCCCAAGGCGTAAGGCGGGACAATCAATTTCGCGATCTCGTCGCGTGGCAAAGGCTCCGGCCCGGCGGCGGCGACCGACAGGGGAAAAAAGTTGAGCACGATCCAAATCAGCGCCCGAAGTGAGACAATGAGCCTGCGCATCTGATCACGCTAACAATGCCCGCGCGCGCGACGAATACGACCAAAGTCCAGCACGCCCTGCGACCCGCCCCGCGCTACAGTCAATTCGGGAGGACTTAATGCAAAAAACGCGGATCACGTCAGTAAGATATACGGTGCTGTCCTTGGGCGGGCTGGTCGCGCTCTGGGCCTTTGCGGCCTGGCTCACAGCCGACCCGGATATCCTGCCCTCGCCCTTGGCGGTCATGACGGTGTTGCTCGATCTGATCGCCAAAGGCACGCTCTGGCCGCAGATGCAGGCGACGCTCACCCGCGTGATCCTGTCCTTTTCCGCCGCCATGGTGCTGGGCACCGCACTTGGGATTTTGCTCGGCCTGTCGCCGCGTCTCAATCGCTTGTTCGACCCTTGGGTGACGGTATTTCTGAACCTTCCGGCGCTGGTGGTGATCGTGCTCTGTTATCTCTGGATCGGTCTTAATGAGGTGGCCGCGATCACTGCCGTCACGCTCAACAAGCTGGCGCAGGTGACGGTGACGCTCAGAGATGGCACGGGGGCGCGGGACTGGCGGCTCGACGAGATGGCGCAGAGCTTTCAGATGCCTCGGGCGACCTATCTGCGCCATGTCGTTCTGCCGCAGCTTGCGCCCTATCTGGCCATCGCGGGACGCAACGGTTTGGCGATGATCTGGAAGATCGTGCTCGTGGTGGAATTTCTAGGCCGTTCCAATGGGATAGGCTTCAAAATTCATCTGCATTTTCAAAACTTTCAAACCGCCTATGTGCTGGCCTATGCGCTTAGTTTCGTGGCCGTGATGCTGGTGATCGAGATTGCGGTGATCCAGCCGTGGGAACGTGCCGCGGGTCGGTGGCGGGGCACTGCGGAGGGCGATGCCGACGGCCTCACCCCTCGTCCTGCGGTGCCATGACAAAGCGCTCAAGGTCCTGTGGCGCGATGGGTTTGTAAAGGATTTTGACGCCCGCCCCCGCGCTGTGCTGCACCACCTCGAGCGAACGGTTTGCCGTCACCAGACGCGCCGGAATGGCGCCGTAGAGATCGCGCATCTGGCGGATCACCTCTATGCCGTCCATGCCCTCGCCGAGCTGGTAATCGACCAGCATGAGATCGGGCACCACATCCAGCTCGGCCACCAGAGACAGCGCCTCCTCGCCGTTTTCCACCGCCACCACCGCAAGCCCCCATTTTTCGAGCAAGAGCGTCATGGCGCGGCGTACATCGGCGTCGTTTTCCACCAAAAGCGCGATCAGCCCAAAGGCCTGATCCGGCGCTGACGGGGTCGCTTGAAAGCTCGTGATATTTTGCGCCGCCAGATGCCGGGTCACGGCAAGGTCGATGCCGAACACTGTGCCCTTGCCCAGCTCACTGTGCAGATGGATCGGATGCCCCAATTGCGCACAGGCCCGGTCGACGATGGCGAGCCCAAGCCCCATGCCGACAGAGGCCGAGGCCGAGGTGCCAAGTCGATGAAATTCCTGAAAAATCGCCTGTTGCGAGGCTTCGGGAATACCGGGTCCGGTGTCGCGCACCTCAAGACGCACACGCCCGTTCGGCTTGTGCCGTGCGCCCACCAAAACCCGGCCCTCCTCGGTGTAGCGAATCGCGTTGGACATCAGGTTCTGCAAAATCCGCCGCAAATAAGTCGGGTCGCTTTCGACGATCTTATCGGTGCGCACCACGCGCAAGTCGATCCCCTTGGCGCGCGCGGCAGGCAGATATTCCTCACGCAACTGCATCAGCATCGGCGCCAAAGGCACAGGCATGATGTCGAGCGCCTTGCGCCCGGCTTCGAGTTTGGAAATATCGAGCAGCGCGGAGAGAATGTTTTCCACACTGGCCAGCGCGTTTTGCGCCTTGGCCAGCGTCTCCTGCGCCAGCGGGCTGGTCACATCGTCCTCGGCGGAGGCGACAAACAGCTTGGCGGCGGACAGGGGTTGCAACAGGTCGTGACTGGCGGCGGCGACAAAGCGCGAGCGCGCGGCATTGGCGCGTTCCGCCCGGCCCAGCGCGTCCTCGAGATCCAGCGTCCGGCTCATCACCCGCGCCTCCAGCGTCTCGTTGGTGCGAGTCAGTTCCTCCATCGCCCGCCGTTCGGCGGTCACATCGGTGACGGACATCACGAAACCGCCATCCGGCAGATCCTCGGCAGAGACCACCAAAACCCGATGATCGACATGTTTGAGCTCAAAAGTGATCGGCACACGCGGCGCCTGACCATAGACCCAAGCCATCAGCGCCTCAGCCGTCATCCCGTCGCTCAGGGTCAAGGCCGTCTCGGTGCGCTGATACATCGTGTCGAACCGCGCGCCGATCCGCATGAGCGACATCTGCAGGCCCATCAGATAGCCCAAGCGTTGATTGAACCCCGCCAGCCGCGCGTCCTTGTCAAAGATGCACACGCCCAAGGAAACGTGCTCCAAAGTGGCGTGGATCATCTGGGCCTGATCGTCCAGCATCCGCCCGCGCGTTTCGCGTTCGGCATGCACCAGATCGGAGACATCGGTCTGCAAGATCACCGTGCCATCGTCAGGCGTGCGATGTTCGGAAATCTGGACCCAACGGTCGCCCTCGACATGGATGTTGAACACCACATGCCGGTCCTTGTGCCGCTCGACCCGACGCTCGGCCCAGGCATAGGCGGTGTCCGTTTCGGTCAGATCGAGATGCTTGGACCTGCCGACCAATTCGGCATAATTTGAAAAGCTGATCCCCTCATGAAGCGCGGCGCGCACATCCGGCAGAAAGCTCGCGAAGCGCGAATTATACATGACCAGCACATCGTCCGAATCGAACAGGGCAAAGCCGTCCTGCACCGTCTCGATCGCATTGGCGAGGTTGCGCCGCGCGGTATCGAGATCGCGGTTGGCCTCGGCCAGACGCGCGTTCGAGACATTGAGCAGATCGAGCGCATATTCCAGATCGACAGTGCGTTGCCGAACCTGCTCCTCGAACATGGCGGCGCGCTGAAACTGAGCGTAGGCGGCGCTGTGTTCATTCGAGCGCTGCTCGGTCTGGCTCATCAACACATCGACGATTTTCAACAGCTTCTCACGAGACCGCTCCGGGCTGTCCTCCGGGTTCAGGACGAAATCGGACGGGCGTGTCATCTTGGCGTCCCCTCTGCGGGCGTGGAGCCCGAACAGGCTGTCAATTCGCTCTCCACCATCTCCGTGCCCGGCGGATAGATCGCCACGCCGGTGAAGGTCTGGTTGACATGAATTGCACCGATCTGTTCGCCATAGGTGGAGAACCCGCGCACCTTGTATTTCTGCAAAAGGGCGGAAACCTCGGCCTTCCTCTGGGTTTGCTCCGCCTCGACCCGGCGAAAGATGCAATCGAAGGCCAGAACCATCTCAGGCGCCGCGGGGCGTGACAGGGTGTCGAGCGTGTTGGTGAGATGGCCCACGATGTCCTTGGGTTCGGCCAAGGTCAGCACCAGCCCCTGATCAATTGCGGCAAAAAAGGACATATCGCCATTGGGTTCCACCGCTTTGATCGCCCGCACATGGTGTTTGCCGCCGACCTGCACCACCAGGGGGTTCGCCGCGAACACCCGGTCGTTCAAAAGCGCCGGGTCCTGACCGATCAGCCGCGCATATTCCATCGCGGCGGGTTCGGCGTTGATCTCCTTGACGACACGCGAGTCCGGCTCCGCCTCGGTCACGACCATACGCTTTTCGGTGACCTGAAGATGATCGCAAGAAAACACCCGCACCGGACAATGGGTGCGGAAAAACGTCAGCATCGCCGCGTTTTCGGTGATCTGGCGACCATTGAGCAAGAAGGTTTCCTTGAACCGCACCCCGTCGCCGGCTGAGCCACCGAACAGAGGCACCGGCCCCAGCCCCGAGGACAGTGCGGCCGTCAAGGCATCTTCGCGCTCGGACAGCCCGTCGACCAGCAGCATCGCGAATTCATGTTCGAAATGCGGATAGCGCTGCGACAGGAGTTGCCGCGTCCGGATCAAGCCACTCATCAGGTCCTGCGACAGGCAGGACTTGAGATCGGGCACGAGGATGGTTTCCACCCCGAAATGTTCGACCGGAAAGCCGACCGCAACGATCTTGTCCTCGTCATAGCCGCATGAGGTCAATTCGCCCGCGGTCGAACAGCCCATCACCCGTCCCCAAGGCACCTCGGCCTTGATCTGGCGTGCCAGAGCCACGCGGTCCACACTTGGCGCGATGAACATCAGGACGATGGAAAACGGTCCCTGTCCCAAGCCCTTGACGAGTTTGCGAATGGCATCGGGGTCTTGCGCCTCCACCTCGGCGGAGCGCACCACAGGTGTACCTGCACCAAATCCCGCACCGAAAGCTGCGCCCGGTCGTATCATCCTGTCCTCCATCCCTGTCCCAAGGGTGGCGGAAAGTCAGGTGTCAGGCAAGAGGCTGTTGAAATTCGCTTCCTGCGCGATGAGCACGGCCTGGGTGCGGCTCTGCACGCCCAGCTTGCGCATGATCGCGGTCACATGCGCCTTGACCGTGGTTTCGGCGATGGACAGCTCATAGGCGATCTGCTTGTTCATCTGACCCTCGCAGATCAGTTGCAGGATCCGGGCCTGTTGCCGGGTCAGATGCGACAGCCGGATCAGCGCATCCTCGCCCGCACTCAGTGGCATGTTGGCCTCGCTGTCCGCAAAGGCCCCTTCCGGTGTATAGATCTCGCCGTTGGCGATATGTTCGAAAGCCTTGCGAAAGACATCCCGTGGCGAGTGTTTCGGGACAAATCCGGCAGCCCCCACCCGGATGGCGGAGCGCACCACCCTGGGTTCGGCCATGGAAGAGACGATCACCACCGGAGTTTTCGGGCACAGCTTGATCAACCGCACCAGGCCATCGAGGCCGTTGACGTCGGGCAGGTTCAGATCCAGGAGGATCACATCCGGTTTCCCCCCGGCGTCCAGCGCCGCAAGTGCATCTTCCAGCGTCCCGGCAGTTTGCACCGCCTCGATCCCAAGCCCGACTTTCAACGTCATCGACAAGGCATCGCAAAACAGCGGGTGATCATCGATGACCAGAGCGTTCTGCAGGGCACCTTCGACGCGAATAGAGGGCTTGTTGTTCATCTGAAACCCTTTTTTCCAGTTGTTTCCTATCCAGCCTAGCAGAGACGCGCCCGCCCTGACATTGCCGAAAGGTCTATATTTGAGGCCGCCTCCGGTGTCCGTTCCCGATGGATCGCATCACGACGACAAGAACGAAAATCAGAGTAGATGGAGACGTTTGCAGAAAGCATCGGCGTCATAACGCAGGAGGTTTTCAATCTGGGCGACGGCTCGACTGATTGGCACGAGACCCTTAGAGCGTTGGCGTGCCGGAACACCCTTGAAGAGATTGAGGAAGCCTTCGGCCGCAAGCTTGGCTTCGCGGCGCGCTCTTATGTTTTGAGCATTCGCGATGAGATGGAGGAGTAGCGGGATGCGCTCGATCCCGCTGCTGGCCGTCAACGCGACGGATGTCTTTGATGAGATTACCGCCGCCAAACGCCAAACGCGTCGGCGACGTATGCCCGACGAAATTTCACAGACGAATACGAGTTCAACAAAACGCCAGACGCAAAAACGGTCATTCAAATTATTGCCGAGCTCTATGAAGAGGAAGCGAAAATCCGGGGCAAGCCGCCCCTGATCCGCGCGACGCATCGGCGACAATTCTCGGTTCCCATTCTGGATCGCTTAAAAGCATTCTTGATTGCGCATGCTGACCGCCATCTTTCTAAGAACAAGATGGGGCAAGCGATCCGCTATGTGCTGAGACAGTGGTGTGATCTGACACGTTTTGTCGATGATGGGCGGATCGACCTCGACACCAATGCGGTCGAACGCATGTTCAAGCCGACCATTCTGCTGCGGAAAAATGCCTTGTTTCTCGGCAGTGATGAGGGGGCAGAAGCATGGGGAATTCACAGTTCGATCATCGAAACTTGTAAACTCAATGCGGTGAATGCAGAGCCCTATTTGAAATGGGTCTTCGACCAGATCGCGATGAAACTTCCTCGCTCTGAATATGAGAAACTACTGCCATGGAACGCTCCACCTGAGTCTCGGATCAAGCGCTAAATCTTTTGAGGGCGGCAAAACTGCCGCCCTTTTTTTCGAATCTGTAGTAACTGTCTAGAGTTTCGGGTTGATGCAAATTGGACCTGTCCCGTTTTCGTGCCGCCCCATGTGCTCGTTTAAGCCACTTTCCGTTCGAATGCGACGGGGCTTTTCCAGCCTAGTGCTGAGTGGCGTCGTCGCGGATTGTAAAACCCGTTGATGTATTCAAAGATCGCCACTTCAGCTTGCCGCCGCGTTTCCCATGACTTGCGCCAGATCAGTTCGGCTTTGATGGTTTTGAAGAACGTTTCGACAGCAGCATTGTCGTAGCAATTGCCCTTGCCGCTCATCGACACCTTGAAGCCATGCTGGCGCAGAAGCTTCTGATAGTCATGTGAACAATATTGCGACCCGCGATCCGTATGATGAATGCAGCCTTTGGGCGGCGCCCGGAAAGCTATGGCCATGTTCAATGCTCGGATCGCTAAGTCGCGTTTCATGCGATTGCTGACTGCCCAGCCGATCACCCGCCGAGAATGCAGGTCAAGAATAACAGCCAGGTAGAGCCATCCTTCTCGCGTCCAGACATAGCTGATGTCGCCCGCCCACTTCTGGTTCGGTTGATCGGCGTGGAAGTCCCGGTTCAGCAGGTTTGGCCCGATGTTGAACGCATGGTTGCTGTCCGTCGTGACCTTGTATTTCTTCGATCTTTCGACCCGGATGCCGTTCTCGCGCATCAAGCGGCCCACACGGCGATGACCGACGTCCAGACCGATCTCCTTCAACTCTTCGGTCATTCGCGGCCTGCCGTAGCTACCAAGGCTCAGGCGGGACTGTTCTTTGATGTGTGCAAGCGTGACCATATCAGATCGTTGTCTGCGACTGGCAGGGCGACTACGGAAGGCCCGCAAGCCACGTGTGCTGACGCCAACGACACTGCATAAACGGTTGGCTGGAAAATGGTTCCTGTGTTCCTCGACAAACCTAAATCTCATTGCTTTAGGCCCGCGAAGAACTGGGTGGCCTTTTTTAGGATTTCCCTCTCCTCCTTGAGAAGCCGGATCTCTCGTCGAAGCCGCTCATTCTCTTTGGCGAGGTCTAAATCCTCTTGTGAAACCACCTTCGTGTCTCGGTGTGCTGTGATCCATTTGTTCAGCGTCGACATGCCAACGCCCAGATCATCAGCCACCTGCTTGCGCGTCAACCCGCTGGTCAGCGCAATACGCACTGCATCTTGGCGAAATTCGTCCGTCCGTTTCAGTCCCATAGTCAGTCTCCTTTGTTCCAGTAAAGGCTATCAAAGGAGCGGCATCAAACCGTGACACGTCCA
>NZ_LRUC01000024.1 GCF_001550095.1 Celeribacter ethanolicus | reverse complement strand
TTTGTGGTTCCAGCCAAAACCTTTGACGTTCCGCAGATGCAAAAAGCACAGACCAAACCCCCAACTCCTCTTGGCCGTTGTCAGCGCGACAAGCCAATCGGCGATCAGCTCGTTCTCAGCTCTGAGCGTCGGCTGATATCGATAGCACGTCTCACTGATGCTGAATGCTCGGCAGGCCAAAGCAATGCTGACGGACCGGTGCCGAACCGCCCACTCGGCCATCTCTCTGCGTTGAGACGGCCTTACCACTTTTTTCCAAGCGCTTCCTTCAACAGGTCGTTTTGCATGCTCTTCTCGGCATACATGCGCTTGAGGCGCTTGTTTTCCTCGTCGAGCTCTTTCATCCGCGCCATCAGGCTCGCATCCATGCCGCCATACTTCGAGCGCCATTTGTAAAAGCTCGCCGAACTCATCCCATGCTCACGGCACAGATCCGCAACCGGCACACCGCCTTCGGCCTGTTTCAAAATACTCATGATCTGAGCGTCGCTGTATTTCGATTTCTTCATCAGAATCTCCTCTTTTATCTTTCGAGAAAATTCTACTTTCAAACGCCCCTAAATTTCGGGGGGATTACCCTTCGACTAAACTTCTTATACTTCAGGCGCTTCTGCTGCGGCCATTCCGCTCCTGCTCCACGGGGCGCGAACGCGCATTTTCTTTGAAAATACGCTGCCTCGCGCGCATGACAAAAGCGCCCGAAGGCGCTTTTGCATGTGGTTTCACTCAAAAGATTGAAGGAAATTCCCCCGCTTAGCGGGAGAATTTCTTATACTTCAATCGTTTAGGCTCAAGCGCATCCGGACCCAACCGCCGCTTCTTATCTTCCTCGTAATCCTCGAAGTTGCCTTCGAACCATTCCACATGGGCGTCGCCTTCAAACGCCAGAATGTGGGTACAAATCCGATCGAGGAAGAAACGGTCGTGGGAGATGACCACGGCGCAGCCTGCGAACTCAGTCAGCGCGTCTTCCAAGGCACGAAGTGTCTCGACGTCCAAGTCGTTGGTCGGTTCGTCAAGCAGCAACACGTTACCGCCGGATTTCAACAGGCGCGCCATGTGGACGCGGTTGCGTTCACCGCCGGAGAGGACGCCGACTTTCTTCTGTTGGTCGCCGCCTTTGAAGTTGAAGGCGGAACAATAGGCCCGGCCGTTCATTTCCGCGTCGCCCAAGGCGATCACTTGCTGCCCGTCGGAGATCGCTTCGAACACGGTTTCGTTGGGGTCGAGGTCGTCACGGGACTGGTCGACGTAGCTGAGTTTCACCGTGTCGCCATATTCGACGGTGCCGGCGTCGGGCTCGAGCTGGCCGGTCAACATGCGGAAGAGCGTCGATTTACCGGCGCCGTTCGGGCCGATGACGCCGACGATGCCGCCCGGCGGCAAGGAGAAGTCGAGGCCTTCGATCAGTTGCTTGTCGCCCATGTGTTTCGACAGGCCATGCACTTCGATGACCTTGGAGCCGAGGCGCGGGCCGTTCGGGATAACGATCTGGGCGCGGGTGATCTTGTCGCGCTCGGATTGCGAGGCGAGGTCGTTGTAGCGGTCGATCCGGGCCTTTTGCTTGGCCTGACGGGCTTTCTGGCCCTGCCGCATCCACTCAAGTTCGCGCTCAAGGGTTTTCTGACGGGTCTTGTCTTCCTTGGCTTCCTGTTCGAGGCGCTTGGCTTTTTGTTCGAGCCATGCGGAATAGTTGCCCTCGTAGGGAATGCCGCGGCCACGGTCCAATTCGAGAATCCAGCCGGTGATGTCATCGAGGAAGTAGCGGTCGTGGGTGACGATCAGGATCGTGCCTTTGTACTCGATGAGGTGCTGTTGCAGCCAGGCGATGGTCTCGGCGTCGAGGTGGTTGGTCGGTTCGTCGAGGAGCAGCATGTCGGGGGCTTCGAGCAGGAGCTTGCACAGCGCGACACGGCGTTTCTCGCCGCCCGACAGCGTGGTGACATCGGCGTCATCGGGGGGGCAACGGAGCGCCTCCATGGAGACGTCGATCTGGCTGTCGAGATCCCAGAGGTTCTGGGCGTCGATCTCGTCTTGCAGCTTGGCCATCTCGTCGGCGGTCTCGTCGGAGTAGTTCATGGCGAGTTCGTTGTAGCGGTCGAGGATCGCTTTCTTGGCGGCCACACCCAGCATCACGTTGCCGCGCACGTCGAGGGAGGGGTCCAGTTCCGGCTCCTGCGGCAGGTAGCCGACCTTGGCGCCCTCGGCGGCCCATGCCTCGCCCTGGAAGTCCTTGTCCATGCCCGCCATGATGCGCATGAGGGTCGATTTACCGGTGCCGTTGACACCGACGACACCGATTTTCACGCCCGGGAGGAAGGAGAGGCGGATGTTTTCGAACACCTTCTTGCCGCCGGGGTAGGTCTTGGACACGCCGTCCATGTGGTAGACGTATTGATAGGCTGCCATTTGGGGGCTCCTTTGGGGGGAATGGTTTGGGCGGTGGTTTAGCGTGGGAAGAGGGGGGATGGGAAGGGGGAGTCATCGTCCCCTCTTCCTCTTTATACCTTCTTTAGGCTTTGGGTTGGGCTGATTGCGCTCATCAGCAACAAAACGCCAGAAGCCGCCAGTGCAGAAGTTGCCATTTTTTGAGGTAGATCGCCCTTGGAGAGCGTAAATGCTGCAATGCCGATTGTGGCAGCAATAGCCACTTGAGTAGATTTGGCAGTACCAGTCATGATTTCGGTTACGAAATGCTCACAATTCTGCTGGAGAAGATGATAGGGTTTACCAATCCTTTGGTGCGCTAGGCCGCATCGACGTGATCCTTCTTGAGTAGAAGGCGGAGCATTCACAATTTCACAGACGCCATCGCGCTTGAAGTCTGAAATAGTTGTCACCCCAACGGCCCCGCGTTTTGGTGAATTATCAATAACCTGTCCATTCCCGATGTAGATGCCGTAGTGGGTTACGGGGAATTTAAGTGTTTTAATGATCGTGCCAGCTAGCATTTTTGAGTATACTCCTTTTTGACAAATTAGCTGAATTGCTATATTTACGATAATCGGAAATATACGGAAGGGATCTCTCATGTCAAGTAGTGGTGA
This sequence comes from Celeribacter ethanolicus, assembly GCF_001550095.1. Taxonomy (GTDB): domain Bacteria; phylum Pseudomonadota; class Alphaproteobacteria; order Rhodobacterales; family Rhodobacteraceae; genus Celeribacter; species Celeribacter ethanolicus. Next base: position 43,061 of record NZ_LRUC01000024.1, on the reverse strand, counting down.
ACGTTTTGCAGTCGCTGATACTGTTTTTGGACAGGTGCTTGTGACGCTGCGCAAGCAAAGAGGACTCGAGCAGGGGCAGCTCGCCGAACATTCAGGCATGAGCCGTGCGTCGCTATCGCGCTTAGAAAGAGGTGAGGCGAGTGCCAATCTTGTTGCGCTGCAAAGCTTGGCGAATGCGCTGAGCATGACATTGGTTGATCTTGTTCAGACTTACGAAAATGCTGTGCGCCAGCTTAGGGAACAAGGTGTCATGGTGGCTTCTAAGAAAGAGGTTAATACACCGGACGCTGCTTTAGGCTTGGTTGGGGTCGCGGCATTGGCTGTCTTGTTGGCGGCTGCTTTGAAGAGCAAGTAACAAGTGATTAGATGGTCGTGGTTGCTGCTCCAGCCTCACACCCGCTTCTCAAAAAACAAATCCGGGTAGGGATCGTCGTTGAACCGCTCGATCTCACTCCATCCCAACCGCTGATACAATCCCGCCGCTTCCGGGAGGGCGGAGTTGGTGTCGAGCCTGAGCGTGGTGATGCCCATCTCTCGCGCGTAGCTTTCGGCCTTTGACATCAGGCGTTTTGCCAGTCCCAGTCCCCGCGCCGACGGCGCGACCCAGAGGCGTTTGATTTCGGCGTAGCCTTTATCTGTGCCCTTGAGGCCGACGCAGCCGGAGGGCAGCCCATCGGACAAGGCCACGAGGAACACGCCGCGCGGCGGGCGCATGTCGTCGCTGTCGAGGCGGGCGGCTTTGGCGGGGTCGAAGCCCATGGCGAAGCGCGCGGCCAGTTCGGCGTAGTAGCTTTCGAGACAAAAGATGGCGGGGGCGCTGTGCGGATCGCTTTCCACAATCTCGATCCGGTCGCGGCCGAGTGCGGAGGCGATCAGGTCCATGGCGGCGAGGAGCGCTTCGGGATGCGGATGACGGTCCAGAAGCGCCTGCGCGCGGGTGTCGGAGAGGCTTTCGTAAGCGGCGTATTCACGCAGGCCCTCGGGTGTCAGGTGCGCGATGCGGCGGCGTTTGTCGGCGGGGTCTTCGGTGACGGAGGCGAGGCCTTCGTCCTCAAGACTACGCAACAGGCGCGACAGAAGGCCGGTGTCGAGATCGAGGAAGGCGCGGATGTCGGAGACGGCGCGGCCCGTGGGGCCGATGGCATTGAGCACGCGGGCGGCGCCGAGCGGGCGGCCGCGGCCGAGAAAGCTCTGGTCCAACACGCCGGTTTCGGTGGTCACGGCGCGGTTGAAGCGGCGGATGCGGGCGATGGGCGAAAGGGTCATGGTGATGTCTGACTGAGGTCTGTTATTTCTTCTGACTTTAGTCAGGTGAAATTTGAAGTCAAGCAAGAGCGATTGACAGCCGTCCGGCTTGCCGCCATGCAGAACGCCATGCAAAGACCCATGCGATATGAGCTGCCTTATGCCCGCCCCGGTCAGGTGATCGGGCTTCTGGGGGGATCGTTCGATCCCGCTCACGAAGGCCATGTGCATATCACCAAGATGGCGCTGAAACGGTTCGGCCTGGATCGGGTGTGGTGGCTTGTGAGCCCCGGAAATCCGCTGAAAGAACAGGGGCCTGCGTCGATGGAGCGGCGGCTGTCCCATGCGCGGCAGATCATGCAGCACCCGCGTGTCGAAGTCACGGATCTGGAGGCCAGGACCGGCACGCGCTATACGGCGGCGACGCTTAAGGCGATCAAACGGCTTTATCCCGGTGTGACCTTCGTGTGGCTGATGGGGGCGGATAACCTTGCGCAGTTTCATCTCTGGCAGGACTGGCGCGAGATCATGGCGACGACACCCGTCGGCGTGATTGCCCGGCCCGGCAAGCGGGGCGCGGCGCGCAATTCGGTGGCGGCGCAGAGCTTTGCCCATGCAAAACTGGCGCCCGGCGCCTCGCGGCTCCTGAGGCGCTGCGGTGCGCCGTGCTGGTGTTTCATCAACGTGCCGATGTCGGATGCCTCCTCGACGGAGATCCGGGCACGGGGCGGTTGGGTGCGGGGCTGATCCTCGAAAGTGTTGCGGGGAGCGAACGCCATGATTTCCCGTCTTGCCCGGATCGCCAAGCCGCGCTTAACTCGCGGCCATGACTGGACATGATTTTTCTCGAATGAACCGACGTAAGGCGCTTGGGCTCTTGTTGGGCGGCGCGGCACAGGTCGTGGCGCAGGCGGCGGGAGCGGAGGGGCTGGTCGCCTCTGTGATCCCGAAACCGCGCCCGGCGGATCTTTATCGGCGCTCGATCCCCACGGGGGAGGCGTTGATCGCGGCGGCGGGGCTTTCGGGCGAGGTGAGCTATGCCGTGGCGGGGAGTGCGACGGGAGACCTGCATGAGGTGCATGAGCCGTTGCTGCGCCTGCCGCCTGCCTCGGTGGCGAAGACGGTGACGGCGCTTTACGCGCTGCATCATCTGGGGGCGGAGCACCGGTTCGTGACGCGGGTGCTGGCGAGCGGGCCGGTCGTGAACGGCGTGGTGCAGGGCGATCTGGTGCTGGTCGGCGGCGGCGATCCGACGCTCGACACAGACGGGCTCGGGGTGCTTGCGGGCAAGCTGCGCGAGGCGGGGATCACCGGGGTCAAAGGGCAGTTCTATGTCGACGATACGGCGCTGCCGCGGATTGCGCAGATCGACGGCGAGCAGGTGGAATACGCGGGGTATAATCCGACGATTTCCGGGCTGAACCTGAATTACAACCGGGTGCATTTCGAGTGGAAGCGGCAGGGCGAGGACTACAGCCTCAAGATGGACGCGCGCGCGGAACGCTATGCGCCGGATGTGCGGATCGCGCGGATCAGCGTGGCGGCGCGGGACCTGCCGGTGTTCGATCATGTCGCGGGACAGGGGCGGGATGAATGGACCGTGGCGCGGGGGGCCTTGGGCAATGGCGGCGCGCGGTGGTTGCCGGTGCGGCTGCCGGGGCTTTATGCGGCGGAGGTGTTTCAGGCGGTGGCGAACGCACAGGGGGTGCGCCTGCCGCAGGGGCAGCGCGGGACGGTGAATGGCATGGGGAGCGGCACGGAACTGGCACGGATCGAGAGCGCGCCGCTCAGTGTCGTGGTGCGCGACATGCTGAAATATTCGACCAACCTGACGGCGGAGGCGATCGGGCTGACAGCGAGCAAGGCGCGGGGGCTGGCGCCCGCCACGCTTGCTGGGTCGGCTATGGCGATGAGTGAGTGGGCGCAATCGGCGCTGGGCATGCGGCATGTGGCGCTGGTGGATCACTCCGGGCTTGGCGGCGCGTCGAAAGTGACCACGGTGGATATGGTGCATATGCTGAGCGCCCCGGGGGTGGAGGCGACGCTTGCCCCGTTGATGAAGCCGATCCCGATGCGCGATGCGAAAGGCAATGTGATCCAGAACAGCCGGGTGAGCGTGCACGCCAAGACCGGGACGCTGGATTTCGTCTCGGCTCTGGCGGGCTATGTCGATGCGCCGGGTGGCGCGCGGATGGCCTTTGCGATCTTCGCCGCCGATGTGCCGCGCCGTGAAGCGGCGAAGGCGGCGGGGGCGGAAGAGCGTCCACAGGGCGCGCGGACGTTCAACACCCGCGCGAAGAAACTCCAGCAGGCGCTGATCGAGCGCTGGGCGGGGGTTTATGCGGGGTGAGAAGGCGCAACACCTCCCCGCGCCTTACGTTGCGACAGAGCTTGCCCGAAAGGCGGTTTCGGCGGTAAAATGGACCCATTGAAATTTATTTCATAAAGGGGGTGCATCATGGTTAACAAGGCAGTCAGTACGGCCATCGGTAGCGTGGTTTTCGCGAGCGGGGCCACGATGTTGGGGTTTGCCGCGCCGGCAATGGCGCAGGATTTCACAGGGTTCTATGCCGGTCTGTCCGGGGCTTTGCCGTTTGATTCGGAAATGACCTACAATTACAACCAGACGGATGACCTGTCCGGCGTTGCGCCGGGGTTCTTCACCGGCTACAACACCGATCTCGGCGGCTGGATCGTCGGCGCCGAAGTGGCGTTCAACGGGGGCATGGATCTCGACGACATCGACGGTGCGGGCATCGACAACATGGTCGACCTGAAGGCGAAATTCGGTCGTGTCTTCGGCAATGCCTATGTCTACGGCATTCTGGGCTACAGCAAGGGCGATCCGAACACGGGGATCTACGGCGATTATGCCAAGGGCGTCGATGCGGAAGGTATGAACTACGGTCTCGGCGTCGAGACGATGCTGAAAGGCAATGCCTTCGTCGGTCTGGAATTGCTCAGCCGCGATCTCGAGGTGGGCGGCACGGTCTATGGTGGCGACGCCGATCCCTATTATGTCGGGATCGACAAGCTGACCACGGCCTCCGTGCGGGTCGGCTTCCGGTTCTGAGCGGGACGAAATTTCGACTTGAACGGGCCCTTCAGGGGCCCGTTTTGGTGTCGGGGCCAGGTTTTGATCAGGTGTTCGCCGCAAGCAGCTCCGTAAGGGTGCGGCGGTCGATCTTGCCGGTCGGGGTTAGCGGGAAAGCGTCGAGGCGCTGGGCGCGCAGAAGCGCGAGGCCGCGAAACCGCGGTTTGAGGGCCGCGGTGATTGCGGCGGGGGCGATCTCTTCAGGCGCGCGATAGGCCAGTGCGATGGCTTCGAGCCCATCGGCGCCGGTGTCGATCAGCGGTACCATCTGGCTGTCCGGGAAGGCCCGTTCGAGCAGTTCGGCAATGTCCTCGAGCCGGTATTTGTTGCCACCGCAATTGACGATGTTCTTGACCCGACCGAGGATGAAATACTCCTCCCCCTCGCGCCGCATCAGATCGCCGGGCAGGAACAGCCCGTCATGGGTGAAACCCGCGCCGGACGCATCCGGTCCGCTCTGCCGGAGATAGCTGCGCATCTGCCCGGCGGGGCGGCGAAAAGCGATACGGCCCTCGGTGGCCTCGGGGGCGGGGGTGAGGCTGTCGTCGCAGAACAGGACCTCGAGATCGGGGCGCACCAACCGACCGACATGGCCCGGTGCTTGCGGCGTACCGGGACGATAGACGGCGCGGAAACAAACGCCGACCTCGGTCGAACCGTAGTCGATATGGAGCCGCGCTGTGGTGAGCTTTGCGAAGCGATCGAGCAGGGCGGGGCTGACCACCGCACCGGCAAAGATCGCATCGCGCAGGGAGGCGAGATATTGCCCGGCCTGGGGCATCTCGAGGATCTTCGGCACCATGCCCGGCGCGGTGGCCAGGGTGTCGATGCGATAGAGGTCGATATATTGCAGCAGCCTGTCGCTTTGGGCGCCGAGGCTGACGACGCTGCCGCCGCTGAGCAGGGTCTCGATATTGCATCCCGCCGCCCAGTTGGTGGTCGGTGCGAGAGTGGAGAGCAGGCGTTGTCCGCGTTGGGGATCGGTGCCGAGGCTCATGGCATGGGCCATGGCGACGCGCCATTCGGTCTCTTCGGCGATGACGAGTTTCGGCTGGCCGGTGGAGCCGGAGGACTGGAAAGCGTAGCGGGCGTTGTCCTTGCCCAAGCCGCGATAGTCGGCGCGTTGACGCAGCGGGGTGGAGAACCAACCCGGTTCGATCACGATTTGCGTGTCGCGGGGCAGGACAGGATCGGGTTTGTGCACGAGGCTGAAATCGGGGATCAGGCCGGCGTCCCGGCAGCGCAGCGTGGGGGCGACCGCGAGGGTCAGCCCGCGCAGGCTGGCGAGGAAGATCGCCGCGATGACGAACTCGGCGCGGCTGGTGTCGAGAGCAAGGGTGTGGCCGGGGCGCAGGCCCTTCATCGCCAGCGGTCCGTCGAGCCGCTGGATCAGGTCCAGCAGATCGGCATAGCTCATCTGGCTGGTTTCGGTGATCAGGGCGATCTTCTGCGGCTGCTCGGCGGCGATCTCCGCAAGGTCCGACATCAGGCTCATGGCGGGCCTCAGTTGATGGGATGCACCAGCATATACCGGGCCCGCGCGCCGCGTTCGATGGCGGCGGCGTGCAGCCGGTCGATGTTCAGCTCGTAGCGGATTTCTTCCAGAAGGCGCAGTTCGGCCTCGTAGGTGTGGCCATCGGCGGCGGCGACATCGCAGGCCAGCGCATAAGCGGTCTCGTGGAGATACTCCGGCAGGTTGTCGCGAATGAGGCCGAAGAGCGCGTCGAGCCCGTCCTCTTCGGAGAACAGGTCGAAGACGGTGGAGGAGACCACCTTGATCCGGTCGGTGTCGTATTCTCCGAACACCGGCAGGTGATTGACGATATTCTCGATGGTGACAAGCTCTGCGGTGCGGATGTTCTCGTCGGACATGGACTGGGCGATCATCACGGCGACGAGACAGTCCTGCGGGGTCAGGGAATGGGGAATATCGTTCATTTTCTTGGCTCCTCATGGGGCATGTGCGGTCAAACAATATTGACGGAAGAGGGGAGGGGCAATAGGAGTTGCGCCTTGCGGGAGAGACCCGCGCGACAAAAGGATTGCTGAAAATGACGGACCTGCGTGATGCCGGTATGAGCTCGAAAGCCTGGCCCTTTGAAGAGGCCCGGACTGTACTCAAGCGGTATGAGGCATCCAAGGACAAGAAGGGCTATGTGCTCTTTGAGACCGGCTACGGTCCGTCGGGTCTTCCGCATATCGGCACCTTTGGCGAGGTGCTGCGCACGACGATGATCCGCCGCGCGTTCGAGGTGATCTCGGATGTGCCGACGCGGCTGATCTGTTTTTCGGACGATATGGACGGGATGCGCAAAGTGCCGTCGAACGTGCCGAACCAGGAGCTGTTGCACGAGAACCTGCATAAACCGCTGACCTCGGTGCCGGACCCGTTCGAGGAGTTCGAGAGCTTCGGCCATCACAACAACGCCATGCTGCGCCGGTTCCTCGACACGTTCGGGTTCGAGTATGAATTCTATTCGGCGACCGAGTTTTACAAAACCGGCCAGTTCGACGAGATCCTGAAACGCGCCGTCGAGAAATACGACGACGTGATGAAAGTGATGCTGAAATCCCTGCGCGAAGAGCGGCAGCAGACCTATTCGATCTTCCTGCCGATCCACCCGGAGACGGGGCGGGTGCTTTATGTGCCGATGAAATCGGTGAACCGGGATGATTACACCATCACGTTCGACGACGAGGACGGTCGCGAATGGACGCTGCCGGTCACCGGCGGGGCGGTGAAACTGCAATGGAAACCGGACTTCGGTGCGCGCTGGGCGGCGCTCGATGTCGATTTCGAGATGTACGGCAAGGATCACTCGACCAACACGCCGATCTACGACCGGATTTGCGAAATCCTCGGCGGCAAGAAGCCGGAACACTTCACCTATGAGCTGTTCCTCGACGCCAATGGCGAGAAAATCTCGAAGTCGAAAGGCAATGGGTTGTCGATCGACGAATGGCTGACCTATGCCTCGACCGAGAGCCTCGCCTATTTCATGTATCAGAAGCCGAAAACCGCGAAACGGCTGCATTTCGATGTCATCCCGCGGATGATGGACGAATATCACCAGCAGCTTCGGGCCTATCCGGGGCAGGATGCGGCGCAGAAGGCGGCGAACCCGGTGTTCCACATCCACGGCGCGGATGTGCCACTGTCCGATATGGTGGTGCCGTTCTCGATGCTTCTGAACCTCGCGTCTGTCGCGGGTGCGGAAGAGAAAGAGCAGCTTTGGGGCTTTATCCAGCGTTATGCGCCGGACGCGTCGCCCGAGGCCAACCCGCAGCTCGATGCGGCGGCGGGCTATGCGGTGCGCTATTACAATGACTTCGTGAAGCCGGAGAAAGTGTTCCGCGCACCGACCGCTCAGGAACGTGCGGCGATGGAAGATCTCAAGACGGCATTCGGTTCGTCCGAGGTGGCTTTGGCCGCGATTGCCAGGAAGAACGCGGATATGGGCAACGACGAGGCGCTGCCGGAGGCGGATTTCGCGGATGGCGATTTCCTCCAGAGCATCGTTTTCGCGGTCGGCAAGAACCACGGGTTCGAGAACCTGCGCGACTGGTTCAAGGCGCTCTACGAGGTGCTTTTGGGCCAAAGCCAAGGTCCGCGTTTCGGCTCCTTCGCGGCGCTTTACGGCGTGACCGAGACCATCGCGCTGATCGACAAGGGGCTGTCGGGCGAACTTTCGTAAGCCTTGTTTCAGAGGTGTTTTCAAAGGGCTGCCCTCCGGGGTGGCCCTTTTCATATGTGGGGTTTCAGTTGGAATTGCGCCAGAGCCGATACCAGACGGACCAGCGGCGCGACAGGGTCTCGGGCGTGTCGGCCAGAAGCCGTGCGCCATCGAGGAAGGCCTGTTTCTCAAGCATCTCGATGCGGTCGGTCAGACCCTGCTCCAACACCTTGAGCGGCGCTTTGGCAAGACCTGCGGCGCGGGCCTCTTCGCCCAGAACATGCAGGTCGTGATGTTTCCCCAAAAGCTCGCCCAGAGCTTCGGCGGCGGCGATATGCGCGGCCATCGCCTCCGGCCAGATCGGGGCGAGGATCTGGGCATGGTAGAAATGGTATTTCACATGTTTGCGCCAGGCGTGAAAGTCCTCCGGGGCGTGGGTTTCGCGGGCGTGCTCCATCGCGTCGCGGGCCTCGGCATAGGTCTTTGACAGGCCGGGAAAGATCGCCCTGCGCCCGCTGTGCCGCAGGGACCACTGGGCGGAACTGTCCCGGAGCGCAGTAAGCGCCGCGCCGGTGTCGCGCAGAAGGGCCACGGACGGATCGCCATAGGCGGCATCGCGGCGCGTCCCCAACTCCGCGAGGTAAGGCCCCAGAGGATCGTCGGGCAGGGCGGCATAATCCGCGACATGACCGAGTGTGTCACAGCGCACCTTGATGTCGCGCAGGGCGGACAACCCGCGCCCGATGTCGCGCAGGGCCTGATCGGCGGGTTTGAAGCCGTCGAAATCCGGACGCACGAGACGGATCAGCCCGCGCATCTCCTTGAGACGCTTGCGAATGTCGTGCACGGCCAGCATCCGGGCTTCGGGCGTTACAGCTCTGGTCACTTCGATGGCGCGGGTCAGACGATCCTCGGCGATGCGCCGGAGCGCGGCGCTCATGTCGGGGTCTTTCGGGCGGATGCGGTAGCTCATGATCACCTCTCTTGCCGACAATAGGACAGGATATGTGACCCGTCTATGACACCTGAGCCTTGACAGGCGATGTTGCGCGTAGAGGGCGGTGGGCGTCCGCAGGGTTAACAGCGTCGTTAGCCCCCTGAGATAGATATTTTGCATCTCAGGGCATATGCGCGCGCCTTGGGTTTCCATGACGAGACATTGCGATTGAGCGCGTCCGGGGCTCCGGAGGCGCGGGGTGCCGTCATGCAGATCGGTGCGCATCGGATTGAAGGATTGAAAGGGGTTCGGATGAACAAGGCCATAACAGATGGGCTGGTGCTGATGCCGCCGGCGTTCGAGAACGGTCTGGACGTTTGGTCCAGCGAAGACGGCACACCCGGCTCGGCGACCTATGACGGGGCGGCGAATGCCTCTCTTGTGGTGGCGGATGCGGAGTTCGGCAGTTGTCTCGAGATCGTCAAGAACGACACTCTGACCAAGCTGCGCTACATGGGCGAGACGCCGCTCGTGCCGGGGATGTATCTTCAGATCAGGGCGAAGGTGAAGGCGATTGCCGGCAACCTGCCGTCGGTGCGCATCGCGGGGTGGGCCGGGAACAGCTCGCTCGCTCATGTCGCCGGGCTGACCGAGATCGGCGCGGAGACGGCGCTTACCGCCTATGGCGAGGTGGTCGAGGTGACGGCCATCGTCGGCTCCGGCCAGCGTGGCGGGGTCGACATGCCCTGGGGGATCGAGCCGGTCTACGGTCATTTCGGGCTCGATCTGACGGGGGCCAATGGCGGCACGGTGCGGATCGACGATATCGTGATCGAGGATGTCTCGGAATGGTTTCTGGTCGACAGTTCCGGCTCGATCGACGTGCGCGATTACGGCGCTCTGGGCGATGGGGTGACCGACGATCACGAGGCGTTCAACGCCGCCAATACCGCCGCCGCAGGGCGGCGGGTGATTGTGCCGGAGGGAACCTATTACCTCGGCGATACGGTTTCTTTCACCGAAGAAGTGACTTTTGACGGCACGGTGATCATGCCGGCGGCGAACCGTCTGGTTCTGCGCAAGAATTTCCACCTGAACGCCTATATCGACGCCTTTGGCGACGAGGTCGAAGGGCTCAAACGCGCCATTCAGGCGATGTTCTACTATACCGATCACGACAGTCTCGACATGCGCGGGCGGCGGGTCGAACTGGATCAGCCGCTGGATGTGGCGGAGATCACCGGGGCGACGTCGCTTGAGGTGCGCCGGGTGATCCGCAACGGTCAGATCACCACGGTTGCGTCGAGCAACTGGGACAATGAGGTGGCGACTTCGACCGCGAGCTACAGCGTGGCTTCGCCCAAGACCCTGAGCAATGTCACGAATATCGCCAATATCAAGGTCGGCAGTCTGGTGACCGGCACCGGCGTCGGGCGTGAGGTCTATGTTCAGGCGGTGAATGTCGGCAACCAGTCGCTGACGCTCAGCCAGCCGCTTTACGCGCCGAATACGAGCCAGACCTACACGTTCACGCGGTTCAAATACATGTTCGATTTCTCCGGGCTCTCGAAACTGTCGCAGTTTCAGCTCTCCGATGTCGAGCTTTTGTGCAACGGGCGGGCCTCGGGCGTGATGCTCTCGCCGGGCGGCAACAATTTCCAGCTCCGCGACTGTCACATCAAATCGCCGCTCAATCGCGGCGTGACCTCGATCGGCGGCGGCTGTCAGGATCTGCACATCGACCGCTGTTCTTTCGTGTCGAACGAACAGACGGTGCGGGCGGAGGATCGGCAGTCGGTGGCGTTCAACATCAACTCGAACGACTGCAAGATCCGCGACAACCGGTTCCAGCGGTTCGGTCACACCGGCATCGTCTTTGGCAACGGGCATATGTTTGTCGGCAACCACTGGTTCCAGGGCGACGAGGACACGGACAGCCCGCGCATGGCGGGGCTGGTGTTCACCTATCCGAACGTGAAATCCATCGTGACGGGCAACTATATCGACAACTCCTTCATCGAGATGACGAACGAGCACGATGCCGCGCCGGATTTCTCGTCGGAATATTCCTTTGGCGGGCTGACCGTCACGGGCAATATCTTCACGGTGAACGACGCGGCGAGCTATTTCTCCTGGATCGTGATCAAGCCCTATGGGCCGGGTCACTTCCTTCAGGGGCTGGCGGTGCAGAACAACGTGTTCAAATCGCTCAACGGTTTCATCGACCGGGTCGACAAGGTGGACACCACCTTTGCCGATCTCGCGTACAATTCGACGCGCAACGTGACCTTCGAGGGCAACACGTTCAACGGCGTGAGCAAGCTTACGATCAACCCGGTCTCGGCAGAATATTCGCAAAGCACGGCGTCGACCGACTGGGTGCTCGATCCGTCGGCCTATCTGCCGTTCGGCGGCTGGGCACGCGTGGTGGAGAGCCTGGTGTTCCGCAATGCGCTGACAGATGCCTCGGGCAATGCGGTGTCCGCGACGCCCTATGTGACGGTGAACTATGGCAGTTCGAACAACCAGATCCGGCTGACCTTCCCGCAGGCGGTGAAGGGCACGGTCAACATGATCGCCCGGATGGATCGGCCGATCTGAGGGCTGTCAGAGAAGAGGCGGAAAACCGGGCGGCTTTGGCGGCCCGGTTTTTTATGTCAGGCTCAGATCGTCCGGTGTGAGGCGATAGGCCTTGCCGAAGCCGCCGTTGAGATCGGCGGACAGGGGCATGAAACTGACAAATGTGAAATCCGCGAAATCTATGTAAAGCTGGGCTTTCGGGTGATGCGTGAGCCAGGCGGCACGATGTGCGGCATGCTCTTCGGTGCCGTGCGGGACGAAGCGGGTTTCCACCGCGACGGAGAGGCGCGGGAAGGCGAGCGGATCGCCTTTCGTGGGCGCTTCGCCCAGCAAAAGCCCGGCGCGCGGCGCGGCGCGCAGCGCTTTGGTATGGGCCGAGAGATCGGAGACCAGCGTCAGCCAGCCGTTGTTGCCCCCAAGGCCAAAGGCGATGCGGGTGACATGCGGGGCGCCGCTGTCGGGATCGAGCACGGCGAGGGCGGCGATGCGCGCGCCACGGATCAACTCCTGCGCCATGGCGCGGGCCTCGGCGTCGGTCGGGCGGATCGGGGAAGGTTTGTCCTCTGTCATGGCGCTGTTCTAAAGGGCAAAGCCACGTCTGGCCAGAAAAAACATAGCTTTATTGTCAGGATTTGCGCGGGCTGCCCTGCATATGTTTTGCATGCGTTTCCTGCGCTGTCTGAGCCATCGAGGTCAGAGCGCGGCGTAACGTCCGACCGTGGTGTTCAGCGCCTTCAGAAAGAACTCCACGCTCACGGAAATCTCGTGCAGTTCCATGGGGTCGAGCCGCTCGACCTGCGCCGCTTCGAACAGGGTGATGAGGCTGCTCCACTCCTGCCAGTGATTGAAATTGTCCAGCTCGATGTCCGCGGTGGGGGGCGGCGGCAACTGCATCACCGTGGAGGAGAAGGTCAGGCCGAAAGCGGAGCTGTTGAACAGGGCGAGGGTCTGTTGCAATTGCGCCAGTTGATCCGGGGCGCCGGGGGCGGTGTCCGCCATTTGCAGCAGGCACACTTCCTTGCCCGCTTTCTGGATCAGCATGCGTTGTCGTCCGGCGATGTTGATCATCCGGCCCAGCGCCGGGTCGGTGTTCGTGGCTTGCGCCTTGTAGCGGGCATCGAGCTGTTGCACCAGGGCATTGGAGGCCTTGAGCAGTTCGAGGGACAGATCGGAGAGCGCGGCGTAATCGTCATAGTCCGTGAGTGTTCCGGTGTTGAACCGGTCGATCCCGGTCTCGAACTGTGACCAGATCTCCTCGATCCGGGCGAGGGTCGCAAGGGCTTCGGTCCCGGTCTCCGGCGAGAATTCCGCTGGCCCGCCACCGTCTTTCAGGGCCTTGAGCGAGCTTTTGAAGGTAAATTCCGAGGTCAGCAGGATTTTCTTGTTCGCCATGGCGTCGATGCCCAGCCCGGCATTGCACATGGCCCGCATCATGCGCTGACTCAGCATGCGTTGACGCCCGGCGACGTCGAGCTTGACCTGCAATTCCGTGTCGGCCAGCGCGGTCTGCGGCAGCAAAGGGGCGAGCAGTAAGAACAGGAGCAGGTGGCCGAGGAGACGCGACAGCAATCGGGGCATGGAGAGGCCTTTTCGGTCTTTGGTGCGATCTGGCGAGCAATGACTCGCGGGCAGGTTAGGCCAAAAGGTTTGACAGCCTCTTAATGGCGGCGCCCGGACATGCCGCTCAGGCCGCCTGTCGTGCGGTTTGCTCCGCCGCGATGCGGTAGCCCAGCCCCCAGACGGTTTCGACCAGCTCCGGGTCGCCGCCGCAGGTCTCGATCTGTTGCCGGATACGGCTCAGATAGACGTTGATGATGCGGGCGTCGGGCTCGTCGTCCCAGGCGTAAAGATGGTTCATCAGCGCCTCTCGGGTCACGAGGCGTTCGCGATGCAGCATCAGCATTTCGAGGATCTCATATTCCTTGCGCGTCAGTTGCAATGTCTTGGCCCCGACCGCGGCGGAGATGGTCTCGGTGTTGAGCACCAGAGTGCCGACCCGCAGTTCCCTGCTGGCATAGCCCCCGGTGCGGCGCACGGCGGCCTTGATCTTGGCGGCCAGCATGGCGGGCTGCACGGGGCCGAAGATCACATCGTCCGCGCCCATGTCATAGGCTTTCTTGCGGGTCTCCCAGCTTGCGTCTTCGGTCAGCGCATAGATCGGCATCAAGGCATCCTTGCGGCGCAGTTGCGCGATCAGTTTGAGCGCATTGATGTCGGGCATGTCGAGGTCGAGCACGACAGCGCTCTGTTCGCCGAAATCGGCGAAATCCATCAATTCGCGCCCATCGTCGACCCGGGTGACGAGCATCCCGGCCTCGGTCAGACCGGCGGCGGCAGTCATGGCGTTCCAGTTGGTTTCGGCAAGCAGCACACGCATATCAATATCCTTTCGGGGCATCCCCCGACGCGACATTCCTCGGTTGCGCGGTCGGGGAGTGGGTCCGTTCTGGACATTGTCCGGGCGCCGTTTTTTGCGCCTCGATGAGAGATGGATTGAATTTTAGCTAAACCATGTGGGGCTCTGGCAAGGATTTGTTATGGTTAACATCCTGAGAACGCGAGAAAATCGAAGGGACTCGGGATGCCGGAAAGGAATGCGGCGAGGCTTGGGCAAAAGCGCGGTTTGACTTGGGAGAATGTCCGAAAAACTCTGGTTAACGGAGAGGGAAGACCCCGGGCGGCGTTTTGCGGAATGCGAAAGGACTAGCGGGGCGGAGGTGATTCTCCAAATCCGGACTGGCTAAAATGCGAGACAGTCTTACACTGACGACATTGGCTCAGATCAGGGAGGAGACGATGCCGGTTATTTCACAGGATACGACCTGTCAGACGGTTCTGACGACATTCGAGACGACGCCCGGCGTGGCGCAGGATCTGATGGAGGCGTTGCAGGCCGCCTATGCGGAAGTGATTTCACAACAGCCGGGGTTCATATCGGCGGCGTTGCATATCAACGACGCGCAGACCCGGATCGCGAATTATTCGCAATGGCAGCGGCGCGAGGATTATCAGGCGATGTTGCGCACCGAGGAAATGCGCAAACGCAACCGGGTGATCAACGGCATGTGCAAGTCGTTCGAACCGGTGATGTATGACGTGGAAGGAGTGTACTGATGCAAAAGATTTTGACTGCGACGGTTGTGGGGGCGACGGCTTTGGTTTTGACGACCGGGGGCGCATTTGCCGATCCGGTGGGGATCACGCCGGATATGATGGCTGCGACGGTGGAGACGCCCGCAGGCCCGGTGGAGATTTCCCGGATTCAGGATAACGCCAACGAGGTGAGCGGCGTCTGGGCGCAGACCTCGCGGCCCTGCCCGAATTTCTGCATCCAGCCGATGACGCCCGCCGAGGGCGTGACCACGATCGGCGAACTGGAACTGATCGCGATGTTGCAGGACCCGGACGCAATGGTGCTCGACAGCCGGGTGAAACCGGATTTCGACGGCGGGGCAATTCCCGGCGCGGTGCATATGCCCTACACAGAAGCGGCGGACCGGCTGGGGGAACTCGGCTGTGAGCCGGATTTCGAAGGCTTCATCTGCGAGGGCGATCAGGTCAAGACCGTGGCGCTTTATTGCAACGGGCCGTGGTGCGGCCAGTCGCCAACGGCCGCGCGGCGGATGATCGAGGCGGGCTTTCCGGCGGAGAAGATTTTCTATTACCGCGGCGGGATGCAGGTCTGGCGGATGCTGGGGCTGACGGTGGTGGTGCCGGAGTAGTTTCGCAAGCTGAGAATTTTGTTTGGTGACTCGGGGCGTGGAGACTTGTCTCTATTGCCCCGGGTCTTCATATTTTGAGCGATTATGACGGTGTCGAAAGTGTTTTCAGGTGTTTGAAAAAATTTACGCTCAGGAATGGTTTCAACTCTTCATACAATACGGGCTTGAATATTGGCAGGTTCTGTTTGCCTTTTTGCTCGCTGCCCTGCTTTTTGCTGGGACTCTGAACCTGTTTCGCAGGCGCGAACCGCTTGTCGTCTTCGATGGTTCGAACATCCTGTATTGGAACAATGAGGTGCCGGATCTGAGAACCGTGCGCTCGGCGGTCGACGTCGCGCGGGCAAAGGGCTATGCGCCGATTGTCTGGTTCGATGCGAATGTCGGTTATCTGGTATCGGACGGCTATCTTGGGCCGGTTCGACTGGCGCGCGCGCTGGGCCTGCCTGCGCAACAGGTCATGGTGTCGCCGAGCGGCACGCCCGCCGATCCGTTGATTCTGCGCATGGCGCAACGGCGAAAGGCGCTGATCGTGACCAACGACCGCTATCGGGATTGGCAGGAGGACTTTCCGATCCTGCGAAAAGGCAGTTTGCTTGTCCGCGGCTACTGGGCGCGCGGGCGGGTTCAGTTGAAGGATTTGCCGACGTTGAGGTAGGTCGTAGAGGCGGGCTACTTCCTCTTCCCCCGACCAGCCTTGCCGCCCCGCATCCCGGGTCTCCCCGCCGTAGACCGCCCGCTTTTCGCCTTGGCATCCGCCACCGCATCATCCACCGCCGATTGCCGCGCCAGCGGATCGTCGTGCAGTACCAGATCGACGGTTTCGAGCCGCTTGATCTCGTCGCGGAGCCGCGCGGCTTCTTCGAATTCGAGGTTTTCGGCGGCCACGCGCATGTCGGTTTTGAGGCCTTCCAGCACGGCCTGAAGGTTCTGCCCCGCCGCAGGCCGGTCGATGGTGGCGGTCACGCGGTTCATGTCCACGTCGCCCTGATAGAGCCCCGCCAGAATGTCATCGACGTTCTTCTTGACGGTCTGCGGCGTGATGCCGTGTTCCTCGTTATAGGCCATCTGTTTCGCGCGGCGGCGGTCGGTTTCGTCCATGGCGCGTTGCATCGAGCCGGTGATCTTGTCGGCATACAAAATCACACGCCCTTCCGCGTTCCGCGCGGCGCGACCGATGGTCTGGATGAGCGAGGTCTCCGAGCGCAGGAAGCCCTCCTTGTCGGCGTCGAGAATGGCGACGAGGCCGCATTCCGGGATGTCCAAACCTTCGCGCAACAGGTTGATGCCGACGAGCACATCAAAGGCCCCAAGCCGCAGGTCGCGCAGGATTTCGATCCGCTCGATGGTGTCGATGTCGGAGTGCATATAGCGCACCCGGACGCCCTGTTCGTGGAGATATTCGGTGAGGTCTTCGGCCATGCGTTTGGTCAGCGTCGTGACCAGAACGCGGCGGCCCAGCTCGGCCATTTTCCTGGCCTCGTCCAACAGATCGTCCACCTGCGTGTCCACGGGTCGGATTTCCACCACGGGGTCCAATAGGCCGGTCGGACGGATGATCTGTTCGACAAACACGCCGCCGGATTGCTCCAGTTCCCAGTCTTTGGGCGTCGCCGAGACGAAGACCGATTGCGGGCGCATATCGTCCCATTCCTCGAATTTCAAAGGCCGGTTGTCCATGCAGGAGGGAAGGCGGAAACCGTGTTCCGACAGGGTAAATTTGCGCCGATAGTCGCCCCGATACATGCCGCCGATCTGCGGCACGGAGACGTGGCTCTCGTCGGCAAACACAATGGCATTGTCGGGGATGAATTCGAACAGGGTGGGCGGCGGCTCCCCCGGCGCGCGGCCCGTCAGATAGCGCGAATAGTTTTCGATCCCGTTGCAAAAGCCCGAGGCCTCCAGCATTTCGAGATCGAAATTCGTGCGTTGCTCCAGCCGCTGCGCCTCAAGGAGTTTGCCCTCGTCGGTGAATTTGATGAGCTGCTGTTTCAGCTCCTTCTTGATCCCGGCAATGGCCTGCCGGATCGTCGGTTTCGGCGTCACATAGTGGCTGTTGGCGTAGATGCGGACGTGTTCGAGCGTGTCGGTTTTCTTACCGGTGAGCGGGTCGAATTCCGTAATGCTCTCAAGCTCTTCGCCGAAGAACGAAAGCTTCCACGCCCGGTCTTCCATGTGCGCGGGCCAAATCTCCAAACTGTCGCCCCGCACCCGGAACGACCCGCGATCAAAAGCCGTGTCGTTGCGGCGATATTGCAGCTCGACCAGATCGGCCATCAACTGCCGCTGGTCGTAGTCTTGCCCCATCATCAGGTCGATGGTCATCGCCATGTAAAGCTCGGGCGAGCCGAGGCCGTAGATGCAGGACACGGAAGCGACGATGATCACGTCATCGCGCTCCAACAGAGACCGTGTGGCGGCGTGGCGCATCCGGTCGATCTGTTCGTTGATCTGGCTTTCCTTCTCGATGAAGGTGTCGGAGCGCGGGACGTAGGCCTCGGGTTGGTAATAGTCGTAATAGGAGACGAAATATTCGACGGCGTTTTCCGGGAAGAAGCCCTTGAACTCGCCATAAAGCTGGGCGGCGAGGGTTTTGTTCGGGGCAAGGATGATCGCCGGGCGTTGGGTCGCCTCGATCACTTTGGCCATGGTGAAGGTTTTGCCCGTGCCGGTGGCGCCCAGGAGAACCTGATTGCGCTCGCCCGCCTCAATGGCCGCCGAGAGCTCCGCGATGGCGGTCGGCTGGTCGCCGGAGGGCTCAAAGGCGCTGTGCATGACAAATTTCTTACCGCCTTCGAGTTTCGGGCGGTGTTTCAGCTCCTTCGGCGGGTCTGTCATCAGGCGCGGATCCATGGCGGCCCTTTCCATCGGCTGGTCTTTGGGAGTTGTTAACAGATGATCCCTTTTTGTTCACCTTTCAAGTCTTGTGGGCAAGAGAGCTGAGGTTAATAAAGGGTTACTACTTTAAGGAGAATTTTTTAGTAAATTTTACAACCAATGCGATATTTTCCCTTGTGCCACGACCGTGTTCAGGCCTAACCTGTCATTGCAAGCAGCAGAAAAGACTGACCCGGCTGGCCGTGTACCACCCACCCCACCCCTCGCTCCCACACAGCCGGTCGGGCAGTCACCCTAAACGATCCCGATCCGCCCGCCTTGATACACATGGCGGGTTTTCTTATGGTTGAGACCCGCAGGGATGCGTGAAGGGCTTGAAACGCTGTGCGGAAACGGGGATAACCGGCGCAAGGCAAAAAGGAGTCACCCGATGCGCGCTCGTATCTATCAGCCCGCCCGCAATGCCATGCAATCCGGGCAAGGCAAGACCAAGCAATGGCATCTCGATTATGCGCCGGCCTCCGCGCGTGACATTGATCCGCTGATGGGCTGGACCTCGTCGCATGACACGCAAACGCAGGTGCGTCTGAAATTCGACAGCAAGGAACATGCGATCGCCTATGCCAAGGAGCATGGCATCGAATATGTGGTGCAAGAGCCGCACAAACGTCAGCACAACGTGCGTGCGGGCGGTTATGGCGAAAACTTCGCCACCAACAGACGCGCGCCCTGGACTCACTGATCCGGTGCGATACGCTTTGAGACGGCGCCGGTTTTACGGCGCCTCTTTTATGGCCGGAGCGGCCCAAGCGCGGTCCCTTAGCTCAACTGGATAGAGCAGCTGACTTCTAATCAGCAGGTTTGGGGTTCGAGTCCTCAAGGGATCGCCACTTCTCGCGAAAATTATCACTTTGCGGCGCTGAAGCTGCGTCTTTTCAGGTCGCGGTGTCAGCCGAGACGCGCCGAGGCGAAGCTTTCCGCGATGGCCATCACGGCGGCGTGGATCGGGCCGGCGGTGATTTCCGGGATGATCGAGGCATCGACGATCCAGAGGTTGTCGAGGCCGCGCATTTTCAGATTGGAATCGACAATGGCCGCACCGTCAGACCCCATCCGGCAGGTGGCCACGGGGTGGTGATGGGTGATCGCGGCCATGGCGATGAAAGCATCCATCGCGGCTTCGTCGGTCAGGTCTCCGGGCGTGGGCTGAACTTCTTCGGCGATCCAGGGAGCAAGCTCGGCGCTTTGACCGATCTTGCGGGCACGGTCGAGCGCCACGCGGAACAGATGCCGGTCGCGTTCTGTTGCGAGGTAATTCGGGTCGATGGTGACGGGATCGGAAAGCTCCGGCCCGGTGATGGTCAATTCTCCGCGGCTGGTCGGGTTGGTGACGCCGAACAGAAGGGTGAAACCATGGCCCGGTTCGGGCGCGTTGTCGAACATCTCCGAGGCGCTCGGGGCGACGACACAGCCGACGACGATGTCGGGGCGGCCTTCGGTCCGGGTCGGATCCTCGGCCTGATAGCTGAGCGATTCCGAGATTTGCAGCTTGGACGGGATGATGTCCCTGGCGGCGCGGTAGATATTGCCCGCAGCGAGCAAGTGATCGTGCAGGTTCTTGCCGATCTCGCGCCGTGCGATCAGGCAGTCGACACCGGCCTCGGCCAGCCGCTCCGGATCTCCAATGCCAGAGCGCATCAGGGTCGTCGGGCTCCCGATGGCGCCGAGGGAGAGGATGATCTCATCGGCCTCATAGCGCAGAAGCTCCGTGCCGTGATGCACTTCGGCGGCGACCGCGCGCGTGCCGTCGAGGATCAGACGCCGCACGGGGGCCTGTTCGACGATGGTGAGGTTCGGACGCGCCAGAACATCGGGCGTCAGCCAGGCATCCGCCGTGGTCACGCGTTTGCCGTCGCGGATCATCAGGGCGTTGGGCGCGGTGCCGATCAGTTCTTCGCCGCAATGGTCGCGCAGACGCGGCATGCCAAGCGCCACCCAGCCTTTGATATAGTCCTTCACCAAAGGATGGCTCTGGGTCTCGTCGGGCAACATGATCGGCATCGGGCCGTCACTGGAGTGCAGGGCGTCTTCGGGGATGTTCCAGGTCTCGGTCGCCTTGAAATGCGGCAAAAGCCCGTCATAGCTCCAGCGCGCATCGCCGGACAGTTCGGCCCAGCGGGCAAAGTCCGCGCGATGGCCGCGGACATGGAACATGGCGTGCAGGTTGCTCGACCCGCCCAGCACACGGCCCCGGGCCCAGCGATGTACGCGGCCTGCGGTGCCCGCCTGCGGTGTGGTTTCGAAATCCCAGTCGAACTCGCGGCCCTGGATAAAGGGCCACATGTCGGGTTTCGCAATGTCGGGGTCTTTTGCCCATCCGCCGGCTTCGAGGAGTGTGACCTTGACACTCGGGTCGGCACTCAGGCGGTTGGCGAGGATGCAGCCGGCGGAGCCGCCGCCCAGAATGAGGATGTCGCTCCTCAAAGCGTCAGAGTCATGCGGCATCGCCCGGTCTCAATCCAAGTCCCATGAGTTTGCGTTGGGTGCGTTCGAGATGGTCGAACATCGCCCGTTCGGCGGTGGTCGGATCGCGCGAGGCAATGGCTTCGGCGATCTTCTGGTGTTCAAGGTCGCGGGCTTTCACCCGTTCGACCGTGGTGTTTTCGTCGCTGTCCGCATCGGTGAAGCGCAGGCGGGCGTCGTTTTGAACCCGGTGCAACAGGATGTGAAGCTCGGAGGCGAGGCTGTTGCGCGAGCCTGCGGCGACGGCACGGTGGAAATCCTGATCGGCCTGCGCGGGGCTCAGATCGGCGGGGGAATGCGCGGTGCGCAGGATCTGGGCGATCTCGTCCGGCGAGGCACGGAGCGCGGCCAAACGGGCCAGCGCGGGCTCGATCATCAGGCGCATTTCCATGACTTCGAGAGGGTTGGTGGATTGCACCAGCCGCGCGCTGCTGGGCGGCGTGGGATTGGTGTCGGAATGCGCCCGGCGCCCGCTTTTGGCGGAGGTCAGCTCGCCATTGTCGCGCAGCACCTTGAGTGCCTTGCGCAGGCTGTGGCGGGAGACCTGAAGCGTGTCGGCCAGAACGCGTTCGGGCGGCAATTCATCAGAGGTCTTGAGCAGGCCGCGCAGATGCTCCAGCAGGTCGTCGACCATGGCCGACTTGTCTGTCCGAGGGGCCGCGTCGCGTTTTGTCCCCTGTGCCGATGACATATCCCCGCTCATTCTCCGCGCGCCCTCCTGCTCACTCTGACATCTGTTTGCCTGAATTTGTGCGAAACCCATGCGCAATGCAACCAAAAAATCGAAAATGGTCAAAGTTTGGTTGCAAGCGGTTGCCGCCCTGTGGTTGCATGGTTGCAGTGAGGGGCGCTGCCCGGCGATCCGTGGCTGCCCCCGGCGCAAGAACACAGGACTTAGCACAATGAACGACAAGACGGCCGCGGTGAATGCCCCCGCGCTCTTCACCCTGACGACAGGACCGGTGAACTGTTATCCCGAGGTGCTTTCAGCCCTCGGGAAACCGGTTTTTTATGATTATGATCCGTCATTTATGGCCTATTACGAGAAGGTTATGAAAAAGCTGGCGGTGGCGCTCGGGACCTCAGATGTGCCGATTGTCCTGCAGGGCGAGCCAGTTCTGGGGCTGGAGGCTGCGGCCTATTCCCTTGTCGCGCCGGAGGACACGGTTCTCAACCTCGCCTCCGGGGTTTACGGCGCGGGGTACGGTGAATGGCTCAAACCGAGGGCCGGGGTATTCCACGAGATTCGCGTGGCCTATAACGATGTGGTCGATCCGGTTGCGGTCGATGAATTCCTGACCAACCATCCAGAGGTTGGTTTGGTTGCGGTCTGTCATCACGACACGCCCTCCGGCACGATCAACCCGATCAGGGAGATCGGCGAGGTGGTGCGCAAACACGGCGCGCTTTACGTGGTGGACAGTGTGTCGGCCTGGGCCGGGGTCGAGGTGGATGTCGAGGCCTGCTGCATCGACCTTCTGGTGACGGGGCCGAACAAATGCCTTGGCTGCCCGCCTGCGCTGTCGATCCTGACGGTGTCGGAGAGGGCCTGGGCCAAGATGGCGGCCAATCCGGCGGCGCCGCGCGCCTCGATCCTGTCGATTCTCGATTGGAAGGACGCGTGGAGGGCGACGGAAGGATTTCCGTTTACGCCGTCGGTGTCGGAGATTTACGGGCTCGAAGCCGGGATCGACCGCTATTTGTCGGAAGGCCCGGCCAATGTCTGGGCGCGCCACGCCAAGACCGCCGAAGCCATGCGGGCAGGGGTGAAGGCCATGGGGCTTGAACTTTGGGCCGCGCGCGAAGAGATCGCTTCGCCGACCTGCACCACGATCAAATTGCCCGATGGGGTGGACGAGACCGAGCTGCGCAATCTGATGAAGGTGCGCTACGGCGTGGTGATTTCCTCGGGCCGGGCGGAGACCTTCAACAAGCTGGTGCGGGTGGGGCATATGGGGCCGACGGCTTTCCCGCTCTATACCGTTCTGGCGCTGACCGCGCTGGGTGGCGCGATGGGTGAGCTGCTTGGCAAGCCGCTCGACATCGGGGCCGCGGTGGCGGCGGCAGAGGCGGTGATGCGCGGATAAAAGCTTGATCACCAAAAAAAGGCGGCCAGATCGACCGCCTTTTTCGTGCGTGAACGAGGCGGGATCAGTCGTGGACGACCACACCGTCCCGGGTCATCGGCACGCCATCGAGCGACAGAGAACAGCCGCGCAGCGGGATGTCGAGGTGACAGGGTGTGTCGCGGGTGCCGCCCGCTTCGGTGTTCGGTCCGGTGGAGAACAGGAAGTTCCCGGCGAAACAGCGCGCATCCATCGACAGCGCCGCCTCGCGATCGTAAAGCCCGAGCGTGGTCCAGTT
Source organism: Celeribacter ethanolicus (assembly GCF_001550095.1). Lineage (GTDB taxonomy): Bacteria > Pseudomonadota > Alphaproteobacteria > Rhodobacterales > Rhodobacteraceae > Celeribacter > Celeribacter ethanolicus. Next base: position 20,087 of record NZ_LRUC01000024.1, on the reverse strand, counting down.
CGCGCGGTTCTCAAGCCCCCAGCCGACATGCGCCATGGCATAGGCGTCCGGGTCGTTGAAACTGTCCATGAAGGTCTTCATGTATTCGGCGGTCCAGCCGCCTTCGATCTTGGTGACAAAGCCTTTCTCGATGGTGAGATAGATCTTGTCAGCGGCGTAGCGTTTGAAGGGCAGCAAAATATCGCCCTCGTCGATCACGATGATCCCTTCGGCGGAGCCCTCATCGGGCCAGCGCGCAATCATGCAGCTCGGCCAGTGATCCCAGCGCCCCGGCTCATCGGCGAGGCCGTATTGCAGGAGCACCGGGTACTGGCCGAGCTTGCAGCGGAAATCCGTCCCGGCTTTCGAGGTGACGGTCATTTCCCTGGCGGGGTCCATGTATTTATTGGCGGCGATGACTTTGTTTTTGGCCTCCGGCGAGGGGATCATCCGCAGCATTGTTTCCGGCGGTTCGACGGCCAGAAGCATGCGTGTGCCGGTTTTCAGGATCTCTTCCTGTTCGTGGGAAAAAAGCAGCTGAAGCGTGTCGATCACCAGATCGGCGGCCTTCAGTGCGGCAAGCGCCGAGGTGTTGACGCCAAGCTGCGTGGTCTGGCCGACATAGCCCGATTTGTCGCGCGACAGCGCCTTGTCGCCATTGATCATCGGCAGGTTGATCATGGTGATGATCCCGCCCAAAAGCCCCGCCGCCGTGCGCGCGCATTCGACGATCTGCATATTGCTGTCGTCGGAGGTCAGGATCGCGACCTGTTCGCCGGGTTTGAGTTGGCATTGTTCCAACACGTTTTTCCACGCGAGGACGAAATCTGCGTTGCTGATCGCCATGGGAGCTCCTGTTTATCTGGCTGCACCGACGGCGTGAAAGCCGCGGTTGTAATGCAAAAGCGGGTGACGGTCGGGGTTGAGCGCGGCTTCGCGCACCTCCCCGATGAAGATGCTGTGAGATCCGGCCTCGACGGCCTGGGTGAGGTCGCAGGCGACGGAAGCCTGGGCAAAGGCATAGGCGGGGGCACCGACACAGGTTTCGACCCATTCGAAGCCCTCGAACTGATCGGCGCCGGTCTTGCCGGTCATACCGGCAAAGCTCTCGGCGAGATCGCGGCTTTGCTCGCACAGGATGTTGACGCAGAAATGCCGGTTCTCGGTGATCGCCCGATGCGCGGCACCGTTGCGATTGACACAGACGAGCACGGTTGGCGGCTCCATCGTGACGGAGGTAAAGGCCGTGGCGGTCAGCCCGCGCCGGGCGTCGCCACGACCGGCGGTGATAACGGTGACGCCCGCGGGGTAGAACCGCATGGCGGCCTTGAGGCCTTCGACGGCATCGGCTTGGGGAAAAATCATCGGCATGATCATGTTTCACTCCGTGAAGCGGGTTTGGCGGCATCTATGCGCAGGGAGGGGGACCAGATCGGCAGGCGCATCAGCAGGTCCACGAGAAACGGGCCGAACAGGACCACGGTGAACATCCGCACGGTCTGAAAGGCGATGACGGCGGCGACATTGGCCTTGGTCGCGATGGCGACGAGGGCGACGGTTTCGATGCTGCCGGGAGCGGAGGCCAGTAGCGCGGTTTTCACGTCGAGATCGGTGAGGGCATAGAGGATCAGGCCCAACCCGGCGCTGATCGCGATGAGGGCGATGGTAGAAATCAGAACGGCAGGGATCAGCCGGATCACATGGCCGAGCACCTCGCGGGTGAATTTGAGCCCGACCTCGAGCCCGATCACTCCGAAGGTGGCGAGGATCAGGACATGCGGCATTTGCAGGTGCAAGAGGCCGGTGGCCTCGATCACGGCACAGAGAATCAGAGGGATCAGCATGCCGGCGGCGGGCAGGCGCTTGAGCTTGACGGCAATGAGCGAGATTGCCGCGAGGGCAGGGGCGAGGATCGGCGAGAGCGGCGAGATGTCCCGGGCCGGCAGGCTGGCCTCGGGGCTGTCGGGCAGCAGCGAGGCAAAGAGCGCGACGGACAGGATCACCGACGCGAGGCGCACATATTGCATCAGCGCCACGATGCGGGCATCGGCGCCGCGCTCATTGGCGATGATCACCATGGCGCCGGACATGCCCGGCAGGCTGCCGTAAACCGCGACATCCTCGGAAATCCCGGTGACACGGTTCATCAGCCAGCCGATGGTGAAGGCGACGACAAGCGTCGCCCCGGTCATCGCCAGAAGCAGCGGCCAGTCCTGTGCCACATCGACGAGAATGGCGGGGGACATGGAGGTGGCGATGAACACGCCCGCCGCGCCCTGCGCCAGCACATAGGCGGGGCGGGGCACGCGCAGGTGGCTGCCGCTGGCGCCAAAGGCGATGCCCGCGATCATCGCGCCCAGAAGCGGGGCGGCGGGGAAATGGATCAGCCCGAGGAGCGAGGCCAGCCCGATGGCCGCCGCGAGCAGGGCGGACCATTGCAGGCTCTGGCGCACATCGCGACTGCTCAGGCGTTCAAGCGGGTTCTGTCCCCTCATGGATGGCCTCGCAGGGCATCGAAGGGCGTGTCGAGACAGGTTTCGATAAAGGCGGCCATGGCGAGGGTTTTCGCATCTTCGCCGACCCGCCCGATGACCTGAACGCCGACGGGAAGGCCGTCGTGCATGAGGGCGGGCACGTTCAGCGCGGGCATGTGAAGAAGCGTCCAGGGGGTGTTGAACATCGGTGCGCCGGTGCTGGCAAAGCCCTCGGGGGCGGTGCCGGGGGCCGCAGGGGCCAGAAGCACATCGACATCGGCCATGGCCTCTGCCAGATCGGCGGCTACCTTGGGCAAAGCGGCGCGGGCGGCATCATAGGCGGGGGCATCGATCCGTGCCTTTTCGGTCAGAAAATCGCGGGTCACGGGCGTGAGTTGGTCCCATAGCGCGGCGCGCTCATGGGACAGGGCGCGGCTGACTTCCCAGCCCATCACGGCGGCATGCAGATCATGTGTGGTGATGAAAGTGTCCGGCACGTCGATTTCGACCACCGTGCCACCGGCGGCTTCGATCCGGGCCACGGCCAGATCGAGCGCGGCCACGGTCGCAGGCTCGGCAGGATCGAAGGGCGGGGTGCGGAACAGGCCCACCTTGGGCGCGCTGGGCAGATCGCCCGACAGTGCCAGACCCGGACCGCCCGCCAGAACGGAGGCGGTGAGGGCCGCGTCGCGCACAGTGCGGGTCACAAGCCCCAGCGTGTCGAGCGAATGGGCCAGAACCTTGATCTCGGCGGGCTCCAGAAGCCCGAAAGAGGGCTTGTAACCGACCACGCCGCAATAGGAGGCCGGGCGGATGATCGAGCCTGCGGTCTGGGTACCGAAGGCCATCAGCGCCATGCCCGCGGCGACGGCGGCACAGGACCCCGAGGAGGAGCCTCCCGGCGTATGGGCAAGGTTCCACGGGTTGCGGGTCTTGCCGGAGCTGGCCATGGCGAATTCGGTCGAAACCGTCTTGCCCATGATCAGCGCACCGGCGGCTTTGGATTGCGTCACACAGGGCGCGTCCCAATAGGGCTGACACCCCTCATAGGCGGCAGAGCCATAGCCCGTCGGCATGTCGACCGTGTCGATCACATCCTTGACCCCCACGGGCAGACCGGCAAGCGGCCCTGCGCCCGCCTTGTCGCGGGCATCGGCGGTGCGGCGCACCAGCTCCGGGTCGCAATGGATATAGGCGCCGATTTCGCCGTCTTTTTCGGCGATCCGTTCGAGATAGGCCTCAGCCACTTCACGGTGGCTCACCGCACCGGAGGAGACTTTCGCGATCAGATCCGTCGCATCGTATTGAATGAGATCGCTCATGACAGAAACTCCGAAAGATCGGGGCGCAGATCGGCCCAGGGGGCGGCGCGTTCAACCTGACCGGCGAGCGAGAACAGAAGGTTCTCCCCGCCCAGAGCCGCGCCGAAATGGACGCCGATCGGCAGGCCGGATGTCGAGAGGCCAAAGGGCAGGCTCATCGCCGGGAAACCCGAGGCGTTGAAAGCGCAGGTAAAAGGGCTGTGCGCCCAGAATTGATCGTAGAAGGCGTCAAGGCTCTGGGTCTGGCTCGACATCGTTCCGAGTTTCGGCGGCAATTCGGCGCTGGTCGGGCTCATCAGAATGTCGAAACGCTCGAAGAAGCGGCCAAGCCCGCGCGCGGTGGCGTGAAGCTGGTTGACGGAGGCGAGGTAATCCATGCCGGTGAGGGTCAGAGCCTTGCGGATCCATTCCGCGTTGGCGGGTTCCAACTCGGCAATCGGATCTTTGATCCCCAAAGCCTTGCCGCGGGCCAGAACGGCGGTGGCGACGTTGACGCCGGGAATGACCTGCCACGCGGTCTTGAGCGCCTCGGCGTCATAGCCCGCGCTTTCGACGATCTCGACATGATGGCCGAGGCTTTCCATCAGCTTGGCGGCCTCTTCGGTGCGGGCAAGGATCTCCGGATCGACCGGCGTGCCCAGAGGCGAAGCGAGGGTCAGACCGATTTTGAGCGGTTTCGGATCACGCCCGACGGAGATGAGATAGCTCTCGGTTTTCACCGGCTGCGCATAGGGATCGCCGATGTCCGCACCGCCGGAAATGTCCAGAAGCGCCGCGCTGTCGCGCACGGATTTGGTCAGCGCATGGGGCGTGGACATGCCCGCGATGCCCTCAACGGCGACGGGGCCAAGCGGGTTGCGCATCCGGCTGGGCTTGAACCCGAACAGTCCGGTGTGCGCGGCGGGCAGGCGGGTCGACCCCGCACCGTCCGAACTGTTGGCAAAGGGCACAAGCCCTGCGGCCACCGCCGCCGCCGAGCCGCCCGAGGAGCCGCCGGGGCCGTGATCGAGGTTCCACGGGTTGCGTGTGACCCCATAGTCGCGCGGTTCGGTGGCGAAACTCAGCGCGAATTCCGGCGTGTTGGATTTGCCAAGGATCACCAGCCCCGCCGCGCGGTAGCGCGCCACGAGGGTGCAATCGGTCTGATCCACATGGCCTTTGAACAGCCGACACCCGGTGGACATTTCCATGCCACGCACGGCGATGCCGGTGTTCTTGATCAGGAAGGGTACGCCCTTGAACGGACCGTCGGGCAGGCCCGCGTCGATATCCGCTTCGGCCAGATCGAAATGCGGATGCACGATGGTGTTGAGATGTGGCTCAAGCGCCTCGATCCGGGTCATGGCGGCGTCGAACACCTCCTTGGCGCTGACCTCGCCACTTTGCACCAATCCGGCGATCGCGGTGGCGTCCAGCCTGTCGTACTCGTCTCGCATGTCTTATCCGATCTGGGCCAGGAACGCGTCCTTGTCCCAATAGTCCTGTGTCCGCACGATCTCATCGCCCGCGCGCTGGAAAAGATGCATCCCGTCGAGCGCCACCGGTTTCGGGGCGGGGTCCGGGGCCTTGTCGCTGGGGCGCGGCGTGAACGTGCCGGTCATATGGTAGAATACCGCGATGTGATCCGCCGAGCGCACGGTCTGGTGCGGGGTCCATGTCACATCCGGGAGCATGTTGAAGAACCCGGTCAGCCCGTCGCGCAGGGCCTCATGCCCCGTGCGGCTCTTGCCCATGGCGATTTCGTCATGGCGCCCCTCTGTCGCATAAAGCCGGGTGGCGGCCTCGGCGTCGTGGCGGTTATAGGCGGCGTAAAACGCGTCGATGAGGGGGCAATCGGTCATCAGTCTGCTCTTGTGAAGGAGGGCGCGCCCGGAAGAGGGCAGGCGCGCCCGTAGGGGACGGGGTTACCAGTCCATGCCGGCGATGGTTTTCACCTGATCGACGAAGGCCTCGCGGCTCACTTCGTCGAAGAGGCGGGCACGCAGACGCGGGGCGGGCGAGGAGTTGACGTTCTCGAAGAGCGCCACGCGACCCGCAAGCGACCCGCTGGTCATGTCCCAGATGAAGTTCATCAACAGTTCTTTCTGCATGGCGGAGACGCCGTGACCCGGCAGCAAGTCATTGAGGTAATGACCGATTTCGGGGTTCTCAAACGCGTCTTTGCCGAAGCGCATGACGAGACCCTGACCGCACATTTCCTGAAGGATATGAATGATCCGCGGGTAATGTTCGATCGAGTAGAGGCGACCGGCGGTCAGCATCGACACATCGGGGGTGACAACGCCGGAGGCGAGCTGCGTCGCTTTGGCTTCAGCGGCGATCACGAAAGCGCGGAGCGTCTGGGCATATTGGATCAGCTCGCCCAGCATCTGCTGTACGGCGGGGATATTGCCGGTGCCGAGCACGTCGAGCACCATCTGACCGGCGCCGACGAAAAGCTCGGATTTCACCGCCATGCGGGTCAGCACATGCCAGTGTGCGAACACCGTGGCGCGGCCATACCAGGACATGCCGTCCGGATCGCCGAGGTTGAAGATGCGCTCTTTCGGCACGAAGACATTGTCGAAGACGATGAACTGGTCGGCCTCTTCGCCCATGGAGGAGACCGGATGGTCGAACTTGTTGGCACCGGGTTGCGACACCATCTCGCGCGAGATCATGGTGATGCCATCGGCATTGATCGGAACGGCGCCCCAGACACAGGCCTCCGGCGGGGTGGTGGTCAGACCGCCGAGGTTGGTGAAGAAAATGTCATTGGCCTGCGCCGCGATCGAGCCAACGGTTTTCGCGCCGGAGACATAGATGCCGTCGGCTTGCGCCTTGGTCACACGCAGGAAGGCCATCTCCGCCGCCTTCGGGTTCGAGCGGTCGGTCTGCGGACCGGCGAGGCTCTCGGAGGCGGTGAGGTTGGTGTTGCGACCAAAGTCCATATAGGCTTCGATATTTTCCGCGAAATCCGGGTTGCAGCCGTCGATCATGGATTTTTTCTGTTTGAAAACATCCTGATAGGCCATGAGACCCGCGACGATTGCGGGCGAAAGGTCCGGCGGGCGGCCAAAGGTACCAGCGGTTTTGAGGCTGGTGTATTCGATCATCTTGCGGCGGTCGGCCAGCTCTTCGATGGTGGTCGGCACCTGCCAGGCGCGGCTGACGATCTCGCCGGATTTGGGGTCGAGATAGGTGGTCGCATCCTCGAATTCCGGTTTGAACTGATCGTCGAACATCTCGGCCAGAAGGTCGACACCGGCGCCGAGCGCGGGTTCGTCGGTGACCTTGTCGAGCTTGCGCTTGCCGATCCAGATGTTGCGACCGTCATCGAGCGAGGCTTTGAACTCGGCGCCGGTCTTGAGCCGGTGCGCGGGTTTGCTCGCCGTGGTGGATGTATCTTGCACTGTCATTGCTTCTCCTGAAGTCCCTGTTGGTGGGGCTGCTGGCGTTGTCATCCGAGTCGAGATGTTTCGGACCGCCGACTGATGAGTTACGCTAGATCGCGCAACCAACTATGCGCAACCAAAAAAGAATGGTTGAGTCATATTTTTAAAAATTTTGGAGTGGGTTGCGTAGAATATCAGCAGGGATAAGCAGTATTTTTTCGCAAGATGCCGAAAAAATACCCTAAATACAGCGAATTTTGCACCGTTCGTCTGAAATTTGTGCTTTTGGGTGGCTTGGTTTGGTTTGGTTGAGAAAACAACCAATAAAACGGTTGAGATTTGTTGACGGCTGTTTGATCGGCGTTATGGTTGAGTCGAGATTGGTTGTTTTGGTCGGGTTGTCCCGGCGCGTGATCGCTCCGCAGAGAGGCGACAGGCAGAACAGCCAGCCCACGCACATTCCGGTGGCTTGGCCAATGGCTCGGTGTCCGGATTTTTCAGGAACGCGAATGGCAGGGATGTCGATGGTGAACCAGAGGCTGGTGGACCGTAGAAACGCTTGGGGCCGGTCACCTCCCCGTTTGGGGGAGGCGGACGGGGCCGTGCCAAGTGATGGGCCAGATTACCGCGCTGTGCAAAGCGTTGCGCTTGCCTCTTCGGGGACGGCACCCAGCGGATCGGCGGCGCAATCGAAGCGCAGATCGGGTTCGGCGCGCCCGGCGGTCCGCAGCAGCGGCATTTCGAACCGGGTGTCCCAGCTACGCCCGCTCACCCCGCACCACAACCGCTCCACCGGCATCTGGTCGCCGATCGGGTTGAGCATGAAGACCTCGCCGGTCTCCGGGTTCGACCAGAGCATCGCAGAGAGCGAGACGCCATGGGCGGCCTGGCCAAGCTCCAGAGAATACCAATGTGCCAGCTTCACGCTGCACGACAGCGCGATCTCCCCGGTGTTCGCAATCTCGAAGGCCACAGGCGAAAGCCCGTCGGTGCCACGTTTCGGCGTCGGGCCGTGGCCCTGTGCGCTAGCAGACATGCCACTGAAAACAGAGGCGAAAAGCGACAGGCAAAGAGCTGTGGGCGCGAGCGTGCGGGGGAGATGGGACACGATGGAATCCTCGGTTGGGGGAGAGAAATTCGCGGTGCAAGAGCACGGCGAGTGTGCCGGAAACGGAAGACTAAAAATAAAATTTGTCAACAGATGGAGCGAAATATGACGATGACAAAGACGACGAAAGGGGCATTGCGGCTGATGACCGCGCTCGCTTTCACGGCGGGCATGAGCACCGCCGTGCTGGCCGAAGAAATCACTTCCATGGCCATTCTGACGCCGGAAACCGGGACGGATTACGGCTGGAACCAGCAAGGCATCGACGGCGCGAAAGCCGCCGGAGAGGCGATGGGCGTCGAGGTGATCGTGGCCGAGAACCTCGGCTATGGCGATGTGCGTCCGACCCTGCGCGAACTGGCGGAAGAAGAGCCGGGCCTGATTATCGCCCATGCCAGCGGTTACAACACGGCCGCCCCCGAGATCGGTGCCGAAACCGGTGTCAAAGTCGCCATCGTCGACAGCCCGAGCGCGCTGAGCGAAGGTGCGGTGGTCGATTACACCGCCTCCGGCCACGAAGGCGCCTATCTCGCTGGCGTGCTTGCCGCGAAGATGACCCGGTCCGGCACCGTTGGCATCGTCACCTCCGGTGAGCCGCCGTCATGGAACTCGCAATCCGCCGCTTTCGCCGAGGGCGTCAAGGCGACCAACCCGGAGCTGGTGATCCGTTATGCGGTAATTGGCCCGGCTGCTTACTCCGACGCTGCGGGCGGCAAGCGCGTGACCGAATCCCTGATTGCTGCAGGGGCGGACATCATCTTCGGTCAGGGCAACGGTTCGTCCTTTGGCATGTTGCAGGCTGTGGAAACCACGCCCGCCGCCGATGGTGGCAAGGTCATGTTCATCGACGTGATTGGCGACAAGACCCCGATCGACAAGGGCTACCTCTTGTCTTCCGTGCTCTGGAACCTGACACCGGTTTATGAGGCAATGATCGAAGACATCCGTGCCGATACGTTCGGCACCCGGAACTACGGCATCAATCTGGCCGATGGCTCCGTGGCGCTGCTGAAATCGCCTTATATCCCCGAGGATGTCTGGGCCGAGGTGATGGCGGTCAAGGACGAGATCGTGTCCGGCGCGCTGGTGGTCGAGCCGCATTTCGATGCGGAATCGGTGCATGCGCTCGTCACCGGAGAGTGACCTGTAAGCGTTTAAACCGACGCTTGGAAATGATCGGGCGGGCCCGTCGAGGGTCCGTCCAGAACTCTGGAGACCGATATGTTAGACGCACAGACCCGCGCAACCGCCCGCCCTTCCGGCACGGAGGCCCCGCCGATTGTCGCCTTTGAAGGGGTGACCAAACGCTATCCGGGCATCATCGCCAATGACAGCATCGACATGGAATTCCGCGCGGGCGAGGTGCATGTGCTTCTGGGCGAGAACGGCGCGGGCAAATCGACCCTCGTCTCCATGCTCTCAGGCCTGCAACAGCCCGACGGCGGGCGCATCCTGATCGACGGTGTCGAACGGCCCATCGGTTCGCCGTCGGAGGCGCTGGAAATCGGGATTTCGACGGTGTTTCAACACTCCATGCTGGTGCCCAGCCTGACCTTGGTGGAAAATGCCACGCTTGGGCGAAAATGGTGGCAGAAGCCGGATCGCGCGGGCACAGCGGAGGCGATGAAGGCCGCCGCCGAACGCATTGGCGTGAACCTCGATCCCATGGCCGTGACCGGCGATCTGTCCCTTGGCGAACGCCAGCAGGCGGAGATCACCCGCGCCCTGATGCGGGGGGCTCGTTTCCTCATTCTCGACGAAGCCACCGCGATGCTGACGCCCAACGATGCCGCCCGTTTGGGCGAGCTGATGCGGCGTCTGGCAGCGGAGGGTATGGCGGTGGTGTTCATCACCCATAAACTCAACGAGGCGGTGGCTTACGGCGACCGGATCTCTGTGCTGCGCCTCGGCAAGAAGGTCGGCGGGCTCGCGCCTGACGCGCTCAAAACGCTCGATCCTCAGGAGGCCACCAATGAGGTGGTGCGGCTGATGTTCGGCACGCGCGACGCCTCGGGCGCGGAAGAGGCGCATCCCGACAGCACGACCGTCGACCGCGCCGCGAAACCGACGCTCGAACTTCTGGCCGTTTATGCCGAAGCCGGGCGCGTACCGCTTCAGAATATCGAATTCAAGGTCTGGCCGGGGGAAATTCTCGGCATCGCCGGGATCGACGGCAATGGCCAGAAACAACTGGCGGAAACCATTTCCGGGCAGGCGCCGGTGTCGGACGGGCGCATCGTTCTGGACGGGGCTTACATCGACAGGATGACCATCGGTCAGCGCCGGGAAAAGGGGGTGCGTTACGTGACCGACGACCGCTTGGGCGAGGGAACCGTGGGCACGTTTCCCATGTCGATCAATCTCTTGCTCAAGGAAATCGGACAGGCCCCCTATTGGCGCGGCGGTCTTGAGCAGCCCGAGGCGATCCGCGAAAACGCCCGCCGGAAGGTGACGGACTTCGACATCCGCACGCCTTCCATCGACACGCCGGTGGGCAAGCTGTCGGGCGGCAATATCCAGAAGGTGCTTTTGGCACGCGAGCTGGCGGGCAGCTCCCGGGTGGTGATTTTCGAGAAACCGACCTACGGGCTCGATCTCGCCAATATCGCCGCGACCCAGATGCGCATCCGTGAGGCGGCCAAAAGCGGGGCGGCGGTGATCCTGATTTCCACCGAACTCGACGAGTTGCTGGCGCTGAGCCACCGCATCGCCGTGATGGATCAGGGCCGGATCGCGGGCATCGTCGAGAATGAAGACGGCGCCCGCCACACCATCGGGGCCTTGATGAGCGGGGCCGCAAAATGAGCACACAGAGCATGACAGACACAGTTCAAACCACCGATGCAGGCCAGAGGTTGCGTGCCATCGGCGGCGTTTTGATGATGAGCCTCGGGCCGGTCCTGATGGCCTTTCTCCTCTCGGGCGTCATCCTTCTGATCCTCAAGGTGAACCCGTTTTCCTATTACGGCTATGTCTTCGGGCGCGGGCTTTTGTCGCCGACGGGTGTGCAGGCGACGCTCACGCGCATGGGGCCGCTCCTGCTGATCGCTGCGGCGCTGATCGTCGCTTTTCGGGCGGGGATCTGGAACCTCGGCGGGGACGCGCAATTTCTGGTCGGTGCGGTGTTCTGTGCCGCGGCCACGCCTTTGATGGCGCCGCATGTGCCGATCTGGCTCGGTCTTCTGGCAGGCGCAGCAATTTCGGCCATATTCGGCGCGCTCTGGGCGCTGGTGCCCGCTTTCCTGCGTGCCTATCAGGGGCTCAACGAGATCATCACCACGCTGATGATGAACTTCCTCGGCATTTCCCTGGCCTCGGTTCTGGTCAAACTCGTCTTCCTCGACCCGGCCACCACCGTGCCGCAGACCCGCACCCTTGCCGTCGAGGACCGTTTGCCGACACTGTTCGGGACGACGATTTCGAGCGGGCTGATCATCGGGCTTGTCGCCATTCTGGCGGTGCATTTCATGATGACCCGCACGGCTTTCGGGCTGCGCCTTCGGGTCGTGGGCGGCAATGCCAGTGCGGCGGTGCACGCGGGCCTTGCCGTGCCGCTTCTGACCATCGCGGTCTTTGCCATTTCGGGCGGTCTGGCGGGGCTGTCGGGCGGGGTCGCGATCCTCGGCCAATACGGCAATGTGCGCGCCGACTGGAATCCGGCCTATTCGCTGTCCATCGTGCCTCTGGTGTTCCTCGCGCGGTTCAACGGCTTTGCCGCCATCGGTTTTGTCGGCCTGTTTTCGATCCTCTCGATCGGTGCGGAAAGTGCGGCGCGGCGCACAGGCGTGCCGAATTATTTTACCCTCGTGACCATCGGCATTTTGCTCGTGATGCTCGCGGTCTCCGAATATTACAGCGCCAAGCGCCAGAAAGCGGGAGCCTGACATGACCCTGTTCACGGACACTTTCCTGATCGCCCTGATCGCAGGGATCGCCGCGGCGGGCGTGCCGCTCCTGCTTGCGGGCCTTGGCGAACAGCTTTCCGAGAAAGCCGGCGTGCTCAATGTCGGCATCGAAGGCATGATGCTCGGCGGTGCCTATCTCGGATTTTACATCGCCTGGGCGACGGAGAGCACCGGGCTCGGGTTTCTCGGCGGCATTCTGGGCGGGATGCTGGTTGCCTCTCTCATGGTGCTCTTTTGCGTGCGCATGGGGCTCAACCAGATCGTCATCGGGATCGCGCTGACGCTCGGGGCCGAGGGGGCGACGGCGCTTTTGCATCATGTGCAGTTCAGCCGTCTTTACCCGCGTCTTTCCGATGTCGCCACATGGCGCATTCCCGGTCTGGCCGATATTCCGATCATCGGCCCGGCCTTGTTCGACCGCGAACCCGTGGTCTATCTGGCCGTCGCGCTGGTGCCGATCCTCGTCTATGTTTATCGTCGCACCCATCTGGGCCTTGCGGTGCAAGCGGCTGGGGATAAACCGGCGGCGCTCGATTCTGCAGGCCAGAGCGTGTTGGCCATTCGCAGCTTTGCCGTTCTGGGTTGTGGCGCGATGGTCGGGCTTGGCGGGGCTTTCATGTCCATCGTCGGGGCCGGGGTGTTCGTACCCTTCATGACCCATGGCAACGGCTTCATTGGCATCGTTTTGGCGATGCTGGCGCGCGGGCGTCCGCTTTGGGTGCTGTTCGGGGCGGTGCTGTTCGGCGCCTGCTTGTCGGCGGCCACCGCGCTTCAGGTCGCAGGTGTCGATATTCCGACCGATGTGGTGCAGATGCTGCCTTTCGTGGCGGTCATGCTGGTGCTGCTGATCGCCGGGCGCAACGCCAAACTGCCCGCCGCTCTGGGGGCGGCCTATGTGCGGGGGGAGCGCTAAGATACCGGGAGAGGGCGCACGGGTGTCGTCTTGTCGCGTGGCGCGACGATTGTTCCGCGACAGATACATGTTATGACATCATCAGGTTGAGCGAAGCCGTGCGGAGACCCCGGTCTCTGTGCGGTTTCGCAGAAGCATATAAAGGACATGATTCATGACACGCAAAGTCGATGTGGCCATTCTCGGGGCCGGCAGCGCCGGTGTGACGGCGCTTTTCACCTTGCTCAGGGCGGGCAAGAGCGTCGTTCTGATCAATTCCGGGCCGGAAGGCACCACCTGCGCCCGGGTCGGTTGCATGCCGTCGAAAGCGCTGATCGAGGTGGCGACGCTTTATCATGACCGGGAGCGCCAGAAGGCGTTCGGCCTGAGCGGCACGGAGGCGCTTGCCGTCGACGGGCCTGCGGTTATGGCGCGGGTGCGGGCGATCCGCGACAAGCTGGTGAACGGCTTCATCACGCGCACCCACAAACATCTCGACGAGACCCAGTTCATCGACGGTCACGCCACGATCCTCTGCCCGAACCGTGTCGAGGTGAATGGTGAGGAGATCGAGGCCGGGGCGATCCTCATCGCGACCGGATCGACCCCGGTTCTGCCCGCGCCGTTTCGCGCGCTGGGCGAGGCGTTGGTCACCACGGATACGTTTTTCGAACAACCGGATTTGCCGAAATCCATCGCGGTCGTGGGTCTTGGTGTGATCGGTTGCGAAATCGGTCAGGCGCTGGGTCGTCTGGGTGTCGAGGTGCACGGCTTTGACGCCGCGCCGGTGATTGCCGGGATCAAGGACCCGGTGGTGGCGGAAGCCGCTGCCGAGTGGCTTGGGCGGGATATGTCGATCACCCTGGGCGCGAGCGTCGAGCCGAAGCTCGAAGCCGATGGCACTGTGACGATCACGGCGGGCGGCAAGACGGTGAATGTCGAGCGCGTGCTCGCAAGCATCGGGCGACGCCCCAATGTCACCGGTCTGGGCCTTGAGGCGCTCGGTGTCGAGCTGGACGGCCACGGCATGCCCGCTTACGACCGCGAAACGCTACAGATCGGCGATCTGCCGGTCTATCTGACGGGGGATGCCAACGCGGACCGGCCGCTGCTGCATGAGGCCAAGGACGAGGGCAAGATCGCCGCGCTCAATATTATCGCAGGCAGCCGCAAACCCTTCCGCCGCCGCGTGCCGCTGGGCGTGGCCTTCACCAGCCCGCAGATCGCCACGGTGGGTGCGTCTTTCGACACGCTCGATCCGGAGCAGATCGCCATCGGCGTCGCCTCGGCGGAGGGCAACGGGCGTTCGAAGGTCAAGGCCGAGACGGCAGGCACGATCCGGGTCTATGCCGACAAGAGCTCGCTGAAACTTCTGGGCGCGACCCTGGCGATTGGCGCGGGCGAGCATATGGCGCATTGGCTGGCGCTGGCGATCGAACAGGGGCTGACGGTGGACGCCTGTCTCGAAAGCCCGTTCTATCACCCGGTGCTCGAAGAAACCTTGCAGGATGCGCTGATGAGCTGTCTGGCGAATAGCGGGCATAAACTGCCGCACCCGCCGGGCCTGACGCTCGCTTAAGGTTTATTGGTTCGACCGGAACACATAGCGCCGATCGAGCTGAAACTTGATCACATAGCCAATGGCGAGGCCGAGGATTGCACCGGCCTCGCGGGCAGCCGTGCTGTGCCAGAGCGCCCAGGCCCCGACCTCCATGCTCCAGAAAATCGCCGTCGTGATCAGCCCCATGGCGGTGTAAAGTCCGAATTTGCGGCCATGCGCCCGCGCGCCGGTCTCCCGGTCATAGAAGATCCAGCGCTTGTCGAGCAGGTATTTGATGACGAGCCCGATGCCGGTGCCCGCGATGAGCGCCACAAGCAGCGCGCCGGGGCCGGGCCACAGCACAAGCGCGAGCCGCTGCACCCCGAGATTGGCAAGCGTGGCAAGGGCGGCAAAGGTCCCATAGCGTAAAAATAGCGCGGGCAGGGGCAGCGGTGTCGCGCTCATAGCAAGGTGCCGGCGACCCCGAGGGCGAAGATGAGGCCAAAGCAAATCAGGCTGACGCTGTCTCTCGCGGCATAAAGCACCGGATCGTCGTTCATCTGACCGCGATGGGTGGTCATCACCATGCGGCTGATCCAGTAGAGCAGCACCAGACAGGCCCCCCAGAGAAAGCCCGGCTGCGGATACATCTCCAGAACATGCGGCGCGCTGATATAAAGCGCCATGACGAGGACGGAGACATAGCCGGAAGCCAGCGCCATCATCGTCACGATAGGCACGTCCGCGACATGATAGCCGCGGCCATGGGCCGTGAGCTTGCCGGAATTGCGGCCGTCGACCAGCTCGGCCTGACGTTTCACGGCGGCGAGCGAGAAAAAGAAGAAGATCGAGAAAGCCAGCAGCCAGACCGACATCGGAATGCTCGCGCTGGTGCCGCCCGCCAGAATGCGGAGGGTGTAAAGTCCGGCGAGTGCGAAAATGTCGATGACCAATTGTCGTTTCAGCCAGAGCGAATAGGCCATGGTCAGCACGTAATAGACCATCATGATCGCGAGAAAATGCGGCCCAAGAAGGATTGCCGGGATCAGCCCCGCGATCAGCAGCGAGGCCGCCATCACAGTGCCGCGCGCGATGGGGATCGTGCCTGCGGCAAAGGGCCGGAGCC
Organism: Celeribacter ethanolicus; assembly: GCF_001550095.1. Lineage (GTDB taxonomy): Bacteria > Pseudomonadota > Alphaproteobacteria > Rhodobacterales > Rhodobacteraceae > Celeribacter > Celeribacter ethanolicus. Next base: position 4,367 of record NZ_LRUC01000024.1, on the reverse strand, counting down.
GCTTGCGGGGATGCGCCCGGTCGCCTTTCAGGTCGAGAAGATCGTTCAGCACATAGACCGATGAGGCGATGAGGCTGAAGGAGATGAAGGCGACGCAGGCAAGGAAAAACACCCCGAAGCTCAGGTCATGTGCGGCCAGCATCGGCACGAAGACGAGCAGGTTCTTGAGCCACTGATGCGGGCGGATCGCCTTGGCATAGGGGCGCAGGTCGCGGTTGTAGGGCGTCAGATGTTCGACCGGCCCGTTGCAGGCGACGCCCGCCTGTAGTGCCGGTCTGGCATTCACCGTGATCGCACCGCCCGCCACCTGCCAGACCGGCAGGTCCGCCGCATGATCGCCCATGTAGATGAAATTGCCCGCGCCGAATTCCGAGATCAGACGCTCCGCCTTGGCCGGACCTTTGAGGTTGTCGGTGCCGTCGGACCCGATCACCAGATCGAATAGCCCGAGGTGTTCCGCGATGCGGTCCGCGAGCCTTTGATCGCTTGCGGTCACAAGCGCGGTGCGCCCGCCCTGTGCACGCCAGTCGCGCAGGCGCTGCAAGACGGTTTCGTCATAGGGCAGGGTCGTGACATCGACATCGGAGCGCTCCGCCAGAATCCGTTTGAGCGCCGCCTTGCCCTGGGTGAGCGCCCCGAGCGCCCGAAACGGCAAAGCCCAGTCCCGGGCAAAGCCGGACCAGAAGGTTTCATGCAGCATGTCCGAGCGCAGAACTGTGCCGTCGAGATCGACGGCGAGGGTCTGGATAGGGAGCTGAGGGGCTTGTTCCAAAAAGCTTTTCCGGGCAACGAGAGGAGTTGGCGCCGAGACTGAAGGCGGGGAGGAAGCATGTCAATGCCGCAACGGGGACGCGGAGGCGGATGCCAGCCGCATAGTCCATGAAGCACAAACCGAGGCCGCCCACATCCGCACCGAGAACGCCCAGGAGATTGCCGAGGCGCGGGCCGAAGGCGAAGCAGCTTTGCAGGCCCTCGCAGATCGGCTGGCAAGCCGTGAGGCCGTGCTGACCGCCAATATCGAGGCGATGGGTGCCGATTTGGCGCAGCTTGGTGCCGACCGCGATGCAGCGCGCGCCGATCTGGAACACTTTGCAGAGCTGCGGCAGCAAATCGGGTTCGATCTGGTCCCCTACCGCAACCGCGTGGTGATCGTGGTGCCGCAAGGTGAAACCATCACCCGCTGGAGTGCCCCCGGCCTGTCGAATCTCGCCCGCTACAATGGGCGGATGTTTCGGGTGTTGCAAGCAGACTAAGCGGGCGTTGAGCGACGGGATAGCTTTCGCCGGTCATCTAATCGGGCAGTTACGCTTTAGCGTAAATATTGAAAATTTACGTTGAGGCGTAATTCGTTTTGATTTACGCTTTGCAGTAAAAGGAGCCGCATCATGGACCTCTCAGCGAGAACTGCCGAACAGATCGGTGAAGCGATCCGGCGCACGCGAAAGGCGCGCGGTTGGACACAGGGCGATATCAGCGCGCGCACCAACCTGCGCGTCGCGACGATTTCATCGCTGGAAAACGGCGATGCGGGTACCAAACTGGCGACGCTTTTGGCTGTTATGGCAGCACTCGGGTTGGAGTTCCGGCTGGTTGAGCGCGGCGGCTCGGTTGAGATTGAGGACATCTTCTGATGGCCCGCAAAAAATCAAACCGGCGCGGGCGCAGCGGCACAATGCAGGTGCTTTTGAACGGGCGGCTGGTGGGGCATCTGCGCCTTGCCAGCTCTGGCGCGATCAGTTTCGCCTATGATCTGGGCTGGCTGGCGTGGGAACATGCCATACCGATCTCGCTGTCGCTGCCCCTGCGCGAAGAGGCACATCAGGGCGCGCCGGTCATCGCTTATCTGGAAAACCTGCTGCCTGACAATCAGGCGATCCGCGAGCGTGTGGCGGCGCGGGTGCGCGCGGGCGGCACGGATGCCTGGCACATGCTGGAGAAGATCGGGCGCGACTGTGTGGGGGCGTTGCAATTCGTCTCGGGTGAGGTGCCCGAGGCAGGCGGGCTGGAGGGCGAGCCGGTCACGGATGCTCAGATCGCCACCCTGCTGCGCAATCTGGCGAGCGCCCCGCTTGGCCTCGACGAGGACGACGATTTCCGCATTTCCATTGCCGGTGCGCAGGAGAAAACCGCGCTTTTACGTCATAACGGCGAATGGATTCGACCCTCGGGTCTGACGCCCACAACCCATATATTGAAAACCCAGCTTGGCGTACTGCCGAACGGGATCAACTTATCGGACAGCGTCGAAAATGAGTTCTTCTGCATGAGCTTCTGTCGCGCCATGGGGGCGGATGTGGCCGAGGTCGAGATCGTCGATTTCGAGGATGTGCGCAGTCTTGTGGTGACACGGTTTGACCGGCGCTGGACCGCTGACGGGCGGCTGATCCGCCTGCCACAGGAGGATTTTTGTCAGGCGCTTTCGGTGCCGCCCAGTCAGAAATACCAGATGGATGGCGGGCCGGGGATCATCGAGGGTATCGGCCTTTTGGCAGGCAGCGATGATGCGCTGGCCGATCAACGCGCTTTCTTCCGCGCGCAGGTTCTGTTCTGGCTTTTGGGCGCGACGGACGGCCATGCCAAGAATTTCAGCATCGCGCTGCGCCCCGGCGGTTTCCGCATGACGCCGCTCTACGATGTGCTGAGCGCGCAAAGGGCCGTGGATGGCGGGCAGATCCGCCAAAACCGGATGCGCCTCGCCATGGCGGTGGATGGGCACTACCGGATCAACGAGGTGGTGCCGCGTCACTTCCTGCAAGCCGCCAAAGCGGCGGGGTTTGGCGTGGCGCTGGCGGAAGAGGTATTGGCAGAGGTTGCCGGGCGTGTGGAGGGGGCGCTGGCGGAAACGCAGGCCGCGCTGCCCAAGGACTTCCCCTCCGTGCTAATTGAGGTTCTCGCAAATTGCATTCGGGCGCGGGTAGCCAGTTTCGACTTGTGACCCTGTTGGGCGGGGTGCGGAGATTACGCGGCCTATTCTCCGCACCAGATGCGGAGAATAGCGGATCACTCTACGCCTTCTGCTGTGCCTGGTTGCTTTTCGAAAACCCGCCCGAGCTTCTTGTAGCCCAAGCTATCGACGGTGATGTTGCCACATTCGCAAGACGCCATGCCTTTGTTCGCCCCTTTCGGCGCTTTAGCTGCATAGTGCCAGCTTTCAGCGATGGTGCCGCAGAGCGTGCATTTCACCCGGAACGGTTTGTCGGGGTTGGCTTTCGACATATTGGTCCTGCCTGGCAACAACTGAAGTTCGAAGAGCGAGCACAGCCGCTCATGGCGCGCCGTTCACGAACTCCTCTGCGGCCTGATTGAGATGTGCCCAGTCTCGCACCCGTGCCTTCAGCTCGGCAATGGTTGAGCGCACGAACCGACAAAATGGTGAGAAATTTTGGGGATGCTCGCGCTATCCTAAGTGCCGAGGGACGCGGAAGTAACCATTTCGGCCCATAGCTGTCGTTTGCCGATAAGGCAGCGAAGGTCGGTTTCGAACGACAGGAAGAACAACGTTTTATCGGCACAGTGATTTTTGGGCGCACGAACAGACCGCGCGCCCAATTCTCGACTGCAAAGTCAGAGCATATGTGACTCTATCACAAGTCCGGCGATACCCGCTCACCAAGGTTGATTGGCAGGTCCAACGGTGAATTCATTTACCGTCGTATCTTCCGGCAGAGAGAGCGCGAAGGCCACCACATCGGCGATGCGTTCCGGCGCGATGCGCCAAATGCAGCCTCATCAAGGGTGTCGAGATACTCGCGTACGGCACGAGGCGCATCAGCGGGCTCGATGGTTGAAGCATCCCAGTCTTCCTTTGACGTCGAGTTCTGTTTGTTCGCATCTGCCTCAATCAGGCTGGCATCCACCGCCATGCGCTGGCCACTCGCCAGGCCTTCTTCGATGCAGCGCGCCACCGTTGTCTCAAATAGATGGCGCAGCAGCTCGCTCTCGCGGAAACGACCGTGCCGGTTCTTCGAAAACGTCGAATGATCAGGCACCCGGTCGTTCAGATCGAGGCGGCAGAACCAGCGATAGGCGAGGTTCAGATGCACCTCTTCGCAGAGCCGCCGCTCCGACCGGATGCCGAAACAATAGCCGACCAGAAGCATCCGGATCAGCAGCTCGGGGTCAACGGAAGGCCGGCCCGTGCGGCTGTAGAACTCAGCAAGATGAGCACGGATGCTGCCCAAGTCGACGAACCGATCAATCGACCGCAGCAAATGATCCTGAGGGACGTGATCCTCAAGCGAGAACTCGTAAAACAGCGATGCCTGCGCTTCCTGCCTCGGACCCATCATCGGTCAATCCTCCCGTCCGTTGGAAGAATTGAAACAGCAGATCACACACCGATCAAGCACGAGTTTTTCAACAAAATA
>NZ_LRUC01000023.1 GCF_001550095.1 Celeribacter ethanolicus | reverse complement strand
GCCGATTCTGTTGAAAAACTGATGTTTGCGAGCGCAGAATTTGCGGTTCCCGAATGGGCGTGAGCGCCTTTCTTTTCAGGCTTTTCGCGGTTGCTGCGGCGCAGGAAAGATCTTGGCCAGTTTACGGAGGTTTTGGGCGGTTGCGGCGAGGAGGAATTCGTCATTTGCGCCGCAGGGTCCACGTAACCTGAGCCGGTTCAGGCCAAGAATTCGTTTGAGATGCGCGAAGAGCATCTCGACCTTCTTTCGGAGCTTCATCGAGATATCGTATTGGTGGGTTTTGGCGATATCACGGGCAACTTGGCGGGCGTCTTCGTGTTCTTCGCGGGTGATTTTGCGGGCTTCTGCATTCGGGCAGCAAGTTGGTTTCGATGGACAGGTTTGGCAAACCTCCTTCAAAGCTCGATAGCGGGCTGTGCCTTTGCCGGTCGGACCTCGGTTCGGGTCGGAGTAGTTTCGCCGGAACTGCTTCAGTTCGTGACCTTCGGGGCAGATATACTGATCATTCTCCGCGTCCCATTCGAACTCCGCGCGTGACCAAGTGCCGTCGCTGCGCCCCGCCTTGTCGATGACGGGAATATGCGGCGCAATCTCACGCTCAACCAGCCAACCCAGCATTGGGCCTGATCCATAAGCTGTGTCTGCGATCAAACGCTCGGGGTGCAGATCGAACCGGTCTTTGACACGGGTAAGCATGGTCTTCGTCGATCCGACCTCGGCTTGCCGGATGGAGCGGGTCGCCTCGACATCGAGGATGACGCCATGATCGGTGTCGATCAGGTAATTATCGGAATAGCTAAAAAATGCAGGGCCTTTGCGGGCTGCCGTCCATTGGCTGGCGGGGTCGGAATGGGATGTGAACTTGGGCTGCACCTCGCTTGCTGCGCCAAATGCAGCCTCATCAAGGGTGTCGAGATACTCGCGTACGGCACGAGGCGCATCAGCGGGCTCGATGGTTGAAGCATCCCAGTCTTCCTTTGACGTCGAGTTCTGTTTGTTCGCATCTGCCTCAATCAGGCTGGCATCCACCGCCATGCGCTGGCCACTCGCCAGGCCTTCTTCGATGCAGCGCGCCACCGTTGTCTCAAATAGATGGCGCAGCAGCTCGCTCTCGCGGAAACGACCGTGCCGGTTCTTCGAAAACGTCGAATGATCAGGCACCCGGTCGTTCAGATCGAGGCGGCAGAACCAGCGATAGGCGAGGTTCAGATGCACCTCTTCGCAGAGCCGCCGCTCCGACCGGATGCCGAAACAATAGCCGACCAGAAGCATCCGGATCAGCAGCTCGGGGTCAACGGAAGGCCGGCCCGTGCGGCTGTAGAACTCAGCAAGATGAGCACGGATGCTGCCCAAGTCGACGAACCGATCAATCGACCGCAGCAAATGATCCTGAGGGACGTGATCCTCAAGCGAGAACTCGTAAAACAGCGATGCCTGCGCTTCCTGCCTCGGACCCATCATCGGTCAATCCTCCCGTCCGTTGGAAGAATTGAAACAGCAGATCACACACCGATCAAGCACGAGTTTTTCAACAAAATA
>NZ_LRUC01000022.1 GCF_001550095.1 Celeribacter ethanolicus | reverse complement strand
GCGAGGGTTGAGATGTCGCCGAGGGAGCCTGTGTCGTTCTCGGCGATTTTGCGCAGGATGCGGCGCATGATTTTGCCGGAGCGGGTCTTGGGCAGGCCCGGCGCCCATTGGATGAAGTCCGGTTTGGCGATCGGGCCGATTTCCGTGCGGACCCATTTCTCCAGTTCCGCACGCAGCGCGTCGGAGGGTTCGACGTCGTTCATCAGCGTCACATAGGCGTAGATGCCCTGGCCCTTGAGCTCGTGCGGCATGCCGACGACCGCCGCTTCGGCGACCTTGGCGTGGGCGACGAGGGCGCTTTCGACCTCGGCGGTGCCCATGCGGTGGCCCGACACGTTGATCACGTCGTCGACGCGGCCGGTGATCCAGTAATAGCCATCGGCATCGCGGCGGCAGCCGTCGCCGGAGAAGTAATAGCCTTTGTATTGCTGGAAATAGGTCTCTTGGAAGCGTTCGTGATCGCCCCAGACGGTGCGCATCTGGCCGGGCCAGGAGTCCTTGAGGCAGAGGACGCCTTCGGCCTCCGTCTCGGTCATTTCCTCGCCGGTGGTGGCATCCAGAATGACCGGTTGCACGCCGAAGAAGGGCAGGGTGGCGGAGCCCGGTTTGGTCGGGATCGCGCCCGGCAGCGGGGTCAGAAGATGCCCGCCGGTTTCGGTCTGCCACCAGGTGTCGACGATCGGGCAGTTCCCCTTGCCGACGACCTCGTTGTACCAGTTCCAGGCCTCCGGGTTGATCGGCTCACCGACGGAGCCCAGCACTTTGAGCGAGGAGAGGTCGTATTTCTCGACCCATTCGTTGCCCTGGCCCATGAGGGAGCGCAGCGCTGTGGGGGCGGTGTAGAATTGGTTGACCTTGTGCTTTTCGCAAACGGCCCAGAACCGGCCGGCGTCGGGGTAGGTCGGCACGCCTTCGAACATCACGGTGGTGGCGCCGTTGGCGAGCGGGCCGTAGACGATGTAGCTGTGGCCGGTGACCCAGCCGACATCGGCGGTGCACCAGAAGACGTCGCCGTCGTGGTAGTCGAAGACGTATTTATGGGTGAGTGCTGCATAGGCCAGATAGCCGCCTGAGCTGTGGACGACGCCTTTGGGTTTGCCGGTGGAGCCCGAGGTGTAGAGGATGAAGAGCGGGTCTTCGGCATTCATCGGGCGCGGCGGGCAATCGGGGCTGGCGTGTTCCATCAGGTATTTGACGTCGACATCGCGGCCCTGCACCCAGGAGATCTGATCGCCGGTGTGCTTGACGACGAGGCAGCGGACCTTGTCGGAACAGTGCAGCAGGGCGGCGTCGGTGTTGGCCTTCAAAGGCGTGCGACGGCCGCCGCGGGGTGCTGTGTCGGAGGTGATGACGAGTTTTGCGCCGCAATCGTTGATGCGGTTGGCGAGCGCGTCCGGGGAAAATCCTGCGAAAACAATGGAGTGGATCGCGCCGATGCGGGCACAGGCGAGCATGGCATAGGCGGCCTCGGGGATCATCGGCAGGTAGATCACAACCCGATCGCCGCGCATGACGCCTTGGCTCAGGAGCACGTTGGCCATGCGGTTCACCTTGTCGGAGAGCTCCTTGTAGGTGATGTGGCGGGCGGGTTCGTTGGGATCGTCGGGCTCGAAAATGATCGCGGTCTGCAAGGATTTGCGCGCAAGATGGCGGTCGATGCAGTTGGCAGAGACGTTCAGAACGCCGTCGGCGTACCATTTGATGTCGACGCGACCGAAATCGAAACAGGTCTTCTTCACCTGGGTGTAGGGTTCCATCCAGTCGAGGATCTTGCCCTGCTCGGCCCAGAAGGACACCGGATCCTCCACCGAGCGGCGGTACAGATCCTCGTAATCGGTGGTCGAGATCAGGGCGTCGGACGCGAAGGATTCAGAGGGCGGGTAAATGTCGGTCATAATGGCTCCTCCCAAAGCTGGCCCTCGCCGCTTTGGGAGGGGCATGTCATCAGATGGCGAGATATTCGGCTCTTAGCGCTTCATTCTCAAGCACTTCTTTAGCGCTACCATCATAAACCACCCGCCCGGTGTCGAGAATGACGGCGCGGTCGGCCAGATTGAGGGCGCGCACGGCGTTTTGTTCGACCAAGACGGTGGTGATGCCCTGCTCCTTGATGATGCGGAGCGTTTTCTCGATTTCGTCGACGATGACTGGGGCGAGGCCTTCGTATGGTTCATCCAAGAGCAGCACCTTGATGTCGCGGGCCAAAGCGCGGGCGATGGCGAGCATCTGTTGTTCGCCGCCCGAAAGCGTGACGCCCTCTTGCTTGCGGCGCTCTCGAAGGCGCGGGAAGAGATCGTAAAGCCGGTCGAGCGACCAGCCGACCGGTTCGACGATCTGCGCCAGTTGCAGGTTTTCCTCGACCGTGAGGCCGGGAATGATGCGGCGATCTTCGGGGACAAGCGCAATGCCTTTCACGGCGGCCTCATAGGAGGTCTTGGTGTGGAGGCGCTCGTGATCGAGCCAGATCTCGCCATGGGTGACCTGCGGACTGTCGAGACGCGCGAGGGCGCGGAGCGTCGAGGTTTTGCCCGCGCCGTTCCGGCCCAGAAGGGCAAGGATTTCGCCCTCGTGGATGTTAAAGGTGACACCCTGCACGATGTAGCTTTCGCCATAATAGGCATGCACGTCCCATGCGGAGAAAAACGCAGGCGCGTTCTGGGCGTGGTTGGCGTTGGGATTGAACTGTTCTGTCATGTCTTACACCTGCTGCGTTTCGCCAAGGTAGGCTTCTTTGACTTTCGGATTGCCCTTGATCATGTCGGGCGTGTCTTCCACGAGAGGCGTGCCTTGGGCCAGAACGGTGATGCGGTCGGCGAGCGAGAAGACCACATGCATGTCGTGTTCGATGATGGCGATGGTGATGTCGCGTTTTTCTTTGATTTCCTTGAGCAAAGCGATGGTGTTGTTGGTGTCGGCGCGGGCCATGCCGGCGGTGGGCTCATCGAGCAGAAGGAGTTTCGGCTCCTGCACCAGACACATGGCGATTTCCAACCGCCGCTTGTCGCCGCGGGACATGGAAGAGGCGATCATTTCGCGTTTCTCCAACATGCCGACGTCTTCGAGCATGGCCTCCGCCTTGGCGATCAGGTCGGTCTCGGCTTCCATGCTCTCTATGGCATGCATGCGAAATGCGCCGTCGCGCTTGGCGAAACAGGGGATCATCATATTTTCCATCACCGTGAGATCGCCGAAAATCTCCGGGGTCTGGAACACGCGGGAGATGCCCAATTGATTGATCTCATGCGGTTTCTTGCCCAACACGGACGTGCCCGCGAAGGTGACGGAGCCTTCGTCCGGGATGAGTTTGCCGACGAGGCAATTGAGGAGCGTGGATTTCCCGGCACCGTTCGGGCCGATGATGGCGTGAACGGTGTTTTCCTGCACCGAGAGGTTGACGTTGCCGAGGGCCTGAAGGCCGCCGAAACGCTTGCCGACGCCTTTGACTTCAAGAATTCCCATGTTCATTCTCCTGCAACGCGTTTGCCGGGGTCGGGGCGGTGCTCCGGGTCCGGATCATCGTATTTGTCGCGCTTCTGCGAGCCATTGCGGATGCGCGAGGCGAGACGTTTCAGCCCTTCGATCAGCCCGCCCGGAAGGAAGGTCACGACCAGCATGAAGGTCACGCCAAGGGTGAGGTGCCAGCCCTCGCCGGTGAAGCGCGCAAAGACCCAGATCACCACATCTTCTACACCGTCGGGCAGGAAGGAGAACCAATCGTGCAGCACGCCCTCGTTGATCTTGGAGAAGATGTTTTCGAGATATTTGATCACGCCTGCGCCAAGGACCGGCCCCATCAGCGTGCCTGCACCGCCGAGGATGGTCATGATGACGACTTCACCCGAGGCGGTCCAAAGCATCCGGTCGGCACCCGCCAGCGGGTCCATCGCGGCGAGCAACCCGCCCGCAAGTCCTGCGTACATGCCGGAGATCACGAAGGCCGCCAGAGTGTAGGGTTTCGGATCGAGCCCGGTGTAGGTCATACGTTGCTGGTTCGATTTCACCGCGCGGAGCATCATGCCGAAGGGCGAGCGGAACAGGCGGATCGCGACATAGAAGGCGAGGATCGCGATCACGGCGCAGAAATAGAAGCCGACATTGAAGGTGAAGACCCGTCCCAGAGCCTCGACTTTATAAGACGAATTCATCGCGAGACCGAAGATGTTGGTGACCGGAAGCGAGCTGCCCTGCTGCGCGCCGTCGAGGATGCGCGGGTCGTTCAGCGTGAGTTGCAGGCCCGTTTCGCCATTGGTCAAAGGCGTGAGGACGGAATAGGCCATCTTGTAACACATTTGCGCGAAGGCCAGCGTCAGGATGGAGAAATAGATGCCGGAGCGGCGGAGGCTGACGTATCCGATGGCGGCGGCGAAGAGGCCGGAGACGACCATTGCCAGAAGGATGCCGGGGATCACGTTCATCGTCAGCAGTTTGAACATCCAGACTGCGGCGTAAGAGCCGATGCCGAGGAAGGCGGCGTGGCCGAAGGACAGGTAGCCGGTCAGGCCGAAGAGGATGTTGAACCCCACCGCGAAGATGCCGAAAATGGCGATTTTCTGCATCAGGTCGGGGTAGCCGCCGTTGAATTGCGCAAGCTCCGAGCCCGCCGCGAAGGGCTGCAACAGGATCGGGGTGAAGAGCGTCAGGAAGACGACGATCAGGAGGAATTTTGTGTCTTTCGGGTTCAGCCCGAGGATGTTCTTTTTCATGGTTTACTCCTCCATCACGCCTTTGCGCCCCATCAGCCCGCGCGGGCGGGTCAGCAGGATGACGATGGCGACGACATAGATGATGATCTGGTCGATGCCGGGGATGATGTCCTTAATCCAGTTCATCGAGGCGAAGCTTTCGAGAATGCCCAAGAGGAAACCTGCGGCGACGGCGCCCGGCAGCGACCCCATGCCGCCCACGACCACGACGACGAAGGAGAGCACGAGAAAATCCATGCCCATGTGATAGTTGGGCGAGAGGATCGGCGCGTACATCACGCCCGCCATGCCCGCGACGGCGGCGGCGAGGCCGAACATGAGGGTGAAGCGCCGGTCGATGTTGATGCCCAGAAGGCCGACGGTCTCGCGATCCGCCATGCCGGCGCGCACGACCATGCCGAAGGTGGTGAATTGCAGGAAGGAAAACACCGCGCCGATGACCACGGCGGCGAAGCCGAAATAGATCAGACGCCAATAGGGGTAGATGATCAGGTTCGGGTCGAAGCCCAGAAGCGCGCCGAAATCGAAGCTGCCTTTGAACGCATCGGGGGCGGGGGTGGAGATCGGGTTGGCGCCGTAGACATACTTGATCACCTCTTGCAACACGATGGCGAGGCCGAAGGTGACGAGGATCTGATCGGCGTGGGGGCGTTTGTAGAAATGCTTGATCAGCCCGCGCTCCATGATGAAGCCGACGGCGATCATAATCGGGATCGAGAACAGGATCGCCAGAGGCACCGACCAGTCGATGAGCGCATGGCCGAAATCGGGGCCGAACCACGCCTCGACATAGGGAGTTTTGACCTTGAGCGGGTTGCCGAGGAAGTCGGTGCGCGTGGGGTCGACGGTCTCGAACGACAGGTTCAAAAGACGCGACAGCGTCACGGCGCAGAAGGCCCCGATCATGAAGAGCGCGCCATGGGCGAAATTCACCACGCCCAGAGTGCCGAAAATCAGGGTCAGCCCCAGCGCGATGAGCGCATAGGCCGAGCCCTTGTCCAGCCCGTTGAGCAATTGCAAGAGGATGGTTTCCATGGACGTGCCGTCCTTCCCTGTGTCCTGTGTGGGTCCCCGGCGGGCAAAGCTTTCCCGATTCCGCGCACGGGCTGGGAGACGGAAGACCCGCAGTTTTTATGAGGGGGGTGGGGGCTGCCGCTTTGCGGTTCAGCCCCCAGTGAGGTGGCCAGTGAGCTGGCCTGTGAAGTGGGGATTGATCCCCGTGCGCGGAACGGTTTAACCCGCGTTGCACTCACCCAGAGCGCCGCCCGCGAACATCGGGTGATCCGGCGCATAGGTGACCTGGGCGGCGGGGGTGATCTCGACCACTTCGAGAAGGTCGAATTCCGAGGTCGGGTTTTCCTTGCCGCGCACCACGAGTACGTCTTTGAAGCACTGGTGATCCTCGGCGCGGTAGAGCGTCGGCCCGTTGCCCAGACCGTCGAACTCATAGCCTTCGAGTGCTTCGACGACGGCACAGGGGTTGAACGATCCGGCGCGGGCGACGGCATCGGCATAGAGAAGCGTCTGCACATAGCAGGTGTGCGCGGCCTGCGACGGCGGGAAGCCGTATTTCGTGCCGAAGCTCTTCACAAAGGCCTGCGAGCCCTCATCGGTCAAAGACCAGTGCCAGTTGGTCGAGCCAAGGATGCCCTTGATATTCTCGCCCGCGCCGCGCGCCATCAGACGCGAGAACAGCGGCACGACGATCTCGAATTGCTTGCCGTTGACCATCTTGTCGCGCAGGCCGAATTGCACCGCGTTGGTGAGCGAGTTGACCATATCGCCGCCATAATGGTTCAGGATCAGCACATCGGCATCGGTTTGCAGCACCGGCGTGATGTAGGACGAGAAATCGCCCGCGCCGAGCGGTGTGCGAACTTTGTTCACAGTCTGCCAACCGAGCGCCTCGGTGGCCGCCGCGATGCTCTCCTCCTGCGTCCAGCCCCAAGTGTAATCGGCGGTCAGGTGATAGGCCTTGCGATCCGTGCCATAACGCGCCGCGAGCACGGGGGCCAAGGCCGCGCCGGACATATAGGCGTTAAAGAAGTGACGGAACCCATTGGCTTTTTTGTCCTTGCCGGTGGTGTCGTTGGAATGCGTCAGACCGGCCATGAAGATCACGCCCGCTTCCTGACACAGGCCCTGCACGGCGACGGCCACGCCCGAAGACGAGCCGCCGGTGATCATCACCGCGCCGTCTTTCTCGATCATGGATTTCGCCGAGGCGCGCGCCGCGTCGGATTTGGTCTGGGTGTCGCCGGTGACATAGTCGACCTTCTTGCCGAGGATGCCGTTGCCCTCAAGCGCCTTGGAGCTGAAGGTGTTCAGCATACCACCGTCGCCCTCGCCATTCAGATGTTCGACCGCGAGCTGATAGGCGCGCAGCTCGTCGGCACCCTCGTCGGCATAGGGGCCGGATTGCGGCACGTTGAACCCGAGCGTCACTGTGCCGCCCATCGGTTCGTTGGTAAAGGCATAGGCGCCGGAGGTGAACATCGTCGGCAGCGCGAGACCCGCGCCCGCCACGGCGCCGGATTTCAAAACGCGGCGGCGCGTCAGATCGGTTTTGGTCATTGAAAACTCCTCCCTGAGTTTTTTGCCCGAGGTTTTTGGGCCCGAGCTTAATGGCCTGAGTGTTTCGGATATGATGTGGCCTGGTTTTTGCTGGCCTTGTCCGGTGATCGGCGCATCGCCCGGAGGTCCTCCCCGATCACCGGGCGATGCACGAAACCCGTTTTCTGGTCCGTGGTTTGCGGACGGCACCCGGCGCAGCGGGTATGTAAACGGGATGGGGGTATTATTGAGGGTGGATCGAAAACCGGGCAACAAGTGGCTTGGAAACAATGATTTTTTTGTTAAGAATTACACAATGTATTTGCATACAATGTAAAACCGTTTTCCCGCAGGCGCAAAAGAGCGGTGTTTGCGGGCGCGGCAGTGAGCTGAAATCGCGACGAGATTTCATGACGCAGGTGAAAACGCCACGGCCAGAGGCGGGAGCGCTCTGGCGAGAGCTTCGGGGGGATTATGCCACGCACAGCGCTGACAGGCACACGTATTCGCGAAAGGCGCACGCTTGAGGGGCTGAAACAGGCCGATCTGGCGCGCACGGTGGGCATCTCGCCCGCATATCTCAACCTGATCGAACACAACCGGCGCAGAATCGGCGGCAAGCTTCTGGTCGATCTGGCGCGTGCGCTGGGGGTTGAGCCGTCGGTTCTGACCGAAGGGGCGGATTTGCCCTTGATGGAGGGGTTGCAGGACGCGGCGAGCAATGCGGTTTTACGGGCGCGTCCGGACATCTCTCGGGCGCGGCGGGCGGCGGCGGAACCGGAGGCGGAACGAGCTGAGGAATTCGCCGGGCGGTTTCCCGGCTGGGCCGAACTGGTGGTGGCGCAGCGCGACCGGATCACCGCACTGGAGCGGCGGATCGAGGCGCTGAACGATCGCTTGGCACATGACCCGTTTCTCTCCGACAGCCTGCATGAGGTGCTCTCGACCGTGACGGCGATCCGTTCGACGGCAGGGATTCTGAATGGCATGGGCGAGATCGACCCGGACTGGCAGGCGCGGTTTCACCGCAACCTCTATGAGGACAGCCAGCGCCTTGCGCAGGGCTCGCAGGCGCTGGTGTCCTATCTCGACAGCGTCGGGCAATCGGAGGATACGCTGAGTTCGCCGCTCGAAGAGGTCGAGGCCTGGCTCGCGGCACGGGATTTCGCCCTGCCGGAGCTGGAGCGCGGTATGATGCCGGAGCTGACCGGCGAGGGCGGGCTGCGCTCGGCTCCGGCGCGGCAACTGGCGCGCAAATGGGTGCTCAGGGCGCGGGCGGAGGCGGAGAAAATGCCGCTGTCGATGGTCGAGGCGCTGATCTCGGAGCATGGCCCGGACCCGGCGGCGCTGGCGCAACTCGCGGGAGTAGATTTGGCCGCGGCGATGCGGCGTCTGGCGAGCCTTCCGGCGTTCGAGAACCGGGTGCCGACCGGGCTTGCGATCTGCGACGGCTCGGGGGCGCTGACTTACCGCAAACCGCTGGACGGGTTCGCGCCGCCGCGTTTCGGGGCGGCCTGTCCGCTCTGGCCCTTGTATCAGGCGCTTCTGCGCCCGATGGTGCCGATCCGCCGGGTGGTCGAGCAACAGGGCCAGCCCGCGCGGCGCTTCCTGGCTTATGCCATCGCCCAGCCGCAGCGCGCTGAGAGCTTCGAAGCTCCCGAGGTGGTGGAGGCGACGATGCTGTTCATCCCGCTCGACCGTCTCGACGTCACCCCGCGCGAGGCGGAGGTCTTGGGCGTCGGCACATCCTGTCGGGTCTGCGCACGAATGAACTGCCCGGCGCGGCGCGAGCCTTCGATGGTCCTGGAGGAGCCGGAGGAGGGGCTGTGAGCCTCAGGAGCGGGGCGGGTTCGGTGGGACGAGAAAGCGCGACACAAGACTGTCGGTGATCAGCGCAAGCGACAGCACAAGGGTCGCCTTGCCACTGAAAAGCAGGATGTCAAGGGCGTCGGCATCTTCGCCGTAAAGACGGGTGTTGCGCAAAGCCTCTGTTCCGACCGAGGTGACCGCAATGCCGATCAGGCCCAAGGCGATGATATGGAGGAGGATTTCGATGAGCGTGAGCCGTTTGCCGGACCGGAAAATCCGGACAAGCAAGGGCAGGATAAAGAAGAGGGGAAACGCCAGATACTCGTCCTGACCCGCCATTGAGCCGGTGCTGTCTTTGAAATACGCGATCGTTCCATTGGAGCGGATGTGGGAGACAAGGCTGTCCACGCCGAGCATGCTCCCGAGCATGAGGCCACCCATCAAAAGAAACGCGGAAGAGAGCAAGGGGCGCAGGATCATGGCTGGACCATCCCGCGCAGAACGGGGCGCGTCAAGCGAGATGTAAACTCCGAAATGGCGCGTGAATTATCAAATTTTTGACAGAGACGCGACAAATCGCCATAAGGTGCGACACGCGAGGGGGAGAAGAGGGCAATCATGGGCAAGCGCGTGCTCCTGATCGAGGACGAACCGAACATCATCGAAGCGATCCGGTTTATCCTGTCGCGCGATGGCTGGACGGTAGAGACCCATGCCGATGGGGCAACGGCCGTGGAGGCCGTGGGGCGCAAGCGTCCGGATGTGGTGATCCTCGATGTGATGCTGCCCAACAAATCCGGTTTCGACATCCTGCGCGACCTGCGCGCGGATGCCGACCATGCCGCCCGCCCGATCCTCATGCTCACCGCGCGCGGCCAGAAAAAGGACCGCGACATGGCGGAAGCTGCGGGCGTGTCGTATTTCATGACCAAGCCGTTTTCCAATTCCGAGATGCTCGAAACCGTGCGCCGTCTGGCGGGCACCTCTGATGAAGCCTCCGGTGAGGGGCATGGCTGAGCGGCGCGGGCCGCTTTATCTTGCGCGGGCGTCTTACCGGCGGCGGCGGCTGATTGATGCGCTGCGCCTCTTGCCGTTTCTGATGTTCGGGCTCTGGCTTTTGCCGCTTCTCTGGGGCGGCGAGGGTACGGACCAGCCGGTCGGCGCGGGGGCGCGAGCCTTTCTGCATGTCTTCGTGGTCTGGGCGCTGGGGCTTGTGGCGGCGGCTTTGCTCACCCGACGGCTATCGCAGGGCGAGGCCGCGGCGGAGCGTGTGGCGGCGCAGAAAGGCCCGGATGCGGAGGGCGGGCGCTAGATGCTGCGGTTCAACATTCTCGTCCTCGCCTGTCTGAGCTATGCGACGCTTTTGTTCGTTGTGGCCTTCTGGGCCGAGAAACGCGCCGAAGCGGGGCGTTTGGGCTGGCTGCGCTCGCCGATGATCTACACGCTGTCGCTGTCGATCTATTGCACCGCATGGACGTTTTACGGCGCGGTGGGCTATGCGGTGCGCTCGGGGCTTGAGTTCGTGACGATCTATCTCGGCCCGTCGCTGATGATGATCGGCTGGTGGTGGATCCTGCGCAAACTGGTGCGCATCGGACGGGTGCAGCGGATCACCTCGGTCGCCGACCTGATTTCCTCGCGCTACGGCAAGTCGACCACCCTGGGCGTGCTGGTGACACTTTTGGCTGTCATTGGCACGACGCCTTATATTGCGCTCCAGTTGCAATCCGTGGCGCTGTCCTTTGCGGTGTTCGGGGTCAATGACCCGTCGGGTGCGGTGCTGCCCGATCTCGACAAGACGGCGCTTTGGGTGGCGGTCGGGCTGGCGGTGTTCACGGCGCTGTTCGGCACGCGCAATCTCGATGCCAACGAGCGCCACCACGGGGTGGTGACCGCCATCGCGCTCGAGGCGGTGGTGAAGTTTTTCGCCCTCGTGGCGGTGGGCGTGTTTGTCGTCTGGGGCTTGGGCGACGGGATCGGCGATCTGATGGCGAAGATCGACGCCTCGCCGGTGGCGCAGCATCCGATCCAGGGCACGCGCTGGATCGCGCTCACCATGTTGTCGGCGGCGGCGCTTCTGACCCTGCCGCGGATGTTTCAGGTGCTGGTGGTGGAGAATTCGGACGAAAGCCACCTGTTCACCGCCGGCTGGGCCTTTCCGCTCTATCTCTTCGGCATGTCGCTTTTCGTGATCCCGATCGCGGTGGTGGGGCTCGAGGTGCTGCCCGCAGGCTCGAACCCCGACATGTTCGTCCTCACCCTGCCGCTCCATGCCGATCACCGGCTGCTGGCGACGCTGTCCTTTCTCGGCGGGTTCTCCTCGGCCACCTCCATGGTGATCGTGGCGGCCATCGCGCTTTCGACCATGGTGTCGAACCACATCGTCATGCCGATCTGGCTCTCGGCGCAGGGCAAGGGCGGTGCGACCGTGTCGGGCGATGTGCGCCGCGTCGTGCTCTATGCCCGCCGCCTGTCGATCTTTGGCGTTCTGGTGCTGGGCTATCTCTATTTCCATTTCTCCGGCGGATCGGAGGCGCTGGCCTCCATCGGCATGATTTCCTTTACCGGCGTGGCGCAGGTCCTGCCCGCGATGCTGGGCGGCATCTTCTGGCGGGGGGCGACGCGGTTGGGGGCGATCCTCGGTGTCGTAACGGGGTTCGTCGTCTGGGCTTACACCATGTTCCTGCCGTCCTTCGGGGCCGCCGCCGGGTTCACGCCGGAGCTTTTGGAGCACGGGCCGCTGGGCCTGACGCTTCTGCGTCCGCAGGCGTTGTTCGGCGTCACCGGGGTCGATCCGGTGGTGCATGCGGTGAGCTGGTCTCTGGCGCTCAACACGCTGCTGTTTCTGCTGGGCTCGCTGTTCTCCTTCCCGCGGCCCGTCGAACGCTTGCAAGGCGCGCAATTCGTCAATGTCTTCGAGCATTCCGGCTCGACGCGCAGTTGGTCGCATGGCTTTGCCGAGGCGGAGGATTTGCTGGTCATGGCGCAGCGTATCCTCGGCCCGTCTGAGGCGCAGGCGCTGTTTCAATCCGAGGCGCTCGCGCAGGGCAAGGAGGGCTATCTGCCCGACACCACGCCAGAATTCATCGAACGGCTGGAGCGCGAGCTGGCCGGGTCGGTGGGCGCCGCGACGGCGCATGCGATGCTGGGCCAGATCGCGGGGGGCGTGGTCGTCTCCGTCGAGGACCTGATGGCGGTGGCCGACGAGACGGCGCAGATGATGGAATATTCCTCCCAGCTTGAGCTGAAATCCGAAGAACTGAGCCGCACCGCGCGCAAGCTCCGCGAAGCCAACGAGAAACTGACCGCGCTGTCGATCCAGAAGGACGCCTTCCTGAGCCAGATCAGCCACGAGCTGCGCACGCCGATGACCTCGGTCCGGGCGTTCTCCGAAATCCTGCGGGATGGGGGCGCTGCGGGCGATCTCGATGCGGCAAGCCTTGAGCGGTTCTCGACGATCATCCATGATGAGGCTCAGCGGCTGACCCGTCTGCTCGACGATCTTCTCGATCTGTCGGTGCTGGAAAACGGGCAGGTAAGCCTAAACTGGGCGCGTGACAACCTGCATGACGTGATATCAAAGGCGGTGAACGCCAGTGCGGAGGGCCGCACGATGGCGATCCGGCGCAACGAGATCGCCGAACATATTGCCATCGAGACTGACCCGGACCGGTTGGCGCAGGTGTTCATCAACCTGATCGCCAATGCCCGAAAATATTGCGATGCGCCGACCCCGGAACTTCGGATCGAGACCCGGCGATTGGGCCGCGACCGTCTGGAGATCGACTTCATCGACAACGGTTCGGGGATTCCGAAGGACAAGCAGGCGGTGATTTTCGAGAAATTCTCCCGCCTCACCGATCACGCCAAGGCGGGCGGTGCGGGGCTTGGCCTTGCGATCTGCCGCGAGATCGTCGCCAATCTCGGCGGCACCATCGCCTATTTGCCGGGGCAAGGGGGAGCTGCGTTCCGCATCACCCTGCCACGGGTGCGTGCGCGCGGCTAAGTCGGAGGATTGGCGGAAAAAATCCGTCCGGCTTCAATGATTTGTTTACTTTGAGCATGGAAAAAGGACGGGAGAGTCCGAGCGAGTTGAGCGAGATCGTCCGTCCCCATGTCCGATGCCGACATCATTTCTGCGATGCGCCGCAAGGCGGGCGTCGGTCGCCCGCCGCCGGACGTCCAACCCTTGTCGCCCGCCAAGGCACTTCGGATCGCGGCGGCCAAGGCGGCGGAGGACACCATCGGGCTGGTGCTTCAGGTGCTTGAGGTCAGCGAGGAGAAAAGCGCGATTTCCCGCCTGCCGGGGGAGGTGCCCGAACATGCGCTCCTGTCGCTTCTGGAGGGGCCGGAGAACGCCTACGGGCTTGCCATCTTCGACCGGAATACCGTCGCGGCCATTGTCGAACAGCAGACGGTGGGGCGGGTCCTGTCGCTCGCGCCGGAGGTACGCCCGCCGACCGCCACCGATTCCGTCATGTGTGCGCCGCTCTGCGACCGGATGCTGCGGCTGTTTGAGGCGCAATTGGCCGAGTTGCCCGATCCGCCTGCGGTGGCGGGCTATCACACCGCCGCCCAGTTGCGCGAGGCGCGTTCCATCGCCATCGCCTTTGACGACGTGCCTTACCGGCTCTACCGGCTGAAACTGCTTTTGGGCCGCGAGGGGCGGGAAGGGGAGATTCTTTTGATCTTTCCGCATATGCCGGTTGCCAGCGGTCCGGCGCATGGCGCGGGGCATGATTTCGGCGCGGCCTTTCAGGAGGCGGTGAGGAGGACGGAGGCGCGGCTCGACACGGTGTTGCACCGGGTGTCCCTGACGCTCTCCGATGTGGCGGGGCTTCAGGAGGGGATGATGATCCCGATCCCGCGTGAGACGCTGTCGCGTGTCGAATTGCGCGCGGGGGAGCGGTTGATCAGCCGCGCACGGCTCGGCCAGATCAACGGCAAACGCGCGCTTCGGGTGGTGCTTGCGACCGAGGATGACGATGCGCTCGAAGCGGAGCTGTCCTCGAGCGGCGGCTTCGACATGGCAGCACTTGGCGGGGAGGGTTTTCCGGCGCTGTCCGGCGGCATGCAGGGAGAGATGGGGATGGAAGGGGATCTGCCCGCGCTCGGTGACCTTCCGGCGATGGGCGAGCTTCCCCCGCTTGGCGATCTCCCGCCCCTGGAGGATATGGCGGGGGATTCAGTGGGCGGTTTTCCGGCGGTGGACGGTCTGCCGCCGCTCGGCGACGGTGAGGGCTTTCCGACGATGGGGGAACTTCCGGCGCTGGAATGAGCCGCCGGGCGCATGGCCGCGGGGCCGCTTGCCTGAGCTTGCGTGAGACGGCATGATCCGGTTTCATGTGGGGAAACCGTGATTTCTGTTGATGTGAATCAAGGCCTGCGTGACGCTTTGGGAGGATGCTCGTTGTCCAAGGAGGAGCCGCGATGATCGACCTTGTTCAAAGAAAAGCGCAATTGCTGGAGCGCAAAACCGAGCTGACCCGGCGTCTCGAAGAGATCGACGCCGAGTTGGATGCGCATCAGTCGAAGGACTGGGAGGAACTGGCCACCGAACGCGAAGGCGACGAGGTGCTCGAAGGCATGGGGGCGCAGGGCAAGGCGGAGATCGTGATGATCAACGCGGCGCTCGAACGCATCGACGAGGGCGAATACGGCTATTGCGCCGTCTGCGGCGATGAAATCAGCGCCGAACGTCTGGATGTGCTCCCTTATACGCCGATGTGCCGCGACTGTGCCGCGCGGGTGGCGAAGCCGCATTGAAAAGGGCCGGTTGGGGCGTTTGGGAATAGGCTGCAAAGCAAGGCAGGAAACTCAGACAAGACAAGTCGGCCGGGAGAGCGATGGGACATGGATCAGGGAGGTTGAAATGACCCGTGTGACGAAGACCGAAGAAGAAATCGACAAGATCGTCGACGATCTGGTGAAGGATGAGGACACCGCCAACGCCTTGAAGGAAAAGCTGCATGACAGCTTCGAGGCCCAGGAGGCCCAGTTCCTCCATGAGGTGTCCGATCCGGCGGACGACGACGATGCGGATGATATGTGGGACAATATGCCGGTCTGATCCGGTTTGCGTGTCACGGGATGAAAGGATAGGGCCATGGCCTTTGAAGCGCTGAAAGCACAGGTCTACATGATCCTCGACGAGATCGCCGCCCGTCCGGCGGATCGCCACATCCTGCAGGAAAACCTGCGTGAGAAACTGGCCGAACTGTCGGCGCTCGGTTTGCCGCTGCCGGAGGATCTGGTGCGGCTGGAGGCCGAGTTGGAAGACCGTTCCGCCGACGATCTCTATCCCAAGGGCTGAAATCCCGGAGTGATGCGGGTTTTGCACCCGGGGCCGGGCCGGAAATCCGCGGTCTGAGGGTCTGTCGTCTTGCCAAGGCGGAGGTGTCGCCGCATGATGTGGAAAACCTGTGGATAACTTGCGCGTGGGCCTTTCGGGTACTTTGAAAGGCGCGAATGCGGGGCAAGTCGCAGGTTGTGCGGGGGCGCGGATGAGTGAGGCTGTGGGGCAGGCGCGAAAATACATGACGGAAGCGACGCAGGGCCGAGGATCGGAGAGTGTCGAGACGCCGCTTGTGCAGAGCCGCCGGGAGGGGCGGCTTGCGCTCCTGTGCCTCTCGTCGCCGCCGGTCAACACGTTGACGCCTGAGCTGCGCCGTGCCCTGCTTGCGGCGTTTGAGGCGGCGGAGAGCGCCCCGGAAGTGCAGGCCATTGTGTTGATGGCGGAGGGCACGTCGTTCTGCACCGGGTTTCCGGCGGATACTCTGGCGGCGGAGGAGCCTGCGCCCAGTCTCAACACAGTTTGCGACCGGATTGAAGCCTGCTCGAAACCGGTGATCGCGGCACTGCATGGCAGTACGCTGGAGGCGGGTTTCGCGCTTGCGCTGGCGGCGCATTATCGGGTGATCGGGCGCCGCTCCCGCCTCGGTGCGCCGGAGATCACTCTGGGGTTGGTGCCCACGGGCGGGGTGACACAGCGCCTGCCGCGGCTGGTCGGACCGGGTGTGGCACTCGAAATCCTGCTCTCCGGGCGGCCGGTGCCCGCGCCTCAGGCGCTCAAGCTGGGGCTGGTCGATGAGATGGCCGACAGCAAAAGCCCCGCCGAGGCGGCAATCGCCCTGGCTGAGCGGTTTCTGGTCGGAGAGCGCGGGCCGCGTCCGACGCGGGCGATTGCGCGGGGGCTCCGGGACGGCGAGGCCTACATGAAGGAGATCGCGGCACGGCGCGCGGAAATCAAGGGAGCACGGATCGCGGCGCCGGCGCGGATCGTCGATTGCGTCGAGGCGGCGCTGATCCTGCCGTTCGAGGCCGGAGTGGCGCGCGAAAGCGTGGCGCGGGCCGATTGTTTCGACAGCGAAGAGGCCAAGGCGCTGCGCCATGCCTATTTCTCCGAACGCCGTGCGGCGCGGCTCGATGGTGTCGAGGGGCTGCGCCCGGCGGAGATCGGGGAGCTCGGCCTCGTGGGCACCGGGTCTCTGGCGCTGGGCATCGCGGTCACGGCGCTCGATCACGGGCTCAAGGTGCGCCTGCTGGGCAGTGCCGCCGATCAATTGGTGGTGGCGGAACAGCGGATCACCACGGCCTATACCCGCGCCGAGCAACAGGGGCAGATCACCGCCGAGGTGCGGCGGGAACGGTTGGCGCAGTTCACCGCGACGACGCGCACGGACAGCCTGTCCGGGGCGGGGCTTGTGATCGAGGCGAGCGCGGCCTCGACAGAGGCGCGGGCGCGGCTTCTGGCCCGGCTCGAGGAGTTCCTGCCGGAAGATTGCGTGCTGGCGACCGTGGCGGATCACGGCTTTGCGCAGATGGCGCGCGATCTGGCTCATCCGGAGCGTTTTCTCGGGTTGCATTTCTGTGCGCCGTCGCAGGCGATCCGCGTCGTCGAACTGGCCTTGCGGGATGACGTGTCGAAGCAGGCGCTGGTGACGGCGCATGGCTTTGTGAAGCGGCTGGGCAAGGTGCCGGTGACGTTACGTGCCCGCGACGGGCTGATCGCCAATCGGGTGCAGGAGGCAGTCTGGGCGGCGGTGGATGTGCTTTTGCTCATGGGCGTGCGCCCGGCGCGAATCGATCGGGTGATGCGCGAGTACGGCTTTCCGGCGGGGCCCTGCGAGACCATGGATGCGCTGGGACTCGATCATATGCGCGGCGCGGTGGCGCAGTTTTTCGCCACCGAGGGCCGCCGGGGCAAAGAAGCCGGGCAGGGATTCTACGATTACGCCAGCGGGCAGGGGCCCGATGACACGGTGGCGGAGGCGATCCTTGCCGATCTGCGCGCCCAGGGCGGTGTGCCCGAACTCGAACTCAGCGACCGCGATATTTCCGAACGCCTTCTTTTGGCGGCGGCCAACGCAGGCGCGCGGCTGTTGCAGGCGGGCGTGGTGATGCGCCCGGTGGATATCGACGTGGTGATGATGCTCGCCAAGGGCTATCCGCGTTATCACGGCGGGCCGATGAAGGCGGCGGATCTGATGGGGATTTTTCAGGCGGAAAAACGTCTGAAAAGTTTTGCGGCTGCGGCGCCGGACATCTGGGAGCCTGCGACACTTTGGCATGAATTGTCCAAGAATGGCGACAATTTCGAGAAGCTGAATCTTCTCTGAGGCTTGCCACATAGGTTTTTCAGGTTTTTTCGCGGATTTTCGCGATTTTTTCGACCGGGACTTCCCCGATCTTTTCTGCATTTTTCCCAAGAAAATGCGGGTTTTCGCTGCGTCTGCACAGGCGTCAATACCAGAGTGAAATACCCTGTTGATCGAGATCAAGGTTCCGAGTCGCCCGCTCCCTTAGACAGGTACTCGAGCGCAGGACCTGTTCGTCAGCAGTCAGACACAGCCTCCTGCATTCCTCCCGCGGACTCTCCTTCCGATCGTCCGCGCCGTATCCTGCCTTTTGTGCGTGGGCAGAATACTACACTGGCGCTGCAGGGTTTGCGTTTCTCCTGCGGCGCCTCTTTTTTTCTGCGGATCGAATTTATGCGGCCCTGTTGACAGGCGGTTTACCTTGTCATGGCATGAGGGGAACGGCTCCGGTGAAAGACGACCATGCGCAAGGACGACAGATCATGATGTTCGGACCACGTCCACTC
Organism: Celeribacter ethanolicus; assembly: GCF_001550095.1. Taxonomy (GTDB): domain Bacteria; phylum Pseudomonadota; class Alphaproteobacteria; order Rhodobacterales; family Rhodobacteraceae; genus Celeribacter; species Celeribacter ethanolicus. Next base: position 40,720 of record NZ_LRUC01000022.1, on the reverse strand, counting down.
GCGGCGGCCAAGGGCACGCGCCTCGGGCGCGATACCGCGCTGCCCTCGGGCATGGTGTTGCCGCGTGGCACGGTGATCGGCCCGTCTGAGATCGCTGCGCTGACCATGGCGGGGCTGCGCGAGGTGATCTGTGCCGAGCTGGACCCTCATGACATCGTCGCCGATGACGCGCTCTTGCGACTTGTGGAGGCGCTGGTGCCGCATGAGGCGGATGCGGGACTCCGGCGCGGCAGGCCTTCGGGGGGGCGGCTGGTTTTGACCGCCACGGTCACGGGGGTGGTCGGGCTCGACACCGAGGGGCTGAGACGGATGAACCGGGTGGACCCGGGGCTCTCGATTGCCACCGTGTCGCAGTTTCAGAGGGTTCAGGCGGGGGAGAGGGTGGCCGTACTGCGCGCCCTGCCGCTGGCGCTGCGCCGCTCCGCCCTGTCGCGGGTGCTTGCGGAGGGGGAGGACATGATCCGGCTCCGACCGGTTCTGGCGGAGAAGGTGACGCTGATCCAGACGGTGGTGGGCGCGGCGCCGGACAGCCGGGGCGAGGGCGCGATCCGGGCAAGGCTCGCGCGGCTCGGGTTGCGGTTGACGGAAAGCCTGATCGTGGCGCATCGTGCCGATGCACTGGCGGAGACGTTGTTGTCCGCCCATGGCGAGGTGGTTCTGATCCTGCCCGCGCGCCCGACCGCCGATCTGCTCGACGTTGGCCCTCTGGCGGTGACGCAGGCGGGCGGGGTGATCACGCGCTTCGGCCTTCCGGTGGCGCCGGGGGCGGAGATGTTCGCGGGTGGCCTTGGGGCTGTGCCGATCCTCGGCCTGCCGGGGGCGATGCGTGACACGGCGGAGAACGGGGCGGATCGGGTGCTCGACCGGCTCCTGTGTGGCGTCAGCATTTCCGATGACGATTTGGCCGATCTTGGGGTCGGCGGGTTACAGTCCGGCCCGAATGCGGTCTAAGGGCAAGATTCTTCTTGCAAGGTCCTTTCGCATTTGCAGAAAATTGAGACATGTCAGGTACAGACAGGGGCACGCGACCCAGGAGCACGGCAGGGAGGTTCTGATCCGCCCCATGATAGGCCACGAGATTTGACCCCCTGACACTTTCTGAGGCCTGCCTCGAAATTCCCAAGGAAAGCAAGACCATGGCCCTTTCTCTTCCTCTTTCAGACATTGCCGTCACGACCCTCGCCCTGACGCTTGCGGGCGCCTTCGGGTTGTTGTTCGGCAAATTGCAGATCCGCAAGATCGGCCTCGGCATCGGCGGTGTGCTGTTCTCCGGCATCCTCGTCGGGCATCTGGCCTCGCGCGCCGGGATCGAATTCGACGGCGAGGTGATGCATTTCGTGCGCGAACTTGGCCTGATCCTGTTCGTTTACACGATCGGTATTCAGGTCGGGCCGAGTTTTTTCTCGTCCTTCGCCAAATCCGGTCTCAAGTTCAACCTCGTGGCCATCGCCATCGTTCTGGGCGGGGTCGCCGTGACGCTGGCGATCTGGGTGATCACCGATCTGCCGCTGCCGGTGCTCGTCGGGGTGATGTCCGGGGCGGTGACCAACACGCCGGGGCTGGGGGCGGCGCAACAGGTGCTGGGCGATGCCGGTTTTCCGGCCTCCGAAGTGGCGAATTCGGGCATGGGCTATGCCATGGCCTATCCCTTCGGCATCCTCGGCATCCTGACGGCGATGTTCGTGATCCGGGCGCTGTTCCGCATCGTGGTCGCCGATGAGGAAGCCGCCTACAAGGCCGAGACCCGCAGCGGCGAAGAGGCCTTGCCCTCGATCAACGTCGAGGTGATGAACGCCAATCTCGACGGGTTGCGCTTGGGCGATGTGCCGGATCTGTTCGATCAGGGCGTGGTGGCCTCGCGGATGAAGAAGGCGGGTGAGCTGGTGGTGCCGACGCGGGACGTGATCGTACATGTCGGCGACTGTCTGCACCTCGTCGGGCCGAAGGACAAGTTGTTGGCGATGAAGCTCATTCTGGGTCGCGAGATCGATGCGGCTCTGACCACCAAGGGCACCAAGCTGACCTGGACGCGGCTCGTGGTGACCAAGGAGCGGGTGCTGGGCAAGTCGCTGCGTGAGCTTGCCTTTCTCGAAGGCCACGGGGTGACCGTGTCGCGGATCAACCGTGCGGGGGTCGAACTTCCGGCGCAGGCCTCCTCGACGCTCGCCTTCGGCGATATCGTCACCGTGGTGGGGGCGCAGGCGGATATCGACGCCGTGGCGCATCAACTCGGCAACGAGAACGCCCGGTTGCAGGAGGTGCAATTCCCGGCGCTGTTCTTCGGCATCGCCTTGGGCGTGCTTCTGGGCTCGATCCCGCTGGCCGTGCCGGGGATTCCGGCACCTCTGAAGCTCGGGCTTGCGGGCGGGCCGTTGATGGCGGCGATCCTTCTGGGCCGTCTCGGGCACTGGGGCCCGTTCACCTGGTACATGCCGCCCGCCGCCAACCATGCGCTGCGCGAATTCGGCATCGTGCTGTTCCTCGCCGTGGTGGGGATCGTCGCGGGCGACCGGTTCTTCGAGACGCTTTTGCATGGTGACGGTTTGCTCTGGATGGGCTACGGCATCCTGATCACCGTCCTGCCGCTTCTCCTCGTGGGCATCCTTGCGCGCATCTTTGGCAAGTTCAATTACCTGAGCCTCTGCGGTGTGCTCGCGGGCTCGATGACCGATCCGCCGGCTTTGGCCTTCGCCGTTTCGATGAGCCCGACGGGGGCGGCCTCGGTGGCCTATGTCTCGGTCTATCCGCTGGTGATGTTCCTGCGCATCCTCGTGCCGCAGATCCTCGTCCTCGTGCTGGCGGGGATCGGCGCGGGGGCGTTCTGAGCGAAAAGAAAAACCCCCGGCCTTGGGTCGGGGGTCGTTTCGGAGTGTGATCTCGGTTTCCGGCCTGTGAGGCGGATCAGCCTTTCGAGGGAAGCGGGCCGATCATCATGATCATCTGACGGCCTTCCATCTTGGGCATGTTCTCGATCTTGCCGATTTCCTTGACGTCCTCGGCGACGCGTTCGAGAAGCTGGCGACCCAGATCCTGGTGCGCCATTTCGCGACCACGGAAGCGCAGGGTGACTTTCACCTTGTCGCCGTTCTCGAGGAACTTGATCACGTTGCGCATCTTGACTTCATAGTCATGCACGTCGGTGCCGGGGCGGAATTTGACTTCCTTGATCTCGATGATCTTCTGCTTCTTGCGGGCTTCGGATTCCCGCTTCTGCTGTTCGTATTTGAACTTGCCGAAGTCCATGATCTTGCAGACCGGGGGCGTGGCGTTCGGGGAGATTTCCACGAGGTCGAGCCCGGCTTCGATCGCCAGATCGAGGGCCTTGGCGGGCGTGATGACACCAATATTCTCGCCCTCTGCACCGATCAGTCGGATTTCCGGCGCACGGATGCGTTCGTTGATACGCGGTCCGGTGTCACGGGTCGGCGGGGCGTTATGCGGTCTGCGGGCTATGGTCGGCTCCTGTTCGTCGTTGCATGTGTTTCGCGGGAAAATAGGGCGTATCGCCTCTGCTTTCAACCCGCATTCGGCGGCTTCCCGCACAAGGGAGGCCTCGGGGGAAAATCCGCTCGACAGGCCCCTTTCATTTCGCCATGTGCCATGCCATATCCGCGCTGTTCGGGGGGGAAACACCCCGCAAGTATTTGTGAGGAAGACTGACATGACCAAACGTATTCTGACCGGCGCTCTCGTGGCCAGCCTCGCGCTGACGCTCGCGGCCTGTAAAGAGGAAGAGAAAGCCGCGGAAACCACGACGGAAACCACCTCCGTGATCGAACAGGCTTCCGAAGCTGCCTCCGACGCGGTTGATGCCGTGTCCGAGTCCGCCGAAGAAGTGGCCGCCGAGGCGACCGAGACCGCAACCGAGGCTGCCGAAGCCGCGTCCGAGGCCGCTTCTGACGCCGTCGAAGCTGCGACCGACGCCGCAGCCGCCGCAGGCGAAGGCGCTGTCGAGGCCGCAAGCGACGCCGCCGAAACTGCCGTCGATGCCGCGACCGATGCCGCCGACGCCGCAACCGAGGCCACGGAAGCCGCTGCCGAAGCCGCAACCGACACCGCTTCTGACGCCGCCGCTGTGGCCGCCGACACCGCCGACGCCGCGACCGATGTCGCTGCCGACGCAGCCGCCGATGCGATGGAAGCCGCCTCCGATGCCGCCGACGCCGCGACCGATGCCGTGGTGGATGTCGACCCGTCCTTCGATCTCGCCACCGCTGCCGAAGTTCTGACCGTCGACGGCTTCGATCTCGAGAAAGCCACCGATCTGGTGAACGCCTCCTCGCTGTCCGACGAAGCGAAAGCCACTGTCATCACCTCCATGGAACAGGCCGCTGACAACCCGGCGATCCTTGGCGCGATCCTCGACAAAACCAAAACCCTTCTGGGCATGTAATTATCGCTGAGTAAGAGCGAGCAGTTGAGGCCGCGCGGGGGACACCTCGCGCGGCCTTTTTATGTTTCGCCTTTCAGGCTTTCGTCCTTCCGGGTTTTCCGATGGTGGAAATACTCAAAAGAAAACCCCGCCGAAGCGGGGTTTCTCATATTCGGGAATGGGCGTGCGGGTCAGTCCACAAAGGCCTTCTCTACGACATATTCCTTGGGTTCGGAATTGGCCCCTTCGCGCAGCCCGAAGCCGTCGAGAATGGCCATGATGTCCTTGTTGAACGCCAGGTTGCCACAGACCATGCCGCGGTCGGTCTCCGGGTTCATCGGCGCGATACCCAGATCCTCGAACACCTTGCCGGAGGACAGGTTGTCGGTGACGCGGCCCATGTGATGGAACTCTTCGCGGGTCGTGGTCGGGTAATAGCGCAGCTTGCCCTGTTCGATCTCCGACAGAATCTCGTCCGACTTGATGTGCTCGACCAGTTGCCGCCCGTATTCCAGTTCCGAGACCTCGCGACAGGTGTGCATCAGGATCACCTCGTCGTATTTCTCATAAACTTCCGGCTCGCGCATCAGCGAGGCAAAGGGCGCAATGCCGGTGCCGGTCGCGAAGAACCAGAGGCGTTTTCCGGGCAGGAGCGCATCCACCACCAGAGTGCCGACGGGTTTCGGGCGCAGGATAATCTGATCGCCGGGCTCGATGTGTTGCAAACGCGAGGTCAGCGGGCCATCGGGCACCTTGATCGAGTAGAATTCCAGATGCTCTTCCCAGCTTGGCGAGGCAATGGAATAGGCGCGCAGCAGCGGTTTCTGCTTGCCGGTTTTCGGGTCCGGATCGTTCATCAGCCCGATCATCACGAATTCGCCGGAACGGAAGCGCAAGGTCTGGGGCCGCTCCACCTTGAAGGAGAACAGCCGGTCGTTCCAGTGGTGCACCTCAAGAACGGTGGCGGCATCGGGCAGGGTGGGCACGGGTTTGGTTTTTACGTCGGTCACTTGCATCAGCTCGTCGGTCAGCTCGGTCATTTGGGTCTCGCGCCATTTAAAGGGGGGATGCAGATGCATCTTTGATCCACATCATGTGTTGCGCGCAGGGTCTCGTCCCTTTTGGACTGTTCTGTGCGTGCGTGCAAGCTTGGCCGGGGGCGGGGCGCCTGCGGAGGCTATCCGCGCGCCCGCAAGCGCGTTTGGTAATCATGTGCCCGCCAATCGCACCGGGCGCGCCACTGATCCTCGGGCTGGCGGGTGGCGAGATCGGCAGGGATTTCCACCTCGTCAAAGCCCGCGCGCCGCGCCATGGCATATTGATCGGCGATCACATGACCATGGGCGCGCAACCGGCCCTGAAATCCGCCCAGCCGCAAGAGCCGCGCGAGCGTAAAGCCGCGCCCGTCCGAAAAACTCGGAAAAGCGATGCGGATCGCGGGCGCATTGCCGTGTTGTGCCAGGGTTTCAGGGTCGGTGTCGGAGGGCAGTTCAACCCAGTCGCCGGTGTAGTTTTCGGGGACAAAGCCCTCGTCGCGGATGATCACGCTCATGCTGCGTCTCCTTTGCCGGGATTGCCGATGCGGACGAATTTCCCGTCCACAATGTGAATCCCGCATTCCGTTTTGTCTTCGCCCCGCCAGCGACCCGCGCGCGGGTCTTCGCCCTCTTTGACCGGGCTGGTGCAAGGCGCACAGCCGATCGACGGGTAGCCTTTTGCGACCAAGGGATGACGCGGCAGGCGGTTGTTGATCATGTAGTCTTTCAGGTCCTCGGGCGCCCAATAGGCCAGCGGGTTGATCTTGATCCGCGTGTCATCCTCATTCTCGAAGAAATCGAGCGTGGCGCGGGTCGAGCCCTGAAACCGTTTGCGTCCGGTGATCCAGGCATCGAAATGCCCGAGCGCGTTTTGCAGCGGCACGGTTTTGCGCAGATTGCAGCAGGCGTCTTTGTCTGACAGGTGTAGCAACCCGTCGGGATCATGCGCATTGATCCGCGCAGGCGATGGCGAAATGCGTCGCACGTCCCGCAGATCAAGCTTGTCGATCAGGTCGAGCTGATACTGGATCGTTTCGGGAAACAGCATCTCCGTGTCGATGAAAATCACCGGCGTGTCCGGTTTCATCACCGAAATCATGTGCAAAAGCACGACGCTTTCCGCTCCGAAAGAGGACACAAGCGCGATCCGCCCAAGTTCGCGGTCCCTCAGCGCCAGTTCGAGTACCGAGGTCGCCGAATGATGGGCGTAGCGCGCGTTGAGGCGCTCGACACGAGTCTCGACCGTGCCGAATTCCTCCCGAAGCGCGAGATTATGCGGCATGGGCTTTTTCCTTTTCCGGATAAAGCGCGGCTTTGAACGGCGCCATGCCGAGGCGGCGATAGGCTTCGAGGAAGGTCTCCTCGGGGGCCTCGCGCAGCTCCAGATAGGTCGCAAGAATGCGCTCAATCGCGGGAATGATCTCGTCATAGGCAAAGCCCGGTCCGGTGCGCTCGCCGATCACCATGTCTTCGGTGCCATCGCCGCCGAGCGTGATCTGGTAATTCTCCACACCCGCCCGGTCGAGGCCCAGAATGCCGATATGGCCGACATGGTGGTGCCCGCAGGCGTTGATGCAGCCGGAGATCTTGATCCTGAGCGGGCCGATGTCCTGTTCGAGTTTCAGCTCTTCGAACCGGGTCGCAATGCCTTGCGCCACCGGGATCGAGCGAGCCGTCGCCAGCGCGCAGTAATCCATGCCGGGGCAGGCGATGATGTCGCTCACGAGGCCGATGTTGGCGGTGGCGAGCCCTGCGTCCTTCAGCGCCGCATGAATGGCGGGCAGGTCGGATTTATGGACATGCGGCAGGATGACGTTCTGTTCGTGCGAGATGCGCAGCTCGTCGTGGCCATAATCGCGCGCGAGTTGCGCCAGCACCCGCATCTGATCGGCGGAGGCGTCGCCCGGCGTCTGGCCCGGCGTTTTGATCGAGACGGTCGCGATGGCATAGCCCGGTGCGCGGTGGTCGGACAGGTTGGTGTCGGCCCAGGCGCGGAACACCGGGTCTGCCTCGTAAGCGCGGTCATAGGCCTCGGTTGCGGCCTCGCGGAAGGCGGGCGGGGCGAAGGCGGCTTGGATCTCTTCGAGCATCGCCATGTCGATGCCGCCGAACAGCGGTTTGACTTGGGCAAAGCGCGCTTCGACACGGGCGCGGATGTCCTCGATGCCATGCTCATGCACGGTGATTTTGATCCGGGCTTTGTATTTGTTGTCGCGTCGGCCCAAGGTGTTCCACACCGACACGGTGGCCTCGAGATAGGGCAAAAGGTCTGCGAGAGACACGAAGTCTTTCAGCACCTTGCCCACCATCGGCGTGCGGCCAAGGCCACCACCGACGATGATCTGAGCGCCGATCTTGCCGTTCTGCTCGCGCAGGTAGAGCCCGATGTCATGGGCTTTTATCACCGCACGGTCGGCTTTGGCGCCCGAGACGGCGATTTTGAATTTGCGGGGCAGGAACTGGAATTCCGGGTGATCGGTGGACCACTGACGCACCAGCTCGGCCACAGGCCGCGGATCGGCGACCTCATCGGCGGCGGCGCCCGCGAAATGATCGGCGGTCACGTTGCGGATCGTGTTGCCCGAGGTCTGGATCGCATGCATTTCGACATCCGCCAGATCCGACAGGATCGCGGGCACGTCGGGCAGTTTCGGCCAGTTGTACTGGATGTTCTGCCGCGTGGTGAAATGGCCGTAGCCGCGATCATAGGTCTCGGCGATATGCGCAAGTTGATCCATCTGGCCACTGTTGAGCGTGCCATAGGGGATCGCCACGCGCAGCATATAGGCGTGGAGTTGCAGGTAGAGGCCGTTCATCAGGCGCAGCGGGCGGAACTCTTCCTCCGTGAGGCTGCCGTCGATGCGGCGGGCGACCTGAGCGGAGAACTGCGCGACGCGGGCGCGGACAAAGGCTTCGTCGAAGTCGTTGTACTTATACATGGGCTTCGGCCTCCTGTTTTCCGTGGAAATAGTTGGACGGTCCGGTGCGGCGGAATTCCTCGCGGAAATGCGTGGGTTCCGGCCCATGTTCGCCGAGTTTGACGTCGGTCAGATAGGCGCCAACCACCATGCCGTCCTTCGCGGCCTCGGCCAAAGCGGCCTCGGCCACTTCGGCTTCGGTAAAGGCACGGGCCTGACGCAGGTCGCGGACCCACTGGCCCTTGTGGTCGAGATAGATCACATCGCCCTCCAGAAGGGCGTTGGCGGTGATGGCTTTGGGCGTGAAGGGGCGCGGCATGGCTCTTTCCATCTTGCGAATTCTTGTCGTTAATTTAGAATATTGTTCCAATAAATGGCCAGATGCGCGGAGAGATAAGGATGTTTGTTCCATTCCTCTGTGGCAGGCAGGCCGGAATTCCGAGATGAAGGGAAAAATCGAAATGGTGGACCAGATCGATGCGATGGACCGGAAAATTCTGGGTGAGCTGCAACGCGACGCGAGTCAGTCTCTGGACGAGATTGCGCGCAAAGTTGGCTCCTCGAAGACGCCGGTGTGGAATCGCATCCGCAAGATGAAAGAGGGCGGCGTGATCGGTCAGCAGACTGTCATTCTCGATCCCGAAAGCCTCGGGCTTGAGGCCTGTTTTTTTGTGCTGGTGCGCACCAATGCGCATGAGGCGGGCTGGCAGGAGAAATTCCTGAAAGTGCTGCAAAAACGGCCCGAGGTGCTGGAGGCGCACCGGCTGGCGGGGGAGATCGACTATATCCTGAAGGTCCGGGTGAAGAATGCCAAGGCTTACGATGAGTTCTATCAGGCGCTGATCAAGGAGGTGTCGATTTACAACGTGACGGCGCTGCTTTCGATGCAGGAGATCAAATCGACGACCGAACTGCCGCTTTGAAAGCGCCGGGGGTTTTGCACCCCCGGGCCCCCGCAGGATATTTGGGGACAAAAGAAAAGGCGCAGCGGAGAAACCGGTGCGCCTTCCATGTGACGAGGGTTTTCGTCAGCGATTTCCCGACCGTGTAAACAAGCCCGCATCCTCGGCGGCTTTGCGCAGCGCATTGGATTTGTTGACGGTTTCTTGGTATTCGCCCTCGGGCGAGCTGTCGTAGACGACGCCGCCACCGGCTTGGATATAGAGCTTTTCGTCCTTGAGGACGGCGGTGCGGAGCGCGATGCACATGTCCATGTCACCGCCTGCGGAAAAGTATCCCACGCCGCCGCCATAGACGCCGCGTTTCTCGGGTTCCAGCTCGTCGATGATCTCCATGGCACGGACTTTCGGCGCGCCGGAGACCGTGCCTGCGGGCAGGCCCGCGAGCAATGCGGAGAGCGCGTCTTCATCCTCGCGCAGCTCGCCCACCACATTGGAAACGATGTGCATGACGTGGGAATAGCGCTCGATGATGAATTCTTCGGTTGGATGCACCGTGCCGATCTTGGCGACCCGGCCAACATCGTTGCGCCCGAGATCCAGAAGCATCAGGTGCTCGGCCAGTTCCTTCTCGTCCGACAACAGGTCTTCTTCCAGCGCCTTGTCCTCGGCCGGTGTCGCGCCACGTTTGCGGGTGCCGGCGATGGGGCGGATGGTGACCTCGCCATCGAAGACGCGGACGAGGATTTCGGGCGAGGCGCCGATGATCTGGAATCCGCCGAAGTTGAAGAAGAACATGAAGGGCGACGGGTTGGTGCGGCGCAGCGAGCGATAGAGCGAGAAAGGCGGGAGCGGGAAGTCCTGCGTCCAGCGCTGTGCGGGCACGACCTGGAAAATGTCGCCTGCGGTGATGTAGTCTTTCGCCTTCTCCACGGCGGCTTTGTAGCCTTCGTGGGTGAAGTTCGAGGTGGCGGGTGGGGCAACATAGGCCTCGCCCATCTCATGGCTGGCTTTCGAGGGCGCGCGTTCGAGATCGCGGAGCGCATCCATCACGCGTTCGGCGGCCTGGGCATAGGCGGCTTTGGCGGAGAGACCCGAGGAGGCCCAGGCGGGGGACACAAGGATCACATCGCCTTTGACGCCATCGAGAATGGCAATCACCGAGGGCCGCATCAGAACCGCATCGGGCAGGCCGATGGGATCGGGATTCACATTGGGCAGATGCTCGACAAGGCGGATCATGTCATAGCCGAGATAGCCGAAAAGACCGGCGGCGGAACCCGGCAGATCGTCGGGGATGTCCACGCGGCTCTCGGCGATCAGCGCGCGGATCGAGGTGAGCGGGTCCTTGTCGTCCACCACATAGCTCTCTGCATCGAACCGCGCGTTGCGGTTGACCGAGGCGGTGGTGCCGTCGCATTTCCAGATCAGGTCTGGCTTCATGCCCACGATGGAGTAGCGCCCGCGCACCTCGCCGCCGGTGACGGATTCGAGGATGAAACTGTCGGTGCGGGCGCCTGCGAGTTTCAGCATGATCGACACCGGCGTGTCGAGATCGGCGGCCACCTTGGCATATACGAGCTGGTTCTGGCCTGCGTTGAACCCGGTTTCGAAATCGGTGAAGGACGGAATGAGCGTGGCCATGGGGGCGTCTTTCTTCGTGTCTTTTATTGCAACTGGCTGTGCACCGCGTTGAGGGCGGTCTGGCTCACCGTCACGCCGTCACGGGTGCGCAGCGCCCGGGCGAAGGCTTCGATCACGTCGGTGGAGACACCTTGTGCGGCGGTTTCAATATAATTCTCCGCGATGGCGGCGTTTTCGTCGGTATGTTCGGGCGCGTCGACGGTCTCGATCCGGGCGATGACCACACGGCCCTCGCCGGGGATCAGCGTGGTGCCTCCGGCCTTGAGACCCGGCGCGAAGACCGCATCCATGAAGCCCGCGGGCATGGTGGAGATGAAATCCTGACGGGTGATCGCGGTGAACTGCTCGACCGGCAGGCCGAGATCGGCGATAGCGGTGCCGGAGGCGACGCTGGTCTCAAGCTCTTCGGCGCGGGCCGTGAGTTTCTGGTTCAACGCATCGGCCTCCCAATCGGCGGCGACCTGATCGCGCACCTGATCGAGCGGTTTCACCGTGGCGGGCACGATCTCGTCGAGGCGCAGCGCGAAGACGCCGCCATCGGTCAGCTCGACGATTTCCGGGTAGTCGTCCAGCGTCACGCTGGCGGCGGCCTGTTGGAAATCGGTATAGGCGGCGATCCCGCCTTCGCTTTCGGGGGTCCAGTCGATCTGGCCCAGCTCCATGTCGGTCTCGTTCGCGAGATCCTCAAGCGTGTAGCCGCCCGCCAGATCGTTGTCGAAAGTCTCGATCTGATCGGCAATGAGGCGCGCGGCCGCATCCGCAGCCATCTCGGCAGCCAATTCGTTGCGGGCGTCTTCAAAGGAAATCTCGGTGCCCGCGAGCGTACCGTTGACGCGGTAGATCGCCGGGCCCAGATCGGACATCACCGGACCGACCACGCCCGTGCCCTCAAGCGCAAAGACCGCAGGACCGGCCGCAGAGGACAGGTCGTCTTCGGAGACGTCCCCCATATCGGTGTCGATCAGCGCGAGACCGCGCGCGGTCGTTTCGTCTTCAAAGCTGCTCTGACCCGAGGCTATGCGGTCGGCGGCGGCCTGCGCCTCGTCTTCGGTGCCAAACACCAGACGCTCGACCAGACGGCGCTCCGGCTGCACATAGCTTGCGATATTGTCCTGATAGAGTTTGCGCAGCGCGGTCTCGTCGAGATCGACCTTGTCGGTCAGCATCGCGGGGGTGAGCCAGGCATAGGTGATGCGGCGCGCCTCGGGGGCGGTGTAAAGATCGGGATGGGCGTCGTACCAGCTCTGGATGTCGCTGTCAGACGCCAGCGGGGCGCCGGTGTCGAGGGCGCTGGGGGCGAGCGTGGCGACCGTGATGGTGCGGCGTTCTCCGAGCCAGTCGACCACGGCCTGACCGTAGGAGGGCGGCATGGTGATGCCGGAGGCCAGAGCGCCAGAGAGGATCGAGCGGGCGGCCTCGCGGCGCAGATCGGCTTCGAAATCGCCCTCGTTCATGTTGTTGCGGGCCAGCAGGTCTTTGTAGGCGGCGGTGTCGAATTTGCCATCGACGCCTTTGAAGGCGTCATAGGTCAGAAGCTCGCGGCGCACCGCCTCGTCGCCGACGGAAATCCCGAGACGTGCGGTCTCGCCATCGAGGGCCGCCTGCGACAGAAGCTGATCGAGCACCTGTTGCGACAGGCCGAAATCCTGCGCCTGGCTGACGGAAAACGGCTGGCCGGTCTGGGCTTCGATTGCGCGCATCTGGCTGCGCAGCGCATTGGCGTAATCATTGACGGAAATGTCCTCGTCGCCCACCGAGGCCACGCGGGTCACGCCACCGCCGAAATTCGCCGTGCCAAATCCGCCGAGGCCGATGATGAGGAGGCCGAGAATCCCCCAGACCACCATTTTCGCGCCAGAACCCTTGCCGCTCGCCATGTTTTTCTTCTCCCATCAAGGTTGGGCAATGGTGTAGGGGCAAGCGACAGAGAGGGCAAGGCGGATCAGGGGGTGATTTGTGCCAATCGCGTGAAAAGCGTTGCGATCTCCGGCACACCGATATTGGCGAAGGCGATGCGCAATTGTCGCTCGCCGCGCGGATCGTTTGCGGGCATGAAAGCGGTGCCGGGCAAAAGCAGCACCCCCGCCTCGCGCAACAGCCAGGGCGCAAGCTCCGAGGAGGGCCTGTCGAACGGATGTTCGACATAGGCGAAGAAGGCGCCACAACCGAGCAGTTTCCAGCCCTTGAGCTGTTTGAAACCATCGGTCATCGCCGCGCGCCGGGCGAGGATTTCGGCGCGCTCTCCGGCGACCCACTGGCTGAGGTTTTGCAACCCCCAAAGCGCGGCGCGCTGGCCGATCTGGTTCGGGCAGATGGTGACCGTGTCGAGATATTTCTCCACCTCCGTCATGCGCTCCGTCCCGGTGATCAGCGCGCCGACGCGGTGGCCGGTGAGGCGAAAGGCCTTGGAGAAGGAATAGAGGTGCACCAACGTGTCGCGCCAGTCGGGCTGGCGGAACAGGTAATGCGGCACCTCCGAGCGGCTGTCGAAATCGCGATAGGTCTCGTCCAGGACCAGCATGATGCGATGTTCGCGGGCCAGCGCGTAGAATTTCGTCAAAAGCTCTGCCGGATATTCCACCCCGCCCGGATTGTTCGGCGTGATCAGCACGATGGCGCGGGTGCGCGGCGTGATCAGCCGGGCGCAGGTCTCCAGATCGGGCAAGAGATCGTCGCCGGTGGGCAGCGGTACGGCATGAACGCCCGATATGTCGCACCACATTTTATGGTTGAAATACCAAGGCGTTGCGAGGATCACCTCATCGCCCGCGCCAGCAATGGTGGTCATCGTGGCGGTAAAGGCCTCGTTGCAGCCGGAGGTGATCGCGACCTCTTCGGCTTTGATTTCGGCGTGATAGGCGGCGGACCATTGCGACGCGAGTTCGGCGCGCAGCTCCGGCAGGCCAAGGACCGGACCGTAGAGATGCGCCGCTGTGTCTTCGAGCGCGATGCGGGCGATTTCTTTGCGCAGCGCCAGTGGCGGCGCCTCCATCGGCGCGGCCTGGCTGACGTTGATCAACGGGCGCTCGGGTGTGAAGGTCATGCCCTGCATCCAGCTTTTCGACGCGACGATGGGCGAGGCCTGGGTGCGGGTCAGGGCTGGATTGATCGGGGTCGACATGGACATATCCTTTCGTGGTCAAACTGAATTTAGAAACGGCCCGCGCCGGATGCAATCGCCTCGCCGAGGCGTGATCGGCACCTGAAAACCGGTGTGCCGACGCATGCATTTCGATGAAATCCCCGGCAAGCTGCTGAAAAAATTACCTTTCACGCGGGGGGGAGCGGGTTTTGATCAGGCTTTCATGCTTTGTTTACCATTTTCGCATGAGCCTTGGATGACACTGGGTCAAAAGCGCCCCAGATGAAGGGCAAAAGACCCGGATCGTTCAATATTTCGGGCATAACAGTTGAAAGGTTCAAGATGGCAGTCATGATGCGAGGCGGGATGCAGGGCGATCCCTGTCTGATCGACGATTTGCACGCGGCGCTCGATATGGCGCGAACGGGCGATGCGGCGCGTGAGACGGAGATGACGGACCGGATCCGCGATCTTTCCTATGACATGGAGTTGCGGCAGGCGGGCTATCTGGTGCGGTCGGCCTGTGGCGCGATCGACGCGGTGCTGCGTGGCTCGGACCGGGCGGCGGGTCTGTCCTTTGCCGAGCACGAGATCGACAAGGTGCAGGACATGCTGCTGCGCGCCTCTGCCGCCTGATCATTCCTGTGGCAAAAGCCAGGCGGTGAGATAGGCGGTCAGCCGGGTCTCCAGCGCCTCCTGACTGTTCAGCGCACAAAAGGTCAGGGCGATGGCCTGAATGAGAAAGGCGCTGATGCCTTCGCCCAGAAGCTCCGGGGCGGCATCGCGACGAAACGGCCCCTCGGAGGCCCAGCGGCCATAGAGTAAGATCTGGGTATCGAACTGTTCGGCGATGGGGCCGATCTCCGCCACCGCAGCGGCGCCCGAATAGCGGATCATCACATCGAACACCCGACGTTCCGAGGTCGTGAAAGCGATCAGCGGGGCGAGCCGTGCGATCATCTCCGCGATGCTCTGCGGGGCGGGGGGCTGGGCCATCGCTTCGGTGATGTCGGCGAGACGCGCGCCGATGATCTGTTCCAGAAGCGCGTCCTTGTCCTTGAAATGGGCAAAAAAAGTCCCCTTCGCCACCCCCGCCGTACCGACCACCTCCTCGACCCGCAGGGCGTCGAATCCTTGCTCTGAAATCAAGGTGTTGGCGGCTGAGAGCAGCTTTTCCCGGGTGGCGATGGCGCGTTTCTGGATCGGTTTGGTCATGGCGACAGTTTGCATGTTTCGTGACCCCGGTCAATTTCATGAATTGACCATGGTCACGTTTTGCGCCTATTAAATTGACCACGGTCAAATTTTATGAGGGACAGCATGTCCAGGCGGATCTATATCCTGAACGGTCATCCGGCGGCGGACACGCTGTCGCACTCTTTCGCCGAAACCTATGGGACGGCGGCGCGGACCGCAGGCCATGAGGTGCGGCTGCATCACTTGCACGAGCTGCGCTTCGATATGGATTTTGAGCGCGCCGGCTATAAGGACCCGAAACCGCTCGAACCCGATCTCGAAGCGGTGCTGGCCCATATCGACTGGGCGGAGCATGTGGTGATGTTCGCGCCGATGTGGTGGGGGGGATTGCCTGCCAAGCTCAAGGGGCTGTTCGATCGGGCGTTCCTGCCGGGCCGGGCGTTTGACACGCGCAATCCGCTGCGCACGGGGATGCCGCGCCCGATGCTTTCGGGGCGCAGCGCACGGGTGGTACTGACCTCCGACACGCCGACATGGTTTCTCTGGCTCGCCTATCGCAACCCGATTGCGGCGACGCTCAAGGGCCATATCTTCGGTTTTGTCGGCATCAAACCGGTACGGGTGACGCAATTTGCAGGGGCCTCGGAGGCGACACCTGAAAAAGTGGCGCGCTGGCTGAAAACGGTTGAGGCTCTGGGCGCGAGGGGCGCATGAAAAAGGGGCCGCTTGGCCCCTTCTTGAAATCGTCTTGTGACCGGATCAGTCCCGCCCGCGATAGGGTTTGACGTATTGCATCGCCATATCCCAGGGGAAGAAAATCCACGTATCCTGAGACACTTCGGTGATATAGCTGTCGACCTGCGCGCGGCCCTTCGGTTTGGCGTAGACAGTGGCGAAATGGGCGTTCGGGTAGAGCTGACGGCACAGCTCAAGGGTGCGGCCGCTGTCCACCAGATCGTCGATCACCAGAATGCCGGTTCCGTCGCCCATCAGGTCGGCGTCGGGGGCGTTCAGAACCTTGGGTTCCGACTGGGTCTGGTGGTCATAGGATTTCACCGAAATCGTGTCGACGGTGCGGATGTCCAATTCGCGCGCGATGATCATCGCGGGCGCCATGCCGCCGCGGGTGATCGCCACGATCGCGCGCCATGCGCCATTGTCGGGGCCTTTGCCGTCAAGCCGCCACGCCAGCGCACGGCTGTCGCGGTGAATCTGGTCCCAGCTGACGTGAAAGCCTTTTTCATGGGGCAGGAGGTCGGACATCGTTTGATCCTTTCATCATCTTGGCGGGGCCGGGGGCAACTCCGGGGCTTAACTGGTGGCGATCCGCAGACCGAAAGCGGCAATCACGCCGCCCAAGATGCGGTCGGTCCAGAGCTTGGCCCGGCCATAGGCTTGTCGTGCTTTTTGCCGCGAAAAAAGCCGCGCGACAATCACATACCACAGGGTTTCGTCAAAAAAGACGAAAAACAATAAGACCGCCTTAACGACAAGCGGGGTTTCCGGCGGGATCAGCCCGGCAAACACGGCGCCATAGAACACCGCCGGTTTCGGATTCGACAGCTGGGTCATCAGGCCGAGGCGAAACGCGTTCGGCAAAGAGCGCGGGCTGGCCAGTGTCGTGGCCTCGGGCAGGGGATCGGCAGCATGGCGGAAGGTCTTGACCCCGATCCAGATCAGGAACAGCCCGCCAGCGAGTTTGAAGGCGAGATAGGCGCGGGGGAAAATCTCGAACAGGACCGACAGGCCGGAGAGCGCCGCCAGCGCCCAGATCACCGCACCCAGCCCGAAAGCCACGGCAAGGCCGAAGGCGGGGCGGAACCCGTCTGAGGCGGCGGTGCGCACGGCGACCACGAAAGACGGGCCGGGGCTCATGGCCGCGATCAGGTGAATGCTGAGGATCGACAGGAAAATCGCGAGTGTCATGTCTCCTCCCAAAGACATTGAGGAAAGAAAAACGGGAGCCGAAGCCCCCGTTTTTATATCATTATCCGAGGCGGATCAGCCTTTGGAAATGTCCGGCGCGTCCACGGCCTTCATGCCGACGACGTGATAGCCCGCATCGACATGGTGGGTTTCGCCCGTGACACCCGCACCCAGATCGGACAGCAGGTAGAGCGCGGAGTTGCCGACATCGTCGATGGTCACATTGCGACGTAGCGGCGAGTTGTATTCGTTCCACTTCATGATGTAGCGGAAATCGCCGATCCCGGAGGCGGCGAGGGTTTTGATCGGACCGGCGGAGATCGAGTTGACGCGGATACCGTCTTTGCCGAGGTCTTCGGCGAGGTAGCGCACGGAGGCCTCCAGAGCGGCCTTGGCGACGCCCATCACATTGTAATGCGGCATCACGCGCTCGGCGCCATAATAGGTCATGGTCAGCATCGAGCCGCCCTCGGGCATCAGCTTCGCCGCGCGTTGTGCGACGGCGGTGAAGGAGAATACCGAGATGTCCATGGTCAGGTTGAAGTTGGCGCGCGTGGTGTCGACATAGCGGCCGCGCAGCTCGTTCTTGTCGGAGAAGCCGATGGCGTGCACGATGAAATCGAGCTTGCCCCATTTCTCCTTGATCGCCGCAAAGAGCGCATCCATCGAGGCCTCGTCGGACACATCGCACTCTTCCACGAAGTCGGACCCGAGGCGTTCGGCCAGCGGATCGACACGTTTCTTGAGTTGCTCGCCCTGATAGGAAAAGCACAGCTCCGCGCCGTGATCCGAGAGCGCTTTCGCAATGCCCCAGGCAATCGATTTGTCATTCGCAAGGCCCATGATCAGCCCGCGTTTGCCTTCCATCAATTTCGTCATGGTCTTCCTCGAACCCATTATTTTTTGTGTTATCTCGTGCTTTAGGGGTTTTCAGATAGGCGATCAAGTCTGCGCAGGGTCAATTTCGTGACGCCGCATCACGGTTTGGCGAAAATCGCCGGAGCTCATCATCGGGGCTCAGGGGGGCTTCCGGGCCGCGGCGCAGCGATGCACAGGCGGTGACCCGTGATGGCGCTTGCCGCCCCGGAGCGCAGGGGCTATCCCGTGAAGTCAGACAGGGCGGTCCAATCGGGCTGCAAAGACAGGAGGGCGTCATGGTGTCACACACGGTTCCGCGCAAGGGCATCTTCGCAGGCGACGATCCGTTCGAGATCGCGCGCAAATGGCTCAAAGAAGCCGAGGCCAGGGAGGTCAACGATCCGAATGCCATCGCCATCGCGACGGTGGACCCGGAGGGCCTGCCGAACGTGCGCATGGTGCTGTTGAAGGAGATCGCCGACGACGCGTTCGTCTTCTACACGAATTACGAAAGCGCCAAGGGGCAAGAGATCGAAGCGGCCGGCAAGGCGGCCTTCGTGATGCATTGGAAATCCCTGCGCCGTCAGGTGCGGGTGCGCGGCCTCGTGACGCGTGAAAGCGACGAACATTCCGATGCCTATTACCGCTCGCGTGCTTTGGGCAGCCGGATCGGCGCCTGGGCCAGCCAGCAGTCGCGACCGCTCGAAAGCAAGGCGGCGCTGATGGAGGCGGTGGCGAAAGAAGGGCTCAAGCACGGGCCGAACCCGAAACGTCCCCCCTTCTGGGGCGGGTATCGGATCACGCCGGTGGAAATCGAGTTCTGGGCCGATGGCGAGTTCCGCCTGCACGACCGCTTCCGCTGGCGCCGGGCCGCGCCGGATCAGCCCTGGGACATCTTGCGACTCAATCCGTGAGGAGAAAGCCCAAGATACAGGCTGACGCGGGGGAACCCGTCCGCTTGGTCAAAAAGACAGGCCAGAGGGGGCTTGAACCTTCGGCCCGAATGGCACAGGGTCTGGCAGGGATGAGGGGCTCACGCCCCATGGCTTCGGGCCCTGCCGTTCGGTCGGGGCCCCAGTGAGTAATAGAGAGAATGAACGAGACTGACTTGGGCCAGGTTGTATCGGGCCATGTGAAATGGTTCGATCCGGCACGCGGATTTGGATTTGTGGTCGCCGATGACGGCGGGCCGGATATTTTGTTACACGCCAATGTGCTGCGCAATTTCGGGCAAAGCTCCGTCGCCGATGCGGCGGGCATTCGCCTTGTCGTGCAACGCACCGATCGTGGTGTGCAAGCGGTCGAGGTGCTCGAGATCCTGCCACCGGCCCCGGGCAGCGGCGCGGTGCTGGAAGATCTGGAAGACATCGACGAGAGCAGCCTGAGCCTGCCTCTGGAACCCGCGCGGGTCAAATGGTTCGACAAGGGCAAGGGGTTCGGTTTCGCCAATATCTTCGGCCGACCCGAGGATGTGTTCATCCATATCGAGGTGTTGCGGCGCTCCGGTCTGGCCGATCTGATGCCGGGCGAGGCCGTGGGCCTGCGCGTCATCGAAGGTCGTCGGGGCCGGATGGCGGCGCATGTCACCGCCTGGGATGCAGCGCTGCGCGAGCCCGTGGAAGAGCACATGGAAGATCATGGCTGAGCGGCGTGCGGTCCTGGCCTCTGTGGCGATCGGGGCCGCGCTGCTCGCCTCTGTCTCCGTCGCAGCGGCCCAAAGCACATGCGACCAGACCGAGGTGATCGTGACGGGGGAGGGCACATCCGCGCGCTTTTCCGTCGAGATCGCGGATGACGCTGGCGAGCGGGCGCTCGGTTTGATGAACCGGACCGAGATGGCGCATTCGCATGGCATGCTCTTCGTCTATGAAAAGCCGCAACCTGTGGCCTTCTGGATGGCCAATACGCTGATTCCACTGGATATGATCTTCATCGACCGGCGCGGTGTCGTGACCCGTGTGCATGAAAATGCCGTGCCGCTCGATCGCACGCCCATTCCGGGTGGCGATGCGGTCTTTGCTGTGCTGGAGATCAACGGCGGGCTGGCTTCGGGGCTTGGTATCGAAGCGGGCGATGTGCTGCGTCATCCGGCTTTCGGGCCCGAGGCGGCCGATCCCTGCGCGGAACAATAAGCCCTCTGCAACAAAGCCCTTTTCAACCGCGTCCCGGCACGGTAGGAGAGGCGCACGGTCGGGGCGTGGCGCAGTCTGGTAGCGCACCTGTTTTGGGTACAGGGGGTCGTGAGTTCGAATCTCGCCGCCCCGACCACTTTCCAAATTTTTGTTCGTCGGGGCATGTGGCCTTTGGGGTAAGACGTGCCCTCTGGGAGCCGTTGCATGAAAGACGGCGGGCCGGATTGAGGCCACTTTACAAGTTTTCTACATTGCAGCGAACGTCCGCTAGCTATGCTGCTTGAGGATTGGTTGTACTGGACATTAAGAGCCCAATGCGGACCGATAGCAGTTGAGCGCACACTTGACTATCATCGTTCACCCGATGTTAGCTGACGGCAGTTTCTGAGGTCCTTCTATGTCGATATTTCTGATGAAGTCCACGAGCCCGGGTTCTTCTCTACATTTCTCATACCGGTCACAAGACTATTTTGATGTGACTATCGAAACGCCGAATCTACGCGCGATGAAGAGCGTCTTCGTCTATGACTACACTTCGACCAACGGTTTTGTTGAATATTTTCAGATGTTAGCAGGGCATGCGGGCCCTTGGCTGGGCGAGAAGGTCTGGGAAACGCTAGAGGGAGAACTCAAGCTGGGGGCCACCTGCGATGCTTGGGGCCATGTCCGATACGAGATAGCTTTGAGAGACAGTAACCTCGACTGGTTGGTCCGGTGCAGTCTACTGTTTGATTTGGGGATGCTATCACAACACGCGAGTGATGCTGAAAACTTCATGATGTCGTCGCCGAGTTGATGACCGCTTCGTCCGCAGAGCTGCCTCACCGACTGCGCCGACCTCGGATAAATTCCCTAGGGAAATAGCAAGCTTTCGTCGCCGATCCCAAAGCGCCCCGTGTGCTTTCAAGAAGGAGCCGAATTTCAAACGGCCCCCGGTGTTTCGCGACATAACCCTCGGCGACACAGAAAAGGGCACGCCTCCCGGCATGCCCTTTATGTTTACGCGCTCACCGTCTCGCCCGCAAAGTGGCAGGCTGTGTGGTGGCTGCCGGTCAGGTGATCCGCCGGCACGGTCTCGCAAATGGCCTGCGCTTTCGGGCAGCGGGTGCGGAACACACAACCCTTGGGCGGCGCCATCGGCGAGGGCAGGTCGCCGTCGAGCGGGATCACCTGTTTGGTCTTCTCGATCTTCGGGTCCGGGATCGGTACGGCGGACAAAAGCGCCTGCGTGTAAGGGTGCCGCGGTTCGGCGAAGAGCTCGTCCGAACTGGCCTTTTCCATCATCCGCCCGAGATAGAGCACCATCACCTCGTCCGAGAGGTGTTTCACCACGGAAAGATCATGCGCGATGAAGATGATCGTCAGACCTAGATCGCGGCGCAGCTCTTCCAGAAGTCCGATCACCTGCGCCTGAATCGACACGTCGAGGGCGGAGACCGGTTCGTCGCAGATCAGTAGTTTCGGCTCCACCACCAAAGCGCGGGCGATGCCGATGCGCTGACACTGGCCGCCGGAGAACTCATGCGGGTAGCGGTTGATCTGGTTCGGCAGAAGTCCCACGCGTTCCATCACCGCGCGCACCTTGTCCTTGCGTTCCTTCGCACTCATGCCGGGGCGGTGGGTGCGCAGGGGTTCGGCGATGATGTCGCCCACGGTCATGCGCGGGTTCAGGGACGCCAGAGGGTCCTGAAAGATCATCTGGATTTCGGACCGGTATTTCAGCATCTGACGAGGCGAAAGCGTCAGAAGGTCGGTGCCATCCTGCCAGATCACCTGACCGCTGGCGGGCAGCATGCGGATGAGCGCGCGTGCCAAAGTGGACTTGCCACAGCCGGACTCGCCGACGATGCCAAGCGTCTGTCCCGGTTCCAGCGTGAAACTCACGCCATTGACGGCATGGAGCTGCGCGGGCGGGGTCCAGGGCAGGTCCGAGGGGCGGTGAATGTCGAAGGTGACCCGCACGTCGCGGGCTTCGATCAGGGGACGGCTCATGCGGCGACCTCCTCGATGGAGCGGAAACAGGCGCGGGCGCGGCCTTCGGCGAATTCCATGAGCGCGGGCGTCTCGACCCGGCATCGCTCATCGACCAGAGCGCAGCGCGGCGCAAACGGGCAGCCTTTCGGTGCGCCGGTCATATTGGGCGGGTTGCCCGGAATGGCGCGCAGCGCCTCCTGATCCTCGTCCACCCGCGGGATCGCATCCAGAAGCCCGCGCGTATAGGGATGGGTCGGGGTCTCGAACAGCGGATCGACCGGCGCCTCTTCCATGATCCGCCCGCCATACATCACGATGGCGCGCTCGCAGAAGCCGGCCACGACGCCCAGATCATGGGTGATCAGGATCGTCGCCATGCCGAATTCGCGCTGAAGTTCGGCCAGAAGCTCCATGATCTGCGCCTGCACTGTCACATCGAGCGCGGTGGTCGGCTCGTCGGCGATGAGGATTTCGGGGTGGCACAAAAGCGACATGGCGATCATCACGCGCTGGCGCATGCCGCCGGAAAACTCATGCGGATAAAGCCGCACGCGGTTCCTGGCGTCGGGGATTTTCACCGCGTCGAGCATCGCGACGCTTTCGGTAATGGCGGCGCGTTTCGACAGGCCTTTGTGCAGCATGAGCACCTCCGCCATCTGGTCGGAGATGCGCATATAGGGATTGAGCGAGGTCATCGGGTCCTGAAACACCATCGCGATGCGATTGGCGCGGATCTTGTTCAGTTCGCGTTCGGAGATCGACAAAAGGTCTTTGCCGTCGAACAGAGCCTGCCCGGTGGTATGCCCGTTCTTGGCCAGAAGCCCCAGAAGCGCAAAGTTGAGCTGGCTCTTGCCGGAGCCGGATTCGCCCACGATGCCAAGGGTTTCACCCTTCTCAAGGCTGAAACTCACACCGTTGACGGCATGAATCTCGCCCTCGGGCGTGTCGAAACGAACGGAGAGGTCTTTGACGTCCAGAAGTGCCATGTCAGCGATCCTTCGGGTCCAGAGCGTCCCTGAGCCCGTCGCCGACAAAGAAAAAGCCGAAGAGGGTGAGGACGAAGAAAAGAAGCGGGAAAGCCAGTTGCCAGAGCGTCCCGTAAGCGATGGTGCCGGCGCCTTCGGAGATCAGCGCGCCGAGCGACGTCATCGGTTCCTGAACGCCGAGGCCCAGAAACGAGATGAAGCTTTCGGTCAGGATCATGTTCGGCACCAGAAGGGTGGCGAACACCGTCACCACGCCGATCAGGTTGGGCAGGATATGACGGCGGATGATCACGGGGGCAGGGACGCCGATGGCGCGCGCCGCCTCGATATATTCGCGGCCCTTGAGGGTCAGCGTCTGGCCCCGCACGATCCGGCTCATCTCAAGCCATGAGATCAGGCCGACACCGACGAACAGCATGGTGATCGACCGGCCGTACATCACCAGAAGCAGGATCAGCACGAACATGTAGGGGATCGCGAGCAAAATATCGACGGCGCGCATCATGAAATTGTCGAGCCGCCCGCCGAAATAGCCGGCGGTGGCACCATAGATCGTGCCGACGACCACGGCGATGGCGGAGCCGATGATCCCCACGGCCAAGGAGATCTGTGTGCCCTGCACCGTGCGGGCAAACAGATCGCGGCCCAGATCGTCGGTGCCGAAATAATGCCCGTTGGAGAGCGAGGGCCCGCCTTGCTCGGCAACCATGCCCATGACTGAAAAGTCGATTTCCTCATTCGACCATTGCGCAATGGAATTGCCTAAAAGCGCAAACAGCGACACGAAGACGAGCAGAACCAGCCCGAACATCGCCGCCTTGTTGCGGAAGAACCTGCGCCGTGCATCGGCCCAGAGCGAGCGGCCCGCCACATCCTCGCGCGAGGTGGCTTCGGCCAATGACTTCATTTTCTGACTGTCGATGACCATGGTTCAGTACCGGATTTTCGGGTCGATCCATCCGTAGACGATATCGACGATGAGGTTGAACAGGATGGTGAGCGCGCCGACGAGGATCGTGACCCCCATCATCACCGCGTAGTCGCGGTTCAGTGCGCTGTCGACAAAGGCTTTGCCGATGCCACCCGTCGAGAAATAGATGTCCACGATCACCGAGCCGGTGATCATCGCAACAAAGGCCGGCCCGAGATAGGAGATCACCGGCAGAAGCGCCGGTTTGAGGGCATGGCGCAGGATCACCCGATGTCCCGGAAGGCCTTTGGCCCGCGCCGTGCGGATGTGGTTCGAGTTCAGAACCTCTAACATCGAGGAACGCATGATCCGCGCGATCGAGGCCATGTAGGAGGTCGAAAGCGCGATCACCGGCATGATCCAGAACGACGGGTCGGAAAAGCGCCATCCGCCGCCCGGCAACCAGCCGAGGATCAGGGTGAAGACGATCACGAGGATCGGCGCCATGACGAAGTTCGGCAGCACCTGCGCGCCGATGGAGATGCCGACCGCGAAATAGTCGATGATCGTGTTGTGTTTGACGGCGGCCACGGCGCCGAGCGTCACGCCCGCGAAGACCGCGACGAGGAAGGAAATGCCGCCATAGGTCAGCGTGACCGGAAAGCCCTGCGCGATGATCTCGTTCACGGTGCGATCCTTGTAGACAAAGGACGGGCCGAAATCGAAATGCGCGACGATGCCCCAGATGTAACTGGTGATCTGTTTCCACAGAGGTTGGTCGAGACCGTATTTGGCGTTGAGATTGGCAAGCACCTGCGCGGGCAGCTCGCGTTCCTGCGTGAAGGGGCCGCCGGGGGCCGCATGCATCAGCAGGAATGAGAATATAATCAGCAGGAGCAGCGTCGGAATGGCAATCGCCACACGCTTGAGAATGTAGACAATCATGGATGTGTCCCTATGGGTGGACGCGGGGGAAAAGCCCCCGCATCCTGCCTGTTTTCAAACTGAGATCACTCGGCGACGCGGTACAGGTCACGCCCGTACCAGGTCTGCATCACGTTCTCGGTCGGCAGGCCTTTGATGTCGGATGCGATCATATCGACCTTCGCATAGTGGTAGATCGGAATAAACGGCATTTCCGTCGCAAGAATTTGCTCGGCCTGGGTATAAAGCGGTTGAGGATCGGCCGCCGTCTTGGACTCTTTCATGATCGCATCGTATTCGTCATTAAAGAAGTGACCGTTGTTATGACCGGAATACGAGGTGAAGAAGTCGAGGTAGGTCGAGGCCTCGTTATAGTCGCCACACCAGGCGTAACGCGCCAGATCGAAGTCCTGGTTCTGCATGCGGTCGGTGTGAACTTTCCACTCCATGTTGTTGAGGGTCAGGTTCACGCCGAGAGGCTTGAAGAACTGTTGGGCCGCGATGGCGATTTTCTTGTGGCTGTCATCCGTATTGTAGTTCAGCGTCAGATCGAGCGGGTTCTCCGGCCCATAGCCCGCCTCGGCCAGAAGCTCCTTCGCTTTCGCGGTGCGCTCCTCCTGGGTCCAATGAGAATAATCGATCTCCGGCATGACAAAGCCCGCGGTCGCCCAATGGGTCCAGTTGTAGGAGGCACGCTGGCCGCCCTGAAGGATGTTATCCACCACGATGTCGCGGTTCATCGCATAGGACAGCGCCTTGCGCACGCGCACGTCTTTGAGTGCTTCCGGACCCTTTTCCGACAGGTTCATGTTGTAGATGTAGGAACAGGAATAGGGCAGCGAGGTCGCCTCGTCCGGATATTCCGCTTTCAGGCGGGGGTACTGACCGGCGGGGATTTGCACCCGGTCCAGCTCGCCCGCGAGGTAGCGGGTCAGCGCCTGATTGTTGTCATTGATCGTCAGGCCGGTGAGATGGGTCATCACCGTCTTGTCGGCATCCCAATAGGTGGCGGATTTGTCCATCTCGACGCGTTCGCCAAGGATGTGCTCGGACAGCGTATAGGCGCCGTTCGACACCATGTTCTCCGGTTTGGTCCAGTCGGCACCGAAGGCCTCGATCACGTCCTGACGCACCGGGAAGGTCGAGCCATGCACCAGCATCTGCGGGAAATAGGGCAGCGGCGTCTCGATCGTCACCTCAAGCGTGTGATCGTCGATGGCTTTCACGCCCAGATCGGAGGGCGGCAGCTCGCCCGCGGTGATTTTCGACGCG
The DNA here is from genome assembly GCF_001550095.1 of Celeribacter ethanolicus. GTDB lineage: Bacteria > Pseudomonadota > Alphaproteobacteria > Rhodobacterales > Rhodobacteraceae > Celeribacter > Celeribacter ethanolicus. Next base: position 14,589 of record NZ_LRUC01000022.1, on the reverse strand, counting down.
TTCACCACCTGCATCAGTTCCATGTACCAGGCATATTCCGACGCGGTCGCCGGATCGGCCAGACGCTGCCAGGCGTAGACGAAGTCGCCTGCCGTCACCGGTTTGCCATCGGACCACACCGCTTCGGGGCGCAGGTGGAACGTGTAGGTCAGACCGTCGTCCGACAGATCGTGGCTCAGCGCCACGCCCGGAATGAGATCGCCCTTGGCGTCTTCGTTGTAGAGGCCTTCGAACAGGTTGCGCAGGATGTCGGAGCCTTCGACATCCGTGTTGATCTGCGGATCCATCGACTTGATCGCGTCCAGAAGCCAGAACGTATAGGTCTGGTTCTCGGAGAGCACCGTGCCTTCGGGAATATCGGCGGCAAAGGCCGCGGGCGTGGCGGCAAGGATCGCCAGCGCGGAAAGGGCGGTGGTGAGTTTCATAAAGACCTCCTGGGTACTGTTTATCTTTTCAGTTCTTTTTGCACAGGCGGCGCCAACCGCTTCGGCGGGCGCAGCTAGAATGCATGAAAGGAAATGTATTCAGCCGCAGAAGGCAAGGCTTCGTGAAAAAAGTGACCGTAACGTCAACCATTCCCGCCCCGCAGGTGGCGCTCTGCCCTGTCTTTCGGCAAATGTTCCGGAGTTTTCGGGTGTTACCTTTGCGTTTCTGCTGCGTTTCGGCCTCTTGCGGGGCTACACCGGGCCGGGTCCGAGTCGAAAACCGGCACTGTCGGCGAAGATCTGCCTAGGGGCTGCCCCGCATGCCCCTGCCTGTATCCTTCTGCCTGCGTCCTTTTGTCGGGCGGTCCTGCGCCGTGTTGCGCCTACATCAGGGAAAAGGAGATCCGCATGACCGATACACAGATGACCCTCACCCCCATCGGACGCATCCGCACGCCGTACAAGACGCTCGAAGACTGCCCGAAAGGGCCGGGGCGCGCAGGGCAGGAGGCGCGCATCGAGCTTGACCCCGCCTTCGCGCCCGGTCTCAAGGGGCTCACCGCAACGGAGGTCGATGTGCTCTACTGGTTCGACCGCGCGCCGCGCGATGTGCTGCAATCGGTGCGGCCGCATGACGGGGTGCATTGCGGCGTCTTCGCCATGCGTTCGCCGCATCGTCCGAACCCCATTGCACTGTCTCGGGTGCGGGTGCGCGCCGTCGAGGAGACGGCCCTCGTGGTCGATGGGCTCGACTGTCTCGACGGCACGATTCTGGTCGATCTCAAGCCCGTGCCGGGCGCGATGTTGCAAAAATGATTCGTCACGTTCCGGGCACACGCTCTGGCATGGCTTCTGTGTGACTTTTGCCTTCGAAATTCACCTCAAGGTTGTGTTTTCCGGCTTTTTCCCAGCAAAACCGGGGGCTTTCTGCGCATGCGAAAGGTCGATTTCGACCACTAGATATAGTGTGCTGAGGGATTGGGCACACAGGGCGCGGCGGGCGATTTCTTATCCTCCACAGCCTTGCCGGACTTATCCACAAACACTCGCTTAAATTCTTAACATTTTGCGTGAAACCCATGGGAAACAAAGGAAAAAGAGTTAACGCTGCGAGAGACGAATCGAGACCTCCTGTGGGCAAAATCCGTCAACGAAATTTTGCCCGTAAAAAGGGTAAATTTTGCGTTGACCAGCGGGGCGGAGCCGCTGCACATTGTGTAAGCCGGATGGGACACACACTACATTTAGTTGATCCTGAGCGGCGAGGGACAAGGGTCCCGGGGGACAGATCCGACAAAGGGCCGTGCGGGATCGAGGCGAAGATGCCTTGTTTTCGCGGAAACGGACGGGGTGAAAACGGATATGACCGCGGTGACCGGGGCGACGCACTGAGGCGAATCTCTCTTCGGACCGAACCTGCGCTGCGGGATCGGATCGCAGAGGTTCTGCCTGCAGCCCAAGGCCGTCTTTCGTCGGATCAGACCACAAGATGTAGCAGGGGCCGGAAGGCGGCAGGCGACGGAAAGGGCCAAGGGCCAGGCTCCGGAGCTTGCAGGTCGCAAATGGTGCGGTGTCGGGGACGTCTCTGGGACGGTTCGGGCCGCGGTAACAAGATTTGGTCGGGGCAGACATGAAGATCGAACGCAAGTTTACGACGGCAGGCAAGGACGCATATTCGGAGCTTGAGTTCTCCACGACGAGCTCGGAAATCCGCAACCCGGACGGGACGGTGGTGTTCAAACTCGATGATTGCGAAGTGCCTTCGAAATGGTCGCAGGTCGCCTCCGACGTCATCGCCCAGAAATATTTCCGCAAGGCCGGCGTGCCTGCGGCGCTGAAAAAAGTCCGCGAAAAGGGCGTGCCCTCCTTCCTGTGGCGTTCGGTTCCCGATGAGGACAAGCTGGCGCAGCTTCCCGAAGGCGACCGTTTCGGCGGGGAATCCTCCGCCAAGCAAGTGTTCGACCGTCTGGCGGGCGCCTGGGCCTATTGGGGCTGGAAGGGCGGCTATTTCTCTTCCGAGGACGACGCCCGCGCCTATTACGACGAAATGCGCTTCATGCTCGCCGCCCAGATGGGCGCGCCGAACTCGCCGCAATGGTTCAACACCGGCCTGCATTGGGCTTACGGCATCGACGGTCCGGGGCAGGGGCATTATTACGTGGATCACGCTACCGGCGAGCTGACCCGTTCGGCGTCGGCCTATGAGCATCCGCAGCCGCATGCGTGCTTTATCCAATCCGTCGCCGACGATCTCGTGTCCGATGGCGGCATCATGGATCTTTGGGTCCGCGAAGCGCGCCTGTTCAAATACGGCTCCGGCACCGGCACCAACTTCTCCTCGCTGCGTGCGGCCAATGAATCGCTGTCTGGCGGGGGCAAATCCTCCGGCCTCATGGGCTTTTTGAAAATCGGCGATCGGGCCGCGGGGGCGATCAAATCCGGCGGCACCACGCGCCGCGCGGCCAAGATGGTGATCTGTGACATGGATCACCCGGACATCGAAGAATTCATCAACTGGAAGGTCATCGAAGAGCAGAAAGTGGCGTCCATCGTCGCGGGCTCGAAGATGCATGAACGCCAGCTCAACGCCATCTTCGCCGCGATCCGCGAATGGGACGGCACCGAGGCCGACGCCTTCGATCCGGCGAAAAACACCGCTTTGAAAGCCGCAATCCGTGGCGCGAAACAGGTGGCGATCCCGGAAACCTATGTCAAACGCGTGCTCGATTACGCGAAACAGGGCTATTCCTCGATCGAATTCCCGACCTATGACACCGACTGGGATAGCGAGGCTTACGCATCGGTCTCCGGCCAAAACTCCAACAACTCCGTGCGCGTCACCGATGCCTTCCTCAAGGCTGTGAAAGACGATGCCGAATGGGAGCTTCTGCGCCGCACCGATGGCAAGGTTTCGAAAGTCGTGAACGCCCGCGAGCTTTGGGAGCAGGTCGGTCACGCCGCCTGGGCCTGTGCCGATCCGGGCATCCAGTTCCACGACACGATCAACGCCTGGCACACCTGCCCGGAAGACGGTCAGATCCGCGGCTCCAACCCGTGTTCCGAATATATGTTCCTCGACGACACGGCTTGTAACCTTGCCTCGATGAACCTGCTGACCTTCCTCAAGGATGGCGAGTTCGACGCGGAAAGCTATATGCATGCGACCCGCATCTGGACGCTGACGCTTGAGATTTCCGTCATGATGGCGCAGTTCCCGTCCAAGGAAATCGCGCAATTGTCCTATGATTTCCGCACCTTGGGTTTGGGCTATGCCAATATCGGCGGGCTGTTGATGAACATGGGGCTGGGCTACGATAGCGACGAGGGCCGCGCCTTGGCCGGTGCCCTGACCGCGATCATGACCGGCGTTTCCTATGCGACTTCCGCCGAGATCGCGGGCGAGCTGGGCACTTTCTCGGGCTATCAGCGCAACGCCGAGCACATGCTTCGCGTCATCCGCAATCACCGCACCGCCGCCTATGGCAAGACCACGGGCTACGAAGGTCTCGCGGTCAAACCGGTTGCTTTGGATCACGCCAATTGCCCGGACGCGCATCTTGTGGAACTCGCGAAATCCGCTTGGGACGAGGCGTTGAGCCTTGGCGAGAAAAACGGCTATCGCAACGCGCAGGTTTCCGTGATTGCGCCCACCGGCACCATCGGTCTGGTGATGGATTGCGACACCACCGGGATCGAACCGGATTTTGCACTGGTGAAATTCAAGAAACTCGCGGGCGGTGGCTATTTTAAAATCATCAACCGTTCCGTGCCGGCCGCTCTGGAAAAGCTGGGCTATAGCTCCAGCCAGATCGAGGAAATCGTGTCCTACGCCGTGGGTCATGGCACCATCGGCAATGCGCCGGGGATCAACCACACGGCGCTGATCGGCCACGGCTTCGGTCAGGCCCAGATCGACAAGATCGAAGCGGCGCTGCCCTCGGCCTTCGACATCCGCTTCGTCTTCAACCAGTGGACGCTGGGCGAAGAGTTCTGCACCGGCACGCTCGGCATCCCGAAGGACAAGCTGAACGACCCGTCCTTCGACCTGCTGCGCTCGCTCGGCTTCACCAAGAAGGACATCGACGCCGCCAATGACCACGTTTGCGGCACGATGACCCTCGAAGGTGCGCCTTTCCTCAAGGAAGAGCATTACCACGTCTTCGATTGCGCCAATGCCTGCGGCAAGAAGGGCAAACGCTACCTCTCCGTCGAAAGCCATATCACCATGATGGCGGCGGCGCAGAGCTTCATCTCCGGCGCGATCTCCAAGACGATCAACATGCCGAACGATGCGACGATCGAGGATTGCCTCGCGGCTTATGAGCTGTCCTGGTCGCTGGGCACCAAGGCCAATGCGCTCTACCGCGACGGCTCGAAACTGTCGCAGCCGCTCGCGACCGCGCTGATCGAGGATGACGAAGAGGCCGAGGACATCCTCGCCACCGGCTCCGCACAGGAAAAAGCCGCAGTTCTGGCCGAGAAGATTGTCGAGAAGCTGGTGATCAAGGAAGTGGCGCGGGGGCGGGAGAAGCTTCCCAGCCGTCGCAAGGGCTACACCCAGAAATCCATCGTCGGCGGGCATAAGGTCTACCTGCGCACCGGCGAATACGAAGACGGCTCTCTGGGCGAGATCTTCATCGACATGCACAAGGAGGGTGCCGGCTTCCGGGCGATGATGAACAACTTCGCCATCGCGGTCTCCGTGGGTCTCCAGTACGGCGTGCCGCTTGAGGAATTCGTCGATGCCTTCACCTTCACCAAATTTGAGCCTGCGGGCATGGTGCAGGGCAACGACAGCATCAAGAACGCCACCTCGATCCTCGACTATATCTTCCGCGAACTGGCCGTGTCTTACCTCGACCGCACCGATCTGGCCCATGTCAAACCGCAGGGCGCAAGCTTTGACGATCTGGGACGGGGCGAGGAAGAGGGCGTCTCCAACGTCAAGGACATTTCGGAGAATGCGGCCTCCAAGTCTTTGGAAGTGCTGAAACATATCTCCTCCACCGGCTATCTGCGCAAACGCGTGCCGCAAGAGCTGATGGTGCTTCAGGGCGGCATGCACACCGGCGCCACCGCGCTGACCGGATCCGTCGATCCGCAGGTCGCGCTCCAGACACTGGTGCCGGAAACCAAGGCCGCCGCGAAACCGACGACGGCCGACACGGCGCTGTCCACTGGAACGGTCTCCATGGATGCGCGGACCAAGGCCAAGATGCAGGGCTACGAAGGCGAGGCCTGCGGCGAATGCGGCAACTACACGCTGGTGCGCAACGGCACCTGCATGAAATGCAACACCTGTGGCGGCACTTCGGGCTGTTCGTAAGGAGAGATGAATGCTTTGTGAGGACATCTCTTGGGAAAGTGGAGTGTTGTGTTGGCCAAATGGTTATCAGAGAGAAGTTCACTTTGAACTTGCTAGAAAAGAGAGCGAAGGGCGTTGGAGTAGAAGGGCGTGGCTGGTTTTCGATAAGGATCAGATACCTTCCTCAAAACCGCAATTTGTTCCGGATGCCGGATCGCCAAAGTTGGTATGCGACGTTTGGAATGAGCCGTGCGGACAAGACGGAAAAGTCGCGCTCAAACTGTATGTCGCATAGCTCTATGGCATGTCGCGCCATCGCATCTTTAGAAGGACTAGGTAGCAGACAATGAACCTCGTTTTCGACATCGCCGGTCAACTCTGCGCGGCAGATCGCGTGACCATGCGCGGCAACACGCTTGAGGCCGAGTTCGACCGCAACGTGATGGGCGCGCTGGCCGATGCCTATCAGGGCGCGCGGGTGGTCTCCGTCCTGGGCGTGCCGTCGCTTTCGGTGACCTATTCGGTGCAGGACTACCGCGACACGGGCGAGGCGGGCTGCAAGGCGGTGTTCTCCGTCAACAGCTCGGCGGGGCGTGTGTTGCACTGAGAAAAGAATACGTTTCGCCCTTTGGGGCGAAACGGGGTGGGGCATTTCCAGTCGACCCGGAAAGCCCCGAGTGAAGGGTCTGAATGACACCTTTCCGGCGTGGGTGCGCTCACGCCAGACGCGGATCGGGCCGCAGGCATAAAATCTACCGGGCGGTATCAACATGAGCCCGATCAGCGAACCTCAGGGGGGTCTTCGGACCTCCCTTTTTTCTTTTCGGACGTGGAACGACTGCAACTTTGTGCGGCAACAGCTTCTCATTGTGACAGTCCTGCGGACCGACGTCCTGCCTCCTTGCGCCCTGTCGTGACAGCCCTTAGGACTGCGCGGAAGCACTCAAGCGGCAGGTTTCGCTGCGAAATTGCGCAGGGCTTCGGCCAGTTCCGGCGCGGCAAAGCGTTGAATGGGGCGCAATCGGGTGCAGATTCTGATGCCGTTTTCCATATGTGCTTCGCACTGTACCATGGTGCCCGCCTCGGGCATGTTGAAGGAACCAAGAAGCGTTTCGGGGCCGGTGGCATAGGCGAGATCGCCGTGGTCGCTGCACCAAATCACCGCTTTATGGGTTTTTGGATCGGCCCAAAGTACTATTCCATCCATTCCAATGACTCTTGTGAATGTTATCCGTTTGAGCATCTGTTTTTACCATGAGCATAAAGCGCATAATATTCAGATTTATGTATCATCTCGGAACTAAAATGACGCTGTTCGGCGTCATTTTTTCCAAAAATCCAGTAAATTGGCGCAAATCAGTATCAATATTCTCCGCGATGGCGCATAATTTTTCAGAAGATTGGGTAAGCCCCGGTTTCGGTTTCAGGTCACTTGACCTGCATGTGGGGTGTTTGACTGAGGAGTAGCGGTGCGCGCAGAAGACCTGTCACCCGCGCAGTTGCGCCATGTGTTCGGCTCGAATTTGCGCAGCCTGTCGGCCAGCGCGCGGTCGATTTCGGCGCTTTGTGTCGAACTTGGCATCAACCGGACGCAATACAATCGCTACCTGAACGGCGAGGCCTTTCCCCGCCCGGATGTGCTCTATCGGATCTGTAGCCATTTCGACGTCGACGCGCGGATTCTGCTCGAACCGCTGGAGACGATCCAGCGCGCCAGCCGGGTAGGGGCGATCGGTGAAATCTCCCGGCTGCTCTCCGATCTCGACATGCTCGACATCCCGCAACAGGCCCTTCCCGAAGGCGCCTATCTGCATTACCGCGTGTCCTATTTCGTCCCCACGGAGATCAGCTGCACCCTCGTGGGGTTTCAGCGCGACAGCCATGGTGTGATGCGCCTGAGGGGCTATATGCCCTATGCCTCAAGCGACCGGATCGGACTGCCGCGCGCCGCCGCCGCCCGGCGGTTTCGCGGTGTGGCGTTTCGTCAGTTGATGGGGTTTTCCTTCATTCTGTCGATGGAGCGCACGCCGCTCATGGTGTTGGGCGGCTTCGAACCGAGCTATCTCGGACAGGAAAATTTCTATTTCGGAAGTTCGGTTTCGACCCAGGACGTGCTTTCCCCGGCGCCCATCCTGTTGCAGCGACTGGAGCCGGGCGTCGCCGCGATGATCGCTGTCCGGGGCAAGATCGGCATCCACCCCAGGGCGCATTATTCGCCGCTGATCCGGGGCTATTTCGACAAACATCAGCCGGCATGAAAAAAGGGCCCCTTGGGGCCCTTTCGTGCAGATCGGCGTTCAGGCCTTGCCACCCCGCGCCAGAGCCGCGACCCCGGTCCGCGCGGTTTCCACCAGACCCAGCGGGCGCATCAGCTCGGCGAAGGCGTCGATCTTCTCGGACGTACCGGTCATCTCGAAGACAAAGCTTTCCAGCGTGCTGTCCACCACATTGGCGCGGAAAATCTCGGCGAGGCGCAGCGCTTCGATCCGGTTGTTGCCCGTGCCTTCGACCTTGAACAGCGCCAGTTCGCGCTCAATGGACGGGCCTTCGACGGTCAGGTCATGCACCTCGTGCACAGGAACGATCCGGCCCACCTGCGCCTTGATCTGTTCGATCACATCGCGCGTGCCGGTGGTCACCACCGTGATGCGCGAACGATGCCCTTCGTGATCGACCTCGGCCACGGTCAGGCTTTCGATGTTGTAGCCCCGGCCGGAGAACAACCCGATGACACGGGCCAGAACACCCGCCTCGTTGTCGACCAGAACGGCGAGCGTGTGTTTTTCGATGACTTCGGCGTGGTAGTCGCGAAGGTCATAGGCGGAATGGCTCGAGGAGCCGTGTTGGATACGTAGGGCGGACATGCTTTTCTCCCTTAATCCACGCGGTGCGTGGCGAATATCTTTACGCCGGGATTATCCGGCCAGACCCCAGGTCGCGACCAGCGCGGCCAGAGCCCGGCGGATGAGTTTCCCGACCCGTTTCATCAGACCAGAACCGCCCCGTCGGACTTGATCGCCCCTTCGACCGAGGCCTCGCCCAACAGCATCTCGTTGTGCGGTTTGCCCGATGGGATCATCGGGAAGCAGTTCTCATGCTTCTCGACGAGGCAGTCGAAGATCACCGGACCGTCGTATTTGATCATCTCCATGATCGCATCATCGAGGTCTTTCGGGTCCGAACACTGAATGCCCTTGGCGCCAAAAGCTTCGGCCAGCTTCACGAAATCCGGCAGGCTTTCCGACCAGCTCGACGAATAGCGCTCACCGTGCAGCAATTGCTGCCACTGGCGCACCATGCCGAGGCGTTCGTTGTTCAGGATGAACTGTTTCACCGGCAGGCGATATTGCATCGCCGTGCCCATTTCCTGCATGTTCATCAACCACGAGGCCTCACCCGCGACGTTGATCACAAGGCTCTGCGGGTGTGCCATCTGCACCCCGATTGAGGCCGGGAAGCCATAGCCCATGGTGCCCAGACCCCCGGAGGTCATCCAGCGGTTCGGGTCTTCAAAGCCCAGGAATTGCGCCGCCCACATCTGGTGCTGGCCCACTTCGGTGGTGACATAGCGATCCATGCCCTTGGTCAGCGCTTCGAGGCGCTCCAGCGCATATTGCGGTTTGATCACCGTCTCGGAATTCTTGTAGGTCAGGCAACGGACCTCTTTCCATTCCTCGATCTGCGCCCACCAGGCGGAGAGATCCGCCTTTTTGCGCCCGCGCGATTTCCAGACTTTCAGAACGTCTTCCAGCACATGGCCGACATCGCCGATCACCGGCAGGTCGACATGGATGATCTTGTTGATCGAGCTCGGGTCGATGTCGACATGGATTTTCTTGGAATTCGGCGAGAAATCCTGAATCCGTCCGGTGATCCGGTCGTCGAACCGCGCGCCGATGTTGATCATCAGATCGCAGCCGTGCATCGCCATATTGGCCTCGTAGAGACCATGCATGCCGAGCATCCCGAGCCAGCCTTTGCCCGAGGCGGGGTAGGCGCCCAGACCCATCAGAGTCGAGGTGATCGGGAAGCCGGTGGCATCGACCAGTTCGCGCAGCAGTTGCGACGCGCCGGGGCCGGAGTTGATCACACCGCCGCCGGTGTAGAACACCGGACGCTCCGCCTTCTCGATCAGCGCAACGATGTCGTTGATCTCCTCGATGGAGGCTTTCAGTCGCGGCTTGTAATGGCCCATCTTAACCTTGGCTGGCGGCGTGTATTCGCCATCGGCGAACTGCACATCCTTCGGCAGGTCGACGAGAACCGGGCCGGGGCGGCCGGAGGTGGCGACATGGAACGCCTGATGCAGGGTCTCCGACAGCTTGTCGGTGTCTTTCACCAGCCAGTTGTGTTTCGTGCAGGGGCGGGTGATGCCAACCGTGTCGGCCTCCTGAAACCCGTCGGTGCCGATCATGAAGGTCGGAACCTGACCTGAGAGCACGACGATCGGAATGCTGTCCATCAGCGCGTCCGTCAGCCCGGTGACCGCATTGGTCGCGCCGGGGCCGGAGGTCACCAGAGCGACGCCGACCTTGCCGGTTGAACGGGCATAGCCCTCGGCGGCATGAACCGCGGCCTGCTCGTGACGCACCAGAACGTGCTTGATGTCGTTCTGCTGGAAAATCTCGTCGTAGATCGGAAGGACAGCGCCCCCCGGGTAGCCAAATACCGTGTCCACACCCTGATCCTTCAGGGCCTGAACCACCATTTTCGCTCCGGTCATCTGACGTGTCATGTTGTTCTCCGTCTGCACATCGTCACTTTGTTTTTTGCAATAAAAAAGCCCCCGGTGTTCAATCGGGGGCGCATGGGTTCCATTATGGTCAACCGTCACCGGCCCATGCGCGTTTTCCCTACGAGTACAAGAATGCCAGACATGGCGGTTCCTTTTGAGGCTTTTACCCTTCCGGGCGCTTCATTGCGTGGGCCGGACATTAGGACTCGGTTGATCAGGCGTCAACCGCAAAACACCCGGTCGTATGAATAAAATGTCGCAGCGCGGCATGTGTGCGAAATAATGTTAAAAAGGCTGACCTATTTTGCCTCCGCCCCGGGGCTCCAGACCCGCCGGGGCAAAGGCGACGTTTCAGTCCTGCACGACCAGTTCCACGCGCCGGTTCTTGGCACGGCCTGCCTCGCTTGTATTGCTGGTGACCGGAGCGACGGGACCGACGCCGTAAGGGGTCAGACGTTCTCCCGCGATGCCGTACTGCGCGGTCAGGGATGTGGTGACCGCCCTGGCGCGCGCCTCGCTCAGGTCACGGTTGTAGCTCAACGTACCTTTGCTGTCGGTGTGGCCGACGACATAGAAGCTCTTGTCGGGATGTGCATTGAGATAGCGCGCAATGACATCGAGCGCCGGTGCCGAAGCGGCGGTCAGCGTCGCCTTGTCGAAGTCAAAGAACAGTCCGTCGAGCACCACATGCCCGTCCTTTTCGATGTCGTCCGTCAGGCCCTCGAGGTTGATGCTGATCCGTTCGTCATTCAACTCCTCGGTCTGGCTGATGTCGAGCACGATGCTGGCCGGGAAATTCATCGCCGTGTGCTGCGCCACCAAAAGCGAGATGATATAGGTGCCGTCCTCGGCCTCTCCGGTGCCGGACCAGTAGTAGTAGCTGTGCCGATCGCCATGCCGGTTTGGAGCGCCGAGATAGGGATTTTGCCCATGACGTTGCGGATCGCCATACCAGTAGAGTTGGCGTACGAAGCGGTCGCCACATTCGGCGTCGGATTTGCAGGTGAACACCGGCTCGAACCCGGCGTTGTCAAAGGCTTTCTCGAAGTTGCGGAAGATCGCCAGCGCCGACAGAGAGCTGTCTTGTGCGCGGTAGGTCAAGGTGGTCGATTTGCCTTCGAAGCGCTCCACCGGCGGAAGCTCCTGGCCCGGTCTGAGCGGACCGGTTGCAATCATGAATTCCTGAAAATCGGCAGTATGATAGCCAACGATGTCCGTGCCGGGCATGCGGGAGATCAGCGGGTGATCCGCGGCACCTTTGATGTCGTTCTGGGCCACGAGGGGCTGGGCGAGGCAAAGACAAAGCGCGGTGGCGCTGCAAATACGTTTCAACATGAAATGTCCTTGTGGGAGTGGAAAGTGCCGCCGACTGTCACAGACAGGACAAAGGCCATCATCCGGCCTGAAGGCCGTTGTGAAGCGGGCGGGCGTCGGGTGCGTGGCGAGCTGCCGACGCACCCGGCGATGTTTTATTCGAAATGCTCTTCCGCCTGCTCCAGGATCACCCGCCACCAGTCGAACGTGTCGTCCAGAGCCTCGCGGGTGATGCCGCCCTTGAAGGCGAAGGAATAGTTGATCTCCAGATCGCCGTCGCCATCGACCGAGGCTTTGCCGAAGCGATAGCCGTTGTTGTAATCGTTGATCGTCTCGGCGTCGGTCGAATAATCCGCGCCGTCGAAATAGGCCACGAAGGTGCCGTTGTTGCAGTCCCTGTGTTCCTCGCAGCCGTAGAAATACAGCGTGTAGGGCACGCCGCTGATCCGGCCGCGGAACATCGGGTCGTCCTCGCCATCCGTGTCGCGTTCGACCGAACCGAAGCCGCTGAGAAGCTCTTCGAACGTGTCGAGATCGTCGAAAGTGAGGACGGAGGTCTCCGCCCAAGCGGGCAGGGTGGTGAGGGTCATGAGGGCGCCGAAAGTGGCGGAGAGAGCTGTGGAACGCAGCATGTCGGGTCCTTTCCGTTGCGGGGCCGGGCCCCGGTCATCCGTGTTGCGGCGAGTGTGACCGCTCCGATGTCCCGGGGGCAAGGGGTAAAGACAGGTAAATTTTCCCAATTGGATTAAAATAAAAACCGCCGGAGCCTTGCGGTTCCGGCGGTTCTGTTTTGCGTGTCGCTGTGGATCAGGCGGTGAGGATGATCTTCATCGCCTTCTCGCGTGCCGCATTGCCGAAGATTTCATAGGCGTCCATGATCTCGTCGAGCTTGAGCCGATGGGTCACAAGCTTCGCCGGATCGACCTTGCCCGAACCGAGTGTCTTGAGCAGCATCGGCGTGGTGTTGGTGCTCACCAGACCCATGGAGATGTTGATGTTCTTGATCCAGAGCTCCTCGATATGCAGCTCCACGGGTTTGCCATGCACGCCGACGTTGGCGATCGAGCCGCCAGCGGAGACGATCTTCTGACAGGTGTCGAAGGTGGCGGGCACGCCCACCGCCTCGATCGCCACATCGACGCCGAGACCCCCGGTCATCTTCATGATTTCCTCGACCACATCGACCGAGCCGACCTGAAGCGTATCGGTGGCACCGAATTGTTTGGCAAGCTCAAGCCGCGCCGGGTCCATGTCGATCATGATAAGCTTGCCCGGCGAATAGAATTGCGCGGTCAGAAGCACGGACATGCCCACAGGCCCCGCGCCGACGATGGCCACGGTGTCGCCCGGTTTCACGCGACCGTATTGCACACCGATCTCAAGCCCCGTCGGCATGATGTCGGAAAGCATCACCAGCGCCTCCTCATCGGCCCCTTCCGGGATCGGGTAGAGCGAGTTGTCGCCATGTGGGATACGCACGTATTCGGCCTGGGTGCCGTCGATCAGGTGGCCGAGAATCCAGCCGCCGTCATCGCAATGGGCATAGAGCTGACGCTTGCAATTGGCGCATTTGCCACAGGAGGTGACGCAGGAGATCAGCACCGGATCGCCCGGTTTGAAATTGGCGACAGCATCGCCCACGGCCTCGACGATGCCCACACCTTCGTGGCCCAGCGTCCGGCCCGGGGTGACGGCGGGCACATCGCCCTTGAGAATGTGCAGATCGGTGCCGCAGATCGTGGTTTTGGTGACCTTGACGATCACGTCGGTGGGTTTCTCGATGCCGGGTTTGTCTTTTTCGATCCAGTCCTTTTGACCGGGACCCTGATAGACGAGCGCTTTCATCGCGTGTCTCCTCCTGAAACTTGTGTTTTTAGGTGAGGCGAGGGTGGGCCTCGCGTCATGACCGGAACCTAATGATCCCGAAGAGAGAGGGTAGACCGCCGCATACCGAAGCCCGATCCGGAGCGGAAATTCCGGTTCGAAACCGGAAACAAACCACGCCGCAGCGCCGCATTCGGGGTTGTAGGATGTGTGATATTATATCATTTTATGCGTTTGTACCGATACAGATACGACAGGCTTGTTTCGTATGTATATAGCTCGTCTTTTACCCAAATCGTGCACTGGGCGTTGAAAGGCCGCTATCCGGATATTTTGTTGAAAAACTCGTGCTTGATCGGTGTGTGATCTGCTGTTTCAATTCTTCCAACGGACGGGAGGATTGACCGATGATGGGTCCGAGGCAGGAAGCGCAGGCATCGCTGTTTTACGAGTTCTCGCTTGAGGATCACGTCCCTCAGGATCATTTGCTGCGGTCGATTGATCGGTTCGTCGACTTGGGCAGCATCCGTGCTCATCTTGCTGAGTTCTACAGCCGCACGGGCCGGCCTTCCGTTGACCCCGAGCTGCTGATCCGGATGCTTCTGGTCGGCTATTGTTTCGGCATCCGGTCGGAGCGGCGGCTCTGCGAAGAGGTGCATCTGAACCTCGCCTATCGCTGGTTCTGCCGCCTCGATCTGAACGACCGGGTGCCTGATCATTCGACGTTTTCGAAGAACCGGCACGGTCGTTTCCGCGAGAGCGAGCTGCTGCGCCATCTATTTGAGACAACGGTGGCGCGCTGCATCGAAGAAGGCCTGGCGAGTGGCCAGCGCATGGCGGTGGATGCCAGCCTGATTGAGGCAGATGCGAACAAACAGAACTCGACGTCAAAGGAAGACTGGGATGCTTCAACCATCGAGCCCGCTGATGCGCCTCGTGCCGTACGCGAGTATCTCGACACCCTTGATGAGGCTGCATTTGGCGCA
>NZ_LRUC01000021.1 GCF_001550095.1 Celeribacter ethanolicus | reverse complement strand
GCCCTTGACGGGCTTTTGACGGACGGCATGCTGATCGCTGCGGGCGGGTTCGGGCTGTGTGGCATTCCCGAGCTTTTGATCGACGCCATCGTCGAGAGCGGCGTCAAGGATCTGACCGTGGCTTCGAACAATGCGGGCGTCGACGGGTTCGGGCTCGGCAAGCTGCTGGAGACCCGCCAGATCCGGAAAATGATGTCGTCTTACGTGGGCGAAAACGCTGAATTCATGCGCCAATACCTCTCGGGCGAGCTGGAATTGGAGTTCAATCCGCAGGGCACTTTGGCCGAACGCATGCGCGCCGGCGGGGCGGGCATCCCGGGGTTTTACACCAAGACGGGTGTGGGCACGGTGATCGCCGAAGGCAAAGAGCACAAGGACTTTGGCGGCGAGACCTATATCCTCGAAGAGGGCATTTTCGCCGATATTTCCATCGTGAAGGCGTGGAAAGCCGACGAGACCGGCAATGCCGTGTTCCGCAAGACCGCGCGCAATTTCAACCCGCCGGCGGCGATGTGCGGCAAGATCTGCATCATGGAGGTCGAGGAGATCGTCCCGACCGGCTCGCTCGATCCGGATTGCATCCACCTGCCGGGGGTTTATGTGCATCGTCTGGTTCAGGGCACGCATGAAAAGCGTATTGAACAGCGCACCACACGCCCGCGCCCGGCGGCGTAAGCGCATATGGGCTCCCCCTACGATCATCTGCCCGGCTCCGCCTTCTGGCGGAGCGGTGTGGCCGAGGCCGATCCAACGGCGATCGAGGGGCTGTGCCTGCCGAAATTCCGCATCTCGCCCACCGACCGGATCATGACGGCGGGAAGCTGTTTCGCCCAGCATGTGCATCGCAACCTCGTGGCGCGCGACTGGGCGGTGATCGACACGGAGACCCCCAAGGGCCCGTTCCCGCGCGAGGTGCTCAATCGCTACGGCTATGCGCTCTATTCCGCGCGCTACGGCAATATCTACACAGTGCGCCAGATGGTGCAGCTTCTGCGCGAGGCGCAGGGCGAGATCAAACCCGCCGAGCCGATCTGGGAGCGCGACGGGCGCTATTTCGATGCGCAACGCCCGAATGTCGAACCCGGCGGGCTGGCGACGCCCGAGCATGTGACAGAGGCCCGCGCCGTCCACCTCCGCCGCGTGCTCCGCGCCGTGCGCCGCGCCGATGTCTTTGTCTTCACGCTGGGGCTGACGGAGGTCTGGTTTCATCTTGAGAGCGGCACGGTCTACCCGACCGCGCCCGGCACGCTCGCGGGCCATTACGCCCCCGAGGTCTTCGGCTTTCACAATTTCAGCCTGCCGGAGGTGCGCGACGATCTCGAAGAGCTGCGCAGCCGTCTGATGGCGCTGCGCCCTGACATTCGCATGCTTTTGACCATCTCCCCCGTGCCGCTGACCGCCACCGCGACAAGTGGCCATGTGCTGCCCGCCACCGCCTATTCCAAAGCGACGCTGCGCGCGGCCGCAGGCGAGGTCGCGGCGAAATACGACAATGTCGATTACTTCCCGTCCTATGAGTTGGTGACCAACCCGGCGGCAGGCGGGCGGTTCTACAAGGAAAACCTGCGCTCCGTCACCGAAGAAGGCGTTGCCTCGGCGATGCGTATGTTCTTCCGGGCACATGACCCGGAGGCCGAAAACGTGCCCCGGATCGTCCGTAAGACGCCGGAGGACGACGGGTTGGAAGAGGCCGATCTGGTCTGCGAAGAAGCTTTGATCGAGGCGAGCCGGTCATGAGTGACAGACAGAAAATCCTCATCATCGGCACCTCTCACACCGGCGCGTTCTACACCGCACGGCACCGGATCGCTGAAGCGTTTCCAACTCTGGATGTGACCTATTTCGGCCTGCCCGGACAGATTTACAGTGCGGCCCTTTACGAGGACGGCGTGTTTCGCGCTCCCGAGGACGCCAGCCATTTGCTGGGCTGGATGGACACAAACGAAATCGACTTTGCGCCCTTCGCCCGCATTCTTCATGTCGGCGAGCGCTATACGATCAATCACGCCATGCGGCTCATGGTTTTTCACGACATTCTCGAGGAACCGGAACGCACCTCCCGCGCCTTCCTCTCAGAAGCCGCGCTCGGCGACCTGTTGCGCGGGCTGGTGCGCCAGCGCGCCGAACGGCTGGCAGAGCGTTTCGGGACCGATCCGCGACAGTGCTTCCTGCCCGCCCCCTACCCGCTCGCGCGGTCCGTGGCGGCAGGACCGGGGCATGAATTCGCCCTCGCCTCGCTGCGCAAACGCCCGCATGGCGCGAAATGGATGCAACGCTACGAGGCAAAAATCGAAGAGGAAATGGCGCGTGTCGGGCTCGATGTCATGCTGCAACCGCAGGAGACCCGCGCCGGTCAATTCATGACCGAGGATCGCTATGCCCGGCCCGACACGGAGCCCGGCACGGAAACCGTCGATCATCGCCACATGAATGCCGATTACGGATGGCAGGTGTTCTGCGCTTTCGCGGAAAGCCGTCTGCAACTTCACCCCGAGGACCTACAGAGTCTCGCGGATTGAAAAGACACAGGAGGAGATACTAAAAATGGCTTGGGACCGCAATCAAATGGCCGCGCGCGCGGCGCAGGAACTTCAGGACGGCACCTATGTGAACCTCGGGATCGGCATCCCTACACTGGTGCCAAATTTCATCCCCGAAGGCGTCTCCGTGACGCTTCAGTCGGAGAACGGCATGCTCGGCATGGGCCCGTTTCCCTATGAGGGCGACGAGGACCCGGACCTGATCAACGCCGGCAAGCAGACCATCACGGAACTGCCCAACACCGCCTATTTCGACAGTTCTTTCAGCTTCGGCATGATCCGGGGCGGCAAGATCGCCATGGCAATTTTGGGGGCGATGGAGGTCGACGAGAAGGGCGATCTGGCGAACTGGATGATCCCCGGCAAGCTGGTCAAAGGCATGGGCGGCGCAATGGATCTCGTGGCGGGCGTGGGCCGTGTGGTGGTGGTGATGGATCACACCAACAAACACGGCGAGAGCAAACTTCTGCACCAATGCACCCTGCCGCTCACCGGTCAGGGCGTGGTGGATCGGGTGATCACCAATCTCGGCGTGCTGGATGTGGTCGAGGGCGGGTTGAAGATCGTCGAACTGGCCGAAGGCGTGTCTGAGGCAGAGCTGCGCGCCGCGACCGAGGCGAAAATCGTC
>NZ_LRUC01000020.1 GCF_001550095.1 Celeribacter ethanolicus | reverse complement strand
AATGCAGCCTTTGGGCGGCGCCCGGAAAGCTATGGCCATGTTCAATGCTCGGATCGCTAAGTCGCGTTTCATGCGATTGCTGACTGCCCAGCCGATCACCCGCCGAGAATGCAGGTCAAGAATAACAGCCAGGTAGAGCCATCCTTCTCGCGTCCAGACATAGCTGATGTCGCCCGCCCACTTCTGGTTCGGTTGATCGGCGTGGAAGTCCCGGTTCAGCAGGTTTGGCCCGATGTTGAACGCATGGTTGCTGTCCGTCGTGACCTTGTATTTCTTCGATCTTTCGACCCGGATGCCGTTCTCGCGCATCAAGCGGCCCACACGGCGATGACCGACGTCCAGACCGATCTCCTTCAACTCTTCGGTCATTCGCGGCCTGCCGTAGCTACCAAGGCTCAGGCGGGACTGTTCTTTGATGTGTGCAAGCGTGACCATATCAGATCGTTGTCTGCGACTGGCAGGGCGACTACGGAAGGCCCGCAAGCCACGTGTGCTGACGCCAACGACACTGCATAAACGGTTGGCTGGAAAATGGTTCCTGTGTTCCTCGACAAACCTAAATCTCATTGCTTTAGGCCCGCGAAGAACTGGGTGGCCTTTTTTAGGATTTCCCTCTCCTCCTTGAGAAGCCGGATCTCTCGTCGAAGCCGCTCATTCTCTTTGGCGAGGTCTAAATCCTCTTGTGAAACCACCTTCGTGTCTCGGTGTGCTGTGATCCATTTGTTCAGCGTCGACATGCCAACGCCCAGATCATCAGCCACCTGCTTGCGCGTCAACCCGCTGGTCAGCGCAATACGCACTGCATCTTGGCGAAATTCGTCCGTCCGTTTCAGTCCCATAGTCAGTCTCCTTTGTTCCAGTAAAGGCTATCAAAGGAGCGGCATCAAACCGTGACACGTCCACACTGTGTTGCCGCATTTTGTGGCACTTGTGCAAAACCGTGCTATCCTCCGGCTACTTCGAAATCGTATGGAGGAGCGCGATTTTGTTGGAGAACGCATTTATACTCGATCCGCTCGGCGATCCGGTCCGGCATGGAGGAGATACAAAATCGACAGACTGGGATGAGATCCAGGCGTTTTGCCGTGATGTCTACATGCCCTATGACGTGCGTCCCATGGAGCGCCAGGCCAAGCCCGATGCGACGATGATCTCCGCCAAGGCGGGCGGTGTGACAATGACGCGCTTTGCCTATGGGACGGGGATTTATCTCAACAATTTCGACCCTGCAGCGGGCAATATTCTCGTGCTCAATACGGTGCGCGGAGCGCTCAATCATGCGGCGGATGGCGGCTCTGTGGCAACGGGGGCGGGAGAGAGTTTCGTCGTGGATTGCTCGCGGGCGGAGTATTGGCTGGAGGGTGACCCCGACCATATGCAACTGAACCTGACGATCCCCCACGATCTGATCGAGCAGATTGCAGAACGCTGGTTCGGCTTTGTGCCCGGTGACGCGCTTTGGACAAGCCGCGTCAAGATCGGCGGGGCGC
This sequence comes from Celeribacter ethanolicus, assembly GCF_001550095.1. Classification (GTDB taxonomy): domain Bacteria; phylum Pseudomonadota; class Alphaproteobacteria; order Rhodobacterales; family Rhodobacteraceae; genus Celeribacter; species Celeribacter ethanolicus. The sequence continues at coordinate 196,014 of NZ_LRUC01000020.1, read as the reverse complement.
AGTCGGCTTGGGGGTCTTTGCTGGACTATTCTGTTCGAGCTTTGACCCGTTCGGGGGTCGTGGCCGAGGATGCCGCTATTGCGCGCCACCTAGAGGAAATCCTCTGCGTAGAGCTTTTACGGCAGTGGGCCGGGGCAGCGGGCGTGAAGTTGGAGGGCGGCGCAAGGGCTGCGGCGCCGCGCTATGTGCGCCAAGCGGAGGCGATTATGGAGGCCGAGGCACGGCAAGCGCCGACCATCGGAGAGATCGCAAAACGGGTCGGCGTGTCGGCCCGCACGCTGTCGGGCGGGTTCCAACAGTTCCGAGGGCTAAGCCCCCGTGACTTCCTTGTCGCACGCAGGTTGGAAGGCTTCCGAGCCGATCTCGAAAAGGCCGAGGCGGATAAAACCGTCACCGATATCGCGACCCGATGGGGGTATTCCAACTTCGGTGCTCTGGCCGGGCGGTATCGGCAACGCTATGGCGAGTTGCCGTCCCGGACCCGCGCGCGGGCCATGGGTGGCCATTAACTTCTCTTCCGAAACCGGACACCCCATTCCGATAAAGAACAGCGCTGCGCTTTGCGAGCGGCCAATCTTCCCTGCACATGTTCTAGGGAGGAACCAATGAAAGACATGCAAATCGAGAATCTGAAAACGCACTGTGATTCCATTCTCGGCAATCTGAGCACGGGCGAGACCCGTGTGCCCGGTGTGGTCGCGATGGCGACTGACCGCACTGGCACGATCTATTCAGGCCAAGCAGGCGAGAGGCGCATCGGGGGCGATCCGATGACCGAGGATACGGTCTTTGCAATCTTCTCCACGACCAAGGCGATTGCGGGAACTACCGCACTGCAATGTGTTGAGGAGGGGCTTCTGGACCTCGACGCCCCCGCCAAAGAATACGCCCCCGCCATCGGCAACCTGCAAGTGATCGAAGGGTTTGAGGCCGATGGAAGCCCACGTCTGCGTGCGCCCAAGACCGATGTAACCACGCGCCAACTGCTCCTGCACACTGGCGGTTTTGGTTATGACTTCTTCAACGAAACCTACAAGCGTCTGGCCGAGGCGCATGGGCAGCCCTCGGTTGTCACGGGGAGCCGCGCCTGTATCGAAACCCCGATGCTGTTCGATCCGGGTGAGAAGTGGGAATACGGCACCAACATGGATTGGGCCGGCCAGGTGGTCGAGGGTGTGCGCGGCAAACGCCTTGGCGAAGTGATGCGCGAGCGGGTGTTCGATCCGCTCGGGATGGAGGACATCGCCTTCACCCGCACCGACGCGATGAAGGCACGCACCGCAACGATCCACGCGCGCGGCGAGGATGGTTCACTCACCCCGATGGACGACTTCGCTCTGCCCGACGACCCCGAAGTCCACATGGGCGGCCACGGCCTCTATGCCACTGTGCCTGAATACATGAAGTTCATCCGTATGTGGCTCAACGATGGGGACGGCCCGAACGGGCGCGTGCTTAAGCGCGAAACGGTGGAGTGGGCCGTGAAAGGCGCCTTGGTGCCGCCGCAGAAGGTGACCATGCTGCCCGGCGTAATCCCGTCGCTGTCAAACGATGCTGAGTTCTTCCCCGGACAGCCCAAAGACTGGTCCTATACCTTCATGGTCAACAGCGAAGACGCGCCCACAGGTCGCCCCGCAGGCTCCATTGGCTGGGCGGGTCTGGCCAACAGCTACTATTGGATCGACCGCAAAAACGGCATCGGCGGGTACTGGGCGACCCAGATCCTGCCCTTCGCCGATGCGGCGTCCTTCACGGGCTACATGGATTTTGAGAGCGCAGTCTACGCAGCTTTGAAATAACCTAACGGCCAAGTCAAAAGCGCAATCGGGGCTATGTTTGGCCCCGGTTCATCCGGATCAGACCTCAGCGCAATCGACTATGCGTGCAAGCAGAAACCAAACGGCTTCACACTTTGGGGCGGTTCTTTCACGTCCGTTTCGGGAAGCCGCGCCGCTGCACAAGGCCATGACGTGTCACTGCCAACAGTGAGTATGCCCGGTCACCGGATTGGCAGCCTGACCGATGTCGCGGGCGGCTTCCTGCATGACCGATAGGATCCATTTCTCTCGTGCGGGATCGACACGTTCGAGCACGGCAGAAAGGCCGATGGCGGCGATGGTCCTGCCACTTGGCAGCCGCACGGGGACCCCGAGGCCGAATACATCCTGAAACACCTCGCCCGGGTCGCGGGCATAGCCGTCGCGCTGAACCTGTCGGATCGCGGTACGCAGGGCGAGTTCGTCGAGGAAATAGGGACCGATCAGCGCGTGTCTGTTGGTTTCGATCACATGATCCGCCTCCTGATCGTCGAGCGCGGCCAGAAGGCAGAGACTGCTTGAGCCGAGCCCCAGAGGTGCGGTCGCGCCGACGTTGGAGTAGATCGTGCGGGCGGTGAACGTGCCCTCGGCGCGCGCAGCGCACATCGCGCGCGTGTCCTGAGCGATCACCAGTGCGATAGAGCAGCCGGTGGCTTGCGCGACCCGGCGCATCGGCTGTTGTGCGACCTTGTGCAGGGGATCGGCCTCAAAGGCGGCGGCGGCAAGAAACAGTGCGCCGCGTCCGATGCGATAGCGTTTCGCCTCGCTTTCCACCAGCCCGTGTTTCTCGAGTGCCTGCAATTGCCGATACAGCGTCGCCTGGGTCAGGCCGGTGAGGTCCGACAGCTCACGCGCGCTCAGGCCGGAGCTTTGCGAGGTTGCGATGATTCGCATGAGGCCAATGGCGCGGTCGAGGGCCTGAGTGCCGGACGCTGGAGTGGGAGGGCCGCTTTTGCGCATTTGTCAGGCTCCGTGAGAATTTGGTTTTGAGAACGAGGGGCGATCAGTGGAAATTAATACTCATAATATGAGAAATACTATATTTTTTTATCATTATGTGAATTAATCTCCTTATCTTGCGTTTGGTTTTGCCTAGGCTGACGAAAAGCACGCCCGCTATGGGCTCGAACGTCGGAGACATCAGATGCGCATCACCATGGACCCAGTCGCAGGCAACGAAGACCTGCCGTCGCGCAGCGATGTCATCGTTATCGGGGGCGGGATCATCGGTGTCAGCACGGCGCTGTTCCTCGCGGAGCGCGGTGTTTCCGTCACGCTTTGCGAAAAGGGCATCATCGGGGCAGAGCAATCGGGCCGCAACTGGGGCTGGTGTCGGACCATGGGGCGCGATGCGGCGGAGATCCCGCTGACCGTCGAAAGCCTGAAACTCTGGCGGCGGATGAATGAGATCACCGGGCTGGAAACCGGATTCCGGGAACGTGGTACGCTTTACCTGCTCGATGGGGAAAAGGCGCTGGCGTCCTATGAAAGCTGGATGGAGCATGCCCGCGATCATGCGCTGTCGGCGCGGTTCATCGAGGGCGCGGAGATCACCAATCTTTTGCCGGGCCTCGCCAAGCCTTGGAAACGTGGGCTTTATACGCCGACGGACGGGACGGCCGAGCCGTTCAAGGCGACGCCTGCCATGGCCCGCGCGGCGCAAAAGAAAGGCGCGGTGATCCTGCAACATTGTGCCGTGCGCGGGATCGAGACTGAGGGGGGGGCGATCTCCGGGGTGGTCACGGAGCGGGGGGCGATCCGCTGTGGTGCTGTTGTCTTGGCGGGCGGCGCGTGGTCGCGGTTGTTTGCGGGCAATATGGGGCTGAATTTTCCGACCCTGCCGGTGATCAATACAGTGATGCGCACAGCGCCCGACGAGAGCCTGCCCGATCTCGCGGTCGGTGGGCCGGATTTCGCCTTTCGCCGTCGTCTCGACGGGGGCTATTCGGTGGCGATTCGCAATGACAACCTTGCGCCTCTGACGCTGGATAGTTTTCGGCTGTTTTTCGATTTCCTGCCGACGGCGCTGAAATCCATGCATGAATATCGCCTCGGCCTGACACCCTATTTCTTTGAAGACTGGAAGCGGGCAAGGCGTTGGGAAAACGATGAAATTACACCGTTCGAGCTGGTGCGGACGCTCGATCCCAAACCCGTCAAACGCGATCTGAAAAACGCCTGGGCCAATACGGTCAAGGCCTATCCGGGGTTTGGAAAGCTCAAGCCGGTGCAGAGCTGGGCCGGGCTGATTGATGCCACGCCCGATGCGGTACCGGTGATTTCCGAGGTGCCGAACCGACCGAATTTCTACATCGCCTCGGGGTTCTCCGGCCATGGGTTCGGAACCGGGCCGGGGGCGGGGCATCTGATGGCAGATATTGTCACCGGGGCTGCCCCCATTGTCGATCCGACGCCGTTCCGGTTGACGCGGTTCCGGGGGCAAAGCAAGGGCTGAAACCGGTGTCGGCTTTCCGTCGGACAAGTGTCGGCAAAGTGTCGGACCTTGTCATGTACGGGAAGGGAGACACCTGAAACAAAAAGGCCCTCGCGAGGAGGGCCTTTGCTCTTATTGTTGCTCTTACTTCATCGAGCCGGTGTCGATGAAACGCTGGTGCCAGCTCAGCGCCTCGCGCAGGTCGTGGGGCGCATGGCCACCGAATGAGCTTTTCTTGGCGCGCTCGTAATAGTCGCGCAGCATGTCGCGATAGGCGGGGTGGGCGCATTTCTCGATGATCAACTCAGCCTTCTGTTTCGGATCGAGGCCGCGCAGATCGGCGAGGCCCTGTTCCGTGACGATGACCTGAACGTCCTGGTTGATGTGATCGACATGGCTGGCCATCGGGACGATGGCGGAGATCGCGCCGCCCTTGGCGGTCGAGGGGGTCATGAAGATCGACACAAAGGCGTTGCGGGCAAAATCGCCCGAGCCGCCGATGCCGTTTTGAATGCGCGAGCCCATGACGTGGGTCGAGTTGACGTTGCCGTAGATGTCGGCCTCGATCAGACCGTTCATCGCGACACAGCCCAGCCGCCGGATCAGCTCCGGGTGGTTGGAGATTTCCTGCGGCCGCAGGATCAGCTTGTCGCGGTAGCGATGCGCTTCGGCATTGAACTTCATGGCGGCCTCGGGCGAGAGCGAGAAGGCGGTGGCGGAGGCCATGCGCAGCTTGCCCGCGTCGAGCATGTCGAGCATGCCGTCCTGAATCACCTCGGTGAAGGCGGTCATGTTTTCGAACGGGCTGTCGAGAAGACCGGCGAGCACGGCGTTGGTCACGTTGCCGACGCCGGATTGCAGCGGCAGAAGCTCTTTCGGCATCCGGCCCATTTTCAGCTCGTGGTTCAGGAACTCAAGCAGGTGACCGGCGATGTCCAGAGCGGTCTGGTCCGGTTTCGCGAAAGGCGCGTTGCGGTCCGGCGTGTCGGTCTCGACGATGGCGACGATCTTCGACGGATCGACCTTGAAATGCGGCTGGCCGATGCGGTCGTCGGGTTTGATCAGCGGGATGCCGACGCGGTTCGGCGGCAAGGCGGTGCCGTAATAGATGTCGTGCATCCCGTTGAGATATTCACTCTGCCAGGAGTTCAGTTCGAGGATGATCTTGTCGGCGCATTCCAGCCAGGTCTTGTTGTTGCCGATGGACGACGAGGGGATCAGATCGCCCTCGGGAGTGATGCCGGAGATTTCGACGATGGCGGTGTCGAGCTTGCCGAGAAAACCCTGCCAGGCCATCGGCGCGACCTGCGACAGGTGCATGTCGAAATATTTCATCTCGCCCTTGTTGATCCGTTCGCGGGCGATCGGATCGGAGTTATAGGGCAGGCGGAAATCAATGCCGTCGGCCTTGGCCAGCGCGCCGTCAAGTTCGGGACCGGTCGAAGCGCCGGACCAGATCTTGATGCGGAACTTCTCGCCCTGGGCGTGACGTTCCTCGATCTTGGCCGCAAGTGCGAGAGGCACCGCCTTGGGGTAGCCCGAACCGGTGAACCCGCTCATGCCGACGGTGGCGCCATTCTCGACGAGGCTGGCGGCATCTTCGGCGGACATGATCTTGGATTGCAGGGATTGCGGCACGGGGCGGCGGGCAGTGGTCACGACGGTCTCTCCATTGTGGAATGCGGTCACGGGGAGAGAGGGGTAATTTTATAAGGCCAGCCTCCTCCCCGAGTTGTCCTTCATTGCGCGCACTATGCGCGGGACGCGGGGGGCTTCCAGTCACTTTTGCGGAATTTTTGCAGGAGCATACCCGGTATGCATCTGTGCACAGATTTTTGAATCAATATTTGCAATCGGGATTTGAGTGGAGGGGTTTGCAAAGAGTTTTCGGCACGAATATGCAAACCAAAGGTCGCACTGTGCGGCAAGAGAACGGGCCCGTCGGAAACGGACCCGTATCGGATGGCTTCAAGACGACTCAGGCGGATCGACCGCGGTCGATCCGCAGGAACTGTTTCACGCGGGAGGCGGTTTTCGCCTCTTTGCGATCACGGTCCATTTTGTCCCACATACGGGAGCGGGCAGCACCACGGTCGAGCGCAAGGAAATGCACGAGGCGACCGCTGCCGGGGGCACGATGGGACGTGTCGGTGATATGGCGTGTCATGGTTTTTCCTCCTTTTTGCACGAGGACTCTAACACGGAATCGCCTTGCCGTCTCGTATCCAGATCAAACTGGACAACGAAGTGTGAACAGGCGCGAACGTGCCGGGTCAGATCCGCCCGTGTCGCCGTTGCCAGCTCCAGAGGATTGCGCCACCGATCAGAACGATGACCAGCGACACCAGGAACGGTGCGCCGGGCAGGTAATAGCCGGTGCCGGGGCGGGAGAACGTGGCGAAGATCTCGGTCATCACCAGCGGGCTGATGATGGTAGCAAGCGCGGCGAGTGAGCCGGTGACGCCCTGCAACTCGCCCTGTTGATCGTCGGGGGTGGCGCCGCTCATCATGGATTGCAGCGCCGGGATGGAGATCGCGGAAATGCCGGAGAGTACGGACATGATCCAGACCATCGGCACGCTTGTGGTGAGGCCGAAGGTGAGGAATACAAGCGCGTCGAGCAGGATGCCGCCCATCGCGACACGGTAGGCGCCGAAGCGTTTGACCAAGGGGCCGACCAGTACGGCCTGTGCCAGCCCCATGGTCGCGCCGAAAGCGAAGAGTGTGAGCCCGATGGTGGCTGTGTCGAAGCCGAAACGCTCCTCGGTATAGAAGGACCAGATCGCCGGGTAGACGAAATAGGCCGTCTCGTAGAGAGCGAAGACGATGAGCAGGCCGGTGAGGCCCCTCAGCCGTCCGATGGCGCGGAAGGCGCCGAAGGGGTTGGCGCGACGCCAGTCGAAGGCGCGGCGTTTTTCGGGAGCGAGACTTTCGGGCATGACGATCAGGCCGAAGACCATGTTGAGGCCGGCGACGGCGGCGGCGGCATAAAACGGCGCGCGGGTGTCGATGGTGGCGAGCATGCCGCCCATCACGGGGCCGAGGGCGAAACCGATGCCGAGCGCGGCATGGACATAGCCGAAGTTGCGGGCGCGCTCGTCGGGTTTGGAGATGTCGGCCATGAAGGCGGCGGCGGTGCCCGGTGTGGCGGCGGAGATCCCGGCGATCAGCCGCCCGATCAGCAAAAGCCAGATGGTGTGCGCCCGCGCCATGATCAGATAGTCGATCATCATCACGAAAAGCGCGGCGATCAGCACGGGTTTGCGGCCGAAGCGATCGGAGAGATTGCCGACGAGGGGCCCGAAGAAGAACTGCATCACGGCAAAGCCGGTGGCCAGAACCCCGCCCCAAAGTGCGGCATCGGCGAGCGTCTGGCCGGTCAACTCGCGGATCAGGGTCGGCAGGACGGGAAAGATCAGCCCGATGCCCAAGCCGTCGATCAGCACGGTGGTGACGATGAAAATCAGCGGCAGATTGCGGGGCATGGGGCTTTCCTGAAAACAACCCGGCCTTTGTGACCTGTCGGGGGGCTTCTGTCTATCCGCTCCGGTGCAGAATATGCGCCAGCGTATCGGCCAGCCGCGCGGGCTGGGCGAAATAGGGGGAATGGCCAGAGGACAGGGAATGGACGGTGCTCGCGGGCCAGTCCGCACACATCTTACGCTGTTCGGCGGGCGGGATCACCCGGTCGTTTTCGCAAATGACATAATGCCGGGGCCGGGCGGTGGAGGCAGGGGTGACGCGCAGGGGCGTTTCCTGCGGGCGGATCGCTTGCGGGCCGATATGATCGCGGACGTAGGTTTTCACCTCTTCGGAACAGTCGTGACACAGGGCCTCGACGCCTGCCTCGGGTTTGAAGCGAAAGGCCCGCCCGTCTTCGGTCTTCTCGATCAGGCCGAGCACCGGATGGTCCTGCGCCGCGCGGCGCATGTCGGCGAGGATCGCGTCTCGATAGCTGTCGAGGCCGATCTCGTCGTAAGGCGTTCGATCCGCGCCATGGGAGGGCAGGTCGAGCGCGCGGGCCTTGAGGCCACGGGCGTGCAATTCCGCGAGAAGATCGCGCCAACACCACGCGCCATGGGCGGAGCCGTGGATCAGGAGGACGCTCGGGTCAGTCATGGTGACAGCCTCCGGAATGATCATGATCGTGATGGTCATGATGATGACCATGATGATCGTTGTGATGATGGTCGTGACCGGACCCGAGATCGGGGATGTGATCATGCGGATTGGGATCGCGTTTCACATGGGCGATCTCGGTCAGGAACCGGCCCAGAAGCGCGGCATAGTCCTCCGGCGCATCGACGGGCGGCAGGTGACCGGAACGGCGCATCAATTCGAACCGAGACCCGGGAATGACGCCCAGAGTCTCGCGTACCAGATCGGGTGGGGTCGAGCCGTCATAGCCTCCCGCGATGCCGAGGCAGGACAGCCGAAGCCCCGAGGTCGGCGTGTAGAAATCCGTCCCGGCAATGGCGGCGGCACAACCGAGATAGCCCTCAACCGGGGTGTCGAGAATGGACTGGCCCCAGCGTTTCGCGGTGTCCGTCTTGCGAAATCCGGGGGCGAACCAGCGTTCGAGCGTGGGGGCGACGATGCTTTGAAGCCCCTTGTCGCGGATCTCGGCGATGCGTTTGTCCCAAATGCTGCGCGCGCCGATCTTGGCCGCTGTGTTTGACAGCACCAGCGCGCGGACCTGATCGAGCCGCTTGACTGCGAGCCCCTGTGCGATCAGACCGCCGATGGAAATCCCGACGAAAACCGCGTCTTTCACCTTCAACGTGTCGAGCAGCCGCTCCGCGTCGCGCACCAGCGTGCCCATGGCATAGGGGCCTTTCGGCACATCCGAGAGGCCATGCCCGCGCAGGTCGTAGCGGATGAGCCGCAGGCCGCCGGGCAGATGCGGCAGAACCGCATCCCAGAGGTGCAGATTGGTGCCGAGCGCATGGGCGAAGACCACGGGCGCGCCGTTTTCCGGTCCGGTGATCTCGACATTGAGCGTGATGTTGTCGAGCGCAATCCTCATGACAGGGCCTCCAGAAACCGCGCGATGACATCGAGACTTTCGGGTTCGTCGAGAAAGGGCACATGGCCGCGATCCCTGACCTCGGCTGAGATCATGTCGGGGCGGCGGCGCTGCATCTCCGCCACGCAGGCGCGCGACAGGAGGTTGGAGTTCTCTCCGCGCAACAGGGCCAGAGGCAGGTCTTCGAAGGCGTCGAAGAAGGGCCAGAGATCGACCGCGCCGGTGACACTCTGGGCCTCGATCGCGTCGCGCAGTTTCGGGTCGTAACGCAGTTCCAGACGCCGCTCGCCCTCGGCCCAGATCCGCCGCGCATAGCTCCGCCATTGTTCATGGGAGACGTTCGGGAACTGCGCGCCGAGGGCTTTCGGCAGTTTTTCGGCAGCATCGTCGAAGCTTTTGTAGGCGGAGGGGCGACCGAGATAGTCCATGATGTGGCTGAGGCCGGACGGGTCGAGCTCCGGGCCGATGTCGTTCAGGAGCACGCCGGAGAGCCGATGTTTCGCCGCCGCGGTCAATCCCATGGCGATCAGCCCGCCGCGCGAGGTGCCGAGGATCGCGGCCTTGTCGATCCCGAGATGATCGAGCAGCGCCAAAGCGTCCGCCGCCTCCTGCGGGATGGTGTAATTCATGAAGGCCGGATCGTAATCGGAGGCGCCACGGCCGCGACTGTCGAGGCGGATGACCTGAGCCCGGTCGGCGAAATGATCCACCACCGGCTCGAAATCGTCCATGTTGCGGGTCAGCCCGGCGAGACAGAGCAGCGGCGCGCCGTCGCCCTGAATGTCATAGGCGAGTTTCAATCCGTCTTTCGTGGTGAAATGCTGAACCATTGGGATCTCCTTTGGGCGCAGACTGTCACGTCCGTGTCCGGGACGAAAGCCCTAGCGCAGCCCGTTCAGGAGCCATGAGCCGCCGAGGTAATGCACGGTGAGAACGAAGGCGTAACAGGCCATGACCAGCAGCGCCTCGTTGGAACTCAGCGGGGCCTGTTCCGGTTGGCGCCGGTGCCACAGGCTCTGGAGACCGGCGGCGGCCAGAAGCGCCATGGCGATGGAGTGATCGCGCAGCGCCGCAGAGGTGAAGGCGGCGGTCATGAAGAGGGTGACGGTGGTGCCGAACCGGGGCCAGAAGGCGCCCGAGATGGCCCGCATCACCCGCCCGCCCGCAAACGGCAGGAAGGGCAGGAGCATGATGAAGTTGAACGTCCCGAGCATGATTGCCGTCACGCGCAATAGATTGGCCACCATTGGAGCGATGGGGGCGAGGATGGGAAACAGCCCGAAGCACAGCACCATCGGTACGATGGCGAGCGCCGGGGCGTAGAGTGCTGTGAAGCTTTCCTCGAGCGCATGGCCGAAGGGGCGGTCGGAACGCGGTGCGGCCAGTAACGGCAGGGGAATGAGGCGCACGCGGGCGACCTCGTGGCCGATGATGCGACAGGCATAGGCCGAGCCTAGTTCATGCAGCATCACGGCAAGGACAAAGCCGAAACCGAAGCGCGGCGAGGTCAGGGAAACGACCGCAACGGTGATGACAAACCCGACGATCACGCCCGCACCATTGAACCCGCTCGCGCGAATGCGTCCCTGGCTTGTCAGGGGGCGCGTCACGAGCGGCAGGGCGAAAAGCCCGAGCGCGATGGCAAGCAGGAGAAAGGTCATGGTGAGTCGAATTGCGGCCTTTTTATGTCTGTGTCGGATGTGATCGGCCCTGAATGTGGCGAGAATGTGGCAATCGGGGTGCGAATGGCCCGCCCAGGCGGGCGCGAGCCGGGGCTCAACGCATTGTTTCCCGGGGGCCAACAGTGGACGTCATGGAGCAACACTTCGCCGGGAAGCGATGGGCCCGTGCAAGGATGGTTTCGTTTTTTCCACGAAACGCCTTACCTTGTCGGGACGGAACGCAAAGAGGCTGGAGGGCCCGATGAACGGCACGGTGGAGAAACTGCGCGAGAGCCTGCGCGAGTTGCAGGTGCAGCTCGAAAAGGAGGCGGTCGAGGCACGCGAAAAATTCCAGTATCATCTGAGCAACGGCCGGGTGGTCTTCGAAGAGGAGGCCCGTCGCCGTGGCCGGGCGCTCAAGGTGCGCTGGTCGGTGTTTCTGCGCCGTGCGCGGCCCTGGGAGATCGTGACGGCGCCGGTGATCTACGGGCTGATCATCCCTTTTGCACTGATGGATCTCTTCGTGACGGTCTATCAGGCGATCTGTTTTCCGGTCTATGGCATCCCGAAAGTGCAGCGTAAAAAATACATCGCGGTGGACCGGCACAAGCTCACCTATCTCAACTTCATGCAGAAGCTGAACTGCGTCTATTGCGGCTATTGCAACGGCCTTCTGGCCTATGTGCGCGAGGTGGCGGGGCGGACGGAATATTACTGGTGCCCGATCAAACACGCCCGCGCCCTGCCGGATCGCCATGAGCAGTATCAGCATTTTCTGGAATTCGGCGACGGCGAGGCCTGGGACGAGAAATTCATCGAGATGAAGGGCCGGGCGCGGGCTTGTGAGGGCTGCGACGGTTGCGGGCCGGGCGGCTGCCACTAAGCTCAAAGCAGTCGTGCGGGGGCGCCCATCCGATCGGCGATGTTCTCTGCGATCATCATCGTCGGCGCATTGGTGTTGCCCGCAATGATCGTGGGCATGATTGAGGCGTCGACCACCCGAAGCCCCTCAACCCCGCGCACACGGCCCTCCGGGTCGACCACCGATCCGGCGTCCATCCCCATGCGACAGGTGCCGACCGGGTGATAAATCGTCTCCGCCCGCGCGCGGATGTCGTCGATCAGGGCGGTATCGCCCTGTATGTCCGGTCCCGGAAAAAGCTCGGCTTTGACATGGCGGGCGAGGGCAGGGGCCTGCATCACCTGCCGCGCCTGCTTGAGACCCGCCAGAAGTGTCTCCACATCCTCGGGCGCGCTGAGATAATTCGCGTCGATCCTCGGAGGCTTCAGCGGATCGGGAGAGGCCAGCGTGATCGTGCCGCGCGAGCCGGGCAGCAGATCGCAGACATGCAGGGTCATGCCATAGCCATACGAGGTCTTGCGCCCGTGATCGCGCAGATAGGCCGGGATGAAATGAAATTGCAGATTGGGCCGGTCGCGCTCAGGGTCTGAGCGCACAAACCCGCCCGCCTCGGCGACATTCGAGGTCAGTTCACCCTGCCTCTGTCGGGCAAACTGCCATGCCGCCCGGAGCACACGCGGCAGGTAGAAGGGGGCAATGCCGATGGGCAGGCGATCCGCCGCCGCAGACATCACCGTGATGTCGAGATGATCCGCCAGATTGCGCCCAACCTCGGGCAGATCATGCAAGACCTCGATCCCGTGGTTGCGCAACGTCTCGCCGGGGCCGATGCCGGACAGCATCAAAAGCTGCGGCGAGTTGATAGCGCCGCCGGACAGGATCACTTCGCCGCCGGGATTGAGCCGGAGTTCGCGGTCTGTCAACGCCACGCCATCGGCACGACGCCCGTCGAACAGCACACGCGTCACTTGCGCGCCGGTGAGGATGTCGAGATTGTCGCGATGGCGCGCTGGATCGAGAAAGGCCCGAGCGGTCGAGAACCGTTGCCCGTCTTTCTGGGTGACCTGATAGAGGCCGACGCCCTCCTGATCCGCGCCGTTGAAATCGCGTCGCTCTGAGAAACCGGCCTCGCACCCGGCTTTGACGAAGGCGTTCGAGAGCGGGTTGGGGCTGCGGAGGTCGGAGACCGACAAAGGTCCCTCGCTGCCATGAAAGTCACCGGCAAGCTGGGCATTGCTTTCCAGCCGTTTGAACAGTTCCAGCACCCGTGCCCAGTCCCAGTTCTCACCTGCCGCACGCGCCCATCCGTGGTAATCCTCCCGATGACCGCGGATGTAGATCATCGCATTGATCGAGGAAGACCCGCCCAGTACCCGTCCGCGCGGCCAGAACAGCCGTCGCCCGTTCAGCGCCGACTCGGGCGCGGTGCGATGGTTCCAGTTCACTCCCCTGAGTCGTGCCAGAACCGCCAGCCCCAAAGGAATGTGAATGAAGGGCGAGCGATCCTTGCCGCCCGCTTCGATCAGGCATACGCGTTTGCCCGTGTCGCCCGACAGCCGGTTCGCCAGAACGCAGCCCGCCGATCCGGCGCCGATGATGATGTAATCGTACATGATGGCTCTCTCCCCCCCTGGGGAGAGGCTACGTCAGTTTTTCCGGGCGGCGCGTGAAACGTGGCGTCATGTTTCCTTTGCTTCGGCAAATACTCAAAATGAAAACCCCGCCGAAGAGGCGGGGTTCAAACAATCGTCTGGCCAAAACTCGTCTGGCCAAGACTCGTCCGGCAAATGGTTTAGAGGTTTTCGATCCGGGGCATGCCCATGATGTGATAGCCGCCATCGACGCGGATGATCTCGCCGGTGGTGTAGGCGCCGCCGTCAGAGGCCAGATAGACCGCCGTGGCGCCGACTGCTTCGAGCGTGGCGTTGGATTGCATTGGGGCGTTTTGTTCGGCGTGCTTATACGTCCGGCGCGCGCCACCGATGGCAGAGCCTGCAAGGGTTTTCATCGGACCGGGGGAAATCGCGTTGACGCGGATGCCCTCAGGGCCGAGATCGTTGGCGAGGTAGCGCACCGAAGATTCGAGCGCCGCCTTGGCCACGCCCATCACGTTGTAATTCGGCACGACCATGTTCGAGCCCGCAAATGTCAGCGTCATCAAGGTGCCGCCCTCGGTCATCAACTCGGAGGCGCGTTTGGCGACATCGATGAAGCTGAAACACGAGATATGCAGCGAATTCTTGAAATTTGCCTCGGTGGTGTCACGGAAGCGTCCGGTGAGTTCGGATTTGTCCGAGTAGGCGATGGCGTGGACGACGAAATCGAGCTTGCCCCATTTCGCCTTGAGCGCCGCAAAGGCCGCGTCCATTTGCTCCGGATTGGTGACATCCACATCGACCATCGTGTCGGAGCCGACGGAAGCCGCGAGCGGTTCGAGGCGTTTGCCGAAGGCTTCGCCCTGATAGGTAAACGCCAGCTCTGCGCCCTCGTCGGCACAGGCTTTCGCGATGCCCCATGCGATGGAGCGCTCATTGGCGACGCCCATCACGAGCCCGCGTTTGCCTTTGAGAAGATCAGCCATTTGTGTTTTTACCCAAGATATTTCGACAACAACATCGAGCCGTTGGTGCCGCCGAACCCAAACGAGTTGGTCATCACCGTATCGAGGCCCGCATTTTCCACCAGTTTCGTGGCGATCTCACCCTCGCGGATCGCCGGATCAAGCGTTTCGACGTTGATCGACGGGATGATGAAATCGTTCTGCAGCGCCAGCAAACAATAGACCGCCTCTTGCGCGCCGGTGGCGCCCTGGGAGTGGCCGGTCATGGATTTCGTCGAGGAAATCACCGGGGTCTGGCCTTCACCGAAGACGCGGCGCACCGCTTCGACCTCGCCCACGTCGCCGACGGGGGTCGAGGTGCCATGCGCGTTGATATAGCCGACCTTGCGGCCTTCTTCGAGCGTGGAAAGCGCCAGACGCATCGCCCGTTCGCCGCCTTCGCCCGAGGGGGCGACCATGTCGGCGCCGTCGGAGGTGGCGGCAAAGCCGGTCACTTCGGCGTAGATTTTCGCGCCGCGCGCCTTGGCGTGTTCCAGCTCTTCGAGCACGAGGATCGCACCGCCGCCGGAGATCACGAACCCGTCACGGTTCGCGTCAAACGCACGGGAGGCTTTCTCAGGCGTGTCGTTATATTTGGACGACATCGCGCCCATGGCGTCGAACAGGCAGGACAGGGTCCAGTCGAGTTCCTCGCCACCGCCCGCGAACATCACGTCCTGTTTGCCCATCATGATCTGCTCCGCTGCATTGCCGATGCAGTGCAGGGAGGTCGAACAGGCCGAGGTGATCGAATAGTTGATGCCCTTGATCTGATAGGCGGTCGCGAGGTTGGCCGAGATGGTGGAGCCCATACATTTGGGCACCGCGAACGGTCCGACGCGTTTGGTGGATTTGGTGTTCAGAACCGACTGATGCGCGGTCAGCATGGCGGAGGTGGACGGGCCGCCGGAGCCAGCGATCAGACCGGTGCGCGGGTTCACGACTTCGCTCTCTTCGAGGCCCGAGTCGGCAATCGCCTGTTTCATGGCGATATAGGCATAGGCTGCCCCCGGCCCCATGAAACGCAGGGCGCGCTTGTCGACATGTTCCTTGATGTCGATGTCGATGGACCCGGCGACCTGCGAACGGAAGCCGTATTCCTTCATGTCCTCATTGGCGGTGATGCCGGATTTCCCGGTTTTCAAAGAGGCAAGCACCTCTTCGGCAGTATTGCCGATGGAGGAGACGATCCCCAACCCGGTGACGACGACGCGACGCATGGCCTGTTCCTTCCCTATATGTTCCTTGACGGTCGGTCCGAGATCAGCTCTCGGACAGCGCAACCTTCATATCGGTGACCTGATAGATCACTTCGCCGTCGGCTTCGACGATGCCGTCGGCCACGCCCATGGTCAGGCGGCGGCTTTGCACGGCTTTCTTGAAATCGACCTTGTAGGTCAGCATCTTCCGATCCGGGCGCACCATGCCGGTGAGCTTCACTTCGCCGACGCCAAGCGCATAGCCACGCCCCTGCCAGCCGCGCCAGCCGAGGTTGAAGCCGGTGAGCTGCCACAGCCCGTCGAGACCGAGACAGCCGGGCATGATCGGGTTGCCGGGAAAATGGCATTCGAAGAACCACAGATCCGGCGTGATGTCGAATTCCGCCACCACATGGCCCTTGCCATGCAGTCCGCCATCACCGGAAATTTCGGTGATCCGGTCCATCATCAGCATCGGCGGCGCCGGAAGTTGTGCGTTGCCCGGTCCAAAGAGCTCGCCTGCCGCACATTTGAGCAGGTCTTCCTTGGTGAAACTCGTGGGGTAATCGGCCATGAACGCCCTTGCCTTCCTCATCATCTTTCAAAGTCGTATCCCCTCTATCACCCCGGCCCCCGCGCACGCAAGCGCAACAGGGCTGGAGACGAGCGGCGTTTTTGACGCGCTTTCGACACGGTGAAACACATGTGAAATAAGAATTAGAGGATTTCCAATTGAAATTTGCGGGGCTGATCCTGTATATTCCATCGGTATTCCCAGGAATTGGACGCCCATGACCCAGACCGAAAACATCGAAACCCGTCGCGGTGCAGCTTGGCTTGCGACTGCCGGTGTGCGCCCGACGCGTCAAAGGATCGCGCTGGCGACGCTTCTGGTGGGCGATGGCCATGACCGGCACGTCACGGCCGAAAGCCTGTTCGATGCCGCCCGCGATGCGGGGGAGAAAGTCTCTCTCGCGACCGTCTACAACACGCTTCGCGCCTTCTGTCAGGCCGGTCTGATGCAGGAGGTCACGGTCGATGGCTCCCGCAGCTATTTCGACACCAACATGGACGAGCACCCGCATTTCTTCTGGGAAGACAAGGGCGAGTTGACCGATGCACCGTCCGAAGAGCTGAAGATCGAACGCCTGCCGGCGCCGCCTGAGGGGATGGAGATCGCCTCCGTCGATGTGGTGATCCGGTTGCGTCCGAAATCGCGCCACTGAGCGGAAAAGCCTGAGCGGAAAAGACCGGGCGAACAGCTTGACAGTTATGAGAAAGCCCTGCCCTCTGGCGGGGCTTTTATCATGTGGGAGAATGTCATGGAGCGTTTGTTTGTCGCAAGTGACGGGGTGAGCCGGTGCTGCTGGTGCGCTTCCGATCCTGAATACATCCGCTACCACGACGAAGAATGGGGCTACCCGGTCGCCGATGACATCCGCCTGTTCGAGAAGATCTGTCTCGAAGGCTTCCAGTCAGGCCTGTCGTGGTGGACCATCCTGCAAAAGCGCGAGAATTTCCGCGCCGCCTTTGCAGGGTTCGATTTTCACCGGATGGCGGAGTTCGGCCCCGAGGATGTCGAGCGTCTGGTGCAGGACAAGGGCATCGTGCGGCATCGGGGCAAGATCGAAGCGGTGATCCACAACGCCGCCCGCGCCATAGAGATGGAGCGCGAACATGGCTCTTTGGCCGCTTTCTTCTGGTCCTTCGCGCCGGAAACGGACGAGAGCGGCGGCGAGGTGGTGGCCCAGACGCCGACCTCGCAACGCCTGTCAAAAACGCTCAAGAAAAAGGGTTGGAAATTCGTTGGGCCGACCACCTGCTATGCCTTCATGCAGGCCATGGGCATGGTCAACGATCATCACCCCGGCTGTGCGCATCATGCCAAGGCGGTGGCGGCGCGGGCGGCGTTTACCCTGCCGGTCTGAGCAACGGGGCAAGGCTCTTGAGCCATCGCTTTGCTTCGGCCGGATCGAAGCGCGCCAATGCCGCAAGCTCCGTCTTCGCCACCTCCAGATCCGCAATTCGGTCCCGCAACTCCGCGCGCGTGTCATCGGGCAGGGGCAAGGCCCCGGCGGTCAGAAGCATCTGATGCAGGC
Organism: Celeribacter ethanolicus; assembly: GCF_001550095.1. GTDB lineage: Bacteria > Pseudomonadota > Alphaproteobacteria > Rhodobacterales > Rhodobacteraceae > Celeribacter > Celeribacter ethanolicus. Next base: position 178,317 of record NZ_LRUC01000020.1, on the reverse strand, counting down.
TCTGCACCGCACGCATCTGACGGAACGCCTCCATCATCGGGGCGGTGAGCTTGGGTCGCTTCTGCCAGTCTTCGGAAAACAGCGCCGTCACCCGCTGCCCCGCGCCAAGACAATCGAAGGCGACACAGCCGCGATAGCCCCTGTCCGCAAGATCGGCGTGAATGGAGCAGGAGAACCCATCGAGATTGTGACAGGGCAGGCCCGCCGGTTTGTCGTGGCCGAACATCTCGTCGGCATCGAAGGCCAGCGCCAGACAACAGAGCGCGGCACAGTTCGAACAGTCTGGCAAAAACTCGGGGTTCATACCGCCATTTGACGCCAAACCCGCGCCCGATCAATGAAAAAGGCGGCCCGCCTATCGCGCGCCGCCCTGTTTCCTTTGCTGAGAAATACTCAGCTTCAGACGATTTCCACCAGCTCGATCGCGAAGGTGAGGTCCTCGCCCGCCAGACGGTGGTTGGCGTCGAGCGTCACTTCCTCGTCGGTCACTTCGACCACGGTGACGGGGATCACCTGACCGGTCGGGGACTGCATCTGAAGCTGAAGGCCAACCTCAAGCGGGATCTCCGCCGGGATCTGGGCGCGCGGCACGGCTTGCTGTGCATCGGGGTGACGCTGGCCATAGGCCTCATCGGCGACAGCGACGATGGTTTTCTTTTCGCCCACGGTCATGCCCGGCAGGTGCTTGTCCATGCCCGGAATGATCTGGCCGGAGCCGACGGTGAATTCGAGCGGTTCGCGGCCTTCGGAACTGTCGAACACGGTGCCGTCTGCGAGCGTGCCGGTGTAGTGAATACGAACTTTGTCGCCCGATTTAACTTCGGTCATGAAGAGTCCTAACTGTTCGGGGTGAGTTTTTGGGGCCGCGTCTTTACGGGTGCCCAATGACGATTGCGCGAAAGGATAGGCGGTGATCTGTGAAATGCAACCCGATGGTGGGAAAAAGCCGCAAAACCAATCGCAAGAACCGCATGTGAACGCGTTTTTCTAGGAAAACGCTGCCTCACATGCGGATGTTTTAGAAACGCTGCGCTTTTTGAGGCGTGGTCACGCGTTTTGGCTTTGCCAAAACGCTCTTAGAACCACTGCCCCGGTTCCATCAGGCCCAAATCCAGCAATTGCTGGCTGTGCCATTCGAACTCGATGGAATTGTGCCAGCGGAAGGTGGAAATGTCATAGGTCGATCCGGCGTTGGTCTTGAGTGCCTTGGCGGTGCGGAAGGACACGATGGTGGCGGTCAGGTTGTGATGCCAGGGGCAGGCGTAGGTGTTGTATTCCTCGTCGCCGAACAGATGTTCCTCGCTGAGCCGGAGCCCCTTTTTCGCCTTGAAAAGCGCGATCCGGTCGATGCGGCGGCGGTGTGGCGGCATGTGCTCTTCAAACCGCCACCGCAGCCCGCCGAAAAAGTCGAGCTGCCGCTCTTTCGCACGCCCTGCGGCATCGGGGCGCCCCAGGGCGTAATAGCCCGAGCGGTCGAGATGGGCGTCTTCGAGCGAGACGGCATTGGGATGCGCGTTCAAATCGTCGGCGTAGAGATCGACGACATAACACAGCATCGCATCGCGGCGTTCCTCGGTGTGGAAGGTCAGCATGTCGGTGATGGTGCGGGTCTCGCAGAACGGGAAGAACAGGTATTCCGCATTGTAGCAGTAATACATCCAGATCCCCGGCGCGGCGGCGATGATCCGGTTGACTGCTTTGGTGAGCATCTCCGGCGCGCGAGTGGCGTAGCGGATGCGGTGGATTTTCGCTTCCAGCCCCTCGGGGAGTTTCAGTTCGTCGGGGGCGAACAGGATCACCTGTTTGAACCCCAGCGAGAGGTGATGGCGCAGCGTCGTGTCCACTTCCACGAGATCTTCGGCAAAGATCATCGCGATCGGCCCTTTCAAAAGGGCGTCCTTGCCGTCGGTGAGAAACGTGTCGAGGCTGTCGTATCGCATGAAAATCCTTTGCCGGGGCAGTGTCCCCGTTTCCGGTAAAAAATGCATGAAGGGCAGGGGATTGCAAGGATTGTGGAAACAATTTCGTCATGAGCCTGCTTATGGCGGTCCGGTCCGAGGCGCTTGCCCTCTTGGCCCTCTTGCGCTAGGACACCGCCTCAATTCCCAGCATTCGTGGACCCATGCCCATGTCCGAGACGCCGAGCACCACCAAGAAGCTCTATATCAAGACCTATGGCTGTCAGATGAACGTCTACGACAGCGAACGCATGGCCGAAGCGCTGGGCGGGTCGGGCTATACCGAAGTGTCTTCGCCGGAAGAGGCGGACATGATCCTTTTGAACACCTGCCATATTCGCGAGAAGGCGGCGGAAAAGGTCTATTCCGAACTTGGCCGCTACAAAGACCTCAAGATTGCCAATCCCGATCTCAAGATCGGCGTGGCGGGCTGTGTGGCCCAGGCCGAGGGTGAAGAGATCATGCGGCGCCAGCCGATGGTCGATCTCGTCGTGGGACCGCAGAGCTATCACCGCCTGCCGGAGCTTGAGGCGAAGGCCGGGCACGGGCAAAAGGCGCTCGATACGGATTTCCCGGAAGAGGACAAGTTCGAGAAACTGAAATCCCGGCCCAAGGCGAAACGGGCCCCTGCGGCGTTTCTGACCGTGCAGGAGGGCTGTGACAAGTTCTGTGCCTTCTGCGTTGTGCCCTATACCCGTGGTGCCGAGGTGTCGCGCCCGGTTGAGCGCGTGCTCGATGAGGCGCGCGATCTGGTGGAGCGCGGTGTGCGGGAGATCACCCTCTTGGGGCAGAATGTGAATGCCTATCACGGCGCAGGAGAGGGCGGCACATGGGGGTTGGCGCGGCTCATTCGCGCGCTTGCAAAGGTCGATGGTTTGGAGCGCATCCGCTTCACCACCTCGCATCCGAACGACATGGAAGACGACCTGATCGCGGCGCATGGCGATTGCGACAAGCTCATGCCTTACCTGCATCTTCCGGTGCAGTCCGGCTCCGACAAAATCCTCAAGGCGATGAACCGCAAACACACCGCCGAGGAATATCTTCGCCTGATCGAACGCATCCGCGCCGCGCGGCCTGACATCGCCATGTCCGGCGACTTCATCGTCGGTTTCCCCGGCGAGACGGATCAGGATTTCGAGGACACGATGAGCCTCGTGCGTGAGGTCGGTTATGGCTCTGCGTTCTCGTTCAAATACTCGCCGCGCCCGGGTACGCCCGCCGCCGAGAAAGAGGCGAAGATGATCGACCCCGATGTGGCCTCCGAACGGCTGCATCGCTTGCAGACGCTGATCACCGAACAGCAACACGCGTTTCAGGATGCGATGGTCGGTCGCGAGGTCTCGGTTCTGTTCGAACGCAAGGGGCGTCTGCCGGGGCAGATGGTTGGAAAATCCGAATATCTTCATGCAGTTCACGTCACCGACGATGTCGCCGTGGGGGACATCCAGCGCGTGAGAATCATCGAAAGCGGCCCGAATTCCCTGGGCGGGGTCCTGCTGCGCTGAGAACCGCCGGGGGTGGCAGGCGGCGCGCACCGGCAAAGTTTTTACCGCAGGGTGGAGTATCTTGGCAACAATCCCGGTGCCTGCGGGAGTTCGTCAAGATATGCGACACAATATCTGGTTATTTTTCTTCACTTGGACCCGAAGTTTGCTATCCTTTAGCCACAATCTTGGTGAGTAGGGCGCAGCAGTCTCACGGCTGCAGGGGGCGCGTGTTTTGGAACGGCCCGAAAACGCAAACAGTTGGGGGACGGTAGACGTGACCATCGAATTTCTGAAGACAACGCGACGGGGGCTGGGCCTCTGCGCGGGGGTCGCTCTTGCTTTTGCGGCGGCGACGGCCAATGCGCAAATGGTGCCGGGCACGGTGAATGGCGAAGTGTACAAACCGACGATCTGGATCGATCCGGATGGCTGTGAACACTGGGTGATGGACGACGGGGTCGAGGGCTACATGGACCTCAAGCGCGACCGTCAGGGCAAACCGACCTGCCACCCGGTGCAGAGCTGTGCCGTGATGAACTCCGATCAGCTTTTCGCCACGGACAAATACGTGATCTCCGCTGCGGGCCGCAAACGCCTCACTGATTTCTTCCAGCAGGCGGGCGCCACGGCCTATATCATCGTGGGTCATACGGACAGCCGGGCCTCCGACGAATATAACATGCGTCTGAGCTATAACCGTGCCAATGCGGTTGCCAAGATCGCGGCCTCGGTCGGGGCCAATGTCGTCGATGTGCGCGGCTATGGCGAACGCCAGCCGATCGCCTCGAACTCGACCGCTGCGGGGATGCAAAAGAACCGCCGCGTCGAAATCATCTGTGTGAAGTGAGGAGAGAGACGATGAAAGCCATCAAAGCGATCGCCCTTCTCGCCGTGCTCGGCTCCACCACCGCCTGTACCGAGGCGATGATGGGAGAGGCCGGGTATGAATCCCACAAGACGGACAAGACCGTGGACCGCGGCTTCGACACGAAACACCTGTCGACGCTGGTGGCCGGCATCTGGATCGACCCGGAAGGCTGTGACCACTGGATCATCGACGACGGGGTCGAGGGCTACCTGTCCCCGCGCGTCGACAAATACGGCATGCCGGTCTGCTCCGGTACGGCGGCTCCGAATACGGCTGTCGGTCCGTACAAGGACGGTTCGCCGTTCTATGATCCGATCTGATCGGTCCTGCGATTCCTCAAGTCGACGGTCGTCCTTCGGGGCGGCCGTTTTGTATTTTGGTGAAAAATTAGGCGATGCGCCATTTTTTGAGCAGGGGTTCGCCGGGTCGATTGCGAAGATTTTGTGTCCCCGCTTGCCAGAAGCCCTATCCCTTGGCACCATCGGACTCAGGAGCCATTCCAGAGTCGGAGACAATATTTGGGCCTGAGCGCGTTGACACCCCCGAAATCGCAGGACGCAGTCCACGAAACGCTTCTCGAATTCCACGACAACAGGTTGTTGATTGACCTGTGTGGAGAGTTCGACCGGAACCTCGCTCAAATTGAACACAAGCTCGAAGTCCAGATCGTCCGACGCGGCAATATGTTGTCCGTCATGGGCACCGGCAGCGCCCGGGGCCGCGCTTCTGCGGTGTTGCAGGATCTCTACGGCAAGCTCGAAGCCGGTCGCGAGATCGAGCCGGGCGACATCGACGGCATGATCCGCATGGGGGAGGCTGAGAGCGACAAGGGATTGCCGGGCGATCAGATGGAGATGTTCCGCGGCGGCGATGTCGAGATCAAGACCCGCAAGAAGCTGGTGGAACCGCGCACGGCGGCGCAGAAGGACTATGTCACCAACCTGTTCAAACACGAGTTGGCCTTTGGCATCGGTCCGGCGGGGACCGGCAAGACCTATCTCGCCGTGGCCGTGGGTGTGAACATGTTGATCAACGGCCACGTCGACCGGATCATCCTGTCGCGACCTGCGGTTGAGGCGGGGGAGCGTCTCGGCTTTCTGCCCGGCACGCAGGACGAGAAGGTCGATCCCTATATGCAGCCGCTCTACGACGCGCTGAACGACTTCATCCCGGCCAAGCAAGTGCAGAAGATGCGCGAGGAAAAGACCATCGAGATCGCGCCGCTGGCCTTCATGCGCGGGCGGACTCTGTCGCGCGCGTTCGTGGTTCTGGATGAGGCGCAGAACGCCACCACCATGCAGATGAAAATGTTCCTGACCCGCTTGGGTGAAGGCTCGCGCATGGTGATCACCGGCGACCGCTCGCAGGTCGACTTGCCACGGGGGGTGCAATCCGGTCTCCGGGATGCGGAGCGCATTCTCGCGGGCCTGCCAAACATCTCGTTCAACTACTTCACCTCGAAAGACGTGGTGCGCCACCCGCTTGTCGCCGCGATCATCGAAGCGTATGAGGCCGACGAAGCGCAGTAACGCAAGTCGGAGGGCCCCGTGGCCGTAGAGGTGATCTTTGAGGACGACCGCTGGGACGAGGCGGGGCTTGAGGTCTTGGTGGAAGCCGCCGAGGCCGCAACGCTTGCGCATCTCGGGTTGGATGCGGAGCTTTGCGAAGGGTCCGTGTTGGCCTGTGACGATGCGCGCATCAAGGTCCTGAACGCGGATTTCCGGGAAAAGGACAAGGCGACGAACGTCCTGTCCTGGCCCGCCGAAGAACGTGCGGCACCCGGTGAACGCCCGCCCCTGCCGGAGCCGGATTTCGACGGGTCCATCGAGCTGGGCGATATCGCGATTGCCTATGAAACCTGTCTGCGCGAGGCAGAGGAGCAGGACAAGACATTCGCCAACCACGTCACCCATTTGCTCGTTCATGGTCTGTTACATCTGTTGGGTTATGATCACATAACCGACAGGGACGCGGAAATTATGGAAGCGACCGAGGTCGAAATACTTGCAACCATGGGGGTCAAGGACCCATATTAGGCGAACGGTCGAAAAGACCAGTTCAGATTGTTCATATTGGAAAGGACGCATGGGCGACACCGAGCCTGGGTCTTCTACGGCAGCGCAGAGCGCGCCGATCGACCCCATAAGCAGACCGCAGAGCGACACGCGCCGCATCGTGCGCAAATCCTCTGGCTGGTTCGACCGCATGAAGGCGGCATTTACCGCCAAAACTTCCGACACGACAGCCTTGGCCGGGGCGAACTCTTCCGTGGTTCCGCCTCAGCCCGTGCAGCGCCCCGGCATGGTTAACCTGCGCCGGATGCGGGTCGATGACGTGGCGATCCCGAAAGCGGAGATCGTCGCCGTGCCTCTGGACATCAAGAAAGAGGATCTGGTGGAGGTGTTCCGCGAAAGCGGGATGACCCGATTGCCGGTCTACAAGGGCACGCTGGACACGCCTGTCGGGCTTGTGCACCTCAAGGATTTCGCCCTCACCCATGGCTTCAACGGCAAGGGGGAGCGGTTCAACCTGCGCAAGATGCTGCGCCCGCTGCTCTATGCGCCGCCGTCGATGCCGATCGGGGTACTGCTGCAAAAGATGCAGACGGAGCGGATGCATATGGCGCTGGTGATCGACGAATACGGCGGCGTGGACGGGCTTGTGACGCTCGAAGACCTTGTCGAGCAGGTGATCGGGGAGATCGAGGACGAGCACGATGTCGACGACGATGCGTTCTGGACCCAGTCCGCGCCGGGCGTGTTCATCGCCCAGGCCAAGGCCCCGCTCGACGAGTTCGAGGCGGCCATCGGCATGCGTCTGACCGACGAAGAGGAAGAAGAAGAGATCGACACTCTGGGCGGTCTGGTCTTCCTGCTCTCCGGTCGGGTCCCCGCGCGCGGCGAGGTGATCCCGCATCCGTCGGGGGCCGAGTTCGAGATCGTCGATGCCGATCCGCGCCGGATCAAACGCATTCGTGTGCGCCTGCCCTCCGCCGTGAAACCGAAAGTCGAGGCCTGATGCGCCTGCCAAGGCTGCGGCATGTTCTGACCCCGCCCCGGGCCTTCGCGCTCGGGGCGGGCTTTCTGATCGCTGCCGGTCAGGCGCCTCTTGGGTTCTGGCCGGTGGCGGTCGCTGGGCTTGTGATGTCGGCCATCGCCTGGCGCATGGCGCTGACGCCCGGTCAGGCCGCCCTGCGCGGCTGGCTTGTGGGGTTTTCCACCTTCCTCATATCGCTCAACTGGATCGTGAATCCCTTCCTTGTCGAGCCGATGCGTGACGGATGGATGATCCCGTTTGCGCTGTTCCTCATGGCGGGGGGGCTGGCGCTGTTCTGGGCCCTGGCCTTCTTCCTCGCGAAAATACTCAAGACCGGCCTGCCGGGCCTCGCAGGTTTCTGGGGTGCGGCGGAGCTCGCGCGCGGGCATATCTTCACTGGCTTTCCATGGGCCATGCCCGGCTATATCTGGCTCGACACTCCGCTGGCGCAGCTTGCTGCTTTCATTGGGCCTTACGGACTCACGGCGCTGAGTTTTGCGCTTGCCGCTCTCTTGGCCCATGCCGTTTTACAACGCTCTTGGCGGATTGGCGCTGTGGCCGCCGTGCTTTTTGCCGCCGCCTTTATGGTCGGCTGGCAACGCCAATCCGCGCCCCTGCCACCGGACCGCGATCACGCCATTCGCGTGGTGCAACCCAACGCACCGCAACATCTCAAATGGGACCCGGAGTATGTCGGCCAGTTCTACCGCCGCGCGCTCTCCGTCACGCCGCCCGAGGGCGCCGATCTGGTGATCTGGCCGGAAACCTCCGTGGCAGCCCCTCTCTATGCCGCCGGGCCGGAGTTGTTCGAGGTCGCCCAAACGGCAGCTCCCGCGCGCGCCGTGGTCGGGCTCAACCGGGTGGACGGGATGCAGGGGTACAACACGGCGGTTCTGCTCGACGAAAAGGGCCAGGTCGCCGATCTCTACGACAAGCATCATCTTGTGCCTTTCGGTGAATACATGCCTCTGCCGTGGCTGCTGGAGCGGATCGGTTTGCGGGCGTTCACGGCGCAGAACGGCTATGGCTACTCCGCGGGTCCCGGACCGCATCTCATGGATATGGGGGCGCTTGGGTCTGCTCTTCCGCTGATCTGTTACGAGGCGATTTTTCCGCGTGATCTACGCACCGAAACGCGCCCCGACTGGCTGTTGCAGATGACCAACGATGCGTGGTTCGGCACCTTTTCCGGCCCGCAACAGGCGCTGGCGCAGGCACGGTTCCGGGCGATTGAGACCGGCCTGCCGATGGTGCGCGCCGCGAATACCGGTATTTCCGCGCTGATCGACGCGCGCGGCCGGGTTCGGGCGGCGATTCCGTTGGGCACGTCGGGGGCGTTTACCGCCGATCTGCCCGGTGCCCTTCCCGAGACCGTTTATGTTCGGTTCGAGGAAGGTCCCGTTTGGGGGTTGTTAACCCTTCTGGTGTTAAGTGGCGGCATCGGTACAGCTCTGAGGCGCGGCAGAAAAACAGATTGACCCTCCCCGGGGCGAGTTATATCGCATTTTAATCAAAGGCCCGCACAACGGCTTCCTGACGTGCGGGAATCATAACCCAATGGAGCACGACCCCCATGTCCCGCAAAGATTACGTCTTCACTTCGGAATCGGTTTCCGAAGGCCACCCCGATAAGGTCTGCGACCGCATTTCCGATGCCGTCCTCGATGCGTTCATCGCCGAGGAGCCGGAAGCGCGTGTCGCCTGCGAAACCTTCGCGACCACCAACCGTGTGGTGATCGGCGGTGAGGTCGGGCTGTCGGACAAGGATAAGCTACACGCCTATATGGACAAGGTCGACGGCATCGTGCGCGACTGCGTGCGCGACATCGGCTACGAGCAGGACAAGTTCCACTGGCAGACACTCGAGGTGCAGAACTATCTGCACGAACAATCCGCGCATATCGCGCAGGGCGTCGACGCGGCGGGGGACAAGGACGAGGGCGCGGGCGATCAGGGCATCATGTTCGGCTTTGCGACCAATGAGACCGAGGCGCTGATGCCCGCGCCGATCCAGTATTCCCACGCGATGCTGCGCCGTCTGGCCGAAGTGCGCAAGAATGGCACGGAACCGGCGCTCGGCCCCGATGCCAAGGCTCAGATTTCGGTGCGCTACCGCGATGGCAAACCCGTCGAAGTGACCTCTCTGGTGCTCTCGACCCAGCACCTCGACGAGGCTCTGAATTCCGCCGATGTACGCGCCATTGTCGCGCCCTATATCGAAGAGGTGCTGCCCGAGGGGTGGCTCACCGCCAATACCATCTGGCACGTCAATCCGACGGGAAAATTCGTGATCGGCGGTCCCGATGGCGATGCGGGCCTGACCGGGCGCAAGATCATCGTGGACACTTATGGCGGTGCCGCGCCGCATGGTGGCGGTGCGTTTTCCGGCAAAGATCCGACCAAGGTCGACCGGTCTGCCGCTTATGCCGCACGCTATCTGGCGAAGAACGTCGTCGCGGCGGGGCTTGCGGAAAAATGCACCATCCAGTTGTCTTATGCTATCGGTGTGGCGGAGCCGCTGTCGATCTATGCCGATCTGCATGACACGGGCAGGGTCGATGCCGCCCGTATTGAGGCCGTTCTGGCCGATGCCGACACGCTCGGATTCCGCCTGACCCCGCGCGGCATTCGCACCCGGCTTCAGCTCAACAAACCGATCTATCAGCGCACCGCGGCCTATGGCCATTTCGGGCGTGCGCCGGAAGCGGATGGCGGGTTCAGCTGGGAACGCACCGATCTGGCCGAGGTTCTGGTGAAAGCCGTCTGATGCCGCTGCGCGTCGTCACCGGCTCGATCACCGATCTGGACGTGGACGCCGTGGTCAACGCGGCCAATTCCACGCTTCTGGGCGGCGGCGGTGTCGATGGCGCGATCCACCGTGCGGCGGGGCCGGGGCTTCTGGCGGAATGTCGGGGGCTGGGCGGTTGCCTGCCGGGGCAAGCCAAGCTGACGGGCGGTTACGATCTCAAGGCGCGTTCTGTAATCCACACGGTCGGTCCCGTCTGGCGCGGCGGCGATCGGGGGGAGGACGCGGTGCTTGCATCCTGTTACCGTGAAGCCATGCGGATCGCGCTGGCGCGTGGGCTTCGGTCCATCGCATTCCCTGCAATCTCGACCGGGATTTACGGCTTTCCGAAAACCCGTGCAGCCCGGATCGCGGCGCGCACGATCCGCGATGAATTGAAAGCTGGGGAGGAAATGGAGGTGCTGCTCTGCGCCTTTTCCGCCCCGGATGCCGCGATTTTGCAGGCGGCTTTGGATGATTTGAGCGAGGAAAACTGACATGCCCAAGACGGACACCTCCGGGCTCACGCAACTTGGTGGTGCGACGGCGCTTCCGACCCGTCCGGAAGAGGCGGTGCTCGAACGCGTGCCGCACACCCATGAGGGCGAGCGCTATGTGGCGCGTTTTACCGCGCCGGAATTCACCTCGCTTTGCCCGATGACCGGTCAGCCGGATTTCGGCTATCTGATGATCGACTACATCCCGCGCAAATGGCTGGTGGAGAGCAAATCGCTCAAGCTGTTTCTGGGATCGTTCCGCAATCACGGCGCGTTTCACGAGGATTGTTCGGTCTATATCGGCAAGCGTCTGGCCGAGCTGCTCGATCCGGAATGGTTGCGCATCGGGGCCTATTGGTATCCGCGCGGCGGCATTCCGATTGACGTCTTCTGGGCCACCGGGCCGGAGCCCAGGGATATTTGGATCCCCGAACAGGGCGTGCCGCCCTATCGCGGGCGGGTCTGATTTTTCGTGCCGGGTATGCATGACGAGTTGGGTAAAGTTTGCCTGCCAAAGAGAATGAGGCGATTTTCATGGGTGGGCTGAGCTTTCCGCCTCCAGACACCTTTTTGTTTGCCGAAGAGAACGGGGACCAAATTGGGATTTGTCGGCTGGTTTTTAGTATGTTTTGAGGTGGAATTTGGTGCATGTGAACAAAGAAACGATGCAAAATCCCGCCGATATTGCCGATATTTCAGCACTCGTCGCGGCGGATGTCGGGCTGAGCTTTCTCGATCATTGGCTCCCTAGAGAGGACTATTACCTGCGCTCACCACCGGGGACCCAGTATGGGTGGGGAGATGCGCATCCGGCCCTCGTGCCCTTGATGACGGAATATGGTGACCGCTTCGCGACACATGGCGGCGAGGCTCTTTGGCTTTTGTTGCATTGCAATGCGTTCTTTCGTGATGCGGGCGTCGGCGCGCATGCGAAAGATGATCGCGGATTGTCCTCCGATCTTGACGAAACGAAACGCGCAATGGCGATTTTGACCCGTTTGTGGCAGGTGTCTGAAACCGAGGAAGCGGATGCTATGACGACAGTTTTGCATCTGGGGATTGTGGAGCCTTGTGTGTCTGGCGACATTCCTGAGGTGTTCATGCCCTATCTCGTGCAGTTTGAGGCGCGATTCGGCGCGCTGGCCCCGACCTTGTTGGCAACTTATGCCGGGCAGCTGCGCAAGCCCCTTTCGCAGGGCGTCCCCGTCGTGCCTTTGCTCTGCGATCTTTACGCCTGGGCCTCAGCCTATCCGCTTGATCGCTATCCGGCGCTTGCGGGAGAGGTGGCGCGCCGGGCGACGGATATGGTTATGCGAAACGTCCCCCAGGAGGCGTCCGATCGCGTTCTTAAAATCCTATGGTCATATGGGGCGGCAAACGGGCTGAACGCGCAACAGGAACTGCGTTGGGGCCTCGCAAAGCGATGCCCGTTGTGTCTGAGGAATGTGACGGTGCTGGTGTCAGCGATCCTCAAATCCGAATTTGTCATTTGGTTTGAAAACCTCCCGCTATGGCGCAAAGCCCTCATCTTCGGGGGGGCTGGGATCACAATTTTGGCGATGCTGACCCGCGTAGTTGCGCAGTAGTCCTTGCTCGTCGCGGCACGATTTGGCAAAAGCCCCGCCGTAACACGCGGGGTTTTCCATGTCTGACGATCAACAGCACCAATCGGGGGCGCCTTGGCGCAACTTCTATGGCCGTATTCATGGCAAGACGTTGAACAAGGCGCAGGTGGACTATCTCGATGAAGACCTGCCGGATCTCGCGCCCGGTGGAGTGTCCTGGGAGGAAAACCCGGAGCGCGTTAAGATCGACATGGCCAAGCGCTTTGCGGGCAAGCCGGTTTGGGTCGAGATCGGTTTCGGCGGCGGAGAGCACTTGGTGCACATGGCGCGGAGCTATCCGGATGTCTACATCATCGGCTGTGAGCCGTTCGTGAACGGCGTCGCGATGTGTCTTGGCAAAATGCGCCGGGAGGGGCCGTTCGACAATATCGCGATCCATGCGGGCGATGCGCGCGATCTGTTCGACGTGCTGCCGGACGGCTCCATCGAGAAGGCGTTTCTCAACTACCCCGATCCCTGGCCGAAAAAGCGCCACCATCGCCGCCGGTTCGTGACCGACGAACATCTCGACCCGCTGCACCGTGTGCTGAAGGACGGGGCGGAATTCCGGGTGGCGACCGACATTCCCGATTATGTGCGCCAGACCATGGAAGAAGTGCCGCGCGCCGGGTTCGAATGGTTGGCCGAAGGGCCGGAAGATTGGCGCAAACCGTGGTCGGACTGGATTTCGACGCGCTATGAGCAAAAGGCGATCCGCGAAGGCCGCACGCCGCATTATATGACCTTCAAAAAAGTCTGAGTATTTCGGCTGCCATGAAGACAGCCGATAGACCGTCTGTCCGGCTTGCGGTATCAGGTCGGCGAGGAATGTGAGGAGAGCGACCCATGTCCAGCCACGGCACCCCGATCCCGATGACCGCCCGCAAGAACGGCCCCCTGAAAGGCACGGCCTTGGTGCCGGGGGACAAGTCGATTTCCCACCGCGCGCTGATTTTCGGTGCGATGGCCGTGGGGGAGACCAAGATCACCGGGCTTCTGGAGGGCGAGGATGTGCTCGACACCGCGAAAGCCATGCAGGCGCTCGGTGCCGAGGTGGTGCGCGAAGGGGCGGGCGAATGGACCGTGCATGGTGTGGGTGTCGGCGGATTTACCGAGCCTGAGGACGTGATCGACTGCGGCAACTCGGGAACGGGTGTGCGGCTCATCATGGGCTGTGTCGCGACCTATGATTTTTGTACGACCTTTACCGGCGACGGCTCGCTGCGCAAACGTCCGATGGCGCGGGTGACCGATCCTTTGGCGCTGTTCGGGGCGCAATCGGTGGGACGCTCGGGCGGCCGGTTGCCTTTGACGCTGGTGGGGGCCTCCGATCCGGTGCCGGTCGAATATCAGACGCCGGTGCCTTCGGCGCAGGTAAAATCCGCGGTGCTTCTGGCCGGGCTGAACGCGCCGGGCAAGACGGTGGTCATCGAGAAAGAGGCGACACGCGATCACACGGAGCGGATGCTTGTTGGGTTCGGGGCGGAGCTGACGACGGAGAAAACGCCGGAAGGCTATAACAAGATCACGCTGACCGGACGGCCCGAATTGAGGCCGCAGGAGGTTGCCGTGCCGCGCGACCCGTCTTCGGCGGCCTTCCCGGTTTGTGCCGCGCTGATCGTGCCCGGCTCCGAGGTCTTCGTGCCCGGCGTCAGCCAGAATCCGACCCGCAACGGGTTGTTCATCACGCTCAAGGAGATGGGTGCCGACATCACGTTTGAGAACGAGCGCGAAGAGGGCGGCGAGCCGGTGGCGGATCTGCGGGTCAAATATTCCAAACTCAAAGGCATTGAAGTTCCGGCAGAGCGCGCCGCTTCGATGATCGACGAATACCCGATCCTCTCCGCCGTGGCCGCCTATGCCGAGGGTACGACCACCATGCGCGGCGTCAAGGAATTGCGGGTTAAGGAAAGCGACCGGATCGACGCCATGGCGCGCGGGCTTGAGGCCTGTGGCGTGGCTATTGAGGAAGATCAGGATACGCTGATCGTGCATGGGCTTGGCCCGAATGGGGTCAAGGGGGGGGCGATCTGTGCGACTCATCTCGATCACCGCATCGCCATGTCTTTCCTGATCCTCGGCATGGCGTCGCAAGAGGCGGTGAGCGTGGACGATGGCGGGCCGATTGCGACGTCTTTCCCGGTGTTTGAGAAACTCATGACTGGTCTCGGCGCGCATGTGGTGCGGGGCAACTGATCTCTTGACCTTGGCGGCGCCTGGGTGCAGCGTGGGGACCCCTCGGGAAAGGACAGACCATGAGTTTTTGCATCGCCATTGATGGCCCCGCCGCTGCCGGGAAAGGCACGATTTCCAAAGCCGTCGCGGCGCATTTCGGATTTGCGCATCTGGATACCGGGTTGTTGTACCGGGCGGTGGGGGCGAAGACCTTTGAGGGGCTGTCGCCCATTGAGGCGGCAGAGGGGCTGGCAGCAGAGGATCTGTCCCGCGACGACCTGCGCTCCGGCGATGCGGGGCAGGCGGCCTCGCGGGTTGCGGCCATTCCCGAAGTGCGCAGCGCTCTGGTGGATTTCCAACAGGCCTTTGCGCGGCGCGAAGGTGGGGCGGTTCTCGATGGGCGTGACATCGGCACGGTGATCTGCCCGGATGCGGAGGTCAAACTCTATGTCACCGCCTCCGATGAGGTGCGGGCCGAGCGGCGTCAGAAAGAGCTGACTGGAAAAGGCGAAGACGTGAGCGTTGAAGAGGTGCTGGCCGATCTGCGCGAGCGCGACGAGCGCGATGCGGCACGCGCCACAGCGCCTTTGAAGCCCGCCGAAGACGCGACGGTGATCGACACCACAGAGATGAGCATCGAGGAGGCAGTCGCCAAGGTGATTGCCCTCATTGAGGCGCGCCGGGGATGACGGCGAAGCTCGTCCTCCACCTGCCCGAACACGAGCAGGCGCTTCTGGAGGCGGGCAAGATGTCGACGCTTTATCCGCGGATCAAGCGCATGGTCGAGCGGCGGGGCGGCGTGGTCGAGATCGCGCCGCGGTTTCCGCCGACCGAACCGGATGGCAATCTTCATATCGTCGACAATGCGCGCCAGCCGCATCCCGATACGTTGATTTCGGTGCTGGCCTATTTGGATCGCTGCTGGCATCTCGACCCGAAAGGCGTGTTGGCGGACAGTTCTATTGCGGATCGTTTTTTTGATCCTGCGCGGGTCGATGCGGAAGAGGCCGAGGCCTATGTCGGCGATCTGCGCGCCCGGTTTTCCGATCCGCGTCACTCACGCTATCATCAGAAGAAACAGGTAGAAGAGATCGACCCGGAAGGCATCGTGATCTTCCTGCAAGGCCCGCCGCCCTATCGACGGGGCCATGCCTATATGGGCCGCGATAAGATGATCCGGGCCGTGCTCGACGGCGCGGGCGGGCGTCCGGTCTATATCAAGCCGCATCCGCTGCGCAAGGACGAGGGGCTCAAAGTCATCCGTGCCTTCGAGGCGGAGGGCTATGCGCCGATCAAGACCAATGCCAATGTGCATGACCTGTTGCGGCAGGCGGCGGTGACGGTGTCGGCCAATTCCGCTGCCTCAATCGAAGGGTTTCTGCATGGCACGCCGACGGTGCTCTTTGCCCGCGCCGATTTCGATCAGGCCGCCGAAGTGGTGAAGGCCTCGGAGGATTTCCCGGCGGCGCTTGAGCGCGCGGTGTCGCAGCCGCAGGATTACACGAAATTCCTCTACTGGTATTTCTCGCAATGCCTCTGGCTCGACGATCCGGCGTTCGAGGCCAGGGTCTTGGAGCGCTTTGCCGAGATCGGATTTCCGCCCGGGCGCCTCGGGTTGGGCAATCCCTGAGCCATCTTACGCGCAGTGCCGCTCAAGGGGGTGAGCGTTGCCGCAGAGGACTTGGGGTGAAATCCATTATAATCAGTCGGTTGCGTAAAGGATCAGGTGGCTGTGCCGAATTTCGGGCGCTTGTCGTGACCCGATCCCTCCCCATATCCCGAAGCGAACACACATATCTGCAAGGATGTTTCCAATGTTTCTCGATAAGCTGAACTGGCGCTATGCCACCAAGAAGATGGACCCTTCAAAACCGGTTCCCGAGGCTAAGGTGGCACAAATCTTGGAGGCCATTCGCATGGCTCCGACCTCATCCGGGCTTCAACCCTTCCATCTCTTCGTAATCCGTAACCCGGAGTTGAAATCCAAACTCAAGGCGGCGGCCAATGCCAAGGACCTTGTGACAGACAGTTCACATCTTTTGGTTTTTGCGGCGTATGACACCTACACAGCAGCGCGGATCGACGAGGTTGTGGCGCGTCACGCGGCGGAGCGTCCGGGCACCGAAGCGGCGCTCGACACCTATTATAGTAATCTTAAGGCAGCTTATTTGCCGCGTGATGCCCAGGTGAATTTCGAACATGCCGCACGTCAGGCCTATATCGCGCTTGGTTTTGCTCTGGCCGCGGCTGCCGAGCTTGAAGTTGACAGCACGCCGATGGAAGGGTTCGACGCGGCGAGGTTCGACGATATCCTGGGGCTGGCTGACAAGGGGTTGAAATCTGTGGTGGCTTTGGCACTCGGGACCCGTGCGGCGGAAGGCGACTGGCTCGCCCCGCTCAAGAAAGTCCGCAAACCGGCCTATGATCTGGTGACCGATCTGAATTGAACAGGCCGGAGGAGTTCTCTGTGCTGAAATGCAAAAAACGATCGGGACGGTCGAAATTTTTCGCTCGTCCCGTTCTTTTTTGAACAGCGTTGTGCAAATTTGACTTGCCCCCGTTCACGGCTCTGGTGCAGCGTCGCGCAGCCGTGCGATCGTCGCGGTTCACCCGGTCGACATGAGGATGGAGAGGCTCGTGATTCCGTATATTCAGGTGTTGTATCGTTCCTTGGCGTGTCATGAGGATTTCCACCCGTCGGACCTCGATATTTTGCGCCGTTCCATAAAATTCAATGCAGCGCACGGGATCACCGGGCTTTTGTTGCGGATCGACGAGCAGTTCTTTCAGGTGCTGCACGGCCCCGAGGCCGAGGTTGACGCGCTTGTGGCGCGGATTGCGGTCGATCCGAGGCATAAGTACATGGAGGTGCTGTTGCGCGAAGAGGCTCCGGTCGAGACGCCCTTCGGCAACTGGTCGATGGCCTACGATGCTTTGATGGGGTTCGAACAGAACCTCGGGCTGGAAGACGACGGTCATTACCCGGAAATCACGCCCGTGCGGGCCCACGACCTGATCGCGCTTTTCGCCAAGACGTCAACCAGCGTCGACGCTTACGGCTCCGCCTTCCCCTATTCGCGCTTCCCTGGGGAAGAGGACGGGGCGTATCTGGAGCGGCTCGACGGGTTGGCTTGAGAGCGATAGACTGAGAGTTGTTTCGTTTGAAAAGTCTTTGTCATGTCACAAATTGAACCTATCTCCCCTTGGACGAACGATCTTCTCGGATATGAAAAACTCGGGGAGACCTTCACCCGGTTGATTCAGACGGTGGATGACAGCAAGGTGATCTCCATCGAGGCAGGGTTTGGTCACGGCAAGACCTTTTTCCGCAAAGCTTGGGCCGAGCATCTGCGTCAATCCGGCGAGGTCGTGGTCGAGGTTGATGCGCAACGCTCGGATCATTCCGGCGATCCTGTGGTGACTTTTCTTGGGGCTTTGCTTGCGCTCTTGCCGGAAGAAGAGAAGAACAAGGTTCAGAAAATAGGCGTAATCGGGAAGAAATACGGCGGTGTCGCGGTGCGGACCGTGGCCAAGGCGGTGCTCAAGGCCGGGGCCGATGAGGCGATTGATGCCATTTCCGGCCAACTCGGAGAGGTGTTCGAAGGACAAGAGGCCTTGCAAAGCATGGCCGACAGCGTCGGTGAGGAAATGTCCAAAACCGCCGCGCAGATGATCGCCACGCAACTGGCCGCAGAAAAGGCAATTCAAAAGGAACTCCCCGCGCAGCTCGACGCCCTCAAAGACGAGTTGACCAAGGGCAAGGATACGGATCGGGTGATCATCCTGATCGACGAGTTGGACCGGTGTCACCCGGAATATGCCATCGCGCTGTTGGAGGCGATGAAACATGTGTTCGACAGGCCCGGCTATGTGTTCTGCCTGATGGTGAATGCGGATTACCTAGAGAAAGTCGCGCAGCATCGGTTCGGCGCGCATGGTGAGGGGGAGCGCTATCTCGACAAATTCGTCGATCTGCGGCTGGCGTTGAAGGCGACGGCGCAAAGAAAAGCGGAAGCGGCTTGGCAGTTGGTTATGAAAAGACTGGAAATAGGTACGCCTTATGGCGACGATCCAGCCTTTTCTGTGCAGGCCGCTGCGGAGCTTGTGGGTAAAATCGTAAAGGCTAGCAGCTTGTCCTTTAGGCAAATCGAACGTGTGTTAGATCGGGTTGAAGTGGCGCTCAGATGTTATGTTGATATGCCTTTGGATCGTTCGTTGTTGGTGTGGATGGCCTTTAAAGAGGCGGGCTGCGTTGTTCAGGAAGAGTGGTTGCCCCGCATTGCACTGACACCTGAAATTGCTGAAAAGTTTTTAAACGTTGATCGTTGGGAAAATCGGGAAAAAGCGCAGAAGCAAGAGTACGAACGGGATCAGTTTGTTCAAAAGCAATGTGCGCCTTTACTTCGATTGGACGACAGTGCCTATAGATTGCCACCACCTGAAGGTGGCGGCGAGTACTTCGGCTGGGCTAAAGTTCTGAAAGGTCTCGGCCCCCACTACATCCCAGATCACGAAAACGTCCTTAGCCATGCTCACGCTCTCATGGCCGATTAACCCGATTTCCCTTGCTTTTCACGGGATTCGCGCCTATACGCGCGCCAGTCTATGAGGCCATCAGACGTCATCAAGGCAATGCGGGCAGGGTCGAAGAACAGCTTCGGCCCTGATTTGTGTTTTTCTCGCAGTGCCTTCTGAGCGTTGGTTCCATAGGCAATCTGAAATCAAGACCGGTGGAGACAACCACCCGGCCCGCATAAACGTTTGAAAAGGAATCTAGAGACCACATGGCTCAGAACGTATCTATGGAGGATTTCGAAGCCCTCCTGAATGAAAGCTTCGAAATCGACACCCCGGCTGAAGGCTCGGTTGTCAAAGGCAAAGTGATCGCCATCGAGGCAGGTCAAGCCATCATCGACGTCGGCTACAAAATGGAAGGCCGCGTTGATCTGAAAGAATTCTCCAACCCGGGCGAAGCACCCTCCGTGGCCGTTGGCGACGAAGTCGAAGTGTTCCTCGACCGCGTTGAAAACGCCCGTGGCGAAGCCGTCATCTCCCGCGACAAAGCCCGTCGCGAAGAAGCCTGGGATCGTCTGGAAAAAGCCTACGCTTCCGAAGAGCGCGTCGAAGGCGCCATCTTTGGCCGTGTCAAAGGCGGTTTCACCGTCGATCTCGGCGGCGCAGTTGCCTTCCTTCCGGGCTCCCAAGTCGACGTCCGTCCGGTGCGCGACGCTGGCCCGCTCATGGGTCTCAAGCAGCCGTTCCAGATCCTCAAGATGGACCGTCGTCGTGGCAACATCGTTGTTTCCCGTCGTGCGATCCTCGAAGAGTCCCGTGCGGAACAGCGCGCTGAAGTCATCGGCAACCTCACCGAAGGTCAGACCGTTGACGGTGTCGTCAAGAACATCACCGAATACGGGGCCTTCGTGGACCTCGGCGGTGTCGACGGCCTGCTGCACGTCACCGACATGGCATGGCGTCGCGTGAACCACCCGTCCGAGATCCTCTCCATCGGCGAGACGATCAAGGTTCAGGTGATCAAGATCAACAAAGACACCCACCGTATCTCCCTCGGCATGAAACAGCTTCAGGCCGATCCGTGGGATTCCGTTGAATCGAAATACCCGCTCGAATCCGTGCACACCGGTCGCGTGACCAACATCACCGACTACGGCGCTTTCGTGGAACTCGAGCCGGGCGTCGAAGGTCTGGTTCACGTTTCCGAAATGTCCTGGACCAAGAAAAACGTCCACCCGGGCAAAATCGTTTCCACCTCGCAGGAAGTGGAAGTCATGGTGCTCGAGATCGACAGCGCGAAACGTCGTGTGTCCCTCGGCCTCAAACAAACCATGCGCAACCCGTGGGAGCTCTTTGCCGAGACTCACCCGGAAGGCACTGTGGTCGAAGGCGAAGTCAAGAACATTACCGAATTCGGTCTGTTCGTCGGTCTGCCGGGCGACATCGACGGCATGGTTCACCTGTCCGATCTGTCCTGGGAAGAGCGTGGCGAGGATGCCATCCAGAACTACCGCAAGGGCGACATGGTCAAGGCCGTGGTCACCGAGGTCGACGTCGAGAAAGAGCGTATCTCCCTCTCGATCAAAGCCCTCGACGACAGCTTCTCCGGTGCGGTTGAAGGCGTGAAACGCGGCTCCATCATCACCGTGACCGTCACCGCGATCGAAGACGGCGGCATCGAAGTGGAATATGAAGGTGCGAAATCCTTCATCCGCCGCTCCGACCTGTCCCGTGACCGTGCCGAACAGCGCCCCGAGCGCTTCCAGGTCGGCGATCACGTCGATGTGCGCGTGACCAACGTGGATCAGAAAACCCGTCGCCTGGGTCTGTCGATCAAAGCCCGCGAGATCGCCGAAGAGAAAGAAGCCGTCGAACAGTACGGTTCCTCCGACTCGGGTGCGTCGCTGGGCGACATTCTCGGTGCAGCGCTCAAGGGCGGCGACGAGTGATCGCAGAGTGCGACCGGAATTGTGGAAAGGCCCCTTCGGGGGCCTTTTCTTTTGCCTGGACCGCAACCTGTCCTTTTCGACAGGTCACCGTGCGGGGTTGATTCGAATCGCTTTGGGGAATGCCGCATCGCAGCGCTAACATCCGGGTTCCGGCTTGTGCAAAATGCAATGCCTTGAGGGATTTTTAGGCCAAATCTCAGCACATTACCGGCAAAAAACAGCCCGTGAGAGCGGAACAGACGCTTCCCCGAATACATATCCCGTCCTATAGTCTCTCCATGGTCATGCCGGGGTGCTGGGCGCCTTGGCCAAGGGCTGAATGCGATACCAGAACGTCACAAGAAACGCGTCATCCAGGGGGAGACTTCATGATCCGGTCCGAGCTGATCCAGAAGATCGCAGACGAAAATCCGCATTTGTACCAGCGAGATGTCGAGCGGATCGTGAACACGATCTTCGAAGAAATCATCGAAGCTATGGCGCGCGGCGACCGGGTGGAGCTGCGCGGATTTGGGGCCTTTTCTGTCAAGAAGCGGGATGCCAGAATGGGGCGTAACCCGCGCACCGGCGACAGCGTTCCCGTCGAGGAAAAGCATGTGCCCTTCTTCAAGACCGGCAAGCTGCTGCGCGACCGTCTGAACGAAGAATAAGGCCGATTTAAAATGCGATATATCCGTTACGCTTTCCTCGGAGCACTTGCCGTGGTGCTTGTAACCATGGCTTTGGCCAATCGGGATGTCGTAACGCTCTATCTGTTGCCGGGAGAGCTTGCGACGCTCTCCGGCATTTCGCTTTCCATCCAACTGCCGCTGTTCGCGGTGATCTTTGGTGCGATTCTTGCGGGGCTGTTGATCGGCTTCGTCTGGGAGTGGATGCGCGAATACAAACACCGCTCTGCCGCCTCGACGCATAAGCGCGAGAAGGAACAGTTGGCCCGCGAGGTCGACAAGCTGAAGGTCGACAAGGCGAAGAAGGAGGGCGACGAGGTGCTTGCCCTTCTGGAGCGCTGATTAGCGACAGACATATGGACACACGCGTAAAAATCTGCGGGCTGAAGACGCCCGAGGCGGTGGAGACGGCTGTTGAGGCCGGGGCGCATTATCTGGGCTTTGTCTTCTTCCCGAAATCGCCGCGCCATCTGGAGATTCCGCAGGCCCGCGATCTGGCGCTTGAAGTGCCGGTCGGTGTGGCCAAGGTGGCGCTTGTGGTGAATGCGACGGATGAGGAGCTTGACCGGATCACCGGTGAGGTGCCGCTCGACATGTTGCAGCTTCATGGCAAGGAAAGCCGGGAGCGGGTGACGGAAATCCGGGCGCGCTACGGTTTGCCGGTGATGAAGGCCGTGGGTGTGGCCGAGCCCTCCGATGTGCAGGCGCTCGACGCTTATGGCATGGTCTGCGATCAGTTGCTGGTGGATGCAAAGGCGCCGAAAGGCGCCGATCTGCCGGGGGGAAACGGTCTCGCGTTCGACTGGCGACTGATTTCCAAACGCGGCTGGAACCGGCCCTGGATGCTGGCGGGCGGGCTGACGCCGGAGAACGTGGTTCTGGCCATTCAGATGACCGGTGCGAAGCAGGTGGATGTGTCCTCGGGCGTGGAAAGCGCGCCGGGCGTGAAGGAACCCGCGAAAATCCGCGCCTTCATTGAGGCGATCCGCGCCGCCTGACGGGCTTTTTCGAGTATTTCGACAGCAAAGGAAACGGGCGCGCTTTACGGTGCGTGGCCCCTGCGCTACATCCATGGGCGATCCGCAAGGGAGCATCGCGATGAACGATCTTTACAACAGTTTCATGAGTGGCCCGGACGAGAAGGGGCGCTTTGGCATTTATGGCGGACGTTTCGTGTCCGAGACGCTGATGCCGCTGATCCTCGCCCTCGAGGAAGAGTATAACAGGGCCAAGGACGATCCTGAATTCTGGGACGAGATGCGCGATCTCTGGAAGCATTATGTCGGCCGTCCGAGCCCGCTCTATTTCGCGGAGAAGATGACCGAGGAGCTGGGCGGCGCGAAGATTTACCTCAAGCGCGAGGAGCTCAACCACACCGGCGCGCATAAGATCAACAACGTGCTGGGGCAGATCCTGCTCGCACGCCGTATGGGCAAGACCCGGATCATCGCTGAAACCGGTGCGGGTCAGCACGGGGTTGCGACGGCGACGGTCTGCGCCAAGTTCGGGCTTGAGTGCATCGTCTATATGGGCGCCACCGACGTGGAGCGGCAAAAGCCGAACGTGTTCCGGATGCACCTTCTGGGCGCCAAGGTCGTTCCGGTGAAATCCGGGCGCGGGACGCTCAAGGATGCGATGAACGATGCGCTGCGCGACTGGGTGACCAATGTGCGCGACACGTTCTATTGCATCGGCACGGTGGCGGGCCCGCACCCGTACCCGGCGATGGTGCGTGATTTTCAGGCGATCATCGGGCAGGAAACCCGCTGGCAGTTGGCAGAACAAGAGGGCGAAGGTCGGCTTCCCGACACGCTCGTCGCGGCTGTGGGCGGGGGCTCGAATGCGATGGGGCTGTTCCATCCGTTCCTTGATGACGAGAGCGTGGGCATCATCGGCGTTGAGGCCGGCGGCCATGGCGTCGACGACCGGATGGAGCATTGCGCCTCTCTGACCGGCGGGCGTCCGGGCGTTTTGCACGGCAACCGCACCTATCTTTTGCAGGACGAAGACGGGCAGATCCTTGAGGGGCATTCGATCTCGGCGGGTCTCGACTATCCGGGGATCGGGCCGGAGCACTCGTGGCTGCACGATACGGGGCGGGCGCAATATGTCTCGATCACCGACAAGGAGGCGCTCGAGGCGTTCCAGTTCTGTTGCCGGACCGAAGGCATCATCCCGGCGCTCGAATCGAGCCATGCGGTGGCGCATGTGATGAAGATCGCAGGCGATTTGCCGAAGGATCATATCATCGTCGTGAACCTCTCGGGCCGTGGCGACAAGGACATCTTCACCGTGGCACGTCATCTCGGCGCGGATCTCGCGGGCGATGAAGGGCGCGACGCGGAGTAAGCGACACGACCGTTTTTCAGGAAAAGCCGTCCTTCGGGGCGGCTTTTTTCGTGCAAAACCTCTTTAAACCAGAGTTTATGTTTGGTTGCCAAAGGTTTAGGGACATCTGCGTAAACCCGGGTAAACCTCACGCCAATGGCCGCAGGACCGTGATGCTGGCAAATCGGGGATCGAGGCCACAGTGGCCCGATACATTTGATTTGTTCAGAAGTTCAGGAAAGGACAGGAATATGCGTAAGGTTCTCATGATGTCGGCGTTGGTCACCGGGCTCGGTACGACGGTTGCCGTGGCGCAACCCACCACGGAAGAGATCGTCGCGATGTATCCGGGCGCGACCCGGATCGAGATCGACCGCGGGTTTCGCTATACCGAGGTCGAGGTCTATATGGACGGCAAGGAAATTGACCTGCGGATCGAGAATGCCAGCGGGGAGGTCGTGGCGCAGAGCGAGAAGGCTCTGAGCGACGAGGAATGGCGCGACGAGGTCAGGGACGATGATCGCAGCGAAACGGTAGACGGTGTCGAGGTCGAGAACGATGACGAGCGCGATGACGATGATCGTTATGACGATGACGACCGTGACGACGACCGTGACGACGACCGGGATGATGATCGCGACGACGATGATGATGACGATGACCGCGATGACGATCATGACGACGATGAGGACGATGACCGCGACGATGATTGATCGGTTGCAGGTATGACAGCAGAGGTCTGTCCCATGGTGGGGCAGGCCGTCTCTATGGTAAGCAAGGGGCGAGGACAGGAAAGGACATCATGCACCGCAGGCTTTTCATCACCGGACTTGTCACGAGTTTTCTGGCCACGAGTTTTCTGACCGCCTCGCCCGCCCTGGCGCAGGGGGCGAGCGTGATTGATCAGGTGGTCGTCCAGCTCAAGGCCCAGGGCTATACCAAGATCAGCATGGGGCGGACGCTTCTGGGGCGGACCCGGATCGTGGCGGTAAACGATACGATGCGGCGAGAGATCATCGTGAACCCCGCGACGGGGGAAATCCTCCGTGATTACTGGGAGATCGAGGAGGAGGACGATGATCGGGACAGTGACCGCGGCGGTCGTGAACGTGGTGAAACGAGTCGGGACGATGATCGGGACGACGATGATGGCGACGACGACGATGACGATGATCGGGACGACGACGACGATGACCGCGATGACGACAGCGGCGACGATGACGATGACGACGATGATGACTGAGGGCAGGATCCGGTGAAAGACAGTGCTCTCCTTGCCATTATCCTCATGGTGCAGAGCCTCTGTGCCGTGTTTTTCGTGTTCGATATTGTCGCATCAGTCCTCGGCCTGCGCGCGCGTCCCATCTCCTGGCAAATACGCGAGGTCATCGAACTGGGCGCCGCGCTTGGCCTGATCCTGGGCGTGATCATGGGCGGGCTGGCGCTTCGTCGTTCGATGGTGCGGCGGAACCTGGCCGAAGGTAAGCTGCGCCGGGCGGCTTCGGCCTTTGCCGATGTGCTGGAAGAACGCTTTTCCGCATGGGGGCTGACGCCTGCCGAACGCGAGGTGGCGCTTTTCCTGATCAAGGGCTTTCCCATCGCGGAGATCGCCCGGCTGCGCGAAACCTCCGAAGGGACCGTCAAGGCGCAAACCAATGCGGTCTATCGCAAGGCGGGGGTCAATGGCGCTTCGCAGCTTTTGAGCCTGTTTCTCGACGATCTGATGGAGGATCGTTTTCTGCCAGAAGCGGCGGAGCAAGTGGCCTGAGTTAGCCGTCAAGCGCGTGCTGTTCGAGTATCGCAAGTGGCACGATGTCGAGCGCGCGCAGATGTGTTGCACTCAGCGAGACTTTGGGCGCACAGCCTTCATCATGGGCCTGAAGAAACCGGCTGGCGCAGAGGCACCACTGGTCGCCCGGTTTCAGTCCGACAAAGCCGTATTCGGGTCGGGGCGTCGAAAGATCGTTACCGACATATTTCGAATAGGCCAGAAATTCCGCCGTCATCACCGCGCAGACCGTGTGGCTGCCGTGATCCTCGGCACAGGTGTTGCAGGCGCCGTCGCGGAAATAGCCGGTGAGCGGGGAGGTGGAGCAGGGGCTGAGAACCTCGCCCAAAACATTGAGAGCAGGCGCTTTTTCCATGTCGTTCTCCGTCAGAACCGGGGCGGGGACCAGTCGATCCAACGTCCGTGAAAATCAAACCGCCCAAGATCATGCGTCGTCCCGTCGGGCCAGAGCGTGAGCGTCAGTTTGGCACCGGGGCCTTGCCCGTCGGCTTCCATGGCAAGGCGGGCCAGCGGGGCTTCTGGCGTTGCTCGCGCCCCGGCCTCGGCCAAAATCGCTTCGCCACGGGTCTGAACCTCTGCCG
Source organism: Celeribacter ethanolicus (assembly GCF_001550095.1). Taxonomy (GTDB): domain Bacteria; phylum Pseudomonadota; class Alphaproteobacteria; order Rhodobacterales; family Rhodobacteraceae; genus Celeribacter; species Celeribacter ethanolicus. The sequence goes on along the minus strand of NZ_LRUC01000020.1, from coordinate 152,074 downwards.
GAAAATATTGCCACGCAACCGTGTGATAAACGAGATGCAAATGCCCGGGATGGGCCTCTGACAGCCGTTCGGCAAGCCAGTCCACCGCATCGGATTTGGCGACTTTGGGCGGTTGGGTTGCGGCGATGTCGAGCGCCGCTTCGATGCGATGAAACCGCGCGGTCTGATCGGGCCAGATGAACGACAAAAGCCGGATGCGTTCCGCGACCGGATCGCGGGGGCTGAGATCGACGCCCTGACGTTCGGTAATGGTGAAACCATGCGGCGCGGGCGCGGGGCTGCGCCAGTCGGGCGTCAGGACCACGGGGCTGTCGGACGGGCCGAAATCCCCCGCAGGCGTGACAAGCCGGAAGCGGTCGAAATTGAGGTTCAGCCCGGCGCTTGCGCCCAGTTCAGAGAGCACAATCGGCAGGTCGGTTTGCGCGGCCAGCGCATCGGCGGCAAGGATCAGGGCGCTGGCGCGGGCCACTTCGTTGGTTTGCGGCGCGTCGTTGAGGCGATGGTCGATATAGGCCTCGTGACGGGAAATGGCGGCGCAGGCGGCGTTATGGAGTTCCGCAGGTTCGGCCAAGGGATGCGGAGGATAAAATGCCGCTAACTCCGTGTCGCGACCTTCGAGAACCAGCCCATGGAGCGCCCCCGCAAGGCGGAGCGGCACGGAGGCGCCGTTGCTGGAAATATCGCCGGGCCAATGGGCGATACGCGCGCCGATCGGGCCATCCGGCAGTCCAAATGTGACAAAACTATCGAGCAATGCGGCGGTAAAAGACGATCCGAGGTCGCGGCAGGATTTGGCTTGTGCTGAAAATGCGTTTTTCCAAGTCATTGAAATTTATCTCTTAACCTCTCGAATGGCGTGCGGGTGTCTTCTTTGGGGGCTTCGCCTTGTGGGGCGGGGGGCGCCTTGGGCGGCTTCGTCCCGGTCGAGCTGCGGGGCGGCGCGGTGCGCAGCGCTACGGCGTTGGAAAACTTCGCGGCCTCGCCATCTGCGAGGGCTGCTGCGCCATCGGAACAGCCCCGGATCACATCGTCGAGCCAGACCTGATCCGCCTTGGCGAAATCGGAGAGCACATAGGGCGCGACCCGGTCCTTGTGACCGGGATGACCGATGCCGAGACGCACGCGGTCATAATCCGGGCCGATGTGCTGATGGATCGAACGCAGCCCGTTGTGCCCGGCATGGCCGCCGCCGGTCTTGGTTCGGACCTTGCCGGGGGCGAGGTCCAGTTCGTCATGAAAAACAACGACATCGGCAGGGGTGAGCTTGTAAAACCGCATCGCTTCGCCGACCGCCTGACCGGAGAGGTTCATGAAGGTTTCGGGCTTGAGCAACACGACCTTGTCGCGGCCCAGACGGCCCTCGGAGGTCAGGCCCTGAAACTTGGCGCGCCAAGGGGAAAACCCGTGATCGGAGGCGATCCGGTCCAGAACCATGAAGCCGATGTTGTGGCGGTTGCCCGCATATTTCGCGCCCGGATTGCCGAGGCCGACGAAGAGACGCATGGCCCCTCTCCCCTCTTGTAACATGTTACCGGCACCATATGGGCGGGGGCGGGGGCATGCAATCTCTTGCCGTCAGAGAGGGATTTTCCGCAGTCGGATTTGCGTCGGCTTTGTGTCGGACTTTTGTCGGACCCCTGCGGTAACTGTCCGGGCGGTTTGCGCAAAGAAAAACGCGGGCCCCGAGAGACCCGCGTTTCAAATCTGTCCGAAGACGACTGTGGAATTATTCTTCCGCAGTGGCTTCTTCTTCCTCGTCGGAACCGCCGCCGAGGCCGGCCGGAGCCGCGATGTTGGCGATCACGAAGTCACGCTCGATGACCGGCTTGACGCCTTCCGGCAGGGTGACGTCGGAGATGTGGTACACATCGCCGATTTTGCCGCCGGTGATGTCCAGCGTGATGTGGTCCGGAATGTCGGACGCGGTCACGATCAGCTCGACGTCGGAACGGACGTGGGTCACGACACCGCCGCGTTTGATGCCCGGAGCCGCTTCTTCGCCGGTGATGACAACGGGGATGAAGAGGTTGATGCGGGAGTTGCGGTGCAGGCGCATGAAATCGACGTGGGTCGGAAGGTCTTTCACGACGTCGCGTTGCACGCCACGGCAGATCACACGAACGTCGTCCTGACCTTCAACCTTGAGGTTGAAGAGCGTGGACAGGAAACGGCCCTGTTTCAGGCGTTTCAGCAGTTCGTTGAACTTGATGTTGATCGGAAGCGGCTCTTTGTCGTCGCCATACACGATCCCCGGAACGTAGCCCTCACGACGAGCTTTGCGAGCGGCGCCCTTGCCTGTCCCCACACGTTCCACGGCAATAAGATCAGGAATCTCACCAGCCATTTTAATTCTCCTAGGTTAAGGCGGGACTCCTCCAAGGCTGTAGTCCCGCGTGAAGCCGTGGCCTTACACGGGAATCGGTGAAATGGAAAGGGCTATTTCGTCCGGTTTGTCCGCCTTTCGGGGGCCTTTCAGGGGCTTTTTCCGGGGTTTTCCCCGTGTTTTCGCAGTGAGATCGGCGTAAACATATGCGCGCAATTGAATGTCGTGAGGCCGGCCCCCGGACTGTTGTCTCAGCCTCTCATGGATCGACGATGGCGGCACGACAAGGTTGGGGACAAGACGGCGCCAAGATGGGGGGACGTATGAAATTCTCAAATTTGTTTTCTGTGATCTGTGGCTTTCTGCTCGGGATCGGGGCAAGCGGTGCCGTGGCGGCGGACCGGACGATGATCGTGCTCGATGCCTCGGGTTCCATGTGGGGCCAGATCGACGGCACCAACAAGATCGTCATCGCCCGCGACGTGCTGGGCGAGGTGTTGACGGAGCTGCCGGAAGAGGCTGAGCTTGGCCTCATCGCCTACGGGCACCGGCGCAAGGGCGATTGTGGCGATATCGAGCGGATCGCGGCGCCGAAACCGGGCACGGCGGAGGCGATTTTCGACAAGGTGTCGCGGATCAATCCCAAAGGCAAGACGCCTCTGACCGAAGCGGTACGGCAGGCGGCGGCGGAGTTGGGCGCCGGATCTGATGCAGCTTCGGGCGCGGTGGTGCTTGTAACCGACGGGATCGAGACCTGTGACGCCGACCCTTGTGCGCTGGCACAGGCGCTGGCGCAGAGCGGGGTCGATCTCAAGGTGCATGTGGTGGGCTTCGGGTTGACCGAGGAAGAAGGCGCACAGGTGGCCTGTCTGGCGGAGGGCACAGGCGGGCAATATTTCGATGCCGGGAATGCCGAAGGTCTCAAAGAGGCGCTTGGGGCGACGGTGCTTCCGCCGGTGCAGGAGGCTGTGGTGATCGAGACGCCCAAGCCCGAAGCCGTTCCGGCAACGACGTTGAGCGCGACGGCATCTCTGTCTCCGAACGGACCGCTGTTGCGCGATCCCGGTGTGAGTTGGACGGTGCGCAATGTCGACACAGGCAAGGTCGCCGATCGGGAACGCGGGGCGGAACCGGTGTTCGACGTGCCTGCCGGGGTCTATGACGTGACGCTGCGGGTCGGGAGCTGGGAGTTTACGCAGCAGCTCGACGTGCTGGAGGATCAGGACAACGCTGTCCATTTCGATCTCGATATGGCGCGGGTGACGGTTTTGATTTTCGAGGGCGAAGATCAGGTGCCAAGCGATGAGCGCTTTCGCATTGAGGGTGTCAAGGGTACGGCGCTGGCCGGGAATTCCGGCGAGACCTTCTATTTCCCGGCGGGGCGCACGACGGTGTCCGCGAAGAAAGCGGCGGGTGTCGAGGTCGAGACCGAGGTGATGCTCAAGGCCGGGGAGAGCCGGACGGTCGAGTTGAGTTTTGCCTTTGGCACTGTGGCGCCCAAGGTGGTCTGGGCCGAAAACGGCACGGAGGTTGATGCGCGCGTCATGGTCAAATTCGCCGAGACCACGAGCGGGGCGCATGTCTCGCAGGTGGTGGCAGGGCAAAGCATCAAACTGCCTGCTGGGACGTATATCGCAAAAGCGAAGCTCGACGGGATTGAGGTCGAGATGCCGTTTGTCGTGGCGGCGGACGAGGTCGTGGCCCCAGTGATCGCGTTGAACGCCGCGCCGGTGCGGTTCGATGTCGAGGGGGCCGGCTTGGCGCGCTGGGCGGTGCTGGACGCGACGGGGGAGGTGGTGTTCTCCCGCCGTCCCGGGACGGCAGAGGTGGCGATGGCCGCCGGGGGTTATGCGCTTGAGCTGCGGATGGAGGACGGCAGTCAGCCGCATGTTCCGTTTGAGGTGATCGCCGGGGAAGCGCTCGACGTCACGCCCTGAGGGTGACGGAATTGCAAATGCCGGCTGCGCTAGGGCACAGGTCCTGGCGCAGTTTTTTCTTGTGCGAGGGAAGACCGGGAGCGTAAGTTGCCAAAGCGCTTTGGTTTTATTCTGGACCGGGCGGAGTTTCGTGACAATTCGGGAGCGCTCCATGGCTCATTCTCTTTTTCGCGCCCTCGCGGTGTCGCGTGCGCCGCTGATGGCTTTGAGTGCCACTGGGGTAAGCTGGGGTTGTTTTTCGGCCATGGTGCCAGCGATCAAGGCGCAGACGGGGGCATCGGATGCGCTGTTCGGGCTGGCGCTTCTGGGCTCCGCCGCCGGTGGCATGTTGGCGATTTTCGCGGCCCCCCGGCTGTTTGCCCTTCTGGGGCACCGGGTCTTGCCGGTGCTGGGGGTGTTTTCGGTCCTGGCGCTGCAATTGCCGGTGGTGGCGCAGTCTTCTGTCATGTTGTTTGTCGTGATGGCGGCCATGGGCATGTCCATCGGCAGTTTCGACATCAACGCCAACCTGCGGATTTCCTCGCTTGAGGGGACATCGGGGCTGCATCTGATGAACCTCAACCACGGGGCGTTTTCGCTGGCCTTCGGGCTGTCGGCCTTTGTGACCGGCACGCTGCGGGCGCATGGCGTGGCGATGGAGGTGATCTTTCCGCTCATGGGGCTGGTTGTGGCGGGGCTGTCGGTGCTGACATGGGAGCGTGGCTGGGAGGAGGTGCCGGACGATCCGGACGAGGCGCCGGTCACGGGGGGCTTGCCGTGGCGGGCGATCGTTTTGATCGCGGTGATGCTCTTTGCCTCTTTCGTGGGGGAGAATGCGGTCGACACCTGGTCGTCGATCTTCCTCGAACGCGATCTCGGCGTGGCGGCGGGGCATGGGGCATTCGGCCCGGCCATGCTGGGGCTCGTGATGGGTTGTTTCCGGCTTCTGGGCTATGTCACCACGCAGCGCTTTGGCGAGGCGCGGGTGCTTTTGTGGTCCGGGCTTCTGGCGATGACCGGGGTGTTCCTTTTGTCTTCGGCGCAGGGCCAGGGCGTGGCGCTTTCGGGCATCGGCATCGCGGCGGCGGGGCTTGCGGTGATCGTGCCGACGGCGACCTCGCTTCTGGGCAAGCGGGTGCACCGGCGTCAGCGCAATCTGGCACTGTCGCGGGCCTGGATGGTCGGATTCACGGGGTTTTTCGTCGGCCCCTCCGCCATGGGATTTCTGGCGGAACATGTCGGGCTGCGCGGGGCGTTTCTGGCGCTTGCGCTGTTGCTGGCCCTGGTCGCCCCTGCGGTGATGCAATTCGAGCGGATGTCCCGCACCGGGCGGTTGGTGTCAAAGGCGCCCTGAGGGCGCCTTTGGATTCAGGCCCAGCGACCGGCGAAATCTTCCGGCACGCGCAGGATGTCGCGATCCACCTCCTCGATATGTTTGCGCCCGCAGAGCGCCATGGAAATGTCCATTTCCTTGTGGATCACTTCGAGCGCCTTGGTCACGCCCTCTTCGCCCATGGCGCCGAGGCCGTGGATGAAGGCGCGGCCGATGTAGGTGCCTTTCGCGCCCATCGCTATCGCCTTGAGCACGTCCTGACCGGAACGGATGCCGCTGTCGAGATGCACTTCGACACTGTCGCCCACCGCGTCTAGGATCGGCGGCAGGGCGCGGATCGAGGAAAGCGCGCCGTCCAACTGCCGCCCGCCGTGGTTCGACACGACAATGGCGTCGCAGCCGGTTTTCGCGGCCATCACGGCATCTTCCGGCTCCATCACGCCCTTGAGGATCAAAGGCCCGCCCCACATCTTCTTGATGGCTTCGATCTTGCCCCAGTCGAGACGCGGATCGAATTGCTCGGCGGTCCATTTGAACAGGGAGGACGGATCGTCGACGTTCTTGGCGTGGCCGATGATGTTGCCGAAACCGCGACGTTTGGTCTGAAGCATTTCGAGCCCCCAGCTCCATTTCGTCGCCAGATCGGCGAGCACGGCGGGGGTGAGTTTCGGCGGGGCGGAGAGGCCGTTTTTCAGGTCCTTGTGGCGCTGGCCGAGGATTTGCAGATCGAGGGTGAGCACGAGGGCGGAGACACCGGCGTCCTTGGCGCGCTGGATGATGTTTTTCAGGAAGTCCTGATCGCGCATCACATAGAGCTGAAACCAGAAGGGTTTCGTGGTGTGGGCGGCGACGTCTTCGATCGAACAGATCGACATGGTCGAGAGCGTGAAGGGCACGCCGAATTTCTCCGCCGCTTTCGCCGCCTTGATCTCGCCATCGGCGCGCTGCATGCCGGTGAGGCCGACCGGGGCGAGCGCCACGGGCATCGCGACGTCCTGGCCGATCATTTTCGTGGCGGTGGAGCGGCCCTCCATATCGACGGCGACGCGTTGGCGCAGGCGGATCTGATCGAAATCCGACACGTTTTCGCGAAAGGTCTGCTCGGTCCAGGAGCCGCTTTCGCAATAGTCATAGAACATCTTCGGCGTGCGCCTTTTGTGCAGCCGTTTCAGGTCGTCGATATTGGTGATGACGGGCATGGTGCTCTCCCGGGGTTATTGCGGAGAATTGGTTTGCTTGGCGAACCAATTCGCACATATTCCGGGCGGAGCCAAGGTGCAATCCGGTTGTCTCTGGTGTCTTGGGGTGAAAGCGGACAGTGTGAGCGCGAAATGAGAGGGTGTCATGAGTGTGATCTGGATCGGAATACTGGCGTCGCTCGGGGCCGGGCTCATGACCGGGGCAGGGGCGATCCCGGTGCTGTTCGACAAGTCGATGTCGAAGCGCACCTATGACATGCTTCTGGGCTTTGCCGCCGGGGTGATGATTTCCGCCTCGTTCTTTTCGCTGCTGATGCCGGGGCTCGACGCTGCGGAGGTGTTGTACGAGTCCAAATGGCTGTCGGCGCTGATCGCGGCGGCGGGGGTGGCGCTGGGCGCGGGGCTTGTGGCGGTTCTGAACGAGACCCTGCCGCATGAGCATTTCGTCACCGGGCCGGAGGGGGCAGATCCGGGCGCATTGTCGAAGATTTGGCTGTTCGTCATCGCCATCACCATTCACAATTTTCCCGAGGGCATGGCGGTGGGCATCGGCTTTGGCGGCGGGAATGTCACCAATGGCATGTCGCTCGCGACCGGCATCGGGTTGCAGAACGCGCCCGAAGGACTGGCGGTGGCCGTGGCGCTGCGGGGACAGGGCTATGGCCGTCTCCGGAGCTTCGGTCTGGCGCTCCTGACCGGGCTGATCGAGCCGGTGGGCGGAGCGCTTGGCGTCGGCCTTGTGCATGTGTCGGTGCATGTGCTGCCCTGGGGGCTGAGCTTTGCCGCAGGGGCGATGCTGTATATCATCAGCCACGAGATCATCCCCGAGACTCATCGCAACGGCTATCAGAATTACGCCACGGCCGGGTTGTTGACCGGCCTGATCCTGATGATGGTGCTTGACGTGGCGCTCGGCTGAGGGGACGTCACAGGCTCAGGAACACCTCGAGTGTGTCCTGCAATGCCTGATCGAGATATTCGACGGTGAAGGAAATCTCCGGCAGCAGCATGTCGAGCCGTTCGTCCTTGCCGGGGTGGCTCACGCCCTGAAACAGGGATTCGAGCCCGACCCAGGTCTGCCAGGTGTCGAAGGCGGCCTGTTCCATCGCCTCGGGTTGCGGCGACGCATTGATGGCGGCGGGGCGAACGAAGGTCAGATCGAAAATGTTGCGATCGAAGGTGGCGAGCGCCGCGTTGAGTTCTTCGACCTGATGGCCCGCTTCGGCAGCGCCGCCTGCGAGATGGATCAGGCAGGCGTCCTTGCCCGCCTGTTGCAAGAGGCGGTTCTGATCGGTCGCGGTGACGATGATGCGGGCGCGGGCGAGGTTTTCGGGCGTGCTGTCGATGGAGGTCATGGTTTCGAGCGACTGGCTGACATTGCGCCAGAGTTTTTCGAGAGACTCCGCCTTGAAGGTCATCTTTATGACCTCTTCGTCGCTCATTGCCGTGCCGTCGAGAAAGGCCGTGGTCTTTTTGTCGAGCGCGTTCCAGACCTTTTCGAGAGACCCGATCTGGGTGCGGATATTGCTGTTGTCGATGGCGGCGATGCCGCGGGTGGGATCGCCCTCGAGAAGGGTGTGGAGGGTGTTTCGGACCTCCGTGCGGCTGTCTTCGATGACACGGAGATTGCGGGCGGTGTCGATCCCGGCCTGCGCGAAACACAGGCTCCGCACGAGGCGATGGCCAAGGCTGCTCTGGCGTCCGATCATTTGGATTTGACGGTCATAGCCGGTTGCGGTGTCGGCGAGCGCCGTGTCGGGCAAAAACGCGAGGCTCAGCAGGAGAGACAGGAGGAAGGGAAACAGTACGCGCATGAGAGCCTCAGATATGATTCAGGGGCAGGCTGGCCGATTCGCCTTTCCATTCGCTTAAATGACACGAAAAGACCCGCGAAATGCGGGTCTTTGGTTCGGGTTTTGAACGGTTTGATCCGTGCTCAGGCGTCCCAGGCCTTGTCTTCGCCGCCAAGCCCGCCGATTTGCACGCGGGTCGGAAGGCCGATCTTGTCGAGCAGCGTAAAGAACGGTTTCGGGTCCAGTTCCTCGACGTTTTTCATCGTGCCCGCATCCCATTCGCCCGAGGCGATCAGCATGGCGGCGGCGACGGGTGGTACGCCTGCGGTGTAGGAAATGCCCTGCGAGCCGACCTCTTCATAGGCCTCTTTGTGGTCCGCGACGTTATAGACAAAGACCTCGAAATCCTTGCCATCCTTGGTGCCTTTGACCAGATCGCCGATGCAGGTCTTGCCCTCGTAATTCGGCGCCAGAGACGACGGGTCGGGCAGCACGGCCTTGACGACCTTGAGCGGCACGACTTCAAGCCCTTCCGCGGTTTTCACCGGCTGTTCGGAGAGAAGCCCGAGGTTCTGGAGCACGGTGAAGACATTGATGTAATGCTCGCCAAAGCCCATCCAGAAGCGCACATCGGCCTGCGGATAGTTGGTCGCGAGCGAATGCACTTCGTCATGGCCGGACTGATAGGCGCGGCAGGTGCCGACGACCGGAAGGTCCCAGTCGCGGCCAGACTCGAACATCTTTTTCTCTTTCCACTGGCCGTCTTCCCAGTAGTAGACCACGCCGGTGAATTCGCGGAAGTTGATCTCCGGGTCGAAATTCGTGGCGAAATATTTGCCGTGGGAGCCGGCGTTGATGTCGACGATGTCGATGGATTTGACCTCATCCATCATGTCGATGGCGAAACGCGCATAGGCGTTCACCACCCCCGGATCGAAACCGGCGCCGAGGATGGCGGTGACGCCTTTCTCCGCGCAGAGATCGCGTTTCTTCCACTCGTAGTTGCCATACCACGGCGGGGTTTCGCAGATCTTGGTCGGGTCTTCGTGAATGGCCGTGTCGATATAGGCCGCACCCGTCTCGATACAGGCGTCGAGCACGGTCATGTTGACGAATGCGGAACCCACGTTGATCACGATCTGAGCGCCGATTTTTTCGATCAGGGCGGCGACGGCTTTGCTGTCCATCGCGTCGACCTGATGGGCCTCAAGAACGCCCTCCTGTTTCATCGCGGCCTTTTCACGGACCGACTCAAGGATCGCTTCGCATTTCGAAAGCGTCCGGCTTGCGATATGAATTTCGCCAAGCACATCGTTGTTTTGGGCGCATTTATGCGCGACGACCTGAGCGACGCCGCCGGCGCCGATGATGAGTACGTTCTGTTTCAACTGTAGAGACCCCCTTATCGTTTCGGGTGGTGAATGGAGCAGCGCTTATCCAAGGGCTGCGACGAAATCCTCGTAACCGAAGTCACGCACCAGTTTGACGGTACCGTCGAGTTCGCGCACGGCGATACCCGGCATCTTCACCCCGTTAAACCAGTTCTTTTTAACCATTGTGTAACCGGCAGCATCGTCGATGGAGATACGATCGCCAATTTCGAGCGGTTTGTCGAATTTGGCATCGCCAAAGATGTCGCCCGCGAGGCAGGTTTTGCCCGCGATTTGGTAGTCATGCGTGCCGGTCTGCGGCAGCTTGGCGGTTTCGCGATAGATCAGCAGGTCGAGCATATGGGCTTCGATAGAGCTGTCGACGATGGCGACTTTTTTGCCGTTGTCGATGATGTCGAGAACGGAGACCTCCAGCGTGGTCGATTTGGTGATCGAGGCCTCGCCGGGTTCCAGATAGACCTGCACGCCCATCGCGTCGGAGAAGGCTTTCAACCGATCCGCCAGCTTGTCGAGCGGATAGCCCTCGCCGGTGAAATGGATGCCGCCGCCCAAAGAGACCCAATCCAAATTTTTCAAAAACGAACCAAAATCACGTTCGATCCGGCTCAATTGCTCTGAAAACAGGACAAAGTCATCATTCTCGCAATTGTAGTGGATCATCACGCCGTTGATGCGATTTTCGGCCATCTCAAGCCGGGCCATGTCCCATTCGCCCAGACGCGAAAAGGGCCGCGCCGGGTCGGCGAGGTCAAACCCGGAGGTCGAAAACCGCGGGTTGAGGCGCAGGCCGGTGGCGATGCCCTTGGCCTTGTCGCCGAAGCGATCAAGCTGGCCCAGCGAGTTGAAGATGATCTTGTCGGCGTAGCTGACCGCCTCGTCGATCTCATGATCGGCCCAGCCGACGGAATAGGCGTGCGTCTCTTTGCCGAATTTCTCGGCCCCAAGGCGCAGTTCATAGAGCGAGGACGAGGTCGTGCCGTCCATATAGTCGCGCATGAAGTCGAACACGGGCCATGTGGAGAAGCATTTGAGCGCAAGCAAGGCCTTCGCGCCGGAGGCTTCGCGCAGCCGGGCGATTTTCTCCATGTTCGGAAGCAGGCGGGCCTTGTCGATCAGGTAGTAAGGCGTCTGGATCATCGTGGTTCCCCCAAGGGTCCAAAGGAACGGCAATAGAGCGCTGCACTTAGGGCGATTCAGGGCGAGGGGCAAGAAAAAAGCACGGTTGCCCGTGCTTTTTGTATATACAGAATGGAGCAGGATCAGGCGCGGTGTGCGCCGTCCGCCAGAGATTTCACGTAAGCTGTGACCTCTGCGACGGATTTGCCCTGTGCGATCTCGTTCACGATGGCGGAGCCGACGACGGTGCCGTCCGCGACAGCGGCGATCTCTTGGGCTTTTTCCGGGGTGCGGACACCGAAGCCCACGATCACCGGCAGGTCGGTCTTGGATTTGATCCGGGCCACTTCGGGCGCGACATCGGCGCCGGATGCGGCGGCGGCCCCGGTGGTGCCGGTCACGGAGACGTAATAGACGAAGCCGGAGGTGTTTTGCAGCACGGTGGGCAGGCGTTTGTCATCGGTCGTGGGGGTCGCCAGGCGGATGAAGTTCAGACCGGCCTTTTGCGCCGGGATGCAGAGCTCATCGTCCTCTTCAGGCGGCAGGTCAACCACGATCAACCCGTCGATCCCGGCCTCCACCGCATCCACCAGAAACTGATCGACGCCGTGCGAATAGATCGGGTTGTAATAGCCCATCAGCACGATCGGCGTGGTGTCGTCGGTTTTGCGGAAGTCTGCGGCCATGGCGAGGGTCTTGTTGAGCGTCATGCCCTGATCGAGCGCGCGTTGACCGGCGAGCTGGATGGTCGGGCCGTCGGCCATCGGGTCGGTGAAGGGCAGGCCCAGTTCGATGATGTCGACCCCGGCGCCGGGCAGGGCCTTGACGATTTCGAGCGACTTGGCCTCGTCGGGATCGCCCGCCATGACATAGGCGACGAAGGCTTTCTTGCCTGCGGCGTTCAACTCGGCGAATTTGGCGTCGATACGGGTCATCGGGCGGCTCCCTGGCTGTTTGCGCAACGGGTTTGGCCGATCTTTGCCGTAAGTGCAATGGGGAAGGCTTGCGCGAGACCCCGTTGCACCTTAGACAGCCTTGGAATTTCGGACAAAGGAGGCCGCAATGGGCTTCAAGATGGGCATCGTCGGACTGCCGAACGTCGGCAAATCGACGCTTTTCAATGCGCTGACCAAAACCGCCGCGGCGCAGGCGGCGAACTTTCCGTTCTGCACCATCGAACCCAACGTGGGCGATGTGGCCGTGCCGGACCCGCGTTTGGACAAGCTTGCGGAGATCGCAGGCTCGAAACAGATCATCCCGACGCGCATGTCTTTTGTGGACATCGCGGGCCTTGTGAAGGGCGCGTCCAAGGGTGAGGGGCTGGGCAACCAGTTCCTGGCGAACATCCGCGAATGCGATGCGATCGCCCACGTCGTGCGCTGTTTCGAGGACGGTGACGTGACACACGTCGAGGGCCGCGTCGATCCGGTCGACGATGCGCAGGTGATCGAGATGGAGCTGATGCTGGCCGATCTGGAAAGCATCGCCAAACGCCGTGCCAACCTTGTGCGCAAGCTCAAGGGCAACGACAAGGAAGCGAAACTTCAGGACGATCTTTTGGCGCGGGCGCAGGCGGCTTTGGAGGCCGACAAACCGGCGCGCAGCGTCGAGGTGACGGAAGAAGAGCGCAAGCAGTGGAACATGCTGCAACTTCTGACGCAAAAGCCGATCCTTTATGTGTGCAACGTCGAAGAAGAGAATGCCGCGAAGGGCAACGCCTTCTCGGACGCGGTCGCGAAAATGGCCGAGGAGCAGGGCGCGGGCACGGTGGTGATCTCCGCCAAGATCGAGGAAGAGATTTCCCAGCTCGACGCGGAAGAGGCGGAGATGTTCCTTGAGGAGCTGGGGCTGCACGAGGCCGGTCTCGACCGTCTCATTCGCGCGGGTTACGAGCTTTTGCATCTTGAGACCTACTTCACCGTCGGCCCGAAAGAAGCGCGCGCCTGGACCATTCGCAAAGGCACGGCGGCGCCGCAGGCGGCGGGCGTGATCCATGGCGATTTCGAACGTGGCTTCATCCGGGCCGAAACCATCGCCTTTGACGATTACGTCGCCTGCAAGGGTGAGACGGGGGCGAAAGACGCGGGCAAGATGCGTGCGGAAGGCAAGAGCTACATCGTGCAGGACGGCGACGTGATGCACTTCCTGTTCAACACCTGATCGCTAGGGCGGAGGCTGCGCATCATGTTGCGGGCGATGAAGAAGACGGAATGGTATGAGGCTTACAGGCAGCGTCGGCGCGCGGCGCGGGATTTGCGCAAACGCGATGTGACCGAGCAGAGGGTGGCCGAGCATGTGCGTGGCTATTTCGAACGGGCGGGGGTGAGCTTGCCCGAGCTTGCGTTTTCCGCCTCAGAAGAGGTGGAGAGCGAGCTGGAGTTCCATCTCGTCCGCGAAGGGGACAAAATCCGGTATCTCTATCACCCGGAATACTTCCTGCGCCACGCTTCGCAGAACCAGCATATCTCATCGGCCTATATCTATTGGTTTTCGCAAAGCGCCCCCGAAGTCGAACGGATCTCCTGCGATCTTTCTGACGGGGAATTCGTGGGCCATGCGCGCTTCACCTATTCGAGCTGTTTTCGCGACAAGGTGCTCGTGCCGGACCAGCATTTCTTCCGTGATCGCGGTTATGCCGAGACTGACCGGCTGGCGCTGGAGGCGCCGCAATGGGCGGATCGCGGAGAGACGATCTATTGGCGCGGGCAGAACAACTGCGTCGGGCTGTTTTCTCTGGCGCCGGAACATATGGACAAACCCTGGGTGATGCAGCGGCTGCGCTTCGCCATGGCGGCGCGCGAAATCGAGGGGGTCGATGCCCGCTTCGTGCCGGGGGTGACCCACAGGCAAGAGGCGCAATGCGCCGCCGCCGGGCTGATGGGGCCGCGACGGAACTGGCAGGACTGGGCCGGGGACAAATACGCGCTCGACGTGGACGGGTTCTCCAATGCCTGGTGCAATTTCATGCAGCGGCTCAAGCTTGGCTGCTGCGTGCTCAAGGTCGATAGCCAGTTCGGTTTCCGGCAGTGGTATTATGATCAACTCGTGCCCTTCGAACATTTCGTGCCGGTGAAGTCGGACATGTCCGATCTTGCCGAGAAGGTCGACTGGGTGCGCAGCCACGACCGTGAGGCGCGTGAAATCGCCGAACACGGTCAGGCCTTTGCCCGTGCGCTCACCTTCGAAAGCGAGACCCGGCGGGCGACGGAGATCATTGAACGGAACTGGGCCTGATCCGGGCCGCAACCCTTTGGAAAGATTTGATATGGCACGCCTTTACGACAGTCGAAAACGCATTCTTGTGACCGGAGGGGCGGGGTTCATCGGTTCGCATCTGATGGACCGGCTGTTGGAGCAGGGGCATGATGTGATCTGTGCCGACAACCTGTTCACCGGCACCAAACGCAACATCGACCATCTGCATGGCCATCCGCGTTTCGAATTCATGCGTCATGACGTGACCTTCCCGCTCTATGTCGAGGTGGACGAGATCTACAACCTCGCCTGTCCCGCGTCCCCGGTGCATTACCAACATGACCCGGTGCAGACGACCAAGACCTCGGTGCATGGTGCGATCAACATGTTGGGGCTGGCCAAGCGGCTGAAATGCAAGATCTTTCAGGCGTCGACCAGCGAGGTCTACGGCGATCCGGCGGTGCATCCGCAGCCGGAGGGTTATTGGGGTAATGTCAATCCGATCGGGCCGCGATCCTGTTACGACGAGGGCAAGCGCTGCGCGGAGACGCTGTTTTTCGACTATCACCGCCAGCACGGTCTGGAGATCAAGGTGGCGCGGATTTTCAACACCTACGGGCCGCGGATGCATCATGCCGACGGGCGTGTGGTGTCGAATTTCATTGTGCAGGCGTTGATGGGGGAGCCGATCACGCTTTATGGCGATGGCAATCAGACCCGGTCCTTCTGCTATGTCGACGATCTGGTCGAGGGGTTCATCCGGCTGATGGACACCGGGCCCGAGGTCAGCGGTCCGATCAACCTGGGCAACCCTGCCGAGTTCACCATCCGCGAACTGGCGGAAAAGGTGGTGGCGATGACGGGGGCGGCGTCGGAGCTGGTGTTCCGCGATCTGCCGCAGGACGATCCGAAACAGCGCCAGCCGGAGATTGCCCTGGCGCGCGAAACGCTTGGCTGGGCGCCGGAAATCGCGCTCGAGGCGGGGCTGGAGCGCACGGTGGCCTATTTCCGCGCGCTTCTGCCGGAGCTGAAGGCCTGATCAGAGCCGGTCGAACACCGATCCCATGCGCGGCGCGAAGAGACGTTCATAGGTCTTGAGGAGCGCCGCATCGGTCATGCCGGCGACATAGTCGCAGATCACCCGAAGGTCGCCGGCACTTTCGGAATAGCGCTCCTGATGATCGCGCGGCAAAAGCCGCTCGGGATCGGAACAGAGCGCTTCGAAGACAGAGACCACCATCTGCTGGCCCTTGAATTCGAGCTGCTGCACGTTGGGGCTTTTGATCACCACTTTGAACACCAGGTCTTTCAGCGCTTTCAACACCGGACGCCGTGCCGAGGGCAGGCTGGCGCGGTAGCGCAGGAGCGGTTCGGCGAATTCTGGTACTTCGGTGTAACCCACAGCGGTGATGAAGTAATTCACAAACCGCGAGATGAAGCGCTTGCGGGTGTTGCGGTCGCCGAACAAGCCATCGAGCATCTGGCCGTAGACGTCATTGCCGAACTGATCCGGGTATTTGCCTTTGAGCATGTCGAGAAAATCGCCGATCTCATCCGCCGACACATGCGCCACGAAATCCTCACGCGTCAAAAGCATGAGCGCAATCGCGTCCTCCAGATCATGCACCCCGTAGGCGATGTCATCGGCCAGATCCATGATGCTGCAATCAAAGGATTTATGCAGCGCCTTGCGGTGTTTTCCCGCCTCCACCGGTCGCATGGCACAAAACGCTGCGCGGTCTTCGGGGGAGAGCGGTGAAAGCACCCACTCCACCACGTCCTGCTCGCTGTCGAGGTAACATTTCGGCGGGGTCGAGGCCTCAGTGTCGATGAGTTTAAGCGTTGCGGGACTGTCGCTCAGTTTCGGCCTGAGCGCGGAGTTGCGCGCCTGTGCGTAAGAAACCGGATATTTCAACAGCCCCATAAGGCTGCGCCGGGTGAGGTTTGCGCCCGCGTTTTGGGAAAAGCTCTCCAGCCGGGATAGGATGCGCAGGCTTTGTCCGTTGCCCTCGAACCCGCCCGCTTCGCGCATGCAATAATTCAGCGCCACCTCGCCGCCATGACCGAAGGGCGGATGGCCCAGATCGTGCGAACAGCCGATGGCGTGGATCATCGAACGATCCGGCAGGTGGGCAGTGGCGGGATGGTTGGGAAAGCTCTGTTCCAACTGGCGCGCGAGGCCTCCGGCGATCTGCGCCACTTCCAGCGAATGCGTCAGCCGCGTGCGATAGAAATCGCTGTCGCCGAGGTTGAGGATTTGCGTCTTGCCCTGAAGCCGCCGAAAGGAGGCCGAATGGATCACGCGGGCATAGTCCACATCGCCCGCACCGCGCGCGTCTTCGGAATGTCCGCTCCAACTCTCTCTGCGTTCAAGCCACATCTGCGCCTCCTCATGGTTCGGGCGCAGCATATGAGGCCAAAAGAGGGAAGGCCAGATGGGGGAACCCCGGAGCGACGGGGAGGCCGCTCCGGGGCGGTAATTACTCTGCCTTCAGGAAGTCCGCGACGTCGAGAAGGATCATCTCGTTGTCGTCGACACGGCCTTGCTGGCGACCGGTCGAGAAGGGGTAGTTGTTGTCATTGGCGACGACGATGGTGGTCTCGTCGACACGATCCACATCCTCGATGGTGAAATAGGGGAAGGTGTAGACCCCATCCATCGTGCCACGCGGTGCGATGCCGTCGGGGTCCTGAATGTTCATCAGGTCGATGTAGGCGATTTTTTCCAAGACATTGTTTTCGTCCATCCGCTCCAGATCAATGAGGTAGATGCGTTTGAACATCGCCGGTTGCTCCGACCAGCCTTCGCGCGGATCGCCCTGGAAGTTGTCGCGCTCGATGATGAGGCCGCGGGTGCCTTCGATCAGGTTGAAATCCCCGATGGCGTGGTTTTCGTCCTCAAGCGGGAAGTAGCGCACCGTGTCACCCCATGCGCCGGTCTCGGTGGACAGTTCGAACATCGACAGAACCGGTTTGCCGCCGACATGTTTCTTACCGCCGGTTTCCGGGTCATAGACCGGCTTTTCCAACAGCGGGTAGAGGGTTTTCATGTCCTCGGACAAGGCCATGCCCTCATAGCCTCCGGAGCGGTAGGAGACGACGGTCTCGGGCAGTTCGGCACCCGGGTTCGGTGTGGCCACAAAGAAGTTGTCGGGGGATTGGATCAACTGGCCGCCCGGCTCGGTCGCCAGAATTTGTTGCACTTCGCCTTCGCCGTTCACTTCGATGAGCCACGGGCCGAACTCGTCGCCGATCCAGAAGTTTTCACCAACCGGCTGGATGGATTCCAGATCGAAATCCGCGCCGGTGAGGGTGCGGGCCTCTGTGGCTTCGTTCATGATCGGGAAGGGGACGACGTGGTCCGGGTCGGACAGTTGGACCGTTTTTTCGATGCCAACACGACCGGTCTCCCAATCGACTTTGACGATGTTGAACATCAGGACGATGTCCGACGAATTGGCTTTGGAGCCGAAACCGTTGTCCGTCAGCACGAGGAAACGGTCGTCACCCAAGGAGCGGATGCCGGAAAACCCCTGAAGCGGCTGGCCGGGGAAAGGCAGCGCGAGGCCGGTGGCTTCTTGGAAATTGCTGTAAAGCGCCTCATTGCGCGCGCCATTGGTGAAGCGGCCGGAGGTGTTGTAATAGGCCGAGGCGCCTTCGGGGGCGGGGACGAAGGTGTGGCCGGAAAGCTCGGCCTGGGCTTTGAGCGTGGCGGGAAAGGCCTCTTGGGCCTGGGCGGCACCGGCAAGCATAAGCGCAGCAAGCGCTGCACCGTAAACGGGTTTGGTCATGTCACTGTCCTGTGTGATGCGTTTCTTCGTCGTCCCGGCACGAGGATGTGCGGGAGCGATGCGCGCAAGGAACCGAAGAAACGCAACGGATTTGCGACCGTTTGGTCAAAATTCCGCAAAACTTGCGTGACAGGATCACATCAGTTTGCGCATCAGCCCGAGGGCGCGTTTGCGCCAGCCTTTGAAGGGCGGTTCGGCCACGGCCATGCCGTTCCATTTCGCCTGACGCACCACGGGTTTGAGATGGCTGAAAGTTTCGAAGCCTGTGCGACCGTGATAGGCACCCTGACCGGAGGGACCGACACCGCCGAAGGGCAGCGAGCCAAAGCCGACATGGATCGTCGTGTCGTTTATTGTGACCCCGCCGGAGATCGTGTGGTCGAGCCAATGCGCCTGTTCCGCCTTGTCTTCGGAGAAGAGATAGAGCGCGAGCGGATGGTCGCGGGCGGTGACGAAGGCGAGAGCTTCGTCGGGGCTGTCATAGGGGATAAGCGGCAGGATCGGGCCGAAGATTTCCTCCTGCATCAATGCGATGTCGGGGGGCGGATCGAGCACCACGGCGGGGGCGAATTTGCGGGCATTGCCGGAGGGGCCTTCTAGGCGGAGGATTTTCGCACCGCGCGCCTCGGCCTCGGCCAGAAGAGTGTCGAGCCGGGCGAGATGACGGTCGGAGACCACGGCGGCGAGATCCGGGCTTTCCGGGCCTTCAGGGAAGAAATGCATGAAGGCCCCCATGATCGCATCGGCCATGGGCAGCATCTTTTTGCGCGGCACCAGAACGTAATCGGGGGCGACACAGACCTGACCGGCATTCATGGCCTTGCCCCAGGCGATGCGCCGCCCGGCACGGTCGAGATCGGCGCCGGGCAGCACGACGGCGGGGCTCTTGCCGCCCAGTTCCAGGGTGACAGGCGTGAGATTGCGTGCGGCGGCCTCGGCCACCTTGCGGCCCACGGCGGTGGAGCCGGTGAAGAACAGATGGTCGAAGGGCAGGGCGGAAAAGGCGCTGGCCACTTCCGGTCCGCCTGTGACGGTCGCGACCTCTTCGGGGGAGAAGGCGCCCGCGAGCATCTCGGCCAGCGCGTCGGAGGTGCGGGGCGTCAGCTCGGAGGGTTTGAGCATCACCCGGTTGCCCGCCGCCAGAGCCGCGACCATGGGCGCAAGGGCAAGCTGTACCGGGAAATTCCACGGTGAGATGATGCCGACGACGCCCAGAGGTTGCGGCCGGATCTCGGCGCGGGCGGGTTTGTAGATCAGCGGCACGGGCGCGCGGCGGACCCGCATCCAGCGTTTCAGATGCTGTTTGGCATGGCGTATCTCGCCCAGAACGAGGTCGATGTCATAGAGACGGCTCTCCACCGCCGGGCGATGGGAGAAATCGGCGGACATGGCAGCGATCAGCCGGGGTTCTGCGGCCAGCAGCGCAGTGGCGAGCCGGTCGAGCCGATCCAGACGTGTGTCGAGAGAGACCACAGGCGCGGCGCGCTGGGCGGCGCTTGCCCGTGCGAAGGTGGTCTCGAGTTCGGTTGTCATGTCGGCCTCCCGTTTTTGGCATTGAGCCAGAAAACCGGGGCGCGTGGCAAGCCGTGTCGGCCTCAGAGCTTGAGGGCGCGACGCAAGGTAGCGCGGACGCCGTTGCGGGAGGGTTCCCACAGACAGGCGAGTACGAAGGCGAAAGGTCGGATCTCGGTCATTTTCAGCTTCCCACAGGACTGATTCCGGGTCGTTGCCCCGGTCATAGGCGGGAATTGTCTCAGGGGGATGACAGATGGGCCGGGACGGGGGGAGATTGTTGACGGGGAAGGGGCGCGGCAAAAGCGGACTGGATAGGCGGAGGCGTATCCGGTAACACGGGGAGCATAAGAATTTCTATTGAGGGGCCGGAGATGAAAATTGCAGTTGCCGGGATCGGCTATGTGGGCATGTCCAATGCCGTTTTGCTGTCGCAGCATCATGAGGTGACGGCGGTCGATATTTCCGAGGAGCGCGTCGCCCTGGTCAACGACCGGCGTTCGCCCATCGTGGATGTCGAGCTTGAGGATTTTCTCGCGCATAAGGACCTGCACCTCAAGGCGACGACGGACGGGCCGTCGGCCTATCGCGACGCGGATTTCGTCATCGTCGCGACGCCGACCAATTACGACACGCATACCAACTATTTCGACACCTCCTCGGTGGAAGCGGTGATCGCACAGGTGATCGCGGTGAACAAGAACGCGACCATCGTGGTGAAATCGACCATCCCGGTGGGCTTCGTGAGCCGCGTGCGGGCCGAGATGAACACCGATCAGGTGATTTTCAGCCCCGAATTCCTGCGCGAAGGCCGCGCGCTTTACGACAACCTGCACCCCTCGCGGATCATCGTCGGCGAGCAGTCCGAGCGTGCCCGTACCTTTGCCGATCTGCTGCTCGAAGGGGCGATGGACAAGGACACGCCGGTGCTGTTCACCGATGCGGACGAGGCGGAGGCGATCAAGCTTTTCGCCAACACCTATCTCGCCATGCGGGTGGCGTTTTTCAACGAACTCGACAGCTACGCGATGTCGCGCGGCATGGACACGCGGCAGATCATCGACGGGGTCTCGCTCGACCCGCGGATCGGCAATCACTACAACAACCCGTCCTTCGGCTATGGTGGCTATTGCCTGCCGAAAGACACGAAACAGCTCCTGGCGAACTATTCCGAGGTGCCGCAGAACCTGATCGCGGCCATTGTCGACACCAACCGGACGCGCAAGGATTTCCTTGCCGATCAGATCATTGCCAAACGTCCGAAGGTTGTTGGCGTCTATCGTCTGGTGATGAAGGCCGGGTCGGACAATTTCCGCCAGTCCTCCATTCAGGGCATCATGAAACGGGTGAAGGCGAAGGGGATCGAGGTCATCGTCTATGAGCCGGTGATGCAGGAAGACGATTTCTTCGGCTCCCGCGTGGTGCGCGATCTCGCGGCGTTCAAGGCGGAGGCAGATGTGATCATTGCCAACCGGATGACCGACGAGATTGCGGATGTGGCGGATAAGATCTTCACCCGCGACCTGTTCCACGCCGACTGAGGATCCGGATATGCCCACAGCTCTCGTCACCGGCGCCGCCGGGTTCATCGGCTCTTTCGTCTGTCGCACGCTTCTGGAGGAAGGCTGGCGGGTTATCGGGCTCGATTGCCTGTCCGACTATTACGATGTGGCGCTCAAGGAGCGGCGCGAGGAGACGCTTGCGGCCTATGACGGCTATCGCTCGGTGCATGACAAGGTGGAGACGCCGGGTCTTTTGATGTCGCTGTTCGAGGCGGAAAAACCCGAGGTGGTGATCCACCTCGCGGCTCAGGCCGGGGTGCGCTACTCAATCGAGAACCCGCGCTCCTATCTCGAGAGCAACATCATCGGCACGTTTGAGCTGTTGGAGGCCGCACGCGCGCACCCGCCGAAGCATATGCTGCTGGCCTCCACTTCCTCGGCTTACGGCGCCAATGAAGAGATGCCGTACCGCGAGACCGACAAGGCCGATCACCAGATGTCCTTCTATGCGGCGACGAAGAAGTCGACCGAGAGCATGGCGCACAGCTATGCCCATCTTTTCGATCTGCCGATCACCATGTTCCGGTTCTTCACCGTCTATGGTCCGTGGGGGCGGCCCGATATGGCGCTGTTCAAATTCACCAAGGCGATCCTCGAGGGCAAGCCGATCGACGTTTACAATTACGGCGATATGAAGCGCGATTTCACCTATGTCGAAGACCTCGTCCACGCCATCCGCCTGTTGATCGACGCGGTGCCGGTGCGACCCGAGGACGGCGTGGTCGAAGAGGGCGACAGCCTCTCTCCCGTGGCGCCCTACCGCGTGGTGAACATCGGCAATAACGATGCGGTGCAGCTCACCGATTTCATCGCCGCCATCGAGACGGCGACGGGCCGGGAGGCAGAGCGCAACCTGATGCCGATGCAGCCGGGCGACGTGCCGGCCACCTGGGCGGATGCCTCGCTTTTGAAAAGCCTGACGGGATATGCCCCGAAGACCACGGTGCCCGAAGGCGTGGCCAATTTCGTGCGCTGGTATCGGCAATATTACAACGCCTGAGCGCGATACCTTCGACGTGTGATTTTGCCTTCTGTTTTGGCTTGTGTCTCTGTGACGGCTCCATTACACGGGTCGACGGAGACGTGGCCGAGTGGTCGAAGGCGCTCCCCTGCTAAGGGAGTAGGCGGGAAACCGTCTCGAGGGTTCGAATCCCTTCGTCTCCGCCATTGCCCATTGATTTCATTGGGTAAATTTGATTTCAAAGAGCCTTTGCATGTCGCGTTGTATGTTCGCAATTTGGCTGTAGTCGTGAAAAATATATATTTCGAAAATGTTGCCAAAGCTGCTGATCCTGCCAACACCAAGGGTACAACCTCTTGGGCTTGTCATGTGACATGTGTCAGGGGGCGATCAGATCGGGTAGCTTGGCACCGATGTCGCTCATCAAAACCAAGGCACACTCGACAACTGATCCATCGTCATTCACAAGCTGCATTTGGCCCGCAGGGGGCGTGTGGTCCCATGCGAACCCGCTGGTAAGAACTTCCAGGACGCTTTGCTTGGCCGCCTATGTGCCAGAAACCGCTTCCCTTTGCTTTGGGGCTGACAGGTTCAGGCAAGCTCGGTTGCGCCATCCTGACGACCATTCCTGTTCACAACTTATACACTTCTCCCTCATGAAGCCGGGAAATGGGCTAACAACCTATTAAGCGCCCCGGAGATGACTAAATCTTTCTCTATTTTTCAGAGACCGAATGGGTGCGCGGAACCCCGCGGAGAATGCGTGGAGACTTCTAAAGGGCGAACCGGGCGGGTTTGCCCGGGGGGGGGCATTTCACAGAGGGTTGTCCGATGGCATGAACTCCCGGATCGTGACAGCTCCGAAGTCCATCGCGCGCCGCTCGATCTGACCGGGATCGGGAAAACCGTGCTCCATGCGGTGCTCCGCTCGGAATTCAGCCTTTCCCCAAGGCCAAATTTCAAGGGGCACATCACTGTTTTGCGGCGGCTCTTAGAACTCGCCCGGTGCACATTGCAGGCAGACGAGCCCTTCGGCGCGCCAGGCTTCGACGACGGAGCTGCGGTCGTCGATGATCAGCCAGGGGGCGAGCCCGTCGGCCTTCATCTCGGCAAGCGCGCGGCGTTTGACATCGGGGTCGCTGGCCGCGTCCTGATCCGCCGCACGCAGGTAGAGGCCGTCGAAAGGCAGGTCGTGTTTCTGGAGCCAGGCCATGGTGTGTTCGGCCCAGCCGCTTGGCCGGCCGGAACAGATCACGATGGTCTCGCCGCTCTCCTTCAGCCGTCGCAACAGGCGTGCGATCGGAGCGATCGGGGGGGCGTCGGCCATGGCGTGATGAAAGGCGTCCCAGTGTTTCTCGACCCCGTGCACGAGATGACCGAGCCTGTCGGCATCGAATTCCGCAAGCGTTCCATCGACATCGAAGACCACGCAGGGTTTGGAGGGATGTGTCATAGGGTTTTTTCCTTGAAGGTGCTGCCCGAGCGTTTGAACAAAAGAGGTGTGGCATTGGGGGGGCGGGAGCCGACCTCTCCGGTGGTCCAGAGCAGGCGCGCGGCGCGGATGACGCCGGAATGGCAGACCAGGACGGGCAGGGTGTCGGTGCCGGTCTGGCAGATCCCGACAATCGCCCGTTCGACGCGCCGGATCATGTCCGGCCAGCTTTCCCCCTGTTCGGGGGTCGCGTTCCTGTCGGGTTGCGTGCGCAGGGGGCGGCCCTCATAGACGCCCCAGTCGCGTTCGCGCAGCCCGTCGTGCAGGGTGAAGGGGCGGTCGGGAAAGGCCAGTTCGCAGGTTTCCTGCGCGCGTGCCATCGGGCTGGCGTAGAGCGCGATCCGGGCGGGCCAATCGCGCCGGGAGAGGGCGCGGGCCTGCGCCCGCCCCAGTTCCGTGAGCGGCACATCCGTGCGCCCGGCGATCAGGCCTTCGGCATTGGCCGTGGTCTCGCCATGCCGGATCAGACAGAAGCTTTTGGCTGGGATTTCTGTCATAACCGCACCGGATCGTGCAGGAAGATTTCCACGCCGAGATCTTCGATCAGGTAATCTTCCGGTTGGGCGCAAAAGGCGGGGGCAAAGCGTTTGGCGCCCAGACGTTCGAGCATCTTGACCTGATCGCGCAGCGGCGGATGGACGTTCCAGCGCCGGAAATACCCGCCGGGCACGGCGCAGATACCACGGGCGTGGGCCGTCATATGGCCGGTGAATACCACATGGGCGTCCCGGCCCAGACGGCCGCTTTCGTTCCAGGCACGCACGTACCCCCAGGCGGCACCGCCATCGGCATTGGGCGTGTCGCAGATCAGAAAGCGCGCCATCTCCATCGGGCCTCGGTCGAGGAGGGGCGCGATCTCCTGTACCTCAGGGGCGAGGGTGCGGCTGGCAAGGGCGGCGCGCAGCGCAGTCTGGCATTCCGGGTCGAGCATCACGCTGGCTTCGCCATGGCGCCGGATCAGGTGCAGGGCCATCTCGCCTGCGCGCCCCGACGGCGGCACAGGCAAAAGCACCTGACCGTGCAACCCGTCGAGCAGGGCATCGAGCACCGCGAAGCGTTCGGCCTGCGGCACGTCGTCGAGATGGTAGGAGCAATCGAGAATGGCGGTTGCGGCGGGCGGCGGCAGGTCGAGCGGGAACCAGTCGGATTCCTCGGACCAGTCGCCGGAATAGAACAGCCCCTCGCCCAGATCGAAATGCATCCAGACCCCGCCCATGGCATGGCCGTTGCGCCCGGTGGTGAGTTTCACCCCGTCGATGACGGTTTCGCCCTGTTCCGGCAAAAGATGCACTTTGGCGGCGGGGGGCAGGGATTTGGCGGTCTGCGCGGTGGCGTAGATCGGAAGACCGGCCTCCACCGCATGGGAGGCGCCGCCGATATGGTCGATGTGGTCATGGGTGATGAACACTGCGGAGGCGCCCTTGAGCCAGTCGGGATTGAAATGCGCATTGGCTTCGGGGCCGAAGCCGCAATCCAGAAGCCAGATGCGATCCTCGACGGTCAATTGTATGCAGGCGGGCCCCTTGTCCCCGATGCCGGAAAGTAGTCTGACGCTTTGCATTCAATCCTCGGAAAAGGCCCATGGGGTGGTGATGGTGAGACCGAGCTGGGTGCCGACCTCGAATTTCGCGCGGGTCTCGGCCAGAAGCCGTGTGCCGCAGGCGGAGACGGTCTCCAGAAGGTATTTGCCACCGAGATAGGTGACACGCGCCACTTTCGCGCGCAGATCGCCGGTCTCGGAAATGCTCAGGTTCTCAGGGCGCAGGCAGACGTGGCTGATGCCGGTCGTCGCATCGCTGCGGATCGCGATCCGGGTGCCCAGCACATCGGCGTGGAGTTGGCTTTCGCGGTGTTCGACCGCGTTCACCGGCACGACGGTGCCGCGCCCGACGAATTCCGCCACGAACCGGTTTTTCGGTCGTTCATAGAGCGTTTGCGGCGTGTCGAATTGCTGGATGCGGCCCTGATCCATCACCGCGATCCGGTCGGCCATGGCCATGGCTTCGGCCTGATCGTGGGTGACATAGACCATGGTCGCGCCGGTGCGTTTGTGAAAATCGGTGAACACGGTCTGCATCGAGGCGCGCAGCGCGACGTCGAGATTGGCGAGCGGCTCATCGAGAAGAACGGCGTCCGGGTCTGACACCAGACAACGGGCGAGCGCGACCCTCTGGCGTTGGCCGCCGGAAAGATCGGAGGGCATCCGATCAGCATAGGCCGTGAGGCCGGTGGCGGCGAGTGCGGCCTCTGTCCGGTCGGCGATCTCGGGCTTCGTCAGCTTGCGGATCTCCAGCGGGTAGGAAACGTTGCGGCGCACCGACATATGCGGCCAGAGCGCGTAACTTTGGAACACGAATCCGATGTTGCGATCTTCTGGCGGAACCATCGTGGTCGCCGTCGCCATGTCGCGCCCGCCGATGCTCAGCCTGCCGCTCGATGGCATCTCGAAGCCCGCGAGCAGGCGCAGGAGTGTGGTCTTGCCACAGCCCGAAGGGCCGAGGAGGGCGATGAACTCGCCGTCTTCGAAACGGGTCGTGATATCCTGAAGCGCGGGGGTGCCGGCGAAGAGTTTGCCGAGAGAGGCGATCTCTATGTCTGCCATGGAACGACTCCTTTCGGGAAGCGGCGGGAGACCAATTGGATCAGGCCCATGAGTGCCATGACCACGAGGACGATGGTCATGGCGAGGGCGCTGGCCATGGCGGTGTCGCCGCTGTCGTCGAGGTTGAAGATCACCACGCCGAGGGTCTCGGTGCCCGAGGACCACAGCAGCGCGGAGACGGTGAGCTCATTGAACGCGGTGAGGAAGACGAGGATCGCCCCCGCCGCCGCCGCAGGGGCTGAAAGCGGCAGGATCACGTCGCGCAGGCGCTGGAACAGCCCCGCACCGACCGATTGTGCGGCCTCGGCCATGGCAGGGTCGAGTTGCTTGAGGCTTGCCTGCACCGGGCGGAACATGACGGCGAAGAACCGCGCGAGATAGGCGAGGAAGATGATCCAGATCGTGCCGTAGAGCGTGGCGTCGGTGAAGGGCAGCTTGATCAGCAGGAGGATCATCGAGATCGAGAGGACGACGCCCGGCAGCGCATAGGGCAGGTCGAGCAGGCTGTCGAACAGGCGCGAGAGGCGGGTGGGATGGCGCTCCATCAACCAGGCCAGCGGCAGGCAGATCAGCATGAGAACCACCGCCGCCCCGGAGGCGAGGCTGAAGGAATTGACGAAGGCGCGGGCGGTGACGGGCTGACGGAACAGCACGTCATTCCATGAGGCGAGCGTCACCGTGTCGAGGCGCAGCGGCACGCCGTAAGCAGGCACCAGGGAGGTCGCCAAAAGGCCGAACATCGGCAGGACGAGGATCGCAAAGACCACGGCCCAGAGCAGGGCTTCCACCGGCAGTCGCGCCGCACCCAAGGGGATCGCGAGCGGGCGGGAAGTGGAGCCGACGAGATGGATTTTCTGGCGGCTTTGAAAAAACCGCTGGATCAGAATGCCCGTGACCGCGACGGCGCCGATCAGCATGGCGAGGACGGAAACCTCGGCCAGCACGCCCGTGCCCATCCCGGCGAGTTTTTGGTAGACCAGCGTCGGCAGCGTCACATAGCCCGCAGGGATGCCGAGCATCGCGGGGATGCCGAAATTTCCGAGGGCGGTGACAAAGGTGATGGCGGTGCCCGCAGCGAGGCTCGGGAGCGTCAGCGGCATGATCACCTGCCACCAGGTGCGCAGGCCGCGCGCGCCGCTGATCCGGGCGGCTTCGACGACGTCCTGCGGGATGGCGCGCAGCCCTGCGCGCAGGGTCAGGAAAACGATCGACATGTGCTGAATGCCCAGCAGAAAGATGATGCCTTCGGGCGAATAGAGCGGCTGCGGCGCACCGAGAGGTGGTGCGATCCCAAGGGTTTTCAGCAGAACGGAAGACGGGCCCATGATCTGCGTCCACGACAGCGCGGTGATTTGCGGTGGGATCATCATCGGGATCATCAGGCAAAACACCAGCGCCGCCTTGGCGCGCAGATCCGTGAGTGCGACGAGAAAGGCGAAGGCAGAGCCCAGCACGAGCGAGACCAGCGTGCCGAGACCGGCGGTGATCAGCGAATGCCTGAGCGCGCTGAGCGTCGCGGGCTGTGCCAGCACCGTGTCGATCCGCGACAGCGAAGGCGCGCCCTGATCGGTCACGCCCTCGATGAGGAGGCGCAGCACCGGTGCCAGCGTCAGGCAGATCGCGAGGAGGAGAATGGTGGAAAGCAGCCGGGTCTCGGACCGGCTGCCTCCTTTTTGCAGCGTCGGGGACATTATTCTGCGCCGAAGAGCTCGGTGAATTTCGCCTTGTTGGCCTCGGCGTTCGCGAGCGCCTCGATCGGGTCGAAGCTCATCAGCTTGATGTCCGCGCGGGCCGGGAAGCCGGCGGGCACGCCCATGCCGTTCCGGGCCGGGATGTAGCCCATGTCGAGCACGAGATCCTGACCGTCCTGGCTCAGCACGAAGTCGACGAATTTCTGCGCGCCCTCGGGGTTTTTCGCGGAGGCCATGATCGCCACCGGTTCCGTGACATAGGAGACGCCCTCTTCCGGGAAGACGAAGCCGACCGGGGAACCGTCGGCCTTGCTGCGGATGGCAAGGTAATCGACAACCATGCCATAGGGTTTCTCGCCCGAGGCCACGGCCTTGAACGTGCCGCCGTTGCCGCCCTGGGCGCGGGCCTCGTTGGCGGCGAGTTTGCCGTAATAGTCCCAGCCCAGGCTTTCATCGCCGGTCAGCGTCGCAAGATGGATGAGGGCCGCACCGGAGTAGAGCGGCGAGGGCATGGCGATCTGGCCTTTGAGCGCCGCGTCCTCGAGATCTTTCCAGGAGGTCGGAGCCGTTTCCACACCGGTGTTGTAGACGATGCCGGTGGTGATCAGCTTGGTGGAATAATAATAGCCCTCCGGCGAGGAGAGTGCCGCGTCGTAGTTTTCGGCTTCCGGCGAATGATAGGCGGCGAGCAGGCCCTCCTGCGCCATGCCTTCGAGCGTCACGGTGTCGGCGATCAGGAGCACGTCGGGCTGCGGGTTGCCAGCCTCGATCTCGGCGCGCAGGCGGGCCATGAGCTGGGTTGTGCCGTCACGCACCCATTCGACCTCGGTGCCGGGGTTGGCGGCCATGAAGGCGTCGACGGTCTGTTGCGCATCGGCGTTGGGCTGGGAGGTGTAAAGCGTGATTGTGTCGGCCATGGCGGTGCTGGCCATGAGGGCGAAGGCAGTTGTGGTGAGGAAGGTCTTCATGGGGCTCTCCTGAAAGGCGGGGTTGCTTTCGTTCGAAAGTCATTCACGAGGGCCTTATTTCCCTTCGGCGTAACAGTTTTGCGACGTATTCTTAACTTTTTTAATTATATTGCGCGAAATGGGCTTCGCTCCTACCCTTGTCGAAATCGACAATTTTTTCGAAGGAAAGCCATGATGCGACTGGACATGTCTGAGCGGCGCGACCGCATCATTGCGCTCTTGTCGGAAAACGGCGAGCTTTCTGCGGCGGAACTGTCGGCGCGCCTCTGCGTGTCGGTCCAGACCATCCGCACCGATTTGCGCGATCTCGACGCGGCGGCGCTTGTGCAGCGCCGCAACGGTGCCGCGCGATTGCGGCAGCAAAGCGAGAACATCGGCTATCTGCCGCGCGAAAGTCTGGCGCGGCAGGAAAAACAACGCATCGCGCTTGCGGTAAAGAACCTGATCCCGGATGGCGCGCGGGTGGCGCTGGGGACGGGCACCACGGTGGAACAATGCGCACGGCTGTTGGCGGCGCGGGACAATCTGTTCGTGGTGACCAACAGCATTCACGCGGTCTGTGCCCTGCAAAACGCGCCGGGGGCGGTGGTCGAGATGGCAGGCGGCAGCGTGCGGATGCGCGATCTGGACCTGATCGGCGCGGCGGCGCTGGAATTCTTCGCGAAATACCGGGTGGATTACGCGGTTTTCAGTTGTGGTGGCCTGTCGCCCGAAGGTGAGGTGATGGATTACAATTCCGACGAGGTTGCTGCGCGCAAGGCCATTGCGGGCTGTGCGCGCAGCTCCATCCTGGTTGTCGACAGCGAAAAGGCGGGGCTCGATCTGGCCTGCCGCCACGGGCATCTGCGGGAGTACGACATGATCGTCACGGGCGCCGACCTGCCGCAGGAGACCGTGCGGGCTTGCGCGCGCGAGGGCAGCCGGATTGTGCTGGTCTAGGCTTGCAGAGAACCGGTCTGGGTCATGCCCGAGGCCATGTAGCCACCATCGACGGTGAGCACCTCGCCATTGACATAGGAGGCGGCGGGGCTGGCGAGATAGGCGACCGCTTCGGCAATGTCCTCGGGTTGGCCGCGACGACGCGTGGGCACCATTTCCAGCACACGGCGCCATGTTTCCGCGCTATAGGCCTCAAGCGTCATCGGTGTCTCGATCACTCCCGGCGCGATGGCATTCGTGGTGATGCCACGCGCGCCCAGTTCCAGCGCAAACTGCCGGGTAAGACCCAGAATGGCCGCTTTCGAGGTGCCATAAGCGGTGCGCCCGACACCGGCCCGCAGACCGGAGATCGAGGCGATGTTGACGATCCGGCCATAGCCGCGTGCCGCCATGCCACGGGCGATGTGTTGGCTGACCCGGAAAGTGCCGGTGACATTGACCTCCATGACCTTGCTCCAGGTCTCGGGGGCGAAGTCCAGCAGCGGCTCCACGAGAATGAGCCCGGCGCTGTTCACCAGAATGTCGATGGGACCAAGTTCGTCTTCGGCTTTGGCAACCGTATCGGGAAGTGCGGCGGCATCCGCGACATCGAGGGCAAGAGCAAGGGCTGTGCCGCCCTGTGCGGTGATCTCGCGGGCAACAGCTTCGGCGGCCTCAAAGCGCAGGTCGGTGACGGCCACACGGGCCCCCAACGCTGCCAGCCGCAGAGCGCTTGCCCGCCCGATACCTGAGCCGCCGCCGGTGATGAAGGCAATGCCGTAATCCGTTCGTTGTGTCATGGGAAATCTCCTGAGTTATCGGGCCATCATGGTGTCGGGCAACCAGGTGATGATGGACGGGAAGGCAAAGAGCAGGACGATGGTCACCATCTCGATGGCCACGAACCAAAGCGCGCCCCGGAACACATCCGGCAGGGGCGTGTCGCGGTCGATACCCGCGATCACGAAGCAATTGAGGCCTACGGGCGGGGTGATCAGCCCGATCTCGCACATTTTCACACAGAGGATACCGAACCAGATCGGATCGAAGCCAAGTCCCGAGACCGTTGGAAAGACGATGGGCAGGGTGATCACCATCATCGAGAAGGCATCGAGAAACATGCCGAGCGGGATATAGAGCAAAAGGAGCACCGCAACGATCAGATGAGGCGGAATGCCGCTTTCGGTGATGGCGCCTGCGATCATCTGCGGCACCTGTACGAGGGTCAGGAAAAAGCTGAAAATGCCCGCGCCAATCATCGTGAAAAGGATCATCACCGTGGTGGTGGCGGTCGAACGGAAGCTTTCGGAAAGCGCAGTGCTTAGACGCCCGCGCGCCGATTTCGCGAAGACCAGCATCAGCAGGGCGGCAAGCGCACCGATGGCCCCGGCTTCGGTCGGGGTGACGAGGCCGAGGTAAATCCCGCCCAGCACGATCACGAACAGGACGAGCACCTGCCAGGCCTGCGTCGTCGAGGACAGCCGCTCTCCCCAGGACGCCTTGGGGGCGCGGGTGGAGTGATGCTGCACCCGGTGGCCGATCAGGGCGACGCCGATCATGAAGGCGACCGTGGTGATCAGGCCCGGAACGAAGCCCGCGATCAACATTTTTCCGGCGGAGACCTCGGTCAGGGCTGCATAGAAAATCAGCAGGACGGATGGCGGGATCAGCACGCCCAGCACGCCACCTGCGGCCACGGCCCCGGCCGCGAGGCGCGGATCGTAGCCCTTCTCCTTCATCTCCGGGATGGCGACCGCCCCCACCGTGGCCGCCGTCGCCACCGAGGACCCCGAGGTCGCGGCGAAACCTGCAGAGGTCAGGATGCTCGCCATCGCCAGCCCGCCCGGAAGGTGCCCGACCCATTTATTGGCGACATGGAACAGGCGCTTTCCGACCTGCGCATGATGCGCGAAAGCCCCCATGAGGATGAAAAGAGGGATGACCGTAAGCGCGTAACTGGCAGTATGGCTGAAGGAAAAGGATTTCAGCCGCGCCAGAAGGAAGCCCAGGTTTTCCACCATGACAATGCCGAAGGCGCCGGAGAGGGCCAGAGCAGCAAAGACCGGGGTGCCCAGAGCCATGAGGAAAAAGATCAGCCCGACGGCGAGCAGGGTGATGAGTGTCACATCCATTGTCGATGTCCTGTGAAATGCAATGTCGCGGTCCCGGCGGCATGCGCCGGGACCTCTTCTGGGCACGCCCGGCTCAGTGCTGGGCCGTGTCCCCCGCAGCGGAGGGCGCGTTGTCGATATGCGGCAGCTCGATCTGCTTGAGCGCAATGCGCAGGCTGTGCAGGGCGGCTTGCAGCGCGGCAAACCAGAGCCCTACGGCCACCGCGATCTTGGCCCACCAGATCGGCACCTGGAAATAGCCCCAGCGGAATTCCCGGATCGAGAAGGAATAGGCCGCCTCCTGTGTTGCGGGCCAGGCCAGCATCAGGAATGTCAGCGCGGCAAACAGCCAGGCAAGCGCCGTGCACCCACGGGAAAACGGTCCGGGCAGCGCATCGGTCATCATGGTGATCCGGATGTGGCCGTCATCGAGCAGGGTCGCGCCCAGCCCCATGAAGACCACCATCACCATGGACATTTCCGTCATCTCGAACAGCCCGGGCACGGCGCGCCCGAAGGCGGCGCGGGCCACCACATCCACTGTGATGGCCACCATCATGAAGGCGAGGAACCCCAGCGCCAGCCATGATGTGATCCGGGCGATCCCGTCGAGCAGGCGGTTCAGCCACGCCAGCATCAGCTTACAGACCCGCCGCGATTTCGACCGGGCGTTTCATCGTCCCGGTGCCTGCGTGGCGCGCGATCGCCTCTTCGACCACCGCCTGCATGGCCGCCCCGTCGATGCCGTTGGGCTTGGCCACGGTTTCGATCCACTTGTTGACCTGTGCGGGTTGAACAAGCGCCTTGGTCCGGGCCTTTTCCGCATCCGAGAGCGAGGAGAGCACCACGCCTTCGGCCTGCGCCTTCTGTACGTAATCGGCCAGCACCTTGTTGTAGATCTCGGCAAATTTCCCACCATAGAGCTCATCGGCCAGATCGGTGCAGATCTGTTGGTGTTCTACAGGGAGGCCTTCCCAGACGCGGCGGTTCATGATCGTGACGGCGGGGGCGTGCGGGCCATCGCCGATGTCGTAGAAATTCGGCGCGATCTCATGCAGCTTGTAGGCGACGGCGGTGACGAAATCGAAGCCGTAGACCCCATCGAGAACCCCGCGTTCGAGCGCCTGATAAACCTCGCCCGCCGCCATCGGTACGGCAATGCCGCCGAGGCTTTCGATCACATCGGTGGCGACGCCGTAGCCGCGGATTTTCTTGCCCTTGATGTCGTCGATCGAGGTGATCGGATCGCGCATCACCAGAGGCGCATAATTCCAGTTGGTCCAGTAGAGCACCTTGCTGCGGTGACGCTCTTCCCATTCCTGCCGCAACGGCGCGAAATTCTCGTAGACGTCGCGGCACACGAGTTGCAGCTCATCGGCGCGCTCCATGCGGAAATACCATTCAAGACCGCGTGTGACCGGCAGTTCGGCCTGATAATAGCCCGGCGCGATCAGGGTCATTTCGCTGGTGCCGTCGCGCACCGCGCCGAGATGTTCGCCGACCTTGTTGAGGCTTCCGGCCCAGTAATATTTGACGCCGATCTCGCCATTGCTGCGATTTGCCAGTTCTTCGAGGAACCAGCGGTCGACCCAGGACGGTCCAGCCGTTTCACTCACATAGCTGTCGAATTTCAGCGAGGTTGCAGCATGGGCAAGACCGGGCAGACCCGAGATCAGCCCCGCGCCTGCGAATGCTCCTGTGGATTTCAGAAAGTCACGTCTTCTCATGGGTATCTCCTCCGTTGGTGCCGGGCTCCTCCTGCCCGGAGATGTTGTGTAATTATGCCGGTGTCGGCTCATGTCCTGTGCGCGTTCTCAGCGCGGTTTTCAGAACCTTGCCGTAGCTGTTCTTCGGCAGCTCGTGGACGAACTGGTAGCGTTTCGGACGTTTGAAAGCGGCAATCTGCTGGCGGCACCAGCTGTCGAGTTCGGACACGCTGGCGCTCTTGCCGGGTTCGAACACGACATAGGCCACGACCTGCTCTCCCCAATCCGGTTCCGGTTCGCCGATCACGGCGATCTCGAACACGGCCGGGTGGGCCAGAAGCGCCTCTTCGACCTCGCGCGGGTAGATGTTTGTGCCGCCGGAAATGATCACATCCTTCGAGCGGTCGGTGAGGTAGAGAAAGCCGTCTTCATCCAGATGGCCGAGATCGCCGGTGTGCAGCCAGCCGCCTGTGAGCGCGGCGGCACTGGCGGTTGGATTCTGCCAGTAGCCGGTCATCACTGTCGGCCCCTGAACACAGATTTCTCCGGTGTGACCGGCGGGTAGGGGCTCTCCGTCGGTTCCAAGCACAGCCAGCGTCACCGCCCCTTGCGCGATGCCTACGGAGGCACGCCGGGCCTGCCAGCGGGGATGGCTCTGATCGGCGACCAGATCGCGCGGCAGCACCGAGATGGTCATCGGCGTTTCGCCCTGACCGTAGATCTGCACGAAACGCGGACCGAAACAGGCGAGCGCCTCGTCGATGTCATGGGCATACATCGGCCCGCCGCCATAGATGATCGTGCGAATGCCCGTGCCGTCGTAGCCCTGTTGCTTTGCTGTCGCGATCAGGCGCTTGACCATCGTGGGGGCAGCAAAGAACACGAGATTGCCGCGGGTCTTGGCGAGCGCGATGATCTCGTCGCTGTCGAACCCGTGGGAGGCGGGGACGAGATGCGCGCCCCCTGCCCGAATCTGTGCGAACATATAGAGCCCTGCGCCGTGGGACATCGGGGCGGCATAGAGCATGTGGTCCTCCGCCCGGGCCGCATCGACATCGAGCGCATAGCACAGGGTCATGTGCCGCAGGTTGTCATGGCTGAGCATGACGCCCTTGGGGGTGCCTGTCGTGCCCGAGGTGTAGAACAGCCAGGCGAGATCGCGATCCTCAACGCGTGCGGGGGGCGTGATCTTGTGCGGCCCGGGAACGGGAGCGCCGAGCGCGGCCTCACGGATGTCCGGCTGTTCCGCAAACACCGTGCCGCTTTCGGTCAGGGTGAGGGCCGCTCCGGCGTCGCGGACGATCCATTCCGCCTCCCGCGGGTGCAGCTTGCAATTGACCGGCACGACCACGGCACCGAGCCACCAGCAGGCATGCAGCGCCTCGATATATTCGGGGGCATTCTTGGCAAAGACCGCAATCCGGTCCCCCTTGCGGATGCCATGCACCGATTGCAGCCATGCGGCCCGGTTGCAGGTCGCCTGCAACAGCGCGTGGTAGGTCTGGCGCAGGCTGTCGCCTTCGTAGAGCGCCGGGCGGGAAGGCCATGACAGGGCCGTCTGATACAGCCAGTTCGCGATATTCATTGTCGTCACACTCCGCAGATCATGCTCAGGCGCGGTCGGCCTGCAAAATCGTGGCGTAATTGGCGACGGCGGCGCCGCCCATGTTGAAGGCCAGCCCCCATTCCGCCCCCTTGCGCTGCATTTCGCCCGCGCGCCCGGTCAATTGCCGGAACCCGAGCGCATGCATCGACACGCCGGTGGCGCCGACAGGATGGCCCTTGGCCTTCAGGCCGCCAGACAGGTTCACAGGGGTGCGTCCCCCGGCGTAAACCGTGCCTGCCTCGAGCGCGCGCGCGCCTTGGCCCTTGGGGGCGAGACCCATGGCCTCGTAGATCAGCAGTTCCGCCGGGGTGAAACAGTCGTGCACCTCCGCGAAGTCGAGATCGTCGACGGTGATGCCCGCGGTTTTATAGGCGGTGCGGATGGCGCGCTCCGGTCCCTCGAAGGCGACGAAGTCGCGACGGCTCATCGGCAGGTAGTCGGAGACATGTTCGGCGGCGGCGATCCGCACGCGGGCGGTGGCATCCTGAGCATGGGCCTCCGAGGCGCTCAGGACGATGGCGGCGGCGCCGTCCGTCACCAGGGAGCAATCGCTCAGCCGCAAGGGCGGTGCGATCAGCGGGTTCTTGTCGCTGACCTCGCGACAGGCCTCATAGGACAGCGGCTTGTGCATCTGCGCCAGCGGGTTTTTCATCGCGTTCTCGTGGTTCTTCGCGGCAATCCGGGCCATGGCATCCATCGGGTCGCCATAGCGGTCGGCATATTGCCCGGCGGCGATGGCGAAAACCTGCGGAAAGCTCAGGGCTGCCTCGGCGGCATCGTTCTGATAGCCTGCTCCCGCCAGTGCGGTGGTGACATCGGCGGTGGGACGATGGGTCATCTTCTCGGCGCCGACGACAAGCACGTTGCGGGCACGCCCGGCGCGAATGGCGTTCAGCCCGGCATGAATCGCGGCGGCGCCGGACGCGCAGGCGTTTTCACACCGGGTCGCGGGTTTGAAGCGCAGGTCCGGATGGGCCTGAAGGATCAGTGACGAGGCGAAGCCATCGGGCACCAGCCCGGAGTTGAAATGGCCGAGAAAGACGGCGTCGATATCCGCCGGCGAAATTTGTGCCTCTTCCAGAGCTTCGCGGGCCGCTGCGACGATGAGCGCCTCGAGCGTGTCCTCGAGCCGTCCGAAACGGGTGTGGCCGGAGCCGGTGATAAAGATGTCCTGGGTCATGTGTCGTCCTCCGATCTCAAGCGTGATGCAAAAAACACATGGCAGGTATCCGTGTAACTACGTATAAATATACGTATGAGTTACGTAGATGCAGGTGCAGCGAAAGGGCAGGTCGATGACTTATGACAAGATTTCAGAGGCGGATCTCAATTTTACCGGCTTCATGGATGCGCCCATCGGTCTCATGGTGCTGTCCAACCGGGTGATTCAGCGGGTCAACACGGAGATCGAACGGATTTTCGGCTGGACCCGCGATGCGCTCGAGGGCCAGTCGATCCGGGTGCTCTATCCCTCGAGTGTGGATTACGAGAAGACCGGCACCCGCTGGCGCCGCTGGCTCGACGGGCGTCCGCGTTATACGGATGAGCGTTTCATGCAGTGCCGCAGCGGCGAGATCATCTGGACACGGGCTTCGGGTCGCACCCTGACGCCGACGGATCCTTTCCGCCTCATGGTCTGGACCTTTGAGCATCTTGAGCATCGCCCGCCGAACTCGGCCACGCTGACACCGCGGGAACGCGAAGTCGCGCGCTATATCGTCAACGGTTACACAAGCAAGGAAACCGGGCTGGCGATGGGCATCTCGCCGCGGACGGTCGAGGTGCATCGTAGTGCGGTGATGAAGAAGCTGGGGGTGCAGAACGCCGCCGAGCTTGTCGCCAAGATGATCGTGCAGACCTGAGGCGCGGAGTCGGTCTCAGCCTATGCGGCCTGACAGCTTTCCCAGATTTTCAGCAATTGGCCCGGCAATTCCATCGGTTCGAACGGCTTGAGGATGATGTCCTGGGCGCCAACGGCCTTGAGATGACCAAAATCGGCACGCGATGTTTTGGCGGTTACGAAAATGACCGGCACCTTGGCATATGCAGCAACCTCGCGCAGTCTTTTCAGGGTTTCCACCCCGTCCATGACGGGCATCATGACATCCAGCAGAATCAGGTCGGGCGCCTCGGTGGGGAGATTTTCCACCGCGTCCTTGCCGCATTTGAACTGGATCACGTCGAAGCCTCCGACGAGTTCGAGCGACATGCGGGTGATTTCCCGAATGTCCGGATCGTCTTCCACGTGCATGATGCGGTGTAATTCCTTCATGCGCGGAGTATATCGGGTGCCGAAGGCCAGACAAGCGAATTCACGCCGCTGGAATGCTCCCGAAACGGCAATTCGGCAAACGATGTTCTGGAAAGCGACCGGGGCCATAGCGGAAAGTGCAGGTCAGGGTGCGAATTCTCACTTTTGACACAATTTGACCCAAATTGGCGACAAATCTCTTCCTAAGGTTGTTTTCAACGCCGAGGCTGTTGCGTCCCTGGGGACAATCGCGACAAGGCTGACGGTTTCGCTTCGCTGGAGAGACAAATGACACTTTTGGTCGTGGACGATGATCGCAATATCCTGGAGGTGATGAGCGCCATCCTGCCCTCTCTCGGGTATGAAGATTTCCTCTGTGCCGAAAGTGGCGAAGAAGCGCTGAGCCTGATCCGGGAGGGGCGGCATCAGTTTTCCACCTTCTTCCTCGACATCCAGATGCCGGGTATGGACGGGATTGAACTTTGCGGTCGCATTCGTGCCACGCTGGAGCACCGCAATACGCCTGTCATCATGCTCACCGCGATGAAGGACAAGGCGCATGTCGACGCGGCCTTCCTGCGCGGGGCGACGGATTATCTCACCAAGCCGATCGACACGACGGAACTCGGGGCGCGGCTGCGCGTGGCCCAGTTGCTGTTCGCTGAACAGCAACGCTCCATGGACGCAACGCGACGTGAGCAGATTCTGCGGCTCGGCATGAACAGCATCGCCGATGCAGAGATGCGGTTCGATCTCGCCGATCCGATCGCCATCTACGATGTGCCGCGGGTGATCGGCAGCCTCGAACTCGAGAACTATCTGCACCGTCTGTCGCGGATCAAGCGCTTCATGTTCGGGGCCATCGGATTTCGCATCGACAAACCTGAAAGTCTTTTCACGCTCACGACGCCGCTGGAATTCCACGGCATCCTGACCGATGTCGCCGAGGCGATCTTTGAGACGCTGCGCAGTTTCGACGTCATCATTTCCTATCTGGGCAACGGTGAATTCGTGGCGCTTCTGCCGCGCGCCCTGCATTTCGACGTGGAGCAGATCGAACTGGATCTGGCCATGAAGCTGCGGGAGTTCGGCCTGGTCGAAGGCGATACCGTTCCGATGGAACTGCGCGTGAAGGTGGGGACACCGACCAAGATGTCGATGTTCAAAACCGATCCGCAGCACATGATTGCGCGCGCCTTGGCTCAGGTCGATGCCGATAGAACGTCGGGCAGCAAGTTCAAAAGCACTTTCCTTGTCGCGTGATTGAGGCCACTCTCGGAACCGGGCAAGGTGGAAGACTGGAAGGGCTCGGGGGGATTGCATGCCAAACAAATCGCTTTCTGACGCGGCAATCAGACAAAGATTGGCCGAGGCCATCGGGCGTACGCGGCAGAATTTCATTGACGATCTGATCGTGAATATGCCGGAGATCGAAGGGCTTCAGGCCCGGATCGGCGCATGTCCGGGCGACCGGGACGCGTTGGATCGACTCGCTTTCCTGACCCACCGCATGAGCGGTATCGCGGCAACCGTCGGATTTCCCGAGATCGGGAAACGGGCCGGAGCGATCCATGATCTGGTGTCCAGTTTCGAGCGGTCCGACCGGCATCAGACCATCCTGTCACGCGAGATCGAGACCCTGCTCGATCTGATGGAAGACGCCGTCGTCGACGAAATGTGACACAGGCTTTCCTCCGAATCTGACGTTCCCGGCAAGATGACCCCGAAGATGACCCCTGTGGGGGCCAGAGCTGTTTCGGGGGAAGGGCGAGGGGCTGCGCCGCCGCGTGGTCGCGCGGATGTTGTCTTCCATGTCACAGTTGCTGACAGAAAAACATTTGTCATCCTGCTTAACGCTCGGTAATGCACGTTAAGCGCGAGTTGTTCTTTACTAAAATGAAAAAGAGCAGCCTATAATCGGTCGCAAAAGAGCTGAAACGAGCAGAAAATTGCATATGACAAATAAAATGGCGCAAAATGCCGGATAAGAACCGCGTCAAATACATGAACCTGTTGATCGAGGGTGCCTCCTACGCCGCGATTATCGGGATTTGTGTGCTGATCTATCTCGGAGCGATCCGAACGGCTTCGATTGAGGCGACCGAAGAGCAGACCGATCTCATGTATCGCGACCAGTCGGTCATCGCCACACAGATCCAGCAATCGGTCAACAAGAAGCTGTTGTTTGCGCGTGGCCTTGCCGGTGCCCTGTCGCTCTCTCCGGACATCTCGGCGAGGGAATTTTCGGAACTCTGCACGTTCATCAAGACCGAGGATGCATCGGTCGTGAATATGGCTCTGGTGCAGGGCACCACCATCACACATGTCCATCCCTACTCGGACAACAGCACCTTCATCGGGCGCGACCTGGCGGCTCTGCCGGAACAATATGAGGTTCTGCAACTGATCGAACGCACCGGCGAAACCTTCGTGGAGGGGCCGACGCGCCTGTTTCAGGGCTATCAGGGCTTCATCATCCGCGAACCGGTTTTCGTCCGCGGCGGACGGCAGGGGGCGCAGGGCATGATCGGGGTGGCCTCGATCGTGTTCGCGGCAGAGCCTTTCATGGAGGAAATCGGCCTTTCCCGATACGCCTCCCTTTACGATATCGCGATTGAGGCCGAGACTTCGCTCGGCAAGCAGGCGCTCATCGTGGGCGATGAGACGACGCCGCAAAATGCCAAGGCCGTCTATGAGTTTCCGTTTCCCGGCAGCACATGGACGGTTTCAATGGCCCCGAAGGAAAAGGCGCAAATCGCCCCGGCTAAGCTGAGCTTCATCCGACTGAGCGCGGTGATCGGCGGGGCGCTGACGCTGATTTTCGCACGGTATCTTCATAGCCTCAGACGTCGAAACTGGCGCATCGCCACTCAGTTGCGCACGGCGCTGAATGTCGCCCCGTCGGGTTTTGTGATGTTCGACAAGGATGACAATCTTGAGTTGTGCAATCGCCGGTATCGCGATCTGCATGGCGCGGCCTCCGATGCCATCGTGACCGGCGCCTCTCTCGAAAGCATCTTGCGTGCAGGGCTCGAAGTCGGCCTTTACACGGATGCCATCGGCAACGAAGAGGAGTGGCTGGCACGGCAGCTTTTGCGGGGCCCGCAAAAGGGCTCCGGCTTTACCGTGGCGCTGAGCGACGGCACATGGATGCAGCTTCTCGAACATCAGACTCCCGAGGGCGGGCGTGTCGCCATTCTCAACGATATCACCGAAGTCCTGTGCAGTCGCGAGCGTGCCACGCTTGCCGAACAGCGGCTGAACGATGCCATTGATGCGCTGCCTGTCGGGTTCTGGCTGTTCGACAGCGACGACAGGCTGATCATGTTCAACACCGTCGCCGGGGACCGGCTCGACGGGATGAAGCGCAACCTGATGGTCGGGCGGCCTCTGACGGACCTGATCCACCGGCGGCTGGAAATTTCCGACGAGGTGCTCCTCAATGGGGTTCGGACCGGAGACGAGACAGAGATTCTCTCGGCTTTGACTGGAGAAACCTCCGAGCTTGAAGTGCGCTATAACGGAGACCGCTGGTTCAAATACTTTACCCGACGCACATCCGAGGGCGGGTTGGTCATGTTCCGGGTGGAGATTTCGGATCTGCGCCGCCATCAGCGGGAGCTTGAAACGTCGAACTGTGAATTGCGCGCTGCACTGCGCAAACGTGACGAGGCGGAGGCCCGTCTTCAGGATGTGGCCGATCTGAGTGCGGAGTGGTTCTGGGAACAGGATGCCGACATGCGGATGACCTATGTCTCGGAGGGGTTCGCCCGAATGATCGGCGTCGATCCGGCGGATTACATCGGAAAGCCGCGCAGCTATTTCGTAAAATCCGCACACGGCAGTGAAGACACGCTCCAGAAACTCGTCGCCAAGATGCAGGCGCATGAGCCTTTTCTGGACGTCGTCTACAGCTATCATTTCCGCCCGGATCGCCTCAGTTGGATTCGGATCAGCGGCAAGCCGCGCTTCGACGAGCAGGGCGTGTTTACCGGCTATATCGGCATTGCCGAGGATGTGACGAAATTCTATGCCGCCCTGCGGGAAGCGGAACAGGCCGACGAATCCAAGACGCAATTCCTCAATGTGATCAGTCACGAGTTGCGCACGCCGCTGTCGGCGGTTCTGGGCTTCAACAGCTTCGTTGCGAATTTCGAGAAACTGCCGAGCTATGCCGCCCTGCGCACGGCGCTCTCTGAAGGGGGAGATGAAAGCATCTCGACCGCGCTCAAGGGCTTTGAAGCGGATATCGCCCGGTTCACCACGCGGATTCAGGCCTCCGGGACGCAATTGAAAGCGCTGATCGACGATATGCTCGACATCGCGCGTATCGAGGCCAACACCATGCGCGTCAACCACGACAAGGTGAACAGCACCAGGATCGTCGAATCCGTGGTCGACCAGATGCACGCTCTGGCCGAGGAGAAAGGTCTGTCGATCACGCTGGATCTGGTCGGGGCGGATATC
Source organism: Celeribacter ethanolicus (assembly GCF_001550095.1). Classification (GTDB taxonomy): domain Bacteria; phylum Pseudomonadota; class Alphaproteobacteria; order Rhodobacterales; family Rhodobacteraceae; genus Celeribacter; species Celeribacter ethanolicus. The sequence continues at coordinate 110,170 of NZ_LRUC01000020.1, read as the reverse complement.
CGGGCGGATGAAATCCGCTTCCGGCAGATTTTGACCAATCTTCTGGGGAATGCGTTCAAGTTCACTGACGCGGGGGAGATCACGGTGCGCAGCCGGGTGCAGGGCGACATGGCGATTTTCGAGATCCGGGACACCGGTGTCGGGATCGCCGAGGATCGCATCGGCATCATCTTCGATCGCTTTGCCCAGGCCGCTTCCGGGACCAACCGGAAAAACCCCGGCGTCGGCCTCGGTCTTGCGATTTGCAAGGATCTCGTTGCGTTGCAAGACGGCTGGATCAAGGCGGAAAGCGAACTCGGCGTCGGCTCGACGATGACATTCGCTCTGCCGCTGTGGTGCGACGCGAACTAAGGAATTACACGTCTGGATTGTAATTATTTTTCGCGGGACACATTTTTATCACAAATTAACCATAGCCAGGTTTAAATTCACCTGCAGGATTATCTTTGTGTGAAGGGCATTCTAAAAAGCGTGCGGTAACGGGTCATCCTGAACCAGCGGTTTTGAACAGTTCGGGTGTAATCGTATGACATGTAAGCTCAAATACGGTATGGCTGGCTATGCGTTCGGCGAGGATGCGGCGTGCTTCGCACAGGCCGGCTCCGAGCTGAACAGGGCGCTATGGGACGGGATGTCCGATGCCGTGCTCGTGTTCGAGCGCACGATGGAGGCGCCGCATTACATGAACGCCGCAGCCCGCGACATGCTGGGCGATGGATCGGCGGCACGGGCGGCCGAACATCTCTGCGAAGGCGGTTTTTTTCACGATCTGATGGCCGAGGGCGGTCCTCTGGATCAGGCGCAAACCACCGGAAGTGCGGCCTTCCGCACCCATCCGTCCTTCGGCGACAAACGGTTGAACGGACGCGTGATGGCGACATCGGATGAGCAGGGCAACCGATATTTCGTTGCGATGTTCCATTTCGAAACCGAACAGGAAAGCGCGGACTGTCTGCGCAGGGAAGTGAATTCCGTCATCACCCATGAATTGCGCACCCCTCTGACCAGCATCAAGGGGGCGTTGGACCTGATGAAATCCGGGCTGGTCGGGCCGCTGTCGGACAAGGCGCAATCGCTTTTGAACATCGCGGGGGCCAACAGCGACCGGATGCTTGCACTCATTCAGGAAATCCTCGATCTCAATGAAAGCGCTCAGGCGGGGCCGAAACCCGAGAGCGAGGACATCGGGGTCGCAAGTCTGCTCGAGGGGCTGGTGGCGACCCATCAGGGTTATGGCGCCTATCACGGAGTCGATGTGAAAATGCGCCCGACCGATGCCGCGCTTCAGGTTCGGGCCGTGCCGGCGCAACTGACCAAGATTCTGTCCAACCTGCTTTCGAACGCGGTCAAGGCCTCCGAACGCGGTCAGTCCGTTGAAATCTGGGCGCAGAAAGCCGATGCGCAGATTGCGGTGTTCGTCCGCGACCATGGGGATGGCATTCCCATGGCATTGCGCGACACGCTTTTCGAACGCTTCACCAAGGCGAGCTGGGACAACAACAAACGTGCCAGCAGTTCCGGTCTGGGGCTGAACATCGTGCGCACGCTGGTCGAACAGATGAACGGCACGATTTCGTTTGAGACGCAAAGCGGTGAGGGCACGACATTCTGTGTCTGCCTGCCGTCCTTTTGATCTCGCTCACGAAGAAGGTCCATGTCCGGGAAGGAAAGCGCCTGTCTTCCAGGAAGGGTTCTTCTGTCAATGAGGGTGTGCGGGGCATCGCGAAGCTCAGCTCGGTCTGTGACCCCGGTGGAACCAGATGTGTCGTTCTGCGCGAGGAACGACGGCTGGGCGTGAACGATGTGCCCACAGTCACCTTATGGCCGTCGGCATGGGCGGCGCATGAACCTTGTCTGGAGCCGGATTGAGTGCCAGCCGGGGAGCGTTGTGCGTCTTGAGAGGCGCGACGAGGAGCTACGCGTGACGACACGGTTCATGGCTTGCGACCGGCCCTTTTCCCGGACGCGGCCATTTCGAGCGCGGGGACGATGTCGATGCGATGCGGCCTGGCATGGTGTTCGAGGGTGGAACAATGCAGCTTCAGCGCCGCAAGATCGGTGTCTGCCCCGCTTTCCAGCACCACTTCCGCCACCGGGACCAGCCCCAGCAGGCGGTGCTCCTGTGCGTGGCAGGCGGCGTCATGCACCGCCGGATGCCGCATCAGCAGGTCCTCGATCTCGAGCGGGTTGACGAGCTTGCCGCCGGTCTTGAACAGCCGGTCGTAGCGGCCGAGGAACACCAACTGGCCATCGCGGTCGCAGACCAGATCGGTGGAGCGGAAGAAACCGTCGGGTCCGACGCCCTCATACTGGTTGCCGGGCTGAATATAGCCCAGACAGACGCTCGGCCCGCGCAGCGCAAGACGGCCGGCCCCATCCGGCAGCCCCTCCTGCGCCACCGGGTCGATGCGCCAGTCGAAATGATCGAACGGACGCCCGACCAGCAGGCCCGCGCCGTGATGGGTGACGGTGCGCATGTGCGAGATGCGCGGTCCGGCCTCGGTCATGCCATAGACCAGCCGGAAGGCGCTTTGGGGAAAGGCTTGCGAGAGCTTGTCGACCAGATCCGCGTTCATGTATTCGCCGCCGGTGGTCACGAGGCGCACGGAGGGGAAGGGCGTGCCGTTCCAATAGGCCAGAAACAGGCGCATCAGCGAGGGCGGACCCTGCAAAACCGTGATGTTTTCGCGCCGGATCGCCGCCTGCACGATGGTCAGCGGCTGACCGGGCAGGAACATGCGCAGCGCAGCCCCGGACAGCAGGGCGCTCACCGAGGCCCCCATCAGCCCGTACATATAGGTCAGCGGCGTGGCGACCGCGATGATGTCCCCCTCGGCAAATCCGAGGTCTTCGACGATGGCCCGGGCCGTGGTCGCCACCCCTTCGGCGCAAAGCGCGACGAGTTTGGGGATCCCGGTGGTCCCGGAGGTGCAGATCACGAGCGCCTCGTCGCGCGGACCGAAAGGGGGACGGTCCTGCGGGCTGTCCGGGAGGCGGGTTGCGGGCGTCTCGTCGGAGAGGATCGCGACGGGGGTGGCGATCTCGCGGATGCGCGCAAGGCTCTCGGGGGTTTGCCCGTCGCGCAGCAGGACGGGGACCAGCCCCTTGCTCCAGCAGGCCAGCACCCGCACCAGAAGTGTGACCGGCTCCGCCGACACGAGAAGCACACGGGCAGGCGCTGCGCCGGTGGGACGGTCCGGCAGTTTGTGTGCTTCGGCCTTTGCCTGGGCGACAAGCTCCGCGTAGCTCAAGGTGCCCTGATCGCCGATCAGGGCGGGGGCCGTGGCATGGCGTGCGGCGGTGTCGAGAAAACGCTGCCAGATCATCGGGTGAACTCCTTGCGAAGCGGCGGGGCGAGGAAGCGGAGATTTTCGGGGGAGCTTGCAATCACGGAAGACAGGCTGCGCCAGTACGCCTCGATCCAGGCCCGGTGATGGTCTTCAGGGGCAAGCTCCGCCGGTACTGTGATCGGGGTGCAGCGCAGGGCGATCCGCTCCCCCTCCCAAAGCGCCAGGAACACGAAGCTGTCGGCCTTGAGCTTCCGGGCGAGCGCGGGCAGGCCGACGGAGAACTCCCAGTGTTGACCGAAGCCTTCGACGCCGAGTGTGTCCCGGGTCTGCTTGCCATCGGGGGCGGCAAAGAACACGCCGCCGCGACGCAGTTGCACGGCGCCCCGGAGCAGGATTTGTGCCCGGGCCTGAGGGTCGCGGGGGTTGAGAAATCCCCCCTCTTCGGCGCGCTGCCAGTCCGGCATGTCCTGTGTGTTGGTCACGATCAGGGGCTTGGCAAAGCGGTCGAGCACCAGATTCATCGCGAATTTCGGCGGGCCGAGATGCGCGGCGGCCAGAATGGCACCGCGCCCGGTTCTGGCGGGATCGAGCGCGGAGAGGTCCGGCGGGAGAACGAGATCCATCGCCTGGGCACGGCTGGCGCGGTCATAGAGGTGGACGCGGAGCAATTCGCCCGCCGCGATCCCCCACCAGACCCGGGCGCACCAGTCGCGCCGCTCGGACCGGGTCCCCGGGCAGAAATGTTTCGCGCGTTTCCAAAGCCTGGGATGCGGCGGGCGCTCCTTGGCCATCTCGCGCAACTGGGTGAGCTTGTCGGCGAGCGTGCCGGGGGCGCGAGCGTGCTCCGCCGCGAGGTAGCGCTTGGGCCGGTGGATCAGAGAGAGCACATATATCGGACCAGCCCTCCCAGCGTTGCCAGATCGTCACCCCCCAGCGCTTCGCTGCGCAATTGCAGGCCGGTGACGTCCTCGAGGTCCAGCACGAGGTCCAGCATGGCGATGGAGTCGAGGCCAAGCCCGCCTGCGCCCAGAGGCGTCGTGTCGGTCAGGGTTGCCTGGTCGACTTGCGCGGCCTTGGCCACGGCGTCGAGAATGGCGGTTCTGATCTGGGTGTCATCCATATGGGGTCTCCTGCGTGATCGTAAAACATGGCGAAAAGGTACGTGCAGGGCGGGATGCGGGCGTCCTAGTCGGTGATGTCACGGCAGCTTTGCGAAGCCCGCCACATCCGTCAAGTTCTGTGTGCTGGCCGCTGCGATCTACAACCAGCCGGTGAGCCGTGCCTCCAGCGCTGCCAGAAGAGTTCGGTTGTCGAATTGTGCAACCGCCCGTCTGCGTCCGTCTGCCCCCATGCGGGCGACCGTCTCGGGGGCGTTGGCCAGCGCGACGATGCCGTCGCGAAAGCCTGCTTCGTCATGTTCCGTCACCAGGAGACCGTTTTCCCCCTCGACCACCGCTTCGGGGATGCCCGCGTGGCGGGTCGAGAGCACGGCCATGCCCGAGGCCATGGCTTCCTGGATCGAAGTCGGCAGGCCCTCGGTGTTGCCGTTTCGCGCGGTCACGGAATGTTGCAGCAAAATGGCTGTGCGGGACATCAGGGTACAGACCTCCGAATGGGGCAGGGCCCCGGTGAAGGTGACGCGATCTTGCATGCCGCGCGCTGCGACCAGAGCCTGGCAGGGGGCGGAAAGCGTGCCGTCTCCGATGATCGTCAAATGGGCGTCCGTAACGCGTGTGGCGGCGTCGAGGAAGGCCCGCAGCACCAGGTCGGGAGCTTTTTTTTCGATCAGCCGTCCGACGTAGAGAAAGCTCGCGGATCGTTTCTCGGCGGGATGAAACAGCTCGGTGTTGACGCCGCTTGGGATGACCGCGCTTCTCGGATGGGCGATGTCATGGGCCGCGAGATTGTCGAGCAGGAATTGCGAAACTGCGAAGACGCCGTGCCAGTGGGGCATGCATTTGCGATAGGCGCGCCGTTTGCCCGGATCGCGCAGCAGTTTCGAGGCGTCGTAGCCGCGGAAATACCCGAAAAGGGGCAGGTCGAGCGCACGGGCGAGAGGGGTCAAGGCGACGGCTTCGGGGCCGAATTCGGCGAGAATGAGATCGGGTTTCTGATCGCGAAGAAAGGCTTCGACACGGGACCGCGCCTTGCCGTGCGGCAAAGAGGTGGTGCCATAGCGCGGCAGCTCTCGCAGCGTTTGCCAGAGTTTGCGTGGCGAGGCCTCGAACCGGTTGCGCCGGGACATGTTAGGCTTTTGCAACGGGTTGTCGCCTTTGGCGGTGTTGAACAGCACACAGGTATTGCCGCCGAACAGCTCCGCGATATGCCGATTGACGAAGGTCTCCCCGGCCGCATGATAGGTGCCGGTTGCGATGCAGGCTTTCATGTCCCGGTGTCCCCACGGGTTTGGTCGTGTCGTCGCGAAATAGTATGACGACCGTCCGGCAGGTTTTGACGAGCTGTGCGTCTCAATGGACCTGAAGAGATTGACGTTACGTCAGCAATCTTATGCAATTAGAACGTCACACAGGCGTTTGGCAAGTGTGTTTTGCAGTCTGGTGGAAAGCCGTTGGGCGTCGCGGACTCAACTGTACCAGGTGTCGAAATCTTGGGCATAGACCGCGCGGATGCGGGTCCTGGCCCTTTCGGTCAGCACGAGGGCATGTTTGCGGCCGGTGTTCAGGCGCGGCACCTCGCCGACACGGGGCAGGCCAAGCTCCCCGGTGACCCGGTCGTAGACGCTTTGCAGCCCGTCTTCGAAACGGAAGACATGCAGGCCCGGCCAGTTCGTGAAGGCGCTTTGCGGGCGGACATGGTTGTCGTCCCAGAACGGGTATTTGCGAAACTTGGCGAAGGCGCGGTCCTGCCAGGTTTCGAAATAGCGGCTCATCTGCCCCGTCGTCATCTCATCGAAAGACCGCCTGCGCAGATAGGGGCCGATCTGTCGGGTGCGCTTGTCCTTGTGACGATGAAAGAACTCGCTGACCATCCGCTTTTCCGGATGCCGCACGATGGCAAAGGCGAAATCGGGGGCGCCATGCGGCACGAGTTTCGCAAGAGCTTCGGCGTGCAGATGTTGCGGCACACAGGGCAGCCAGTCGATTTCTGCGCCAATGGAGCCGAGGATGGGGGTGCCGAGACTGCGCAGCCAGTGATCGACCGATGTTCCGCCGGTTTTCGGAATGTGCATGAACAGGATCAGCTTGCCGTTAATGTGATATAAGGGCATGCCGCCGGGTGCTTTCCTAGGTGCTTCCTGGAGATTTCACTGCGCAGGATACCGTGCGCCCGAAGGCTTGTCACGGCGTTTCCGGAGCCGTTTCGTGCCCGGGTCTTGACCGGCTGGCGCAGGAAGTCCGGAAAATCTGTGCATTTTGCGAAAATCTGTTTCCCCGGCAGGGAGAGCTGTGTTTTCTGATGCAGGCTTCCCCGAAGTCACCCGTTCCGATGCCAAGCCTCGACACCTCGCCAGATGGACCCTCATATGTCACAGCAAAACCACAGCAATCTCGCCGACACGTTTCATGCCCTCGGGGCGCGGTACGGAGCACGTCCCGCCCTCGTTTCCGGTGCGCGCAGCGTGTCCTTCGCCGGGCTCGTGGCCACCTCCGCGCAATGGGCGCGGCAGTTTCAGGCCGAAGGGCTGAAAGCGGGCGATCAGGTCGGGCTGGTGCTGCGTGACAGTGTCGATACGGTGCTCGCGATGGTGGCGATTTGGATGCTCGATGCGGTGGCCGTGCCGATAGATTTCCGCAACCGGGCCGATGAGCGGGGGCGTCTGAGCGAAGAGTTCGACCTGGCAGCTCTTCTTGAAGATCGGGACCTGTCGAATGGTGCCTATCGGTCGATCGCCTGCGATGCGGGGTGGAAAGACACCGCCGCCCGCCATTCGGATGCTCCTGTCGAACGCAAAGGGACCGAAAGCCACCCGGCGCTCATCTCCCTGACTTCCGGGACGACAGGGCGGCCTCTGGGCATCGTCGCAAGTCACCGGACCATCCAGTTGCGTTCCTTCGGATACGGGTTCGAGGCGCATTATCCTTTCGAAGGCAAATTCCTCAACGCCTATCCGCTGTCCTTCTCCGCCTCGCGCAACCATACCATCGGGCAGTTGATGCGCGGGGCGACCGTGTGTTTCCATCCGCCGATCTTCGCGGCCGACGAACTGATCGAAAAGGTGAACTCCCAGGGCATCACCTTCCTCTTCGCGGTTCCCGCCACGGTCAAGGCCATGCTCGGCCTGTCGAACGGGACCGGAAAGCCGCTGATGCCCGATCTGAAAATGCTCTATTGCGGCGGCTCCGGCATGGAGGCGCATGACAAGCTGCGGGCCTGGCAGGAGTTGACGCCGGGGTTCCTGCATTGCTTTTCCTCCTCCGTGTCCGGCACCTGTTCGGTGCTCGCCGGGGCGGATGTCGCCAGCCACAGCCACACCGACGGGCGGGTCCTGCCGACCGTGCGGCTCGAGATTGTCGATGAGGACCACACCCCGCTGCCTGCGGGCGAGGTCGGCGCGCTGCGGGTCCGCAGCCATGGCATGGCCGAGGGCATGTACAAGAACCGTGCGCGCGACACCGGCGACAAGATCCGCGACGGCTGGGCCTATACCGGGGATCTTGCGAAAGTCTCGACGGACGGTTTCCTGACCGTGGTCGGGCGCAGCTCCGACATGATCATTCGCGGCGGTGCCAATGTCTATCCGGCGGAGATCGAAACGGTGCTTCAGGCCGTCCCGGGTGTTGCGGATGTCGCCGTCACCGGCTTTGCCAGCGTCGAGTTCGGCGAAGAAATCGCCGCTTTCGTCGTGGCCAAATCCGGCGTGACGGAGGGCGATCTCGCTGCGGAGTGCCGGGTGCAGCTTGCGCCCGACAAGCGGCCGCGAAAATTCATCTTCCTTGACAGCCTGCCGCGCAACACCAACGGGAAGGTGCTGCGCCGGGAACTGCGCGCCTCGCTCGAAAGCTGAGGCGGGAGTTTCAGGCCAGCGGTTCCAGCAGAAGCTGTTCCATCCGCGCGGCCACGGCGCCCGCATTGGCCTGACCGATGTCGCCATGGGTTTCCGACAGCACCTCGACGGTGCGGTTCGGGATGAAGCGCTGCCAGACCGAGGTTTCGGAGGCCAAGGCCTTGGCGCGTTGCTGCGAGGCGATGATCGTCACCTTGCCGGTGTAGGGGGCGGGCCATGCGAAACGATAGGCAACGATCAGGCTGGCACGCGGCAGGATGCGAAACCCGGCGTCCCGGTATTTCCAGAACGCGCCCTGCTTTTTCCGCGAGGCCTTGCGCGCATCGTCCAGAGTGGCGAGCAGGCGCAGGCCACGTTCGATCCGGTCCCGAAGACGGTCGAATGCGTTCGGCGTGCGGGGCGTATAGCGCAGCCGATGCCGCAGCCGGTCGAGCGTATTGGCGTTGCCGGTCTCGATCTTCGACTGAAGCCTGTGCCGGTCGAGCACGCGGCGCGGCGCGCTGGGGTCGAGCAGCACGAGACCGGGCACCTCGCGCCCGGCGGCTTTGAGCTGGGCCATCATCTCGATGGCGATCAGGCCACCAGCGCAGAAGGCGGAGAGCAGCACCGGCCCGGTTGGGTAGTCACGCATGATCTGCGTGACATAGGCCGCGGCGACGGCGGGAATGTCGCGCGGATAGTCCGTGCGCGTCCGGATGCCGGGAAGCTCGAACATCACGAGCTTCGTGCCCTGCGAAAGACCGGCATAGAATTCGGGACGCGGCGCGGTGTAGCCGCCCTTGCCATGCACGACGAAAATCGGATGCGAGTTCGGAGCGATCTCGGCCTTGCCGTCTTGCAGAAATTCGGAGATGAGGCGGGGCGTGGGGTAGTCGAAGAGGGCGGAGACGGCAAAATCCTTGCCGGTCTTTTCCTGAATCATCAGGCTGATCTGTTCGCCCATGAGGGAATCGCCGCCGAGATCGTAGAAATCGTCGTCGAGACCGACGGGAGCGACCTTCATGACATCGGAGAAAATGCCACAGACCAGACGTTCGCGCTCCGTTTCAGGCGGAGCGAAGTCATAAGCGAGCCGGAGCGCATCGCGCGCGGTCGTATCAAGCATGTCCTGCGCCAAACCGTTTCGCCATTGCGACCCCCCGCCTCTGGCCTGTTCTGATGGTTTCGGAGGCTAACGGATGTCAAATTCGCAGGCAAGTTCGGAACGGGGGATATTGTCGTTGATTTGTTTGTACGGCCTGTTGCATCTTCCCTAACGTCAACAACAGACCTCTCAGGGGAGGATTCAGATGTTCAGGAAAGTCGTCACCGCGCTGATGGCATTGGGGATTTGCGTTCCCATGGCTGCCACCGCAGAACCCAGCACCATTGCGTCCGCTGGCCAGGGATCGAGCACCTACAATTACGCGCTCGCGATCAGCAAGGCGGCCAATGAAGACAGCGACATGGATCTGCGGCCGCAGCCCTATGACAGCACCAGCCAGGCTAGCCCGTTCATCAACGCGGGCGAGGTCGATTTCGGTCTCGAGAACGCCATCGCGGTGCGTCAGGCGATGCTCGGCGAAGGCCGGTTCAAGGACCACAAGATGGACAACCTGCGGCTTGTGGCGCGGCTTCTGCCGATGCGTATGACGCTCGGCGTGCGCGAAGACAGCGGCATTGCCTCGGTCGCCGATTTGAAAGGCAAACGAGTGCCCGCAGGCTTCGTTCAGGCCGTGACCGGCGAGGCGCTGATCACGGCGCTGCTGGCCTCGGGCGGGCTCAGCTATGACGATGTCGAACGGGTGCAGGTCGCGAATTTCACCGCCATGGCGGAGGCGTTCGTGGCGGGAGATACCGATGTTCTGATCCATGTGATCGGCACGCCGCGCGACGAACAGGTGTCGCGTGACGTGGGCGGTCTGCGGGCGTTGCAACTCGGGGGGGGCGAGGATGCCGCCGTGAAGATCAGGGAAATCATGCCGGTGGCGAGTCTTCAGATGCTCGATCCGCAGCCCGCGCTGACGACGATCAAGGCACCGACCCAGATCCTTCAGTACGATTATTTCATCTACACCCATGCCGATGAGGACGATGCGACGGTGACGGCGCTGCTCAAGGGGCTCTACGAGGGCAAGGCGACGATGGTCGAGTCCGTGGCCAGCCTCGACTGGTTCGATCCCGAGGCGATGTATGTCGACATCGGTCTCGACTATCACCCGGCGGCGATGGCCTTTTATCAAGAACACGGCCAGATCAAGTAAGCGAGATGGCGACCGATCGCAGGACACTTTCGGACAGGGGGCTTCGGGGGCTGACTTCCCTGTCCGGTCTCGCTGTTGTGCTGTTGCCATGTCTCTGGGCGATTGACCCGTTCGACTGGCTGCGGTCCAATCTTGTCGTCGACCAGTTTCTTGCGGTCGAGCTTGCGCTCGCGCTCGGGTTCACCCTGTGGCTCCGGGCGCGCAACCTGTCCGCCGCTCTGCCGCGTTCGGGGTTCTTCCTCGCCGGTTGCGCCGCACTTGGTGTCGGGCTCTTCCTGTTTCGCCATTTCGCGGGCGAGGCGGCGCTGTTCATCATGCCGACGCCAAGGCTGCTCACCGTCTCGGTGCTGTTGATCGCAGTCACCCTGCTGGCCTCGTTCCTGGCCAGCGGCCCGATGATGGGGCTCTTGTTGTTCGGCGTGTTCGGTGTCGGCTATCTGGCGCAGTTCTTCCCTGCGCCGTTCGACGCCGCGCCCGTCGATCTGAAACGTTACACGGTCTATCTGGTGTTCGGCGGCAACGGCTTTCTCGGTCGCACGCTCGGGGTGATCGCAGGCACGGTGACCATCTATATTCTCTTCGGTGCGGTGTATGAGATCTCCGGCGGCACGGCGGCGATCGACGCGCTTGCCCGTAAGATGTCGCGGCGCGGCAAGGGTATGGCGATCAAGGCGACCATTGTCTCCTCGGGTCTTTTCGGCATGGTCTCCGGCAGCGCCAGCTCCAATGTGCTGACCTCCGGCGCCTTTACCATTCAGGCCATGCGCCGCTTCGGCCTTCCGGGCACCAAGGCGGGCGGGATCGAGGCGGTGTCCTCGACCATGGGTCAGATCACCCCGCCGGTGATGGGGGCCGCCGCCTTTCTCATGGCCGATCTGACCGGGCTGTCATATGGCAGCATCGCGCTTGCGGCAACGGTTCCGGCGATCCTCTGTTACACGGTGATGTTCGTGCAGGCGAGCTGGATGGCCGCGCGGATCGAGGGCGCGCCTCTGCCCGAGGGGGCCGAACCGTCCGCCACGACCGCACAGGACGAGATGCCGGACCTGACCTGGCGCGATCTCTGGCATCTTCTGCCGGTGATCGCCATCGTGACGGTGATGTTCAAGGGCGACAGGATGACGGAACTCGCGGGCATCGCAGGCATCGCGGCGGCGCTGCTCTCGGGGTGGATTCTGCATGGGCCTGCCGAGCTTTGGCGCCGGATCAGGTCCTCCGCCCAGGGCGCCTATAAGACCACCGCTTCGCTGGTGATCGCGGGTTCGGCCCTTGGGGTGGTGCTCGGTGTGTTGGGGATGACCGGGCTCGATGTCAGCCTGACGCTCGGCATTCGGGAGATCGGCGAAACCAGCCTCCTGCTGTCCCTGATCCTGACGGCATTGTCCGCCATGGTGCTGGGCGCGGGGATGGCGACGACGGGGGTCTATATCATCGTCGGCACACTTCTGGCACCGGGGCTGGTGGCGCTTGGCGTGCCCTTGATGGCGGCACATCTGTTCGTGCTCTATTTCGGCGTGGTCTCGATGATCACCCCGCCCGTGGCCTTCGCGGCGCTTGCGGCCAGCGGCATCTCCGGCGAGTCCTTCACGAAAACCGCCTTTGCGGCGATGCGGTTCGGCTGGATCATCTATGTCCTGCCGTTCCTCTTCGTCTATGCGCCGGGTCTCCTGCTCGTAGGCGATCTCTGGACCGTGGCTGCCAGCCTCGTCGGTGCCTTCGTCGCGATTCTGGCGGTGGATGCGCTTCTGGCCGGGGAGAGCCGACTGACCACGGGTCTGGCTGCCGTCTCTCTGGCTCTGGCGGTCTGTGCCGTGTTCGATCCTCTTGGGGCTGTGTCCGTCGCCGTTGCGGCAGCGATCCTCGCGCTCTGCGGTCTGCTGGTCCTGAAAGGCTGGGCGGCGCGGCTCGGCAAGGTCTGAGGCGGGTCAGATGTCCGACGTTCCGTTCAGGGTATGCCCATGACGTCTCCTTCAAAGCCGAAGCCGAAACTGGTGTTGCATGTCGGAATGCCGAAGACGGGTTCGACCGCGCTTCAGAGCTGGCTTGCGGCGTCCCGGTCTTCTCTGCGGGCGCAGGGGGTGCTCTATCCCGGCAAGGGCACGTCGCACGGTTTCCTCGTCCTGCCGCTCGATTTCGCGAACCACGGGCCGCGTCTTTTGATCGACCGGATCGGGCGCGTGCAGGCCGAGGCCGATCGGCTGTTCGAGACGGAATGGCAGGCCCTCGAGGCGGAAATCGCCGCAACCGCACCCGAGACCGTCGTGCTCTCGACCGAATATCTTTTTGTGCGCCTTGGCCTCAAGGGGCGCGAGACCCTTTTGGCGCGATTAGGGGAGACCTTTTCCGAGGTGCAGGTCGTGGCCTATCTGCGCCAGCCTTCGAAACATTATGCCTCATTCGCGCTGCAACGTGTCCGGCATTCGGCAATACTTCCACCGCTTGCCCCGATGCGGGTTCGGGAGACGCTCGAGACTTGGGAGGCGGCCTTTCCCGGTCGTGTTTCGGTGCGCGCTTATGATCGGGACGCGCTTGTGCAGGGCGATGTCGTGACCGATTTCCTGACCACGCAACTTGCTCTGAGTGGGCAGGGGGGCGAGACAGGCGCGCGCGTCAACGAGAGCATGGGCGCCGAGGCCGCGCATCTGATGCAGCAGGTGCAGCGCGTGCGGTTCGCCGGTCAGGACAATGTCGTGCTGCGTGCGAGAAACCGCTATCGCAAACGCCTTCTGACCGCTGATAAACGCGTGCCCGGGGCGCAGAGGCCGAAGCTCCTGCCGGAGGTTGCGGCCGATCTGGATGAAAGCTCGACCGATCTGCTCTGGTTGCGCGACCGCTATGGCGTGATCTTCGCGGGGCTGGCTTATGAGCGGATCGCGGAACGCCCGCTTAACGTAGGGTCATTGGAACGGATTGCCGATCTGTTCGAGCTGGACGAGGCGCGTTTGCACCTTCTCGAAACACGAATGCAGCGGTTGCATGTGCCGCTCCTGTCGTGGTTCAGGGGAGGGCGGGGTTAAGCGGGGCCTTCATGCGCCACTGAACACCTTGCGCATCATCAGAGGATTTTCCCGCACCCATTCGGCGGCGCCTTCCGACACGGCGCTGTAAACGGCCTGGCCGATTGCTTCGCCCAAGGCGGTATGCAACCCGGCATAGGCGCCCTGTCCGGCCGGGGCGGCAAGCGCAAGGCAATCGGTTCCCGTGCCGGTCACCGGCCCGCCCGCCAAACGCAGGCCCGCGTCCATCACCGCCGCGGTGCGGGCCTCCGCCGCGATGGTCAGCGCTTCGATCTGGGCGGTTTCGCGCAGCGGGGTGTTGGTCTGGATGGCGACATTGATCGTGCCGTAGCTTTCGACCGCCCAGTCACGGGGCGTACGCGCGCCGATGCGTTCGGCATTGCCGAGGCCCACGGTCGCAAGAGCGGCGACCCGCACGTCCTCGACCGTCGCTTCGGTGCGTTTGAAACGTGTGATGTTGCGCGAGGTCAGAAGACCGATGGCATCGGCATGTCCGTTGCGCGTCATCTCGGCAGCGATCCAGTCATCTACCTCGAGCCCGACCGGCAGATCGGCATTCTTCAACTCGCGCCAGACGATGTGTCGCGCGGTGACGAAGCCGGGGCGGTAGGGCGCAAAGCTCAAGACCCGCATCGGCGCGCCGAGATCGGCGATCAGCCAGGGGCGGGTGAGATGCGGGGTGAGGAAGATGTCAGCCATGTCAGGGCTTTGATAGCTGGGCGAGCGGTTGCACCACAAGCCCCTCGGGCGTGTCCGAGAGCAGGCAGCGGATCGCAAACACCTCGGCCAGAAGCGTCTCGGTCAGTACATTGCGCGGCGCGCCATCGGCGACGATCCGGCCCTCGGAGATCACGATCAACCGGGTGCAATGGCGCGCGGCAAGCCCCAGATCGTGCAGCGAGGCGATGACGCCCCGGCCCTCAGACGCGAGGGTGGCAAAGGTTTGCATCGTGCCGATCTGATGCGCTGGATCGAGCCCGGCGGTGGGTTCGTCGGCGAGCAAAAGCGGGGTGTCCTGCGCCAACGCGCGGGCGATCAGCACACGGGCCTGTTCGCCGCCCGACAGGCCGGTGGCGGGGCGCTGGGCATAGGCCATGAGGTCCATGCGGTTGAGGGCGGCGATGACCTCGGGGGCGTTCTGGTTTTCGTTCTGCGCCAGAGAAACCAGATGCGCGACGCTGACCGGCCAGGCGATCTCGCGCGCCTGTGGCAGCCAGGCTGCGGCCTTGGGGCGCGCGGCGGGGGAAAGGCGGGCCAGAGAGCTCCGTCCCGCAGCCGGGATCAACCCGAGAGCGGCCCGCAGGAGCGTCGATTTGCCCGCGCCATTGGGGCCGATGAGGCCGACGAATTCGCCCGGTGCGATCGAGAAAGACGCCTGATCGAGCGTGGCACGGGAACCGCGCCGGACGGTGAGGTCTTGGACGGTCAAAAGGCTCATGGCTGCCCCCGCATGCGCCAGATCAGGTGGAAGAACACCGGTGCGCCGACCAGTGCCATCAGGACGCCGAGTTTCAGATCGCGCCCCGGCAGGATCAGCCGCACCGCAACATCGGCAGCCAGAACGAGAGCGGCGCCGCCCAGAGCGGAGGCGAGCAAAAGCCGCGCCGGTCGGGCTCCGACAAGAGGGCGCAGAATATGCGGGATGACCAGGCCGACAAAGCCCACGGCGCCTGCGACGGCGGTGGCGGCTCCGACGGAGGCGGCGACGCCCGCAACGAGAATGAGGCGCAGACGTCTGAGGTTGACGCCCATGGAGGCGGCGGCTTCCTCGCCGAGGGTCAGCCGGTCGAGCCCGCGACCGGTGAGCGATAGCAGCAGCCAGCCCACGGTCATCACCGGCAGGGCGGTCCAGACATGCAGGAAGGAGCGGTCTGCGAGCGAGCCCATCATCCAGAAGACGATCTCGTTGGCGGCAAACGGGTTGGGCGAGAGGTTGAGCACGAGGGCCGTAAGTGCGGAAGCGAGGGCCGAGACCGCGATGCCCGCGAGAATGAGCGACAGCGTGCCGCCACCGCGTCCGGCGAGGAGCAGGATGAGGAGCACGCAAGCCGCAGCCCCCGCGAGGGCGGAGAGCGGCAGGGCGAGGGCGAAGAGGGCGGAAAAGCCGCTTTGCAGCGCGATGACGGCGCCGAGGGCGGCGGAGGCGGAGATGCCGATCACGCCCGGTTCGGCCAGCGGATTGCGCAGATAGCCCTGCATCGCCGCGCCCGACAGGCCGAGGCTCACGCCGACCATGATGCCCAGAAACGCACGCGGCAAACGGATTTCGCGCATCACCATGCTGAGCGGCCCGTCGCTGTCGCGCACGAGTGCTGCGAGGCTTTCCAGAGGGCCGACTTCGATCACCCCGACAACCAGGGACAGCGCGAAAAGCAGGGCGACAAGCAGGCTCAGAGCTGTGATCAGAACGGGATATTTCATTGGGTTTCCAACCTCTCGCGCTCCTCGCGCAGCCGCTCGACGGCCCCGATCACGGCGGGCAGGCCACAGACCCAGTCGCGATCCTGCATCGCCATGTGACCGCCGGTCAGTTGCGTCAGGGCCGGGTGATGCAGCACCTCCTCGGCGCGGGCATAGCCAGCCTGACCCCGGCCCGAGATCACCAGATCGGGATCGGCCATGATCAACGCCTCAAGGGGCAGAAAGCCGCCATGGGGCAGGCCGAGCTCCGTGGCCAGGGTATGGAACCCGGCGGCGTCGATGATCTCTCCTGCGAGACTTTCGGCGCCGGTGCTGTAGCCATTGGCGGCATAGGTGGCGGCTGTGGGGCGCTCTTCGGTGGGGCGGATTTGCGTCGGACTTATGTCGGACAAGCGTCGGGCAAAATCGTCGGCGATCTCGCGTGCTTCCTCTTCGCGCCCGAGGGCTGCGCCCATCTTCAGGACGTTGGCTTCGATGTCATCGAGGGAGCGCGCGGGGGCGAATTCGACGACCTCGATGCCGAGACGCCGCAGCATGGAGACGGTGGCCCGCGCAGTGTACTGACCGGCGACGACCAGATCGGGGTTCAAGAGGTAAATTTCTTCGGCCTGACCGTGATTGACCGGATAGCTTTCCGCCTCTGCGACCATCACCGACGAGTTCGGGTCGCGGGAATAGGCGGTGATCGAGACGAGCTGGCCGGGAGCCGCGAGCATCATGGCGAGCTGATCGGTGCAGAGATTGACCGAGACGACACGCGCGGGTGCTGTTGCGCTCTCCCCGGCAAAACCCGCCGCCCCCGATAAGAGGGCGACGGTCAAGGTTATGATCCCGGAAAAACGCACTCAGAAGGACGCTTTGAGACCGAGATAGGCGGAACGCCCCGGCGTGTTGTAGCCGCCGGCGGTCTCGTAATCCTCGTCGGTGAGGTTCTCGATCCGCAGCGACAGCGCGGTCGCATCGTTGAGCTTGTAGGTCATGCCGGCGTTGACCAGCGTGTAATCGCCCACCTTGTGATCGGCGGGGGCATAGGCGCTCGGCACGACATCGGCGACATATTGTACGGTGAACTGGCCGCTGATGCGGTCGTTCAGCAGGGCGTCGATGCCGACGACCAGATCGTGACGCGGGACGCGTTCGGCGCGGGCCCCGGCGGTTTTCGCATCGGTATAGGTGTAATTGCCGAAAAGGGAGATGCGATCGGAGAAGGCATACTGGCCGGAAAGCTCGACGCCTTTGGAGGTCGTGGTGCCCTTGACCTGATTGTAGGTCGAGGTCGCGAAATCGTAGTCGATCCGGTCCTCGATCTCGGTGTAGAACAGCGTACCTTTGAGGAAATCCGTGTCACTGAACCGACGTTCGAGGCCGAGTTCGGCGCTTTGGCTGGTTTCCTCTTTCAGGTCTTCCTTGCCGTAGGAGCTGTAGCGTTCATAGAGAGAGGGCGCGCGGAAACCGGTGCCGAGTACGGCGCGCAGGGTCCAGTCGGGCGCGACTTCCCAGGCGGCGGCAAGACGGCCGGAGATGTGATCGCCGAAATCGGAGTGATCGTCATAGCGCAGCGCCACGGAGAGATCGAGCGTGTCCATCGGCGCCAAGAGCCATTCGGCCTTGGCGGAGAAGGTGTCATCGCCCCCCTTGGTTTCCGTGAGCGAGCCGCCGGCTTGCAGGTCGTTCAGGGTGAAGTCCTCTTCGGTGTATTCGAGACCGAAGGACAGGGTGGAGGCGGCGGACAGTTCGGCACTGCCAAGATAGTCGACGGAGCGCCGTTTGCCGTAGAAGTCCCGGGTGTAACCGACCGGGGCGAGCGGGTCGGAGCGGTCGATGTCGAACAGGGAGACGCCGATTTCGTGCTGAACCATACCGGTGTCGAACCGGGTGTAGGCGCGCAGCCCCTTGCTGTCGTTGGTGGTGTAGCCGCTGGGGTCCGTTGCGGAGCGGTCAAAATCCGCCTCGGACGTCGTGTAGAGGCCGGTCAGACCCACGGTCACGACATCGCTGAGATCCTGTTCCAGACCGAAGGTGAGGTTGGTGCCCTCGAACCCGTCCTTTTCGTCATTGCCCGGACGGTTGGTGAACCCGTCGGTTTTCATATGCGACAGGTTGAAATAGAGCATGCCGCTGTCGCTTTCCATTTTGGTGGAAAGGCCCGCGGCATATGTGTTGTCGCTGCCTGCGGTGAGTTCGACGGTGGTGTTATAACCCGGTGCGACAGCATTGTCGGTGCGGATGTCGATGAGGCCCGCGACGGCCTCGGAGCCGTAAAGCGCCGATTGCGAGCCTTTGACAACCTCGATGGAGGAGATGCCGAACCCGGTCAGCCCGCCGAAGTCATAGGCGATTTTGTTGCCGGTCATGTCGGTGACATCAATGCCGTTGATGCGTGTGGCAACATAGGCGGAGGGCAGGCCGCGAATGCGCAGCGAGGAGGAGGACCCGATGCCGCCGTTGCTGGAGTAAGAAAGACCGGGAAGCCTGTCGAGCAGGGTGAGTGCCGGGACTGCGGCGTCCGGGATGGCTGCGGCGTCGAGTTTTTCCACCGTCGCGCCGGTCTTGCTGGCGGGGACGGGGGTGAGGCTGCCGGAGATGATGATCTCGTCGAGTTGGTAGGGGGTCTCTTCGAAGCTTTGGGCGAGCGCCGAAAGCGGCAGGGTGAGTGCTACGGTGGTCAGAAGCGACACGCGCAGGCTGTGTTTGACAGACATATGTCAATCCTCGTGGAACGGGGGATGCCCCGTCGGTTGAAACGCGTCCATCGGAGGAGATCTCCGCAGACAGTGAGAGCGTCACCGCTGCGGATATGCCGCTTCCGTGACGCGCCCCGCGTCCGGGAAAGGGTGATCATCCAAGCAGGTCTCCTGGCTCGCGGATCGCAGCGACAGCCAGCCTTCCCGGGGGAAATCCCAGTGGCTCTGGTTGGCTTCGCTCACCGCTCACAGTTGCGGGGGCAGCCACGGCTTCGGACGCGCGCGATTGTGCCGGACCGTTCCGTGTTCCCTTTTCATCCGGCTGGGCCGGAACTTGAACGGGTGCAGAAAAGCGAACTGGCCGGAGAAGTCAAGATTCTCCGGCCAGTTCTTTGGTATCGTCACGTTGCGGAAGGGCGTTTAACGCTTCTTCTTCATCGCATCGAGAAGCGCCGCACCAAAGGCACCCTGGCTCTCGGAGGCTCGGGGTTTGGACGCGTTGCCGCCACGGGGTTTGACACCGTATCCACCTTTGCCGCCTGCACTCCCGCGCGGCTGTTGTGCGCCGCGGTCCTGTTTGCCCCGGTCTTGTGTGGCGCCACCGTCCTTGCGCATCGACAAGCCGATGCGTTTGCGCGGGATGTCCACTTCGGTGACGCGCACCGACACGATGTCCCCTGCCTTCACCACCTCATGCGGGTCTTTCACAAAGCGATCGGCCAATTGGCTCACATGCACCAAGCCGTCCTGATGCACGCCGATGTCGACGAAGGCGCCGAAGGCGGCAACGTTGGTGACCGTGCCCTCAAGCCGCATGCCGGGTTTCAGATCCTTGATGTCCTCGACCCCGTCGGTAAACGTCGCGGTCTTGAACTCGGGTCGCGGGTCGCGGCCCGGTTTTTCCAACTCGGTGAAAATGTCGCGCACGGTGGGCAGGCCGAAGTCGCCGGTGACGAATTGCTCGGCCCGCAGCCCTTTGAGCGCCGTCGGATTGCCCATGATCTCGCGCATGTCGCGGCCACAGGCTTTGACGATTTCGCGCGCCACGTCATAGGCTTCGGGGTGCACGGAGGAGGCGTCGAGTGGCTCATCTCCCTCGCGGATGCGCAAGAACCCCGCACATTGTTCAAAGGCTTTCGGGCCCAAACCAGACACTTTCAAAAGCGCCTTGCGCGACGGGAACGCGCCGTGAATGTCGCGATGGGTGACGATGCTCTGTGCCAGAGACGGGCCGAGACCCGCGACCTGTGCGAGCAAAGGCGCTGAGGCCATGTTGAGGTCCACACCCACGGCGTTTACCGCATCTTCGACCACCGCTTCGAGCGCTTGCGACAGGCGGCGCTGGTCGACGTCGTGCTGATACTGGCCGACGCCGATGCTTTCGGGCGTGATTTTCACCAGCTCCGCGAGAGGGTCTTGCAGACGGCGGGCAATCGACACCGCGCCGCGCAGGGAGACGTCGAGATCGGGGAATTCCTGAGCCGCGAGTTCAGAGGCGGAATAGACCGAGGCGCCGGCCTCGGAGACCACAACCTTGGTTGGGGCTTTCACCCCTGGCGGCAGGAGTTTCAGAGTCTCGCCCACCAGTTTTTCGGTCTCCCGGCTCGCCGTGCCGTTGCCGATGGCGATGAAGCCGACGCCGTGACGGGTTACCAAGTCGATGATCTTCGCCTCCGCGCCGCGCACATCCATTTTCGGTTGGAACGGGTAGAGCGTCGCGGTCTCCAAAAGTTTACCCGTGGCGTCGACCACGGCGGCTTTGACGCCGGTACGAATGCCCGGATCGAGGCCGAGGGTGGCTTTTGCGCCCGCAGGGGCCGCCAGCAAAAGGTCCTTGAGGTTCCTGGAGAACACGGTGATCGCATCCTCATGCGCGCGTTGGCGCAGCTCGCCCAACAGGTCGATATGCAGCGAAATCGCGAATTTCACCCGCCACGCCCAGCGTGCCACGGTGCGCAGCCACAGATCGCCCGGTTGTTCGGTCGAAGTGCCCAGATAAGACGCGACCATGGCAATGGCGCGGTCGGCACCGGCCTCAGGCTCGGGTGCGATCTCCATAGTGACGATCTCTTCCTTGGCGGCGCGCAGGATCGCCAAGGCGCGGTGCGACGCGATGTCGGACCATTTCTCCGAATGGTCGAAATAGTCGGAAAACTTCGCGCCCTCCTGTTCCTTGCCCGCGATGACCTTCGCCGTCACAAGCGCCTCGCGCCGCATGAAATCGCGCAGCTTGCCCAGGAGATCGGCGCTTTCCGACAGCTCTTCGGTGGCGATGTCGCGCGCGCCATTGAGGGCGTCTTTCACGGTCGGCACGGCCTCAGAGATGAACCCTTCGGCCAGCGTTTCGGGATCGGCGGAACGGTCCGCTTTGATCGCTTCCAGCAACGGTTCCAGCCCGTTCTCACGCGCGATCATCGCCTTGGTGCGGCGCTTGGGCTTATAGGGCAGATAAATGTCTTCGAGCGTCGATTTGCTCTCGGCGCCTGCGATGGCGCGTTTGAGATCGTCGGTCAGCTTGCCCTGATCTTCGATGGATTTGAGGATGGTCACCCGCCGGGCTTCGAGTTCGCGCAAATAGGACAGCCGGTCGTTGAGCAGGCGCAACTGCGTGTCGTCCAAACCGCCTGTCACCTCTTTGCGGTAGCGCGCGATGAAGGGCACGGTCGCGCCCTCGTCCAAAAGCCCGATGGCGGCGGTGACCTGCGCCGTCGAGGCGGCAATGTCTGTGGCGATGGTGCGCGAAATGCGCGCAGATGTTTGCGGATCGGTGGGCGTGCTCAAATCTGGTCCTCCTGTCGGGAGGTCAGTCTTAGCCCGCCCCGTGAGCCTCGCCAAGAGGAGAGATCGAGCGGAAACGTGACCTCTCCACAGTCGATATGATATGCCTATCGTAATGCACCTCTTCGATCAGGTTTTCGCCATGCTCAACAAGCTCGAAATGTTCATCGCCGTCGCCAAGGAGGGCCATTTCGGCCGTGCGGCGCTCTCGCTTGGGATCACCCAGCCGAGCCTTTCGGCGGGGATCAAGCAGCTTGAGGACCAATTAGGCGTGCAACTCATCTTTCGCGGTACGCGTTTCGGCGGATTGACGCCGGAGGGGCAACGCGCGCTCGTGTGGGCGCGCAAGATCGTCGCCGACAGTCGCCAGCTTCGCGATGAAATGCGGGCAACGCGACACGGGTTGTCGGGCCAGCTGCGTCTCGCCGCGATCCCGACGGCGCTCACCTGGGCCGCGCGGATTTCGGCGGTGTTCAGCGCGGCGCATCCCAATGTCAAACTGACGATCCTGTCGCGCCCTTCGTCGCAAATCCTCACCATGCTGGACGATCTCGAGACGGACGCCGGGCTCACCTATCTCGACAACGAACCTCTGGGTCGGGTCAGTGCCGTGCCTCTGTACGAGGAGCGCTACATGGTGGTGAGTGCCGAGGGCGGCGTGTTTGCGGGGCGCAGGTCGGTGGATTGGAGCGATCTCGACGGGGTGCCGATGTGCCTTTTGTCGCCGGAGATGCAGAACCGGCGCATCATCGACCGAAACCTGAGCGCCTCTGGCGTGGTGCCGCAGGTGGGCGCCGAATCGAATTCCACCGTGGTGCTGATCGCCCATGTACAGAGCGGCGGCTGGGTCACTGTCCTGCCAGAAGGCATCGCGCGGTTTTTGACGGAAGGCAAGCCTCTGGACCTCATTCCGCTCTCTGGCGGCGAGGTCGGGCACCGTGTTGGCCTGATTGCGCCGCACCGTGATCCCAATACACCGGTTTTGGCCGCTTTGCTGGCCGAAGCGGGGCGCGTGTCGGATCTTGTTTGATAGGATTTGACTATCGTTTGACGGTTTAGCGATATTGATTTCGTGATGTATGCCGTGCTCTCATGGGGAAAATGTATACGGTCGTATCCGAAGAGGTCAGCCATGACGCCAGCCAGCTCCCCGCAAGATGACGGGGCTATTGCGGAGATCATCTCGCAAATTATTGAGGGGCACGCCCATCTCGAAGGACCGCTTTTGCCCATGCTGCACGCGTTGCAGGAGGAGTTCGGGGTGATTCACGAGGCGGCGCATGCCCCGCTCTGCAAAGCGCTGACGATCACGCGGGCTGAGCTCAAGGGCGTGATTTCCTTCTATCACGATTTCCGCGAAAAGCCCGCTGGCAAGCATGTGCTGAAAATCTGCCGGGCGGAGGCCTGTCAGTCGATGGGCGGCACGGCTCTGGCGGAGCGGCTTTTGGAGAAACTCGGTCTGGACTGGCATGGCACCACGCCGGACGGCAAGCTGACGGTGGAGCCGGTCTATTGTTTGGGCCTCTGCGCCTGTGCCCCCGCCGCGATGGTGGACGAAAAACTGATCGCACGCGCTGATGAAGTCCGCGTTGAAAAAGCTCTGTCGGCCAAGAATATTGGAGTGTCGGCATGAAGATTTACGTCCCCATGGACAGCGCCGCCAAGGCGCTCGGCGCCGATGAGGTGGCCGCAAAACTGACGCAAGAGATCGCCGCGCGCGGGCTCGAAGCGGAGATCGTGCGCAACGGCACCCGTGGCATGATCTGGCTGGAGCCGCTGGTCGAGATCGAAAAAGACGGAGAGCGTCTGGCTTATGGGCCGATTGCCGAGGAAGATGTCGCCGCCCTTCTGGACGGTCAGATTGAGACGCTGGGCACGGTCGAGGACATCCCGTTCTTTGCCCGTCAGACCCGCCTGACCTTTGAGCGCTGCGGTGTGATCGACCCGCTGTCTTTGGATGATTATGAGGCGCATGGCGGTCTCGAAGGTCTGAAGCGTGCGATTGGCATGAGCCAAGACGCGATCATTGACGAGGTGAAAACCTCTGGCTTGCGTGGCCGTGGCGGTGCGGGGTTCCCGACCGGCATCAAATGGGACACGGTGCGCCTTGCCCATGCGCCGCAGAAATACATCGTCTGCAACGCCGACGAGGGCGACAGCGGCACTTTTGCCGACCGGATGATCATGGAGGGCGATCCCTTCACACTGATCGAAGGCATGGCCATCGCGGGTTTGGGATGTGGCGCCACCAAAGGCTACGTCTACACCCGCTCCGAATACCCGGATGCGGTCGCCGTGATGCGGCAGGCGATTGAAATTGCACGGGCCGCAGGAGTGCTGGGCCCCAATGTGCTGGGCTGTGGTCGCGCCTTTGACATGGAGGTCCGCGTCGGTGCGGGCGCCTATGTTTGTGGCGAGGAAACCTCGCTTCTCAACTCGCTCGAAGGCAAACGCGGCGTGGTCCGCGCCAAGCCGCCGCTTCCGGCGCTCGAGGGTTTCTTGGGGCGTCCGACTGTGGTGAACAACGTGATCTCTC
The DNA here is from genome assembly GCF_001550095.1 of Celeribacter ethanolicus. Lineage (GTDB taxonomy): Bacteria > Pseudomonadota > Alphaproteobacteria > Rhodobacterales > Rhodobacteraceae > Celeribacter > Celeribacter ethanolicus. The sequence continues at coordinate 86,235 of NZ_LRUC01000020.1, read as the reverse complement.
TGGCGACCGTTCCGGTGATTTTCGCCAAGGGCGCCGAACATTACGCCAATTTCGGCCTCGGTCGCTCGAAAGGCACCATGCCGATCCAGATCGCGGGCAATGTGAAATTCGGCGGGCTGTTCGAGACCGCATTCGGCATGCCGCTCGGCACGCTGGTCAACGAGGTCGCGGGCGGCACTGCCTCCGGGCGTCCGGTCAAGGCGGTGCAGGTTGGCGGGCCTTTGGGGGCCTATCTGCATACGGATCAATTCGATACGCCCTTTGGCTACGAAGAGTTCGATGGGCAAAAGGCGCTGATTGGACATGCTGGCATCGTGGTGTTTGACGACACGGCGGACATGCTTGCCATGGCGCGGTTCGCGATGGAATTCTGCGCGGTGGAGAGCTGTGGCAAATGCACGCCTTGCCGCATCGGCGCGGTGCGTGGTGTGGAAACGATTGACCGCATCAAAGAGGGCGACGCCAGCGCCATTCCTCTGCTCGAAGACCTCTGCGAAGTTATGACCGACGGCTCGCTCTGCGCGCTGGGCGGCTTCACGCCCTATCCGGTGCTCTCCGCACTGCGCCATTTCCCCGAAGAATTCGCGCCCAACACCGCTCAGAAGGAGGCCGCAGAATGAAAGATTTCATCATTCCCTGGGAAAATGGGACCGGCATTCAGGACGACATAGACCGCGGCACCCCCGCCAAGATGGGCAAGCCGGTCACGCTGACCATCGACGGTATGGAGATCACCGTGCCGGAGGGGACCTCCGTGATGCGCGCGGCCTCTGAACTGGGCATTCAGGTGCCGAAGCTTTGCGCCACCGACAGCCTTGAGGCTTTCGGCTCCTGCCGTCTCTGCGCGGTCGAAATCGAAGGCCGCCGTGGCACTCCTGCGTCCTGTACGACGCCCGTGCATGCCGGGATGAAAGTCCACACCCAGACCGACAAACTGCGCCGCATTCGCAAGGGCGTAATGGAGCTTTATATCTCCGATCACCCGCTCGATTGCCTGACCTGTTCGGCGAATGGCGATTGCGAATTGCAGGATATGGCGGGCGCCGTCGGCCTGCGCGATGTGCGCTATGAGGCGCCGAAAAACGCGCCGCTCGCGAACCATTTCGAAGCGCGCAATACGTCGGGCGAGGCCAATCCCGAATGGTTGTCCAAAGACGATAGCAACCCCTATTTCTCCTACGATCCGTCGAAATGCATCGTCTGCAACCGCTGTGTGCGGGCCTGCGAAGAGGTGCAGGGGACCTTTGCTCTGACCATCGAGGGCCGTGGCTTTGACAGCCGCGTGGCCGTGGGCGCGGAGAATTTCTTGGCTTCCGACTGTGTGTCCTGTGGCGCCTGTGTTCAGGCCTGCCCGACCGCGACTTTGCAAGAAAAATCCGTGATCGAGATGGGCACGCCGGACCGTTCCGTCGTGACCACCTGTGCCTATTGTGGCGTGGGCTGTAGCTTCAAAGCGGAGATGCAGGGCGATCAATTGGTGCGCATGGTGCCCTATAAACACGGCAAGGCGAACCGGGGTCATTCCTGTGTGAAAGGCAGATTTGCTTACGGATATGCCACCCATAAGGACCGTATTTTGAGCCCGATGGTGCGCGAGAGCGTCGATCAGCCGTGGCGCGAAGTGTCCTGGAACGAGGCGCTGTCTTTCGCGGCGAAGAAACTCGTCGGCCTGCAACAGAAATACGGTCAGAAGAGCATCGGCGTCATCACCTCGTCGCGTTGCACCAACGAGGAAACCTACCTCGTTCAGAAACTCACCCGCGCTGTCTTTGGCAACAACAACACCGACACTTGCGCGCGCGTGTGCCATTCGCCGACCGGTTATGGTCTTGGCCAGACCTTCGGCACCTCGGCGGGCACGCAGGATTTCGACTCGGTTGAAAAGTCCGACGTCGTCGTGGTGATCGGGGCGAATCCGACGGATGGGCACCCGGTCTTTGCCTCACGCCTGCGCAAACGTCTGCGCGAAGGGGCCAAGCTGATCGTGATCGACCCGCGTCGCATCGATCTCTTGGAAACCCCGCACCTGAACGAGTCGCATCACTTGCCGCTCAAGCCCGGCACCAACGTCGCTGTGGTCTCTGCGCTGGGTCATGTGATCGTGACCGAAGGGCTCTATGATGAGACCTTCATCGCGGAACGCTGTGACGTCGACGCCTGGGAAGATTACAAGGCTTTCATCTCCGACGAGCGTCATTCGCCGGAGGCGACCGAAGCGCTCACCGGCGTGCCTGCCGCCAAACTCCGCGAAGCCGCGCGCGCCTATGCGCAGGGCGGCAACGGCGCGATCTATTACGGCCTCGGCGTGACGGAACATTCGCAAGGCTCGACCACGGTCATGGCCATCGCCAACCTCGCGATGATGACCGGCAACATCGGCCGCGAAGGCGTCGGTGTGAACCCGCTGCGCGGTCAGAACAACGTGCAGGGCTCCTGCGACATGGGCTCTTTCCCGCACGAACTGCCGGGTTATCGCCATGTGAAACAGCCGGAAGTGCGCAAGATTTTCGAAGACACCTGGGGCGTCGAACTGGACGCAGAACCCGGTCTGCGCATCCCGAATATGTTGGACGCGGCGGTCGACGGTACCTTCAAAGGACTCTATTGTCAGGGCGAAGACATCCTGCAATCCGACCCGGACACCAAACATGTAGCCGCCGGTCTTGCCGCCATGGAATGCGTCATCGTGCATGATCTGTTCCTAAACGAGACTGCAAATTACGCACATGTTTTCCTGCCCGGATCGAGCTTTTTGGAAAAAGAAGGCACATTCACCAACGCCGAGCGCCGCATCAACCGCGTGCGTAAAGTGATGGCGCCGAAGAACGGCTATGAGGATTGGGAAGTCACCCAACTGCTCGCCAATGCGGTTCTCAAAGAGACCGTTGGCAAGCCCTGGTCCTACGCGCATCCTGCGGAAATCATGGCGGAGATCGCCGCGACCACGCCTTCCTTCGCGGGCGTCGATTACACGGTGCTCGAAGAGAAAGGCTCCGTGCAATGGCCCTGTAACGAGGACCACCCGGACGGCACGCCGTTGATGCATGTCGACGGTTTCGTGCGCGGCAAGGGGCGGTTCATCGTCACCGAGTATATCGCCACGGACGAGAAATCCGGGCCGCGTTTCCCGCTCTTGCTCACCACGGGTCGCATCCTCAGCCAGTATAACGTGGGTGCCCAGACGCGGCGGACGGAGAACTCCGTCTGGCACGATCAGGACGTGTTGGAAATCCACCCGCATGACGCCGAAAATCGCGGCCTGCGCGATGGCGACTGGGTGCGGCTGGCGTCGCGCTCTGGCGAGACGTCTCTGCGGGTCAAGATCACTGATCGGGTCAGCCCCGGCGTGGTCTACACCACCTTCCACCACCCGGACACGCAGGCCAATGTCATCACCACGGATTACTCCGACTGGGCAACGAACTGCCCGGAATACAAGGTGACGGCAGTGCAGGTGTCGCCTTCCAATGGACCAAGCGAATGGCAGGAGCGCTACAACGCGCAGGCCGAGCAATCGCGCCGGATCGAGGCCGCTGAATGACCACGGTCGACGCCCTCCCTGAAGAAGCCCCCGTCGCGCTCGTGTATAACGGCTCGACGGCGGCTGTCATGATGGCGTCGCCCTTTGATTTACCTGAGTTTTTGACCGGGTTTGCTGTGTCCGAGGGAATCGTCTCCGTGGCCTCAGATGTCACCGAAATATCGGCGATCAAACATGCTCACGGCTATGAGGTGCGCGGGCGCATTCCCGAGGACCGCTCGGCGGCGATGGATGCGCGGCGGCGGGCTTCTGTCGGACCGATGGGCTGTGGGTTGTGCGGGATTGAGAGCCTGGATGAAGCGACCGCCTTTCCGGGGACGGTGACGCCGATGGCGTCGGGGTTGGAAACCCATGCCCGCGCCGCGTTGGATGCGCTGAATGCTGGACAAAAGCGTCGTGATCAGGTGGGCGCGATGCACGCCGCCGGGTTCTTTACCTCCGACGGGCTCATTGCCTTGCGCGAAGACGTCGGGCGGCACAATGCGCTCGACAAGTTGATTGGCACACTTGCCGGAACGGATGTGAGCCAAGGCGCGGTGATCATCACCTCGCGGCTTTCCGTCGATCTGGTGCAAAAATGCGTGCGTGCCGGGATTTCCGGGCTCTTCGCTCTGTCCTCGCCGACACGCGCGGCGGTGGAGCTGGCACAAGACACAGGACTGACTTTGATGGTGCTGCGCCGCGAGGCGGTGGTGGCCTATACGGATGAAAAGGAACACTGCGCATGACCGATGCGAAAATGGTGCTGATGGCCAATCAGATCGCGAGCTTTTTTGCGACCCAGCCAGGCGGGGATCAGGCCGCCGGTGTGGCCGCGCATCTCAAGGATTTTTGGGAGCCGCGGATGCTCAATCAGCTCAAAACCTATCTGGGGCAGGGTGGCGAAGGCTTGCATGCTCTGGTGATTGAGGCCGGTCAGACGCTCTAAGGGATCGACCGAAAGATCAAAATGCCATTTAAAAACCCCGCCTATATGGCGGGGTTTGTTGTTTTTGAGGCTTAGGAGCGGGGGCGTTCCTTTTTTGGATCATAATGGGGGAAGGGCGAGACGCGCGCCGAGTAGCGTTTCAGGTGGCCGTCGAGTTGGCCAACCTCGACCTCTGTGCCCTCTTCGGCATGGGCCACGTCGATGCGCGCAAGTGCAATCCATTGACCCGTGCGCGGGCTGCGCATGGCGGAGCAAATCTCGCCCACCTGTGCACGGCCGATACGGATGCAATCACCGTGCGCGACGGCATTTTGCCCGTCGATCTCAAGGCCGACGAATTTGCGCGAGGGCGTTTCCTTGCGGCGCAACAGGGCATCACGTCCGACGAAATCCGCAGTCTTGGATTTGAGCGGCACCGTAAAGCCGACACCGGCCTCGAAGGGGTCGGTCTGATCGGAGAAATCGTAGCCGGCAAAGACCAGCCCGGCCTCGATCCGGACGAGGTCCAGAGCGGCGAGACCCATGGGTTTCATGCCCACTTTTTGTCCGGCCTCCCAGACCGCTTTGAAAATTTCGGCACCGTGTTTCGGATGACAGAAAATCTCATAGCCCAGCTCGCCGGTGTAGCCGGTGCGGGAGATCACGACGGGAATGCCTTCGTGGTCACCAAGACGCGCGGGCGTGAAGCGGAACCAACCCATTTCCATCAAATCAGGATGATGTGGTGCGGTCCAGAACAGCTCATGGATCAAATCACGCGATTTTGGCCCTTGGACGGCAAGGTTGTGCATCTGATCGGTGGAAGACCGGATCATGACGTTGAGGCCAAGGCGTTTGGCCTCTTCGCGCATCCAGACACCGCCCTCATCCGAGCCACCGATCCAGCGGAAATTATGTTCGCCCAGACGGAAGAGCGTGCCGTCGTCGATCATGCCGCCGTGCGGGTAGCACATGGCGGAATAGACGACTTGGCCGATGGCGAGTTTTTCGACGTTGCGGGTCAGAACCCAGTTCATCAGCGCCTCGGCGTCGGGGCCGGTGACCTCGAATTTTCTGAGCGCGGAGAGGTCCATGACCACCACGCCTTCGCGGCAGGCCCAGTAGCTCTCCACGGGGTCGCATTCCGGGAAAGAGTTAGGCAGCCAGAACCCGTTGTAGTCGGCAAAGTCGCGGGTCATCGTGGCAAAGGAATCGTAAAAACCGCTTTCACGCGTCATGATCGGGTCCTCGTCAGGGGTCGGGCGCCAGGCGGTGGCGCGGGAAAAGCGTTCTTCGGCGGCATAGGTGCGCACATGAATGTCGGTCAGGTGCCAGCCGTTGGCGGCGGAGGTGTCATCGGGACATGAGGAGGACACGCACACGAGATCGGTCAGGGCGCGGAGCAGCACATAGTCGCCGGGGCGGGACCACGGTTCGTCGGCCAGCATCACGCCATGTTCGTCGATCGCAGTGTTGAAGAAGAAGTTCGCGGCCATCCAGCCTGGGCGGGCGGGAATGCCGTAAGGGTCGAGAACGGCGTTGAAATTGTCGGAACAGTTGGTGTGACCGGGGTAGCCGATATCGTCGTAATATTTTGCGTTGCACGCCAGTCCAAAGGCGTCGTGTCGGCCGCAGGTGTCTTGGACGACTTCGACCAAGGGCGTCAGATCGTGGTCGAAATATTTCGAATGCAGACCGGGCATCGGGTAGGCATGGCCCTGAATTGTGCGGGTGGTGGTGACGTCGAGCGGGTGGAAAATGCCCTTGTCGACCTTGCGCGCGTCGAAACATTGGAAATCGGTACATTGGCGGCCGTCTACATCCATGATCTGGATGAATTCACCCTTTTTGACCGTATAGGCCTTGGCCGTGGCGGAGGCGATGCGGATGTCTTGCAAAGTGTCGGCGAGCGGGTCGGGGAGGACGAAACTGCCCTCATGGCGGGCCTCGGCTCGGGTGAGTGTCACGGTCAAAGGCGTGGCGGTGTTTTGCGCCTCGAAATCGGGTTCCGGTGCGGGGGCGGTGATCAACAGCCAGCCCGGTTCCTGCGCGGTGAAGCTGACGCCTTCGCCCGCCGGGCTGTTGGTGGAAAAGAGGCCGATGGTCTTGGCGCCTGCCAGATCGATCTGACGTTTCGCAAGGCCCAAACGGAGACGCGCCATGCCGGGCAGGGCGCTGTTGACGGTGGTGCGCAGATCGTCGCCGGAGGCGTCAGCGGACCAGCCCAAGACGCTCGCGTCAACGCTGCCGTCCGTGTGCGCTGCGAGCATTTCACAGCGCTGGCCGCCCTCGGTGTTGGTGACGGTGATCCGATCACCGGGCTTCAGCTCAAGCAAAGACGCCCCACCGCCCTGGACGGTGTGGCGTTCCTCGTTGGAGGCGAGCCGGTAGGCACCGGCACGACGCGGGAGAGAGGCCGTTGGCGGGCCAGAACGAAAGGGAAGGCCGGAAGGATCGAGGATCAACGGGGTCTCCATCGGTCAGAATAAAAAAATCCGGGGGTGCGGGGAGGCTTGCCCCCGGATCAGGGGAGGGAGGTGCGCGCCCGGTCACCCGGACGCGAAGACCGGTTAGTTCTGCAAATAGGCTTCCATGCTGTCGTCCAGCGCGTCTTTCCAGGGCGTGTGGTGGACGGGCGCCATGGTGCCGGTGATCACCGAGCGGTAGGAGTTGTTGCGGAAGTCCATGATGTCTTTCGCCTTGTGTTTCTTCCACTCGAAGAAGGCCTCGCAGGCGCCGTCGATGTCGAAGGACGGGTAGTCGGTGTCGGCCACCAGTTCCTTGACGTAATCGGCCTGATATTTGATCGCGTATTTCACATCGTCATCGGCGTCTTCGCGCTCCACACGTTCCACAACGTCGGCCTCCAAAACGGCTTTGTCGGTCGGAACCTCGATGCGGCCAAGAATGATGTCCCGCACATACCACGCCTGCGCGTCGAACATGTTGAAGGTGAACCACTGGTCCTGCATGCCGAGGTAGAACATCTTCGGATTGTGGACGTAGACGACACCTTTGTAGAGATCGGCGGTCGCCAGACGGTTCTTGGTTTTGAGGCGCAGATCGTCGGGCAGGAACGGGAAATAGTGCTTGTAGCCGGTGCAGAGAATGATCGCATCGACGTCTTTCGTGGTGCCATCGGCGAAGAAGACGGTCTTGCCTTCGACCTTTTGCAGGGCGGGTTTTTCTTCCCAGTTGTCCGGCCATTTGAAGCCCATGGGGGCGGAGCGGTAGCAGGTGGTGATCGAGTTGGCGCCGTATTTCCAGCACTGAGACCCGATGTCTTCGGCGGAGTAGGAGGCGCCGACGAGGAGCACGTCCTTGCCTTCGAATTCGCGGGCGTCGCGGAAATCGTGGGCGTGGACGATGCGGCCATTGAACTGTTCGAAGCCGGGGTATTCGGGCACGTTCGGCGAGGAGAAATGACCGGAGGCGACGATCACATTGTCGAAGCGCTCCTTGTAGACGCGGTCCTCGACCATGTCGTGCACGGTGACGACGAAATCGCCTTTGTCTTCGTCATATTCGACGAAGCGGATGACGGAGGAGAAGCGAATCCATTTGCGCACGTCGGCCTTGATCACGCGGCCTTCGATATAGTCGAAGAGCACGGCGCGGGGCGGGTAGGAGGCGATTTGCTTGCCGAAATGTTCCTCGAAGGAATAGTCGGCGAATTCCAGACCTTCTTTCGGGCCGTTCGACCAGAGGTAGCGGTACATAGACCCGTGCACAGGTTCGCCATTCTCATCGACGCCGGTGCGCCAGGTGTAGTTCCACAGCCCGCCCCAGTTCGATTGCTTCTCAAAACAGACGACTTCCGGGATCTCGGCGCCCTTTTGGGCGGCGGATTGGAAGGCACGCAGTTGAGCGAGGCCGGAGGGGCCCGCGCCGATGACGGCGACTCGTTTGGTCATATTGAAAACTCCCGTTGGTTGAGCGTGTGTTGGTATGGACCAATAATCAAGATTGGTTCTTTTGGATTGACTCCGGTTTGGTCCAAAAATTTTCTACTGGTCAATGAATTTTCCTTAGAGGAATATGCGAATCGGGAATTCTCTCGGTCTTTTGACCTATTTTTGAGCGGGAGGTGAAAAAATGAGCAGCGCTTCGCTGGCACAGAGACTGGCCGTCGCAGGCAGCCTGCCGCGATTGAGCGTACAGGACCGCGCGCCGATCCGGGTTGGAGCGCTGGTGCCGATGTCCGGGGCGGAGGAGCGTTGGGGGCGGCCCGGCATAGATGGTTGTCGCCTCTGGGTCGACTGGATCAACGCCCATGGCGGCATGATGGTTGGCGGCCGGCGGCATCTTGTGGAACTGATCGTGCAGGACAGCGCGCAGGGCGCGGCGGCGACACTCGAGGCGGCGCGGCAGATGGTGGAGGCGCAACGCGTGCGGCTTGTGCTGACGCTCGGGGGCGGCGATCTGGGGCTGGCGCTGGCCTATCTGATGGAGCGTCGGGTGCTGACCGCGACGCTTCTGCCGTCGGACCTGTCGCCGGATCACCCCTATCTCATCGCGCCCGCGGAGGTGCACCCGTTTTTCAACGTCACCGGGGTCGACTGGCTCGCGCGCACCCGGCCCGAGGCCAAACGCGTGGCGCTCTGCTCCCAAACCGATCTCATGGGGCTGCCGTCGCTTGCGACCTATCGCGCGGCCTTCGATGTCGCCGGGCGGGAGATCGTCAGTGAAGTGCTTTATGATGCGGAGGCCGGGGACGCGCGCGAGATCGTGGCGGAGATGCTGGCCGAGACGCCGGATGTGCTGTGCTGGTGTTCCTCCGCACCGCCGATGATCGAGGCGCTGACCGTCGCGGCCTATGAGGCGGGGTTCCGGGGCGAGATTCTTGCCTGTACCTGCGACAATTACCAAAGCCTGATCACGCGCACCTCGGACGCTTTCATGGAGCGTTTCACCTTCCAGTTCCCGGATTTCGACGATCCGGAACTAGCGGATACGGCGTTTTTCTTTCACCGGCCGAAGGCGTTTTTCGACTCTTATAATGAGCGCTTTCCAGAAGAGTGGGCGGCGGTGAGCTGGGAATATGCGTCGATCCTCGATCTCTGGCATGAGGCGGTCGAGACGGCGGACAGCCTTGTCAGCGCCTCCGTGTTGGCGGCCCTGAAGCGCGGGCGGCGCATGCCGCATGTGTTCGGGCTGGCGAATTGGTGGGGCATGGAGGTCTACGGCATCGACAATGCGCTGGTGGGCGACTGGCCGGTGGTGGCGATCCGCGAGGGGCGGGCGCGCATTCAGGAATTCGGGTCGGTGCTGAAATGGCTGGAAACCTATGGCGAAGAGCTGATGACCGAACTCGGGGCCGTCGGCCAGCTTTGGCACCAGCGCGGCAAGCCGGATCTGGCGCGCGCGCTGGCGGATGAATGAGCGAGATAGAGAAGAGAGAGCATATGGGACGACAGGAGTTGGATTTGAAAGCCAAGGACAATGCATTGCAGCAGAACCCGCATGCGGTGAAGGAGCAGCGGGAAAAGAACCTCGAAGTGGCGATCGGACGGCAGGTGCGCGAGCTGCGCAAGCGGGCGCGGATGACCGGGGCGGACCTGGCGGCGCAGACCGGGTTGTCGGTCGGCATGCTGTCGAAGATCGAGAACGGGGTGATTTCGCCGTCTCTGAATACGATTTCTGCGCTGGCCCATGCGTTGCGCGTGCCTTTGGTGCAGCTTTTTTCCGGTTATGAGGAAGAGCGCGGCTGCATGCATGTCAAAGCGGGCGAGGGTGTCGAGATCGAGCGTGCGGGGACGCGGGCGGGGCATCAATACAATCTCTTGGGTCATATCGGGTCGAACAACTCGGGCGTCGTGGTCGAACCCTATCTGATCACGCTCGACAGCGCCTCCGACCGGTTCCCGGCGTTCCAGCATGAGGGCATCGAGCTTCTGTATATGCTGGAGGGGCGGGTCAACTATCGCCATGGCGATCAGATCTACGATCTGGAGCCGGGGGATTCGCTTCTGTTCGATTCGGATGCGCCGCACGGGCCGGAGGAGATCGTCGAGCTTCCGGCGAAATATCTGTCGATCATCACCTATCCGCAGGCACGCTGAGTGTCCTGTATTTTCTATTTCGCACAATTCTCAGGCGGCTGATGCGGATCGGCCGCCTGTTTGCATAAAAACAGAGCAATTTTCCTGTCGGTGAGATTTTCTTCCAATGGGGATAAAAACTTTCTTGAAGAGAAAATAGGTTTCCCATTAGTGAGGTTGTGACGGCGCTGGACGCCTGATGAACTCACCCACAATGGAGGAACCTATGTGTGGCATTGTTGGCCTCTTCCTGAAAAAGGATGAACTGCGCCCGCAACTGGGCGATATGCTGACCGATATGCTCATCACCATGACCGAACGCGGCCCCGATAGCGCCGGGATCGCGATCTATGGCGATGAGACGGACGGCATGGTAAAAATCACCGTTCAATCGGACACGCCCGCCGAGGCGTTTGCCGATCTCGACGCCGCCGTGTGTGCGGTGGTCGATGCGCCGGTGACGATCAAAGTGGTCGACACCCATGCGGTTCTGACACTGCCGGAAGCGAAGGCGAAAGAGGCCATCGCGGTGCTCGAAGACAAGGGTCTTCGCATCATGGGTTCCGGCGCCTCCATGGAAATCTACAAGGAAGTCGGCCTGCCGAAAGACGTCGCGGCGCGGTTCGGTCTGCGCGCGATGGGCGGCTCCCACGGCATCGGCCACACCCGCATGGCGACTGAGTCCGCTGTGACCACGATGGGTGCGCACCCGTTTTCGACCGCCGACGACCAGTGCCTCGTGCACAACGGCTCGCTGTCGAACCACAACCAGATGCGCCGCACGCTTGCCAAAAAAGGCGTGTTTACCCGCTCGGAAAACGACACCGAAGTGGGCGCGGCCTACATCTCGTCGCGCATCGCCGATGGCGCAACGCTGGGTGAAGCGCTCGAAGGCACCATCGAAGATCTCGACGGGTTCTTCACCTTCGTGACCGGTACCAAGAACGGCTTTGGCGTCGTGCGCGATCCAATCGCCTGCAAACCGGCGATCATGGCGGAAACCGAGGATTACGTCGCCTTCGCGTCTGAGTACCGCGCCTTCGCCGACCTGCCGGGCATCGACAATGCCCGCGTCTGGGAACCGGAACCTGCAACTGTTTACTTCTGGGAGCGCTGATCCAATGACCACCACGCTCGATCTGGCCACAACGGAACTCCGTGAGGTCAACACCACGCTTCAGGCCGCTGCCAAGGGCAAGGCGAATGAAGATTTCGAACTGACCAACCCGCGCGGCGCGCATGCCGTGGCTGTCGGTCTCGACGGTCCGATTTCCGTGACCATCAACGGGTCCACGGGCTACTACTGCGCCGGGATGAACAAGGAAGCCACCATCACGGTCAAAGGCTCCACCGGCCCCGGTGTTGCGGAAAACATGATGTCCGGCGTTGTGACCATCGAAGGCGACGCCTCGCAATATGCGGGCGCCACCGGGCACGGCGGTCTTTTGAACATCAAGGGCAATGCGTCCTCGCGCTGCGGCATCTCGATGAAGGGCATCGACATCGTCGTGCACGGCAACATCGGCCATATGTGCGCCTTCATGGCGCAAAAGGGCAACCTCGTTGTTCTGGGCGATGCGGGCGATGCGCTGGGCGACTCGCTTTATGAAGCGCGCCTGTTCGTGCGCGGTTCCGTGAAATCGCTGGGCGCCGACTGCGTCGAGAAGGAACTGCGCCCGGAGCATATCGAGATCCTCAAGGACCTTCTTGAGAAAGCCGGGGCGGATGCCAAACCGGAAGAGTTCAAACGCTACGGTTCGTCGCGCAAACTCTACAATTTCAACATCGACCACGCTGGCGAATACTGAGGAGCGCACCGATGGAAAAGACACCCCACACCCCGCCGCGCGACAGCTACACGTTCAGCAACGCCGCCAACGCCGAGATCCGCCGCGCGGCGGCCACCGGCATCTACGATATTCGTGGCGGCGGCACCAAACGCCACCTGCCGCATTTCGATGACCTGCTGTTCCTCGGCGCGTCGATGTCGCGGTACCCGCTCGAAGGTTATCGCGAGAAATGCGACACCTCCGTGACCCTCGGCACGCGGTTTGCGAAAAAGCCGATCGAGCTGAAAATCCCGGTGACCATCGCGGGCATGTCCTTTGGCGCGCTCTCCGGTCCGGCGAAAGAGGCTCTGGGTCGCGGCGCGACCATGGCGGGCACCTCGACGACCACCGGTGACGGCGGCATGACCGAGGAAGAGCGCGGACATTCCGAGAAGCTCGTTTACCAATACCTGCCGTCGCGCTACGGCATGAACCCGGACGATCTGCGTCGTGCTGACGCCATCGAGATCGTGGTCGGCCAAGGCGCGAAACCGGGCGGCGGCGGCATGCTGCTGGGTCAAAAGATCACCGAGCGCGTCGCCGGGATGCGCGACCTTCCGGTCGGCATCGACCAACGCTCCGCCTGTCGTCACCCGGACTGGACCGGCCCGGACGATCTCGAGATCAAGATCCTTGAGCTGCGAGAGATCACCAACTGGGAAAAACCGATCTACATCAAGGTCGGCGGCGCACGCCCCTATTACGACACCGCTCTGGCCGTGAAAGCGGGCGCGGACGTGGTCGTGCTCGACGGGATGCAGGGCGGTACGGCGGCGACGCAGGATGTGTTCATCGAGCATGTCGGCCAGCCGATCCTCGCCTGTATCCGCCCCGCCGTTCAGGCGCTTCAGGATCTGGGCATGCACCGCAAGGTTCAGCTTGTGGTCTCTGGCGGCATCCGCAACGGCGCGGATATGGCCAAGGCGCTGGCACTTGGGGCCGATGCGGTTTCCATCGGCACGGCGGCTCTCATTGCCATCGGTGAGCAGGACCCGAAATGGGGCGCGGAATACGCGGCTCTGGGCACCACTGCCGACGCTTACGATGACTGGCATGAGGGCAAAGACCCGGCAGGTATCACCACGCAGGACCCCGAGCTGATGAAGCGCGTGAACCCGGTGGAAGCGGCGCGGATGCTGCGCAACTACCTCAACGTGATGACGCTGGAATGCCAGACCATCGCACGGGCCTGTGGTCACAACCACGTGCACAACCTCGAACCCGAGGATCTGTGTGCGCTGACCATGGAAGCCGCTGCCATGGCGCAAATTCCGCTCGCCGGGACCAATTGGTACCCGGGGAAACCGGGCTTCTGAGGCCCACGAAGAGGGGCCAAGCGCCCCTCTTTCTCCGACAGGGAACAGGAAAAATACAGATGAGCAAACTTGCCAAATTCGCCGAAGAGAACGGCGTGAAATATTTCATGATCTCCTACACCGATCTGTTCGGTGGCCAGCGCGCCAAACTCGTGCCGGCCTCCGCGATCGCGGGTATGGAGGAAGACGGGGCTGGCTTTGCGGGCTTTGCGACCTGGCTCGACCTGACGCCGGCGCATCCCGACATGCTGGCCGTGCCGGACCCGGATGCGGTCATCCAATTGCCGTGGAAGCCGGAAGTGGCCTGGGTGCCCGCCGATTGCATCATGGAAGATCAGCCGGTCGAACAGGCGCCGCGCAACGTGCTGAAGAAACTGATCAAGGAAGCCGCTGAAGAAGGTCTGCGCGTCAAGACCGGGATCGAGGCCGAATTCTTTATCCTCACCCCCGAGGGCGATCAGATTTCCGACCCGTTCGATACGGCGGAGAAACCCTGTTATGACCAGCAGGCCGTGATGCGCCGCTATGACGTGATCGCCGAGATCTGCGATTACATGCTGGAGCTGGGCTGGGGTCCGTATCAGAACGACCACGAGGACGCCAACGGCCAGTTCGAGATGAACTGGGATTTCGACGACGCGCTGATCACCGCCGACCGTCACAGTTTCTTCAAGTTCATGGTGAAATCCATCGCCGAGAAACACGGTCTGCGCGCCACCTTCATGCCGAAGCCCATTCAGGGCCTGACCGGCAACGGTTGCCACGCGCATATTTCCGTGTGGGACCTCGACGGCAAGACCAACGCATTCGCGGGCAATGCCGGTGGGCAGGTCGGTGAAGTGGGGCTTTCCGAGCAGGGCGGTTACTTCCTCGGCGGGATCATGAAACATGCCGAAGCCTTGGCGGCGATCACCAACCCGACGGTGAACTCCTACAAACGCATCAACGCGCCGCGCACCATGTCGGGCGCGACCTGGGCGCCCAATACCGTCACCTGGACCGGCAACAACCGCACCCACATGGTCCGCGTGCCGGGCCCCGGAAGGTTCGAGTTGCGCCTGCCGGACGGGGCGGTGAACCCCTATCTCTTGCAGGCCGTGATCATCGCTGCCGGTCTCTCGGGGATCCGCTCCAAAGCCAACCCCGGCCCGCGTTACGACATCGACATGTATGCCGAAGGTCACAAGATCGAAGGCGCGCCGAAACTGCCGCTCAACATGCTGGACGCGATCCGCGCCTATGACGCCGATCCGGAGTTGAAAGCCATGCTGGGCAACGATTTCTCGGCCTCTTACATCAAGATGAAGCACCGCGAGTGGAATTCCTTCGTGTCGCATTTCTCGCGCTGGGAAAAAGACAACACGCTGGACATCTGATCCAAGAACTTCCCTGAGTGGCGGCCCCAGAACCGCCACTGTTCCCCAAGGCCCGGCTTATGCCGGGCCTTTTTTTATGGCCTCCCGTTTTCGCAGGGTGGAGGGGGCAGTGCCGTAGAGTTTGCGGAAGGCATCGGAGAAATGCGCCTGCGAGGAGAACCCGGTCATCTGGGCGATCTCGGTCAATGGAATGCGGGTCGAGGTGATCAAATCTTTCCCTGTTTCCAAACGGATACGGCGATATTCTTCCATGATCGACCGGCCCGTCGTCTCGCGAAACTGGCGTTGCAATTGCCGGGTCGAAAGGCCTGCGAGCGTGGCGATCTGATCCTGACCGAGAGGGTCGGCGATATGGCTTTCCATCAGTTCCAAAGCGGCCTCGACCGGGAGCGGGATGACGCCATAGCGCCCGGTGATCGAGGACCGTTGCGGCGCATCCGCTCCGCGCACTTCGGTCTGGATGAACCAGTCGGAAATGCGTTGGGCGAAGGCGGTTCCGTGGTCACGGGCGATGATGGCATGCATCATGTCGAGCGGCGCGGAGCCACCGGCGCAGGTGTAGCGGTCGCGGTCGATCACGAACAATCGCCGCTCCAAAAGCCAGTCGCCGGGGAGCTTGTCGAAATCGTTGTAATGGTGCCAGTGGACAGTGAAACGACGGTTCGCCAGAAGTCCGGCCTTGGCCAGAATGACCGCCCCGCCGGAGATGCCGCCGAGCGCCACGCCGGACCGGTCGGCCTGTCTCAGCCAGGCAAAAAGTGCTGGGTCGTTGACGCGCGCAGGATCGCCACCCGCAACGACGAAAACCAGATCGAAACGGGGGAAAAGATCCCGAAAAGAGCGGGTCTCAAACGCGCCGCCGACGGAGGATTTGACCATGCCGCCGGAGCTTGAAAGCAGGGTCACCTCATAGCGCAAGGTGGGCGAAAACAGGTTTGCCGCACGCAGCGGTTCGAGCGCGGATGCGGTCGACAAAAGGGCGAATCCATCGACCAGCAGAAAGGCGATTCTCTTCATGTTCAGGGCCTGTCGAGAAATATGAAAATACGTCCTGAATTTGAAAATATACGACTTGAATATGGATGTACAGGGCGAAAATCCCCGCTAGAACAGGATCAGACGAAGGAGCGCACCTGCATGAAATTCTCTGGTTTCAAAGTCGTGAAAGAGGCCCTGACCGGGCACAAAGGGTGGACGCCATTGTGGCGCAACCCGGAGCCGAAACCCGCCTATGACATCGTGATTGTCGGCGGAGGCGGACATGGGCTTGCGACGGCCTTTTATCTGGCGAAAACCTTTGGTGAGCTGAAGGTTGCGGTGCTGGAAAAGGGCTGGCTCGGCTCCGGCAATATCGGGCGGAACACGACGATCATCCGGTCGAACTATCTCCTGCCGGGTAACGAGCCGTTCTATGAATTCTCGATGAAGCTTTGGGAAAATCTGGAGCAGGAAACCAATTTCAACTCGATGGTGTCGCAGCGCGGGATCATCAACCTGATCCACACCGACGCTCAGCGCGATGCCTATCGCCGTCGCGGCAATGCGATGATGCTGGTCGGTGCGGGCGCGCGGCTGTTGTCGCGTGACGAGTTGAAAGGGATGGTGCCCTTCCTGAATTTCGACAATGCGCGCTTCCCGATCAAGGGCGGCTTGATGCAGGAACGCGCGGGCACGGCGCGCCACGATGGGGTGGTCTGGGGCTATGCCCGCGGTGCCGATATGCGCGGCGTCGACATCATTCAGAATTGCGAAGTCACCGGGTTCAAGATCGAAGGTGGCAAGGTTTTGGGTGTCGAAACCTCGCGCGGCTTTATCGGGGCCAAGAAGGTCGGCGTGGCTGTCGCCGGGTCCTCGGGGCGGGTCATGGCCAAGGCCGGAATGCGCCTGCCGATCGAAAGCCATGTGTTGCAGGCCTTCGTCTCCGAAGGGCTCAAGCCGACCATTCCGGGCGTCATCACCTTTGGCGCGGGGCACTTCTATGTGAGCCAGTCCGACAAGGGCGGGCTGGTGTTCGGTGGCGACATCGACGGTTACAATTCCTATGCGCAACGCGGCAACCTGCCGGTGGTCGAAGATGTGCTCGAAGGCGGCATGGCGCTCATGCCGATGATCGGGCGCGCGCGGCTTTTGCGCAGCTGGGGCGGGATCATGGATATGTCCATGGACGGCTCGCCGATCATCGACCAGACCCATATCGACGGGCTCTATCTCAACGCCGGCTGGTGTTACGGGGGCTTCAAGGCGACGCCCGCCTCCGGTTATGCCTTTGCGCATTTGCTTGCGACCGGCCGTCCGCATGAGACCGCCGCCGCCTATCGGCTCGACCGGTTCGAGCGCGGTTATGTCATCGACGAAAAGGGCGTTGGCGCCCAACCCAACCTGCATTGAGGTGAAAAGATGCTGATCCCTCATCCCCTTCTCGGCCTGCGCGACAGTCAGGAATTCACCTATCTGGGCGACGCCAATCTGATGCACCGGCCCGATGCGACGGCGGAAAATGCCGAAGCGCAATTCTGCGACTATGTGTTCCAGCGCGAGAACCCGGCGGGCGTGCACCGCGAACTTTGGTTCCACGAACAGGGCGACCGAAGCTGGCTTGTCGTGACGCGCGACACCACCACGCATGAAATTCTCGGGGCGGAACTGGCCTCGAACGTGAAACTGGGAGCGGCAGAATGACCCGTCTGACTGGTGGTCTGATCGACCGCAACGCGCCGCTGAATTTCACCTTCAACGGCAAGGCTTACAAAGGCTTCCAAGGCGACACATTGGCCTCCGCCCTTCTGGGCAATGGCGTCCAACTCATGGGCCGGAGTTTCAAATATCACCGACCGCGCGGCGTTGTGGCGGCAGGTTCCGAGGAACCTAATGCCATGGTCGAACTGCGCACCGGCGCGCGGCAGGAGCCGAACACGCGCGCCACAGTGGCGGAACTGTTCGACGGGCTGACGGCACGCTCGCAAAACCACATAGGACCGCTCCACCGCGATTTTTTGGCGGTGAACGATTTGCTGTCGCCGTTCTTTGCAGCGGGATTCTATTACAAGACCTTCATGTGGCCGAAAGCGTTCTGGGAAAAGCTCTACGAGCCGATGATCCGCAAGGCGGCAGGGCTTGGATCGCTTTCGATGCTGCCGGACCCGGACGACTACGATAAAGGTTTCCTGCATTGCGATCTTCTGATCGTAGGAGCCGGTGCGGCCGGGCTTGCGGCGGCTTTGACGGCGGGGCGTGCGGGCGCGGATGTGATCCTTGCCGATGAAGATTTCGCCCTTGGTGGGCGTCTCATGTCGGAGAGCGACGCGCTTGATGGCGCAAATGCGATGGACTGGGTCGCAAGCGCGAAGGCCGAACTTGAAAGCCTGCCGAATGTCCGCATCATGACCCGCACCACGGTGTTCGGCGTCTACGATCACGGCATCTTCGGTGCAGTGGAGCGGGTGTCGGATCACTTGGCCGTTCCGGGCGACAAGGTGCGCCAGACGCTTTGGCGGATCACCGCGAAGCGCACGGTTCTGGCGGCGGGCGCGACGGAGCGGCATATCCCCTTTGCCGACAACGACCGTCCGGGTGTGATGCTGGCGGGGGCGATGCGCGCCTATGCCAACCGCTGGGCCGTCAGCCCGGTGAAGCGGGACGGGGACGCGATTGCGATTTTCACCAATGGCGACGACGGGCACCGCACGGCGATGGATCTGATCGCCAGGGGCGCGAAGGTTCTGGGCGTGATCGACGCCCGTGAGGCGGCGCCGCGGTTTGGCGACTATGAGGTCTTTGCTGGGTCTACTGTGACCGGGACGAAAGGGCGTCTGGGCCTCACGTCGATTGAGGTCACCCGCAACGGGCGGTCCGAATGGCACTCCGTCGGCGCGCTTGGTGTCGCGGGCGGTTGGAACCCGAACGTGCATCTGGCCTCGCACCACCGCGGGCGTCCGGTCTGGAATGACGATCTTTTGGCCTTCGTTCCGAGCCCGGATGGGCCGAAAGGCCTGATCCCGGCAGGCGCTGCGGCAGGCAAGGGTGGCACCGCAGAGGCGCTGACGGATGGTATGAAAGCCGCGATCACGGCGCTTTCCGAGATCGGTGTTGCGGCCTCTGAAATTGCGCTTCCGAAGGCGGAGAATATGCCGTCCGAGCAGGCTGCCTTCTGGCACGTTCCCGGTACGAAGCGCGCTTGGGTCGATTTCCAGAACGACGTGACCGTCAAAGATATTGCCTTGGCGCATAAGGAAAATATGAAGCCGGTCGAGCATCTGAAACGCTGGACCACGCTGGGCATGGCGACCGATCAGGGCAAGACCTCGAACATCTCGGCTCTGGCGGTGATGGCCGAGCTGACCGGCAAGTCGATCCCCGAAACCGGCACCACAATCTTCCGCCCGCCCTATACCGGCGTGTCTCTCGCCGTCTTGGGCGGCGGTGACACCGGGCCGCTGTTCCGTCCGCGCCGCCTGACGCCGACTCATCACTGGGCCGAAGCCCAAGGCGCCGCGTTCGTCGAAGTGGGCCAATGGATGCGGGCGCAATATTTCCCGCGCACTGGCGAAACCACTTGGCGGCAGACCGTGGACCGCGAGGTTCTGGCCGTGCGCTCCGGGGTGGGCCTCTGTGATGTGACCACGCTTGGTAAGGTCGATGTGCAGGGTGCGGATGCAGGTGAGTTCCTCAACCGCATGTATTCCAACATGATGGGCGCGCTGAAGGTCGGCATGGTGCGTTACGGTCTGATGCTGCGCGAAGATGGGCACGCCTATGATGACGGCACCTGTGCGCAGATGGCGGAGGATCACTATGTGGTCACGACGACGACCGCCAACGCAGGGCTGGTGTATCGCCAGATGGAATTCGCGCATCAATGCCTCTGGCCGGAGCTGGATGTGCAGCTCATCTCGACCACCGACGCCTGGGCGCAGATCGCCGTGGTGGGGCCGAAATCGCGCGAGCTTCTTACCCGGATCGTCGATGGGTTCGACCTTTCGAACGAGGCGTTTCCCTTCATGGCCTGCTCTGAGCTGACGATCTGCAACGGTTTGCGGGCGCGTCTGTTCCGCATCTCCTTCTCTGGCGAGTTGGCCTATGAGATCGCGGTGCCTGCCCGCTACGGCCATGCTCTGATGCAGCGGCTGATGGAGCAGGGCGCGGACCTTGGCGCGACGCCCTACGGCACCGAAGCACTGGCGGTTCTCAGGATCGAAAAAGGTCACGCGGCGGGGGCCGAACTCAACGGTCAGACCACGGCGCAGATGCTGGGGCTGGGCAAGATGGTGTCGGCGAAGAAAGACAGCATCGGCGCCGTGATGTCGCGGCGCGAAGGCATGGCTGCGGAAAAACGTCGACTTGTCGGTTTCAAACCGCTCGAGGCGCAAACGCAGGTCATGGCCGGGTCGCATCTTTTCACCCAAGGTGAGGCGCAGACGATGACCAGCGATCAGGGTTGGGTCACCTCGTCCTGTTACTCGCCGCATCTCGAAAGCTATATCGCGCTCGGGTTCCTTAAGAACGGCGCAGAACGGATGGGCGAGGTGCTGATCGCGGCCAACCCGCTGGAAGGCAAGGAATTGAAGGTCGAAGTGGTCTCTGCCCATTTCGTGGACCCTGAAGGAGGACGTCTCCGTGACTGATCTGACCCCCATCACCGCCCTGGGCGGCACGGTGGCGCGGACCGAGGTATTCGGCGCGCTGACCACCACGGAAAACGCCGATCTCGGTCTGGCCTCCCTGAGCCTGCGGGCCGGGCAGGAGGTGCCTCAGCCCTTTGGCCTGATGCTTCCGGGAGTCGGCAAAGCCGTGTCCATGGGCGATTATGCCGCCTTCTGGACCGGGCGCGGACAATGGATGATCGAAGCTGCGGGCAAGGCCGAGGTGGATTTCGCCGCGATGTTGAAATCCGAGGTGCCGGAGTGTTCCGTCACCGAGCAAACGGACGGGTTCACCGCGTTCGAGATCGCCTCGACGCAGGGCGCGAGGCCGATCGAGGCGCTGATGGCCAAGCTCGTCAACATCGACCCGAAGGCCTTCGGGCCGGGGCAGGCGACGCGCACGGGGCTTGAACATATGACGGTTTTCCTGATCCGTCGGGCCGAGGACCGGCTCGCGGTGATCGGGATGCGTACCCTGGCGGGGTCGCTCTGGCACGCACTGGCCGTGGCCGCCCGCCGCCTTGAGGACTGAGTTTTCGGACTGAGGTTCTCGGAACCGATTGGAGGATAACCAATGACTGCACAGATCATCGACGGGAAGGCCTTTGCCGAGACCGTCCGCGAGAAAGTGGCCGCCCATGTGGCGCGCCTCAAAGAGGTTCACAACATCACGCCCGGTCTGGCCGTGGTGCTGGTCGGCGAAGACCCGGCAAGCCAGGTTTACGTGCGCAACAAGGGCAAGCAGACCGTGGAATGCGGGATGAATTCCTATGAGCACAAACTCTCGGCGGACACGTCGGAGGCCGATCTTCTGGCGCTCATCGAGCAGCTCAACGCCGATCCGGCGGTGCATGGCATCCTCGTGCAATTGCCGCTGCCGGACCATCTCGACAGCGATCTGGTGATCAACTCGATTGACCCGGCAAAGGATGTGGACGGGTTCCATATTTCGAACGTGGGTCTTCTGGGCACCGGACAAAAGAGCATGGTGCCTTGCACGCCGCTCGGCTGTCTGATGATGCTGCGCGATCAGCTTGGCAGCCTGTCGGGCCTCAATGCCGTGGTCGTCGGGCGCTCGAACATTGTGGGCAAACCGATGGCGCAACTGTTGCTGCGCGACAGCTGCACCGTGACCATCGCGCATTCGCGCACCAAGGACATCGAAGAGGTCTGCCGCCGCGCCGACATTCTCGTGGCGGCTGTCGGGCGTCCGGAGATGATCAAGGGCAGCTGGGTGAAACCCGGTGCGACCGTGATCGACGTGGGCATCAACCGGGTCGAGGCGCCGGAAAAAGGTCTGCGCGAAGACGGGACCGTCAAGACCAAGCTTGTCGGCGATGTCGAATTCGATACGGCGGTCGAGGTTGCCGGGGCGATCACGCCGGTTCCGGGTGGGGTGGGTCCGATGACCATCGCCTGCCTCTTGGCCAATACCGTGACGGCGGCCTGCCGCGCCCATGAGCTTCCCGAGCCCGACGGGCTTACCGCCTAAATCAATAATAAAACATAACAAAAACAACACACCAACATCGAGGGCGCGCATCAGGGGAGCGCCTTGCATCTGGAGAAAAAGATGACGAAATACTGCCTCACCGTGACCTGCGCCACGACGCGCGGGATCGTCGCCGCCATCGCCACCTTCCTCGCGGAGCACGGCTGCAACATCACCGACAGTTCGCAATTCGACGACACCGAAACCGGCCAGTTCTTCATGCGCGTGAGTTTCAATTCGGAAGAGGGCGTGGCGCAGGCGTCGCTTGAAAAGGACTTCGCCAAGATCGCTGAAGATTTCGCCATGACCTATGCCTTCCATGACGAGAGCGTGAAGATGAAAGTCGTGATCATGGTGAGCCGTTTCGGCCATTGTCTGAACGATTTGCTCTACCGTGTGCGCATCGGTGCGCTGCCGGTGGAAATCGTTGCGGTGATCTCGAACCACATGGATTATCAAAAGGTTGTCGTGAACAACGATATTCCGTTCCACTATATTCGTGTGACCAAGGAGAACAAACCGGAGGCCGAGGGTGCGATCATGAAAGTGGTCGAGGATTCGGGCGCCGAGCTGATCGTTCTGGCCCGCTACATGCAGATCCTGTCTGATCAGATGTGCAAGGTGATGTCGGGTCGGATCATCAACATCCACCACTCTTTCCTGCCGTCGTTCAAGGGCGCTAACCCGTACAAACAGGCTTATGCGCGCGGCGTGAAGCTGATCGGGGCGACCTCGCACTATGTGACCGCCGATCTCGACGAGGGGCCGATCATCGAGCAGGACGTCGTGCGGATCACCCACGCGCAGAGTCCGGACGATTTCGTGTCTCTGGGCCGTGACGTGGAAAGCCAGGTTCTGGCCCGTGCGATCCATGCGCATGCCAACCATCGGGTCTTCCTGAACGGCAACAAAACGGTAGTGTTCCAGGCCTCGCCGGGGTCCTATTCCAGTGAGCGGATGGGGTGAGGCGCGGTCGGCCCTAAGGGGCCGATCCATCGCTCCGGTGGAGCGATAGAAGCGCCGAACGCGCCCGCACCCCTGCGGGCGCCGGGCAAACTCTCGTCAAAGACCAAACCCCCTAGAACTTCCCCAAAGAGGCGCGGTTTTCCGCGCCTCTTTCGCATTCTGGGCGATTGAACCAGCACGCTCTCTCTGGACCAGTTGTAAAAAATTGGTCTAATAGTCGGAAACCGCAAAGGACTGACCGCGTGCCCAATTCTGCCCTGCCTCCCACGACCTCGCTTCCCGGGGCGACGGTGAAATATGTGATCGAGACGCTGTCGACGCGGATCGTGACGCAGGAATACGCGACCGAAGAACGCCTGCCGTCGGAGCGGCAACTGGCGCAGGAACTGGGGGTGGCGCGCAACACGGTGCGCGAGGCTCTGGATCAGCTCGAAGCGCGCGGCATGATCCGCCGGCGGGCAGGGTCTGGCTCTTTCGTGACCTATGATCCTGACGGACAGGGGGAGGCGCTGTCGCCGGTTGCCGCAGAGACCGGACCGCTGCAATTGCAGGTGATGCGGGGGATCATCGAGCCGGAAATGGTGCGGCTCGCGATCGTCAACATGTCGCCGCGACAGATCGAGGCGCTCTCCGTCGTCTTGTCGAAAATGGAAGCGGTACAGACCGATGCAGCGGCCTTCGTGCGGCTTGAGGAAGAGTTCCACCGGCTGCTCGCGGAGGGTACGGGCAACCCGCTTGTGATCGCCTGCTACAATCTCGTGCTCGATGCCCGGCGGCAGTCGTTCCGCACCGCGATGTACCGGCGTCACCTGACGCCGACCCGGATTGCGATCTATCAGCAGGGCTACAACGGGTTGTTCAACGCCATTGCGGCGCGGGACATCGAAGAGGCCAGCGAATTCATGAAGCTTGCCCTGATCGAGGATCAGCGGCTGTTGCTCCAGGAAGGCTGACGTTTTTCCTTTGGGATTGGCCCTACCAATCCGCGAGGAAGGCAATTCGGGTTTCCTTGCTATTTCTTGACCGTTTGATCCGAGAAAGCGGGCGAATCTTCGAGCCGTTTCCGTCCTGTCGGGGCGGTGGCCCTGGGCTTTCTCTGCGGCCGTATTCCCTCTCGCTTTGTCAGCCGGGTCTGGCGACATTCCATCTGCGCCCAGAAATTCAGCACTCCGTCAAATAAGGGTGGTCGTTTGACCTAAAAAGTGGCGCAGCCCGTGTCAAAATTAATTCCTCAGAGGAAAAAACTTTGACCCATGGTGATCCCTTCCGCTTTCATGAACTCACTGAGTGAGCCAGTTCGCACAATTGGTCCAAACCAAAACCGGGCCAAGCTGGCTTGATATTCCAATCAAGTTCAACAGGACAGGGAGAACGACTTGGAACAGGATCTTGCATCCTTGGCTGCCGCGGTTGCGGAGCTACAGGGAAACCATGCCGCGACAAATGGCACGTTTTCCGAGACTTTCTACTTTCTGACGATCCCGCTGATGGTACTCATCCACGCCGGGTTCCTCGCATATGAAATGGGCGCATCGCGGTCGAAGAACGCGCTGGCCTCCGGCATCAAGAACATCCTCGCCTTCGCGATGATCGTTCCGTTCTTTTATTTCGTCGGCTGGTGGATCTACTGGGCCTTCCCGACGGGTCTGACGCTGTCCGAAGGTGCGATGGGCACGTCCGGTCTGGCCTATGCCAATGACGTCGCCCTGCCGTGGAGCCAATACATGGGTCCCAATCTCGACGACCGTGCCTCCGGTGTGTTCTGGGGGGCATTCGTGCTGTTTGCCGCAACGACCGCATCCATCCTCTCGGGCGGCGTGATCGAGCGCATCAAGCTGACCGGCTTTGTCGTTCTGGCCATCGTTCTGGGCGCCTTCGTCTGGATTCTCGCGGCTGCCTGGGGCTGGCACGCGGATGGCTGGCTGGTCACCAAGTTCGGCTATCATGACTTCGGCGCCGCAGGTGTCGTGCACATGATCGCGGGCTTCTTTTCGCTCGGTGTCCTGATCAACCTCGGGCCGCGGATCGGCAAGTTCAATGCCGACGGCTCCGCCAACCACATCCCGGGTCACTCCATGCCGATGACGCTGATCGGCCTCATGCTGATCATCGCCGGGTTCTGGGGCTTTTTGATGGGCTGTGTCATCGTTCCGGGCGAAGCCTGGTCCTGGGGCACGGACATCGAAGCGACGATCTACGGCACGCCGATGACCATCTCCGGCATGACCTTCAACACGCTGATGGGCTTTGCCGGTGGCATCATCGGGGCCTGGATGATCACCCGCGATCCGTTCTGGATGATGTCCGGGGCTCTCGGCGGGATCATCTCCTGTGCTGCCGGTCTCGACCTCTGGTATCCGCCGATGGCGTTTGCGATCGGGTTCATCGGTGCCTGCGCCATGCCCTTTGTCGCCTCCTTCATCGAACGTCGCGGCATCGACGACGCCGTGGGGGCCTTCGCTGTGCACGGGTTCCTCGGCATGTGGGGACTTCTGGCGGTCGGTATCGCGGCCCAGGGCTACCCGGCAATGTTCGGCGAAGATGTCATCGAGACCTCCTTCCTCGGCCAGCTTGTCGGTGCCGGTGTGATGGGCGCTCTCGGGTTCGTGCCGGGCTATGCCATCTCCTTCATCCTGAAGGTGACCGGTCAGCTCCGCGTGCCGGAAGAAGCCGAGATCATGGGGCTCGACAAGGTCAAAGTGCCTGCCGAAGCCTACCCCGAAGCGCTTCACCCGTCGGTCAGCCCGGCTGAGTGATCTCAAGAAAGGACTATCGAAATGGAAGCACCTTTTGACGCAACCTCCTGGGACGGCATCACCGGCGCGATTTACGCGGGTTACGGCTCCGTCGAAGGTCTCTGGCTCTTTGCCTGCCTCGCCATGGTCGTGATCGCGATCGTGTTCGGCTGGCGCCACGAGGAACATGCCTACAAGGCGACCGAGAAGAAAGACTGATCCCGGTCTCAAGACAGGGCTTCACACCCTTCCCCTGAACCGGCGGCGCAACCCGTCGCCGGTTCCCATCAAACAGAATTCAAAATACGACCCTAAGGATAAAAACAATGATCGCATCATGGAGATTTTCCGCACTGGCGGACCGGCACCGCGCCCTTGGCTCCGATCTCGAAGACTGGAGCGGCATGGGCACCGCCTGGAGCTATGACAAGGATCAGACGGAGGAGTATCTGGCGATCCGCACCAAGGCGGGCGTCATGGATG
Source organism: Celeribacter ethanolicus (assembly GCF_001550095.1). GTDB lineage: Bacteria > Pseudomonadota > Alphaproteobacteria > Rhodobacterales > Rhodobacteraceae > Celeribacter > Celeribacter ethanolicus. The sequence goes on along the minus strand of NZ_LRUC01000020.1, from coordinate 59,910 downwards.
TCTCGGGCCTCAAGAAGGTTTACGTTGTGGGGCCGCACGCCCAATACGTGATCGACAAGGCCACGACCCGCAATATCGAAAAACTGAAACCCGGTCGATCGACCTATGCCACCATGCTCAATGATGCCGGCAAATTCGTCGATGACTGTGTGATCTACCGTCTCGGGCCGCAGAATTTCATGGTCGTGCATGGCTCCGGCGCGGGGCATGAGCAACTGACGAAATACGCCGCCGGGCGCAATGTCGCCGTGCTCTTCGACGACGAGTTGCACGACATTTCGCTGCAAGGCCCGATGGCTGTCGATTACCTTGAAAAACATGTGCCGGGCATCCGTGATGTGGTCTATTTCAGCCACATCCAGACGACGCTCTTCGGCAAGCCTGTGATGATTTCCCGCACCGGCTACACCGGCGAGCGCGGCTATGAGATTTTCTGCCGCCGTCAGGATGCCGTCGAAATTTGGGACACCATCGTGGCGGAAGGCGCAGCGATGGGCATCATCCCGACGCGCTTCACCACGCTCGATTGGCTGCGCGCGGAGAGTTATCTCTTGTTCTTCCCCTATGACAACTCGGAAATGTACCCGTTCGAAGACGAGTCCAATGGCGACACGCTGTGGGAGTTGGGTCTCGAGTTCACCGTCTCGCCGGGCAAGACCGGATTCCGTGGCGCCGAGGAGCATTACCGTCTGAAGGGCAAAGAGCGCTTCAAAATCTACGGTGTGAAACTCGAGGGTACGACGCCCGCCGCCGAAGGTGCGCCTTTGCTGAAAGACGGCCAAGAGGTGGGCGTCGTGACCATCGGCATGTACTCGCCCCTCAATGAGCACAACGTCGGCATCGCGCGTATGCCGGTCGAGTGCGCCGTCGAAGGCACCGAACTCACGGTCAAGAACCCCGATGGCGAGATCAAGGCCATCGCGCATCCGATGCCCTTCTACGACGTCGACAAGAAACGTCGCACCGCCAAGGGTTAAGCCCCAAATATAAATCAGCACAAAGACTTACGAGGCGGGCGCAATCCCGTGCCCGCCTCCTGAGACCAACAGGACCCGTAATGCCCAAGACTGAATTTTCCCCGTCCATCGACAGCCGGCCGACCTACGCCGGGCTTGTCTCGCAAGGTGCCGCCCCCGCGATCATGGTCGCGGATGAGGCAGGCGCTGCCGCGCTCTTCGATCTGGCCGCTTCTGACGCCTCCGTCATGGATCACGCCCATGTGGTGCTGGTTGGCTGTGACGCCGCCGCTCTTGGCGATGTCAAACCTGTTGCCCTGCATGAGGCCCCCGATTTCGACGCCGCCACGCCGCTGGTGACCCAGCTTTTGAACACGGCGCGGATGGGCACGCAGATCTATCTCGCAGGCTCCGAAGGGTTGATCGGCCATGTCTCCGCCCTAGCGTTTGCCGCCGGGATGCCGGTCGATGAGATCCAGATGGAGCATCGCGGTTCCATCGCGCGGCGGATGCAATGCGTGCATTGCAAGGGCATCACCGAAGATGTCACCACGGATCCCTTTACCTGCGCCCATTGCGGGCTGACGCTCTTCGTGCGCGATCATTTCTCGCGCCGTTTGGGCGTGTTCCAAGGCGTCTGTGTCGATGCGGAAACCCCGGGTGTCGTGCCCGAGGTCGTGGAGATTCAGGCATGAAAAAACTGTGTTTGAAAGTCACGGCGGTTGAACAACTCTCGCCCTTGGTGAAACGCTTCCGCTTCGAGGATCCGACGGGTGCCACTCTGCCGGTCTTCTCCGGTGGTGCGCATTTGACCGTCGAGATGCCCGAAGGCGACACCATCCGCCGCAATTCCTATTCGCTGATCTCCGATCCTTATGACGGCAGCGCCTATGAGATCGCCGTGCGCCGCGAGGACAGGGGGCGGGGTGGCTCGCTTTACATGCACACGAAAGTGTCGGAAGGCGATGACATCACTGTCTCATTGCCCTCGAACCTGTTCCAACTCGACCTGCGTGCGCGCAAGCATGTGCTGATCGGCGGCGGCATCGGCATCACGCCTTTCCTGTCGCAACTGCGTCAGCTCGACATGGAGCAGAAACCCTACGAGCTGCATTACGCCGCCCGGTCGCGCGAAGAGGCCGCCGGGATCAAGCTTTTGCCGCAGGCCGCGCATATCCATGTGCATATCTCGGAAGAGGGGTCGCGCATGGACCTTGGCGCCATTCTCGACGGTCAACCTCTGGGAACCCATGTCTACACCTGCGGTCCCGACGGGTTGATCACGGCGGTGGCCGATCAGACCGCGCGCTTGGGCTGGCCCAAAGCTGCGGTGCATTCCGAAGCCTTCACCGCGCCCCCGCCGGGCGAACCCTTTGACGTGGTGGTGAAATCCTCCGGCAAGACCGTGCATGTGAAAGCCGATCAGAGCCTTTTGGAGGCTTTGGAAGCCGCCAAGGTGGACATTGATTATTCCTGCCGCGGCGGGGCTTGCGGGCGTTGCCATACCAAAGTGACGGCCTGTGACGGGCGCATTCTGCACAACGATCACTGGCTGTCGGACGACGAGCGCGCCGCACAACAAGACATCATGCCCTGCATGTCGCGTTTCAAAGGCACGCGACTTGAACTGGACCTGTGAGGAGACAGACCCATGACCATGCAATTCAATGACGAGACCTTCCGGGGCGATTACACCTATCACAATTCCCCCGAGGCGATCCGCCGGTTTCCCTTTCCGTTCGATCAGGACAGCTACATGTACTCGGTCAACATCGAACAGCATCCGGGCGGCCCGAAAGACACGCCGTTCGAAAAGATGTTCGATGTGGACGAGCATTATGTGGCGGAGATGAAGGATCGCGAGATCACGCTGGCCGAAGACCCGCTGCGCTGTCAGTCCTTGCCGCATATGGAGTTGGCGGGCTGGGATTTGCTCGAACTCATCATGGTGTCGAAGGCGCGGGATTACCCCGATCTTTTCACGCTGCATCGTGATGGCAACGACTGGCACTGGATCAACAAGCCGTTGGGGATTGAGAAGAAATTCACGTTCTTGGACGCGACCACGCTCCCGTGCGGACCGATGGAATATATCACGCGGCAGACGCAGGGCGATTTTGCGTTGCTGCATGAGCGCGACAACAATCTCTGGATGGACGCCGGGATGATCACGTCCCAGGCCGACTGGTCGCTGGATTTCGATGTGGGCATGAATTTTTTCGAATGGCACGCGCCGGTGCCGAAAGCCCGCAAGATGGGCGTGTTCGACAAGGCGTTGAAATTCCTTTTGGCGGTGGGCCAGGGCCAGCATTATCGCCGGTTGAACTGGACGATGACGGTCAATCCGCGTCTCGATACCTCGCCCGAGAACTACCACAAATGGGGCCCGGAAAAGCGGACGATTACGCCGGAAAACGTCGGCCAGAAACAATTTCTGCGCGTTGAGCTACAGACGTTTTTCCGCCTGCCGCGCTCCAATGCGCTGGCGTTTCCGATCCGGTGCTATTTGATGAACCTCGAAGACATTGCGTCGAACCCGAAATGGGGCCGCCGCCTGCACCGCGTGCTGCGCGACATCGACCCGGCTCTGGCGGAGTACAAAGGCTTTGCGGTGAACCAGAAAATCATCGTGGACTACCTGTCGCAATTCGATGATGGTGCGCCGACGTCGCCGGGGATTTTCCCGGATGCATAAGGACGCAGAAGAGGACGCAACATGGCGTGGATTCTCTTGACCATCGCAGGGCTTCTGGAAGTCGTCTGGGCGACCGCGATGAAATCCTCGAATGGGTTCACGGTGTTCTGGCCGAGCGTGGTGACGATTGTCGCCATGCTTGCCTCCTTCGGTCTGCTGTCCATCGCGATGAAAAGCCTGCCGCTGGGCACATCCTACATGGTCTGGGTCGGCATCGGCGCGATCGGAGCGTTCATCGCCGGGGTCGTGCTGCATGGCGAGGCGCTCAATCTCACGCGCATCGCCGCCGCCACGCTGATCGTGGCCGGGATGGGGCTGATGAAACTGTCGGCTTAAGCCGGAAGGCCGACGATGCTGCGGGCCTGCGACAGGATTGCCGGGCGCAGCTCCTCCGGCAGGTCGAACATCCGGCCGCAGGTTGGCCCGACCGCCTCGACCAGTGCCGCGATCATCGCCGCTTTGCGGCGAATGTCCTGCTCTGAAACGTCGGGGGCGAGGAGGGCGATCATGTCTTCCAGCACGCCGGTGTGAAACCGGCAGATCTGTGCCACATGCCGGGCGGGGCCATCCTGACGCAGGGCCAGATCCCTGAGGCCCGTGGTGATCGCCTGGGCCTTCGGATCGGCGGCGCGTTCCATGCGGAATTCGATATAGGCGGTGAACCGCTGCGGCGTCTCGATGAGGCCCAGCGGCCCGCGGGCCTGTAGCTCCGACAGGCGCCGGACCAGAACATAGCGGGTGACGGCGGTCAGCAGGTCTTCCTGTGTGGCGAAATAGTATTGCAGGTTGCTCAGCCGCATGTCGCAGCGCCGTGCAAGCGCCCGGAAGGTGAGCCCCGCGACGCCCTCCTCGGCCAGAACCGCCTCCGCCTCTTCCAGAACCTTTTCGACGGTCGCCCGGCTTTTCGCGGAGGGGGCGGTGACGCCGTACAGCTCATTGGGGCTGTCGCTGCTGCTTAGCTGCGCCAGCGTTGCGTCAAGGGAAAGGGACATGTCAAACGGCTCGGTCCTGTGGCGGTGGAATGACCCTGCCCCTAGCGCCCGCCGGGAGGGAGGTCAATCGCTTTGCAGGCGGTTCCGTTACGCAAGCCGGTTCAGAGTCGGTTGGAAATCCAGCGGCACTGATAGGGCGCGAAGGTGATGTTCGGCTTCGTCAGGTCGATCTTTTCACCGCTCAAAAGATCATACCAGGCCTCTCCGTCGATCAGGTTGATCGAAATATGCGGCACTTCGACCATGCGGTCGGTGACATTGTGCAGCGCAAAGATCGACTGATCGCGGTTCGGCGACTGACGCCAGATGCCGAACAGGTCTTCGCCGAGATGCATGGTGAATTGCGTGGCGTTCGGGTGGAAGGCCTTTTGCGCGATGCGAATGCCGATCCGGCGTTTCATCTCGGCCAGCACCCGGGCGTTCTGGCTCTCGGGATCGTCGAGCAGGGCGCGCAGTTCCGGATAATCCCAGCGATGCCGGTTGATCGCACGTTTGACGCCGGTTTTCTCGACGCCCGCGTGATCGTTATGTGTGCCGATCAGCGAATGGATGTAGAAGGCAGGTACGCCTTCGAGCGCCATGACGATGGTTTGCGAACAGAGGAACCGCGCCACCTGCTTGCCGTCCTCACCTTTCGCGATCGTGCCTTTGAGCGCGTCGAAATAGGTGATGTTGAGCTCATAGGGTTTTTCCGAGCCGTCGGGCAGCGAGCGCATCGACACCAGCCCACCCGAGTCGCGCACGCGCTGGATCACCTGACCAAGCTCCTCAGGCGCCAGAAGCCCCTCGGCCCCGCGCACACCGATGCCGTCATGGGAGGCGGAGAAGTTGAGATAGGCACACCCGAGCTGCGCCGGCGGCATCCGCATCAGCCATTGGTTCAGATAGAGCGAGCTTCCCGACAAAAGCGCATGCAGCAGCAGGGGCGGCAGCGAGAAGTTGTAGATCATATGCGCTTCGTTGCGGTTGCCGAAATAGCTCAGGTTCTCGGCATTGGGCACGTTCGTCTCGGTCAAGAGAACCACGCGCTCCTCGGCGTAATCGCAGAGAAGGCGCATGAGCCGCACGATGGCATGGGTCTGGGGCAGGTGGATGCAGGAGGTGCCGAGTTCCTTCCAGATAAAGGCCACGGCATCGAGCCGCACGATGCGCACGCCGTTGTCGACATGCAGCCGCATGATCCGCAGGAATTCGAGCAGGACCTCGGGGTTCTTGAAATCCACGTCGATCTGGTCGTGCGAGAAGGTGCACCAGACATGTTTCGGGCCGTTGACCGTCGAAACCTCGCGCAGCAGGGGCGAGGTGCGGGGGCGTGTGACCATCGACAGATCGTCCTCGGGGGAGGCTTCGACGAAGAACTTGTCATAGGGCTCATGGCCCTGACGATATTCGGTGAACCAGGTCGACATCGAAGAGACGTGGTTCAACACCAGATCGGACATCAGGCGGAACTCACCGCCGATGCGTTGAATGTCGGCCCAGTCGCCAAGCTGGCTGTTGACCTGACGGTAATCGGTGACCGCGAACCCGTCGTCGGAGGTGAAGGGGAAGAAGGGCAGGATATGCACGCCATGCACCGTGCCCTTGAGATAGCGATTGAGGAAGTCGTAGAGCAGATCTAGCGGTTTGTGCTGGCCGTCAATCAGCGAATTGCCGTAGGTGATGACCAGCGTGTCGGTCTCGTTCCAGAGGCTGTTGCCCGGCACCCGCGCCCGCGCCCGCGGTTTGGTGCCCTCGGGCCAGAAGGCCACGACGATCTCTTCGGCGAGCCGCTTGCTGTTCTGTTCCGGATAAATCTGGCCGATCAGCGCGCGCAGCCGCGTGCTGAATTGCGAAGACGGTTTTGCCATCGGGCGTCCCCTTCTGTTGCTCTTTCACTTTGGTAAATCAAACCGTTTGCACGGGTTCAATGCAACGACGGGGGAAATCCCGGCTTTGCTGTGCAAAATTCGTCGGAATGCAGAGAGACGTTTCAAAACCGCTCAAAAAGCAGGCAGTCGAAACGGTTTCGGCAAAAATGGGGGCTCCGAGGCTGGGCGACTCGGGGTTAGACGCGGTCGCCGAGGCTCGTGTCGATGAGCCAGCCACCGGGGCCTGCGATACGGTCGGGAAGCGCCACGATCATGACCTCGCGGATCGCGATGGTGGTCATGATGGCCAGTGCGAGCTGGTCGAAGGTGATGGTGGACAGGTCCATGGCAACACTCCTGAAGTAGACGCATGTTGAGTGCTGACAGGGAAATCGGGCGGAAATGCGGCGGGCGCGGGGCGGCTTTCGGGAGATTGTGGGTGACTTTGCGTCACTTTACGAAGGGATCTTTCGGATAGCCCACGCCCACCAGATACAGCCCTTCCGGCGGACAGACCGGCCCACAGGCGGCGCGGTCCTTGGCTTCCAGGGCCTCTGTCACATCCTCTGGCGACCAGGCGCCGGAACCGACACGCTCCAAGGTGCCGACGAAACTCCGCACCTGATTGTGCAGGAAAGACCGCGCCCGGAAATAGAACCGAAATTCCTGCCCGTAGGGAATGTCGCTGGCCTCGACACGGGCCTCGTCCAGCGTCTTCACCGGGCTGTCCGCCTGACACATGGTCGAGCGGAAGGTGGTGAAATCATGCAGGCCGATCAGCCGATCCGCCCCCGCCTGCATCGCGTCGCGGTCGAGATCGTGATTGACCCGCCACGCCAGTCCCGCGTCGTGCACCAGAGGCGCGCGCCGCGTAATCAGCCGGAACATGTAGCGCCGTTCCATCGCCGAAAACCGTGCGTGCCAGTCGTCCGCCACACGCGCCGCCTTGAGGACCGCCACGGGATGGGGTTTGAGATGATGGTTCAACGCCTCACTGAGGCGAAACGGGTCCCAGTCCTTCGCCATATCGCAATGCGCCACCTGAGCGGTCGCATGCACCCCCGCGTCCGTGCGCCCGGCGGCGCCGATCCCGGGACAGTCCGGTTCGAGTTTGCGCAAAGCCTCCTCCACCGCCTGTTGAACGGAAGGATGCTCTTTTTGGCGTTGCCAACCGGCAAAAGGCGCGCCGTTATATTCGATCAAAAGGGCGTATCTGGGCATATGCGGGCCATAGCGCGGCGTGCAGCGCGCGTCCAGTGTTTCTCCCTTACAACCGGGGCTTTGAATGCCTATGTTGAGCGGGTAAACATCGGACGAGAGGCGGCGGATTTGATCCTCAATACCCTGGCAGACCGGATTTTGCGTGGCGTCGAGACGGTTCAGGACGGCGTCCATGAGGCGCTGTTCGAACCGGTGATCCGGCTGGGCGTCACCGGGCTGTCGCGCTCCGGCAAGACGGTGTTCATCACCTCGCTCGTGGCCAATCTTCTGGACCGGGGCCGGATGCCGCAATTCGGACCGGCGACCGCGATCACCGCCGCTTATCTGCAACCGCAGCCGGACGACACCGTGCCGCGCTTTGACTATGAAAGCCACCTTTCCGCTCTCACCTCGCCTACGCCGCATTGGCCGGACAGCACCCGCGCGGTCTCCGAGCTGCGGCTGTCGTTCAAGGTGCGGCCTGCGGGGCTTTTGGGCGGTCTGACGGGTCAAAAGACTGTGCATCTCGACATTGTCGATTATCCCGGCGAATGGCTGCTGGATCTCGGCCTGATGGAGAAATCATTTGCCGAGTGGTCCGCCGAGGCGCTGAAAGCGGCGCGGGATCGCGCGGAGGGAACGGATTTCGTGGCTTTGCTGGCGACCTGTGAGCCAGACAAAAAACACGATGAGCCAACGGCCAAGGCTCTCGCGCAGAGCTTCACGGCCTACCTGCAATCCGCCCGCGCGGCGGGCTATTCCGATTGCACGCCGGGACGGTTTTTGCTGCCCGGCGAGTTGGACGGCTCACCCGTCCTGACCTTTGCCCCTCTGCCCGCGGGCGAGGCCCCGCGCGGCTCGCTACACCGCGAATTCGAGCGCCGGTTCGAGGCCTACAAACGTGAGGTGGTCAAACCTTTCTTCCGCGATCATTTCTCCCGGATCGACCGGCAGGTGGTTCTGGTCGATGCGCTGGGCGCGATTCATTCCGGGCCGAAAGCCGTCGAAGATCTGCGTCGGACCATGGCCGACATACTTTCGGCTTTCAGGCCCGGACGGGTGGGGCGGATCATGTCTTTGCTCGGGCAGCACAAGGTCGAAAAAATCCTCTTTGCCGCCACAAAGGCCGACCACATCCACCACAACCAACACCCGTGCCTGACCGCGATCATGGAGGCCTTGGTGCGCGATGCCCGTGACCGTGCCGATTTCGCAGGCGCTTCGACGCAGGCCATGTCCTTGGCTGCGCTGCGTGCGACGGTCGAAGAGACCATGGAGCATCAGGGCCAGAGCCTCGATGTGGTGCGCGGCATGACCGAAGGCGGCAAGCAGGCTGCGTTTTATCCCGGCGAATTGCCCGAAGACCCGGCCCATATCCTGTCGCCTGCGCGCAAGGGGGCGGAGCGTTGGCTGGATGCGCAATACGAAATCATGAAATTCCGCCCCGCGCGGTTGACGCTGCGCCCCGGCGAAGGACCGCCGCATATCCGGCTCGACCGTGCCGCCGAGTTTTTGATCGGAGACAAGCTATGACTGAGCAAAACCCCGGTGCAAAACGTGGCCCGATCCTGATCGAGCTGGACGAGGAGCCGACGATCACCCCCTCCACCGCCGATCCCGTTCCCGATCTCGCGCGGCCTGCGGCAATGCAGCGCGTGGCGGTTTTGGCGGCGCGCAAGCCCTCGGCTTTGGCACGCTGGTTCTGGCGGCTGTTTGCAGCGCTTTTTGCCTTCACCGTTTCGATCGTGACCTATGATGCGATCATGGGGCTGATCGCCGCGCATCCCGTGTTGGGCTATGTCGCACTGGGGCTGACGGGGGCCTTTGTCCTTGTTCTGGCGGCGATTGCGCTTCGGGAATTGTCGGCCTTCGCGCGGCTCAAACGCATCGACACGCTGCAAAAGGCGGCAGTGGACGCGATGGGGGCCGCCGATCTGAAAGCCGCGAAAGGCGTCACCGATAAGCTTTTGTCGGTCTACGCCCATCGTTCGGAGCTGAACTGGGGCAAGGACAGGTTTCGCGAACGTGAGGCCGAGGTGTTCGATGCTGACGGGCTTTTGGGGCTGGCGGAAACGGAACTCCTTGTCCCGCTCGACGCGAGCGCCCGCCGCGAAGTCGAAGCCGCCGCGCGTCAGGTCGCCGCTGTCACCGCCCTTGTACCGCTGGCTTTGGCGGACGTGTTCACCGCGCTGACCGCGAACCTGCGGATGATCCGCCGGATTGCGGAGATTTACGGCGGACGCTCGGGTACGCTCGGGTCCTGGCGGGTGACGAAATCCGTGCTCACCCATCTGGTCGCGACCGGGGCGGTGGCCGTGGGCGATGACCTGATCGGCACCATGGCCGGCGGTGGCGTGATGGCCAAGGTTTCGCGGCGGTTCGGCGAAGGCGTGGTCAACGGCGCACTCACCGCGCGCGTCGGCGTGGCCGCCATCGAAGTCTGTCGCCCGCTGCCGTTCATGAAGGCCAAGAAGCCCTCTGTATCGGGGGCGGTGAAACGGGCTTTGACGGGGTTGTTCGATAAGGGCGCTGGCTAACGGAAAGTCATTCCCGCAATTTCACCCATACCAGGATCGTTCGCCGCTGGCAGAAAGCCGGCCGAATAAGATCCGTAGGCCTCTCTAAAGGATTGGACGACGCGTTCTCCGACGACTTCGGTCCCTTTGATGATTTCATGGCAACGGTAAATGGCGGTGAGTTCAGTTTGTTCGATCAAGAGCAGTGCGAGCTCCGCGTTGGGCAGGCAGTCCCCACGTTCGTCAAATAGGTCCCGATCTCCGGATAGGCTCCCGTCCCGCCCGACGCCGTTCATGGATTTCAGGCGTTCCCCCCCAAGCGAAGAGAGAGGCCTGTTCACGGATGTTCCATGGCGTGAGCATGTAACGTGCCGACCACCCGAGAAAGATGCCAAGCGAAAAGGCGATCCCAATCGTTTTTATATTCATGAGATTGTCCGCCGAAGATAAATAAGGCTCAAAACAGCTTCGGCGGCGCGTCTTTCGGTTGGTCGCGCTGCATGATCCCCATGCGAAAGGCCCGCCCGATGCGATGCGCCATTTCCGACCATTTGGCCGCCGTCTCCGGGTCCAGCTCGGCATTCAGCGTTTCGTCAAAAAGCCCAAGCCACATGGCAAAATGATGCTCTTTCACCTCCGGCGCCATCAGGTGGACGCGCTGCGGAAAGCCGTCGTATTGCCGTTCGTGCAGAATCGCATTGCGCCAGAAGCGGCCGATTTTTTCCTCATGCGCGGGCCAATCCTCGACATGGGCGCCGAACACCGGGGCGAGCTCGGGGTGCTGACGTACACCCGCATAGAAACGTGTGAGCACGCGGTCCATCTCGTCATGGCTGATCTCGAATTTCGGGGGCAGGGCGGAACGAGGCTCTGACATCGGGGGCTCCTTGAGCGTTTCGCTAAAGGTATATTCTCGATGGTCTTTTTCCACCAGTGCCGGAATGTCGCGCTTATTCCGACTGTTTTGCTTTCCATTCCTGAGTGTTTTTATAGTTGAGAAAATATGTCAACCATTTGATTTTGTTGAATATTTTCTTGACTTCTTTGTTCCGTGCGCCTAAATCACTCTCAGCAAGGACGAAAAGCCACCCATCGCAGGCAGCCATTCTCCCAGCCGCTTCAGCCCAATAGCCAAAACCTATGAACCCGGATCGGGGAGTGTCGCCATGTCTGATACCGCTTGCAAAACCTGTGCCTTCTTTGAGCTTAAGGCTGTTGAAACCGACGCCAAAGGCGAATGCCGTTTCAACCCGCCGACCTTCCTGACCGAAGCGGAACACAAAGGCATGTGGCCGGTTGTGAAATCCGACGACTGGTGCGGTCAGTTCGAACAAAACGCCGCCTGAGATTACGCGCTCCAGCCAGACAGCGACCGAAGCACGCTAGGAAACACCCGGGCCAGCCACGCCGCCCTCTCGCCAGACAGCACATGAGAAAGGGATGCCTCAGACAGGGTCTGCGGCGTCCCTTTTTCCTATCCGGTTTTCATATACGGCCCCTGTTAAGACGGGTTTACCGCCCGCAAGCCGCGTCCTATAAGGCGCTTATGACATTCATGGTCGCGATCATTATTCGAATTATCAGCCCGGCGCTCTGATCTCAAAGATCCTACGAGCCGCCGGGACAAGGCGTATGGAGACCCGCGCCGCCCTCGAATTTTCCGACCATTCCTCCCAAGGACAAAAACATGTGTTCCGAGACGACCACACCCGAGTATAAAGACACGCTCAATCTGCCGAAAACCGATTTCCCGATGCGCGCGGGCCTGCCGAACCGCGAGCCGGGCTGGCTGGAACGTTGGGCCAAGATCGACGTCTATGAGACGCTTCGCGCCAAGGGTAAGGCGGACGGTCGCCCATCCTTCGTGCTGCACGATGGCCCTCCCTACGCCAACGGGCATCTGCACATCGGCCACGCGCTGAACAAGACGATCAAGGACATCATCACGCGCTCGCATCAGATGATGGGGTTTGACGCGCGTTACGTGCCGGGTTGGGATTGTCACGGCCTTCCGATCGAATGGAAGATCGAAGAGAAATATCGCGAAAAGGGCAAGAACAAGGACGAGGTCCCGGTGGTGGATTTCCGCCAGGAATGCCGCGCCTTTGCCGATGAATGGGTGAACGTCCAGCGCGAGGAATTCAAACGGCTGGGTGTCTACGGCAAGTGGGACGATCCCTACCTGACGATGAATTTCCATGCCGAGGCGGTGATCGCCGAGGAGTTCATGAAATTCCTGATGAACGGCACGTTGTACCAAGGCTCCAAACCCGTGATGTGGTCGCCGGTCGAAGAGACTGCATTGGCCGAGGCCGAGGTCGAATATCACGACAAGGAAAGCCCGACGATCTGGGTGAAGTTCGCCGTCGCCAATGAGGGTGCGGACCTTCAGGGCGCCTATGTCGTGATCTGGACCACCACGCCCTGGACCATCCCGTCGAACAAGGCGGTGGTCTACGGTGCCGATTACAACTACGGCCTCTATGAGGTGACGGGCACGCCGGACGAATGCTGGCTCAAGGTCGGGGAGAAATATGTCCTCGCCGATAAACTCGCGGCGCAATGCTTTGCCAAGGCGCGCCTCGCCGAGGATCAATGGACCCGCGTGCGCGATGTGCCGACCTCTGAGTTCGAAGGCCTGTCGCTGTTGCACCCCCTCGCAGGGGCCGAGGGCAGCAATGGCGAATGGGACGGGTTGCGCGACTTCCGCGCTGCGCCCTTTGTCACCGATGACGAGGGCACCGGCTTTGTGCACTGTGCGCCGTCGCACGGGATGGAAGAATTCGAGCTCTACCGCGATCTCGGCATGCTCGAGCAGGTGATCACCTATAACGTCATGGACGACGGCAGCTTCCGCGAAGATCTGCCCTTCTTCGGCGGCAAGCGCATCCTGCGCGACAAGCCGAAGAAAGGCGATTGGGAGGGCGATGCCAACGCCGCCGTGATCGCCAAGCTGACCGAAGTGGGTGGTCTCATGGCGCGCGGTAAGATCAAGCACAGCTACCCGCATTCGTGGCGTTCGAAAGCCCCGGTGATCTTCCGCAACACGCCGCAATGGTTTGTCGCGGTCGACCGTAAACTCGATGACGGTATGGACACCTATGGCGATACGATCCGGACCCGCGCGCTAACCTCCATCGACCAACTGGTGAAATGGACGCCGCAGACCGGGCGCAACCGCTTGTACTCGATGATCGAGAACCGCCCGGACTGGGTGCTCTCGCGTCAACGTGCCTGGGGTGTGCCGCTGACCTGCTTCACCAAGAAAGGTCTGTTGCCGACCGAGGACGGGTTCCTTCTGCGCAATGACGAGGTCAACGCCCGCATCTCCGCCGCTTTCGAGGAAAAAGGCGCGGATGTCTGGTACGAAGAGGGCTTCAAGGAGCGCGTGCTCGGCAATGTCGTGAACCCGGATGAGTATGAACAGGTTTTCGACGTGTTGGACGTGTGGTTCGACTCGGGTTCAACGCATGCTTTCGTGCTGCGCGACCGCGAGGACGGCACGCCTGATGGCATCGCCGACGTGTACCTCGAAGGCACCGACCAACACCGCGGCTGGTTCCATTCGTCTCTCTTGCAGGCCTGCGGCACCAAAGGCCGTGCGCCCTATAAAAACGTTGTGACGCATGGGTTTACGCTGGATGAGAAGGGCATGAAAATGTCCAAATCTCTCGGCAATACCATCGTGCCGGAGCAGATCGTCAAACAATACGGCGCTGACATCCTGCGGCTTTGGGTGGCGCAGACGGATTACACCGCCGATCAGCGGATCGGGCCGGAAATCCTAAAAGGCGTGGCGGACAGCTACCGTCGTCTGCGCAACACCATGCGCTTTATCCTCGGCTCGCTCGGAGACTTCGATGAAGCCGACCGGATGCATTGTCGCGACATGCCGGAGCTGGAGCGCTGGGTGCTGCATCGTCTGGCCGAGTTGGACACCACGGTGCGCGAGGGCTACGAAACCTTCGATTTCTCCGGCGTCTGGCAGGCGGTGTTCAACTTTGCGACCGTCGATCTGTCCTCCTTCTATTTCGACATCCGTAAGGACGTGCTCTATTGCGACGGGGACACGGATCGTCGTCGCGCGGCGCTGACCGTGCTGGACATCCTGTTCCACCGTTTGACCACCTGGCTCGCTCCGATCCTCGTGTTCACGATGGAGGAAGTCTGGCTGGAACGCTTCCCGGGGGACGAAAGCTCCGTGCATCTCGTGGACTTCCCCGAGGCCGCGCCGGGCTGGCTTGATGGGGCTCTGGCCTCGAAATGGGCCGGTATCCGCAAGGCACGCCGCGTCGTGACCGCCGCCCTCGAAGTGCAGCGTCGTGACAAGGTGATCGGCGCGTCTCTCGAAGCCGCACCGACGGTGCATGTCGAGGATCAGGCGCTTCTGGCGGCGCTGAAATCCATCGACTTTGACGATCTCTGCATCACCTCCGGGATCACGCTCACGGGCGATCCGGCGCCGAACGAGGCCTTCCGCCTCGAAGGCGAGGTCGAGGGGATCGGCGTCGTTTTCGAGAAGGCCGAAGGGCAGAAATGTCAGCGTTGCTGGAAAATCCTGCCGGATGTGGGCACCCATGGTCACGCGGGTGTCTGCGGGCGCTGCGACGAGGCGCTTGGCTAAACGTCACGCGTTTCAGGCGCGCGGCCAGTATCGAACACACTGAAACGGGGCTTTCGGCCCCGTTTTTTCATTTCTCGCCCTTCGAGGGAGGTGCCTGACTTTTCACCCTGCGTCGCGGAACGCGTCCTCCACCCATTTCCATTCTTCATCGGTCAGAACGCCATCGCCGTCCTGATCGTAAAGCGCGACGATCTGCGCGAGTTGCGCAAGGAAATCTTCCTGAGTGATGCGTGTGACGGTTGCGACCTCTTGCAGTTTCGGTCGCTCACCCTCCGGTCCCGTGTCAGTCTCTGACATGTCATTCCCCGTTTTCCCCTGATCTTAGCTCAGCATAGGCAGAGAGAGGTGAACAAAAGGTGAGGAGGATTAAAGCGTCACGCCTTTTTCGCGCGCGGATGGGCGGCATCGTAAACTTCGAGCAGACGCGCCCCATCGACCGCCGTATAGGCCTGCGTCGTCGACAGAGAGGCATGGCCCAAAAGCTCCTGAATGGCCCGCAGATCGCCGCCCGCATTCAAGAGGTGCGTTGCAAAGGAGTGGCGCATGGCGTGGGGCGTGACGGAGGCGGGAAGGCCGAGTTGCATGCGCGCGGCTTCCGTCACCTTGGCGATCAGCCGGGGATTGAGCCCGCCGCCGCGTTTGCCGCGAAACAGCGGGGCGTCGGGCGTCATCTCATAGGGGCAAAGCCGGACATACTCGGCTACCGCACGGCGCGCGGCGGGCAGGACCGGCACGATCCGCTCCTTGTCGCCCTTGCCGACGATGCGGATCACCTCGCCCAAAGGCAGGGCATTCCCGGTCAGCGACAGAGCCTCTGAAATCCGCAACCCGCAGCCATAGAGCAGCGTCACCACGGCCACGTCGCGCGCCGCGATCCATGGCTCGTCATGCTGCATCTCGACCGTCGCCAGCATATCGCGGGCGGCATCCGGAGACAGCGGGCGTGGCAGTTTCTTTTGGAATTTCGGCGAGCGGGTGGACAGGATCGCGGTCGGATCGAACCCGTCGCGTTCGGCCAGCCAGCGAGTGAAAGTCTTGACCGCAGACAAGGACCGCGCCAGCGAGCGCGGCGCCACGCCCCGGCTGCGCTCATGCGCCATCCAGGCCCGCATGTCGGTGATCCTGAGCCGGGCGATCTGGGCCACGCCGAAGGTGCCGCCCTCATGCCCGGCCAGAAACGACAGCCAGCCGGAGACATCGCGCGCGTAGGCGGTGATCGTGTGCTCCGAGGCGGATTTCAGCGCTCGCTCGTGATCGAGCCAGCTCGAAAGCCGATCCCGCAAGCCGTCTGAAATCGCGAGGCTCATCCGAGGTAACGGCGCATCATCCGCTCGAACACACCGGCGAAGAAGGCCAGAAGATCGGTGCCCTGCGTCGGGCGGAACATATGCGGGTCCTCCGCGCCGAAGATGAGCAGGCCGGGCAGACGCCCGGGGCCGAGATCGAGCGTCATCAGCGCTTCGGAATGGACGAAGCCGTCACCGTGGATCAGATCGGCCTCGGGCGAGACCTGCCGCAGGGTGACGGGGCGCACGGGCACATTGCGGCCATAGGTGATATAGGTCTCGATGAAACCGGGCTCGGCGGTCAGTAGTACCTTGCCGAGTTTATGAATGGCGGGCTCTTCCTCGGTCACCTTGGTTTCGAGCAGAAGTTTCACGCTGTCGATCCTCAGCGTCTGGGCCACCTCGCCTGAGAGCGCGTTGAGGAATTCGGTGAATTGCGTCGGTTGCAAAAGCTGCAACACGGCGCGGTGAATCTGATTGGTCCCGGCGAGGTTCTCATAGGCGGCGGCGATCACGCCGCGATGGGTGTCCTCGAGCCGCCCAAGCCGCTCTTCGAGCCGCTCCATCGCCAGCCCGCGCAGATCGACCACATTGGCTCCGGTGCCGCGCTCATTGGCGGCGATCAGGGCGCGCATCACGTCCAGATCTTCGAGCACCATATCCGGGTCGGAGATGATCTTTTCGCGCAATTCATCGGCCAAGGGCGTGATCGCCCGGGGAAGCTGGGTACTCATGGTGCCTCGTCTACTGTCTCGATCCGCCGGTTTTCCGGTCGTTGTTTCGACTATGCCCGAAAACCGGGGGCGGGCGCAATTGTTTGTGGCCGCAGGCGGGGCCGTCCTCGCGTCAGGCATAAAAAATCCCCCGAACCTGTGGCGCGGGGGACTCTTTGATTTTTCTGAGCGGATCGGATCAGACGATCTTGATCCCGGCGTCTTCGGCGTCTTTCACGAACTGCGCCAGACCCTTGTCGGTGAGAACGTGGTTCGCCATGGCCTTGATCACGGCGGGCGGCGCGGTGATCACATCGGCGCCGATTTTCGCACAATCGGAAATGTGATTCACGCTGCGGATCGAAGCGGCGAGAATTTCGGTCTCAAACCCGTAATTGTCGTAAACCGTGCGGATGTCCTCGATCAACTCCAGCCCGTCGAGGTTGATGTCGTCGAGACGACCGACGAAGGGGGAGATGAAGGTCGCACCGGCTTTGGCCGCGAGGATCGCCTGATTGACGGAGAAGCAGAGCGTGACGTTGATCTGGTGACCTTCGCCGGAGAGCGTCTTGCAGGCTTTCAGGCCGTCGAGCGTCAGCGGAAGTTTGATCACCACGTTGTCGGCGATGGTCGCAAGCTTGCGGCCTTCGATGACCATGCTGTCGTAATCGAGCGCCACGACTTCGGCGGAGACGGGGCCGTCCACCATGTCGCAGATCTCTTTGGTGACTTCGAGGATGTCACGGCCGGATTTCTTGATCAGCGACGGGTTGGTGGTGACGCCATCGACAAAGCCCAGATCGTTGAGCTCGCGGATCGCATCGACATCAGCGGTATCGACAAAGAATTTCATGGGCGCTTCTCCTTTCGCCAAACTGTTAGCGCGTTCATAGTGCAATGTGGTTCACAGAGAAAGGGGGTGTGAGCTTGCGGGGGCTGGCTTGCCAGGTGCAAACCTCCTATCTCTGGGCCATGAATGACGATTTCTTCCCCGAAGGCGCGCTTGTCGCCGTGCTGACCACCGAACCCTTGGATCGGACGCTGGATTACAAAGCGCCCGAGGGCGGGGTCGAGCTTGGCGCCTATGTCGAAGTGCCTTTGGGGCCGCGCAAGGTTTTGGGCTGTGTCTGGGGGGCGGGGGCGGGGGGCTTCGATCTCTCCAAGGCGCGCTCTGTCTCGACCGTTCTCGATGTTGCGCCCATGCGCGAAGAAATGCGGCTTTTCCTAGAGAAAGTCGCGGCTTACACGTTGACGCCCATGCCCGCCATGCTGCGGCTGGCGACCCGTGCGCCGGGGCTGATGAACCCGCCGTCGATGCGCAAGGTGTACCGGCGGGGCGAGGGCCGCCCGCCGCGCGAGACCGACGCGCGGCGCAAGGTTCTGGACACTTTGGAAGAATACGGCGGGCTGGCCTTTACGCTCAAGGAACTGGCGGATGCGGCGGATGTGACGACGTCGGTGATCAAGGGGCTTCTGCCCTCGGGCGCGATCCTCGAAGAGGACACGCCGCGCGATCTGCCCTATCGCCGTCTCGATGCGGAGGCCCCCGGCAAAGACCTGACCGAGGCGCAATCGGAAGCCGCCGCTGCGCTCCGCGACTCAGTGGCCGCTGAACACTATTCCACGACGCTTCTCAAAGGCGTCACCGGCTCCGGCAAGACCGAAGTCTATCTCGAAGCCGTCGCCGAATGTCTGCGCCATGGGCGTCAGGCTTTGGTGCTTTTGCCGGAGATCGCGCTGACCTCCGCCTTTCTGACCCGCTTCGAGGAACGCTTTGGCGCACGCCCCGCCGAATGGCATTCGGGCGTGACCATGACCGAACGTCGCCGGGTTTGGAAAATGGTCGGCCAAGGCGGTGCGCAGGTGGTGATCGGGGCGCGCTCTGCGCTTTACCTGCCGTTTCAGAACCTCGGGCTGATCGTCGTCGATGAGGAGCATGACGGCTCCTACAAGCAAGAAGACGGGGTGCATTACAACGCCCGCGACATGGCGGTTTTGCGTGCGTCGCTCTGTTCGGCGGCGGTGGTTCTGGCTTCTGCGACGCCCTCGCTGGAAACATGGGCGAATGTCGAGGCCGGGAAGTACAAGCGCCTCGATTTGGAGAGCCGCTATGGCCCCGCCGTGATGCCCGATATGCACGCGATCGACATGCGGAGCGAGAAACTTCCGGCGACGCGGTTTATTTCTGACGCGCTGGTCGGCTCGGTGCGCAAGCGGATGGAGAAGGGCGAGCAGTCGCTCCTGTTTCTCAACCGTCGCGGCTATGCGCCGGTGACGATTTGCCGGGCCTGTGGCTATCAAATCCAATGCGACCATTGCGATGCGCGGATGGTCGAGCACCGGTTCCTCAAACGCCTCGTGTGCCACCAATGCGGCGAAACAAAACCGATGCCGGAGGCCTGCCCCTCCTGTGGCGTCGAAGGGCGTCTTGCCCCCGTCGGGCCCGGCGTGGAACGGCTGGCGGAAGAGGTGGCGGAGCGGTTTCCGGAGGCGAAATGCGCGGTGCTGTCGTCGGACCTCTTTGCCTCGGCGCGGGCTTTGAAGGAACAAATCCGGCTGATTGCCGAGGGCGACACGGATATCATCATCGGCACGCAATTGGTCGCCAAAGGGCACAATTTTCCGAACCTCACGCTTGTGGGCGTGATCGACGCCGATCTGGGACTGCAAGGCTCCGATCTGCGCGCCGCCGAGCGGACGTTTCAGCTGATGCGACAGGTGGCGGGGCGCGCGGGGCGGTCGGAGAAAAAGGGCGTGGCTTTGCTCCAGACCTATCAGCCGGAGCATCCGGTGATCCGGGCCATTCTCGCGGGCGATGAGGAAGGGTTTTGGCGCGCCGAGGCCGCCGAACGCAAGATGGCGGGCGTGCCGCCCTATGGCCGGATGGCGGGGATTATCCTGTCGGGGCCGGATTTGGCTGTGGTCTCCGATGTTGCCAATCATCTGGCGCGCATTGCCGGGCCTTTGCAGCGGATAAACGCCCAGCTTTTCGGCCCGGCACCTGCGCCGATTGCGCGGGTGCGCGGGCGGCATCGCATACGGCTCTTGGTCAAGGCCGACAAAAGCGCGCCGATCCAGGTGGCGATTTCGGAGTGGATCGGGCAGGTGAAACTGCCCGCCAATGTGCGTTTGCAGGTTGATATTGATCCGCAATCGTTCTGGTGAAAGGGGCGCTGCCCCTCACTTGGCACGGGTGCCCCGCGCCAAGCTCACCCCGGGATATTTTTAGACAAAAGAAAGTTTAACAGGCCAGTGCTGGATCTGCTTGCTTGTCTATCAAAAGCGTTGTGGCAATCGCGCCGATCCACATGCAGAACAGGGCGAGCCAGGCGGTGGCGGCGAAGACCGAACTGCCGGTGACGCCATTGCCGATGGCGCAGCCGCCCGCCAGCATCGCGCCGAAGCCCATGAGCACCGCCCCGATCATCGAGCGGCGCATGACGGGGACGGAATCGAAGCTTTGCCAGCGGAATTCACCCGCGATCATCGAGGCGGCAAAAGCGCCGATCACCACGCCCGGAACGAGGCCGACGTCAAATTCCAGAACGGCGTTGCGGTTGAGAAAGAACATCAGCGTGTTGGCCGAGGGGCCGGAGAATGTCACCGAAGAGACCGGCACGGGATCGAAGGCGACCTGCGCCAGTTGCCATGTGAGATACCAGCCGACCGCGACCGCAAAGCCCACGCCCGAGGCGAAAATCCATGTTTTCGGCCCGATTTGGTTTTTGACGGCGAGAAAGAGCGCGAGGGCCGCAAAGGCGAGGCCGAGGGCTAGGCCGGAGCCGCTTGGAAGGTGAAGTGCGTTCAGGAGATTGATGTTTTCGCTCCCGGTGATCGAGAGCGAGGCGAGCCGGTCGCGATAAGGCGAGAGGATGCCATGAAGGCTCATCTGGGCGGTGACGGCGAAGATCAGGCCCGAGACGACCGAGCGCAGATTGCCGGTGGAGGCGAGCACGAGCAAACGTCCCGAACAGCCGCGCGACATCACCATACCCGCGCCGAACATCAGCCCGCCGATGATCGCCCCGGACCAAGACCCGGGCACCGCCATGACGCGGGCGTCGGCTTCGCGGAACAGGCCCATAAGCTGGGCGCCTTGCACCCAGACGATGGCGGTGGAGAGCGTGAGGAACCAGACGGCGACCTTCGGGCCGAGGCGACCTCGGGCAAACTCGACCGTGGCTGCGCGCAGGCAGAACTGTGAGCGTTGCGCCGAGACGCCGAAAATAAGCCCGGTCAACAGGCCGAACAGAGCGGTCGTCGGGCTTTCCCCGATACCCTCGACAAGGGTCAGAATATCCATGGTTTTTCTCCTCCTTCCGCACACAGATTTAGTGCAAGTTTAAAGGGCTCTGTTCGCGATGCAACGATTTGGCTTTGATCAGGTTTCATGCCAATGTAATCAGTAATGCCGCAGGTATTGGAAGGTGAAGTGTTTTGAGATCGTTGTTTTCTCAGTTGCGAAACTATGCGCGAAGAAAGCGCGATGTCGGGAGGCAAATAAGACGAGATTCCGCCGAGACCAAACGGCGGGGCTCCGACGCGATTAACATGCGCCGCATGGAAGAAGCGCGGATTGCCAGGTGGGTCCGTGACAAGGGGGTGGATATTTTCAAAACCCGGGAAACGGCCCAAACGGCTTATTCCGTTCATCAGATGTGGACATGCAGGGATTGCAAGGGGGAGAACGAACGGTTTCTGGACGAGGTTGCCGGTCATCTCGAAAGCGTGCGTATGGAAATTCCGTTTTCATGTATCTGGTGTGGGGGGAAGGATACGTGGGGCTCAAGTGTGTCGTATTCTGGTGTGTCGCCGGAGGCGCTGGCCTATTGGATCGCACATGAGGATGAGTACTTCCTTTCTCAGGATGAAGATTTGATCCTTGCAGAATATGATACGCAGGCGCTCCTTGAGGCATTGGAACTTTGTGAGCCAAACGAAACTCGGTCTGCGAAAGGGCTGGATCTTGTGTCAGCACTCCTGGTCCAGTTTCGCGATGGGGACTGCACGGTACAGGAGGAGCCCATCTTGCGCGAGTGGTTGACTCACAACCGGGAGCGCTGGGATCACAATGGGCTTTGGGAGTATCTGCGTGAGGATGTGATCAGGAAACTCGGGAGCTGAGCGTTCGCACTCGGCACCCTGTGCAGGAAATCTCTCTGGGCAGGTCTCACGGCGTCTTTTATTGCGTATACATGAAAAACGCTCCCATCTCCCTCTCCGACGTCTCCCACCTGCCGCGCTGGCGGCGGCCGGAGTCCCTGTTGTTCCTGATGGCCTTCGCCATGCCTGTGGCTTTTGCCACATGGAACGCGCTTCTGAACAATTTCGTCATCGAGGTGGCGGGGTTCACGGGGGTCCAGATCGGCTGGCTTCATACGGTGCGGGAAATTCCCGGTTTTCTGGCCATCGGGGTGATCGCGCTGATCATGATCGTGCGCGAACAGGTTCTGGGCGTGGTGTCGCTTCTGCTTTTGGGGGCGGCGACGGCGGTGACCGCATGGTTCCCCTCATTGGGCGGGATCCTGACCATCACCATGCTCTCCTCCATCGGCTTTCACTATTACGAGACTGTGAACCAGTCGCTTCAGCTTCAATGGCTGCCGAAAGACCGCGCGCCCATTGTGCTCGGACGTCTGCTGGCGGCGGGCTCGGCGGCCTCTTTGGTGGCTTACGGGCTTCTCGTGCTGACGTGGAAGGCCTTCGATCTGTCCTACAATCTGGTCTATCTGGTCTCGGGCGGGTTTACCGCGCTCGTGGCGCTCTTCGCGCTTTACGCCTACCCACAGTTCGAAGCGCCCAATCCGCAGGCCAAGAAGCTCATCCTGAAACGTCGCTATGGGCTCTATTATGCGCTCCAGTTCATGGCGGGGGCCCGGCGGCAGATTTTCGTCGTCTTCGCGGCCTTCATGATGGTGGAGAAATTCGGTCTCGAGGTCGAACAGATCACGGCGCTGTTCCTGATCAATTATCTGGCCAATATGGTCATTGCCCCGATGATGGGGAAAATCGTCTTCATCAAGGGGGAGCGTTTTGTTCTCATGCTCGAATATATCGGGCTGACGCTGGTGTTCATGGCCTATGGCGGAATCTATTGGCTGGGCTGGGGCGTGCTCGTGGCCGCGGCGCTTTACGTCATCGACCACATGCTGTTCGGTCTGGCTTTCGCGCTCAAGACCTATTTCCAGAAGATCGCCGATCCCCAAGACATCGCCCCGACGGCGGCAGTGGCCTTTACGATCAACCATATCGCGGCGGTCTTCCTGCCGGCACTTCTGGGCTATCTCTGGGTGGTGTCTCCGGGTGCTGTTTTCGGATTGGCGGCGGCGCTGGCGATGGGGTCGGTGGGGCTGTCCGCGCTGATCCCGCGGCATCCGGAAAAGGGCAATGAATGGCGTCTTTTGCCGCGCGTGCCTGAGGTGGCTCCGGCGGAGTGAGCCTCCGGCCATTCGTGTGTGATGACGGGACGATTGGCGCAGGGCCGATTGCGGACTATATTGCAGGACAAACCGCACATACGGAGGACTGCCATGTTTGCCGCTCTGACCAGGAAACTCACCATGCCCACGCCCGATGAAGCGTTGCCGGGGCGTCCCGACGCGATCCCAACGGCGGAAGAGCATTTCGTTCTGCATGTGCCGCTTGTGGCACCGGTGCCCGAAGGCTGCGCGGAGGCGGTGTTCGGTATGGGCTGTTTCTGGGGCGTCGAGCGCATCTTCTGGCAGGTGCCGGGAGTGGTGAACACGGCGGTGGGCTATACCGCGGGCTATACGCCGAACCCGACCTATGAGGAAGTTTGCTCCGGCAAGACCGGCCACAACGAGGTGGTGCGCGTGGTCTACGATCCCACAAAGGTGAGTTACGCGACGCTTTTGAAGACCTTCTGGGAAAACCACGATCCGACCCAGGGCATGCGTCAGGGCAATGACCGCGGCACGCAGTACCGCTCCGGCATCTACTGGGCCTCTGACGCGCAGCGCCGTGAAGCGGAGGCGAGCCTTGCGGGCTATAACGTGTTGTTGCAGGACAAGGGCTTTGGAGCGATCACGACCGAGGTTTTGCCTGCGGGCGAGTTCTACTTTGCGGAGGACTATCATCAGCAATATCTCGCGAAGAACCCGAATGGCTATTGCGGCATTGGCGGCACCGGGGTGAGTTGCCCGGTCGGTTTGACGATGGAGCGTTCCGTGCAGTGGAACGAAGAGATGGAGCGGCCCGACAGTCCCGCGTAATTCGGCCAGAGCCGGCGGCGGGTTGTGAAAACCCCGCCGGGCGGCTAAGGCAGGGAAAACCACCCAGGGGAAACTTCCTAGAGAAAACCCAAGTCCGGAGTGCCGCCATGCCGACCTTTACCGCTTTCACCAAGACCAAGGGCAAAGCCCCCGCTGAAGCCATCGGCGACGCGCTCGAATTTCTCGATCCGGAACCGACCGGCGTCGGTGTCTTCGAGATCGAGGACGGATCGGGCCTTTGGGAGGTCGGCGCCTATTTTACCGAAGCCCCCGACGAGATCGCTCTGGCGCTTCTGGCCAAGGCCAACGATGCGCCGGATTTCGTCATCTCCGAACTGCCGGAAACCGATTGGGTCGCCAAGGTGCGCCGCGATCTGGCCCCTGTGGAGGCCGGGCGCTTTTATGTCTACGGCTCGCATGACGCCGACACGCTGCCCGCCGACAAGATCGGCCTGCTGATCGAGGCGGCCATGGCCTTTGGTACCGGGCATCACGGCACCACGCTTGGGTGTTTGAAAGCGCTCGATCATCTGATGGCGGAGGGGCAGAGCTTCGACAACGTGGCCGACATCGGTTGTGGCACGGCTGTGCTCGCGATGGCGGCGGCGAAAATCTCCGACAAGACGGTCTATGCCTCCGACATCGACGAGGTGGCGGTCGAAGTGGCCGAAAGCAACGTGCGTGCCAACGATCTTGCCGGTCGGGTGATCTGTCTCGAAGCTGCCGGGTTCAATCACCCGGTTCTGTCCGAGAAAGCCCCCTTCGATCTGGTCTTCGCCAATATCCTCAAGGGACCTCTGGTGGCGCTCGCTCCCGACATGGCGGCGAACGTGCGACCGGGCGGGCATGTGATTCTCTCCGGGATTCTCAATCCGCAGGCCGATGAGGTTGTCGAGGTTTATACACACTCCGGGTTCAATCTTGTCGAACGTCAGGAGATTGTTGACTGGACGACGCTAACGATGGCGCGAACTGCCTAAAAGCAAAGGGAAAAACCACCTTCTCGCCCCGTTTGCCCCAATTTCGCCACATTTCGCCGCAAGAATGTCTCAGTCGGTGGGGGCCGATGTTCACGAGGAGGCTGCCATGGCTTATGCCGGTTCGCAGCAATTGGAGAAACGGCTCACTCGCATTGAGGCGCGCAGGCGTGCTCTCAAGCGCGGTGTCGTTTATTCGGTTAACCAGGATGGTCTTATCATCGCCCGCCCGCGTCGTCGCGGGATGCGGCGGCCGCTCTATCTGGTGTTTTTCGCCCTTGCCGGGGTGATTGCCTTCAAGGCGGCACTTTATGCGAGCCTCGGAGCTGCGTCTTATGCGATGCGGGTTGATGAACTGGCGCAGGGGACGGCGGTTGAGCGCGCCGCGGCCTGGGTCATGCATGCCGACCAGATCACCGTCTGGCTGGCGCTTCAGGGCAAAATGCTTCTGAGCTGAGAAATATTCATCGGGGGTCGGATGGTTGTTTCCCTCCATGCCGCCCGATCCCTGCCACGTCAAAACCCGCACCGCCCTCCGGTGCGGGTTTTCACTTTTTATATCTGCTCGCGGCGGAGCCTCCGCAGTGGGCGGGCTGATCGCCGGTCATGCGGTCGCAGGGCTCGCCACCTTTGGCGGCGGATCAGCGCTCCGGTGGAAACGAGGGGCTTCAGGCAAACCAGCCTTGGCAAATGTTCTCGTTTCGTGCTAACCAATTCGTAACGAATAAAACGAGCAGGTGAGACCATGCGTGTGATGGGCATCGACCCCGGGCTGCGCAATATGGGTTGGGGCATCATTGATGTCGCAGGGCCCCGTATCAGCCATGTCGCCAACGGCATCTGCCGCTCGGCCTCTTCCGACGATCTCGCCACGCGGCTTTTGTCGCTCTTCGATCAGCTCACCGCCATCGTCGAGACCTACCGTCCCGACAGCGCCGCCGTCGAGCAGACCTTTGTCAACAAGGACGCCGTCGCGACGCTGAAACTCGGCCAAGCGCGCTCTGTTGCGCTTTTGGTTCCGGCGCGTGCGGGCATCCCCATCGGCGAATATGCCCCCAACGCGGTGAAAAAGACCGTCGTCGGCGTCGGCCACGCCGCCAAGCAACAGGTCGAACATATGATCAAGCTGCAATTGCCCGGAGCGAAACTCGAAGGCCCGGATGCCGTTGACGCCTTGGCCATCGCGATCACCCATTCCTATCACGCGCAATCCTCCTCGCGGCTGCAAGACGCGCTTAGAAAGGCCGCCTCATGATCGGCAAACTCACGGGTGTCATCGATTATATCGGCACGGATCACGTCCTGATCGACGTGCGCGGCGTCGGCTATATCGTCTATGTGTCTGAGCGCACGCGCATGTCGCTGCCGGGGCGCGGTGTGCCGGTCGCGCTTTACACCGATATGCTGGTGCAGGAGACCAATCTGCAACTTTTCGGCTTCACGTCCTTGTTGGAAAAAGAATGGTATCGCCTGCTGATTTCCGTTCAGGGCATCGGCTCGAAAGCCGCCATGGCGATCCTTGGCACGCTTGGACCGGAGGCGACGGGGCGGGCGATTGCGCTGGGCGACTGGACGGCGGTCAAGGCCGCTCCGGGGGTTGGCCCGAAGATCGCGCAGCGGGTGGTCAACGAGCTGAAGGACAAGGCGCCGGTGGTGATGTCGATGGGCGGCAAACTTTCGGAGGCTTTGGAAGCCCCCGAAGCCTCCGAAGTGATCGAAAGCGCCTCTCCCGCCGCGAAACCTGCGCCGAAGAAAGCGCCCGCGAAGGCCAATGCATCGGCAGAGGCCGAAGCCCTGTCCGCCCTGCAAAACCTCGGTTATTCTCCGTCTGATGCGGCGCAGGCCGTGGCGCAATCCGCGCAGGACGCGCCGGAGGCGGACACCTCCACCCTGATCAAAGCCGCGCTGCGCCTTTTGGCGCCGAAAGGGTAAGAGATGGAAAGCCCCGATCCCACTTTGCGCCCGGAGCGACAGCCGCAGGATGCCGACCGCGCCCTGCGCCCGCAGGCGCTGGAGGAATTCATCGGCCAACAGGAAGCCCGCGCCAACCTGCGCGTGTTCATCGAGTCTGCCAAGATGCGCGAAGAGGCGATGGATCATGTGCTGTTCCACGGCCCGCCGGGCCTCGGCAAAACCACACTGGCACAGATCATGGCGCGCGAATTGGGCGTGAATTTCAAAATGACCTCCGGGCCGGTTCTGGCCAAAGCCGGCGATCTGGCGGCGATCCTGACCAATCTTGAGGCCCGCGATGTGTTGTTCATCGACGAGATTCACCGGATGAACCCGGTGGTCGAAGAGGTGCTCTACCCGGCGATGGAGGATTTCGAGCTCGATCTGGTGATCGGCGAAGGCCCCGCCGCGCGCACCGTGCGGATCGAGTTGCAACCCTTTACGCTGGTGGGCGCGACCACGCGGCTCGGGCTTTTGACCACACCTTTGCGGGACCGCTTCGGCATTCCGACCCGGCTTCAGTTTTACACCACCGAAGAGCTGCACGAGATCGTCACCCGTGGGGCGCGGCTTTTGGGTGTGCCTGCGGATGCGGACGGGGCGCATGAAATTGCCAAACGCGCCCGCGGCACGCCGCGGATCGCCGGGCGACTTTTGCGCCGGGTGGTGGATTTCGCGGTGGTCGAGGGCGACGGGCGGATTACCAAATCTCTGGCCGACGGGGCGCTGACGCGGCTGGGCGTTGACCTGATCGGCCTCGATGGTGCGGACCGGCGCTATCTCGGGATGATCGCGGAGAATTACGGCGGCGGGCCTGTGGGCGTTGAGACTTTGGCGGCAGCGCTTTCCGAGAGCCGCGATGCCATTGAGGATGTGATCGAGCCCTATCTTTTGCAGCAGGGCCTCATTCAGCGCACCCCGCGCGGTCGGATGTTGACGCAGAAATCGTGGAAACATCTGGGGCTTGAGGCTCCGAAAGCGCCGGACCAGTCGGACCTGTTCGGAAAGTGAGTATTTGCGGCAGCAAAGGAAACGGATGGGGTTGACCTTTCCGGGGCGTTTGCGCGCAAATGGGTCAAATTCCTTTGAGGTGAGGGGCCATGCGTCTTTTCGTTCTGTCGTTCGTTCTGAGCGCTTTGCCGTGTGTCGCTTTGGCGGCAGATCAGGTGGAGACCTCGGTGGGCGTGGCCGAGATCTTGCCGCTCGGGCCGTTTGACACGGATGCGCTTTATCTCGCGGATGAGGCGGTCGATTTGCCGCAAGCGGCGGATCACCTCGACATTGCGGCGCAGGATGGGGATGTGTTGCTGATCCTCTTGGCCTCCGGCGGGACGGGCTGTCCGAAGCAATGGGTTTATGTCGATGCCGGGAGCGAGCCGGTTTGGGTTTCTGACATGTTCGGGACCTGTCACGACGACGGCAAAGCCTTGGTGACAGAGCGCGGGATCGAGGTGATCTCTCCGGCGACGGAGCCAGGTCAGAGTGGGGATGTGCGCTATTGGCTCGTGGGGCATGAGCTTCATGAGGAGCTGGGCCCTCCGAAATCGCTGGGCTTTACGCAGGTCGCCGAGTGGCAGGGGCAGCATCCGAAGCTTTTGGTCAACGATCCGGCTTGGGAGGGGCGGTTTCTTGCGACCGTAGGGCCGGTGGGCCTGCTCGATCTTCGGGCGCTCTTTGAGCAGGCGAGCTTGCTGGAGTGGCAAGGCGACTGGCTTGTGGCGAGTGGTTGCAAGACCGATGCCTGCGGTTCTCTCGAAGGCGCCTTGGCGATGAGCCGGGATGGGCATGCCATGGTGGCGGTGATCGACCGTTCGGAATTTGAGCCGCCCGCGGGGCTGCGGTTTTATGGCGATGCCCAGAACCAGCCGCTGCCGCAGGCGATCATTCAGGTGTTTGTCGATCACACCGAGTGAGATTTAGCCCAGAAGGTGTCCCATCTGCGCCACGGCCAGACGGTAGCCATTGATCCCGAACCCGGCCATGACCGCATCGGCGCGCATCGAGACATAGGAATGATGGCGGAAGGCCTCGCGTTTGTGGACCTGGCTGATATGGACCTCGATCACCGGGCCTTCGAAGGTGTTGAGCGCGTCGAGAATGGCGACCGAAGTATGCGTGTAGGCCGCCGGGTTGATGACGATGCCGGCGGCTTTTTCGCGGGCTTCATGGATCAGCTCGATGATCTCGCCCTCATGGTTCGACTGGGCGAAAACCACGTCGAGGTCATGCGTTGCGGCCTCGGCGGCACAAAGCGCCTCGACATCTTCGAGCGTGTCATGGCCGTAAATCTCCGGTTGGCGTTTGCCCAGAAGGTTCAGGTTGGGACCGTTCAGGATGTAGATCGTCTTGCTCATGATGTGCCTCGTCTTGTCTGTGTCGGAGGTTACGCGGGGCAGGGGTTGCCGCGCAAGTCGCGCTGTAGCAAAAGGACGGCAAGAGACGCGAGAGGGCCACATGAGCGAGATCACACCGGAACGTATCGAAGAGTTTTTCACCCGTTCGAACGGCGACTATGTCTTTGCGCGCTGGGGGCGGCCGATTGCGCCGGTTGTCTTTGGTGTCGAGGAAGAGACGCTGGTGACGGTGAAATCCGCCATCGAAGCCTGTGTCGCCATCGCGGGGCACCGGATCGAGGAAATGGACCCGGAGTTGGGCAGCAACCTCATGGTGTTTTTCCTGTCCGATTGGGCGGAGCTGTTGGATGTGCCGCATATGGGCGATCTGATCCCCGATTTGGAGGCACGGGTGGCGACACTCCAAGAGCGCGGCGCGCATCAGTACCGGGCGTTTCGGTTTGACGACCAAGGTGCGATCAAGGCCTGTTTTACCTTCGTGCGCATGGGCGGCGCGATGGATGAGGTGCCTGCCGAGGTGATCGCGCTGAGCCAGGCGGTGCAGGCGATGCTTCTGTGGTCGGATGTGGAATTCACTCAGGACAGCCCGCTGGCCGTTGCGCCC
This sequence comes from Celeribacter ethanolicus, assembly GCF_001550095.1. Lineage (GTDB taxonomy): Bacteria > Pseudomonadota > Alphaproteobacteria > Rhodobacterales > Rhodobacteraceae > Celeribacter > Celeribacter ethanolicus. The sequence goes on along the minus strand of NZ_LRUC01000020.1, from coordinate 29,958 downwards.
GAGGGCACGGTGGTGCGCCCGGATGTGGCTAATGTGCTGCGTGCGGCCTACGATCCGATGCTGCCCAATGCTGCGCGGGAGGCGTCACATGCGCTTAGGCTCTACGCGCGGGTGATTGCGGGATGACAGGCCGGTGAGAGTCTTTGTCGGCATTCCTCTGCCGGAAGATTTGCGCGACCGGCTTGAAGAACTGGCGGCGGGGCTTCGGTTCGGGCGGGCCGTGCCGGCGGAGAATATGCATATCACGCTCGCGTTTCTCGATGAGCAGCCGGAAGAGCTTCTGGCCGATCTGCATGAGGCGTTGTCCGGGCTGTATCTGTCTGCGCCTGAGATCGCCATCGACGGGCTCGACCTCTTCGGTAGCGACAAGCCGCGCCTGCTCTTTGCCGCCGTGCGGCCAAATGAGGCGCTCAGCGATTTGCACAAGAAAGTCCGGCAGGCAGCGCGGGCGGTTGGCATCGAACTGTCGCACAAAAGGTTCCGCCCGCATGTCACCCTGCGCCGGTTTCAACGGCTGGGCTTTGGCGAGCGCGATGAGCTTGAACGGTTTCTTATGGTGAACGGGGACTTTCATGCCCCCGCGTTCCGCCCCGCTAGTTTTGATATGGTCCAGTCTCTCCTGAGCCATGAAGGCGCGCTTTATGAGACCCTTGCGAGCTATCCGCTCGGCCAATAGGGTCGTGACCAAAACGAAAGGCCAAGACGATGACCCACAGATTTCCCGTCCATGTCTATTACGAGGACACCGATCTCGCGGGCATCGTCTATTACGCCAATTACCTCAAGTTTATTGAACGCGCGCGCACCGAATGGGTGCGCGATCTGGGCATTGATCAGGTCAAGCTGAAGGAGGAGGATGGGATCGTCTTTGCCGTCCGCCGGGTCGAGGCGGATTACCTCGCGCCTGCGAAATTCGATGACGATCTCACTGTGGAAACCGCTTTGGAGGCCATGACAGGGGCGCGGATCGTGATGACCCAGGTGGTCAAACGCGGCGAGGATGTGCTGTTTTCGGCACAGGTGACCATCGTGGCGCTCACCGCAACCGGTCATCCGGCGCGTCTTCCGGCAAATCTCCGCCGAAATCTGCACTGAACTGTCGAAATTCCGCAAATTCCTGCCTCGCCTCACATGTTCGTGTTGGCGCTCCCCCTGACGATGCGATAGAATCGGGGGTAATGATGAGAGCCGTGCAAATGCGGCCCATAAAGGCGATTAAAGAGCAGGTTCATGGACCAACAAACCCTTGCGATGGCGCAGGAGATCGACTTCTCCTTGCTCGCGCTTTTCATGCGCGCCACCTTCACCGTGAAAATCGTGATGCTGATGCTGATCGTGGCCTCTTTCTGGTCATGGTCGATCATCATCCAGAAATTCATTTCCTACAAAAAAGCCCGTGCCGAGGCGGCGGCTTTCGATCAGGCCTTCTGGTCGGGCGAGCCGTTGGATGAGCTGTATGACCAGATCTCCGGCGGGCCGATGTCTGCGCCGGAGCGGGTGTTTTCTGCGGGCATGACCGAATGGCGTCGCTCGCATCGCGCAGATGGCGGGCTGATCGCAGGCGCCCAGTCGCGGATCGACCGGTCGATGGATGTGGCCATCGCCAAAGAGAGCGAAGAGATGACCAAAGGTCTGTCCTTCCTCGCGACCGTCGGTTCCACCGGGCCGTTCGTCGGTCTCTTCGGCACCGTTTGGGGGATCAAGACCGCGTTCGAAGACATCGCCATGGCGCAGTCCACCAACCTTGCCGTTGTGGCACCGGGGATCGCGGAGGCGCTTTTGGCAACCGCGCTCGGTCTTCTCGCGGCTATTCCGGCGGTGATCTTCTACAACAAGCTGAACGCCGACAGCGAACGTATCCTTGGCGGCTACGAGGCCTTTGCCGACGAATTCGCCACCATCCTGTCGCGCGAGCTGGACAGTTAAGATGGGTGCCGGTGTCATTCAGAAATCGGGGGGAGGCGGTCGCAGAGGGCGCCGTCGTCGCCCCGCCGCGATGAGCGAGATCAACGTCACGCCTTTCGTCGACGTCATGCTCGTTTTGCTGATCATCTTCATGGTGGCCGCGCCGATGATGACCGTGGGTGTGCCCATCGAGCTGCCGGAAACGGCGGCAACGGCCCTGCCGCAGGAAGAACAGGAACCGCTGACCATCACGCTCACCGCCGATGGGCAGGTTCTCTTGATGGCGAACGAGACCCCCGAAGAGGATCTTGTGACCAAGCTCAAAGCCATCGCCGCCGAGCGTCAGGACGATAAAATCTTCCTGCGCGCCGACGGATCGGTGCCCTACGCTCGTGTGGCTCAGGTGATGGGAGCATTGAACGCGGGCGGGTTTCGCTCCATCGGTCTTGTGACCGAGCAGGGCGGGCCACGTCTCGACGGGTCCGGAAACTAAGGGGCAAAACGCGTGAACGCGGGCCAATATATCTCCGGCGCGGGCCATATCGGCCTGATTGCCTATGTGCTGTTCGGGGGGCTGTTCCTGCATCCCGAGGAGCCTTCGGACGTGTCCGTACAGGAGGTGGCGCTGATCTCCGAGAGCGAATACGCCGCCCTCGTGGCGCAGAGCACGGCGCCCGACACTTATGAGGTGGCCCCGGAGATGCGCGCGCCGGAAACGGAAAGCGCGCCGGAAGTGAGCCAGCCCGCAGAGACGAAGCCCTCGCCGAGTACACCGGAGACACCGCCGCCCACCGCGCCCGAGCCGAAGCCCGTCACGCCGGAGGCTGTGACGCCGCCGGTCGAGGTGCAGCCGACGCCGCCGAGTCCGCAGGCCGAACCGGAGATTTCGCTCGAGGATCCGGGTGCGGGCCTGCCCGACATTCCGGATCGCAAACCGACGCCACGCCCGGTGCCGCGTATCGCCGATCAGGTGGTGACTGCGCCCGAACCGCAGCCGGAAATTTCCGATGCGCCGGTCGAAGCCGCCAATGAGGAAAGCGAGAGCCCCGAGGTGGTCGAAGAGAAGGTCGAGGAAGCCGCGCCACAGGAGACGACGACAGAGATCGTGACCGAGGCCGAGAAGCCTTCGGGTATGTCGACCTCGCCGCGTCCGAAATCGCGCCCGGCCAATCTGGCGGCGCAGGCGGCAGCGGCGGAGAAGGCGCAGGAGACGCCGAAACCCGCCACGCCGATGGCTGAGCCGGAAGCCGAGCCGAAACAAGACAGCTCCGACGCCGTGGCCGAAGCCGCAGCGGCGGCCGCCGCCGCCCTTGCCGCCGAGAGCGTCGGAAGCCCCGCCGCCCCCGAACGTCCGGTCGGTCCACCGCTCACGGCAGGGGAGCGCGAGGGCATGCGTGTGGCCGTGTCGCAATGCTGGAACGTCGGCGCGATGTCGACCGATGCGATGCGCACCGTGATCACGGTCAGTGTCGCGATGAATGAAGACGGCACCCCGCAAGGCGGTTCCATCAAGCTCCTGTCCCACACGGGCGGCACGGAGGCGGGCGCGACAGCCGCTTTCGAGGTGGCCCGACGCGCGATTATCCGCTGTGGGGCTAAAGGATTCCCCTTGCCGGTGGAAAAATATGCCCATTGGCGCAATATCGAAATGACGTTCGATCCCGAACAGATGAGGTTTAAATGAAACGCCTGACCGCTTTTGCCTGTGCTGCCGTTGCCGCGCTGTCCCTGGGGAGCACTGCGCCTGCGTTGGCGCAGGATCCGGGGCCGCTGAAACTCGACATCACGCGCGGTGTGATCGAACCCCTTCCGCTCGCCCTGCCGGATTTTGTGGCCGAGACGCCGCAGGCCGCCGATTATGCCCGGCAGATCTCCGAAGTGATCGCCGCCGATCTCGTGGGCACCGGGTTGTTCCGGGAAATTCCGTCCTCGGCCTATATCTCGCAGGTGACGAATTTCGGCGCTGCCGTGCAATATGCCGACTGGAAAGCGATCAACGCGCAGGGGCTGGTGACCGGGGCTGTGAGCATGGACAGCGCGGGCAACCTGTCGGTCAAGTTCCGGGTCTTCGACGTCTATGCCGAAGCGCCGCTGGGTTCCGGGTTGCAACTCGGCGGTTCGACCACGAGCTGGCGCCGGATCGCGCATAAGGTGGCCGATGTGGTCTATTCCCGGATCACCGGCGAGGGCGGTTATTTCGACAGCCGCGTGGTCTTCGTGTCGCAGACCGGGCCGAAGAACGACCGCAAGAAACGCCTAGGCGTGATGGATTACGATGGGGCGGGGCTTCAGTACCTGACCGACGACCATTACATCGTCTTCGCACCGCGTTTTTCCCCCACGGGCGACCGGGTGCTCTACACCTCCTATGAAACCGGCACGCCGCAGATCATGATGCTCGACGTCGGCACGGTGACGCGCACGCGCCTGCCGGTTCCGGCCGAATCCGTGACCTTTGCGCCGCGGTTCTCGCCCGACGGACGCTCCATCGTCTATTCCATGTCCACGGGGTCGAACACCGATCTCTACCGTATGGACATCGCCTCGTCGCAGATCACCCGGCTGACCAACACGCCTGCCATCGAGACCGCGCCGAGTTTTTCGCCCGATGGTACGCAGATCGTGTTCGAATCCGACCGTTCCGGCACGCAGCAACTTTATATCATGCCCGCGGGCGGCGGTGAGGCGCGGCGGATCTCTTCGGGGATCGGGCGCTATGGCACGCCGGTGTGGTCTCCGCGCGGTGATCTCATTGCTTTCACGAAACAAAATCAGGGTCGGTTCCACATCGGCGTGATGCGCACCGACGGCTCTGAAGAGCGCCTGCTGACCGCGTCCTTCCTCGACGAAGGCCCGAGCTGGGCGCCCAATGGCCGGGTGATCATGTTCACCCGGGAAAGTCAGGGCACGGGCGGCGAAAGCGCGCTTTACACCGTAGACATTTCCGGGCGGAACCTGAAACGTGTGCCGACCACGGCGGGCGCTTCCGATCCGGCCTGGTCGCCGCTGTTGAAGTGAAATTTGCGTGTCGGATAAGTGTCGGCCTTGCGTCGGACTTTTGTCGGACCCCGTTCCACGGGGGCATGGCGCACCGATGTGTTGTCTGCGCCGCCCGGATGGGCAAAACGTTTAAGTGAAATTCTGCACCCTCCCCAAGTCCAGGGGAGGCTGCTATAGTCCAAACCAGAGCAGTTCCGAGCCTCCCAAAGGATCATCCATGTCCCAGTTTCTGACCTCCAAAGCCTCCCGCGCGTTTCTTCTTGTCGCGGCCCTTGGCCTTTCCGCCTGTACCAACCCCGGCCGTTTCGGCAACAACGGCAGCTCTTCCGCCAATGGCGTCGGTGCCAATGGCCTGATGGACGGGTCGGTGTCCGATCCGACCTCGATCGCCTATTTCAACCAGACCGTGGGCGACCGCGTGCTTTTTGCCGTGGACCAATCTACGGTTTCGGATGAGGCGCGCACCATTCTGGCCGGTCAGGCCAACTGGCTGAACAGCAACCCGGGATACACCGCGATCATCGAAGGCCATGCCGACGAACAGGGCACCCGCGAATACAACTTTGCGCTTTCCGCCCGCCGCGCCGCCTCGGTTCAGGATTACCTGATCAGCCAAGGCGTCGCCCCCTCGCGCCTGAAAACCATCCCCTACGGCAAGGAGCGCCCGCTCGCCGTCTGTTCGGATGAAAGCTGCTACAGCCAGAACCGTCGCGCGGTGACTGTGCTCGCCGCTGGCGCAGGCATGTAAGCGAAAAGGGAGAGTTTGCGATGAAAGCGACGATCTTTGGCGCGGCGCTGGCGCTGAGCTGCGTTGGCGGTGCTCTCTGGGCGCAGGATGCGCAGACGCTGGCGGATATTCGTCAGGAGGCGGCTGTGCTGTCCGTCGAGATCAACAAGCTCAAGCGCGAGCTCTCCACCACCGGCGCGCCGAACACGCAGTTCGCGGGTACCGATACGCTTCAACGCGTCGATCTGATGGAGGCGTCTCTGGCCAATCTGACGGCGAAGCTCGAAGCGTTGGAGTTCCGCATCGACCGGGTGGTCAAGGACGGCACCAACCAGTTGGACGACCTGAATTTCCGGCTTTGCGAGCTGGAGAGCGGTTGCGATGTCGGCAACCTGCCGCCGCTGAGCCCTTTGGGCGGTGAAACCGCTGAGACCGGGGCCACAGATGTGATCGTTCCGGGACCGGGGGCGAATATGGATGACGGCAGCAATCTTGCCATGACCGAACAGAGCGATTTCGATGCCGCCAAGGCGCTTTATGACCAAGGCCAGTATCAGGCGTCTGCCGACGCTTTTGCCACCTTTGCCCAGACCTACACCGGCGGTTACCTGACCGCCGAAGCGCATTACATGCGGGGCGAGGCTCTGACGGCGGCGGGCGATACCGCCAATGCGGCGCGGGCCTATCTCGACAGTTTCTCCGGCAACCCGGAAGGCGAGCGCGCGCCCGATGCGCTTTTGAAACTGGCGGGCGCTTTGGGCAAGCTGGGCCAGACCGACAAGGCCTGTGTCATGTATGGTGAGGTTGGTGCCCGTTTCCCGGGGTCGACCGCTGCGGCGCAGGCTCCGACGGAGGCGCGCGGCTTCGGCTGCCCGTAAGCACATGACCGGGGTGGAGACGAACCGGGCGATGTTGCGCCATTTCGTGGCCACCGCCTTTGCCTTCGAGAAACCCGATCATCTGGCCGTGGCCGTCTCCGGCGGTGGAGACAGTATGGCTTTGCTGCATCTGCTGAGTGAGTGGGCGCGCGAAGAGAAAGTGCGGCTTCAGGCGGTGACGGTGAACCACGGGCTGCGCCCGGAGGCCGCAGAGGAAGCGCGGTTCGTGGCCGAGGTGTCCGAGCGGCTTCGGATCAGGCACACGACATTGAACTGGGCCGGGAAGACGGCGGACGGAAATCTTCAGGACGCGGCGCGACGTGCGCGGTATCGGCTCATGGCGGACTGGGCCAAGGGGCAGGGGATTTCCACCATCGCGCTGGCGCATACCGCCGACGATCAGGCGGAGACGTTTTTCATGCGTCTGGCGCGGGCGTCGGGGATCGACGGGCTGACGGGGATGCAGCGACGGCGGGTGTCGGACGGCATCACCTGGGTGCGGCCGCTGTTGATGCAGGAACGGTTTGAGCTTCGGCAATATCTGCGGGAGCTGCGCGAGCCCTGGGTGGACGATCCGTCGAATGACGATGAGGCCTATGAGCGGGTGAAGGCGCGGCGCGCGATGGCGGAACTGACGAAGCTCGGAATTGATGCGCATGTGGTGGGGCGGGTGATGGATCACCTGTCACAGGTGCGTTCCGCTCTGGATTTTGCGACTCACGACCATGCGCTCGATTGCGTGACCGAAGATCGTGGCGATCTGATCCTCGACCGGCGACGGTTTGCCGAGGGCGCGCCGGAGGTGAACCGGCGTCTGGTGGAAGCGGCCCTGCGGTGGATTTCCTCGGCGGATTACGGCCCAAGGGGCATGAAATTGCAGGAATTTCTCTCCGCGATGATGCGCGGTCGCGATGCGACGCTGCATGGCGTGCGGCTTTTGGGTGGCAAGGAGAGCTTTCGGCTCACGCGCGAGCATGCCGCCGTGGCGGGCACCGTGGCCTTGCCCGGCGCGCTTTGGGATGGGCGCTGGATTGTCGAAAGCGTTGAAAATCAAGACGGTATCGTGCGTGCGTTGGGGGAAGACGGCTTGTTGCAACTGGGCGAGCGGCCCGCGACTGCGCCGCCGCGTGAAAGCCTGATCGCGTCTCCGGCGCTGTTTGTGGGCAATACGCTGATCGCGGCCCCTCTGGCGGGTCACGGTCCGGCGACAGCGCGTCTCGTTCCGGCGAAGGGCGGTTTCCATACTGCGCTTTTATCGCATTGAACTTGGCCTCATGATCCCTATTTTATAGGGAACCCCGCGCGCGCGACCGGGTTCGGTCGGGCGTGAATGATCAATCAAGGAGATCCCCTTTGGGCAATGCACGCAATCTTGCCTTCTGGCTCGTGCTCTTGATGCTGGTTCTGGCCCTGTTTCAGGTGCTGGGCGGCAATCAGTCGAGCATGTCGTCGGAAGTCGTCCCCTATTCCGAATTCATGACGAAAGTGGATGACGGCACGGTCACCTCTGTCAAAGTCGACGGGGAGAAAGTCTATTTCACCGGTGCGGACAGCCGCCAGAAATATACGATCAACCCGGGCGATCAGAACCTCGTGAGCGAGCTTCTGGCCAAGGATGTGAACGTCGAAGGCAAGCCGCAGGAAGAAAGCGGCATCATGCCGTTCGTCATCTCCTTCTTGCCAATTTTCCTGATCATCGGCGTGTGGATCTATTTCATGAACCGGATGCAGGGCGGCGGCAAAGGCGGGGCGATGGGCTTTGGCAAATCGCGCGCGAAACTGTTGACCGAAAAGCAAGGCCGCGTCACCTTTGACGATGTCGCGGGCATCGACGAGGCCAAGGAAGAGCTGGAAGAGATCGTCGAATTCCTGCGCAATCCGCAGAAATTCTCGGCTCTGGGCGGCAAAATCCCGAAAGGCGCTTTGCTCGTGGGCCCTCCGGGCACCGGTAAAACGCTTCTGGCGCGGGCCATTGCGGGGGAGGCGGGCGTGCCGTTCTTCACCATCTCCGGTTCCGACTTTGTCGAAATGTTCGTGGGTGTCGGTGCGTCGCGTGTTCGGGATATGTTCGAACAAGCCAAAAAGAATGCGCCCTGTATCGTGTTCATCGACGAGATCGACGCGGTCGGTCGTCACCGTGGTGCCGGTTATGGCGGCGGGAACGATGAGCGCGAGCAAACACTCAACCAGCTGCTCGTTGAGATGGATGGCTTTGAATCGAACGAAGGCGTGATCATCATTGCCGCGACCAACCGTCGTGACGTGCTCGATCCGGCACTGCTGCGTCCCGGTCGTTTCGACCGGCAGATCACTGTGCCGAACCCGGACATCAAAGGCCGCGAGAAAATCCTCAACGTCCATGCCCGCAAAGTGCCGCTTGGCCCGGATGTCGATCTGCGCATCATCGCGCGCGGCACGCCCGGCTTCTCCGGCGCGGATCTTGCCAACCTCGTGAACGAGGCTGCGCTCATGGCTGCCCGTGTCGGCCGTCGTCAGGTGACGATGGAAGATTTCGAACAGGCCAAGGACAAGGTGATGATGGGGGCGGAGCGCCGCTCCATGGTTCTGACCGACGAGCAAAAGGAAAAGACCGCCTATCACGAGGCCGGTCACGCCATCGTCGGACTCAAGCTGCCGAAATGCGATCCGGTCTACAAGGCGACGATCATCCCGCGCGGTGGTGCGCTTGGGATGGTGATGAGCCTGCCGGAAATGGACAAGCTCCAGCTCTTCAAGGACGAGGCGCGTCAGCGCATCGCCATGACCATGGCTGGGAAAGCCGCCGAGATCTTCAAATACGGTGAAGAGGAAGTGTCCTCCGGCCCCGTTGGCGACATTCAGCAGGCCTCGCAACTCGCGCGTGCCATGGTGATGCGCTACGGCATGTCCGACAAGGTCGGGAACATCGACTATGCCGAGGCTGCCGAGGGCTATCAGGGCAACACCACGGGGCTCTCCGTGTCGGCCCATACCAAGGAGCTGATCGAGGAAGAGGTCAAACGCTTCATCGACGAAGGCTATGCCGAGGCGTATCGCATCATCTCGGAATACGAAGAGGAATGGGAACGACTGGCGCAGGGGCTTCTGGAATACGAAACCCTCACCGGTGAAGAGATCAAACGCGTGATCGCCGGTCTGCCGCCGCAGGCGGACGAGGACGAGGGCGGCTCCGGGGGATCCGGTGAGGCGTCGGTCACGGCGATCCCGAAGACCAAGAAAAAGCCCAAAGGCGATGGCGGCATGGAGCCTGAACCCATGGCCTGAGGCCCGAAAGCCTGTTAGACAGAGACCGCGTCCCTTTCCGGGGCGCGGTTTTTGCTTGAGGAGACCCGCATGAGCGACTGGAGCCCCACGAAATACGCGCAATATTACGATCTGCGCCTTCTGCCCGCCCGCGATCTTCTCGCCGCCGTGGGGGAGATTCCCGACGGGGCGATCATGGATCTCGGCTGTGGCTCGGGCGGTGTCGGCGGTCTTCTGGCGGACCGCTTTTCCGGCCATGCGCTATATGGTCTCGAGCAGTCGCAGGCGATGCGTGAGGCGGCAGAAGCCACGGGGGCCTATGCCGAAGTGCGGAGCGGCGATCTTGCCAGTCAGGACCTTGGCGCCGATCTGGCGCTGATCTTCACCAATGCGGCGCTGAACTGGGTGCCGGATCACCGCAGCGTTCTGCCGCATCTGATGCAGTTTCTCGCCCCCGGCGGCTGGTTTGCCATGCAGGTCCCGAGCCAGCACGATGCGCCGTCCCATGTGCTCGCGCGCGAAGTGGCGAACCGTCTCGATCCGGAGGCCTTCCCCGATACGGATGCGAATTCCAATGTGCTGCCGCCGCGCAGCTATGTCAGCATTCTGGAGCCCTTCGGTGAGGTCCGGGTCTGGATGACGGAATATATGCAGGAGATCAAAGCGCCCTTCGGCCATCCGGTGCGGCATTTCACCCAGGCTACCTATTTGCGCCCCTATCTCGAGCATTTCGGGGCGCAGGGGCGTTTGGATGCCTATCTCGACGCCTATGACACAGAGCTGAACGCCGCCTATCCGATCGACCGTCAGGGCCGGGCTTGGTTCCCGTTCAAGCGGCTCTTCGTGACGCTGCACAAGGCCTGAGCTTTCGCTGAGGGCGCGGGCATGATAAAGGCCCGCGAAAGGCCCACAAGGGATGACTATGATGCTGAAATCACCGAAAGAGATCGGTACGATGGCCGAGTTGCGCGGCCAGATCGACGAACTCGACCGCAGGCTCGTCGATCTTCTGTCTGTGCGTCAGGCGCATATCGACCGTGCGGCCGAGATCAAGCCGGGCGAGGGGCTTCCGGCGCGGATCGAAGCCCGGGTGCTCGATGTGCTCGACAAGGTGGAGGCTCGCGCTCGGCTGAGCGGGTTCGACCCGGTTCTGGCGCGCCAGATGTGGGCCTTGATGATCGAAGAGATGATTGCCCGTGAAGAGCATGTGCTCGGGCGTGAGACGAAGGAGTAGGACATGACGGCAACCCTGATCGACGGCAAGGCGTTCGCAGTCTCCGTGCGCGAACGTGTTGCGACCCATGTGGCGCGGATCAAGGAAGCGCAGGGTGTGACCCCCGGCCTTGCCGTGGTCCTGGTTGGCGACGATCCCGCCTCCGAGGTCTATGTGCGCTCGAAGGGCAAGCAGACGGTCGAGGTCGGCATGCACTCTTACGAGCATAAACTGCCTGCGGACACGTCGGAGGCCGATCTTCTTGCACTGATCGAACAATTGAACAGCGACAAGGCGGTGCATGGCATCCTTGTGCAACTGCCGCTTCCGAAGCATCTGAACGAAAGCCTCGTGATCAACGCGATCGACCCGGCGAAGGATGTGGACGGGTTCCATATTTCCAACGTCGGGCTTCTGGGAACCGGGCAAAAGAGCATGGTGCCTTGCACGCCTCTGGGCTGCCTGATGATGCTGCGCGATCATCTGGGCGAGTTGTCGGGCAAGACTGCGGTGGTGATCGGCCGGTCGAACATTGTCGGCAAGCCGATGGCACAGCTTCTTTTGGGAGATAGCTGCACGGTGACCATCGCGCACTCGCGCACGAAAGACCTCGCCGAGGTGGTCAAACGCGCCGATATCGTCGTGGCCGCCGTGGGGCGTCCGAATTTCGTGCAGGGCGACTGGATCAAACCGGGCGCGACCGTGATCGACGTGGGCATCAACCGCATCCCGGCGCCGGAAAAAGGCGAGGGCAAGACGCGGCTCGTGGGCGATGTGGACTTCGACGCGGCGAAAGAGGTTGCAGGTGCGATCACGCCGGTGCCGGGCGGCGTCGGACCGATGACCATCGCCTGCCTTCTGGCCAACACGCTCACCGCCTGTTGCCGCACGCACGGGCTGGCGGAGCCGGAGGGGCTGACCGCCTGAGCGCGCCCACATTCTGCAACATGATCAGAGGCCCTGCGGGGCCTCTTTTGCTGTGCTCAGGGCTTTCTGATGGCTTAAAGTCCAAAACTAGTGCGCGAATTCGCTTTCTTCGACGAACATGTTCGCCCAGGCCCGTTCCATCAGCTCCGGCGTCATCTGATAGGGGATGCCCTCGAAGTCGCAGATCGAAATGATCTGGTCGATCAGGAAGACCGGCTGATAGTTGGCGTAGACATTGTCGATGGTCGGGTATTTTTCCTTGAGCAGGTAGACCAGCGCCTCCTCGTTGAGCGGCATCTTTTTCTTGCGCGCGACCATGGCGAAGATTTTCAGGAACCCCGCCTGATCCGGCCCGTCGATCTTGATCTTGTAGAAAATCCGGCGAAGGGCGGCGGTGTCGAAGATCTTGTTCGGGTGGAAGTTGGTAGAGAAAATCACCAGCGTGTCGAACGGCACTTCGAATTTTTCACCGGACTGGAGCGCCAGAATATCCTTGCTCTCTTCGAGCGGAACGATCCAGCGGTTGACGAGCTTTTGTGGCGGTTCTTCCTGGCGGCCAAGGTCGTCGACGATGAAAATCCCGCCGGTGGATTTGAGCTGCAAAGGCGCCTGATAGGTCCGTGCGGTGGGGTTGTAGACCAGATCGAGCATGTTGAGCGACAGCTCACCGCCGGTCACAACAGAGGGCCGCTCACAGCGCACATAGCGCCGGTCGAAGCGATTGGAGGTTTTCCTGAGCGCATTGGGATTGTCCTCCGCATCCTCGCGTTTGACATGCATAAGGGGGTCGTAAACCGTGATGACCGACCCGTTGTACTCGATCGCGCGCGGCACATAGATCAGATCGCCGAGCGCGTCGCGAATGCCGTTGGAAATCGAGGATTTCCCGTTGCCCGGCGGGCCGTACATCAGGATCGAACGCCCCGCACCCACCGCAGGCCCGAGCTGATCGAGAAGGTTCGGGGGCAGGATCAGATGGCCCATCGCGCCCAGAAGCGCATCGCGTGTCACCTTCATGTTCCGCACGGACTGGCGTTTCACCTGCTCGGCATAAATCTCAAGCGGGATCGGCATCGCACCGTAATATTCCGACTGCGACAGCGCATCGAGCGCGCGCGCCTTGCCGGTATCGGAAAGGCGAAATCCCATCTCGGAGCCCGCGCCCGCATGCATCGTGCCGGTGGCCTCGACAAGCCCCTGTTCGCGGGCACGGTCAACCAGATCCTGCGTGATCGACACCGGCAGGCACAGCGCCATCGAGAGGCGCGAGACCTGTTCGAGATTGGTGCGGAACATGGTTTTCAACACGATGTCGCGCATCATCACCGGCGACAGGCCGGTCTCCTCGGCGCGCTTCGGTGCGACGGGTGCGATCACGTTCGGTGTCGGTTCCATCATGGTCATGGTGGCTGCCCTCTGTTGTGCCTGTTCGCAGGCTTGTGCTTTTGCCGACAGTCTACGGAGACCCGTACATAAAGCCAAGATTTTCGCGCGGTTTCACCGGCACGGATTTGCAATGCGGAGTGTTTGGCCATAACCTTTCGCAAAAATGAATAAGGCAGGGCAGATGGGGCGAATTTCTCCGATAAGATACATCGTATTTCTTGCGGTTCTGATCCTTGTTCTGGGCGGGGCAGGGCTTGCCAAAGGCGGGCTCTATCTCACGCAACACGAGGGCGACGCCACGCATATGGTGGACGTGCTGCTGCGCATGGGGCTGGGGCAGGTGCCGCATCTGGATTTCTCCACTCCCATCGGGATTTTCGCCTTTCTGCCGATCCGCTGGATGATGGATGCGGGGCTGGGCGTCGGGCAGGCCTTTGTCGCTGCGCAGGTTCTGATCGCCGTGCTGTTCGCACCGCTGGTTGCGCGTGTCGCGCTTTCACGGCTCACGGGGCTTGCGGCCTGGGGCTTTGGCGTGGTGGCGGTGGCGATGATCCTCGCTCTGGTGCATGGCGAGAATGTCACCGCGATCTCCGTGGCGATGTATTACAACCGCTGGGCCTGGGTCGCGTCCTTCATCGCGGTGCTTCTGGCGGTGCTGCCGGAACGGGACGGGGACAAAGCCCCGCTGATTGACGGCGTGATCGCAGGGCTGATGCTGGCGGTTCTGGCGCTGATCAAGCCGACTTATTTCGTGGGGTTCGTGCTGCCGGTGGCGTTTGGCTTCGTGCTGCGCGGGGCCTGGCGCAGTCTGTTCGCGGGACTGATGAGCGGTCTCGCCGTCGCTCTGGCGATGGTGGCGATTTACGGCACGGAGTTCTTTCCGGCCTATGTCGCCGATCTGCTGACGGTCACCCGTTCGGGGAACCGTGCGGCCCCCGGCGTGTCCTTCGTTGACGTGTTAAACGCGCCCCGGTTCCTGATCGGGACGCTCACGCTGATCCTGTCGATCATCGTGCTGCGACAGGCGGGGCGCGACCGTACGGGGCTGTTGCTTTTGCTGCTGGCGCCGGGCTTCGTCTATGTCACCTACCAGAATTTCGGCAACGATCCGCAATGGCTCATCCTCTTGTGCATCCTGCTTCTGGCGGAACGGCCTGAGCGCGGGCGGCGGGTTCTGTTCAACACCGATGCGCGCGGTGCCATTGCCGCGCTGGCGCTTGTGGCCTTCGCCCTCATCGCGCCCTCGTTGCAGAATATCGTCACCAGCCCTTTTCATAATCTCGTTGTGAAAACGGAAGGTTATGTGCCGCCTTTCGCGGACCGCGCGGGTCTGGATGATCTGTTTGTTTCTGAGCGGCGGGCGTCGATGATGCTGACGCGTGAAAACCTTGCTGCGCGCCATCCGGAACTTGCCCCCTATGCCGGTGACGAGAAGGTGTTCGCGCCGCTCGAATTCCTCGGCGAGAGCATGCCGCATTGTGCGCTTCAGTTAGGAGATCTGGCCGTGCATCGTTATATGGCGGACCGGCTGAAGGAACCGCCGTTCAATTTTCCGGCGACAAGCCAGTTCTTTGTCGCCGATCTTGCCTCCGCGATCTGGATTTTCGGGGATTTTGCCCCGCTGAAAGGCGGTGCGCCGTGGTATTATTCCGGCACGCCGGGGGTGGAGAACGCGGATGCCATCATCGTGCCGACCTGCCCGGTCGATCCGGGAGTGGCGCGCCGTGTGCTGGCCGGGCTGGAGAGTGCGGGGCTGACATTGCGCGCGCCGCTGCGCGATCCGATGATGCTGGTTTATCCGGTGGTGAAAGAATAAGGCCTGCGACCTCAGAAACGGATCGCGAGCCCAAGATAGCTGATCATCGTTCCGGCAAGCGCCAGCCCCATTGGGAATTTGCGATGCTCCCAGGAGATCCAGTCCGGCGTGGCGCGCCGCACCGGCGGCAGGGCACGCAACAGGCGATGGGCGAAGAAGGCGCCCAGCAGGAAAGCGGCAAAGAGCGTCAGAACGGCGCCGAGATCCGCGAGGGGAATGAACATCGCCATGGCGGCGGCGAATTTCCCGTCGCCCGCGCCGACGCCGAGATAGGCATAGGCAAAGAGTGCGACGACATACATCACCGCGGCATGGGCAAAGCCCCAGAGATACTGATCGAACGGCAGCAGAAACGGTCCCATCACCACATAGATCGCGGCAAGGGCCAGAACGACGGCATTCGGCAGTTTCATGCGTTTCAGGTCGTTGAACGCGGCGACGAAGGACACCAGCGCGACCGGCAAAAGGAACCAGAGCGCGGCCTGAGAGGGCAGGGTCAGCATGCGCGGGTCAGCCGTTCGAGACGTTCGCTTCCAGCGCGCGCAACGAGCGCACGGCGGCTTCGAAATGCTGCGGATGGGTGTCGATGGCGTCCTTGATCAGCCCCTTGCCGATGGTGACGTCCCCGGCCTTCACCGCCGCAAGCCCCAGCGTGTAGAGAAGCTGTGCGCGCTCTGTCTGGGTCATCTCCATCACCGGCAGGTCGTATTTGCCCTGCGCGCCACGGGCGAGGATGAGGTTGTTTTTGGCGGTGAACAGCGAGGAGTCATAGGTGATCGCCTGTGCGAAGAGTTTTTCCGCTTCGCTGTATTCGCCACGGGTCAGTTTCGAATAGCCCCAGTTGTTCAGCACACCGGCGGGACGGGTCGTCAGGCCGACGGCAGTCTGATAGAAACTGTCAGCCTTCTTCCATTCCTGATTGCTGTCGGCGATCATCGCCTCGAGCCGGTAGCGTTTGTAGGTCTCATGGGTGGGCGGCACGGCGTCGAGCTGGGCCTCGGCCTCTTTCCACGCTCCGGTGCGGATCAGCGCATCGGCGTAATCCACGCGGTCGTCCATTGTCGAGGCCTTGTGCGCAACGACGTTTTTCCAGGCGCTGACCGCAGCCTGGGTCTCGCCCGCACGCACCAGAGATTTCGCCAGCCCGCGTTGCAGGTCGATGCGGTCGGGGTTTTCCCCCACTGCACGCGAGAAATAGCTCACCGCCTCGGCCGGATCGGCGGCGTTGAGCATGATGTCGGAGAGACCGGCGCCGTCAATGGCGTTCACGGAGGTGTCGGCGCGGCGCACATCGCCACCAAAGGGTTTCTGACAGGCCGTCAGGGCCACGGAGCCCGCCAGCGCGAGCGTGATCACATGAAGGTTGCGCATGGTGCCTGCCATCCTCTGTCTCGGAGCCGGGCAGTCCGCCTTGTGACGACGCGCCTCTTGTTGCCCCAGTTTGCCTCAACTCGTTTTCGCCTCGTTCCGACCGCCGGTCCGTTTTCGGATCTCAGACGATCTCAGCGTGCAAGGATTTCGTATTCGCTCGTCCCGCGCCGCACCAAGGTGAAATTGCTCTCGTTTTCCTCACTATACGTGGGGTTTTCGAGTTTTGCGAGCGCCAAGCGCAGGTTTTCGCGAATTTCGGCAGATTGGCCACTGTCCAGCGCAAAGGCGGTGCGGAACACCCGCTCAGCCTCGCCATAGACGCCGCGCTCCATCAACACGACGCCGAGGTTGTTCCAGGCGGGAACGAATGCGTCGTCCAGCTCGATCGCACGACGCAGATCGGCCTCGGCCTGGCCGAGACGCCCGAGGCGCAGCTTGGCGGAGCCGATGGCCGAGAGCGTGTCGACGGTCATGCCCTGATGGGCTGCGGCACGGTAATAGGCCTTGAGCGCCAGTTCGTATTCGCCCGCCGCCATCAGACGGTGGCCGACGATCAGCCCGTCGACCGAGACCGCGTGGGCATCGACGCCTGTGGGGGCATAATCGCCGTTGTCCCTGAGCGGCTTGAGCATGTCTTCGGAGCCGCAAGCGGCCATGAGAGAGAGGAAAAGCGCAGCCCCGATGGCGTATCGGCGGCCGCGCGTGAGATGTCGAGACATGCTGTCCCTTGCCTTCTTGTGTGGTCCTGTGACCGGAACCGGTTGTTCGCGCCCCCCGGGCAAGGGGCTCAGAAACTGGCTTCCGACAGCAGGACGTAGATGTCATAGACCGACGGTCCGATCAGGATGATCAGCAGCGGCGGCACGGTCAGCATCATTGTGGCAAGGGTCATCTTCGTAGGCAACTTGTTTGCGGCCTCTTCTGCGCGCATCACGCGTTTGTCACGCATTTCACCGGCATAAATCCGAAGCGCGTCGGCAATGGATGTCCCGAATTGCTGCGACTGGATCAGCACGGTCACGAAGGAGGCCACATCCGGCACGCCGCAGCGCTCCGCCATGTCGCGCAGCACGACGGTCTTGTCCTTGCCGGCCTTGATCTCATAGGAGACGATCTCGAATTCGTCGGCCAGCGCCGGGAAGCCGGAGCGGATTTCCTTGGCCACACGGATGATCGCCTGATCGAGCGACTGACCGGCCTCGACACAGACCAGCATGAGATCGAGCGCGTCGGGGAAACCGTTGGTGATCTCTTCCTTGCGGGCCTCGACGCGGCGGGTGACCCAGTATTTCGGCAGCATGTACCCTATTACTGCCGGGAACAGCACCATGAACACCAGCGAGCGCGGCGTCACCTCTTGTTGCGAAGATTTCAGCAGGGCAAAGAGCAGGCCCAGGATCAGTGCGCCGATGCCCATCGCGAATTGCGCGAAGTGGAACATACGCACGGCATTCTTGCCGCGATAGCCCGCCTGGATCATCTTGAGCTGAGCGGCGGAATACTCCTCCTCGTCCTGCGGTTCGAGGAAGGCGGAGTATTTCTCGAGCTTCGCACCTTTCTTGTCCTCATAACGCAGCGCGGCCTTCTTGTTTGCCACCTTGCTGGCCTGGGCCTGGGCCTTGAGCCGGTCCATCGGGTCGCGTTTGCGGTTCAGAAGCGCGGGCAGGGCGACGAGGATCAGCACGGTGCCCAGCGTGCCAACGAGGATCAGCGGCCCGAAGGGGCCGAGCTGATCGCCGAGCAGCGAGGTAAAGAACTCTTGCATGGCGTGTCCTCCTCAGACCTTGATGTTCACGAGCGATTTCATCACGAAGATGTTGACCGTGAGAAAGCCCGCGACCACGAGACAGGCGGGGATGAAGGCGGATGTGTCCTTCACCCGGTCGTAATAGTCGGGTTTCATCAGATTGATCGCCAGCAGCATCAGAAGCGGGAAGCCCGAGAGGAACTTGCCGGACCATTGCGCCTCGGCGGTGATCGCCTTGACCCGGCGGAAGAGTTTGAAGCGCGAGCGGATCACCTTGGCCAGACCGTCGAGCACTTCGGCCAGGTTGC
This sequence comes from Celeribacter ethanolicus, assembly GCF_001550095.1. Taxonomy (GTDB): domain Bacteria; phylum Pseudomonadota; class Alphaproteobacteria; order Rhodobacterales; family Rhodobacteraceae; genus Celeribacter; species Celeribacter ethanolicus. The sequence goes on along the minus strand of NZ_LRUC01000020.1, from coordinate 11,437 downwards.
CGCCCGATTGCTGCTGGATCGACACGGCGACGGCGAGAAAGCGCAAATCCTGCATGTCGAGCCGTTCGGCCATATCCTTGAGCGCCTCGCCCACGTCGCGCCCATAGGCGCTCTCGTCGGCGATCACGCCCATTTCGGTGCCCAGAGGATCGGGGACCTCCTTGGAAACGATGGTGAGCGCATTGGAGAACGGGTGGCCGACACGCAAGCTGCGGACCATGAGTTCGACGGCGTCGGGAAGCTGTTCCTCGATCAGGCTCAGACGTTTCTTGGCTTTGCCCTGGATCCAGACATAGACAGCGCCGACGCCCATGCCGACGGAGACGGCGATGCGGATCGGCAGGGAGGCCGAGGTGCCAATCGACAGACCGACGAAGGCGACCATGCCCAAAAGCACCATGACCATGAGAAGCTGGGTGGGGGAGAAGGCGATATTGGCCTTCTGCGCCTTTTCGGCCAGCACGGAATAGAGCGGAACCTGACGCGACTTGAGGTGCTGGCTCATCTCCTTGCGGAGCTGGTTGAGCACCTCCTCGCGGTCGCCTGTGCCTTTCTCGAGCAATTCGTAGCGACGGTTGACGCGGGAGTTCAGCGAGATCGACTTGCCGAACACGGTCAGATAGATGCCTTCGACCAGAAGCAGCACGGCGATGAAGATGACGCCGTAAATGACCGGTTCCAGGGAAATGATCATGGGGGGAGGCTCCTTAACGCGGGTTGGTCGGTTCGAAAATCGCGTGCGGCAGGTCGTAGCCCCACATCCGGAAGCGTTCCGAGAAGTGGCTGCGGACCCCGGTCGCCGTGAAATGGCCGATGATCTTGTTGTCGGGGGTGAGGCCGGTGCGCTGGAAGCGGAACACCTCCTGCATGGAGATCACGTCGCCCTCCATGCCGGTGATTTCGGTGATCGAGACCATGCGGCGCGAACCGTCCTGAAGGCGCGAAGCCTGCACGATCAGGTTGACGGCGGAGGCGATCTGCGAACGCACCGCCTTGAGAGGCATTTCGATCCCGGCCATGGCGATCATGTTTTCGAGACGTGACACCCCATCGCGCGCCGAGTTGGCGTGGATCGTGGTCATCGAGCCGTCGTGGCCGGTGTTCATGGCCTGAAGCATGTCGATCACCTCCTCGCCGCGGGTTTCACCCACGATGATCCGGTCGGGACGCATCCGCAGCGCGTTGCGGAGACAATCGCGCTGGGTGACGGCGCCCTTGCCCTCGACGTTGGCGGGCCGGCTTTCCATCCGGCCGACATGGGTCTGCTGAAGCTGAAGCTCCGCGGTATCCTCGATCGTCAGGATGCGTTCATCGTTGTCGATGAAGCCCGAGAGGGCGTTGAGCGTGGTGGTTTTCCCGGAGCCCGTCCCGCCGGAGACGATGACATTGAGACGGGTGGAGACGGCGGCCTGAAGATAGGCGGCCATTTCCTCGGTAAAGGCGCCGAACCGGACGAGATCGTCGATGCCGAGCTTGTCCTTTTTGAATTTCCGGATGGAGACGAGGGAACCGTCCACCGCAACGGGGGGCACCATGGCGTTGAAACGCGACCCGTCCTTGAGACGGGCGTCGACATAGGGGTTGGATTCGTCGACCCGACGCCCCACGGCGGAGACGATCTTGTCGATGATCCTGAGAAGGTGCTTTTCGTCCTTGAAGGTGATGTCCGACAGTTCGAGCTTGCCGGCGCGTTCGATGAAGATCTGATGCGGGCCGTTGACGAGAATATCGTTGACGCTTTCATCTTTCAAAAGCGGCTCGAGCGGCCCGAGGCCGCGCACTTCGTCGTAGAGCTCCTGATTGAGCAGGATGCGTTCGTCGCGGTTCAGCACCAGCCCCTGATCGGCGAGGAATTCCGCCGTGATGTCGGAAATCTCCGATTTCAGGTCCTTTTCCTGCGCGGTTTCCAGAGCGGCGAGGTTCAGGTCCTCAAGCAGGCGCTTGTGCATCTCGACCTTGATGTCGCCCAGACGCTCCTTGCGGCGGCGTTCCTTGTCCTGCGGCGCAACCTGCGCGCTGCGCGGGGCTTCGCGACGCTGAACCTTGGCGGCCGGGGCGGGCGCTTTCGCCGGGGCGGGATCTTGCGCGGCGGTCGGGGTCGGGGCAGCGGTTGCGGTCCTGACCGGGGCGACCTTTTGACCATCGGATTTTTTATATCGCGAAAACATCGTCTTGCTCTCTCACCTCATGCCCGTGGACAGGCTTCATTGCGCCGCTTCGAGTTGCTGGGTCTGCCGCGCATGCAGCGAGGCCGCGAGTTTCTGGATTTCCTTGCGCAGCGGATTTTTCGCGGCTTCGATACCAAGCGGCATGCCCTGATCGCAGGCATCGCGCACCGGGCGACCGCCATCGGGAAATTGCACGTCGATGTCGATTTCGAGGTTCTCCGCCATGCGTTTCAAACGGGCCTTCGCGGAAAGATCCATCGCCTTCGGGGCCCGGTTCAACAGGAAGCGCATCTTGTCGAAAGGCAGCTCCTCCGCCTTGAGCGCATTGCGCAGACGCAGGATGTTCTGGGCCGAGCGCAGATCCAGCTCGACCGGCGCGAAATAGAATTCGGCGGCGTTGAGCACCGTTTCGGTCCAGCTCACCAGCGTCGTCGGCATGTCGAGAATGACATAGTCGAAATGTTTGCGGCCCATGTCGAGCAGACGCTGCACATCGGTCGCATCGATGAAATCGAGCGGCAGGATGTCCGGCGGCGAGGTCAGCACCGAAAGCTTGTCGTTGAAATTCATCAACGCGCCCTTGAAAGCGTCGTCATCCATCATCTCGGTGGAGGACAAAAGCTCATAGACCGCATTGCGCCGTGGCAGGTCGAGATAGGTCGAAACCGAGCCGTATTGCAGGTTGAAATCAATCAGAAGCACACGCGGCTGCGGGCCTTTCTTTTCGATATTGGCGAGTTCCCAGGCGAGGTTGACCGCAATGGTCGTGGCGCCGGCCCCGCCAGAAATGGATTGCACCGGCAGCACGATACCATGCGCCCCGCCGCCTTGGCCGGCATGTGTCGGGCGGGCATCCACGAAGTCGATGGCGGGCACCTTGCGCGGCGCATCCAGCCGTTCGATCGCCTCATGCAGGGCGTTTTCCGGCAGCGGGTAGGGGATGAAATCCTCGGCACCCAGTTGCAACAACTGATGCAGGACCATGGGGGAAATTTCGTCGGCGACCAGAATCACCTTGATATTCTGTGCTTTGGCCGACTTGATCAGATCCGCGATCATCGCCAACAGGCTCTCGTCCTCATGATCGAGCGCCATGGCGACGAATTTCAGCCCGCCGCTTTCCGGTTGGCGGAAAAACTGCCGCGCGTCTTCAAAGGAGAGATCGCCCCAGGCTTCGCCCAGTTCAGCCTCCATGTCCTCGATCAGAAGATCGAAGTTCTGTACGTCCCGGCTGACGGTACAGGCCACAAGCGGGGCCGGGTCGTTTTGCAATAGAGCTTCACTCGTCATTGCTCAAAGCGTCCTTTATCTCGAACGCCAGGCTTACCGAGGCTCAGAGTGCCTCAAACGAGAAACCCGGCCCTGATCCCCTGGCGCGTTTGCCCGACTCGGTTGTCGGGCATACTGCTCCCATTGGGGATAAGGTGCCGGGGTATTGGGGCAACAATAGGGCCGAAATCGCGTAATAATTCGCTATTCCGCGACGATCGTTTAGCCGTCGACGCTGCCGCTGGCGGAAATGCTGGTGCGAGATTGCGCGCTGCTGAGATAGCCGCGACGGACGATCTCGGCATATTTCCCATCCATGATCAACGGGGAGTTCTCCACGAAACCAGAGACTTCCGTGACCGTCCGGCGGTTCTTGCGCTCCGGGCTCTGGGTGACGATCAGGGGCTGGGTTTCACCAAAGGACACCATGGCCTCGAGACGCGAGCGGGAGATGCCATTGCGCGCCAGTTCGGCAACAACGGCTTTCGCCCGGCGCAGTCCCAGCGCTTTGTTATAGGCGTTGGAGCCGACGAGATCGGTGTGACCGTAGACGCGGAAGCGCACTTCCGGGAATTGCGCCATGAAATGCGCCTGTTTTCGGATCGCGTCGCGGGCGGCACCGTCGAGCGTCGCGGAGTTGAATTCGAAATTCACCGTGGTGGGCACGCTGGCGGCAAAGCGCTCGTTCAGGTCGATCACATACTTCAACTGGCCAGTCTGTGCGAGCGTGTTGTTCATCGTCGCATTGCCGAAGGTGCCGTTGTCGAGATAGCCGCCGGCCTCCTGGTTGAAGTAGTTCAGCGCGTTCTGGTCGGAACAGGCACCCAAGGCGAGAAGTGCGGTGGCGGCAAGGGAAAGTTTCAGGGAAATCCGCATGTCGTCTTACTCCATCACGTAGCCATAGGAGCCGGAGAAATCCTGCTTCGCGACTTCCGCGGCTGCGCCGGTTTTCGGGGCCGTGGTGCCGCCATAGGTCTTGCCGAAGAGGAAAAGCTCACCCTCCGTGGGGATTTTCACCCGGTCGGTCGGCAGGCTCAGCGCCATGCCATTCACCGGCGTCACGAGATGCGGCGTCACGATGATGACGAGCTCGGATTGGCGGCGGGTGTAATCGGTCGAGCGAAACAGCGCGCCGAGCACCGGTATGTCACCGAGCCATGGCACCTGACCGACCAGATCCTCGAAATCGTCCTGCAACAGACCGGCGATGGCAAAGCTCTGGCCGTCGCGCAGTTCCACGGTCGTGGAGGTTTCGCGGCGTTTGAAGGAGTTCAGGGTGAAGCCGTCGACGGTGTAGTTGACAGAGCTGTCGACCCCGGAAACGGCCGCGCGCATCTCAAGGTTGATCTGATCGCCGTTGACCACGCGGGGCGTGAACTCGAGCTCGACGCCGAAGGGTTTGTAGTTGATCGACACGCCATCGTTGTCGCGCACGGGGATCGGATACTCGCCCCCGGCGAGGAATTTCGCCTGTTGTCCCGAGAGGGCGGTCAGGTTCGGTTCCGCAAGGGTGCGTACGACGCCTTTTTCCTCGAGTGCCTCGATGGCGATGGCCAATTGCGTGTTGCCGATGGCGCCACCGATCATGAGCTGGCCGAGGCCGTCGCCGGTCATCGACGGGCCGAGAGATGTTGTGCCGGACGCGCTTCCGGCGGAATAATCGACACCGAGCGCTGCGCTCAGATCTTTCGACACCGAACGGGACATCTCGGCGAACCGGACTTTCAACATCACCTGTTGCGTGCCGCCGATGTTCATCATGTTCGACACACGGTTCGGGGCATAGCGTTCGGCCAGTTCAATGGCCCGGTTCATCATGATGGCCGAGGAGATCGTGCCCGACAGGACGATCCCGTCATTGGCGGTGCGCACTTCGATGCTCTCGTTCGGCATGATCTGGCGCAGACGTTCCTTGAACTCGGTGACATCCGGCGTCACCTGGACCTGGACGTTGGTGATCAACGAACCGTCGGGCGCAAGAAGTGTCATGGTGGTCATGCCAGGCGCGCGGCCCAGCACATAGATCGAGCGTTCGGACAGGGTCGAAATGTCGGCGATGGCCGCATTGGCGATCGAAATCTCGGCGAAGGGTTCGTCGCTTTCGACAACCACGGCGCGGTTCATCGGCACGTTCAGAACGCCGGAGGGGGCTCCGGTCATGACGCGGAGTTTCTCTGCGAAAGCCCCGGTCGGGGTAGCGCCGAGTGCGGCAAGCCCGACGAGGGCCGCCTTGATCAAATTCAACGTTTTCATGTGATCCTGCCTCTGTCGACCACGCCTCAATCCATCGGGTTCTTTGCGACCCATTTGGACAGACAATGCGTTAATTTAACTTTTTTTGCAAGAATCAATCTCTTGGCGGGTGTTTGTGATGTGGAGAAGCCACAAGTGGCAGGGCCGGTTTTCACCTCATCTCAGGGCAAGTCTTTGATCAAATCGAAAAATCCCGGCTGCGGCGATGCCGCCATCCGGGATTTCGTGAGCGTGGTGATGGGCCGTGACGGCGGCGTTCACTCCGTGCAGGGAATGTTCATTACGATGATTTCGCCGCCTTTGCGGGTGCGCACCGTACAGACCTTGGCTTTCGGGGCGGCGGTGTAGACCTGTTCCTCGATCCCCAGAAGCGTGTTCTTGTCGACCTCGACACTATCGATCACGGTGTCGTCGTTACGGCCGACGAGGGCGAGCGACAGACGTCCTGTGCTTTGCGCCGTCGCCAGTGTCGCGACCTGCGTCGGCGTGGCTTCGACGGTCACCGTGCGGGCGATGTTGGTGGTCTGCGGATCGCTGTTGGAAATCTGGTCGACGGCGACCAGCGGGATCGAAGTCTGGATCAGCTTCGTCACGTCGCGCCCGGAATCGGGCAGACGCCCGGTCCAGTAGACATCGACACGGTCGCCCGGATGCAGGAAGCCCGACACGCCGGAGGCCACGTCGACGCGGATCGCGAAGGCGCGCATGCCCTTGGCGAGACGGGAGGCCACACCGGCATCTTCGCCGGGGGCGGTGAGCTTGACCGCGAGCAGGGGCTCCATCGGTTCGATGTTGCGCAACACCCGGCGCGGCACGTCCGGGCCTTCCGGGAAGAGGGCTTCTTCCGTGAGGAAAGCGCCTTTCGGCATGGCGTCGTTTGGCCAGCGAATCTTTTTCACCATGTTCGGCAGAAGCGGGTCGCCATAGCTGAGGGGTTTGACCGCGACATAGATGTCCGTCGTCTGGACGACATTGGCGCGCATGGCTTTCTCACGGTCCAGCTCGGCCTGATAGGTCGACAGGTACCCGCGTGTCATATGAACGGCAAACCCGGCCAGGGCGACGCCGATCACAAGGACCAATCCGAAAATAATACGCATGACTTTCCCTCTACTTGCGGCCCCACTTCCGGGCATGCCGACCGCTTCGCGGTCCAGTCCCCCGGGAACACCCGATCAGAGTTTCATCGAAATACGGCAAATTGGTGGTTTCACCGCGGCGCAGTCGTGAATTTTTGCCGATTCCCGAACAAACGGTGCGAATTCCGATGGCTGTTCGTCAAAGGTGCCCGGGATCCAGAGACGGTTTGCCCGAAAGGAAAACCGCGCCCGGGAGGGGCGCGGTTGTGTCATGCAGTCCGATACGTGTCGGAAAACGTAGATTATGCGTCGGGGGCCGGATCGGCGACCGGGTCGGTCGCGGTGTCGGTGGCGGTGTAGTCGATCACGGTGCGGCCAGCGAGGTCGGTGGAAATTTTGTCGCCGAGGGCTGTGGTGCCTTTGGAAACGGTGGTCAGAACGGCGATGCCGAGGCCCACGACGGCGGAGGTCAGCACGACCCAGTCAACGGTCACGGCACCGTCTTCGTCACGGGAGAAGCGTTTGTAGAGCTTGAAGAATTCCATTTTATATCCCTCCGAGGATGTGTTCAGTTTGGTTTCCACGTCTTGGCGATTTCGAGCTTGGCGTTTCCCTTGCCTCAGCGCTCCGTCTCGCTTTCGATGACCCTATATGGCCCCCCAACTGGGGCGAGAGTTGGGCAGGATTGGTACGTTTTTGGAAACGGCGTGAATTTTGCAGAGGTGAGGGTTAACTTATTGATTTTAAAGTTAAAAAAATTTTAACTATTTTGTCTGAAAATGCTTTTTAGCGGTTTTTCAGGTTAACCTTGGCATAAGATTGGTGGTGGAATCGTCTAAAATTCTGGCTCTCGGGCGAGATTTTTGCGAAACTGGTGGTAAAAGCGGCCAGTGTTCCGGACCGGACCGCCCCTTGAGAGCAGTATGATCATGTCGTTTCTCCTGAACCGCGCCGGGTTTTGCGCGCTTGTCGTGAGTCTGAGCTGTCTTGTTGGCGGTTCTGCTTTGCGTGCCGAGGAGGCGAGCGCGCCGCCGCCCTGGCCCGAGGTGCGTCCGAAACGCATCGGAGTGCCTTCCGGCGGGGCCGGGCATCTCATCGACGTGCAGATCAGGCCGGGGATGAAAACCGTGACCGCCCCGCCGACCGTGCCCGATCCGGTTGCCCCGGTGCCTGCGGAATTGCTGGACTGGTACTGGAGTGCTGTGCCGCACGATCTTGCGGGGGCAGGCCCCGAACGGTTCGGTGCGGCCTTGGCCGCGCTCGATCTCGATCCCGGCAAGTCGGTTCCCAGCCCGAGCTTTCAGCAGGTCACGGACATCGCCAATCGCTACGGCGCCTCGCTTTTGCTGCACTCGATCGGGACGAAGGTGAGCCCCGCGCTGGCGCTGGCGGTGATGGCGGTCGAATCCTCCGGCAATGCGGAGGCGGTGAGCGGGGCGGGGGCGCAGGGGCTGATGCAGCTCATTCCGGCGACGGCGGAGCGGTTCGGCGTCGATGCCAAAGATCCGGATCAGAATATCAAGGGCGGCATTGCTTATCTCGACTGGCTCCTGACCGAATTCAACGGCGACGTGGCGCTGGCGCTGGCGGGGTATAATGCCGGAGAGAATGCGGTGAAGGCTGCGGGTGGCCCGCCGCCCTATGCCGAGACCCGCGCCTATGTGCCCAAGGTTCTGGCGGCCTGGCAGGTGGCCAAGGGGCTGTGTCTCACTCCGCCGGAGCTGTATTCGGATGGGTGCGTGTTTGCGACCAATGCGGTGCGGGCGCAGAACTGAAAAGACGGCTCGAAAGCCCTCTCGTCAGATCGAAAGTTTCTTGAAGATGAATTCCGGGATCAACCGGATGATCAGCATGATGTAACGCCAGAAGAACGGCGTGTAGATTACGTTCTTTTTCTTGTGCACGGCCTTGAGGATGTCTTTCGCCACCGCGTCGGGGGAGGCGACGAGGAACATGCCCTCGATGCCCCAGGTCATCGCCGTATCGACAAAGCCTGGTTTGACGGTGACCACATGCCCGCCCGCCCGCGTCAGACGGTTGCGCAGGCCGGAGAGATAGGTGGCGAAGCCCGCTTTCGCGGAGCCGTAAACGTAATTGCCGATCCGGCCGCGATCTCCCGCCACCGAGGTGACGCCCACCACCGTGCCTTGGCCGCGCTCTTCGAGATGCGGGGCGAGCAGGGAGAGGAAGGTGGCGGGGCCGATATGGCTGTCCTGCACCACGCCGTCGATCAGGGTCGGATCGGCGTCGATGGCGGATTGCTCGGGCATGGACCCCACGAAAACGGCGCAGTTGAGCGTGCCGTCCTCGGCGCGCGCGCGGTCGATGATCGGTGCGAAAGTGGCGCTGTTGCGGGCGTCGAAGCGCAGGGCTTCGGCTTTGGCTGCGCCACGGGCAAGGCAATCGCTGGCGGTGGCGGAGAGGTCGTCCATGTCGCGACCGCAGAGCAGGAGCACCGCGCCGTCTTTCGCGAGACGGCGGGCCGTGGCGCGGGCCATGGAGGAGGTGGCGCCGAGAATGATCCAGATGTGTTGCATCTCAGGCCCCTTTCCCGCGCAGGTTCAGACGCCGCACCAGATCGGTTTCGAACGCGCGGGTTGGGTCGGCGGCATTGACGGTCTCGGCCCAGAGGTCCAGATCCGGGTACATGCCCATGATCTGTGCCGCATCGGCGACACCGTCCTTGGCGAAATAGATCCGCCCGTCCGCGTCCTGCGTCATCTGGGTCAGCTCGGCGATCAGCTCTTGCGATCCGTCCCGGTTCGGGACGTCGATGGCCAGCGTATAGCCCTCCATCGGGAAGGACAGATAGCCGCCACGCCCCGGCCCCATCTTCTTGAGCACGGCCAGCGGCGAACAGAGATGCGAGGCGGCGATCTTTTCGAGCATCGCGCGCAGCACGTCGACCCGATCCGTGGGCAGGACGCATTGGAACTGGTTGAAGCCGCGCTTGCCATAAAGCCGGTTCCAGTCGTGAAGCGCATCGAGCGGGAACAACACCTTGTGGATCGGTTTGACAGAGGTGCGGCCCCCGGTCGGCACTTTGCGGAGATAGGCGGCGTTGAACAGGCGCACGATGGGAGACGACAGCGCCCAGCCCGGCGCATTCATCGGCACCGAGACTGTGCCTTCGCCGGAGCTGTCCACCCCTGTCACCAGTTCGCTTTCCTCAAGAATGCCACGGCCAAGCGCATCGCCCGTGGCGGTGCCGTCGATCCAGCCGACCGTGTAGGGCGTTTGGCTGTCGTCGAAGGCGCGCAGGAAGGCGTCGAGGTTCTCGATTCGCCGTTCCGTCAGGCGCATCATCTCGCCGGGGCAGGGCATGAGTTGCAGGGTTGCCTTGGCGATCACCCCGGTCTGGCCGAGCCCGCCGAGAGTGGCCAGCCAGATCGCACCGCTGTCCGGGGTGATGGTGCGCGAGGTCTCGCCTTGCAAAAGCGTGATCTCGGTCACGTGTTGTCCGAAGCTGCCCTGCGTGTGGTGGTTCTTGCCATGCACGTCATTGGCGATACAGCCGCCGACGGTGGCAAAGCCGGTGCCGGGCATCACGGCGGGGAGCCAGCCCTTGGGGGCCGTGAGCCGCGCCAGATCGCCGATGGGCATCCCGGCCTCGACGGTGACGAGACCGCTGTCCGTGCCGAATTCCAACACCCGGTCGAGCCGGGTCATGTCATAGGAATTGCCGCCATCGTTCAGCGCCACGTCGCCATAGGAGCGGCGCAGGCCGAAGGCGGGCGCGGGGCGTTGGGCGACAGCGCTGGCGAGGACGGATTGACGTTCGGGGCGGGCGATTTGACCCGCGGCGGAACGCGCCCGGCCCCAGCCAGTATAGGTGAGGGGGTTCCAGACCGTCGGGGGCTCTGATTTGGGGGAGGGCTGCTCTGTGATCATGGTCTTGTGACTGTGTCTGATTTCTCCGCTGAATACATAACAATTGGGGCGATAGTGTGGTGCTGTTTCGGATTTCCGAACAATCTTTGCAAAAGAAAACGCGGCCCCGTCCGGGAGCCGCGTCTTGTCTTGAGTGCAGTGAAAAGACTCAGATCAGTTGACGATTTTCGCCTCGGTCGCGGCGCGCAGCTCTGCCTCAGACACGCCTTCGGCCAGTTCGACGATCTTCAACCCGCCCTCGACCACATCCAGCACGCCGAGATTGGTGATCACCCGATCCACCACGCCCTGACCGGTGAGCGGCAGGGTGCATTGGTGCAGAAGTTTGCTCTCGCCGTGTTTGTTGGTGTGATCCATCACCACCACCACACGGCCCACGCCCGCCACGAGATCCATTGCGCCGCCCATGCCTTTGACCAGCTTGCCGGGGATCATCCAGTTCGCCAGATCGCCCTTCTCGTCGACCTCCATCGCCCCCAAAATTGCCATGGCGATCTTGCCGCCCCGGATCATGCCGAAGCTGAAAGAACTGTCGAAATAGGCGGTGTTGGGCAGTTCCGTGATGGTCTGCTTGCCGGCGTTGATCAGGTCCGGGTCCTCGTCGCCCTCATAGGGAAACGGGCCCATGCCGAGCATGCCGTTCTCCGACTGAAGCGTCACGGAGACGCCTTCGGGGATGAAATTTGGCACCAGTGTAGGGATGCCGATCCCGAGGTTCACATAGGTGCCGTCCTGAAGTTCCTGCGCCGCGCGCGCGGCCATTTGATTGCGGTCCCA